>NZ_CAXUTF020000001.1:0-1409350 GCF_964254315.1 Allobosea sp. LjRoot90
GCCCCTTGATCGCAGACGCCGCAAGCGCGTCACCGGCGACGAAGCCGACTGCCGCGTTGGCGAGACCGGTCTGAGCATCGACGATCGCACTGCCCGCGCCGGAGGCAGCACCGGTCGTGCCGACGCCGACGCCGAACTCGAGATCCTCGGAGCCGGTGCCCTTGACGTTGAGCTGGCCCTTTTCGTCGACGAAGGCGGTGGCGATGCCCGACTTGTTGATCTCGTTGACGAGGTCGCGGACCGTGGCGTTCACCGAGGAGAACGACGCCTCATAGGTGGTGGAGCCCGCCGTCAGCGAAATGCCGATGAAAGTGTTTGTATCGATGATGCCGAGGTCGCCAGCGCTTGTCGCTGTCGCAGCGTCCGCAACCGCGTCCGCACCGACCAGTTTCTTGTCGAGGGCGATGTCCTTGAGGCTCTTGCTGGTGGCGGAGACTTCGGCCTGGGTGGCGCGCGCCGTGCCGGCCTTGGTCGGGCGGTTCTGAGCCGCGTCGGCCTGGGCCTGCTTGATCGTCGACTGCAGCGAGCCGACCAGCTTGGTGATGCCGTCGATGCCCTTGGAAGCAGCCTGGATGGTCTGGATGCCGTTCGAGATGCCGTCGAGCAGGCCGGTGAGCTGGCTCGAACGATCATTCAGCGAAGCGGCGGTGAAGAAGTTGACCGGGCTGTCGATCGCGCTGTTGACCTTCTTGCCGGTGGCAAGGCGGTTCTGGATCTGCGAGGACTGGGCGGAGGTCGACTGCAGCGTCGTCAGGTTGTTACGGACGCCGGCAGAAAGAGAAACGGCCATGATAGAATACCCTTCTGGTATGGTGCCTTCTGGCGTCGCAACCTTTCTGGCCGCGACCGATGGACCATGCCGCCGATCTCGTAACGAGGCGTAAATCCGAACCCGCGAATTGCCCAAAATCCGGGCGAAGCCGCGGCATGGTTAATGAGTGTGAAACGGCCCGGTAGGCCAAAGCCTGCGCATGCCGAGGATCGGCATACGAACGAAAACGCCGCCGGCGAGTGCCGGCGGCGTTAAAGTGGAGAGAGATCGGCAACCTCAGGCGAGGCGCTCGACCTCATGGTTGCGGGGTGCTTCCGCCTCGCGGCTGCGCTCAAGGATCTCGCGCGACCAGATGCGCATCTTCAGCAGCGTCTCGTCGGGCAATTGCTCGACCACTTCGCCGGTGTCGCGGTTGGTCTTGCGCAGGATGATGCTGCGCGTCTTCGGATCGATATCGAGGCGTCGCTCGATCACATCGCGCAGATCCTGCTGGCGACGCTGTTCGTCGAAGCGGCGCTGCTGGGCCGTATCGTCCTGCGCGCTCTGCTGCCGCTGCGCATCATGGCGACGCTCCTCGGCTCGGGCCCGGATATCGAGCTGAACCGGCTCGCCGGCCGCGACCGAGCGAACGGTCTTCTCCGGTGGGAGCTCGACCGGCGTTGCGCCGTTCTGGACGGAAATATCGGTACGGACCGTCGCCTGGACGGCACCGGTCGCGAACGTCTTTGGTGTCGCGCCGAAATCCATTCTGGACTCCTCTCGCAAGGGCGGACTTCTTCCAAGCGTGAGACCATGCAGCAGAGAGTTGAATCTGCCGTTAGGGAAATTGGTAAATTGCAATGCATCCGGCGCAGGGCGTCCGTGCGCGTAGTTTTGGTCGAAGTCGCGCGAGTCGATGTCGCTGCTCCGATATGATCTGTGCGAGTCCTTCCGGGCCCGGCGACAGTCTAAGTCAGCCGCCCGCCCAGTCGATTAGCCGGCAGCGCCCCTACAGGCTCTTCGAAATCACCAGCGGGCCGGCATTGGGGCGGGCGAAGACTCCAGCGCCCACGGTCGCGGTCGGCCCGTAGCCAGGCACCTTGTTCTGCCGGTTGGTGTCGCTCGCGAGGTCGCGCATGATCGACTCTGAGATCGCGCGCGCCGTCGCCAGCACGGTCTGGTTGAGATCGATCAGATCCTGGAAGGCCAGGTGCGCGTTCTTCAGGCGCTTGACCTTCTCGGGTGAGAAGCGTGCGAGCGCGACGGCGTTCAGCTTGATCTGCTCGACGCCCTTCATATAGACGCCGGCGAGTTCGGCCTTGCGCGTCTCGCGCTCCATCGCGTCCTTGAGGCGGCCGGCCTTGACCAGGCCGGTCTCCTCGCCGACGACATGGGAGAGGGCGCCGAGCGTCTCCATCACGGCTTCGATCAATGTCTCGGCTTCCACGGCATTCGAGACGCGCGGGCGCTCGTCGACGACGCGCAGGCGCTCAACCATTGCCGGCTCCCGCCGGTCCGGTGGCCGATGCGCCCGCCTGGACCTGGATCAGGTCGCGCATGATCTGGTCGGACAGGCCGACGCCGCCGGCCCGCTGCATCTGCTTGGCGTATTCCTGCGTCAGCATGGAGCGCCAGACGTCGCCGCCGACGCCGTTCTCGCCGAGAGGACCTTCGGTCCCGCTCGAATTCATCATGGTCTGCGTGAAGTTCTCGAGAAAGACGGTCTCGAAATCGGCGGCGGTCTTCTTCGCCTTGCTGTTCTGCGAGCTCAGCGCGTCGGCGATGCCGCCAGCGAGATTGACGGCGGCGCCGATGGCGAGCTTGGCGGCAGGGGCGGCGAGGATGGCAGTCATTACATCACCTCGATGTCGGCTTGCAGCGCGCCGGCTGCCTTGATGGCTTGCAGGATGGAAAGCAGGTCGCGCGGGCCGAGGCCAAGCGCGTTGAGCCCGTCGACGAGTTCGCGCAGCGTCACGCTCTCCTTGACCAGAGCGAGCTTGTTGGTGCCCTCGGTGTCGACCTTGACGTTGCTGCGCGGGACGACGACCGTCCGGCCCTGACCGAACTCGTTCGGCTGGCTGACCTGCGGCTCCTCGGAGATCGTCACCGTCAGGTTGCCCTGGGCGACCGCGACGGTGGAGACGCGCACGTCCTTGCCCATTACGATGATGCCGGAGCGCTCGTCGATGACGACGCGGGCGCCCTGGTCGGGCTCGATCCGGAGCTGCTCGATGTCGGTGAGCAGCCGGATCATATTGCCCTGGAAGCGCGGCGGGATCTGCAGCACGACCGTTGAGGGGTCGGTCGGCTCGGCCGAGTCGCCGCCGACGAAGTCGTTGATCGCGGCGGCAACGCGCCTCGCCGTGGTCAGGTCGGGATTGCGTAGCGACAGGCGCAACGTCTTCAGCTTGTTGAGGGCAAAATCGATCTCACGCTCGATCAGGCCACCATTGGCGATGCGCCCGACGGTCGGGACGCCGCGGGTGATCTTGGCGGCTTCGGCTTCGGCCGAAAAGCCGGAGATCGCCACGGGACCCTGCGAGACGGCGTAGACCTCGCCATCGGCGCCGAGCAGCGGGGTGGCGAGCAAGGTGCCGCCCTGCAGCGACTTGGCGTCGCCCAGTGCCGAGACCGTGACGTCGAGCCGCGTGCCCTGGACGGCAAAGGGCGGCAGATTGGCGGTGATCATCACCGCCGCGACGTTGGCGGTGCGCATGGTGGCGCCGCGGGTGTTGACGCCAAGGCGCTCCAGCATTGCGGTCAGGGACTGCTTGGTGAAGGGGGCGTTGTTGAGCGTGTCGCCGGTGCCGTTGAGGCCGACGACGATGCCGTAGCCGAGGATCTGGTTGCTACGGACGCCCTCGATCGAGGCGAGATCCTTGATACGCGAGAGCGCGGTTCCCATGCCGCCGCTGCCGGCGAAGGCGGTTCGCGAGACACCGGCATCGGCCGCGCCGCTGCGTGCCGGGCCGTTATTGGTGGGGCTGCCGCCGCGACCAGCCGGGCCCACAGGTCCCGCCGGGGCGAGATCGGCGGCCATGGCCACGCCGGCCAGCAGCAGTGCTGCAAGCGGCGTCAGCAAATGGCGGAGGCGAAAGAGGCGAGGCATGGCGCACCGGGTGAATCTCATGTCGCCAGCTCATTGCGAGGAACGTGCCAGTTCGAGAGAAAGTGAAAACGCTTTTTAATCAGGATTTTAGAGATGGGTGGCCTGATCGGACAGGGAGCGGTCACCGGCGCAAAGCTGCCGCCTCGGCAAATCCTGCCGGGTGATTTACCGATCGTTAACCACGTTGCCGGCACAAGGAAGTGGGTCGTGCAGCGTCCGTTCAGCGCCTTTGGGCCGACCTTGCGAGAGCGTGATGATCCGCATCGACCAGCGCAGCCCTGTCACGTCGACCAGCCCGACAAGCCGCAGCGGCTCGACCGGCGGGTCGAGCTTCCGCCTTCCGGCGCGCGAAAGCGCGGCGACGGCACAAGGCACGTCCGTCAGCCCGGCCGGCTCGCTCGATGGGCTCCTCGCGGTCCAGGCCGATGAGGACGGGCAGGAGCGCAAGCGACGTCAGGCTCGCCGCGGCCACGATTTGCTCGACGGACTCGACCAGCTCAAGGCGGCCTTGCTGGCAGGGCGTGTGCAGGTCTCCGAGCTCGAGCGGCTGAAAGCGATGCTGTCGGCGCGGCGTGAGGCGACCGACGATCCGCGCCTGGACGAGGTGCTGGCCCATATCGAGCTGCGCGCCGCGGTCGAGCTGGCGAAGCTCGGGCGCTGAATCCGAAATCCGCTCCGCCTTCAAAAAGGCCGAAACTCAGCCATGCATCTTCGCGTTTTGCCGGGCGGTTCCGGCAAGCCGGAGTTGCAGCCTATGGATATTGCCCGGATCGGCCGGCGCGGAGCCCGTCTCGCAGTGGCAGGGTGGCTGGCACCGCTTCTGGTGGCTTTGACGTTCGCTCCGGCTTTGGCGCAGGGGCGAGGTGCAGAGCGCTTCGAGAATGCCGGCCCTTATGAGGTCGGCACGGTCGAGAAATCCCTGTGCTGCGACGGCAAGGGCAATGCCGTTGAAGTCTATCTGCCGCGCGCAAGGCGTGCCGGCGAGACCTTTCCCATCGTGACCTGGGGCAACGGAACGTGGGCGAAACCGGAGAAGTATGCCTTCCTGCTGCGGCATTTGGCATCCTGGGGGATGATTGTCGTCGCGACGCGGGATTCCAGCGTCGGTACCGGCGAGACCCTACTCGACGCCCTCGCTCTGCTGACGAGAAGCGAACTGGCTTCGCTGGCGGATCGTCGGCGGGTCGCTGCGATCGGACACTCGCAAGGGGCTTCGGGTGCGTTCAACGCAGCGGCAGCCCAATCCTCCGGGATCGGTACCACCGTGCTGATCGACCTGCCCGGTCGCCGCTTGTGCAACAGGGAGCACTGCGCGCTCATTCCGACGGGCTTGCGCGCGAAGCAGTCGGTTCTGCTCCTGTCCGGCGAGAAGGACCCGCTGTCGTCACCCGAGATGGTCGACAGTTATTTCAGCCAGGTTCCGGCCGGACGCCTGCGCGCCAAGGCCGCTGTGGCCGGCGCCGACCACAACGACATTCAGGGGCAGCCGGCCTGCCAAACCTTCGCCATCGGCTGCCGGAGCGGCATCGGCGCCTTCCTGCCCTATGTGACCGCATGGCTGCGCTGGCAGCTTGCCGCGGACAAGGCTGCAGCCGCGGTCTTCACCGGAAGGGATGCGCCATTCACCCGCGACCCGCATCTGATCGATGCGGTGATTGCCCGCTAATGTCGGCTGATCTCAGCAGCCCCCTAGCGGATGAACTGATCGGCGTACTCTGCCCCGAGCCCGTTGGTCGCGTAATGCGCCCGGCATTTGTCGAGCCGGGTGAAGACGTCGTCATAGCCGAGGCATTTGCCGTCCGGATCGACATAGATCATGGCGCCGTTGACCTGGAACATGGTGATCATCTCCTCGACATCGGGATCGACCACCAGCGTATGGGTCTCGCCCGGCGCCTCGTAGACGTAGGAGCCTTCCGTCGCGACCCAGTCATGCTCGAGATAGCGCCACTTTCCCTTCAGCACATAGCCGTGCACCGGCTGGGGATGGCGGTGGCGCGAGAGCACGCCGGCGCGGCGTACGCGCAGCAGGTTCATCCAGTAGCCGCGCGTCACCGAGAGGCATAAGGGGCGGAACCAGACATTGTCGTCGACCGGCACCCAGACGCGCTCATCCTCGGGGATGACGTTTGGCACGATCAGTTCGGGCGGCGAATCCTTTGGCTGCGGGTGCCGATAGGGGGTCCAGCGCTCTTCGGTGCTGACCTGGACGGGGACCGGGCTGACCTTGTTCATCGCTATTCCTCCGGTTGAGTTCCTGATTCAGCTGGCTGGGCGGCTGATTCAGGAAACGCGGCCATGCCGCTGGTGTTTCGAATCTTTTCTGCGTGCCGTCAGACGGCGAGATAGCCGCCGTCGACCGGCAGGATCGCGCCGGTGACGAAGCGGGCGGCGTCAGAAAGCAGAAACAGGACCGCGCCGCCGACATCGCTCGGCTCGCCCCAGCGGTTCATCGGGGTGCGCGACAGGATTGGCGCGGAGCGCGCCGCATCCTCGACGAGGGGCTTGGTCAGTTCGGTTGCGATCCAGCCGGGGGCAACCGCGTTGACGCGGATGCCGTCCTGCGCCCAGGCGGCGGCGAGCGACTTGGTCAATTGCCCGACGCCGCCCTTCGAGGCGGAATAGCCCGGCGCATAGGCCGAGCCGTGGAAAGTCAGCATCGAGGCGGTGTTGACGATCGCGCCCTTGGCAAGCGCGAGCTTCTCCTTCGCGGCGAGGCACATGCGCATCGTGCCGGTGAGGTTGACCTCGATCGTCAGCCGGAAGGCCTCGATTTCGAACTCCTTGCCGCCGCGCTGGATCATGCCGGCGCAGTTGACCAGAGCATCGATGCGCTCGCAGTCGGCGACGATCGCCGCGACCTCGGCATCGCTGGTGACATCGAGCCTGGCATGGCGGATCGCGGCATGGGCGGGCGGGGCCGCAACCTCGTCATCGGTGAGACCGGTTGCGAGAACCTGGTAGCCGGCCTGAGCGAGCGCGAGTGCGGCGCCGGCGCCGATGCCGCGGGTGCCACCGGTGACGAGGGCGAGGGGGGATGAGGAGGAGACTGTCATGGCTCCAATCTAAATCGGTTCGCAGACTTGCCAACTGCGCCGGAAGACGGGGCGCCCTGCGTTGGCACGGCGGGCGGCGTCGGCTGCTCGCGGACCGTTGCCCAAAAGGCCGGCTTCCCCCTGCGCCTCGAACCCGCTAGGAAGCGCGCGGGCCGGCAGCCGCGGTTATGCTGTTGCCTGCAATCGTTCCAGACTGACCAGAGCAGGGGTCGTATCACATGAGCAAGATCAAGGTCGCCAACCCGGTCGTCGACATGGACGGCGACGAGATGACCCGCATCATCTGGCAGAAGATCAAGGACACCCTGATCTTCCCCTATCTCGACCTCGAACTCGACTATTACGACCTCTCGGTCGAGAACCGCGACGCGACCGACGACCAGGTCACGATCGACGCCGCCAACGCCACCAAGAAGCATGGCGTCGCGGTGAAGTGCGCCACGATCACGCCGGACGAAGCGCGCGTGAAGGAATTCAACCTCAAGTCGATGTGGAAGAGCCCGAACGGCACGATCCGCAACATCCTCGGCGGCGTGATCTTCCGCGAGCCGATTATCTGCAAGAACGTCCCGCGCCTGGTGCCGGGCTGGACGCAGCCGATCGTCATCGGCCGCCATGCCTATGGCGACCAGTATCGCGCCACCGACTTCAAGTTCCCGGGCAAGGGCACGCTCTCGATCAAGTTCGTCGGCGAGGACGGCAATGTCATCGAGAAGGAGGTCTTCAAGGCCCCGGACGCCGGCGTCGCCATGGCGATGTACAATCTCGACGACTCGATCCGCGATTTCGCTCGGGCATCGCTGAACTACGGCCTGCTGCGCAAGTACCCGGTCTATCTCTCGACCAAGAACACCATCCTCAAGACCTATGACGGGCGCTTCAAGGACATCTTCCAGGAGATCTACGAGGCCGAGTTCAAGGCGGAATTCGACAAGCTCGGCATCACCTATGAGCACCGTCTGATCGACGACATGGTCGCGTCGGCGATGAAGTGGTCCGGCGGCTATGTCTGGGCCTGCAAGAACTACGATGGCGACGTGCAATCCGACACGGTGGCGCAGGGCTTCGGCTCGCTCGGCCTGATGACCTCGGTGCTGATGACGCCGGACGGCAAGACCGTCGAGGCCGAGGCCGCCCACGGCACGGTGACCCGCCATTATCGCGAGCACCAGAAGGGCAAGGAGACCTCGACCAACTCGATCGCCTCGATCTTCGCCTGGTCGCGCGGCCTCAGCCACCGCGCCAAGCTCGACAACAATGCCGAGCTCGCCAAGTTCGCCAGCCTGCTGGAGAAGGTCACGGTCGACACCGTCGAGGCCGGCGACATGACCAAGGACCTGGCGCTGCTGGTCGGCCCCGACCAGAAGTTCCTCTCGACCACCGGCTTCCTCGACAAGGTCAGCGACAACCTGCGCAAGGCGATGGCCGCGTAAGCGCCGACAGCCTCGTCCGCAAAAAAGAGAAGCCCGGCCGATCTGGCCGGGCTTTTTTATGTAGTGTCCGCCGGACGCTTAGGTTGGCGGGTTCCGCCTTGGGTGGGCGGCTGACTTTCGCTATGTCCCTCAGAACTTCATTTCGACCCTGCCCTTTAGGGCGTGGTCGCGCGAGCGCTCGCCGATGGCGGCGGAGTAGGTCAGGCCGAGCGCGGTGGCAGACGAGATGCGCCAGTCGAGGCCGGCTTCGGCGACGAGCGCCTCGCGATCGATCTTAGCGGCGAACACGCGGGCCGGGGTGGTGCCGAGCGCGAAGGCGGTCTTCGCCTGCGGGGTGAGCTCGCCGAAGCCGTGGCGCCAGCCGAGCATGGCGCGGGCGAACAGCGGCGCCGAGCCGAGTTGCGCCTCGGCCCGCAGGCCGAGCGTGGTGAAGCCGAGTGTCTGGTCGGAGGAGAGGACGCGCAGCGCCGCGGCGCCACCCTGCTCGGTGCCGGCCTCGGTACTGACCCGGATCAAAGCGAGCTGAGCGAAGGGCTCGAGCGCAAAGCCGCTGAAGGCAAAGCCGTAGCCGAGCTCGGCGAAGCCTTGCGCGACCGCGCCCGGACGCTGCAGCCGCAAGCTGTCGCCAAAGCCGCGGATCTGGACCTGGCGGCGAATGTCGCTCTCGGACCAGGTGTAGGCCAGACCCGCGTCGAGCCGCAGGTTGCCGAAGCGGGCGCCGGCGTAAAGCGCCGCATGGCCGCTCTCGAGCTTGCCGGTGGAGAGGCGGGCATCGAGGTCGAAGCGCGACTGGCTGTAGCCGCCGGCGATGCCGACCCTGAGCGACGAGCCGGGGTTGTCGTAGAGCATCAGATCGGCGCCGAGCAGCGCGCCACCGCTGCGGCGGCTGAGGCCGGCCGCGTTGCCGTCGGCATTGGTGTTGCCGGCGCCGCCGAAAGCCTCGCCCCAGAGGGCGTAGCGCGGCTGCGCGACCGGCGCGGTCATGATCGTCGCGCCCTTGCGGCCGGGCAAATCGGCGCTGAAGGCGGCAGCGACTTGCCCCGGAGCTTGCGTCAGCAGCGGGCCGCGCAGGCGCGACAGGATCGTGTCGCGCACCAGCCGGCTCTCGTCAATCATCACGGCGACGCCTTGAGCATGCGCCTCGCCCGAGAGCAGGTCGAAGCCGGCGCGCGCCTCGGCCGCCGTGCCCGAGAGCAGCGTGTCGTAGATCGGGTTGCCGACGCCGAGCGCCTCGGCCGCACGCCCGATCAAGGCCTGGTTGCGGGTTCCCGCAACCTCCGGGAAGGTCGTGGCGGTGCGGCTCATCGTCAGGGTGACATTGTTGCTGTCATAGGCCAGCGACGGCGTCAGGAAGACGAGGTCCGAGGTCACGTCGGCGAAGCGGCCGCTGACCCCACCCGCGGCGGTCAGGATGGTGTAGCTGGTCGACGCAGCGTAGTGACCGGCCTCGGCCAGCACCTGCACCGTCCCACCCGAAAGCGTTGCCGAACCCGAGGCGACGATCTTGTCGCTCAACCCGGCGGCGTTGATCTCGACCTGATAGGTCGAGCCCGCCGCGAAGGCGACGTTGCCGGTGATGGTCAATGTGCCGATCGAGTTGCCGGGCGCGACCGTCGCGCCGCTGGCGACGCTGACCCCGCCGGTCGTGCCCGAGCCGCCGAGCGTGCCACCATCGAGTGTCACCATGCTCGCCAGCGAGCCGTTCACCACGAGCTTGCCGCCCGAGACCTTGGTGCTGCCGGCGTAGGCGTTCGCGCCAGACAGGGTCAGCGTGCCGGTGCCGGTCTTGGTCAATCCGCCCGTGCCGCTGATCGTGCCCGAGAAGCTCGTCGACGTATTGTCCGAACCCGCCGTCAGCGTAGCCGAGCCGAGCGTGATCGTGCCAGCGCCTGAAAACGACCTGATCGTCTGGCTGAAGCCGGCGAGGTCGAGCCGCGCGCCTGATGCCACCGTGAAGGCCGAGTTCGCCGAGAACGCGCCGACGACGCCAGCCTGCAGCACGCCGCCCGAAACGCTCGTCGCGCCGGAGTAGCTCTGCGTACTCTTCAGGATCGTCGTGCCGGCGATCTGGCGAACCGAGCCGGCGCCGGTGATCGAAGGCGAGAAGCTGTAGCCGACTTCGGTGTGGTTGAAGACCAGCTTGCTCGCGCTCGTGTTCAGCGCGACCTTGCCGACGAGAAGGTCGCCCGCCGCCACGGCGGCACTGCCCTCGTCAGCGCCGATATTGATCGTGCCGCCAGCGCTGCCGCCGACGAGGCCGGCATGGAGCGTCGAGTTGACACCGGTGAGTTGCAGGTTGCCCCCATCCGCGACTGTCAGGGTGCCGGCATTAAAATGTCCGACATAGAGTTCGGTCCCGTTGCCGAGCCATTGCGAGCCGCTGCCAGTGATGGTGACCGAGCTCGCGCCACCACCGCCGACGATGCCGACATTGCCCGCGCCGCCGCCGGTCTTCACGGACCCGCCGTTCTCGATCCGCAGCGTGCCAGATCCGAGCTCGCCGACCCGCATCTGGCCGAAGGTCTCCCAGCTCGATCCGGCGCCGGTGACGATCGCGGTCGCGCCGTTGCTGATATAGGCCTGTCCGCCAGCAGCCGCGCTGCCGAGCCTGCCGCCGGCCTCGATGCGCAGCGTGCCCTCGTTGACCCAAGTGCGTCCATTGTAGCCGGCCGAGCTGTCGCCCGTCAGCACCAGCGTGCCGGCGCCCTGCTTGATGAAGCTGGCGCTGCCGGTGGTGGTGATTGCCCCGCTCAGGGTCAGTTCCGTCCCCGAAGCGGTCTCGATACGCCCGCCGCCGCTGGTGAAGGCGATGTTTCGGCTGCTCGAGAACGTCGCTGTCGTTTGCAGCACCGCATCGGCTCCGGTACCAGCCCCGCCGACGACGGTCGTATTGGCGAGCGTGATCGCAATACCCGCAGCACCGAGATTGGCGTTGGACGAGACCGAGAGCATGCCGGCGGAGATCGTCGTGCCACCAGTATAGGTGTTTGTGCCTGTCAGCGTCACCGTGCCGGCGCCGGCTTTGATGAGGCCACCAGCCCCAGTGATCGTGCCATCCATGGTGAAGTTCTGGCTGGCGCTTACCTCGACCGTGGCGTTGGCATTGAGCGTCACCGCTCGCGCCGTCGAGAAGGTTGCGGTCACCTGCAAGGTGCTGGCGCCGCCGAAAGTGAGCCCGCCCGAAGCCGCACCGAGATTGCCGTCGGACGAAACCGAGAGCGTGCCCTGGTTGAGCGTTGTGCCGCCGGTATAGGTGTTGGCGCCCGTCAGCGTCAGCGTGCCCGCCCCATCCTTGACCACGCTGCCACCGCCGCTGATGACGCTGTCGACCGTGACGGCGCTGGACTGATTGAAGGTCAGCGTGCCGGTGTCGATGATGATGCCGCCGATCAGGCCGGAGGTGGCGTTGCCGAAGCTCAGCGTGTTGCTGCCACCGGTGAAGTGGATCGCTGCGGCCCGTGTCGTGCCATCGCCCGACAGACCGCCCTCGATCGTGCCGTTGTTGGTTATCGTCAGGTCGGCACCGATGATGGCCTCGCCGCCGGCAGCGCCGGCGCCCATGGAGCCCTCACCGGGATTAGGGGTACGACCAAAAGCAGTCGGCAAATTCGAGCCGCCGCGCCCGCCATCGCCACCACGGATCGTGCCATTGACGTTCAGCGTCGTCGTCGCGCCGCCATTGATGAAGACCAGGCCATTGCCGCCGGTTCCGCCGGCACCGACGCCGCCGATGTCCGCCACATGCGAGCCGCCGTTTCCGCCCTTGCCGCCCTGGATCGTGCCGTCGATGGTCAGGGTCTGCGCCGCACTGCCATCGGTGAAGAGGAGGCCGATGCCGCCGGAGCCGCCGGAACCGCCCTGGTCATAGAAGCTGCCGCCGCCATGGCCGCCATTGCCGCCGGTGAGTGTGTCGCCGATCGCTCCCAGCGTGCCCGTGCCCGTGACGACGGCGCCATAGCCGCCGGCTCCGCCGCCGCCGCCGCCGTAAACGTTGCCGCCGGAATTGCCATTGCTGCCGTCGCTGCCGGTCTTGGAGCCAATTGGTAGGGCAGAGCTGACGCTACCATGCACGCCGCCCGTGCCACCCTGGCCATCACCGGCGTTTCCGCTGCCGGTGAGCCCGCCGGCTCCACCGGTGACAGCGCCGGCGCCACCGCCGCCACCGCCCGCGTTGCCTCCTGGGGCTATTTGGCCCCTGACGCCTGCACCACCGGCGCCCGTCGGGTTGTCGATGCCGCCCGCGCCGCCGGAACCGGCATTGCCGCTGCGGTCGCCGCCGCGGCCGCCATTCGCGAGCACCTGTCCGGCGGACAGGAGCAGCACGAGCGCCGTGCCCGCGAGCAGGTGCGCCGCGAGCCGCGTACGAGATGTCCCGCTGTTCGCGGGAATGATGACGGATATCATGAGATTGCCCAGCCTTACCGTAGCGGCAGGCTTAGGCCTGTTCGTGCGCGAGGCAATGAACAGCCGTTCACAGCTCGCCAAATCGATACGGTGTGGCAGATTTGCCGTGTCTGCCTGGCAGAGCCAGCGGCAGCCATGGGGCCGGGAGCCGATATGAGCGAGACGACAACCCCTCTCACCGGCGGCTGCCAGTGCGGCACGGTGCGCTATCGGCTCTTGAAGCCGCCGCACAAGGTCTCGATGTGCTTTTGCCGGATGTGCCAGAAGGCGGTCGGCAACTATTTCGGCGCCTTCGCCTCCTCGCGTGTCGCCGACGTGGTCTGGACGCGCGGGACGCCGTCCGTCTTCCGTTCGTCGGAAGTCGCCGAGCGTGGCTTCTGCCGCGATTGCGGCACGCCGCTGAGCTTCAGCTATCCCGGCATGGGCACGCTCTCGCTCGCGGTCGGCAGCTTGGACGATCCCGCTGCCTTCCCGCCGAGCCATGCCTATGGCATCGAGGGCAGGGCGCCCTGGTTCGACGAACTCTGCCGGCTCGAGGGCACGCGGACCGAGGACGATATCCCCGCCGAGGAACTGCCGGCCTATCGCTCGCGCCAGCACCCGGACTATGACTAGCGCGGGCTGATCTTGCTCGGAACCATTCCGTCTTTCCGGGGCTTCGCGCAGCGAAGAGCCCGGAATCCATGAACACCGAACCTTGGAGAAAGGGCGCACTGCTCGCTACACCCTATCCTAAGCGACTTGCGGATATGGGTTCCGGGCTCGCCGCTGCGCGGCGCCCCGGAAAGACGACATCTGGGTGGTTATTCCACTATCACTTCCCGCCGGGCCAGCACGCGCGGGCCGGTGAGCGGGGCGTCCATCACATAGCGCAATTCGTAGGTGCCGGGCTCGGCCGGCGCCTCCAGCGTGCTCTCGACATTCTCGGCCGGAAAGAAGTTCGGACCCGCTGCGTCAGGCGGTGCATCAGGCTTCACCAGGACGACGCGGTCGCGATCGCCATTGGGGCCGATGCCGCGGGCGGGCAGGGGATTGCCGCGCGCGACGCGGGTGGGGGCGGCGAGCGTCGCGCTTGGCGTCGTCGTCAGGAGCGGCTGGCGTAGCAGGATGACCGGCTTGCCATCGCTCTCGCCGAGCAGGCGCAGTTCGAAGGTGCCGACCTCGCCGGGCGCCGGCAGCGACAGCACCGTAACCTGGCCGAGCGGCGCGGCGACGATCGCCGCCTCCGGCGGATCGGTCGGCCTGCTGATGGCGAGGCGGGCAGTGGCCGGGGGGCGGCTGACGAAAGCGGTCGCCATCGACCCGGCCATCAGCGTCCGGGGGGCCGACAGGCTCGGCCCCTGCGGCGGGCGCTGCGGCCGCGGCTGCTGAGCCATGGCAGGGGTGCCTGCCGAGAAGAGCAGGACGAGGGCTGTGCGGCGGGTCGGCATCATGCTGCTGCAAGTCGGTGGAGATGGGCGGCCAGTTCAGGGTGGCGCAGCATGAGCAGGCGAAAATCGGCAGGATCAAGGACGAGGAGCTTGGTCGCGACGGTCGCGCGCGCTGCAATGCCTCCTTCGGCGGCGGCGATCTCGGTGAGGCTGAGCTCGCCGAAATAGCAGCCTTCGTCGAGGCAGCGGCTGCCATCGGCCGCGACGAGCTCGACCTCGCCGCTGGCGACGAAATAGAGAGAGTGGGCCGGCTCGTGCGGGCGGAGCACGATGCCGCCACCACGCACGGTGCGGGCGCGCAGCGCATGCATGATCTCGGCGATCTCGGAGGCGTTGAGGCCGCTGAACAGGGGTACTCGCGCCAGCATGCTCCAGGTCACCACGAATTCGCGGCGGTGGATCTCCTGGGCGAAGGCGGTGGCGATGATGCCGACCGGCAGCGCCAGCATGACGAGCCCCATCACCGCGGTGAGTGAGGCGACGAGTTTGCCGGCGGCGCTCACAGGATAGACATCGCCATAGCCGACCGTCGTCAGCGTGATGATCGCCCACCACATCGCATCGGGAATGGTGCCGAATTTCTCGGGCTGGACGTCGTGCTCGACGAAGTGCATCGCGGTCGCCGAGAGCAGCATGACGCCGATCAGGATAACGATGCAGGCGAGAAGCGCCTTGCGCTCGGCATGCAGCGCCGCGCCGAGCGAGGCCATGCCGGGCGAATAGCGGCCGAGCTTGAAGAAGCGCAGCAGGCGGAAGAGCAGCAGGATCTTGAGGTCGCCATAGCCGAGCAGGGCAGTGTAGAGCGGCACCGTGGCGAGGAAATCGAGCAGCGCCGGTGGCGACAGCGCATAGGCGCGCCGCGCCGCTCCATCGCTCAGGTCGCGATAGCGTGCATGTTCGGGCGCAACCCAGAGCCGGACGGCATATTCGAGCGTGAACAGCGCGGCCGAGACGAGCTCGATCCAGTAGAACGCCCGGCCATAGGCGGCGGCGAGGCTCGGTACCGATTCCAGCACCAGTGCGGCGACATTGATGATGATCAGGGCGACCAGCCCGCCATGGACGAGCCTGACCGAAAGATCGTCGCCGGCGCCGCGGTCGATGACCAGATGCGCCCGCCGCCGCCAGCTCATGCCAGGCTGCGGGGCGGGCGCCATGATCGCCTCAGCCCATCGCGTCGGCGACGGCGTCAAGCGCCGCCTGCGCCTGGGCGCCATCGGGGCCACCGGCCTGGGCCATGTCGCGGCGGCCGCCGCCGCCCTTGCCGCCGAGACGCTCGGAGGCGGCGCGCACCAAAGCGACTGCGTCGAAGCGCTCGGTCAGGTCCGGCGTGACGCCGACGACGACGCCGGCCTTGCCGTCCTCGGCGACGCCGACGATGGCGACGACGCCGGAGCCGACGCGGGCCTTTGCCTCATCGACCAGGCTCTTCAGATCCTTCATCTCGACGCCGGTGACGGCGCGCGCCAGCAGCCTGGCGCCGGCGACCTCGCGGATCGGGTCGCTGGCTTCGCCGCCGCCGCCCATGGCGAGCTTTTTGCGCGCTTCGCTGAGCTCGCGCTCGAGCTTGCGGCGCTCCTCGACCAGCGTCGCAACGCGCGCCGGCAGTTCGGCGACCGAGGCCTTCAGCAGCCCGGCCATTTCGTCGAGCGCGACGCTCTCCTCGCGCAGGTGACGGCGCGCCGCCTCGCCGGTCAGCGCCTCGAGCCGGCGCACGCCGGCCGCGACACCGGACTCCGACAGGACGGTGACGAGACCGATATCGCCGGTCCGGCTGGCATGGGTGCCGCCGCAGAGCTCGACCGAGAAGGTCTTCGGCGTGTCGGCATCGCGATCCGTGCCCATCGAGACGACACGGACCTCGTCGCCATATTTCTCGCCGAAGAGGGCGCGCGCGCCGGAGGCGATGGCGTCGTCGACTGACATCAGCTTGGTGACGACGGGCTCGTTCTGCAGCACCAGGCGGTTCGCCATCTCCTCGACCCGCGCCAGCTCCGCGCGGCTGATCGGCTTGGGATGGCTGAAGTCGAAGCGCAGGCGCTCGGGCTGCACCAGCGAACCCTTCTGCGCGACATGGTCGCCGAGAACACGCCGCAGCGCCTCGTGCAGCAGATGGGTGGCCGAATGGTTGGCCCGGATGCCGCTGCGCCGGCCATGATCGACTGTCAGCTCGGCCGGCTTGCCGAGGTCGATCTCGCCGGAGACGACCTTGACCTGATGGGCGAAGACATCGCCGAGCTTCTTCAGGACATCGGTCACCTCGGCCTTGAAGCCATTGCCGGTGATGGTGCCGGTATCGCCGACCTGACCGCCGGATTCGCCGTAGAACGGCGTCTGATTGAGGATGACGATACCGCTCTCGCCTTCCTTCAGCGTCGCGACCTCGGCATTGTCCTTGACCAAAGCGGTGACCACGCCCTCGGCGCTCTCGGTATCGTAGCCGAGGAATTCGGTCGCGCCGACGCGCTCGCGCAGCGGGAACCAGAGCTTTTCGGTCGCGGCCTCGCCGGTGCCGGCCCAGGCGGCGCGCGCCTTGGCCTTCTGCTGCGCCATCGCCGCGTCGAAGCCTTCGAGGTCGACGCCGACGCCACGGGCGCGCAGCGCATCCTGGGTCAGGTCGAGCGGGAAGCCGTAGGTGTCGTAGAGGGTGAAGGCGACATCGCCCTTGAGCTTGTCGCCGGAACCCAGCGCCTGCGTTTCCTGATCGAGAATCGACAGGCCGCGCGCCAGCGTGGTGCGGAAGCGGCTCTCCTCCAGCTTCAGCGTCTCGCTGATCAACGCCTCGGCCCGGATCAGCTCGGGATAAGCCTGGCCCATCTCGCGCACCAGCGCCGGCACCAGCTTGTGCATCAGCGGATCCTTGGCGCCGAGCAGCTGCGCGTGGCGCATGCCGCGGCGCATGATCCGGCGCAGCACATAGCCGCGGCCCTCGTTCGAGGGCAGCACGCCGTCGGCGATCAGGAAGGCGGAGCAGCGCAGATGGTCGGCGATGACGCGGTGGCTCGCGCTCATCGGCCCATCGGAGGGGACGTTGGTCAGATCGGCGATGGTGCGGATCAGCGTCGCGAACAGGTCGATCGAATAGTTGTCATGCGTGCCCTGGAGCACGGCGGCGACGCGCTCCAGCCCCATGCCGGTGTCGATCGAGGGGCGGGGCAGATTGGTCCTTATGCCGCCCGCAGCCTCTTCATACTGCATGAAGACGAGGTTCCAGATCTCGATGAAGCGGTCGCCATCCTCGTCGGGCGAGCCTGGAGGGCCGCCGGGGATATGGTCGCCATGGTCGTAGAAGATTTCGGAACACGGACCGCAGGGGCCGACGTCGCCCATGCGCCAGAAATTGTCCGAGGTCGAAATGCGGATGATGCGCGAATCCGGCAGGCCGGCGATCTTCTTCCAGAGCGCGTGCGCATCATCATCCTCGGAGTAGACCGTGACGGTCAGCTTCTCCTTGGGCAGGCCGAACTCGCGCGTGACCAAGGTCCAAGCATGGGTGATCGCCTGTTCCTTGAAATAGTCGCCGAAGGAGAAGTTCCCCAGCATCTCGAAGAAGGTGTGGTGGCGGGCGGTGTAGCCGACATTGTCGAGATCGTTGTGCTTGCCACCGGCGCGCACGCATTTCTGCGCCGTGGTGGCGCGCGAATAGAGCCGTTTCTCCTGGCCGGTGAAGACGTTCTTGAACTGCACCATGCCGGAATTGGCGAACATCAAGGTCGGGTCATTGCGCGGCACGAGCGGGCTCGACGGCACCACCTCGTGGCCGTTCTTCTTGAAGTAATCGAGGAAGGTCGACCTGATCTCGTTGACGCCGCTCATCGCAATCTTGGCTCTGTTCTGGTGGGGCCGGCCGGCCCGGCGCAGTGGTTCTAGTCAGCGCGCTGACGCCTGTCCAGAAAGCGCCCGCAAGGATGCAGGGCCGGCAAGCCGCTGACCGCAAAACGGAAACGGGCGGCCCGAAGGCCGCCCGTCGATTTAATGATTCCGTGCCCTAGTTTGAAGGCTCAGGCCTCACCCTCGTCGAGATCCTCGACGCTCGGATCGGCATTGTCGAGGATACGCTCGGCGACGAGGCCGGAATTCTGCCGGATGGTGGCTTCGATCTTTGCTGCCACGTCCGGGTTGGCCTTGAGGAAGGCCTTGGCATTCTCGCGGCCCTGGCCGAGGCGCTGGCTGTCGAAGGAGAACCAGGAGCCCGACTTCTCGACCATGCCGGCCTTGACGCCGAGATCGATCAATTCGCCGGATTTCGAGATGCCCTCGCCGAACATGATGTCGAACTCGACCTGCTTGAACGGCGGCGCGACCTTGTTCTTGACGACCTTGACGCGGACCTGGTTGCCGGTCGCCTCGTCGCGCTCCTTCAGCGTCGAGACGCGGCGGATGTCGAGGCGCACCGAGGCGTAGAACTTCAACGCATTGCCGCCGGTGGTGGTCTCGGGCGAACCGTACATCACGCCGATCTTCATGCGGATCTGGTTGATGAAGATGACCATGCAGTTCGAGCGCGAGATCGAGGCGGTCAGCTTGCGCAGCGCCTGGCTCATCAGGCGGGCCTGCAGGCCGGGCTGGACATCGCCCATCTCGCCTTCGATCTCGGCGCGCGGCGTCAGCGCCGCGACGGAGTCGATGACGAGCACATCGATCGCGCCGGAGCGGACCAGCGTGTCGGTGATCTCGAGCGCTTGCTCGCCGGTGTCAGGCTGGGAGATCAGGAGATCGTCGAGATTGACGCCGAGCTTGCGGGCATAGACCGGGTCGAGCGCATGCTCGGCATCGACGAAGGCGCAGACGCCGCCCTTCTTCTGCGCTTCGGCGATGGTGTGGAGCGCAAGCGTGGTCTTGCCGGAGGATTCAGGCCCATAGATCTCGATGACGCGGCCCCGAGGCAGGCCACCGACGCCGAGCGCGATATCGAGACCGAGCGAACCGGTCGAGATCGTCTCGATCTCGATCGCCTGCTGGTTCTTGCCCAGGCGCATGATCGAGCCCTTGCCGAAGGCGCGTTCGATCTGCGAGAGCGCTGCATCGAGCGCCTTGGCCTTGTCCATCGAAGAGCCTTCCACGAGCCTGAGATTCGCCTGATTCACGACGTGCGCTCCTTATGGCAGGGGCGCGACCACATCTCAATCCGCGCCATGGAGATGACTATGGTCATGGTTTGTTCTCTCTCGCAAGTTCTTTTTTTGTTCTTGTTTCGGCACGCACCGGTTGTGCCCCAACAGAGCGAAAGTGACCTGTCCACGAGGCGCGAAGCGTGATGCGAAAATCCCTGATCCGCCTACTCCTCATCCCGCTCGACCTCGTTGTCGGGCTCGTCATCCTGCTCGACGAATTGGTACGGCCACTCTATCGACCGCTTGTCGCCTGGTTCGCCTCGCTGCGGCTGGTGGCGCGGTGCGAAGAAGCGATCGGGCGGCTGCCGCCCTATGGCGCGCTGGTCGCGCTGGCGATTCCCTTCGCCATCGTCGAGCCGCTGAAGCTGCTTGGCCTGCTGTTCCTGGCGCGCGGAGCGTTCACGGCAGGTATCATCACGACGGCGATCGGCCATCTCGCGGGCTTCCTCTTGGTCGAGCGCGTCTACCATGCCGGGCGCGCGCAGCTCCTCACCATCCCCTGGTTCGCGCGGATCATGGGCTGGATCGACGCGATCCGGCAGGCGGTGATCGGGCGGATCAAGGCGAGCGCGGCCTGGCGGCGGGCGGTTGCGCTCGGGCAGGCGGCGCGAGAACGCTTGCGGAGCTTCAGGCTCTGGCTCGCCAGCCTGCGCGCCTGACGAATCTGGGTTCTCGGCGCCGGCAGAAGGAGGTCACTCCTCGGGCTCGGCCTGCCAGGCGGCGGCAAGCCGCTCCAGCTCCAGCGTGTAGCAATACAGCGCGAACACGATCGCCAAGAGCAGGCCGGAACGCCAGACCAGGGTGAAGCTATCGGCGAGTTTCGTCAGCTCCGGCAGGTGACGCAGGAAGTAGATCGAGGCCAGCGCGCCGCCGACGATCGCACCGAGGCGCGCGGCGAAAGCCAGGAGATGCCCGAGAGGCAGGCTGCGGAAGCCTTGCGGCACCGGCAGCCAATATAGGCGGGTCCAGTAGCAGCACTGGCCGAGCAGCGCCGCCACGCAGATTTGCGCCAGAATCTCGGTTGGCAACGTCTGCTGCTGGCCGATTCGTTCGATCAGGACGCGGAAGGCGATGTGGATGTGAAAGAGGATCACCAGCGCGCAGACGGTCTGCGCGAGCAGCAGCAGCGTGTAGGCGAGGGCGGGCCGTCGCGTCATGGGTCCAGAATAGAGGGCGGCCCGGCGGCGATCAACGAACTAGCCTCGACAGGAACCGGCAGCGAGCGTCGCGGCAGCGCGCCCAGCGGCCTCGACATAGGCGGGATCGCGATGGACGAGCATGACCGAGAAGGCGCCGTCCATCAGCAGGACGACCTGGCGGGCGAGTTCGTCTGGCGCGGCAGCGCCGTGATCGGCACAGGCGCCGGCAAGCCAGCGCTCGAAGCCGGCCTTGTGGCGCGCGCCGATCTTGATGGCGGGGTGGCCGGGTAGGTTGGCGAGCTCGGCCGCGGTACGCAGGAAGCCGCAGCCCTTCCAGCGCGGATGGCGGGCCGAGCGCGCGAGGTTCTGGAAGATCGACTCGATCTTCTGCGGCAGCCCGCCTTCGGCCTTGTCGAACCAGCCGGCCATCAGCTTGAGATTGGGCTGGTCGCGCGCCTCGAGATAGGCGGCGACGAGCTCGTCCTTGCTCTCGAAATGGTAGTAGAGCGTGCGCTTGGTCAGGCCCGCCTTCTGCGCGACCGCATCGACGCTGACGGCGCGGATGCCCTCGCCATAGAAGAGCTTGCTGGCGGCGTCGATGATGCGCTTGCGGGTCGGGCTGTCAGGTTTGATCATGGTTCATGTATACCGTACAGGTAGTATACATCGTCAAGCCTGGGGCGCAGCTTCGACCGGTCGAAACCGGAAGAAGGCCAAGGCCATGCCCGAGAATGATCCCGTCCTGATTCAGCAAAGCGAAGCGATCGCGACGCTGACGCTGAACCGCCCCGACAAGCTCAACGCGCTGAACTACGGGCTGATCGACCACCTGCTCGAAATCCTCGACCGGATCGAGGTCGACCCGTCCGTCCGCGCGGTGATCCTGACCGGCGCCGGTGAGCGCGCCTTCTCGGCCGGCGGCGACATCCACGAGTTCTCGCAGAGCGTCGCGGCCGGGCCGGAGCAGGCGGTGCGCGATTTCGTTCGTCGCGGCCAGGCACTGACGGCGCGCCTGGAGGCCTTCGGCAAGCCGGTGATCGCGGCGGTGAACGGGCTCGCCTATGGCGGCGGCTGCGAGGTGACGGAAGCCGTGCCGCTCGCCATCGCCAGCGAGCGGGCGATGTTCGCCAAGCCCGAGATCAATCTCGGCATGCCGCCGACCTTCGGCGGGACGCAGCGCCTGCCGCGGCTCGCCGGCCGCAAGCGCGCGCTGGAGCTGCTCTTGACCGGCGATCCGTTCACGCCGCAGCGGGCGCTCGAGCTGGGGTTGATCAACGCGGTCGTGCCGCATGAGGAATTGCTGCCGGCGGCGCATGCGCTGGCGCAGCGCATCCTGCGGCACTCGCCGCTGGCGGCGGCGAGCATCCTCACCGCGGTGACGCGTGGCATCAACGCCAGCATCGCCGAGGGGCTGCTGATCGAGAGCGAGCAGTTCGCCCGCGTCGTGCCGACGGCTGATCTGCGCGAGGGCCTCGACGCCTGGATGAAGCGGCGCCAGCCGATCTATTCCGGCGACTGGTCGCTGGTCGCCAAGGCCGGCTGAGGGAGGCGGGGATGAGCGACCATACGAGCTTCAGCCGCGAGACCTTCGCCGCCTTCCGTGCCGACGACCGGCCGGGCCCGGTGCAGATGCTGAACCTGATCCGGCTCAATGTGGAGGCCCAGTATCCGGACGGCCCGCATGGCGGCGGCAGAGAAGCCTTCGCGGCCTATGGCCGGATCAGCGCGCCGGTGCTGACGCGGCTCGGCGGGCGCATTCTCTGGCGCGGCGGCTTCGAGCAGATGCTGATTGGTCCGAGGGGCGAGCGCTGGGACATCTGCTTCATCGCCGAATATCCCAGCGTCGACGCCTTCGCTGCGATGTTGCGCGATCCGATTTATCGCGAGGCGACGGTGCACCGGCAGGCGGCCGTGAAAGATTGCCGCCTGATCCGACTGGAATCGCGGGAAGCGGGCGTGACCTTCGCCGGATAGGGCAGGTCGCTCAGCCCTGCCGCAGGCGCCCGATCAGCCCATGGATGTCGCCGAGCACGAAGAGGTCGCGGACGAGGCCGTCCTCGAAGGTGAAGGCCGGTGCGCCATGCCACCAGACATGGCGGCCTGTTGGCGGCACCTCGAACATCTCGCGGCGGTGGACGCCGTGGAAGCGCAAGCGCCCGAAGACGCGGTTGCCTTCTTCGACCAGCGCGAGAATGTCGGAGGTGTACCCGCCGAGCGAGCCGGTGACCCAGTCGACATAGCCCGCGAACTCGTGATGGCCGCGCAGGACCGGGCCGAGGGATCCGCGAAAGGTGAAATCCTCATGGAATATCCGCGGGATCAGCGACTTGTCGGCATGGTCCCACATCTCCTTGTAGAAGACCCGGACGATCTCCTTCTGCGGCGAGAGCGTGACACCCTCGAAGCTGAGCGCAGGCTCGTCCTGCGGTGCGTCCCGCCCTTTCGGCATCTCAGTCATGCTCGGCTCTCCTTCGATGTCGCAAGCTCCGCTGAAAACGCGCCGGATGAGACATCAAATGTCGCAAAGCTCCATTGGGAAACCGCGCATGCCGGGCAGGCGTTGGGGCCTCCACCCGCCTGCGGGCGGCGTCTGATCAACCTGCGGCGCGCGGTGGTTCCGCCATGGCGGGTGCGGCTGTTTTCGAGCCGCCGAGCCGGCGTGAGAGACCCTCCATGGCAAGGAAGATCACCGGCGTGATGAACAGCGTCAGCACCTGCGAGACGATCAGCCCGCCGACGACGGCGAGGCCGAGCGGCTGGCGCAATTCAGCGCTCGCGCCGGCGCCGATCGCGATCGGCAGCGCGCCGAGGATCGCCGCCAGGGTCGTCATGATGATCGGCCGGAAGCGACGCAGGCAGGCTTCGCGGATCGCGACCTCCGGTGGCTCGCCCGCCCGCTGCAGTTCAAGCGCGACGTCGATCATCATGATCGCGTTCTTCTTGACGATGCCGATCAGCATCAGCAGCCCGATCACGGCGATGACGGATAGGTCTAGGCCGAAGAGCTTCAGCGTCATGAGCGCGCCGAGCGCCGCCGCCGGCAGGCCGGTCAGGATGGTCAGCGGGTGGATGAAACTCTCATAGAGAATGCCGAGCACGATGTAGATCGTCAGCACCGCACCGGCGACCAGCAGGCCTTGGTTGCCGAGCGATTGCTCGAAGGTCTTGGCGACGCCGGCGAAGCTGGTGCCGATCTGCGGCGGCAGGTTGAGGCTGGCCTTGATCGCATCGATGCGCTGCACGGCTTCGCCGAGCGCGCGGCCGGCAGGCAGGTTGAAGGAAAGGGTGACGGCAGGGAGCTGGCCGAGCTGGTTGACGGTCAGCGGGCCGGCCTTGCGCTCGATCCTGGCGAAGGTGCCGAGCGGGACGAGCGCGCCGGAGGAAGAGCGGAAGCGGACCTGGTCGAGCCGGTCGTTCGACCATTGGATGTCGGGGTTGAACTCGATGATGACCTGATAGCTGTCGCTCGTGGTGTAGATCGTCGAGATCTGGCGCACGCCGAAGCCGGAATAGAGGCTGGAGCGCAGCACGTCGGCGGTGATGCCCAGCGACTGCGCCTTGGCCCGGTCGACGACGAGGTTGGCGAGCAGGGCCTTGTTCTGCAGGTCGGTGGTGACGTCGACGAAGAGCGGATCATGCTGCAGCGCCTCCAGCATCTTGCCCGACCAGTCTGACAGCGCCGCCTGGTCGATCGCCTGCATCACGAACTGGTATTGGCTCTTCGAGGCGCGCGCGCCGATGTTGAGGTTCTGCACCGGCGACATATAGGCCGCGATGCCGGGGATGGCGGCGAGCTGGCGGCGGAGATCCGCGAGCATCTGCTGCAAGGGTGGGCGCTCGGACTTCGGCTTCAGCTCGACGAAGAGCCGCCCGGCATTGAGGCTGCCGGACGAGCCGCCGGAGCCGATGGTCGAGGCGACATGGGCGACATAGGGCGAGCGCCGGAAGACCTCCTCGACCTTCTGCTGCAGGCCCGACATGGCGTCGAAGGAGATATCCTGGCGCGCCTCGGTCGCGACCTGGAGCTGGCCGATATCCTCCTGCGGGAAGAAGCCCTTGGGAATGGTCATCACCAGCCAGGCGCTGGCAGCGACGCTGGCGACGAAGATCATCAACACGACGCGCCGGTATTTCAGGCTGAGGTCGAGGCCGGCGCGATAAGCCCCGAGCACGGCGTCGAAGCCGCGTTCGAGGAAGGCGAGCCGGTCCTTGCCCTCACCGTGGCCGGCCGCGCTGGCACCGAGCCGGGCGCACATCATCGGGGTCAGCGTCAGCGAGACGAAGGCCGAGGCGAGGATGGCGACGGTGACGACGACGGCAAACTCGTTGAAAACGCGCCCGATCACGCCGCCCATCAGCAGCACAGGGATGAAGACCGCAACCAGCGAGAGCGAGATCGAGATGATGGTGAAGCCGATCTCGCTCGACCCCTTCAGCGCCGCGTCGAAGGCCGAGAGCCCGTCCTCCTCCATGTGGCGGACGATGTTCTCGAGCATGACGATGGCGTCGTCGACGACGAGGCCGACCGCGAGCGTCAGGCCGAGCAGCGAGATGTTGTCGATCGAGAAGTCGAACAGGTACATCGCGCCCAGCGTCGCGATCAGCGAGATCGGCACGGCGACCGCCGGGATTAGCGTCGCGGTGAAGCGGCGCAGGAAGAGGAAGATCACCGCGACGACGAGCACGATCGTCAATCCGAGCGTGAACTGCACGTCTTCTACCGCCTGGCGGATCGAGGCGGAACGGTCGTTGAGCAGGCCGAGCGTGGTCGCCGGCGGCAGCAGCGACTGCATCTGGCCGATCGCTGTCCTGACGCGGTCGACGACCTCGACGGTGTTGGCGTCGGGCTGGCGGAAGACCGCGACGACGAGTGCGCGCGAACCGTCATACCAGCTGGCGAGCTGGAGGTTCTCGACCGAGTCGATCACCTTGGCGACGTCGCTGAGCCGGACCGGGCGGCCGTCGCGGGTGGCGATGATGATGTCGGCAAAGTGCGCGGCGTCGGCGAGCTGGGTCTCAGCTTCGATCGTCAATTGCTGCGGACCGGACTGCATGGTGCCGACCGGGGTATTGACGTTGGCGGCGGTGATCGCTGTCTGCAGGTCGTTGATGCCGATGCCGCGAGCGGCGAGCGCCGTCGGGTCGACCTGGATGCGTACGGCATATTTCTGGCTGCCGAAGATCTGGACCTGCGCCACGCCCTCGACGGTGGAGAGCGTCGGCGACAGCACCTGCTGGACGAAGGCGTCGATCTTGGAGAGCGGGGTGACCTCGCTCTTCAGCGCCAGCAGCAGGATCGGGGCGTCGGCAGGATTGAACTTGCGGTAGCTCGGCGGCGTCGTCATGTCGACCGGGAGCTGGCGCTGGGTGCGGGCGATCGCGGCCTGGACGTCGGCGGCAGCGGCGTCGATGTCGCGATCGAGCGCGAACTGGATCGCGATCGAGGTGGTGCCGAGCGCGTTGGTGGTGGCGATCGAGTCGATGCCGGCGATGGTGGCGAACTGCTTGATCAGTGGCGTCGCCACCGAAGTCGCCATGATCTCGGGCGAGGCGCCGGGCAATTGCGCGGAAACGTTGACGACCGGGAATTCAGCCCGTGGCAGCGCCGCGACCGGCAGTGAGCGCCAGGCGAACAGGCCGCCGAGGATGAGCGCGCACGACATCAAAATCGTCGCGACCGGATGGCGGATGCAGAAGGCCGAGACCGACATGGCGCGCCCTTAAGGCTTGGTGGTTTGCGGGGCGGACAGCCTGATCCGGGCGCCGGGCGCCAGCCGCGACTGGCCCTCGGTGACGACCTTCTCCTCCTGCGACAGTCCCGATGCGAGCGCCGCGACGCCGTTCTCGTTGGAGGCGACCTTGACCGATCTCGCCTCGACCGTGTCGTCGGATTTGGCGACGTAGACGAAGGGGCCCTTCTGCCCCTCCTGCAGGGCAACCGAGGGCACGGTGACGGCGCCGGGCAGCATGCCGAGCTGGACGACGACATCGACATATTGCCCCGGCCAGAGCCGGTGCGGCTCGTTCGTGAACAGCGCCTTGACGCTGACCGTGCCGGAGGGGATGTCGACGGCGGAATCGATGAAGGAGAGATCGCCGGTGGCGAGTTCCTCGCGCGTACCGGAGGCGAAGGCGGTGACTTTCGCAGGGGTCTGCGCCTTCGCTGCAGTCTGCACCAGGGTCAGGTCGCGCTCGGGCAGGGTGAAGGTGACGCGGATCGGGGCGAGCTGCGTCACCGTCACGAGATTGCTGTTGGCATCATTGACCCGCACGGCATTGCCCGGCGTCGCTGTGATGGCACCAAGCCGGCCCGAGATCGGGGCGGTGATCGTGGTGTAGCCGAGCCGGACGCGGTCGAGCGCCAATGTCGCCTCGTCGGCCTTGACGACGGCGTTGGCGACGGCCTCGTCGGCCGTCGCCTGATCGAGCGCCTGCTGCGTGCCGGCGCCCTTGTCGACCAGGCTCTTCTGGCGGGCGAGATCGGCGCGCTTCTGCGCCACCGTCGCCTTGTCGCGCTCTACATTCGCTTCGTCGCGGGCGACCTGCGCCTTGAGCTCGCGATCATCCAGGGTGAAGAGCAGGTCGCCCTGCTTGACCTCCTCACCTTCCTTGACATGCTGGTCGGCGATGACGCCATCGAGGCGGGACTTGACCGCGACGATCGCGACCGGCTCGGCGAAACCGATCGAGCGGCGTGTCACGGGCACGTCGGCGCGGCTGGCGAGCACGGTTGTGACCGGTGTCGATGGCGGCCCTTCGCGGCGCTCGGCATGGGCTTGCTCCGGGCCGTCCTGCGGCCTGATCACGCGATAGGCGGCAAAGGCGGCGACGGCCACCAGAAGGGCTATGATCGCGTAACGTTTCATCGAAGGTCCCGGCGCAGCGCTGTCGACGACGAGCCACCTTACAGCCGGCCGCCCGAGAGCGCCTGTCCGCAGCATGAACTCTTGGTAATGCTGATCGATGGCGGGATGCCCTGTGCCGTCATTCCGAAGCAGGAAAGGGCCGGGGGAGGTGTTGGGTCAGGTGCCTGACAAGGAGGCAAAACCCTTGATCGGATGGGCGCCAATTCTACGAAGCCGGACGCAATTATTTAAGGTGTCTGCGCTATTGGCTTGGCGGTCATTGCTCAGAAGGTCGCTCTGCATGAGTGCGCTGTCGCCGAACGAATTCAGATCGTCGATCGATCTCGAAAAACGCAAATTCCACATGAAGTCCTATTTCGAGAGCAGTTTCTACCGGCAGTATCGCGCGGCGAGCATGGCTCTGGGCAGTCTGGGACAGCGTCCTCGCGTCCTGTCATTGGGAGCTGGCGGAGCTTTCGTCGAGGAAATCGTCCAGAAACATCTGGATGCTTCGGTCTTCGTCGTCGATTTCGCCGAAACCCTGAAAATCGAGGGGGAACTTTACGGGAACTTCGCCGGCATGTTCGCCGGCGACATCTCCGCTCCGGAATGGGTCTCGCCGCTCGATGCCGTCGATGCCGTCTTCTGGTTCGACAATATCGAGCATTTGCGTACGGACCCGACAGGGATCCTGCGCAAGCTGCGTTCGGCGCTGTCAGAGACCGGGCAGATCTTCATAACCACCGATAATTTCGCGCGGCTGCGGAACATCCTGAAGCTGATCTTCAACCGCTCGATCGTCGCCTTGCCGAAGGACCTGTTCGCCGATGTCGATTTCGAGCACGAATATGTCCACCGGCGCGAATATACCCGCCCCGAGCTGGAAGCCTGCCTGGCCGATGCGGGGCTGAAGCTCGTCGAGATCGAAATGCTCTGGCAGAGTCCGTCGGAAAGCCTGAAGAAGCTGCCGTTCCGGACCTTCGAATACCTGTTCCCGCGCTTTCGCCCGCATATGCTGATCCGGGCGCAAAAGGCCTAGGCTTTCCGATCAGGCTGGCCGTCATTCCGGGGCAGGCCGAAGGCCTGAGCCCGGAACCCAGAACCGATGGCGTTCCCGAAGAAGCGGAGCGGCCGCAGCGCCATCATCAAGACCGGCATCGGTTCTGGGTTCCGGGCCCTTCGCTGCGCGAAGTCCCGGAAAGACGGCGTGATTCTGCACGAAATCAGCCGCTCAGCTCATCGCCGCCTTCACCGTCTCGACGAGCTGCTTCATCGTGAAGGGCTTGGGCAGGAAAAGGAACTCCTCGCCCTCCGGCAGATTCTTGCGGAAGGCTTCCTCGGCATAGCCGGAGACGAAGACGACCTTGGTGGTGGGGCTGCGCTTGCGCAATTCGCCGAGCAGGGTCGGGCCATCCATCTCGGGCATGACGACGTCGGAGATAACGAGGTCGATCTTGCCTTCGTGCTGCATGAACAGCTCGAGCGCCTCGACACCGGAAGCGGCCTCGTGGACGGTGTAGCCGCGCGAGACCAGCATGCGGGCGTTGAGAGCGCGCACCGCGTCCTCGTCCTCGACCAGCAGGATCATGCCGGCACCGGTATGATCGGCGGCGACTTTCTTCGGCGCCTCCCTGGCGGCCGCCTCGGCGGCGATGTCCTCTTCGGTCGGGATGTAGCGCGGCAGGAAGATGCGGAAATTGGTGCCGCGCCCGACGACGGAATCGCAGAAGACGAAGCCGCCGGTCTGCTTGACGATGCCATAGACCATGGAGAGGCCGAGGCCCGTGCCCTTGCCGACCTCCTTGGTGGTGAAGAAGGGCTCGAAGATCTTTTCCAGATGCTCCTGCGCGATGCCGGTGCCGCTGTCTTCGACCTCGAGCAGGACGTAATCGGTGGCAGGGAGGGCCTCGTAGCCGAGCTCGCCGACCTCGGCCGCCGGCACGTTGCGGGTGCGCACCTGGAGCTTGCCGCCGCCCGTCATGGCGTCTCGGGCGTTGACGGCGAGGTTGACCACGACCTGCTCGAGCTGGCCGAGATCGGCCTTGACCGGCCAGAGGTCGCGACCCTGGCGGACATCGAGCGCGATCTTGTCGGCGACGACGCGCTTCAGCATCAGCGACAGGTCGGAGAGTACATCGCCGAGCGCCAGCACCTGCGGGCGCAGCGTCTGCCGGCGCGAGAAGGCGAGCAGTTGCCGGACCAGCGAGGCCGCCCGGTAGGCGTTCTGCTTGATCTGCATGATGTCCGGGAAGGACGGATCGGTCGGCTTGTGGCTGGCGAGCAGGAATTCCGAGGCGTTGATGATGACCTGCAGCACGTTGTTGAAGTCGTGCGCGATGCCGCCGGCGAGCTGGCCGACCGCCTGCATCTTGCCGGCCTGGTCCATATTGTCCTTGAGCTTGCGCTCGGCGGTGGTCTCGAGCGCGTAGACGATGGCGCGCTCGCCATCGGTGTCCTCGCTGGCCGGGACGGGCGAGAGATAGAGCCTGGCGGAGCGACCTTCCTCGCCGATGAGCGCGACGTCGAGCGGGGCGATCTCGCCCTTGCCGGCGAGCGCAGCGTCGAAGGCCTGGGTGAGGGCGCCGTTGCCGTTGACCAGCTCCTGGATCGTCGCTGGCTGGGCGCCTCCTTGCGTCAGGCGAGCGAAAGAGGCGTTCGAGCGCAGGATCGCGCCGGTGCGGTCGACGGTCGCGATCGCCATAGGCGTCGCGTGGAAGAAGCGGGCGAAGCGCGCCTCGGCATCGGTATGGCGGTCGGCCCCGGCTTCGCCGGCGGCGCGATTCAGGACCAGCGTGCGCGAGGCCCCGGCGCGCCCGTCCTGGCCGAAGGCGACCTGATGATGCAGGCGCACCGGCAGGGACTGGCCGTTGCGGCGGCGCAGGTCGACGTCGAGCACCTCGATGCGGACATCGCCGGGCTGGCCGCGAATGGCCTGGATCAGCGCCGCGGCATTTGGCGAGGCGATGTCGTCGAGCTGCAGGCCGCCGGAGCCGAAGCGGGCAAGGTCGTAGTCGAGCCAGCCGGCCAGCGTGGCGTTGAGATAGGGCACCTCACTGTCGGCATCGATCGAGAGGAAGCCGGCCGGGGCATGGTCGAGATAGTCGATCGCGTGCTGCAGCTCCTGGAAGGCGTTCTCCTGGCGCTCGCGCTCGGGGGTGACGTCGGCGACGCTCCACAGGCAGGCCGGGCGGCCGGCGCGGGTAATCGGCGAGACGCGCACGCGATACCAGCCGACGGCGCCGCGCTCGTTCAGGGCCGGCTCTAGCCTGATTTCCTCGGAGAGCCGACGGCCGGCGCGCGCGGCGGTGGCGAGGCGATAGATCGCCTCCGAGACTTCGGCGCGGCCCTTGAACAGGCGCTCGACCGGGGCGATCTCGCTGGCGTTGCGGGCGCCGGCAAAGGCGAGATAGGCCTCGTTGGCGTAAACGATGCGATTGTCGCCCTCGGTGACGACGACGCCGTCATCGGCACTGTCGACGATCGCCTTGGTCAGGTCGTTGCGGGCTGAGCGGCCGGCGAACTGGATCAGCCCGATCGCAAAGGCGAACAGGCAGAACACGCCGACGACCGAAAGCAAGGCGAGCAGGCCGAGGATCAGCGGCTGCGCCCATTCATTGGCGATGAAGCCGAGCGCGATCGCCGCGCCGACCAGGAGGCCCGCGATCAGCAGGATGATCCCGACATGGCCGGGCCGGTCGGACCGGTCGATCGCGGTCGATGCCGTGCTTGCACTCATTGCAGCGGGTCCGTTTTCCTTCAGTCGCCCGTCGGTGATGGGTCGGGGCAGGGCGCCAGGATATCGTCGCCTGCCCGGCCAGCGAGTTAGGCGCGCCGACGCTTCAGGCGCAAGACGTATCCGATGACTTCCGCCACTGCCTGATAGTGTTCGACAGGAATTTCGTCATCGATCTGGACGGTGGCGTAGAGCGCGCGGGCCAGAGGCGGGTTCTCGACGATCGGGATGCTGTGCTCGCCGGCGACCTCGCGGATCTTCAGCGCGATCGCGTCGACCCCTTTGGCGAGGCAGACCGGTGCGCCCCGGCCCTGGTCATATTGCAGGGCGACCGCGTAGTGGGTCGGGTTGGTGATGATCACCGTTGCCTTCGGCACTTGGGCCATCATGCGCGAGCGGGCGCGCTGGGCGCGCAGCTGCCGCAGCTTGGCCTTCACCTCGGGATTGCCTTCGCTGTTCTTGTATTCGTCCTTTAGCTCCTGCTTGGTCATGCGCTGGCGCTGATACCAGGTGAAGCGCTGGTAGCCGAAATCGCCGATGGCGATGACCGCGAAGATCGAGAGCACGCCGGCCATCAGCTTGATCGTCAGCACGAGCACGGCCGGCAACAAAGCGTGCACATCCATCTGGGCGAAGCCCTGCAGGCGGTCGCGCTCGCCCCAGAGCACGATCCAGACGCCGACGCCGACCACCAGGATCTTGGCGAGGCCCTTGGCGAAATTGACCCAGGCCTCCTTGCCGAAGATGCGCTTGGCCCCGGCCATCGGCGAGATCCGGTCGAATTTCGGCATCATCGGCTCGGTGGTCCAGAGCGGCTTGTGCTGGATCAGGGCGCCTGCAAGAGCGGCGACGAGGATGAAGCCGAGCGGCAAGGCGAGTGCGGCGAAGCCCGTCATCACTCCCTTACTGGTGACATGGAAGAGGGCGGCCGGGTCGTCGGAGACCTGATGGGCGTTCATCAGGAAGGAGCGCAGCGAGAGCGCAGCGTCGCGGGCGGCCGAGCCCGCGGCGACCATGAGCGCCAGTGTGAAGCCGCAGAGCACGAAGAAGGTGCCGATCTCCTGCGATCGCGCGACGTCGCCCTTTTCGATCGCCTGCTCGAGCTTTCGCTGGGTCGGTTCTTCTGTGCGGTCTTCGTTCTCGGCGCCTTCAGACATCGTCGCGCCTCCTCAAAGACCGATGAACTGGCGCAGGAAGGCGCCGAGATCGTCGAGGAAGACGCCCATCATCACGCCGACCGTGGCGAGAAGCACCAGCATGCCGCCGAGGATGGAAGCCGGTACGGCGAGGAAGAAGACCTGCATCTGCGGCATCAGGCGCGCGAGCACGCCGAGGCCGAGATTGAACAGCAGACCGAAGACGATGAAGGGTGCCGAGATCTGCACCGCAAGCGAAAAGCCCTGCGCCATCGCCTTGACCGCGAGCGTCATCACGTCGCCGATCTCGGGAAAACCGCCGGGCGGCAACAGCCGGTAGCTCTCATGGATGGCGGCGAGCGCGATATGGTGCAGGTCGGCCGCCAGGATCAGCGTGATGCCGAGCATGGCGAGGAAGTTGGCGAGCGAGGGGTTCTGCAGGCCGCCGGTCGGGTCGACGGTGACGGCAAAGCCGAGGCCGAGCGTCTGGGCGATGATGAAGCCGGCGGTCTGCAGGGCGCCCATCAAAAGGCGCACGGTCGCGCCGATGACGAGCCCGACCAGGATCTCGCTGATCAGCAGTCCACCGAGCCCGGCTGGATCCTGCGGGACGGTGATCGTGCCACGCGCCATCGGCAGGATGACGAGAACGACGAAGAAGGCGAGCGAAAGCCGGGCGCGCGACAAGATCAAGCGCTCGCCGATGCCCGGCATCAGCATCACCAGGGTGCCGACGCGCGCGAAGACCAGCACGAACAGTGCGCTGAGCTCGGGCAGGATGGCGATCTGCATCGGGCGGACCCGGCTCCCGCGCCAGTGAGGCGCGCCGGCCGGACTCCGCAGGAAGGAGGCGCTGGCCGGCGCGAGGTTCATTCGCCCGTGGCGATTCGGATGGCGACCCTGCCCATATAACCCGCCAGGGCGTCGCCCATGAACGGCAAAAACAGCAGCATGGCTGCGAAGACCGCGATGATCTTGGGAACATAGACCAGGGTCTGTTCCTGGATCTGGGTCAGCGCCTGGATCAGCGAGACGACGAGGCCGACGACGAGCGCGATCAGCATCAGCGGCGCGCCGGCCTTGAGGAAGACGACGATACCGTCGCGGGCGACGTCGAGGATGGCTGCGGAAGTCATGGAGCTCTGGTCCGGTCGGCGTTGGATGGAAGGGCGGTCGTCAGACCGGCATCCGCATGATTTCCTCATAGGCGGCGATGACGCGGTCGCGCACCGCCACCAGCGTCTCGATCGCTGCTTCGCTCTCGGCGACCGCGGTGACGACATCGACGACATTGGAGCGGCCGGCGGCGACATTGCCGGTCTGAATATCGGCCTGACGAGCGCTCTGCGCCGTCGATTCCAGCGCCTTGCCGACGAGCGACGAGAAGTCGGGCAGGCCAGCGCCGGCTCCGTCGAGGCCGCCGACCGAGGCCGGCTTCTTCAGCAGGGCACTCGTGCCCATGCCCTGCATCGAGGCGTAGGCGCCGGCGGCGAAACTCGACGTGGTCATGAGAGTAACTCCGCTTCAGCCGGTCGCGTCAGGCGCGCAGGATGTCGATGGTGCGCTGGATCATCCGGCGCGTGGACGAGATGACGTTGAGGTTGGCCTCGTAGCTGCGCTGGGCCTCGCGCATGTCCATCGTCTCGATCAGCGAATTGACGTTGGGCATCTTGACCTGGCCGTTGGCGTCGGCGGCGGGATGGCCGGGGTCGTATTTCGTCTTGAAGTCGCTGCGGTCGCGGTTGACCTTGCCGAGATCGACGACCTGGGCATCGAGCTCGCGGTCGAGCTTGCCCTGGAAGCTCACGATCTTGCGGCGATAGGGGTCGACGCCGGCGCGCTCGGGCGAGGAATCGGCGTTTGCGAGGTTCTCGGCGATGACGCGCATGCGTCCCGCCTGGCCCTTCAGGCCGGACGCGGCGACGGCAAGACTCTTGAGCAGATCCATGATGTGGCTCCTTAGCGCCCCTTGCCGATCGCGATCTTCATCAGCCCAAGGCTCTTGCTGTAGAGCGAGGCTGCGAGCTGATAGTCCGACTGGTTCTGCGCGACCTTCATCATCTCGTCCTCGAGGTTGACGCTGTTGGCGCTCGGTGTCGTCTCGAAGCGCTTGGGATCGCGCGGATCGAAGCCGCCTCGCTGACCGGAGAGGCCGAGATGCATCGGGGAGGTCTGCGCCAACGTCGTGCCGCCGCCGGCCGGGGAGGGCGCGCGCAGATCATGCGGCTTGAAGCGCGGGGTATCGGCGTTGGAGACGTTCTCGGCGAGCAGCTTCTGGCGCGCCTGATGCCATTGCATGCGCGTCTTCAGAGCTCCCATCAGGCCAAGGCCGTTGTTCGCCATGCTGCCAATCTCCCGTCGGCTCTTGCCGAAGTGGGAAATTATTGCCGGGTGCATGGTTAACGCGCGGTTAATCCAGCTCGATCTGCAGGTTCATGTTAACCATCTGCTAACCATGTTTCTCGAACTGGCGGCGCTTATGGTATAGCCAACTCCGTCTATCCGTCTGATCGCCCTTACAAAGAGCGGTCGGCGGCTGTCGCGTCGCTTCATGAGGCAGACCTTGCAGACTTTGTTTGGCTTCGAACTTTCCTCCGGCCTGCGTTGGATCATCGCCTTCGCAGTGGTGCTACTCTTGGTCGCGCTGCTCGGCTTCTTCTTGCGACGGATGAGCGGTGGCCGGCTGAAGTTCAAGGGCCAGGGCGGAGGACGCGCTCGCCAGCCGCGCCTCGGCGTGGTCGATGTCTACGATCTCGACCGGCAGCGCCAGCTGATCCTGGTGCGGCGCGACAATGTCGAGCATCTCGTGATGATCGGCGGCGCCTCCGACGTGGTGGTCGAGACCAATATCGTACGCAGCGGCGGACGCGTCGCGATGCCGGCGCCGACCGAAGGCCTGGCCGAGCGGCCGCTGGCCTTCGAGCCCGATTCGCGTCCGCATATCACCGAGGAGCCGCGCCCGTTGCCGCCTTCACCGGTGCCGGCTCCGGCTGTCCCAGTCGATCCTGTTCCGCCGCCGCGCCCGCAGCCGCTAGTCGCTCCGGCGCCTCTCGTTCGTCCGAGCCCGCCGCCTCAGCCGCCGCGTCCTGCGCCAGCTCCGCTTGCTCCCGCGGTTGCCGCGGGGGCTGCCGGCATCAGCGCTGCCCTGACCCGCGACCCGGCTCCGGCTGCCAGCGCCAGCGAGCTCGGCGACATGGCGCGCCAGCTCGAAGAGGCCCTGAAGCGGCCGTTCTCCGCCGTGCGACCGGGCGCGGCCGCCCCGCGCATGGAACCGGAAGCGCCGGCGCCAACCCCTGCTGCTCCGCTGCCGACGCCTCCGGTGCCGCCGGCTCCGCCAGTTTCCGCTGCTAAGCCGCTGGCTCCGACGCCTGCGCCCATCCGGCCGGCGCTGGACATGGAGGCCGAGCTTGAAATGGCGCTGGGGCTGAAGCCCGCCCCGGCCCGGTCCATCGCGGCCGAAGCGCCGCTGGTCGCCCCCCCGGTCTTTGCTCCGCCGAAGCCGCCGGCGGCTGAGCCCGTCAAGGCTGAGGAGAAGAAGCCCGCACCGGCGAAGGAGCAGGCGCCGCCGGCTCCGGTTGCCGATCAGCCTAAGCCCGTCAAGTTCGCGCCCGTCTTCGATGACATGCTCGACGATGAGCTGGACTCCGCCAAGGCGGATGCGCCTGAGGCGCCGGCCAAGAGCGGGGACAAGCCGAACGAGGCGAAGCCCGCGGAGCCCAAATCTGCCGAAGCCAAGCCTGCTGAAACCAAACCAGAGGCGGAGGCCAAGCCGGCCGAATTGAAGCCCGCGGCCAAGCCGGCTGAGGACGATCCGTTCTCCGTCGATGCTATCGAAGCGGAGTTCGCCCGCCTGCTCGGGCGCGATCCCAAGCCGAAAGGCTGAGCCAGCCTCCCTGCCGTCAAGGCGGCAGGGGATAGCGCGGGAAATCCTCTTCGTCCGTCCCTGAGGCTTGCTCTAGCGTTCCCCGAACCCGCGCCTTGATTCGGGTGGGGACGGATGATGGGCAGGCGGATACCCACGGGACGGAGATTGCGCTGGCTGGCGGTGTTCGCCGTCGTGCTGGGTGCGCTGGGAACCATCGCCGCGGCGCAGGCCCAGACGCTCTCGCTCGATCTCGGCCAGGGCGGCGTCACCGAGCGGGCGCTGCAGGTGATCGCCGCGATCACGGTGCTGTCGCTGGCGCCGTCGATCCTGATCATGGTGACCTCGTTCACCCGAATCGCGGTGGTGCTGTCGCTGTTGCGTTCGGCGATCGGCACCCAGACCGCGCCGCCCAACGCCGTGATCATCGGGCTTTCGCTGTTCCTGACCGGCTTCGTGATGGCGCCGACCCTGAAGGAGGCCTATCGCGTCGCTGGTGCGCCCTTGATTGCCGGGCAAATGCAGCCGCAGGAGGCGTTCGAGCGCGGCATCGTGCCGTTCCGTGAGTTCATGCTGAAGCATGTGCGCGAGAAGGATCTGGCGCTGTTCATCGAGATGTCGCGCGAGCCCGCGCCGGAGCGTCCCGATCTGGTCCAGATTCAGGTGCTGGTGCCAGCCTTCATGATCTCGGAGCTCAGGCGCGCTTTCGAGATCGGCTTCCTCTTGTTCGTACCGTTCCTGATCATTGACCTGGTGGTCGCCTCGATCCTGATGTCGGTCGGCATGATGATGCTGCCACCGGTGACGGTGGCGTTGCCGTTCAAGCTGATCTTCTTCGTGCTGGTCGATGGCTGGGGGCTGGTCGCCGGCTCCCTGGTCAAGAGTTACGGCAGCTAGAACGAAGGCTCAGCCCTGGCCGGGCTTGGGGCCGGCATTGGCGGCGTCGGCCTCTCCAGCCTTCCGCCTCTCGCGCACGGAACTGGAATAGGCCGGGTAGCGCTTGCGGTATTCCTTGAGGAAGTCGGTCATGGTGTCGGAGCCGGAGGCCGAGCGCGCGGCCTCGCGGATATCGGCGGCGCTGGCCCGGCTCGCGCCGGTGACAAAACCGAACAGCCGCGCATCGGCGCCTTGCGCCATCTTGCCGGCGAACTTGGTGCGCAGTCGGTCGAGCGAAAGCGCCTCGTCCGACATGACATAGCCAATCGCGGCGCGCATGACGTCGCCGCGCTCGCCGTCACCGAGCGGCGCCTGTCCGCGCCAGCTCTCGCCGAGGATGCGTTCGAGCGCCTCGCCGGCCTCGCGCCAGCGCCGCCCGCTCCAGAGGATGTCGGCGTTGAGCCGATCGACTTCGGGGCCGCTTTCGCCTTCCATCAGGTCGAGCGCCTGATCGGTACGCGAGAGGTCCGACAGCGCCTTGGCCTCGAGCAGCAGGCGGGCGCGCTTGACGTCGGCCGGCAGTTCGGCGAGCCGGGTCGAGACGATCGCCTGCAGGGCCTCGGCCGGCTTGCTGTTCATCAGCCGAATCATGGCGAGCCGCGTCGCCACGGTGGAGCGCGCCGCGCCGGTCAGGCGCCGATCCATCTGGTATTGCAGGATGTCGCTGGCCTGGTCGAGCAAATCGAGCTCGACCAGCCGGTCGGCGAGCAGGCGGGTGATCTCGTCGCCGCGCCGGCCGATCGGCAGGAACTCCTTGAAGTCGTAGAACAGTGCGAGCGCATCGAGCCGCGGCAGCTTTTCGAGATTGGGATCGCTGAACAGCGCTTCGAAGCGCTGGGCGGTCTCGTCGTGCAGGAGCCGCGTCGCCGGATGCTCCGGGAAGATCTCGTTGGCGCGCCGCGCCGTCTGGAAAGCGTCGCGCCAGCGCTGCTGCTCGGCATAGAGGCGGCCGAGCTCGGCCAACGCCTCGATCTCGACCTCGCCGCCGCGCCAGATTGCCGAGACGGTCTCGAGCCGGGCGATGGCCTCGTTGACGGGCAGGTCGGTGCGCTTCTCGGCCCGGGCGAGCTTGACTGCGCGCAACTGCGCCTCGGCTGCAACCGGCCGGGTTTTCGCCTCGAAAAGCGGGCGATAGCCGTTGAGCGCCGCCTCCGGTCGGCCGCTGACGTCGTCGAGCATGGCGCGCAGCAGCGCCAACTCGTCGGGATTCATCAGCTCCTCGGGCATCTCGGCGAGGCGTCCGATCTGCTTTTCCGCCACTGTCGCCTCGCCTGCGGCGAGTGCGGCCCGCGCCATCGCCGGCCGGAACTCGGCCTGGAGATCGACGGGGTAGCGGTCGAGGGCATCTTCTGCCCGGCGGAAGCCGGCGAGCGCCTGACCGTTTCGGCCGAGCCGCTGCTCCGAGAGGGCGCGCCAGAGCCCGGCCTCGGCTTCGTCGCGGATCGGCGCGGCCTCGAAAGCCTTTAGCGCCGCGGCACTGCGGTGCATGCGGGTCGCGATCAGGCCGCGCAGGAAGAGCGCATCGCGGTTGCCGCGCATCGCGGCGTCATCGGCGAGGAGCGCGTTCAGCGGTCCGGCCGCTTCCGACATCATGCCGTTGGCTGCCAGGAACCGGGCCAGCGCCAGCCGGGTCTCGGATTTGCGTCCACGCGAGGCTCCGGCGACCTCGCGCAGCAAGGCTGCCGCGCGATCGCGGACATCGGCAGTGTGCAGGGCGGACCAGGCCTCGCTGTCGAGCAATGGCTGGGTGGCTGCCGCAGCGCTCTTCTTATCTGCCTCGCTCGGTTTTTCGGCGTCGAGGCTGACGATCAGGCCGTTGCTACGGCCGATCCGCACCTCGTTGGTGTCGGCGCGCACCGCCAGATCGTCGGCGATGGCGCTGACAACGACGCCATGGGCGCTTTGCGGCAGTCCGAATTCTACAAAACGATAGGGCTTCGACACGGCTCGCGTCGGTCCCATCGCGGTCGCGACCGCGAGCGCCGGGCCGCCCTCGCTGTTCTCGAGCCAGTGCACGCCGGTCAGGCCCGGCACCGGCACGTTGACGATGGTCTGGCCGCGCTCGTCGGCGCCGCGGCGGGGGCTGAGCGCGCCGGCCGGCTTGCCGGCCTTGTCGCCGAAGGTCAGCGACCATTGCGGGCCATCGTCGGAGAGCCGCACGATCTGCTGGCGGCGCGTCTTCAGCCTGATGATGGTGACCTTGGCCTCGCGCGTGACGGTGACATCCTGAACCAGCGCAGGCAGCGCGCCCTTGAGCCTGTCAGGATCGAGCGTGTCGCGCGTGTCGAAGACCAGGGTGACCCGTCCCGGCTCGGCGAAGGCGGCGGCGCCGGTCGGCCGCGAGAAGCGGAAGTCGATGCGGCCACCATCGCCATCGGCGGCGGAGCCGATCTCGACATCCCGAGGCGGTGCGTCAGCGGCGACTGCAGCTACCGGCTTGGGCTGGGCCTGCGGCGCTTCGGTCCTCGAGGCGGGATCGGAGGTCGCCGCGACTCCAGGCTTCGGATCCGAGGTCCTGGTCTCTGCCTCCTTTGCCGGAGTGGGAGAGGGGGCTTGCAGATCGGCCAGCGAGAGCGGGATGGCGGCGCCGGAATGCGGCAGGTCTACGGTCCATCCCGCCTCGTCGCGGAAGCTGCGAAGCTGGCGATCCTTGGGCACGGAGAAGACCAGCTGCGTCCGGTCATCCCCGATCGTCGCCTGCTCGAGCGTAAAGTCGGCCGGGAGCAGACTGCGGATCTGCGATGGCGTAACCGCCAGCGGCTGGTCGAAACTCAGCGTCAGCTTGCCGTCACCCATAATGGGAGTGAGCATGGCTTCCGGCGGCGCCGAGAACATCAGCCGGTCGAGCGTCGGCAGCCGGGCGCTGCGGAAGCCGAGCGGCTTTGGCACCGGAGCCGGCGCGCGGGCGATTTCGCGCGCGCGCGCCTCGGCGAGGCGTAAGCGTTGGGTGAGTTCGGCGAGAATCTCGGGTGGCAGGCCCGGCAGCTGGCCGGTCCAGTTCTCGGGCAAGAGGTCGACGAAGGCCCGGTCGCCCGCTTCGAGCAAATTGGCGCGATAGGGACGGGCGAGCGCGAGGCGCAGGCCGCGGCCGTCGGGATCGATCCGCACGACTGAAACATAATTCGGCAGCTCGGCGGCGAGCCGACCCGGATCGAGCTTCACCGGCTGGCTGAAACCGATGACGACGACGCCGTTCGAGACCCGTACCCGCGTGGTCACCGGTTCGTCGAAGGTGAAGGCGAGGCGGCCGAAGCCGGCGCGCATGGCCTCGCCGCGCAAGGTCGCGGTGGCCGCCGCCACCGGCGCGACGAAGCCGGCAGCGAGGCTCAGCGCCGCCAGGCCAATGCCGAAGCTCAGGGACCGCAGGATACGCACGACCGCTACTCAACTCGACGCGATGGCGGAGCCGCGACAGGCCGCTCCAACCTGCGCGGAGGCTAGTGCGTCAAGGATAACGGCGGGTTAAGGGGCGACTCCCGAGGGAGTCTGATCTCGGATTCATATCGCCGACGAGAGAGAGCTGTGTATGACTGGCAGCGTAGGTGCGGGCACTGCGGGCCAAGTGTCGCGCGAGCGCCCGCGCTGCCGGAGACAAGGTTCGGCCGTTCCTCACGCAGATCTTGACGCAGGCCTTGCGCAGATTGCGCCCGCGTATTGGAACGGCGACCAGGCGTCCCTCGGAGACGTCGCGCCTTGTCGCACACCGCGTCAGGATGCTGACGCCCATGCCGGCCCGCGCGAAGGAGCGCAGCGATTCGATCGAGTTCGTGACCACAGCCGGCTTGAGTGCGATGCCGGTCGCCGTCGCAACATCATCGACCAGCCGCCGCAAGCCGAAGGTTCGGTCGGGGAGCGCCAGACGCGCCTCGCCGATTTCGGCGATGGTCGTCGACTGGCGCTGCGCGAAGGCGTCGTCGGGGTGCGCGGCGACGACGAGTGGGTCGGCGATCTCGGCGAGCGACAGGACGCTCCGGTGGAGGATCGGGTTGAACGCGGCCACGATATCGGCCTCGTCGTCGAGCAGGCGCTGCACGAGCTGGTCGGAACTTGCGACCATGACCTCGAAGCTCACCGACGGATGCGCCGTCGAGAATTCGGCAAGGGCAGGGTAGAGAAAATCATCGAGCGCGCCTTCGACCGCCCAGACGCGGACGTGGCCGCGCTTCATCCCCTGAAGCTCTTCGATCGTCGCGCGCGCGTTCTGCACGCTATCGAGGATGGTGCGGGCGGTATCGAGCACCGCCGTTCCCGCCGTTGTCAGCCTCATGCCGCGCGCCCGGCGCTCGAACAGTGCAGTGCCGTATTCCTCTTCGAGACTGGCGACCTGGCGGCTGATCGCCGAGGGGGCGACGCGCAGCGCATCCGCCGCTTCGCGGACGGAGCCGAGATCGGCCACGAGCGCGAAATACCGGTAGCGGGTGAGCGACATGCAAGGAGCCTTTCGGCGCAAGCGAACCTGTTGGCGAAACAGTAGGAAACCGTTGCCGGATCGGCAACGGTCTCTCCGCGATTCCGCTCTGGCTGGTCGATCTTCGCTCGATCTAGAAATGATCAGAACATTGCGGGGAGCCGATCTGATGTATTCGACCCAACCGAGCCAGGACGGCAGCTACAGGTTCATCCCCGCCGTCTACCAGTATTCCGGTGGCGTTGCGGCGCAGCCCGGCTTCCGGATCGAGCGTGCGCAACTGGCGACCCCGGTCGCGCTGGACCAGGGCCTTGCGATCATCGAAGCGCATCTGAAGCAGGTCGGCAGGCCGTTGACCGCGTTCTGCTCTTGCGAACTGCGCTCGCCCGAGCCGTTTTCGGAAGGGGGGTTCGACGCCTTCAACCGGCTCTATGCCTCCCGACTCGATCAATGGGGGGTCCTGCAGGGCAAGGTTAACCCGGTCGCCCGGACGAACATCTGCCCCGAGATCGGCAAGCCCGACACCGTGTCGCTCCATGCCTTCAGCTATACCGTTCCCGACGCTTCGGCGCGGACGAGCTTCGTGGTGGCGGGCAGCGGCGAGGCGCCGGAAGGCGGCGCAAGCTACGCGCAGGGAACGATCCGACCGGGCGATGCCTCCCCAAGTGGCGTGCGCGCCAAGGCGGAATGGGTCATGGGCGAGATGGAGCACCGCCTGGCGGGGCTCGGCTATGGCTGGGCGGATGCCACGGTCGCGAACATCTACACGGTTCGCGACATCCATCCGCTCCTGGCGGACGTCCTCCTGCCCATCACCAGCCTCGGCCGCGGCCTGACCTGGCACTTCTCGCGGCCTCCTGTGGCAGTGCTCGACTACGAGATGGATGTGAGGGGCCTGCCGCGAGAGATCGTGATCGAGCAGCCCTGACCAGAAGAGATCTGGCTGCGCGCGTTGCCGGAACGGGAACGCAGTGCAGCCGGCCACAGCTTTGACGATCTCATGCTTGGAGAGCCCCGATGTTGCTTGACCGACGCGCGTTGCTCCTGGCGGGATTGACCGCCCCTGCTCTTGCAAGAGCGGACCTGGCAAGAGCGCAATCCGAGTGGCGCCCGACGAGGCCGCTGCGGCTGATCCTCCCGTTCACGGCCGGGACATCGATGGATCCAGTCGCCCGGCTGGCCCAGGAAAGCCTCAAGGACACGCTCGGCCAGACCGTGGTCGTCGAGAACATCGCCGGTGCCGCCACCGTTATCGCCGGAGCCGAGACGCTGAAGTCGCCGGCCGACGGGCATACCATGCTGATGATCGCCAACAGTTTTGCGGCGAACATCACGCTGCGGGCACGGACTGCGGATTGGCAACGCGCCTTCGCCCCGGTCGTGCAGGCGACCGTGGTGCCTCATGTCCTCGTCGTCGCGCCGTCGCTCAAGACCGACTGGGCAGGCTTCGTCAAGCGCCTGCGCGAGAGCGGCGACTCGGTGACTTATGGGAGCCCGGGGATCGGGACCTCGCCGCATCTCGGTTCCGAGCATTTCCTGCGCCTGATCGGCGGCAAAGCCGTCCATGCGCCCTATAACGGCACCTCACAGCTCTTCGTCGACCTGTTCGCCGGCCGGATCGATTTTGCGCTCAGCAATCTCCCGGACGTCGTCCAGTCGATCGAGGAGGGCAAGCTCCTCGCGCTTGCGGTCACCGCCGACCGGCGCGTACGGGAGCTGCCCAATGTCCCGACATTCACCGAGCTCGGCCTGCCGGATCTTCTCTCGGACAGCTGGTTCGGCATCATGGTGCGCCGTGATACGCCAGCGGCCGCCCGCAATGCACTGGAGCGTGCCTGGCTCGCGGCGCTGACGCGCCCGGATGTGCGTGAGCGTCTCCAGGGCCTGAGCTTCACGGTGCTGGCCCGGCCGGGTGCGGAGTTCGAGACAGTGATCGACCGCTACGTTTCGACCTATGCGACGATCATCAAGGAGAGCGGGATCTCGGTTCAGCAGTGACAGGCTAGCCAAACCGGCAGGGCGCTCAGCGGCGCGGCGCGGACTCGATCGCCTGCAGCTCGGTGCCCGCGGGCGTGGCGGCCGGTGCGCGATCGACGGCGACCATAGGACGTCCGCGCAGCGAGAGCGCGACGGTAAGGCGTTCCGCCGCCTCCGGCGACATGGCGGCGAGCACGTCCGACATCTTGCGCGGGCTCATCTGCTGGACGACGGGAACCAGGATGTCGAGCGCCAGCCGGTCGAAGACACGGGCGGCGTCCTTCGGCTTCATCGTCTCGTACATGATCACCAGGTTCTTGACGGCCTGATTGGCCTCGGCCTCCTGCTTGCGCGGGCCTTCGACCTTCTCTTCCAGCGCCTTGAGATCGTCGACACGGCCGCCGAGCTTCTTCTCGGCCGAATCGAGCAATTTCTCGCGCATGTCGAGTTCGCGCATGCGCGTCTCGATCTCATCGCGGCGCTGGCCGAGGCGTTCGAGCAGGGCTTTCTCCGCCGGCGAGACCGGCTGGGCCGTGCCATTCATCAGGCCGGCCTTGTTGTTCGGGCTGGAGTCGCGCTTGGCTTGCTCCTCGGGCACGACCTTGGGGGCAGGCGGATCGATCGTGCCCGTGGTCTCGGGATCCATGAAGATGTCGGGCTGATGGGCTTTGGCAATGATCTTGGCCAGGCCCCAGACTTCCTTCTCAGGCTTCGCGGCGACGACCTGGGCGCTGGCGGGCGCCTTGACCGGAGAGGGCTCCGCCGACCAGGCAAGCAGCTTCAGCGCCAGGAGACCCATGGCGCCGAGGATGACGGCCGGGATGAGGCGGGGCGACTGGATCACGCAGCCTGGCCCTCGAGCCTGCGGGCGGCGCGGGCGCGGATGGCGGCGGCGGCGTCGGCAGCGCTCGCCATGCGGGAAAGGGCCGGCTTCTCGGCGACGGGTTCCGGCTTGGGCGCGACCATGCTGGCGGCGCTGACGATCTGGCCGATGCGCTCCATCACGCCCTGGCCGGCCTCGATCTGCTGGGCGAGGTCGGCGGCGTAACGCTCGGCGGTGCGCAGGCGTTCGCCGAGCGTGCGGTCGCAGTCGCCGAGCGTCAGCTTCAGACCTGCGATCGCGCGCTCGGCCGTATCGGTGGCGGAGATCAGGGCGCCGATGGTCTGGCGCATCGCGCTCTCATCGGCCTTCAGCCGCTCGATGCGCTTGGAGAGCACGAAACAGGTGATGATGGTGGCAACCAGCAGGCAGCCCACCAGCGCATCGGCGATCAGGGTGATGGTCATGGGGCAGGGACTCCCTGGTCAGGACGCCGGATTGGGATGGCTGGTGTCGAAGGCGGCCATGGTCGTCTTCGAGCGTCGCAACGGGCTGACGACCTGGACGGCGATCTTGTCGTCGACGCGCCCGATCCGGCCCTCGCTGACGATGAACTCGCCGCAGCGCAGCGAGGCCACCGAGTCGGGGCGCGCATCGAACATCAGCGTGTCGCCGATCTCGAGCTTCATCACCCGCTTCAACGGCATGGTGCATTCGTGCAGCACGCATTTCACCGCGACATCCGCCTGCCAGACCTCGGTGGCGAGGTGGTTCTCCCAGATCGGGTCGCGCCCGAGCTTCTCACCCATGAAGCTTTCGAGCAGCAATTCCCGGATCGGCTCGATGGTGGCGTAGGGCAGGAGCAGATGGAGCGAGCCGCCGCGGCCCTCCATGTCGAAGCGTAATTCGACCCGGATGGCGGCGTTGGCCGGGCGCGAGATCGAGACGAAGCGCGGATTGGATTCGATCCGGTCGATCCTGAAGTTCACCGGCGAGAGCGGCCTGAAGGCGGCCTCGGCATCGCCGAGCACGACGCCGATGACGCGGCGCAGCAGGTTCATCTCGATCGAGGTGAAGGGGCGCCCGTCGACACGCGCCGCCGACTGGCCCCGCTTGCCGCCGAGCATGGTGTCGAGCACCGAATAGGTGAGGGCGGACTCGATGGTGATGAGGCCGAAATTGTCCCATTCCTCGGCCTTGAACACCGCGAGCATCGCCGGCAGCGAGATCGAGTTCATGTAGTCGCCGAAGCGCACCGAGCGGATGCCCTCCAGCGTCACCTCGACATTGTCGCTGAACAGGTTGCGCAGGCTGGTGGAGAGGAGGCGGACCAGGCGCTCGAAGATGATTTCGAGCATCGGCAGGCGTTCATAGGTCACCGAGCCGGAATCGACGATCGCCTGAATGCCGTTGCGGCCGCCCTTGCCGTCGTCCCCGGCGGAGAAGCCGAGCATCGTATCGATCTCGTCCTGATTCATCAGGCGATCGATATTGGCTTCCGCCTCGCCACCGTCCTCGTCGACGATGTCGGGCATGGCAGCCCACTCCGCCGCCATGCCTTCCGGCGTCAGCGGCAGCTTGTCCTTGTCCTGGGCTTCGAGGTCGCTGCTGGCCATGTGGTCTTGCTCGAACGTGTGAGGCTGCCGCTATTGCAGCAGCAGTTCCTTGAAGAGGACGGCGTCGACCTTGGCCGGGTAAACAGTGACGTTGACCCGGCGCAGCAGCTCTTCCTTCAGCCGGTACATGCCGGCCGAGCCGTCAAGGTCGGAGGGACGCAGCTCGCGCATGAAGACCTGGAAGGCGTCCTCGACGCGCGGCAGCAGCGGCTTGACCTGGTCCGCGGTCTTGGCGTCGGCGATCTCGAGCGCGACCTTGATCTTGACGATCGGCTGGCGGTCCTGCTGCGGCCCGGCGGAGATGCCGATCATCATGTCCTTCATCTCGACGAAGGTGATCTGCTTCTTGGCTGCCGCGGCCGCCGCTTCGGCGCTGACTTCCTCGACGGGCTTCTTCTTCAGGAAGAAGAACCAGCCGCCACCGAGCACGGCGACGAGCGCCAAAGCGCCGCCGATCATGACGAGCTTCTTCTTGCCGGGCTTCGACGCCGCGTCGGCGCCGTCCTCGGCGGTCTCGTCGTCCTTGCTCGTCTTCTTCGCCATCTTGGCTTGCCCGCCCGGGACGGGCGCCGCCCTGGCCCGTCTCCCTGTCGCCGACCCTGCCCAATTACGGTTAACGGCCCGTTAAGGCGGGCAATTTTTGCCGGGTCGTTTCTGCCGTGCGGGCGGGTTCGGACCAGCACGATTGGAGGCGATCGATAAGGGTATCTATAGCCTTATCAAAGGCTTGCTGGAATTAACCATGTTGGCACGTCGCTTGCCACCTGATTGGCGTGGTCACCGCGCTGGGGAGCGTCGGGGCGATCACGGGACAGATCGGGAGCAGGAGCCGTGGAAAACGCGCTTCTCGTCAGCCTGTCGCGCCAGATGGCTCTGGCGCGCGAGCTCGACGTCATCGCCAATAACGTCGCCAATGTCGGCACGAACGGCTTCAAGGCGCGTTCGGCGCGCTTTGCCGAGTACGTCTCGCCGACGGCGCGGGCCGACACCTTCCAGACGCAGGATCGCCGGCTCTCCTATGTCATCGACAAGGGCACGCCGATCGACCTCTCGCTGGGGGCGATCGAGCGCACCGGCAACCCGCTCGATGTCGCGGTTCAGGGCGACAACTACCTCGTCGTCCAGACCCCCCAGGGCGAGCGCTACACCCGCGCCGGCTCACTGGAGATCAATGGCCGCGGCCAACTCGTGACCCAGGCCGGCCAGCCGGTCATGGGCGATGGCGGGCCGATCGTCTTCGGCTCGACCGAGAGCAACCCCCGGATCGCCGCCGACGGCACGGTCACGTCGGACCAGGGCCAGCGCGGCAAGCTCCGGATCGTGCGCTTCGATAATCCCGCCGCGCTCGCCAGCGACGGCAGCAACCTGTTCTCCTCGACCACCGCTGCCCAGGCCGCAGGCCCGCTGGCGCGGCTCGAGACCGGGGCGATCGAGCGCTCCAACGTCAAGGCCGTGGTCGAGATGACCCGGCTGGTCGAGGTCCAGCGCGCCTATCAGAGCCTCTCGGCGATGATGGCCAAGACCGACGAACTACGTGCCAAGGCGATCACCCGCCTGGCCGATCAGCAAGCCTGACGCGGAAAGGAGCCAAACGATGCGCGCGCTTTACACTGCCGCCACCGGCATGATGGCCCAGGAACTCAACGTCCAGGTCATCTCGAACAACATCGCGAACGTCCGCACCACCGGCTACAAGCGCCAGCGCGTTCATTTCCAGGACTTGCTCTACGAGCACTTCCGTCGCGCCGGCACGCAGACCTCGGATCAGAACACGCAGGTTCCGGCCGGCACCTTCGTCGGCTCGGGCGTCAAGACCGCCTCGACCGGGCGGGTGATGAGCCAGGGCAACCTGACGCCGACGGAGAAGCAGTACGACATCGCGATCCGCGGCGAGGGCTTCTTCCGCATCCAGATGCCGGACGGCCGCACCGCCTATTCGCGTGACGGCTCCTTCGACCTCGACAGCCAGGGCCGGCTGGTGACGCGCGACGGCTACCAGGTCCAGCCGGGCATCACCGTCCCGAACAACGCGACCAGCGTCAACATCAACGCGCAGGGCACGGTCGAGGTCAATCTTCCCGGCCAGACCGCTCCGCAGCAGCTCGGCCAGATCCAGCTCACCCGCTTCATCAACAAGGTCGGCCTCGAATCGATCGGTGACAACCTGTTCCTCGAGACGGCCGGCTCCGGCCCGGCGATCGACGGGCTCGGCGGCGAAGAGGGCTTCGGCACGATGCAGCAGAACTACCTGGAAGAAGGCAACGTCCAGGCGGTTACCGAGCTCTCCTCGCTGATCGCGGCGCAGCGCGCCTACGAGATGAACTCCAAGGTGATCTCAGCCGCCGACCAGATGATGCAGTCCACCACGCAGATCATGCGCTGAGAGGGATGAGCCAGATGATCCGCTCCATTCTCCTGATCGCGACGATGACCGCGATTCCCGCCATGGCGCTTGCACAGGCAGCGGCTCCGACCGGCGAGCGTACGCCCGCAGCCGCACCGGCGGCAGCCAGCAAGCTCAAGCTGAAGACCGACCTCACGCTCTCGCGCGATATCGTCGGCTTCGGCGACCTGATCGCCGGCTTGTCGCCGCAGGATGCGGCGCTTCCGGCCTTCCGCGCGCCGGCGCTCGGCGAGACCGGCACGATCCAGGTCAACCGCATCGTCGAGGCCGCGGTGAAGCACGGTATCCTGCGCGATGCGCAGGAGCTCGACAGCCAGGGCGTCGCCCAGGTCGTGGTGACCCGGGCGGCGCGCCGGATTACCGGGCTCGATGTCGAGGCCGCCGTGAAGTCGGCGCTGCTCGAACGCTTCGGCTTCGACGGGCGCGCCTTCGCGCTGCTGCTCGATGGCGGCGCGCCCTCGGTCGTGGTCGAGCCGGAGCTGACAGGCGACCTTGCTGCGCTCGACCTGAACTACGACGCGCGCAGCCGCCGCATCACGGGCCGCCTGACCATGCCGGGCAGCGCCGCGACCCGGTTGAAGCCGGTGCGCGTCTCAGGCCAGCTGGTCGAGACGACGGAGGCTGTGGTGTCGCTGCGCACGATCGCCCGTGGCGAGACGCTCAAGGCATCCGACGTCACCATCGAGCGCCGGCCGCGCGATGCGCAGTTCAACGACGTGATCGGCGAGGCGAAAGCTGCAGTCGGCAAGGTCGCCAAGCGGATGCTGGTGGCGGGCTCGGTACTGCGCAGCGGCGATGTCCAGCGCGAGGAGATCGTTGGGCGCGGAGACATCGTCACCCTCTTCTACGAGGGGCGCGGCATCGCGATCAGCATGCGCGGCCGCGCCAACGAGGCCGGCGCGATCGGCGATGTCATCTCGATCACCAATCCACAATCGAAGCGCGTGCTGCAGGGAACGGTCAGCGGTCCCGGGCGCGTCAACGTCAGCCCGCAGGGCGGCGGCCAGATCGCCGCTGCCCGCTGAAGATGACCCCATTGCTCCAGTTGCGGACCATTCCCATGACCCGGACCAACCCTCTCGCCATTCCTGCCGCCCTCAGCCTCAGCCTCATGCTGGGCGCTTGCGGCGCCGCCGACAGGCTCGCCAATGTCGGCCAGGCGCCGGCGCTCTCGCCGATCGAGGATCCGACTGCCGCCAAGGGCTACAAGCCTGTGCAGATGCCGATGCCGCCGATCGAGCACGCCTCCTTCGCGCCGAACTCGCTCTGGCGCACCGGCTCGCGCGCCTTCTTCAAGGACCAGCGCGCCCGCCAGGTCGGCGATCTCGTCACCGTCAAGGTCAAGGTCACCGACCGGGCCCAGCTCGACAACACCACCAAGCGCAGCCGCAAGAACGGCGAGGATTTCGGTGCCGAGAATTTCTTCGGCTCCGAGAGCAAGTGGAGCAAGAAGGCAGATCCCAGCTCGCTGCTGAAGATGGATTCGGATTCCTCGAGTGAGGGAACCGGCTCCGTCCGCCGGGCCGAACAGCTCGCCACCAATGTCGCCGCCGCCGTCACCCAGACCCTGCCGAACGGCAATCTGGTGATCGAGGGCAAGCAGGAGATCCGGGTGAATTTCGAGGTGCGCGAATTGATCGTCGCCGGCGTGATCCGGCCGGAGGACATCGAATCCGACAACACGATCGAGTCGGCCAAGATCGCCCAGGCCCGCATCGCCTATGGCGGCCGCGGCCAGATCACCGACGTGCAGCAGCCACGCTACGGCCAGCAGGTGATGGATATCCTGCTGCCGTTCTAGGTAGGTCCCGGAAAAGTGGAAACCGGTTTTCCGAGACAGGACATGCCTCAAGGATAACTCCGATCCCAAAGCTTCCGGCGCGACGGCAACGCTCCCCACGTTCCATGCCTTCGCGCCGGGCTGGCGGTCTCTCCCGAGCCGCCTTTCCTCCCGGCCGCCCGCCACGCTCCCCAGCTATCCACGGCTGGCGGCCAGAAGCCCCGCGCCTCCCGCGCGGGGCTTTGCTTTCACGAAGCTGTAACAGTCCCTGAATTCACGGGGTAAGAACCGGACGAGGAGGCGTCGTGGGTCTGCCGCAGCACGCCGGCCGACTGGCGGACCATGTCGGATATCTCGAGCAATTGCCTGGCCAGCGGGCTGGTCTTGCGCCAGACCATGCCGATGGTCCGGGACGGTTCGGGCTGCCCGAAGCGCACGACCGAGACTGAGGCAGAGCGTGTCTCGACGGCCACGGCCATTTCCGGGATCAGGGTGACCCCGAGCCCCGCATCGACCATCTGCACCAGCGTCGAGAGCGAACTTGCGTCCAGGAGGTCGCGCGACTGCACGGTGCGCGGCTTGGTGTTGCAGAAGGAAAGGGCCTGGTCGCGAAAGCAGTGGCCCTCTTCCAGCAGCAGCAGCCGCATCTCGCGCAGAGCCTCGCGATTGGGCGCGGGCTTGCCTTCATCTTCGCGCGGCCGAACCAGGACGAAGCTTTCGGTGAAGAGGGCGATCTCGGTCAGTGATGGTTCCGACACCGGCAAGGCGACGATCGCCATGTCGAGCCTGCCTTCGTTCAGCTCCTGGACCAGCTTCGGCGTCAATGTCTCGCGCACATGCAGGTCGAGGCCGCCATGCAGGCGCGTGAGATCGCCGATGAGGCTCGGCAGCAAATAGGGCGCGACCGTCGGGATCACGCCGATGCGCAGCTTGGCGACGAGGCCGCTCCGGGACGCGCGGGCGTAGCCTTCCAGCTCGTCGAGCGCGCGCAGGATGTCCTTTCCCCGCTGAGCAATTTCCTCGCCGAAGCTGGTCAGGCGTATCTGGCGCCTGTTCCGCTCGAACAGTTCGGCGCCGAGATCTTCCTCAAGCGCCTTGATCTGCATGGACAAGGCCGGCTGCGAGATGCCGCAAGCTTCGGCCGCCCGCCCGAAATGGCCATGCCGTGCCAGCGCCTCCAGATAGCGAAGCTGCTTGAAGGTCAGGTTTGTCATAATCGCAGCTTATCGGCGTGATCAGAAAATCGGAATTAAAATAATGAAATCCTTTTGCTAAGACGCAACCCAGCAGCCAGCTGAGCTCGGAGAATGACATGAACGCGAAGACTGAGGACAGCACGGGCAAATGCCCCGTCGCCCATGGTGGCGGCACCCGGCAGAACCGCGACTGGTGGCCGAGCCAGCTGCCTGTCGACCTCCTGAACCAGCACTCGGCCAAGTCCGATCCGCTGGGCGGGGCGTTCAGCTATCGCGAGGCGTTCAAGAAGCTCGACTACGAGGCGCTGAAGAACGACCTGCGCAAGCTGATGACCGATTCGCAGGACTGGTGGCCTGCAGATTTCGGCCATTATGGCCCGCAATTCGTCCGCATGTCCTGGCACGCCGCCGGCACCTATCGCCTCGCCGACGGCCGTGGCGGCGGCGGACGTGGCCAGCAGCGCTTTGCTCCGCTCAACAGCTGGCCGGACAACGTCAACATCGACAAGTCGCGTCGCCTGCTCTGGCCGATCAAGCAGAAATACGGCCAGCAGATCTCCTGGGCCGACCTCCTGATTCTGACCGGTAACGTCGCGCTTGAGACCATGGGTTTCCGCACCTTCGGCTTCGCCGGTGGCCGCGAAGATAGCTGGGAGCCCGATCACGATGTGAGCTGGGGGACCGAGACCGCCTGGCTGACCCACCGTCCGCTCGACAAGTTCGACGCGCCGCTCAGCGCCACCGAGATGGGCCTGATTTACGTCAATCCAGAAGGGCCGGGCGCCAATGGCGATCCGCTCTCGGCCGCGCATTTCATCCGCGAGACCTTCGCCCGCATGGCGATGGATGACGAGGAGACCGTGGCTCTGATCGGCGGCGGCCACACCTTCGGCAAGACCCATGGCGCCGCGCCCGAGTCGCATAAGGGGCCGGATCCCGAGGGGGCTGAACTGGAGGCGCAGGGCCTTGGCTGGGCCAGCAACTACGGCACCGGCCACGGTGCCGACGCGGTTGGCAGCGGCATTGAGGTCACGTGGACGCAGACGCCGGCCCAGTGGAGCAACTTCTTCTTCGAGAATCTGTTCAAATACGAATGGGTGCAGACCCGCAGCCCGGGCGGCGCGATCCAGTGGGAGGCGAAGGATGCAGAGGCTCTCATCCCCGACGCCTTCGATCCGTCGAAGAAGCACAAGCCGACGATGCTGACGACCGACCTGTCGCTGCGCGTCGACCCGGCCTATGAGAAGATCTCGCGCCGCTTCCTCGAGAACCCGCAGGCCTTCGCCGAGGCCTTCGCCCGCGCCTGGTTCAAGCTGACCCATCGCGATCTCGGCCCGCGCTCGCGCTATCTCGGTCCGGAAGTGCCGAAGGAAGAGCTGATCTGGCAGGATGTCGTGCCGGCGGCCGACCATCCGCTGGTCAACGCGGCGGATGTCGCCGCGCTCAAGGAGAAGATCAGGGCCTCCAGCCTCAGCGTTTCCGAGCTGGTCGGCACGGCCTGGGCCTCGGCCTCGACCTTCCGCGGCGGCGACAAGCGCGGCGGAGCCAATGGCGCGCGCATCCGCCTCTCGCCCCAGAAGGATTGGGAGGTCAACCAGCCGGCGCAGCTCGCCAGGGTGATCGAGGTGCTGGATGGCATCCGGCGCCAGTTCAACAAGGAGGCGGATGGCGACCAGAAGGTCTCGCTGGCCGACCTCATCGTGCTGGCCGGCAATGTCGGCGTCGAGCAGGCGGCGAAGGCGGCCGGTCATGAGGTGAGCGTGCCGTTCACCCCGGGCCGCACTGACGCCAGGCAGGAGCAGACCGACACGCACTCCTTCGATGTGATGGAGCCGGCAGCTGACGGCTTCCGCAACTACCAGAAGGCCGGGGCCAAGGTGGCCGGCGAGGTCGCGCTGATCGACAAGGCGCAGCTTTTGACCCTGACCGCGCCCGAGCTGACGGTGTTGGTCGGCGGCCTGCGCGCCATCGACATCAACGTCGACGGTACGAAGAACGGCATCCTGACCGACCGGCCGGGCGTGCTGACGAACGACTATTTCGTCAACCTGCTCGACATGGGCACGCAGTGGAAGGCTGCGTCCGAGGCCAAGGACGTGTTCGAAGGCACGGATCGCAAGACCGGCGCTACGAAATGGACCGGCACCCGCACGGACCTCGTCTTCGGCTCGAACTCGATCCTGCGCGCCCTGGCCGAGGTCTATGCCAGCCAGGACGCGAAGGAGAAGTTCGTCAAGGACTTCGTCGCGGCCTGGACCAAGGTGATGAACCTCGACCGCTTCGACGTCGCCTGATCCGATGACTTGGCCCGGCCGCCGCGCTCAGCGGTGGCCGGGCTGTCTAGTCTTGGTCTTCGATAAAAAAAAAGGCCCCGCAGCGAAACTGCGGGGCCTTTCTGTTGGGAGCGATGTGATCGCAGTATCTCAGTCGTCGCGGAAGACGCGCTCGTTGCGCTCGTGACGTTCCTGGGCTTCGAGCGAGAGCGTCGCGATCGGGCGGGCTTCCAGGCGCTTGAGCGAGATCGGCTCGCCGGTCTCCTCGCAAAAGCCATAGGAGCCGTCTTCGATGCGGGAGAGGGCGCTGTCGATCTTGGAGATCAGCTTGCGCTGGCGGTCGCGGGCGCGCAGCTCGATGGCGCGATCGGTCTCCGAAGAGGCGCGGTCGGCGATGTCGGGATGGTTCTCGCTCTCGCTCTGCAGGGTGACCAGCGTCTCTCTGGCCTCCTTGAGGATCTCCTCCTTCCACGCCTGCAGCTTGCCGCGGAAATATTCGCGCTGCCGCTCATTCATGAACGGCTCCTTGTCGGAGGGTTTGTAGTCGGGCTCGAGACTGATCTGCTTCGACATGAGAGGCCTTCTGCATGAACGTCCGCTCGAGGGCCCCGCCGGCTTCGCCGTGTCGAGGCCGCCGATTTGGCGCCCTTATAGCGACTGGTCACATAAGGAACAATCGCTTTCGCGTAGCCGTGAACAAGCTGGCAAAGTGCTGGAAAATCAACGCAATCCGATGATCGCCGCAGCGATGTCGGCGGCGAGCGGCCCGGCGATCTTCTGCCGGTAGTGGGTATGGTCGAAATAGTTGTCCGGCTCTCGATTCTCAGGCCGGTCGATGCGCCAGTCGACCAGCACGGTCTTCGGACGGCTCGCGGTGAGTTTGGCATAGGTATCGCGGCAGGCGGCATCGGCGCGGGCGCCGGCGCTGCCGGGGGCGGGCAGGGCGCTGACGAAGTTGGGCGGCCGCACCAGGACGACCGGCATATCCGGAGCCATCCGGCCCAGCAGCTCGCGCAGCGCCGCCTCGGCCGGGAAGGGGCCGGTGATGTTGCCGCCGCTGGTGTCGAGCGGTTCGAGCAACTTGGCGCGACGGGCTGGGTCACTGTGGAAGCCCTGGACCTCGTAGCCGGCCTCATAGTCCCAATAGCCGTTCGGCCGGGCGCGCTCAGGCGCTTTCGCCGTGAGATAGCGCAACCGGCGCAGGGTCTCCTCGATCACGTCGAAGCGGATCAGCCCGGCGAGATAGCGCGAGCTCGAACGCTCGAACAACCAGAACGGGAAGGGCTTCTCGATCGCCAAAGTCGGGTCGGGCGTGCACCAGCGCACGTCGAGGCCGATCACCAGCGCCTTCGCCGGTTCCTTGCGGTGACGCAGGAACCAGTCGAGCAGGACGAGGGCCTCGCGTGGGCCAGTCGCAGGGGCGATCAACGAGACGAAGGGGATGCCGGTCTTCTGCGCGAGGAGCTCCGGCGAGACGAGCTGGATATGCGAGTTGCCGAAGATCGCGCCGGAGAAGTGCGGGTCGCGGCCGCGGCTGGCGGCGGCGGTGCGCGGCCCCTGCGGGCTGACGCCGGTCTTGAGCTTGAGCGGCGAGCGGCCGCTGTCATAGGGGTCGACCAGGAAGGCGAGCGCCAGCAGCGCGGCGGCGAGGCCCGCCGCGGCGATGAGGAAGGTGCGGCCGAAGCCGCCCCAACGCGCCTCAGAACTGGAAGTAGATGAACTCATAATTGGCGTCGTCGCCGATCTTGAACAGGACCAGCACGAAAAGGATGGCGGTGAGTACGGCGAGCCAGCGTGCCGGGGGCGCCTTGTGGACGGCTGCCCAGGCGGTCGGGCCGATCATTGCGACCGCGACAGCCGGCAGCAAAGCGCGCCATTTGAAGCCGGTGCCGACCGGGCCGAAGCCGAACAGCCCCTTATAGATCGCGAGCGCCGCGTCGAACGAGGCGGCGCGGAACAGCACCCAGCAGAAGGCGACGAAGAGGAAGGTCAACGCCCAGCCGAGCAGCTTCGGCATCGGTAGCCCGGCGCGGCGCCAGAGCACGCCGATCGTGAGCACGACGCCATGCGCCACGCCCCAGGCGACAAAGTTGAGGCCGGCGCCATGCCAGAGGCCGCCGAGCGCCATGGTGGCGAACAGCGCCCAGAGCTGCAGCGGCAGGCCATGCCGCGAGCCGCCGAGCGGGATGTAGAGATAGTCGCGCAGGAAGCGCGACAGCGTCATGTGCCAGCGCCGCCAGAAATCCTGCAGGCTGACGGCGCGATAGGGCACGTCGAAGTTCTGCGGCAGCATGATGCCGAAAAGCAGCGCCAGGCCGAGCGCCATGTCGGTGTAGCCGGAGAAGTCGAAATAGATCTGGAAGGTGAAGGCGAGGGTGCCTTGCCAGGCCTGCGCCATGCTCAGGGCCTCGCCGGCAGCCGCCGCAGCGAAGACCGGATTGGCGTATTCGGCCAGGGGATCGCCGAGCAGCACCTTCTTCGCCAGGCCGATGGTCAGCAGCATGATGCCGCGGGCGATGCGCTCGGCTGCGTCGGGCCTGAGGTAAGGCCGCTCGTCGAGCTGGTGCATGATCTCGCGCCAGCGCACCAGCGGCCCAGCCAGCACCTGCGGGAAGAAGGCGATGTAGAGCGCGTAGCGGACGAGATCGTAGCGCGGCGCTTCGCCCCGGCGCAGATCGGTCAGGTACATCACATGGTGGAAGGTGAAGAAGGAGATGCCGAGCGGCAGCGCCAGATCGAGCTTCGCCGTCGGCAATCCTGGAATCATTGCAGTAAGATCGGCGAAGAAGTTGAAGTACTTGAACAGCGCCAGGATGGCGAGGTTGATCGCGATGGCGAGCGTGATCAGGCCGCCGGCCTTGGTCTTCTGGAAGGCTTCCGCGATCAGCCAGTTGAGCAGGATCGAGAAGGCGAGCAGCGGCACAAAGCGCCAGTCCCACCAGCCATAAAAGGCAAAGGAGAGCATCGCGAGCAGCGGCAGCCGCCAGGCCGGCGCGAAGCGCTCGACCAGCCAGTGCAGGGCGAGTGCCAGCGGCAGGAAGCCGAGCAGGAAGGCGAAGGAGTTGAACAGCATCGGGCGGGGTGAGGGCGGCAGGAGAGGGCCGCCTTAGACGATTACGCGCCCGATGTCATGAGCGTTGGTGTTTGGGCTTCATCCTTCGGGCCAATGATGGTCATCGCCACGAGACTAACGTCCAAGCCTGCTCCGATCAGCTTGTGGCAGGCTGCGGCGGTCTCAGCATCGGCGTCAGGACTGGCGACGATCCGATCTGGATAGTTCCGAGAACTTCGAACCCGTGTCTCTGATAAAGCGGGATATTCCGCGGATTCGACGATTCCAGATAGGCTGCGACGCCCTCGCGGTCGCAGCGTGCGAGCGCATGACGCATGAGCGCGCTGCCAATTCCCTGGCCCTGCCGCGCTGGGTCGGCGCCGATCAGCGGCAGGTACCAGTGTGGGACCTTTGGATGATATCGCTCCATCGCTTCGAATATCGCGTCGACATCGGGCATGATCGCTGGGTCGGCGTTCTTCCGAATGAGGTGCCCTAGCGTCTCGATGTCGGGCTCCACGCCGGGCGGCAGCCACAGCGCGGCGCCGCCGAAATCGTCGCTCACATAAGCGCTGTCGCTATCGTAGGCGGCGGCGCCGAATGCGCGGATCAGGTCGGGCATCACGGCGAGATAGGTCTGCGCCTCTCCCAATGACCAGCGCGTCATCGGATCGGTCGCGAAGGCGAGGACGATAACCGCCGAAACGGCGCCCTCTTCGTTGCGGGATGCGGAACGGACAGCGCTGGACGTCATGGGATGGTCCGGATGTTTGCGGTCGGCAGCAGGGTATATGGGGTAGTCGGTTCGTCCGCGCCATCACGCCGCATACATCAGCAGCGGGTGCGCTCGAAGGGTGGGTTGGAATGGAGTCGTCATGTTTCAATCAATCGATTGATTGAAACATGACGACGTGCTATGGCCTGAAGCATGGCACGTACATCCATCCTCAAGGACGCCGAAGGCACGCGGCAGGCGCTGATCCGCGCCGGGCTAGACCTGTTCGGCCGCAACGGCTTCGATGCGACCTCGACACGCGAGATCGCCCAGGTGGCGAAGGTCAACAGCGCCGGTATCGCCTATCATTTCGGCGGCAAGGACGGGCTAAGAAAGGCCTGTGCCGAAGCGATCATCGCCCGGATGCAAGCGGTGCTGATGGGCGGGGCGCCGGCGGCCTCGATTGCGGCCGATGCCATCGATCGCGACGCCGCGGCCGAGCAGCTGCTCTCCTTGATCGAGCGCATGATCGCCTTCCTGACGACGGCGCCCGAGAGCGAGATGATAGCCCGCTTCGTCGTGCGCGAGATGTTCACGCCGAGCCCGGCCTTCGACACGATCTATGGCGGGCTGTTCGAGCCGGTGCATCGACGGGTCTGCCAGGTCTGGGCAGCGGCAACCGGGATGGCGCCCGAGGCGCCGGAAACTCGGCTCGCCGTCTTCGCTGCGATAGGCCAGCTCGTCTATTTCCGCATCGCGCGTCCGGCAGTCACCCGGCGCATGGGCTGGGACGGGATCGGCCCCGATCAAGCGCGCGCCATCGCTGAAACCATCAGGCGCTCGGTTCGCGCCAGCATCCTCGCCTGCAGGGGAGAGGCGTCATGATCCTCGACTTCATCTGCTCCTTCGCCATCGCCGCCTCGCTCGGCGTCTGCGCGCCGCCCTCGACCCGCGTCGTCGGCTATGTCGAGGGCGAGTATGTCCGGATCGGGCCGATCGACACGGCGCGGATCGAGAGTGTCGCGGTCCGCCGCGGTGAGCGCGTCGCGCCCGGCGCGCTGCTCGCCGAATTGCAGGCGGACGATGCCCGCAACGCCGTGGCCGAGAGCGAGGCGCGGCTCGTGCAAGCACAGGCGCAGCTCGCCAATCTGCTCAGCGGCAAGCGGCCGGAAGAGATCGCCGTGATCGAGGCGACGGCGGTCTCGGCCAAGGCGCAGGAGCGCGAGGCGGAGCGGTCGCTGGAGCGCCGGCAGGACCTGTTCCGCCGCGGCGTCTCGACCCAGGCCGATCTCGACCAGGCCCAGACGGCGCGCGACGTCGCCACGTCACGGGTGCGCGAGACTGCCGCCAATCTCGAGGTCGCCCGGTTGGCGGCGCGCGAGGCGGAGATCAGGGCGATGCGCAACCAGGTGGCGCAGGCGCAGGCGGCGCTCGACCAGGCCAAGTGGCGGCTCGGGCAGCGCAAGCTGATGGCGCCGGCGGCCGGGATCGTCACTGATCTGATCCGTCATCCCGGCGAACTCGCCGGACCATCGGCGCCGGCGCTGACGATCCTGCCCGACGGCGCGGTCAAGCTGATGCTCTACGTGCCGGAGGCGCTGCTCTTCGGCACCACCGTCGGCACACGGCTCGATGTGCGCTGCTCGGGCTGTCCGCAGGGGCTGGCGGCGACCGTGTCCTATGTCTCGCAGGAGCCGGAGTTCACCCCGCCGGTGATCTATTCGACCGAGACCCGCCAGAAGCTGGTCTATCTCGTCGAGGCACGACCCGAAGGCGTTCCGGCAGCGCGGCTCCAGCCCGGCCAGATCGTCGACGTCATGCTGCGGGGGCGGCGGTGAGCGACGGCAACGTCATCGACGTCCGCGGGATGACCAAGCGCTTCGGCAAGCGCACCGTTGTCGACAATGTCGACTTGACCGTCCGGCAGGGCGAGATCGTCGGCTTCCTTGGGCCCAACGGTTCCGGCAAGACCACGACAATCCGGCTGATCTGCGGTTTGCTCACCCCTGATGCCGGCGAGGGTACCGTGCTGGGCTTGGATGTCCGCACGCAGAGTGCGCAGATCAAGCTCCAGGTCGGCTACATGACCCAGAAATTCTCGTTCTACGAGGATTTGACGATTGAGGAGAACCTGACTTTCGTCGCTAGGCTCTATGCGCTGAAGCCGGTCGACGAGGCGGTGGCGCGCACGCTCGACAATCTCGGCCTGACCTCGCGCAAGGACCAGCTCGCCGGCACGCTCTCGGGCGGCTGGAAGCAGCGGCTGGCGCTCGCCGCCTGCATCATGCACCAGCCGAAGCTGCTTTTGCTCGACGAGCCGACCGCCGGCGTCGACCCCAAGGCGCGGCGCGAGTTCTGGGACGAGATCCATCGGCTCGCCGGCGACGGGCTGACCGTGCTGGTCTCGACCCATTACATGGACGAGGCCGAGCGCTGCCACCGCATCGGCTACATCGCCTATGGCAGGATGCTGGCGACCGGGACGGTCGACGAGGTGGTGAAGGGCTCGGGCCTCTCGACCTATGTCGTCCATGGCGCACTGAAGCCGGCCGAGATCGCCGAGCTCGCGAAGACCAATGGCGTCGAACAGGTCGCGCCTTTCGGGACGACGCTGCATGTCGTCGGCACCGACAAGGAGAAGCTGCAAGCGGCGCTGGCACATCTGAAGGATCGCCCCGGCATCCGTATCGAGCCGGACGCGACCAGCCTGGAGGACGTCTTCATCCAGTTCATGGCGAAGGCGCAGGCGGAAGGGAGGGCAGCATGAGCGCGACGGCTTTGGCAGCTCGCTTCTCGCCCGGCCGGCTTGGCGCCGTGCTGGCCAAGGAGTTCGTGCAGATGCGGCGCGACCGCATCACCTTCGCGATGATGCTGGTGGTGCCGATCGTCCAGCTGCTGCTGTTCGGCTATGCGATCAACAACGATCCCAAGGGCTTGCCGGCGGCGGTTCTGGCGCTGGGGCAGGATCGCTACACCCGTTCCGTCGTCGCGGCGCTCGAAGTCTCCGGCTATTACCGCTTCGGCAAGCGCCCTGAGAGCGTGGCCGAAGCCGAGAGCCTGATGGCGCGCGGCGCGATCTCCTTCCTCGTCACCATTCCCAGCGATTTCGGCATGCGCGTCGAGCGCGGCGACGAGCCGCGCATCCTGGTCGAGGCCGACGCGACCGACCCGGCCGCCTCCAGCAACGCGGTCGGCGCGCTGCAGACCATCGCCAGCCGGGCGCTGACGCGGGCGCTCGGCACTGACGAGCTGAAGCGCGAGCAGAGCGATAGTGCGCTCTCCTTCGTGGTGCACCGGCGCTACAATCCGGAGGGCGTCACCCAGTACAACATCGTGCCCGGCCTGCTCGGCGTCATCCTGCAGATGACCATGGTGATGATGACGGCGATGGCGCTGACCCGCGAGATCGAACGCGGCACCATGGAGAACCTGCTCGCCATGCCGGCGACGCCGGGCGAGATCATGCTCGGCAAGGTCTTGCCATATCTTGCCGTCGGCAGCGTCCAGGTCGCGGTGGTGCTCTCGGCGGCGAAGCTGCTGTTCGGTGTGCCGTTCCTCGGCAGCCTGGCGCTGCTCCTGACCTGCGTGACCATCTTCGTGCTGGCGCTGGTTCTGCTCGGCTACACGATCTCGACCATGGCGCGCACCCAGCTGCAGGCGATGCAGCTGACCTTTTTCTTCTTCCTGCCCTCGCTGCTTCTGTCGGGCTTCATGTTCCCCTATGCCGGCATGCCGCTCTGGGCGCAGTGGCTCGGCGAGATCTTCCCGCTGACGCATTTCCTGCGCGTGGTCCGCGCGATCATGCTGAAGGGCGCCGGCCTCGGCGATATCGGCACGGAAGCGTTCTACCTTTCGGTCTTCGTGCCGCTCTATGCCGGCATCGCGCTGATGCGGTTCAGGAGCACGCTGGATTAACCTCGCTCCAGCGGAAGTATCGGCCAGCGCTGGCTAAGCACGCGAATCCACTTGACTAAGCGTCAGGGCAGCGATCCCTTGCCGATCCCTTCGTAAGGAAGCGATCGCGCCCATGCTGATCCTGATCCTGACGCTCCTGGCAGTGCTGCTCGCCATTGTCTTCGCTTTTCTCGCGCGGAGCGGAGATCCGAACGCGGTCATCGCCGGGCGGGAGGGGCAGGCGCTGAAACGTGGGACCGGCTTCAATGCCGCCGCTATCGGTGCTGTGCTGGTCGCGCTCTTCCTGTTCGCCTCGACCTCCTATGTCGTGGTCGGGCCGAACGACACGGGTCATCTCAGGCGCATCTATGGCGGCTCGGACCTGCCGACCGGCAAGATCATCGCGATCGACGGCCAGAAGGGGCCGCAGGCCGATGTGCTCGGCCCTGGCTTCCACTTCATCCCCTTCGTCAACGTGCTCTATCAGGCAGAGCAGCTCGATTTGGTCACGGTGCCGAACGGCAGCTATGGCCGGCTCGTCGCCAAGGACGGGCTGGCTTTGCCATCGGGCGTGTTCATGGCGCCGGCGATTCCCGACGACAAGGTCGCGGGCATGCTCGACGGGCGCACTTTCCTGACCACCGGCGGCTTTCGCGGCGCGCAGGAGACCGTGCTGAAGCCCGGCGTCTACCGGCTCAACCGCTATCTCTTCGATGTCGAGATCAACAACCGGACCGTGGCCAGCATCGTACCGGCCGGCTTCGTCGGGGTGATCAAGTCGAACGTTGCGGCGCCGGGCGTCGCCTGCCGCGAGGAGAAGGTGCAGACGGCCGATACGTCCGACGCCATCGTCGTGCCGGTGGTGCCCTCGGGTTGCGTCGGCATCTGGCGGTCCGTGCTCCTGCCGGGCGCCTATTATCTCAATCATCAGGCCTATGAGATGACGCAGGTCGACACCCGCGTGCAGACCTGGGAGTACAAGGGCGGCTTCCGCAAGCGCATCATCGATCTCTCTGTCGACGACCAAGGCCGCATCCGCCAGGTCGAGCGCTTCGTCGAACAACCCACGCCGAAGGAAGCGGCCGACCAGGCGATCTTCGTCAAGATCGAGGGCTGGGACATCCCGGTCGAACTGCGCGTCGTCGTCCAGGTGCCGCCGGAGAATGCGCCGGTCGTGGTCGGTGGCGTCGGCGGCCTCGAGCAGATCGAGGACCGCATCCTGACGCCGACGATCCGCTCGATCGTGCGCAATGTCGCGGGCTCCTCGATCCGGGTTCCGGTCCGCAATGCCACCGGCGAACTTGCGCCCGGCCAATTTCAGACGCGGCCAACCCGCGTGCTCGACCTGATCGACAATCGCGATGCGCTGGAGAGCACGATCGAGCAGCAGATCCGCATCGAAGGGCGCAAGGCGGGCATCGAGATCAAGGAAGTCCGGATGGGCGAGCCGTCGATTCCGCCCGAATTGCTGGTCTCGCGCCTGCGCGAGCAACTCGCCGAGCAGCTCTCTCGCGCCTATTCCCGCGAGACCGAGGCGCAGAAGGTCCGCCTCGACACCGAGGCGGCCCGTGCCCGCGCCGACCAGCAGCGCGAGTTCGTCGCTGCGCAGATCGGCGTCCAGGTCGCCGAACAGCGCCAGAAGGAGCGCCAGCTCCTGGGCCAGGCCGAGCGCGGCTATCTGGAAGAACTGGCCAAGGGCCAGAACGCGCAGGCCAATGTCCTCGGCCAGGACCGCGTCGCTTACCTGCAGGCGCTGGAGAAGGTCTTGGCGACGCTGGAGAAGAAGCCGGAGCTGGTAGCCCTCGTCGGCCGTCTCGTGCCGAATACGGTGGTGACCGGCGGTGGCGATGGGCTCGCCGGGGCGGCAGCGCTGTTGTCGGGGGCTCTGACCGGCGCGGGTACGCCTGCGAGAAACACTAGCGGCACGCGGTGAAGGCTGGCCGTCGCCCGGTAGTTGCTTGCAAAAAGATAGTAACTGCGGTAGCGGGCAGAGGCCATGCAGCCCAAGCTCGCCCCGCTTGCCGAATGCCCATGCGCCCGCGCGGTCGAAACCGTCGGCGAGTGGTGGAGCATATTGATCCTGCGCGATGCGCTGCAGGGGCTGACCCGCTTCGATGATTTCGAGCGCAGTCTCGGGATCGCGCCGAACATGCTGGCGCGTCGGCTGAAGCATCTCACCGAGAGCGGGCTGTTCGAGCGGCTGCTCTACAGCGAGCGGCCGAAGCGCTACGAGTACATCCTGACCGAGAAGGGGCGGGATTTCTTTCCGGTCGTGGTGGCACTGATCGGCTTCGCGAACCGGCATCTCGCGCCCGAGGGCGCCTCGCTGCTGCTGGCGGAGCGCGGGACGGGGCGGCCGATTCTGCCGATCGTTGTCGATGCGGCAACCTTGCAGCCGGTCACAGCAGAAAGCGCCAGCGTCGTCGCCGGGCCGCGCGCGAGTACCGACCTGCGCGAGCGCCTCGCTGCGCGCCATGCAGCCACCCGAGCCAGATCGAACTAGGAGCTTTCCATGCGTCGCATCGTCGTCACCGGACTGGGAGTCGTCTCGCCCTTGGGCTGCGGGGCCGAACTCGCCTGGCAGCGCCTGCTCGCCGGCCGCTCGGGCCTGCGCCGCCTGCCCGACGCGATCGCCGAGACCTTGCCGGCCAAGGTCGCAGGCGTCGTTCCGAGCAAGGCAGAGGACAATGAGGGCGGCTTCGATCCGGATGTCGCGATTGCGCCGAAGGACCAGCGCAAGATGGATCGCTTCATCCAGTTCGCGCTGGTTGCCGCCAAGGAGGCGCTGGCCCAGGCCGGCTGGCGGCCGCAGAGCGAGGCTGAGCGCGAGCGGACCGCGACGGTGATCGCGTCGGGCATCGGCGGCTTCCCGGCGATCGCCGAGGCGGTGCGGATCACCGACCAGCGCGGCGTGCGCCGGCTCTCGCCGTTCACGATCCCCTCCTTCCTGGTCAATCTCGCTGCCGGCCAGGTCTCGATCGAGCATGGCCTCAAGGGGCCGATGGGCGCGCCGGTCACGGCCTGCGCCGCCGGCGTGCAGGCGATCGGCGACGCGGCGCGCATGATCCGGGCTGGAGAGGCCGACATCGCGCTCTGCGGCGGCAGCGAGGCCTGCGTCGATCTCGTCGCGCTCGGCGGCTTCGCCGCGGCGCGTGCGCTCTCGACCGGCTTCAACGACGAGCCGGAGAAGGCCTCGCGTCCGTTCGACCGCGACCGCGACGGCTTCGTCATGGGCGAGGGCGCGGGACTGCTGGTGATCGAGGCGCTGGAGCATGCGCAGGCGCGCGGCGCGACAATTCTGGCTGAGCTGACCGGCTACGGCACCAGCGCCGACGCCTATCACATCACCTCCGGCCCCGAGGACGGCTCGGGCGCGCGCCGGGCGATGGAGACGGCGCTGAAGCAGGCAGGCCTGAAGCCCGGTGATGTCCGCCATCTCAACGCCCATTCGACCTCGACACCGGTCGGTGATCGCGGCGAGCTGGCGGCGGTGAAAGCCCTGTTCGGCAGTGACGGTGGCATCGCGATCAGCGCGACGAAATCGGCGACCGGCCATCTGCTCGGCGCGGCCGGCGGCCTCGAAGCGGTCTTCACCATCCTCGCTTTGCGCGACCAGATCGCGCCGCCGACACTCAATCTCGAAAACCCGGACGAGGAGGCGGCGGGGCTCGATCTCGTCGCGAAGGTGGCGCGGCCGCTCGCGATGGAGCACGCCATCTCGAACGGCTTCGGCTTCGGCGGCGTGAATGCGAGCGCGGTGTTCAGGCGCTGGGCCTGAGCGCCCTCAGAGCGTCAGCACGACCTTGCCGAACTGCTCGTTCGATTCGAGGTAGCGATGTGCCTCGACGATCTCCTCGAACGGGAAGGTGCGGGCGATGATCGGCTTCAACGAGCCATCGCTCAGCCCGTCGAGAATGAAGGTCTTGGCGGCGGCGAGGCGTTCTGTATCGCCGGTGATCTCGTGGACGAGGTAGCCGCGCAGCGTCAGGTTCTTGCTCAGCACGTTGAAGAGCGGGAAGGGCGTCGCCTCCGTGCTCTGGCCGCCATAGTTGATCAGGATGCCGCCGCGCATCATCGACGCGGTCAGCGCCAGGAAGGTTGGGCCGCCGACGGCGTCGAGCACCACCCTGATGCCGTCCTCGCCGGCGATCTCCTTCAGGCGGGCTTGGACGTCTTCTTCGCTCGATGCGACGACATGGGCGGCGCCGGCCCCGCGCAGCGCCTGAGCCTTGCGCCTAGTCCGGGTCACCGCGACCGGGATCGCGCCGATCCGGTTGGCGATCTGGATCGCCGCGAGGCCGACACTGCTCGACGCCGCCGTGATGACGACGAACTTGCCGCGGCTGAGGCGGGCGACGTCGATCAGCGCGCCATAAGCCGTCAGATACTGCATCCAGCTGGCCGCCGCCGCCACCCAGCCGAGTGTCGGCGGGTGCTTGACCACGAGCTCGGCGGGGACGGTGACGAGTTCGCCATGGACCGGCCAGCGCACCATCGAGCGCGGCGGCACCAGGCTGACGGCGTCGCCGGGCGAGAGACCTTCGACGCCGTCGCCGAGGCTCTCGATCAGGCCGGCGGCTTCGAGACCGAGTCCCGAGGGAAAGTGCGCCTGCTCGATATAATTCCCCGAGCGGAACAAGGCTTCGGCCCGGTTGAGGCCGAGTGCCCTGGTCCGGATCTGGACTTGGCCGGGGCCGGGAGGCGCGACCGCGACCTCCTCGATGGTCAGGACCTCGGGGCCGCCATGGCGGTGAAAGCGGACGATGCGTGCCATGCTCTAAATCCAAATCAGTGTGAGTGAATGAGCTATGGATGTCGCGTCGCTTGCGATAAATTGTGGCTCATGATCGACAATCAGAACCATTGATTTCGAATGATAGATCGCCTCACCAGCATGGCCGTGTTCGTCAGGGCGGTCGATCTCGGCTCCTTCGCCGCGGCCGCGGCGGCGCTCGACCTCTCAGCGCCGATGGTCGGCAAGCATGTCCGCTTCCTGGAGGAGCGCCTTGGCATGCGTTTGCTCAATCGCACGACGCGGCGGCAGAGCCTGACCGAGTTCGGGCGTGCCTATTACGAACGCTGCCGGACTGTTCTCGCCGAGGCCGAGGCGGCTGATGCGCTCGCCGCCGACCAATTGGGGGAGCCGCGCGGCAAGCTCCGGGTGGCGCTGCCGGTGCTGTTCGGCCGGCGCTGTGTCATGCCAATCCTGCTGGGCCTCGCACGCCGCCATCCGCAACTGGAGCTCGACCTCGCCTTCGGCGACAGCTTCGTCGATCTCGCGGAAGGCGGCCACGACCTCGCCATCCGCACCGGCGAACTCCAGGATGCGACGAACCTCGTGACGCGCCGCGTCGCCCGCCAGCGCATGATCATCTGCGCCGCGCCGTCCTATCTCGCGCGCCACGGAACGCCGACGCAGCTTGCCGATCTCACGGGCCATGACGCGGTGGTCTATCGCCGCTCCGGACGCGTGCGCCCCTGGCTGTTCCCGCGCGAGGGCGAGCCACCAACCGAAGTTATGCCGCGTCACAGGCTGCGGCTCGACGATCTCGAGGCGATCGCGGATGCGGCCGCGCTCGGCATGGGCCTCGCCTGGTTGCCATCATGGCTCGTGCGCGAGCGCCTGCAAGCCGGCGCGCTCGTCGAATTGCTAGAGGGCGAGGGGCGGCTACCCTATGACGTACATGCGCTCTGGCTGCAGACGCCACATCTGCCGCCGAAAATCCGCGTCGCGATCGACGCGCTGGCGGCGGAACTGCCGGGGCTGATGTGATGCGGCCCCGGCGTCGAAATCCCGCTCAGAGCGGGATGTTGTCGTGCTTGCGCCAGGGCCGCTCGACGCTCTTGGTGCGCAGCATCGCCAACGCACGCGCGACCCGCCGCCTCGTCGAATGCGGCATGATCACCTCGTCGACATAGCCGCGTTCGGCCGCGACGAAGGGGGACATGAAGCGGTCCTCGTATTCCTTCGTCTTGGCGGCGATGCCATCCGCGTCCATGCCGCGGAAGATGATCTCGACCGCGCCCTTGGCGCCCATCACCGCAATCTGCGCCGTTGGCCAGGCGTAGTTGACGTCGGCGCCGATATGCTTGGAGGCCATCACGTCATAGGCGCCGCCGAAGGCCTTTCGGGTGATCACCGTGACCAGCGGCACGGTGCATTCGCTATAGGCGAAGAGCAGCTTGGCGCCGTGCTTGATCAGGCCGCCATATTCCTGCGCCGTGCCCGGCAGGAAGCCGGGAACGTCGACCAAGGTGACGATCGGGATCTCGAAGGCGTCGCAATAGCGCACGAAACGCGCGCCCTTGCGGCTGGCGTCCGAGTCGAGCACGCCGGCCAGCACCATCGGCTGGTTGGCGACGATGCCGACGGTGCGGCCCTCGATGCGGGCGAAGCCGGTGACGATGTTGCCGGCATAGGCCTGCTGGATCTCGAAGAAATCGCCCTCGTCGACGATCTTCAGGATCAATTCCTTGATGTCGTAGGGCTTGTTCGGATTGTCCGGCACCAGCGTGTCGAGGCTCATGTCGACGCGATCGGGCACGTCGAATGAGGGCCATTCCGGCACGCCGACGGTGTTGTTGGCGGGCAGGAAGTCGATCAGCCGGCGGACCTGCAGCAGCGCCTCGACATCGTTCTCGAACGAGCCGTCGGCGACCGAGGACTTGCTGGTATGGACCTTGGCGCCGCCGAGCTCCTCGGAGGTCACGGTCTCATTGGTGACGGTCTTCACCACCTCCGGGCCGGTCACGAACATGTAGCTGGTGTCGCGGACCATGAAGATGAAGTCGGTCATCGCCGGCGAATAGACGTCGCCGCCGGCGCAGGGGCCCATGATCACCGAGATCTGCGGGATGACGCCGGAGGCTTGGACGTTCCGCTTGAAGACCTCGCCATAGCCGCCGAGCGCCGCGACGCCTTCCTGGATGCGGGCGCCGCCGGCGTCGAAGATGCCGACGATCGGGGCACGCATCTTCAGTGCCATGTCCTGAATCTTGGTGATCTTCTGGGCGTGCGTCTCGGAGAGCGAGCCGCCGAAGACGGTGAAGTCCTTGGAGAAGACGAAGACGGTGCGGCCGTTGACCGTGCCCCAGCCGGTGACGACGCCGTCGCCGGGGATCTTCTCGCCCTTCTCCATGCCGAAATCGACGCAGCGATGCTGCACGAACATGTCGAACTCCTCGAAGGAGTCGCGATCGAGCAGGAGTTCGACGCGCTCGCGGGCAGTGAGTTTGCCGCGCTTGTGCTGCGCCTCGATGCGACGCTCGCCGCCGCCTTGGCGCGCGCCAGCGCGGCGGTCTTCGAGCTGTTCGAGAATGTCCTTCATGGAGCCCCCGGAAGCCTGTCAAAATCCGCTATCCGGCTTAAGGGCGGAAGGCGTGGCTGTCCATCGGGCGCGCCTCCCGCTTTGGTGCAAGGCCGGGTGCGACCGCGTGCGCGGCCTGCTCACGGCGCCTGCTGTACGGGCTTGCGAGTCAAATAAGTGTATGCTTATGTGTTGTGCATGGAGCAGGACATCTTCAAAGCGCTGGCCGATCCGACCCGCCGGGCGATCTTCGAGAAGCTCGCGGCCGGCGGCATGAACGCCAGCGCGCTGCGGGATGGCATTGCGATCAGCCAGCCGGCGATGTCGCAGCACCTTGCGGTGCTGCGCACGGCGCGGCTGGTGCGGGAGGAACGGCAGGGGCGCTTCGTGAATTACGAGGTCGACCCGGACGGACTCGCCTTGATCGCGCAATGGCTGACGAAATACCGGGCCTACTGGCCAGCGCGCGTCGATGCTCTCAAGGATCTGCTGCGGGACATGGACCAATGAGCGAGATCGAGACACAGGATCGGACGAAGCAGCTGGTCTTCGCGTATCAGCTCGATGCTCCTCCCGAGAAGGTCTGGCGGGCGCTCAGCATTCCCGCATTCCGCGAGAGATGGCTGCCGGCCGAGGTCGAAGCGCTCTCTTCCGTACCTGGGGAGGAGGTGCGCTACCGGCTGAGGGACGAGGAGCCGCCTTTCCTCGAAAGCGTCGTGACCTTCCAGCTCACGCCCAATGCAGATGGGACCGAGCTGCGCATCATCCACCAGTTGACCGATGCAAGGCTGGGTCAGCTGCCGTCGCCTGCGAACAGCAACCAGCCGCTCATGCTGCGCGCCGCCTGACGGCGCGGGCCAAGCCCACAAGCCTAGTCACCAACATTCCCGAACAGAGGAGGTCGTCGATGCACGGCACGATGCAGCTCGTCCCTATGGTCGTCGAACAGTCGACTCGCGGAGAACGATCCTTCGACATCTATTCGCGCTTGCTGCGCGAGCGGATCGTCTTCCTCAGCGGGGAGGTCAATGACGGGTCGGCGTCGCTGATCTGTGCCCAGCTGCTCTTCCTCGAGGCCGAGAACCCGAAACGGCCGATCCATTTCTACATCAACTCGCCGGGCGGCGTGGTCACCAGCGGCTTCGCGATCTACGACACGATGCGCTACATCCGCTCACCGGTGCACACGCTCTGCATGGGCACGGCGCGCTCGATGGGCTCATTCCTGCTGATGGCGGGCGAGCCGGGCGAGCGCGCGGCGCTGCCCAATGCCAGCCTGCATGTTCATCAGCCGCTCGGTGGGGCTCAGGGCCAAGCCTCGGACATCCTGATCCATGCCGAGGAGATCCAGAAGACGAAGCTCCGCATGATCCGGCTCTATGCCGAGCATTGCGGGCGGAGCGAGGAAGAGGTCGAGCGCGCACTCGACCGGGATCGCTTCATGACGGCGGAGGAAGCGCTGGAATGGGGGCTGATCGACCGGATCATGACCGAGCCGCCGCCGGCAGCGTAATCACACGCTCGGCTTGCTCGGGTCGCCGAGCTCGCGGTTGAGCGCGACCGCGGCGCGCACCAGCTCGGCTGCGACGGCCGGATCGACCGCGTCGCCCTCGCGTAGCACCATGGTGGCGAGCTCGAACTTGCCGCCCGGCTTCAGCTTCGGCTCGATCTGGCGCAGCCGCTTGCCGCGCCAGAAGCCGAAGAGCACGCGCTCGGCCTCGGCTCGGATCAGCAGCACCGGACCGTTCGAGAAGTAGACCAGATGCGTCCACTTGATCCGCTCTTCGAGCGGGGCGGCGGCCTTCACCGCCATGCGCAAAGCCTCGACCGCCGCCAGCCGCCAGCCGTCGAGCTGAGCGACATAGTCGGACGGGTTGTCGGCCTTGGGCGCGCCGGGAAACATGGCGGCTAGCCTTTCATCAGCAGCATGACGGCGGCGTCATATTCTTTGCGGCGGATGACGCGGCGCTCGGCCGCTTCCTCGTCCTGGCCCCAGATGCCGATCTGGTAGTCCTCGTCGAGATGGGCGGCGGTCCAGGCGGCCTCGGCATCGATCAGCCGCTCAGTGAGGGCGAGCATCAGGATGGTCGAGCCGGTCAGGGTCATGACGTTGTGGGCGCCGGCGAGCGCGACCGAGGAGTGGATCGCGGCGACACGCCTGGCCACCGCGTCGAGCACGGCCTGCGGCTGCTCGGCGAAGACCACGCCCTGCGCCATCATGAAACGGCCGCCGAGGCGCTCTTCCAGTGCTGCGATGAGCGGGTTCCAGACCTCATCCTGCCGCTCGACCAGCGCTTCCGGCTCGCCGGCGCGGTAGCAGAGCGCATCGCTGCCGGCATAGCGGACGATCTCGGCGCGGACGGCTTCGCCCTGATCGGCGACGCCGTCGAGCGCCGAGTTGACCAGCCGGGTCAGCGGCATGCGGGCCGGATCGATCTGCCCTTGCTGCGCCTGCCATTCGTCCGCGAGCGCATCGGCGACGGCACGGGAGGCGACGGCCAGCGGCTTGCGGGCCGGGGTGCGGGCGGTGCGACCGTCGAGCGCGACATGGAACAGCCCGTCGCGCTCCAGCGCCTCGGCCTTCTCGTAGAAGCGCTTGGGCAGCGGGTTACGCATCGCCTGCTGGGCGGCGGCGACGGGATCGGGCTGGCGCTGGCCGGCGGCGCCGAAGCGGGCGAGGAAATCATCGGTCGACATGCCGGCTGCATAGCGCATCCGGGGGCGGCTGCGAAACCGGCTTCGACTGAACACGCCTCCTCCGATCATTGACGCGGGGCGGGGGCTCGCTTAAACGCCTCCACCCCGGACGCGATGCGTCCGCGCGAGGTGCATGAGGGTTTTATGTTGGAGACTGTGGGAACCCGGTGAGGTTTCGCTGAGGCGAGACCAGACCCAGCGCGAGGTGAAATGAGGCCTGCGAGGCCCCTTCACCGCTGCGCTTGTCATGGTTCCATGCACAGGCTCTACCAACATGAACATTTCGCGGGGCGAGCAGCGCGTGCTGCACGTGCTGGCCCGTGGCGGACAAATCCGCCATCTTCGCGGCGAGAACGGCCGCATCCATCACATCGACTGCTTCACCCATGAAGGCTACATCCTGAGCGATTGCACGCTCGCCATCTTCGGCGGGCTCAGACGAAAACACCTGATCGAGTCGCGCCAGGGCGGCCCTTATCGGATCTCGCGGCAGGGGCGGCTCGCCGTCCGCGCGCAGACCGACAACCGATGACGATGGCGGGAGGGCGCGAGCCCTCCCGCTTCCTGGGGTCGGTGCGAGCGGCGCTGCCGCTCAGTCGCGCGCCGCAATGATCAGGCTGGCTCGAAGAGCTCGATCACATTGCCCGACGGATCCTCGCACAGGATCTGCTTGCCGCCAGGCCCAACCACGATCTCGTTGCGGAAAGGTACGCTCTTGCGGTGTAGGGTCTCCACGAGCCCTGCGAGATCTTCCACCTCGATGACGAAGCGGTTCCAGCCGCCGGGAATAGGCTTGTGCCCGTCCGGCATCGGCCGTGAAGCGGATGCCCCGGGACCCGCGAGCCAGAGCGTCAGATCGCTACGTTCGAGGATCGCCATCGCCGGGCCGAATTGCTGTCTCAGCGCAAAGCCGAGCCGGTCGACATAGAAGCGCACGGCTTCGTCGACATCAGTCACGAAATAGCGGACGCTGGCCATCGGCTCGCTCCCTCGCGTCGTGGCGGCTCAAGCGGCCGGCCTATGCACCGAACCTGTCGCGCCAGGCCGGCCGTGCACCCGGAAAGGGCAGGGCGCTGGCGCAATATACCGCCCGCGCCACCGCGCGCGCCAGCACGTCGGCGGCGGTCGCGCAGAGCTCGGTCAGGGCATAGGCGTCGGACGGGGCGCCGCTATGGCCGGTCGCGGCGGCGAAGACGACATCACCGTCCAATGGGGCGTGCACGGGCCGAAGCGCCCGGGCGAGCCCGTCATGGGCGCAGAGTGCCATGCGCTTGGCCTGGGCCTTGGTCAGCACGGCGTCGGTCGCGACGAGGGCGATGGTGGTGTTGGCACCGGGGCCGCCCTTGAAGCGCAAAGCGAGATCCTCGGGCGAAATTGTCGCCGGCCAGCCGCGGCCGCCGAATTCGCCGCCGTGCTCGTAAGGGCTCGCCCAGAAATGCGGGCTATCGCCGATCGTCGCCGAGCCGACGGCGTTGACCGCGACCAGCGCGCCGACGATCTGGCCGGTCGCGGCAACCGCGCTGGCCGAGCCGAGCCCGCCCTTGAGATTGACCGTGGTCGCGCCGTGGCCGGCACCGACGCTGCCGAGCGCGAACTCGGCTGCCGCGGCGGTACAGGCCTTCGTGGCGAGCGCGCGATAGGGCGCCTCGCCGTCGCCGCGGGCGAAGGGTTTGTCGCCGCCATTGGCGAGATCGAACAGGATCGCCTGCGGCACGATCGGCACGCGGTAGCCACCGATCGGGAAGCCTCGCCCCTCCCGGGCGAGCCAGCTCAGTGCGCCATCGGCGGCGGCCAGGCCCCAGATCGAGCCGCCGGACAAGACGATGCCGTCGACATGCTCGACCGTCATGCCCGGTTCGAGCAGCGCGGTGTCGCGCGTGCCGGGCGCGCCGCCGAGCACGGCGACGGAGGCGATGCTCGGCCGCTCGAACAGCGCGACGGTGACGCCGGTCGCGGCAGCGGCATCCTCAGCGTTGCCCACGAGAACGCCACGAACATCGGTGATGAGATTGCGCACGGTGGAACTCGCTGCCGGTTGGGGATGAGCAAACCGCTCGGTCGCATGGTGCGCCGATTCGGCGCTGTGCGGCGATCTGGTCGGAACTTCGCGCTCGCCGGCGCGTCATGCCGACATTACGATCTTGTCATGCGCGCGCCATGGCCGGGTCAGGCCGGTTCCGGCACCGTGGCGATATCGCGACCCGGCTTCGAGACCCGCAAAGCGACCCGTTGTTTAAGACCACACTTCGGAGACCTCGCATGAAACGCATCGCCCTCATCGTCGCCTCCAGCGCCGCGGCCGTCGCGGCGACGCTGGCGATCGCCCAACCGCAACCGATCCCGCCCGCACCGGGCAGCACTCCGCCGGCGCAGCAGCAGAGCGAGCCACGCGGCGACCGCGCCGAGCGGGGCGAGGAATGGCGTCAGCGCCAGGCCGAGCGCGCCACTGCCCGGATGAACGAGCGCCTCGCCCAGTTGCGCACCGACCTCAAGCTGAAGCCTGAGCAGGTGCCGGCCTTCGAGAAGGTCGAGGCGCTGATCAAGCGCAATGCCGAGCAGCGCCGCGAAAGCTTTGCCAAGATGCGCGACCAGCGCGAGAGCTTCCGCGACGCCGACATCATGGAGCGGCTCGACATGATGGCGAACCGCCAGGCCGAGCGGGCAATCCGCAGCAAGGAGATGGCAGACGCGGTGCGCCCGCTCTGGTCGACGCTCTCGGACGAGCAGAAGACCGTGGCGCGCCGGGCCGTGCGCCAGACGATGTCCGAAGGGCGCGAGCGGATGCGCGAGATGCGCGGCCGCGGGATGGAATGGCATGGCCGCGGCGGCGATCGCGATCGCGACGACGACCGCGGACAGCGCCGCTGGCGAGACCGCGGGCATGACGACGACGATCGCGGCTGAGCCCCAGGACAGCGATATCTCGGACGGCCGGACGCAAGTCCGGCCGTTTTCATTGAACCGTCACATCCCGCTCGCTATAGCCGGGCGGGCTGCGGCGGTTGGAAGCGCGCTGCCGTTACGGGGGCAGGCGCATGCGCTTCATCCAGACCTTCGATCTCTACCCGTTCCTCGATTCGGTCATCAGCCTGCTGGCCGCCTTCGTGCTCGGCGCGCTGATCGGGGCCGAGCGCCAGTATCGGCAGCGCACGGCGGGCCTGCGCACCACTGTGCTGGTCGCTGTCGGCTCGGCCGCTTTCGTCGATCTCGCCATGCGCATGGCAGGCGCACATGAGGCGGTGCGCGTCGTTTCCTATGTGGTCTCCGGCATCGGTTTTTTGGGCGCCGGCGTGATCATGAAGGAGGGCATGAACGTCCGCGGCCTCAACACCGCCGCGACGCTCTGGTGCGCCGCTGCGGTCGGCGCCTGCACCGGCGCCGACATGGTGGCGGAGGGCGCTCTGGTCACCGTCTTCGTCATCGCCGGCAACACCTTGCTGCGGCCGCTGGTCAACGCGATCAACCGCAGCCCGATCAACGAGAAGGCGTCCGAGGCGACCTATGAGGTCGTGGTCACCACCGATCCCGAGGCGCTGCCCGCCGTGCGCGAGGCGATGGTCGAGCTGCTCGAGCAGGCGAATTATCCGGTCGGCGACGTCAAGACGGTCGAGCGTGGCGAAGAGGCGATCGAGATCGTCGCGACGCTGATCAGCACGGCCGTCGAGCGCAAGGAACTCGACGCCGTGGTCGAGCGCATCGAGCGCCTGCCTGGCGTCACCCATGCGACCTGGGAGAGTAGTACGAGCGATTAAAGGACGCGCTGGCACCACGAGTGCGTCACTCTGGGGGAATCCTGATGTGACGCTATCAAGCGCGCGCGTCGCCAAAGGCTTCACGCACTAGACTGATCAGCGGGTGATCCGCCGTCAGCCACACAGCGGCGATCTTGCGGACGAACCCCTCGTTCTCGGCTGGCCACCCAAGGCTGGCTAGCAAAGCACCCGAGTTGCGTAACAGCTCAGCAAGCGCCCGCTGGTCGAAGACGTACACAGCCCCGCCGTCGATGCAGCATTCGTTGGGGCTGAGCGCGAGCACAACGCGGTCGCTGCTTGCGAAATCACGCTCAACAGCGGGAATGGTTAGTTGGAGGATTTTCAGGACCGTGGACATTGGCAGATAACCTATCGCCTTGTCAGGCCCGACCCGCGTGAAGCTCTTCAGAATGTCGGCTCGCTGCGCTTCTGTCGGTACGAAATGCGCCATGAGGGCAACATGTCTGCCTATAAGGACTGCCGCAAGCTCGCTCTGGCTAGGTCGATACCGCTCGACCTGTTGGACCCAAGGAGTGGTGTGGCCGTAGCACAACCGAGCGGCAGGCTCACCGCTGATAGGGACAACGACCATGACCACCGTCTACCTGCTTTGGCATACGCACGACCTCGGAGACGATGAGGAGGACCAGAAGCTCATTGGTATCTACGCGACCGAGGCGGACGCGGAGCTGGCGCGGCAACGTGCGATTGTCCTTCCGGGTTTCCGTGATGCGCCGGAGGGGTTCATCATAGACCGCTACACGGTCGGACGAGATCATTGGGAGGAGGGCTACTTCACGTGCACCTACACTGCCGATGGTATTCAAAAGGATGACGAGGCGAGCGGCTAGAACGGCTAGCAATCCTTCGGGCTGGGCCAGTGCCGGCCTTCCGACAATGCCCTGTGCGCTCCCGACCTGTAGCGGCAAGAGGCTCTTCAGGGAACCTACGGGCTACAGTAGGTTGTGGCCTGCATTGGCTGTTGGGGAAACACAGTGTTCGATTGGATGAAGAGAGCGGTTTCCAAGTCGCCATCGCTAAACGCCGCGATGGGCGATGTTTTAGTCGAGGCCCAGCAGGTGCGGGGACAGACCGCTGATGGCCATCTGCAATGGCGTGTCAAACGGGGGCTGGACGGTCGCCTCTATGTCGGCGCGAAAATCAAAGCTGATGCCTATGCCGGAGAAGAGGGTCGGCCGAACAACTTCATCAACTTCGACCTCCAGGCAGCCGAGAAGCTGAGGGCAGAGCTTGATAGCTGCATCGAGGAGCTGAGAAGGCTTGGTGCCGCTCAACAAACCGTCTGACCCCCTCCGGCAGCGTGCGCGATGTCTGCCTACAGGAAATGCGAGGGCCATGGGGCAAATCGGGAATCTGCCGGAGAGGGGAAGGTTCTGATATTTTTTGCCAAGAACCATCGCGAAAGTCAGTCACGGGATTTAACGGGCGAGCTACGGGCTTCCTAGCCGGTTCCATGCTTCCCGGTAGATGTCCACTGCGTAGACTTTCGGCTGGAGCCAGTACGACAGCTTGCCGTTTGAGTTCACGCCCTCGTGCGCAGCGGCCTTTACCTCCTCCAAAGTGAGGACAAAACACGTCGGCAAGTCGGAGTTGGCGTTGATCGTGATGACCCACCAGGGTGAGCGTAGGGTATCGAGAGAGCCCCCTAGCGGGACGGGAACTCGTTTTGACAGCGCCTTTGATTGGATAGCCAGAACGCGGGACTCATCAGCGCTCGCCGCATAGAGGTCAGCGCCTCTTGCGTTTCGCACGGTCGGCATGACGTGCCAGCCACGCCGCGAGAGTTCTCGTGCGACGTGATAAAGCCCTGCGTTGCCGGTTAGCTGGTGCCTCATGGTCGAAACCGTCCGGGGTCTTACGGGTGATTGGGAAACGGCGGTTCTTGGCGAGTTATGCTTGTCGTGCGGGCCACGTCAGCACTCAATGCCGCGCCCCCTCCGCCCCCTGCATCTCCACCTCGAACTCCAGCAACTGCCCGAACAGCGGCACTTTCCGGAAATCCTCATCGAACCCGCGGCCGGAGTGCCTTGCCTGCTTTCGGCTTTCGAAGACCCCCAGCCATGTCAGGGGGCGCAGAACGCGTGACATCATGGCGAACTCGGGGAGGTCGGGCCTCGGCACCTTGTCGAGCGTGTCCATGATCGTGCAGGACTCCATCAGGCTCTCCGCGTTCGACCAGCCATGCGCCGTCACCGACAGGCTCCAGAGGATCACGCCCATGTGGTGCTGCGGCCAGAACTCGATGGGATTCCTGTCGAAGTCCTGAAGGTTCACCTTCCAGAACACCGCCTCGAACAGTTCAGCCAGCAGGGCAGGGGCCGCTTCAGGAGGAAGCATCGCCTTGCCCCGCTTGGTCGCCTTCAGGACTCCCAGGCGCTTTCTCAAGAGCCCCGCAGCCTGCAGCACGATCCTCGTGAAAAGGACCCCGTAGGCGTCATCTTCGTTGATGACCTTGTTCATCGCGAGCGTGGTGGCCTTGTCGTAGCCCGGCCATTCCGTGCGGTCGAAGACGTGCCAGACATCGGCACGCTTCAAAGCACCGGCAGGCGTGAGGACAAGCCCGCCTTTCTCCACGGCAAGCTCCAGCAGGAGCCTCGCGGCGTGGACCATCGGGACCTGAAGGGCGGCCTCGATGCGGACGTTATAGGGCGTGAGGCGGAGCGCCTGCGGGACCCTGCCGGGCGGCTCCAGGAGCGCCTTGAGAGAGCCGGGCTGAAGATGCGTCCAGGCGGGAGGGATAGAGGTCACGCCAGGGAGCGTAGGCGGGCCGGAGCGAAGGCTCAACAGCCAGAATGCAAGCGTGTGCGCTCAGCAAAAAAGGCGGCCCTTGCGGACCGCCCTTTCCATGAATCCCGCCAGAGGCTTGCGCGCTCCGGCTGTGATCGTGAATCAGCGCGAGTGGAACTCGATGACCAGGTTCGGTTCCATCTGCACCGTGTAGGGCATATCCGACAGGGTCGCAGTGCGGGTGCAGGCGGCTAAGAATTTTGTGCGTTCGGCTCGAACGCGACATTGACGTTAAGGGGATTGGCCGTCGCGGTAATACGGGTAAAGTCGCTTCGGATCATGATGGGCGATGACGGATGAAGCCAATCGCGCAAGGCCGCAGTCTCGCAGCTGCGGCGTTTCTCTTCGGATTGGCGCTTGCTCCAGCCAGCGGTCTCGCAGATGGCCCGGCGCCCGCCTTCCAGGCGAGCTTTTCGGCCGGATGCCTGGATTCCCGGGACTGGAAGATTTCGGGCCAGCTCGACAAGGCGGTCCGGGCCGATCGCATCCGTTGCGTCGATGCGGAGCGCGCCGGGCAGGAGAAACCGGCGCTGGCCATCACGGTGAAGCCCGGCGACGCCTACGACCCCAATCCCGGTTCGACGCCGACCGAACGGTCGGAGGTCCAGATGACAGCCGAGCTGATCCGTTTCGACGCTACGAGCTGGTACAGCTTTCGCTTTCGTGTCGAGAGCCCGTGGTCGCCGCGGCGCAACCGGACCGTGATCCAGCAGATCAAGCAGAACATCGACCTGCGCTACGAGAAGGGCCGGGGCGGCGAGGAAATCTGCGACGCCGGCAACCCGCTGTTCAAGATCGAGGTCGATTCCGATGGCGGCAGGCCGGTGTTCCGGGCCAAGACGGCGGGAACTGAAAGCTGTGGCGACAGCGTCGGCCAGGCCCAGTTCTGCGGTGACTGGCCGGTCGCGCCGGATCGTTGGCATCGCGTCAACGTCATGATCCGGCCGAGCCAGCAGGCTGGCGAGAGCCGCCTGCGGCTCTGGCTCGACGGGCGAGCCTGCCCGGAGTTCCGCGGCGTGCTCGGCTATCCGCGCTATGGCACGAAGAAGGACGGCAAGCCGTTTATCGACACGCAGCCGCGCTTCGGCATCTATCGCGATGCGCTGCCCGGCGTCAGCCAGACGATCCTGTTCGACGACATCGCCTTCTGGGCCCAGGATCCTGCTGGCCACCCGGCCTGGGGTGGCGTCGGGAGCGCCGATCGCTGAGGCCGGTGCCGGGCACAAACAAAAAAGGAGAGGGCAAAGCCCTCTCCTCAAAACTCTTCGGAAGACAGGGTGGAAACCACCCCAGCTGTCCTGATCAGCGCGAGTAGAACTCGATGACCAGGTTCGGTTCCATCTGCACCGCATAGGGCACGTCCGTCAGGGTGGGCGTGCGGGTGAAGGTGGCGGTCGACTTGTTGTGGTCGGCGTCGATGTAGTCGGGCACGTCACGCTCGGCGAGGGTGGCGGCCTCGATCACGATGGCGAGCTGGCGCGAGCTCTCCTTGACCGCGATCACGTCGCCCGGCTTGACCTGGTAGGACGCGATGTTGACGCGCTTGCCGTTGACCGTGACATGGCCATGGTTGACGAACTGGCGGGCGGCGAAGACGGTCGCGACAAACTTGGCGCGGTAGATCACCGCGTCGAGACGACGCTCGAGCAGGCCGACCAGGTTCTCGCCCGAATCGCCCTTGAGGCGGATCGCCTCGGCGTAATAGCGGCGGAACTGCTTCTCGGAGATCGAGCCGTAATAGCCCTTCAGCTTCTGCTTGGCGCGCAGCTGGGTGCCGAAGTCGGACGGCTTGCCCTTGCGGCGCTGGCCGTGCTGGCCGGGGCCGTATTCGCGGCGGTTGACCGGGGACTTCGGACGGCCCCAGATGTTCTGACCGAGGCGGCGGTCAATCTTGTACTTTGCCTCATGGCGCTTCGACATATCGCGTGTCCTCTAGGTTCGCGAGTTGAGGACCGCGCCCTCCTGTCCCCGTCTCCGGGGCGACAGATCCGGCTCGAGAAGACGAGCGGATCACGGGTGCGGAAAAAGCCACGCGGCCCCGTGAGGAGCCGCGCGACGCCGGTGCCTATGAGGGATGCGGCGCTGGAAGTCAATGAGCCGGCGTCAATAACGCCAGTAGGCGCGCCGATGGTGCGGATGCTTGTACCAGCCGAGATGGCGGCCACGATTCCAGCCATGGTGACGGCGTGGGCCGTAGCTGTGGCCGTAATGGTGACCCTTGTGCTTGTGCCAGCCCTTCGGCTTGGCCTGTGCATCGTCGATGCCGCCGAACCCGAACAGCATGGCGCCGAGCCCGAGGACGGCGGCCAGGACCAGCTTCTTCATGGCACTCTCCCATTATGACCGGTGGCGTCGTGAACGCTCCCAGATCAGAACAGTTCCAAAATATGGTCAGATTGCGAGCGGCAGCGGCTCGGTCTCGATCCGTGCCAGGCCGAAGCCGGCCAGCGCGATATGGGCCGGGCCGGAAAGGCGCGAGCCGTCCGTGAAAACGGCGACGGTCATCGCGGGGTCCGGACGGATCTGTGCCGGGCCGAGCAGTTGCGCCGTGCGCCGCGCGATCGCCGGGGCGGGGTCGATCCACTCGACCGGCCAGGGCGCCAGGCGCTGCAGGCGCGCCAGCAGCAGGGGGTAGTGGGTGCAGGCGAGCGTTACCACGTCGGTGCGGCGACCGTCGCGGCTGACGAAGCAAGGCGCGATCTCGGCGGCGATGTCCGTGTCGCTGACCGGCTCGCCCTTCAGCGCAGCTTCCGCCAGGCCGGCGAGGTGGCTGGCCCCCACCAGGGTGACCTCGCAGCCGGCGGCATAGTGCTCGATCAGGTCGCGGGTGTAATCGCGGGCGACGGTGCCTGGCGTCGCCAGGACTGAGATCAGGCGGCTGCGGGTGCGCTCCGCTGCCGGCTTCACCGCCGGGACGGTGCCGACGAAGGGAATGGCGAAGCGGGCGCGCAGGGCCGGCAGCACCAGCGTCGAGGCGGTGTTGCAGGCGATGACGACGAGATCGGGATGGAAACGGTCGACGAGGCGCTCCATCACGGCGAGGACGCGTGCGACCAGCGCGGGCTCGTCGAGGCGGCCATAGGGGAAGGCGGCGTCGTCGGCGGCGTAGACGATGTCGGCGTCAGGACGCTGGCGCATGACCTCGCGCAGCACGGTCAATCCACCGAGGCCGGAATCGAAGACGAGGATAGTCGGGATTCGCAAGGGCAGCATCGGCGCGGCATAGCCGGCTCCGGCCAGAAGATCGACCTGCATCGCACTGGAACTCATCACGTCTGCCGAGCCCTTGATTGGGCGCTTCTCGAGTTAAGGGGTGGTGAATGGGGCGCTTCGAGGGGTATGATAATTTAGTTGACTCTGTCCATTAACTAGCGCTTCTCACCCCGGATGAGGAGGCCAGCCATGTCCGCCGTCGACACACCCGCCATCGCGACGATCCGCCGCTTCGGCCGCTTCCATACCCGCTTCGTCGGCGCGCTTAGCGGCGATCTGCACGGCTCTGGCTTCGGGCTGACCGAGGGGCGGGTACTCTACGAGCTGGCGCAGCGCGACGGCTGGCGCGCCGGCGAGCTGGCGCGCGAACTCGGGCTCGACCCGGCCTATCTCTCGCGCCTGCTGAAGCGCTTCATTGACTTGGGCTGGCTGGAGCGGGCGAAGGCGGATGGCGATGGCCGGGCCTATGAGCTCGCGCTGACCGAAGCCGGGCGGACGGCCTTCGCGCCGCTGGACGAGGCTTCGCACCATCAGGCCAACACGATCCTGTCCCGCCTGGGAAGGGGCGAGCAGGCGGTGCTCGTCACCGCGCTCGATCGTGCGCAGGCGCTGCTGTCGGGCGCCGCCAGCCCGCAGCCTGCGGTGACGATCCGCGAGCACCGCCCCGGCGATATCGGCTGGGTGATCTCGGCCCACGCCCGGCTCTATGCGGAGGTCTATGGCTGGGACATCAGCTTCGAGGCACTCGTCGCCGAGATCGCGGCGAAGTTCCTGCGCGAGTTCCGGCCGGAACAGGAACGCTGCTTCATCGCCGAGCTCGACGGCGCGGCGGTTGGGTCGGCCTTCGTCGTGCGCGAGAGCGACGAGGTGGCGAAGCTCCGGCTCGTGCTGGTCGAGACGCGGGCGCAGGGGCTCGGCCTGGGCAAGCGCCTGGTGCGCGAGGCGCTCGCCTTCGCCCGCGCTGCCGGCTATCGCCGCATGGTGCTATGGACCAACGACATCCTGCACGCCGCCCGCGCCATCTATATCGCCGAGGGCTTCAGGCTGGTGGCGGAGGAGAAGCACCATTCCTTCGGGAAGGATCTGGTCGGGCAGAATTGGGAGCGCGATCTCTAGCGCTCGGCCAGGCGAACAACCAAAGCAGCGCAGCGATCGAGAGAATGCCGCCGAGCGGCGTCATGGCCTCAAGCGGGGCCGGCAGACGCGCATCGGTCATGCCGGGCAGGACGAAGTTCTCGCGCAGCTCGAGCGCGATCAATGCTGCGATGATCGGCAGGACTGGAAGGCCCATGTCTCGCACGCGCTGCGCGGGGAGTGCGAACATCACCCAGCAGAATAGCACTGTCAGGACGGTGTTGGGGATTGGTTCGACGAAGAAGAACGCGCCGGATTCTTCGGCCACGGTCAGGCCGAAGGCATCTGCGCCCAGTATCAGCAGGACCAGGAAGAAGGCGATGGCCACGACGCAGCGCAGCGCATAGGCGAGCCTGGCGAGGCGTCCGTCGAAGCGCCAGAAGCTGGCGAGGAAGGCCGTCACCGCGGGCGTCATTGCACCGAGGTCAGCGCCGCCCGCTGGAAATCGGCGCGGCGCTGCTGGTGCAGCGAACCGTCTCCCGTCGTCACCACCGAGAACATCACGAAGCCGCCCTGCTTGCGCGGCAGCACGTAGAACTCGGAATAGCGGGCATCGCCGCCATTCTCGCAGGAGGAGAAACCGCGCAGCACGGAGCTGCCCTCGACCGTGTCGGTCGTCCGGCCCGAGGCGAACCTGCCCTGGCAGCCGCGCGCATCGGCCGCGGAGACCGCGGCCGCGACATCGACATCCTTCAGGTTCGCGCCGGTCAGGACGCGCACGAGGCCGGTCGCGTTCTTGGCCTGCCAGCCGGCGCCATTGTTGCCGATGCCGGAAGGCGCCTCCGCTCCGCTCAGCACCTTCGGCTCGGGCAATTGCGTCTTGAGCAGGAAATTGGTCGCGAGCGTCACCGCTTCGAGCTGGAGCGCCGGATCGGCCGCGGCGGCCGTGGTCGTGCCGCCGCCTTGTGCCGGCGCCGGGCTCCCGGGCGCAACCTTCAGGCCGGCATTGGTCTTCACGCAGTCGAGCAGCGCCGGCATGATCTCGGCGGTTGCTGTGAGGCGAAAGGTATAGCGCGCCCCGAGCATGCTGGCTTCGAGGAACTCGGCGCCCCGGAAGGCGCGGACGATGTCGGAATTCGCCGGCATGGTGACGACGACGAGCTGCGGCTGCACTGCCTTCGCGTTGATGCGGACCGTGTCGTTGCGGTCGAAGACCAGTTCCATCGGCACGTCGGCGTTCGGCTGCAGACCCCAGGCCCGGTTGGAGAAGCCGAGGTTCCAGCCGTAATTGCCGTTGAGCGAGGCGTGCATGGTGACGCCGCTCTTGTAGCTCGCCGAAACGGCGCAGTGCGAAAACGCACCGGTCTGGTTGTTGGTGAAGGCGCCGCCGGCCCAGTTGCCGACCGAGAATTTCGCGTACGGCCCAGCGGCAAGCGCCGGGGAGGCCAGCAGGGCGCCGGCCAGAATGAGCGACAGACGCATCATCAGGCTCCGCTTCGATCCCCAGCACCGCCATGGTGGCAAAGACTGGCCGGTTCGGGCAAGCCTTGTGCGAGCCAGAGCTGGTCTCGGATCGAGGGAGTCCTTCAGGCCTTGAGGCGCGCCACAGCCGCCGCGGCGGTGCGGCCGGCGAGGGTTGCGCCGCCCGCGGTCATCGCGCCGCCGCCGGCGGTCGCTTCGCCGGCGAGCCAGAGCTTGCCGCCGATCGGTTCGGCGAGGATGTCGCGTGCATTGGCGTGGCCCGGCAGGCAGACCGAATAGGAGCCGTGCGAGAACGGGTCGGTCCACCAGGCCGGGAAGGAAACGGGGCCGGCTGCCTTGCGGAATTCACCGCCGACCATTGTAGCGAGAAGGTCGACGACCTGCTCGCGGGCGGCGCCCGGACCGGCGGTCGAGAGGTCGCGGGCGAAATCGCCGCCGCAATAGCCGATGACGAGATCGCGGTCGTCCGGAAAGAGCTCGAAGCTGATCAGCCGCCCGGCCGCGCCGGCCTCAAAATAGGTCGTGCCTGGCGAGATGCCGAAGCGTTCGCCCTCGACCTTGAGCGCGATCTTGGTGAGCGCGCCCATGCCGATGCCAGCGAGCGCGTCGCGGGTGCGCGTCGGCAGCTCCGGCGTGAAGCGGATCCCACCGGCCTTCAGCACGCCGACCGGGACGGTGACGATGCAGGCGCGCGCCTTGAGCGTGCCCGCGGCGGTGGTGACGGCGACTCGCGAGCCGCTCCAGTCGATCGCCGTGACGGGCTGGTTCAGGCGGATGTCGAGACCGGCGCCGTAGCGGGCTACGAGATTGCCGTAGCCGCTCGGCACGACATAGTCCTCGCCGGACCAGAGCCGCTGATAGTCGCGCGCCGAGATGCGCGCCGATTCCTCGCCGATCGAGAGCAGCAGGCCGGAGGAGGCGACGGGCGCGAGGTCGGGCCCGAGGTCGCTCAACAATTCGGCGACCGAGAGATCGCGCGCCTGCAAATCGGTGGTCTCCAGGCGCCTGTCGATCTCACCGAAGGCGCCGCGGCGCCGGGCCCGGTCGCCCGCCGGCATCGGCTTGCCGCTCTGGAAGAGCTGGAAGCCGCCACCCCAGCTTTCGTTCGGGGTCGCGACGCCGAGGTCGCGGGCGATCTCGGTCCAGGGATTGCGCTCGGCCCAGTGGATGAACATCGCCCCGGCGTCGTAGGCCGGACCCAGCGACGAATCGGTGAAGGTGCGCCCGCCGAGGCGGTCACGCGCCTCGAGCACGATGGCCTGACGGCCTGCCGCCTGAAGTTGCTTCGCCGCGGCGATCCCGGCGGCTCCGGCGCCGATCACGACGACATCGGGTTCGGCGGCGCGCGCGGGGAAGGGCCGGCCGGCGAGGCTTGCTGCCAGCGCACCTGAACCCATCAGCCATCTCCGGCGGTCGAGCATGAAGCGTAGTCCGTTCCTGCGACGGGTCCATGATGGCAGCCGCTTTTCGCGCTGCAATACACGAGGACGAGTGCGGCGGGAGCAGGGCCATCACAGCTTTGCGAGGCTGCCGGTGCACTCGCCCTGGGAGCGAGCGTCTTTCAGTTTAGATGAATGATAATCTTAGTCTGGAATTCCAATAAATAAGTAATGCATCATGTGATTGCGAGTCTATTGACAGTTAAACTGCACTTAAATAACCGCTGATGGTGAAAATAAGGCGTCAAGCTTAGTTTTCAGGCATTATAAAAAGCAATTCGACTTGGCAAGTCAATTTGGCAAGAGCGAATTGCTTCTCAGCGACAGGATATGGGCGATGGGGACGAATTACAGCGGGCTACGCCAAGGCGTGGCGCTTGGGGCCTTGATGCTGGCGATGGCAGCGCCGGCGCTCGCGCAGCAGCAACGAGGCCCTGTGCGCCCGCCTGTGACGCCCGATCAGCTCGTGCTCGACCAGATCAACGTGCAGGGTGAGGGGCAGGCATCGCCACTGCTGCAAGGGCCGACGACGACGACCACGACGCGCGCGGAGCTCGACCGGCAGCAGGTCCAGAGCCTGACGGACCTGTCTAACCGCGTCGAAGCCGGCATCACCTTCAACCGCCAGAATGGCACGCTCAACATCCGTGGCCTGGATGGCGCGCGCGTGCTGACGACGGTGGACGGCATCCGCCAGCCCTTCCTGATCGACACGCGCATCGGTCGCGCCGGTGCCAACGCCTTCGACTTTGACTCGCTGTCCTCGCTCGATCTGCTGCGCGGCGGCAGCGGTGCCGCCACGCTGGGTGGCGGCGCACTCGGCGGCGCGCTCGCGGTTCGCACGCTCGACCCGGAGGACATCATCCGGAACGGCCGGTCCTACGGCGCGCTCGCCAAGACCGGTTATGACAGCACGGACCGGGCCTGGTTTGGCAGCGCGGCGGTCGCGGCGCGCATGGGCGGCACCTCCGTGCTGTTGCAGGGCGGTTTCCGCGACGGGCACGAGATCGACAGCAAGGGCAACCTCAAGACGATCGGTGCGACCCGCACCGCGCCGAACCCGGCCGAATTCAACCAGTACAGCTTCCTCGGCAAGGTCTATCAGCAGGTCGGCGAGGCGCATCGCTTCGGCCTCACCGCCGAGCTGTTCAAGCGCGCCGATCGCATCCAGACCCGCAACAACACGGTCTCGCTGACCGGTAACTTCCGCCCCGGCGCCTACCAGCAGGGTGAGGATGTCGAGCGCAATCGCGTCTCGCTGACCTATGATTACAAGCAGCCGGGAGGCTTCCTCGACGAGGCGCATGCGACGCTCTACTGGCAGCGCCTGAAGCGCAACGACCTCACCAACGCCTGGCGCTACACCAGCATCATCGGGCCCTATGCCCGTGACAACGAGAACGAAGAAAACGCCTACGGCTTCAACGGCTATGGCGTGAAGAACTTCCAGACGGGTCCGGCTTCGCATCGCCTGACCTTCGGCACCGAACTGCGCATGTCCTCGCTGGAGCAGTACTCGTCCGGTGTCGACAACTGCCCGGCGCGGCCGGCCTCTGGCGTGTTTGCCGGGGCGCTCGCGACCTGTAACAACCTTCACACCAACCAGGCGGACCAGCCCAAGATCGATGGGCGGCTCGTCGGTCTCTACGTGCATGACGAGATCGGCCTGCTCGATAACCGCCTGCGCGTCACGCCGGGCGTCCGCTTCGACTGGTATGAGGAGAAGCCGCAGCAGACACCGGCCTATACGCTGGGCGGCTCGCGTCCTGTCGGCCTGCCGCCGTCATCGAGCGATTCCGGCTGGTCGCCGCGCATCCGGCTCGAATACGACATCTTGAAGAACGCGCCTTTCGTGAAGGACGTCACCGTCTTCGCGCAATGGGCCAAGACCTTCAGGGCGCCGACGGCGGACGAGCTCTATGGCCGCTTCGGCGGGCCCGCCACCTATCTGCGTACCGGCAACCCGCAGTTGCGGCCGGAGGTCGGCAACGGCATCGATGTCGGCCTGCGCTTGGGCGACAAGCAGCTCGGTGGCTCGATCACCTATTTCCACACCAATTACCGCAACTTCATCGAGAGCTATCAGGTTCAGGCTGCGGGCGTCGGAGGGCTGTATCTGCAGGGCGGCATCCAGGGCTATCAGAACGTCCGCCGCGCCGAGATCCAGGGCGTCGAGATCAACGGGCAATACGCCTTCGCGCCGAACTGGCTGGTGCGCGGCTCGTTCGCCTATACCCGGGGTCAGAACAAGGACGACAACACCTTCCTGAACTCGATCCCGCCGGTGCAGGGCATCGTCGCCGTCGCCTACGGCACGGATCGCTGGGGCGCCGAGGTCTCGGCCAAGATGGCGGGCAAGCGCGACGACGTCTCGACCACCGCGACGACCCCGCCGACCACCGGCTTCAAGGCTCCCGGCTATGCGATCTTCAATGCGACGGCCTGGTGGCGGCCGATGCCCGAGATCGCGGACCTCGAACTGCAGGTCGGCGTCTACAACATCTTCGACCGCAAGTATTTCGATGCGGTCAACGTGCCGCTCTCGCGCCCGCAGGGACGCGACTACTACAGCGAGCCCGGCCGCACGGTGAAGGCGACACTCAAGTACCAGTTCTGAGCGTATTGTTTCGAGACCCACTTCAGCCGGCCCTTCGGGGCCGGCTTTTTTGTGCCCGAGCCCGCGGAGCGCTGTGAATACCGGCTTCATGTCGGAAGCGGGCGCCTGATTCCAGCGAGCGATTCCTTCTGCCTCTGCGCTGCAAGCATGCCCCCAATGCGGTGGCATAGGCAGGTCTTAATATTCCCTTAGCGGCCCGACTCTAGCCATAGTTGCATGCCGCCGAAAGGCGGCACTGGCTATGCATGGGATGAGCAGATGACCGCCGCACCACGCCGTTCCTCTGCCCATCTCGGGGCTTTGCTCCGCAGCGTCAGCATCACCACGCTGACGCTCGCGGCCTGTGCTTCTTCACCCGCCTCGGCCGGGACTTATCTGGTAAGCACCGAGACGGAACTGCGCAACGCCGTTATCGCGGCGAACGCGGACGGCGATGCCAGCGCGACGATCGTGCTGACCGGCAATATTTCGATGGCAACAACGACCAGTACGGTTGCAACCGCCAAACCTATCACGATTGACACTCAAGGTTTTACCGTTACCGGCCCGAGCGGCGGCAACGCCCTTGCCCTCCAAAGCAGCGGGCAGTTTACGCTGGTAGGCAGCTTCGTGGGCGGAGACGCGGTGGCGTCGGCCGGCCGCGGTGTCGCGCTCCTGTCCGGCGCATCAGCGACCAATATGGGCGTCATCCAGGGCGGAAACAGCCAGACAGCGGCCGGCGGGCACGGCGTGGAATTAGGAACCGCTTCTGGAGCGAATACATTCGTCAACAACGGGACTGTCCGCGGCGGAACTGGTCCGGCCAACGGCACAGGCGCGGCCGGCGCTGGAATCTGGATTCGGAGCGCAACCACGACGCCGGTCGTCAATACCGGCACGATCGAGGGCGGCGCCGGGGCGGCAGCGATCGTGCTGAACTCAGCCACCGCAGCTTACAGCCTGATCAACAGCGGCACGATCCGCGCCGGTGTCGGCCAAGCCAATGCGATCCAGTGGTCGAGCAACGTCACGCCGACGACGGGCCGCATCGACCTGGAGCTGCGGGCGGGCTCGCAGATCATCGGCAATGTCGTCGCGAATCCGACCGGGCTTCTCGACACCCTGCGCCTCGGCGGCAGTGCCGACGCCAGTTTCGACGTCTCGGCCATCGGCCCGGCGGCGCAGTACCAGAACTTCGACGCCTTCATAAAGACCGGCACCAGCACCTGGACCCTGACCGGCACAGCGACCACCGCGATACCCTTGTCGGTCGAGCAGGGCACGCTGCTGGTCAACGGCTCGTCGCTCGGCAACGTGGGCGTGCTCACCGGCGCGACGCTCGGCGGCACCGGCACCATCAACGGCAACGTCACGATCGACACCAACGGCACGCTGGCGCCGGGCGCAGCCGGGGCGACGCCGGGCACGCTGACGATCAACGGCGACCTGACCCTGAACAGCGGCGCGCTGCTCAACTATAACCTCGGCCAGGCCGGCGTTCCCGGCGGCCCGCTCAACGACCTCACCAATGTCAACGGCAACCTCACCGTCGCTGGCCTCCTGAACGTCACGACCGCACCGGGCGGCAGCTTCGATCCCGGCATCTACCGCATCTTCAACTACACCGGCACGCTGACCGATAACGGCCTGTCGGTCGGCTCGGCGCCGACGCCCGACTTCTTCGTTCAGACTGGCGTTGCCGGGCAGATCAACCTGGTCAACACGGCCGGGCTGACGCTGCGCTTCTGGGACGGCGCGACGGACGGACGAAACAACAGCGTCATCGGCGGCGGCAACGGCACCTGGCTGGCGGCTTCCGGCAACAACAACTGGACGAACGAGCTCGGCGTCCCAAATGGCGGCTTCGCGGCCGGTTCCTTCGCCGTCTTCGCGGGCACGCCCGGCACGGTCCTAGTCAATACCGGGCTCGGCCCTGTCATCGCGTCAGGCATGCAGTTCGTCACGAACGCCTACGTCATCCAGGGCGGCGACATCACCCTGACCGGCACGCAGGCGGTCATCCGCGTCGGCGACGGCACCGCGAGCGGTGCCTTCACCCAGGCCACGATCGCTTCCAACCTCATCGGCAGCGCCCAGCTGGTGAAGTCCGATCTTGGTACTCTCGCCCTCACCGGGACGAACACCTATACGGGCGGCACGGTGATCTCGGCCGGCACTCTGACGCTCGGCGATGGCACCACGAACGGCTCGATCGTCGGCGATGTCGTCAACAACGGCAACCTGTTGTTCAACCGCTCGGATGCCGTCAGCTTCGGCGGCGCGATCTCGGGCACAGGCATAGTCACTCATAGCGGCACGGGCTCGACGACGCTCACCGGCGTCAACACCTATGCGGGCGGCACCGAGATCGCGGCCGGCACGCTGATCGGCCAGGCCACGAGCTTCGGCAGCGGCCGGATCAGCAACCTTGGCACGCTGATCATCGATCAGCCGACCGACGCGACCTTCGCCAACCGGATCACCGGCAGCGGTTCCTTCACCAAGCGCGGCGCCGGCAGCCTGACCCTCACCGGCTCCAACATCCTCTCCGGCCCGACGACGGTCGAGGCCGGCAAGCTCTTGGTCAACGGCACGCTTCTGCTTTCGCCCCTCACAGTGCTCAGCGGCGCGACGCTGGCCGGTTCCGGCGCGGTCGGCTCCACCACGATCCAGGCCGGCGCGACCATCGCGCCCGGCAACTCGATCGGCACCTTGAACGTCGCCGGCAACCTCGTGCTGGCGCCGGGCTCGCTCTACGAGGTCGAGATCGGCGGCAACGGCACGTCCGACCGGATCGCCGCCTTCGCAACGGGTGGCGCCTTGGGAACGGCGACGGTAACCGGCAGCCAGATCGGCGTCACTGCGCTCGACCCGCAGACGAGTTACATCAACGGCCAACGCTACACGGTCATCACCGCCGCCGGCGGGGTAATCGGCACCGTCGCCGGGGTGGTCTCGCGCTCGGCCTTCCTTGACCTTACGGTCGATCACCGGCCCAACCAGGTCGACCTCGTGATCGCGGTCAAGGGCGCCCCTCCCGGAACATCTCCCGACCCGGGCGCGCCTCCCGCCACCCCTCCCGGCTCCGGCCCGACGCCCCCGCCGTCGGTGTTCGAGATCGTGGCGCAGACGCGCAACCAGTTGGCCACCGCAGGCGGGCTCGACACGCTGCCACAGGCCGGCGGCACGCTGGCGCTCTACAACCGCCTGTTGATGCTCGATGCGCCCAGCGCCCGCCAGGCCTTCGACGCGCTCTCGGGCGAGATCCATGCCTCCGCCAAGAGCGCGCTGGTCGACGAGAGCTGGCTCTTGCGCGCGGCGGTCAACGACCGGCTGCGCTCAGCCTTCGGCGCGGTCGGCGCTAGCCCGATGGCGACGCTGAATTACGGCTTTTCCGCCGACCTTGCCCCAAGCGCGACCGGGCCGATGCCGAGGCTCAGGACCGACCGTTTCGCGGTCTGGGGCCAGGGCTACGGTTCCTGGGGACGGACCGACAGCGACCGCAACGCCGCCAAGCTGACCCGTTCGACCGGCGGCTTCCTGATCGGCGCGGATGTCGCGGTGATCGACAGCATGCGCTTCGGCGTCGTCGCCGGCTACAGCCGGAGCGAGTTCGACGTCAACGCGAGGCTCTCTTCGGGCGAGAGCGACAACTACCATCTCGGTCTCTATGCCGGCGGCCAATGGGGGGCGCTCGGGCTGCGCGCCGGCGCGAGCTATACCTGGCACGACATCGAGACCCGCCGCACCGTCGCCTTCGCCGGTTTCGGCGACGGCCTGAAAGCCGACTACGACGCCGGCACGGCGCAGGTCTTTGGCGAGCTCGGCTACCGCGTCGATCTCGGCCAGACCGTGCTCGGCAAGGTGGCGCTGGAGCCGTTCGCCGGGCTGGCCTATGTCAACCTGCACACGGACGGGCTCAGCGAGACCGGCGGGGCGGCGGCGCTGACGGCCCGCAGCGATGACACCAGCCTCGGCTATTCGACGCTGGGCCTGCGCGCCTCGACCACGTTCGCGCTGCAGGGCATGGACCTGACCTTGCGCGGCGGGCTGGCCTGGCGCCATGCTTTCGGCGACGTCACGCCGACCGCGGCGCTTGCCTTCGCCGGCAGCAGCTCATTCACCGTCGCCGGCCTTCCGATCGCACGGGACGCCGCCGTCGTCGAGGCCGGGCTCGAGCTCGCGATCAGCAAAAGCGCCGCGCTCAGCCTGGCCTACACCGCCCAGCTCGCGCAGGACACGCAGGACCACGCCTTCAAGGCAAACCTCGCGGTCAGGTTCTGAGCGCGCGCCGCTCCGTCAAGCCTTCGGCTCGCCGCTCCGGCCGGCCTTCGGTCCCTCCGTCAGCGACTTGAAGACACCGCGCAGGGTGCGCGCTTCCTGCTCGGTCATGTCCAGCCGATGCAGGATGTCGCGCAGATTGGCGGTCATCACCGGCTTCTTGCCGGGCGGAAAGAAGCCGCAGCGCTCGAGTTCGCCCTCGAGATAGTCGAACATCGAGAGCACGGTGGCCCGGCTTGCCGGCGGCGAGAGGTTGTTCTCGCGGAAGGGCGGCTCGCCGCCGCTGGCCTTCAGCCATTCATAGCCGCAGAGCAGCACCGCCTGCGCCAGGTTGAGCGAGGCGAAGGCGGGGTTGACCGGGAAGGTCAGGATCGCGTCGGCGAAGCTGATCTCCTCGTTGGTCAGGCCGATGCGCTCGCGCCCGAACAGGATGCCGACGCGCTCGTCCGAGGCGATGCGTTCGCTGAGGCCCGGCATTGCCTCGGCGGGAGTGAAGACGCGCTTCATCTGGCCGCGCTCGCGCGCCGTCGTCGCCAGCACATGATTGAGATCGGCGATCGCCGCGGCGGCGTCAGGGAAGAGCCGGGCATTGTCGAGGATATGGGTGGCGCCGGAAGCGGCTGCCGTCGCGCCCTTCTTCAGGCCGCCGCCACCCGGCCAGCCGTCGCGGGGCGCGACGAGCCGCAATTCGGACAGGCCGAAATTCGCCATGGCGCGCGCGCACATGCCGATATTCTCGGCGAGTTGCGGTTCGACGAGAATGACGATGGGAGCTTGCCCGGTGAGGGGCGGGCGGGTGCGGTCGGTGCCGGAACCGGTCATGAGAGGCAGTGTCCTGAAAGAGCGCGCAGCCATGCGCCGGCTGCGCGGTCTCCGTCAACCGCCTCGCTGGTCAGGCGCGGCGACGCTCGCGGGATAGATCGACCATGTGGCCGCTCACGCCGGCGTCATGCGTCCGGAAGGCCGCGACCAGCGCGTTCAGCCGCTCGATCTGCTGCCCCAGCGCGGTGGCGGAGGCGGCGCTTTCTTCTGCCAATGCCGCGTTCTGCTGGGTCATCTCGTCCATATGGGCGATGGTCTGGCTCATCTCGTCGATGCCGCTGGCCTGCTCGGCGGCTGCCGAAGACACCTCGGTCACGGTGGCCGCGACGCGCTGCGACGCCTCGACAATCTGGCTCAGCACGGCGCCGGCCGAACGCACCAGCTCGACGCCGCCGCCGATCTGCGCATTCGAGGCCTTGATCAAAGTCGATATGCTTTTGGCTGCTTCGCTGGAGCGCTGGGCGAGCGTGCGCACTTCCGAGGCGACGACGGCGAAGCCTCTGCCGGCATCGCCAGCGCGCGCCGCTTCCACGGCGGCATTCAAGGCCAGCAGATTGGTCTGGAAGGCGATCTCGTCGATGACCGAGGTGATGTCGGAGATCTTGCGGGAGGCCTCCTCGATGCGGGCCATTGCCTGGACTGCATCATCGACGATGGCGCCGCCCTTGCGGGCGATACCGCTCGCGTCCTGCGAGAGCTGCGCGGCCTGCCGCGAGGCGCCAGCTGCGGCCTTGACCGAGGCGGCAAGCTCCTCAGTTGTTGCGGCGCTTTCCTCCAGCGAGGAGGCCTGCTCCTCGGTGCGCTTGGAGAGGTCGTCGGCGCCGCTGGTGATCTCGCGGCCGGCGGTCGCGACTTCGACGGAGGTCGCCTTGATCGCATCTACGGTGGCGGCGAGGCGCTCGATCGCGGTGTTGAAATCCTGCTTCAGCGTCTCATAGTCGAGCGCTACCGCATCCTCGATCCGCACGGTGAGATCGCCCTGCGAGAGACGAGCTAACGCCTCCGCCAGCAACCCGACGACCTCGCGCTGTTCGGCGAGCAGGGAGCCTTGCGTGGCGGCGGCCTCCTCGCGCTGGCGGGTGATGGCGAGGTTCTGACGCTCGGCTTCGGCCCGGCCCTCGCTGGTCTCCGCCTCAAGCCGCTGCACAGAGAGCCCATTCTCCTTGAAGACCTGCACGGCCTGCGCCATCTGGCCGATCTCGTCGCGGCGCGACAGGCCGGTGACGGCGACCTCGTAGTCGCCGGCGGCGAGCCTGAGCATGGCGTCGCGCAGGCGGCGCAAGGGCAGGGCGGTGGTGCGGCCGACGATGAAGGCGGCGATCAGGCCGAGCACCAGCGCGGCCGCAATGGTTCCGAGGATGATCGCCTGCGTGCGGGCCTGTGCCTCGGCGAGTCGGGCGCCGGCCTCAGCCTCCTCGGCGGCGAGCCGGGTTTCGAGCTCCTGCAGCGGCGGGGCGATCAGGTCGAACTCTCCGGACAGTTTTTCGGCCCCGAGCATGAAATCCTTCTCGGCCTTGGTCCAGGCGGGAACGATCTCCGCATAGGCGGTGAAAGCCGGGCCGATCTCGGCCTTGGCCTCGGCCGGGATGCCCTGGCGGCCGAGCGCGCGCTCGAAACGACCCTGCTCGACCTCCCACTGGCCGAGCAGGCTCTCGTCGAGGGCGAGGCGATAGGAGGCGTCGATCCGGCGCAAGGCCGCGAGAATGCCGGGCAGCCGGGCGAGGTCGGGCGAATCCGATCCCATGCTGTGGGAGCGCACCTTGGTCTGCAGGGCTTCGGCTGCGTCCTCCAGCCTGGCGGCGAGACCTTCCGGAGCGGCGGCGCGCAAGGCAAGCTGCATGGCGCCGATCGCGGTGAAGTCGGCCTCGATTGCTTTCATGGGGGCGTCGAGCGCAGCGATGCTGCTGCGCATGCGGTCGGCTCCGGCGGCGCTGCCGAGACGCGCGATCGCCTGCTTCAGAGATTCAAGACCAGTGCCGAAGTCCTTGATATCGGTGGCTTCCTGCCGAAAGCGGACATCGCGGCTGGCGGCCTTCAGCGCAAAGCTCGCGGCACGCACTTCGCGCGAGCGGGCGGCGAGCGCCGAGTAAGCTTTGGAATCCTCGAAGGCGGCAGTGAGTTGGCCGCTGCCGATCCAGGAGGCGGCGCCGATCAGCACGAGGCCGAGGACGAAGACGACGCTGACCAGCGCGATCCTGAGCTGGATCGTCAGGCGCGATGCGGCCGAGCGTGAACCTGCGGTAGACAACGCCATGACCCTCACACCTGTCGAGATCGGGTGAAAGCATGGCAACTCATACTTAATGTTCCGCTAAATACAGAGCGGGCACGGCTTGAAGCCGTGCCCGCTGTTCTTCGGCCGTGACGCTGGAATGCGTCTCAGAACTCTTCCCAGCCGGCATCATTGGCGCGTTTGCGGGCCGGAGCCTGGCGCGGCGGCGCCTTCTGCTGCTCGACGAGTGCTGCAGCGAGCTTGCGCAGGCGCTCCGGCTCGGCGCCCTGGCCCCGCGCGATCGCCGCCAGATCAGCGGTGCGCAGGGGTGGCGGGGCATACGGGGTGGCAGCGGCCGGGGATCTCGCGATCGGCGCGAGGTGGTCGTCGCCGGTCCTGAATGCCGCGACGAGGGCATTAAGCTCGGCGATCTTGCCGGCGAGCGCATTGGCGCTGGCGGCGCTCTGCTCTGCGAGCGCCGCGTTGGCCTGAGTCATCTCGTCCATATGCGCGACGGTCTGGCTCATCTCCTCGATGCCGTTGGCCTGCTCGGTCGAGGCGGTCGCGACCTCGGAGATGGTGGTCTGGACGCCGCGCGAGGCCTCGACGATGCGGGTCAGCGAGTCGCCGGCCTGGCGCACCAGCTTCACGCCGGTCTCGACCTCGCTGTTCGACGAGGAGATCAGTCCGGAAATGTCCTTGGCGGCCGCGCTGGAGCGCTGGGCGAGGGTGCGCACCTCGCTGGCGACCACCGCGAAGCCCTTGCCGGCGTCGCCAGCGCGGGCGGCCTCGACCGCCGCGTTGAGGGCCAGAAGATTGGTCTGGAAGGCGATGTCGTCGATCACCCGGATGATGTCGGAGATCTTCTTCGTGGCCTGCTCGATCCGAACCATGGCCGAGACGGCCTCGCTGGCGATGGCTCCGCCATCCTGGGCGACCTGCATGGCTTGTCCAGCCTGGCGAACCGCCTGCTGGGCGGCCTGGGCCGAGGCCTTGACCGAGGCGGCGAGCTCCTCGGTGGTCGCAGCACTTTCTTCGAGCGAGGAGGCCTGCTCCTCGGTACGTTTGGAGAGATCGTCGGCGCCGGTCGAGATTTCGCGGGCGGAAAGGCCGACATCGGAGGCATTGGCCTGGATGGTGCGGAGCGTCGTCGAGAGCCGCTCGGCGGTCTGGTTGATCGCCTCCTGCAGCGCGGCGAAGCGGCCGCGATAGCCCGTCGTCACCCGGTGGGTGAGGTCGCCCGCCGCGAGCGACTGCATCGCGCCTGCGAACTCGGTGGTTGCGGCGTCGACCACGGCGTTGATCTCGTTGACGCCCTCGACCAGCTCGCGCAGCGGCCCCTCGACATCGCCGGCTTCGGCCCGGCCGGAGAAGTCGCCGGCGCGGGCGGCCGCGACAATCCCCGCGACCTCGCCGACCAGCGCGCGGACCTTGGCGGCCTGTTCGGCATCGGCGAGCATGGCGACCTCGCGGTCCCGCCGGTTGGTTTCGAGCGCGAGCGCGTTCTGGCGGTATTCCTCGAGCGCGCCGCTGAGCGTGCCGATCTCGTCGGGGCAGGGCGGAGCCGGGATCTTCTGGGCGAAGTCACCGGCCTGCATGCCGGCCAGCGCCGTCTGCAGCTGGACCAGCGGCCGGGCGATGCGGCGCTGCACGCCGCGCCAGCTCAGCACGCAGATGGCGAGCAAAGCGAGGAACAGGCCGCCGGTGACGGAGAGCCGCGTCCAGGCCCGCGACAGCGTCGCCTGCGTCACGTTCTCCATCTCGTCGAAGGACTGGCCGACAGCAGCGAGGATCGAGTTGAACGGGCCGTTGCACTGCTTCGTCCATTCCTCGGCGCCGACGACGGGGCTGCTGCCCTGGCCGACGCGGCCGATCTGCTCGTCCATCAGCCGGTTGGCTGCCAGGACCTCGGTGTTCATCGCGCCGACCTTGCGCACCAGCTCGGGGCTGACGCCGGGGCGGGCCGCCAGCTGCGTCAACTGCGCGACGCCGGCGTCGGAGGCGCCGCGCATCTCGCCAAGCCGGCGCAGCTGTGCTGCATCCATCGGCTTGTTGCTGCCGAAAACCGGGCGCAGCACCGAGCACTGGGTGCCGTAGCTCGACCGCACGCGCCAGCCGGCCGCCTTGAAGTTCTGCAGATCGGCGAGCGCCGGATCGGACAGGCGGACCCCTGTCGAGGTCGCATCGGAGGCCGCGGTCATCACGGTCTCGATGTCGCCGACACCATTGTACCATGGCATGGTCGCCGCCAGGCTGCGCTGCGGCTTCGGCTTGGCCGCTTCGGCGTAGATCTCGGGCAGCTTTGCCGCGGTCGCCTTCTCCTTCTGGTCGATCGCGTCGGCGAGCGCGTTGCGGTCGGCGAGGTCGGTGCTGCGCAAGCGCGCGATGGCGCGTCCGAGTTCGTCCCGGTTGGCCTGCTCGATCTTCTTCAGCGTCGGTGCCGGATCGTCCGCGACCTGAATTGCGGTCTGGGCCTGGCCACGGTTGGAGCGGATCGTATTGCCGGCGACGAGGAGGGCCTCGTCGGCCGCGACCAGCTCGACAAGCCGTCTGCTGGTCAGGACGTCCTCGGCCGCCTGTTCCGCAAGAAAGGCGAGCGCGCCGAGCCCCGGCACGCACAGACACGCCATGGTGGCGACGAGATAATTCCTGATGGAAGCGGGAAAGAGGTTCACGGGTTCTGTCCGGGCTGTTCTGGCGCGGGACAGGGGGGTGCTAATGCTCCGCCCCCGCTCGCGATGGCGGGCCCGGTAGGCTTGGCATCATACCCTTAAAACTTTGCCTTATTTCCGCCTTGCCGTTGCGTGCGGCGCTCAGCGCGCGGCGGCGCTTGCGACCGAGCGCATCACCCGCAGCATGTTGCCACTGGCGAGCTTGGCGAGGTTCTCCTCCGACCAGCCACGGCGGATCAGCTCGGCGATCAGGGCCGGGAAGGTCGAGGCATCCTCGAGCCCATCAGGCGTGAGGCCGCCGAAGAAATCCGAGCCGATGCCGAGATGGTCGTGGCCGATCCGCTTGGCGAGATAGTCGAGATGGTCGCAGTACTGCGCCAGCGTCGCCCTTGGCCGGGGACCGGAGGTGCGGGTGATCTCGGCTTCCGCCTTCTTGAAGTCGAGCCCTTCCCGCGCCTTGCCGTACTGATCCCTGGCCGGCCGGTTCCAGTCGCGGGAGGCCTGGTTGATGAAGTCGGGCACGAAGGTCGCCATCACGACACCGTCTTTGCCGGCGACGCGGTCAAGCACGTCGTCGGGGACGTTGCGCGGGTGGTTGCAGAGCGAGAAGGCGTTGGAGTGTGACCACACCACCGGCGCCTCGCTGATATCGAGCACATCGTGCATCACCTTCGGCGCGACATGGGCGAGGTCGACGACCATGCCGAGCCGGTTCATCCGCCCGATAACCTGCTTGCCGAAGGCGCTGAGCCCGTTATGGCGCGGCGCATCGGTCGCCGAATCGCACCAGTCATGGGTGTCGTTGTGGCAGAGCGTCATCAGCCTGACGCCGAGGTCCCAATAGGCGTCGAGCGTCTCGATCTCGTTGTCGAGCGCCGAGCCGTTCTCGATCGTCATGAACAGGGCGATCCGGCCTTCCTTCTTCGCGGCTTCGACATCGTCGGCCGAGAGGCCGGGCCGGAAGACGTCGGCGTGGTGTTCCCAGATCCGGCGCATGAGCGCGATCTGCGCCAGTGCGAAGCCGGCGGGCTTGGGGTGATTGGGCGGAACATAGGCGGCGAAGAACTGCGCCGCGAGCTTGCCGGCGCGCATCCGCGGGATGTCGGTGTCGGTCTCGGGATGGACCTTGCCGAGGTCGTAGGCCGCGAGATCGCCTTTCGCGGCCCGGTCGAGACGCACGACGAAGGGCAGGTCGTTATGGCCGTCGATCAGCGGGACGCGGTCGAGCAAAGCGAGGGCCTGATCGTAGGCGGCGTCGGCGAGGGGAGGAGCGGCGAGGACCATAGCGCACCTGGAAAACGGGAATCGCGAAAGCATGATCGTGGCAGGGGGCGGGTCGGTGCGCGAGGCCTAAAAGCGCATGGCCCGAACGGGATCGGAACCGCCATTCCGGTATCTCGCCTTGAGGTTGGTGCGACATCGGCGACAAGCCGGGCTGGCGAGGCGAATCGTACACTGCATGCCGAGCAATCATCTTGCGCGGAATGCGCGCGGAGCAGCAGCATCGGCTGCCTATTGCATATGCAATGTCGCGCAGATTGCTTTTGACAGAAATGTGGCGTGGGGTGATTGTCGAGCGCGCAGACCGTTGGTAGCTCTGCGCCGTAATCGCATCCCGCATGCGTCGGCGTCATGCCGCGCAAAAAAGAACGGGTAACTGATTCGAGGGGTTAGGCGTCGTTCAATGGAAGTATTCGTCCAGCAGCTCATCAACGGGCTGACCCTGGGGTCAATCTACGGCCTCATTGCCATCGGCTACACGATGGTCTTCGGCATCATCGGCATGGTGAACTTCGCCCATGGCGACGTGTTCATGCTATCGGCCTTCATCGCGCTGATCTTCTTCATGCTGATCTCGGCCTGGTTTGGCGCCGGTCTGATCGTGCTGGCGCTGATCTTCGTCTTGATCCTGGCGATGTTCTTCACCTCGCTGTGGAACTGGACGATCGAGCGCGTTGCCTACCGGCCGCTGCGCGGTTCGTTCCGCCTCGCGCCGTTGATCTCGGCGATCGGCATGTCGATCTTCCTGATGAACTTCGTCCAGGTCGTGCAGGGGCCGCGCAACAAGCCGATTCCGCCGATGCTGAACAAGTCGATCCTGCTGATCGACAGTGCGACCTATCCGGTCTCGATCTCCTACAAGCAGCTCGTCATCATCATCACCACGGTCGTGCTGCTCGCCGCCTTCTGGTACCTCGTGCAGAAGACGCCGCTGGGCCGGGCCCAGCGCGCCTGCGAGCAGGATCGCAAGATGGCCTCGCTGCTCGGCGTCGACGTCGACCGGACAATCTCGATCACCTTCGTCATGGGCGCCGCGCTCGCTGCGGTGGCGGGCGTCATGTACCTCGTGCTCTACGGCGTCGTGAACTTCGCCGACGGCTTCACGCCGGGCGTCAAGGCCTTCACCGCGGCCGTACTCGGCGGCATCGGCTCGCTGCCGGGTGCGGTGCTCGGCGGGCTGCTGATCGGCCTGATCGAGGTGATGTGGTCGGCCTATTTCACCATCGACTACAAGGACGTCGCCGCCTTCTGCATCCTCGCGGTCGTCCTCGTCTTCATGCCCTCCGGCATTCTCGGCCGGCCAGAAGTCGAGAAGGTCTAAAGCCCATGGCCATGGAGACATCGACCCCGGCCAAGCGCCAAGCCGACATGACGAAGGCGCTGAAAGAGGCCGCCTTCGCGGCGCTCGTCACCTTCGGCCTGTGTATCCCAATCATCGCCTGGGGCACGCGCCAGAACCTCGACAACCAGCTCGTCCTCGACCCGCGCTGGGACGCGGTCGCCTGGGCGGTCGCCATCATCTTCGTCGGCCGCTTCCTGATAGCGCTGCGCCAGCAGACGCGCGGCGAGGGCAAATCGGCCGTGCGGCTCCTGCCGCATGGCACGGTCGGCTTCTTCCAGCGCCATTCGCGGATCTTCTCGCTGTTCGGCCTCGGCTTCCTGCTGACCTTCCCGATCATCGCGATCAACCTCGCCGGCTGGGGCGGGGCGCTGAAATGGATCGATAATTTCGGCGTCCAGATCCTGATCTACGTGATGCTCGGCTGGGGGCTGAACATCGTCGTCGGCCTCGCCGGCCTGCTCGATCTCGGCTATGTCGCCTTCTACGCGGTCGGCGCCTATTCCTACGCGTTGCTCGCCAAGAACTTCGGCCTGTCCTTCTGGATCCTGCTGCCGATGTCGGGCATCCTCGCCGCCTTCTGGGGGCTCATCCTGGGCTTCCCGGTGCTGCGGCTACGCGGTGACTATCTCGCCATCGTGACGCTCGCCTTCGGCGAGATCATCCGCCTCGTCCTGATCAACTGGACCGATTTCTCGAACGGCTATGCCGGCATTTCCGGCATTCCACGGCCGACCTTCTTCGGCATACCGTTCACGGCCGCCGATAACGGTTTCGCGGCTGTATTCGGGCTCGAATTCTCGCCGCTCTACCGCACGATCTTCCTCTATTACGTCATCCTGTGCCTGGCGCTTCTGACCGCCTATGTCAGCCTGCGCTTGCGGCGGTTGCCGGTCGGGCGCGCCTGGGAGGCGCTGCGCGAGGACGAGATCGCCTGCCGCTCGCTCGGCATCAACACCACCAACACCAAGCTGACCGCCTTCTCGCTCGGCGCGATGTTCGGCGGCTTCGCCGGCTCCTTCTTCGCGGCACGGCAAGGCTTCATCTCGCCTGAATCCTTCGTCTTCATGGAATCGGCGGTGATCCTCGCCATTGTCGTGCTCGGCGGCATGGGCTCGCTCTGGGGCTGCGCCATCGCTGCGATCGCGATGATCGGCGGTACCGAGCTCTTGCGCGAGCTCGACTGGCTGAAACAGATCTTCGGCCAGGACTTCGACCCGACCAAGTACCGCATGCTGATCTTCGGCTTCGCCATGGTGGTGATCATGATCTGGAAGCCGCGCGGGCTGATCTCGACCCGCGAGCCGACCGCCTTCCTCAAGGAGAAGAAGGCCATCTCCTCCGATATGGTCCAGGAGGGGCACGGCTGATGACGAATTTGGTCGAGACCACCTCGGCGATGACGGCCGTCACGGTCGCTCCGCCCGGGACCCCACTGCTCAAGGTCGAGCATCTGACGATGCGCTTCGGCGGCCTGACCGCCGTCAACGACCTCTCCTTCGAGGCCCGCAAGGGCGACATCACCGCACTGATCGGCCCGAACGGCGCCGGCAAGACCACGGTGTTCAACTGCATCACCGGCTTCTACAAGCCGACCGAGGGCATGATCACGCTGACCCAGGAGAGTGGCGCCAGCTACCTGCTCGAGCGGATGCCGGATTTCCGCATCGCGTGGAAGGCCAAGGTCGCCCGCACCTTCCAGAACATCCGCCTGTTCGGCGGCATGACGGTGCTGGAGAACCTTCTGATCGCGCAGCACAACCCGCTGATGATCGCCTCGGGCTTCACCTTCCTCGGCGTGCTCGGCATCGGCGGCTACAAGGCGCGCGAGAAGGAGGCGATCGAGAAGGCCAAGGTCTGGCTCGAGAAGATCAACCTGATCCATCGCGCCGACGATCCTGCCGCCGATCTGCCCTATGGCGACCAGCGCCGGCTGGAAATTGCCCGGGCGATGTGCACCGACCCGGTGCTGCTCTGCCTCGACGAGCCGGCCGCCGGCCTCAACCCGCGCGAGAGCCTCGACCTCAACAACCTCCTGCTGTCGATCCGCAAGGATCACGGCACGGCGCTGCTCCTGATCGAACACGACATGTCGGTGGTGATGGGAATCTCGGACCATGTCGTGGTGCTCGACTATGGCACCAAGATCTCGGACGGCACGCCGGCGCAGGTGCGAGCTGATCCGAAGGTGATCGCCGCTTATCTCGGCGTCGACGACGAAGAGGTCGAGCAGGTGGAAGCGGAGGTCGGCCTATGAGCGAGGCAGCACCGCTCCTCGCCGTCCGCGGCGTCAAGACCTATTACGGCAAGATCATCGCGCTGAAGGGTGTCGACGTCGATGTCCGCCAGGGCGAGATCGTGACGATGATCGGCGCCAACGGCGCCGGCAAGTCGACGCTGATGATGACGATCTTCGGCACTCCGCAGGCGCGTGAAGGCACCATCACCTACGAGGGGCGCGACATCACGCGGATGCCGAGCCATGAGATCGCGCGGCTCGGCATCGCGCAGTCGCCGGAAGGGCGACGCATCTTCCCGCGGATGACCGTGTTCGAGAACCTGCAGATGGGCGCGGCGGTCGCCGGCATGCAGCATTTCGACGAGGATCTCGAGAAGATCTGCGTGCTCTTCCCGCGTGTGAAAGAGCGGCTGCAGCAGCGCGGCGGCACACTCTCGGGTGGCGAGCAGCAGATGGTGGCGATCGCGCGCGCGCTGATGGCACGGCCGAAGCTGCTGATGCTCGACGAGCCGTCGCTCGGCCTCGCGCCGCTGATCGTCAAGCAGATCTTCGAGGCGATCCGCGAACTCAACCGCAGCCAGGGGCTGACCGTGTTCCTGGTCGAGCAGAACGCCTTCCATGCGCTCAAGCTCGCCCATCGCGGCTATGTCATGGTCAACGGCGTCATCACCATGAGCGGCACGGGCAAGGAGCTGCTCGCTAATCCGCAGGTGCGGGCGGCCTATCTCGAAGGCGGCCGGCATTGAGCGCCGGCACTGCCCATGTTCGCCGCACGCCCTCGTGGACAGGCTGCAGCGATCCATATCTTCGTCCACGCATCGGATTCGCCCGAAAAGTGGCTTCCACTTTTCGGTCCGATGCTTCCGGGAGCTGAACGATGCAGGGCATTCTCTACGAGGAGCCGACCATCTGGCTCTTTCTGCTGGTGACGGTGGTGATGGGCGGCTGGGCCGCCTGGATGGCTGGGCGGGCGGTGGCGATCACCTGGCGCCCGCCAGTCCAACTCGTCATCTATACTCTGATCCTCGGGTTGGCGATCCGCTTCATCCACTTTGCTCTGTTCGAGGCAACGCTGTTGTCGCCGCACTACTACATCATCGACACGATCGTGCTGTTCGCCTTCAGCTTCGCCGGTTGGCGCTACAACCGGGCACGCCAGATGACGACGCAATATCGCTGGCTCTACGAGCGCACCGGACCCTTCACCTGGAGGGCTCGCGAGAGCACTTAAAGCTAGAGCCGGATCCGATCAGATTGAATCAATCTGATCGGCGAATCCGTCTCTTACTTTGAGTTCAGAGACCGTTTTTCCGATCAACTTGCGGTGCAAGTTGATCGGAACGGGCTCTGGAAAACACCACCAAAGTTCACGGGGCTTGCCGCGTGACACCACTGCGAAAAAGCGCAAGACTGCGTTTCACGGTGGCACCACGCGCCGAGACGGGACGGCCAAACCGGCCCGTAATATACTCACAGGGGAGTCACAACGCATGAAGAAGCTGCTCTTGGGCGGAATTGCCCTTGGCGCGGTCCTCGCCTTTTCGGGTGTAGCGAACGCACAGATCAAGCTTGGCGTCGGCGGCCCGATCACGGGTCCGAATGCGGCATTCGGCGCGCAGCTGAAGAACGGGGCGGAACAGGCCGCCGAAGACATCAACGCTGCCGGCGGCATTCTCGGCCAGAAGATCCAGGTCGTCGTCGGTGACGACGTCTCGGATCCGAAGCAGGGCGTCTCGGTCGCCAACAAGTTCGTCGGCGACGGCGTCAAGATGGTGCTCGGCCACTTCAACTCCGGCGTCACCATGCCGGCGTCGGAAGTCTATGCCGAGAACGGCATCCTGATGATCAGCCCCTCGGCGACCAACCCGAAGATCACCGAGCGTGGCCTTTGGAACGTGTTCCGCACCTGCGGCCGCGACGATCAGCAGGGTTCGGTGGCGGCGGAGTACATCGCCAAGAACCTCAAGGGCAAGAAGATCGCCATCGTCCATGACAAGACGACCTATGGCCAGGGCCTCGCCGACGAGACCCGCAAGGGCCTGACCAAGGCCGGTGTCAAGGACGTGCTCTATGAAGGCGTCAACGCCGGCGAGAAGGACTTCTCGGCGCTGATCTCGAAGCTGAAGTCGACGGGTGCCGACTACCTCTACTGGGGCGGCCTGCACACCGAGGGCGGCCTGATCGTGCGCCAGATGCGCGACCAGGGCCTGAAGACCGTGCTGATCTCCGGCGACGGCATCACCACCGACGAGTTCGCCACGATCGGCGGCCCGGGCGTCGAGGGCACGCTGATGACCTTCCCGCCGGACCCGCAGAAGCGTCCGGAGGCGGCGGCCGTCCTGAAGAAGTTCGAGGCCCGCAAGTTCAAGCCGGAAGCCTACACCCTGTACAGCTACGCCGCTGTCCAGATCATGGCCGAAGGCGCCAAGCGCGCGAACTCGGTCGATCCCAAGAAGATCGCGGCGGCGCTGCATGGCGGCCAGGCGGTGAAGACCGTGATCGGCGACATCGCCTTCGACAAGAAGGGCGACATCACCCGCCCTGACTACACCGTCTACACCTGGAAGAAGGGTGCCGACGGCAAGATCGGCTATGTCGAGAACTGATCTCGGCTGATCGCCAAAAGGCGTGAAACCAGACCCGCTCCGGAGCGATCCGGGGCGGGTTTTTTGTTGAGGCGGCAGAACCGGATCACGAAACCTCGCGATCAAAAAACGAGGAGAGTTGTCGGGAGCTGCGGTGGTTGTTCGTCCTCTGGCTGCAAAGCGCGCGAAGCAGTCACGGAGCCTGCCAATGACCGTCACCATCACCGCCTTCGAACGCTCGCCCGACCGTGGCAATGGTCTGGCGCGTGACATGCGCCTGCGCTGGGCGCTCGAAGAAGTGGGCCAGCCTTACGAGGTCCGTCTCCTGTCGTTCCAGGCGATGAAGGAGCCCGCGCATCTCGCGCTTCAACCTTTCGGGCAGATTCCAACTTATGAGGACGGCGATCTTTCCTTGTTCGAGTCGGGGGCGATCGTATTCCATATCGCGGAGCGCCATGCGGGCCTGCTGCCGGACGATACGAATGCCCGGGCGCGCGCGATCACATGGATGTTTGCCGCGCTGAACACGCTGGAGCCGCCGATCTTCGACCGCAGCCTCGTCCGGATCCTCGAGCGCGACGAGCCCTGGTATGAGCAGCGCCTGGGTGCCCTCGACAACATCATCCGCAAACGGCTGGGAAGCCTTTCCAGCCGTCTTGGCGATGCCGACTGGCTCGACGGCGCATTCAGCGCCGGTGATCTCTTGATGGTGACAGTGCTGCGCCGATTGCAGGGCTCGGGTATTCTCGAGGACTATCCGAACCTCTTCGCCTATGTCGCCCGCGCCGAGGCACGGCCGGCTTACAAGCGCGCTTTCGAGGCTCAATTGGCGGTCTTCACTGCCTCATCGACGGGCTGACAAGCCTGGTCGAAACGGCCATTCGGGAAGGCCCATGCCGTGGTCTCTGTTGTCCGTATAGGTTGAGGCGCTATCAGCCCTTGCATCTTGCAATTGGTTTTGGTGAGCTGTCGGAGGATGGGCGGCCAAGGGCTGGGGATGGACGAAGTACCGACCTGGAAGACGGGCGGATTGATCCGTCGTGGCATCGCTTTCCTGATCGACCTGATCGTCGTGATGGTCGCAACGCAGCTGTTGGCGAGTTTTTTGTTTCCACTGTCCAACGGCACGCTGGTCGACAGTACAGGCGTGATCATCTCGTGTGAGCCAGCCAAAGAGCGTCCGCGAGACGTCGAGGCCCGCCCCGGCTTTGATCCGACTGCAGAAAAGATCTGCGTCAGGAGCTTCTTCGGGCAACCGGTGGCTCGCTTCTACACGATGTCGCGGCAAGATGTCGGCTCGAGCGTCACAACATCTATCAGCTATTCGCTCGACACCCAGAACCGGGTCGCGCTCACATTTGACCTCTCCCTGCTGCAATGGCCGCTGCTCGCCCTGATGCGCTGGCTGACGGAAGCCCGAGGCTGGCAAACTCCCGGACGCCAGGCGACGTGTCTTTATGTTCTGCCGCGCGCCGGCGTCAGCGCTCGACCTGCTCTCCGCCGCCGCTATGTCTTGTTCGCGCTGCCTTCTGCCGTGCTGATGGTGACCTCTATCGGGCTTTTTGCGGCCTTGTGGGCTGGCTTGACGTTGCCGGACGATCTGCCGCCTGCCTTGCTGCTCCTCTCCCGATTGCCTGAAATCACGGCGGTGATCGTCGCCGCCGTGGCAATCGCGCATGGTCGGGACGCCTTCTACGACGAAGCAGCGGGAACGAGCGTCGTCTACATTCGGGAAGAGATCGAAACGGCCGCACAGCTTCCCCAGCTGGCTGCACCAGCGCCGAAGCAGCCAGGCAAGGTGAGAGGTCTGCTTTTGCCGGCTCCATCGGCGACGTTGGCGCTGGCCGCAATCCTCGTCATCGTCTTCCTGGGCGAACTCGCCATGTCGGTCGAGGGCGCGCGGGTTATGGGCGTGACCGGCCCGACTTTGGTGCTGTTCGGCGCGATGTCGGGTGAGTTGGTCTTTCAACTAGGTCAGTGGTACCGGCTGGTTTGCGCCATATTCCTGCATGGCAGCGCGGCCCATCTGCTAGCGAATGTCATACTGCTCCTGGCCGTGGGCTGGTTTCTTGAATCCGTGCTCGGCATCGGCTGGTTGCTCGCGATTTTCCTGCTGGGCGGATTGGTCGGCTCAATCGCTTCGGTCAGTTTCAATCCGCCCGCTCTTCTCGGTATCGGCGCGTCCGGAGCGGTACTAGCGCTCGTTGCGGCCGGTTTGGTGCTCAGTTTCAGGATGCCGGACGATGGCCGCCGCATGTGGCTGAGAGGTTTTTGCCTTGCGGCCTTTCTTGGTGCCGCGGCTTCGAGCACTGCGTTCGGTTCCATTCGCGTCGACCATGCCACGCACATCGCCGGAGCGCTGAGCGGCGCGGCATTCGGGTTTCTCGTTTGGTGGAGCTGGGATCGCAAAGCCGAGCGACCTCGCTGGCGCCGCACCGCCCTGGCCAGCGCGCTCCTTCTTCCAGCACTGACCTTCCTGTCGATTCCCCGCGCTGGGTTTGGCGAGGTATCTCTTGCGAGATTTCTCGTTCCAGCCGAGCATTTGCCCAAGTCGGACGCCGAGTGGGTCGCGCACTCTGCCGAACTGGTGCTGCGCTATCCTCGTGATCCTCGCAGCCATCTCGCCCGGGCCCTGGCGCTCAATGACGACAAGGTCGAACGCGAGAAATCACTGGCGCTGGTCGGCGCGACGCAGAGGGCTCTGGTGTCTACCGAAGGCCCGAAAGTCGAGCAGAATGCCCTGTTCCTGGTCGGTCAGACTCGATTCAAGGCTCGAGATTGGGAAGCTGCGAATGATCTCTTCACCCGCGCCATCGCAATCAATGCGCCGGCTCGGTCCGAAATCTTCGGCGCGCGTGCCGCGACTGCGCGCGTGCTCGGCCGTCCGGAGGCTGCGCTGGACGACCTGCAAGCCCAATTGCGATTGCAGCTGGTCAATGTGGAGATACTCCAAAGCATAGCGGGCGCGCTATCCGACATGGGGCGTCATCCAGAGGCGCTTCAAAAGCTTGATGAAGCTCTGCTCCTCAACCCCAAGAACTTCAGCGCCACTCGCAGCCGCGGTTGGTACGCATTTCTTGACGGTCGCTCAGACGAAGCAGTTCGAGGCCTCGAACGCGCCGTGGAACTCAATCCGAACGATGCCTATGCGGCGCTTTTTTTGCACATCGCCTCCGTGCGGTCCGGCCAAGGCGAGCGCATCACGACATCTGCTGCAAAGGTCGATATGCAGCAATGGCCTGCGCCGGTCATTCGATATTACCGTGGCGAGATCGGCGCCGAAGAGCTCCGCGAAGCTGCGAAGGACCAGGACCCGGTCAAGTATAACGAGCAGGATTGTGAGGCGAGCTTCTATATTGCCGAAGCGCGTCTCATGCAGGGAGCGGCGAAGGATGCCGAACCGCTGCTGAGCCATGCATGGCAGATCTGTCCAAAGACATTCTACGAGTGGGGCGCCGCTCGCGCCGAGCTGCGCCGCATCGGCCAATAACCGGTGATCGGATGGCGAGCTTATGACGCCGGTGGCGTCGACTCGGGCACGGGCCCGCGCCGCTCACACCGCGGTCAGGCTCTTCATGAAGCCGGCGAAGCGCAGCAGTCCGTCCGGCCAGGGGCCGTGGCCGGATTCGGTGTTGAGATGGCCGCTGTCGCCGGCATCGACGAATTCGGAGCCCCAGGCCTCTGCCAGCGCCCTGGCCTCGTCCTGCGTGCAATAGGGATCGGTCGCGCTCGCGATCAGCACCGAGCGGAAGGGCAGGGGCCTCAGCGGGATCGCGGCGAAGTCATCCGCCATGCCGGGAATGGCGCGCTTGGCACGCTCGGACGCCGGGGCGACCAGGAAGGCGCCGATGACTTCATGCGGCGTCAGATGCTCGGCTGCATGCGCGACCGCGCTGACGCCGGCCGAATGGGCGACGATGACGACCGGCCTGGTCGCGGCGCGCACGGCGGCGACGATGCGGTTCGCCCAGCCGTCGCGGGTCGGCTTATACCAGTCTTCCTGCTCAACGCGGCGGGCCGTGGGCAGCTTTGCTTCCCAGCGGCTCTGCCAATGGTCGGGGCCGGAGCCCGACCAGCCGGGGACGATCAGGATGTCGGTGTCGGAGGTTTTCATGGCCGCTAGATAGCGTTCAATTCTGCGAAATCCAGCGGGCGCCTCAAGCCTCCCCGAACACCCGGCGGAAGATCGTGTCGACGTGCTTGAAGTGGTAGCCCTCGTCGAACATCGCCTCCAATTGCGCCACCGAGAGCTTTGCCGTGACGTCCTTGTCGGCCTTGAGGTTGGTGAGGAAATCCTCGCCGTGCTCCCAGGTGCGCATCGCATTGCGCTGGACCATCGAGTAGCTGTCCTCGCGGCTGGCGCCGGCTTGGGTCAAAGCGAGCAGGACGCGCTGCGAGTTGTGCAGCCCGCCGAGCTTGTCGAGGTTCTTCCTCATGTTCTGCGGATAGATCAGCAGCTTGTCGACGACGCCGGTCAGGCGGGCGAGTGCGAAATCGAGCGTCACCGTCGCATCGGGGCCGATCATGCGCTCGACCGAGGAGTGCGAGATGTCGCGCTCATGCCAGAGGGCGACGTTCTCCAGCGCCGGGGTGACCATGCCGCGCACCAGGCGGGCGAGGCCGGTCAGGTTCTCGGTCAGCACCGGATTGCGCTTGTGCGGCATCGCCGAGGAGCCCTTCTGGCCCGGCGAGAAATACTCCTCGGCTTCGTAGACCTCGGTGCGCTGCAGATGGCGGATCTCGGTGGCGAGGCGCTCGACGCTGGAGGCGACGACGCCGAGCGTGGCGAAGAACATGGCGTGGCGGTCGCGCGGGATGACCTGGGTCGAGACCGGCTCCGGCGTCAGGCCCATCTTCTCCGCGACGTATTCCTCCACCTGCGGGTCGATATTGGCGAAGGTGCCGACGGCGCCGGAAATCGCGCAGGTCGCGATCTCGGCGCGGGCGGCAATGAGGCGAGCGCGGCAGCGGTCGAACTCGGCATAGGCCTGGGCGAGCTTGAGGCCAAAGGTCACCGGCTCGGCGTGAATGCCGTGCGAACGGCCGATAGTCGGCGTCAGCTTGTGCTCGAAGGCGCGGCGCCTGATGGCGGCGAGCAGGGCGTCGACATCGGCGATCAGGAGGTCGCTGGCGCGGGCGAGCTGCACGGCGAGGGTGGTGTCGAGCACGTCCGAGGAGGTCATGCCCTGGTGGACGAAGCGCGCCTCGGGGCCGACGATCTCGGCGAGATGGGTCAGGAAGGCGATGACGTCATGCTTGGTGACGCGCTCGATCTCGTCGATGCGGGCGACATCGAAGGTCGCGTCCTTGGCCTTGGCCCAGATCGTCGCCGCCGCCTCCTTCGGCACGACGCCGAGCTCGGCGAGCTTGTCGGTGGCGTGCGCCTCGATCTCGAACCAGATGCGGAAGCGCGTCTGCGGCTCCCAGATCGCGACCATCTCGGGGCGGGAATAACGGGGGATCATAGCGGGCTCGCGACGTGATGATAAAAGGCTCGCGGGCTCGCTAGCACGGAGAGGCTCGCGACGGAATGCCGGAGGGCGCTGCTGACAGTATCGGACCCTCGTCCTACTAGCGTCCGCGCCGGCTGGGTGGGACGCTCCTTGCTCGTGGAGCGCCGACAGATCCTAGGAGGAGAAAAACGATGTCCTATGTCGATGGTTTCGTCGCGGCCGTGCCTGCCGCCAATCGCGAGGCCTATATCGAGCACGCCCGCAAGACCGCGCCGTTGTTCAAGGAGTATGGCGCGACGCGGATCGCCGAACACTGGGGCGACGATGTCCCGCACGGCAAGCAGACCGATTTCTACCGGGCCGTCGCAGCCAAGGAGGATGAGGTCGTGGTCCTCTCCTTCGTCGAATGGCCGAGCAAGGAAGTACGTGATGCCGGCTGGCAGAAGCTGATGGAAGATCCGCGCATGGCCCCCGACGTCAACCCGATGCCCTTCGACGGCACGCGGCTGATCTATGGCGGTTTCGCCGCGATCGATCTGTAAGATTGTGTCGTCATTCTCGGGCGGAGCGAAGCGCAGGCCCGAGAATCCCCCGACGAGGAGGCGCCGATTGGAGCCTTCTCCGGCCTGAGATGCTCGGGTCGAGCCCGAGCATGACGCTTGTGAGTTAGCGTCTCAGACCCAGCTGCCGCGGGCGGTTTCTGCCGCCTTGCGGATGGCGGCGATGTTGCCGGCATAGGCCGATGGCCCGCCCTTGAATACCGCCGAGCCGGCGACCAGCACGTCGGCGCCAGCCTTGACCGCAAGCGGTGCCGTCTCGGGCGTGGCGCCGCCGTCGATCTCGAGCGCGATCGGGCGCTCGCCGATCAGGGCCCGAATTTGCGCGATCTTGTCGACCACCGAATGGATGAAGCTCTGGCCGCCGAAGCCGGGGTTCACCGTCATCAAAAGGATCAGGTCGACATCGCCGATCAGCGGTTCGGCCGCGCTCGCCGGCGTGCCGGGATTGAGCACGATGCCGGCCTTCTTGCCCTGCGCCTTGATCGCCTGGATCGTCCGGTGCGGATGCGGCCCGGCCTCGACATGGAACGAGATCAGGTCGGCGCCGGCCTTGGCGAAGGCCTCGATGTAAGGGTCGACCGGTGCGATCATCAAATGGACGTCGAAGAACTTCTTCGTATGCGGGCGGATCGCCTTCAGCACATCCGGGCCGAAGGTGATGTTGGGCACGAAATGCCCGTCCATCACGTCGCAATGGATCCAGTCGGCGCCGGCCTCGTCGATGGCGCGGACCTCTTCGCCGAGCTTGGCGAAATCGGCCGAGAGAATGGATGGGGCGATGCGGATCGTGCTCATGCGGCGTGGTCTAGCGCCGCCATGCGCCTCTCGCAATCGCGAAAGGCTGCTTTCACGCCCGCTTCAACGGGAATGACAGGCGCCGGTCTGCCTCGGCGATCTCGACGGCGGCCTGGGTGAAGGCGGGCCGGAGCTTCAGCCGATCGAACCAGCGCGACAAGCCATCGAATGGCGCGAGCGACGGACCGCCCAGGCGCAACGAGAACAGCACGCTCATGAACAGAGCGATGTCGGCGATCGACACGGCGTCACCGAAGAAGTCACGGCCGGCGAGCCTGTCTTCCAGCACGGCATAGTGGTTCTCCAGCGCGCGCTCGGCGATCAGCGCATCGGCCTCCTGAGCGAAGCGCCTGGTCTGGTCGGTGCTAGGCGGGCTGGTTCGGTGCATCAGCGGCTTCAGCGCCTGCAGCATGATCTCGTCGGCATAGAGCTCGTTGAGCCGGCAGCGGGCGCGCGCGCCGGGGCAGAGTGGGAGGAGCGGCGGTTCAGGATAGGCGTCCTCGAGATATTCGAGGATCACGGTGGAATCGTAGAGCACCAGCCCGTCATCGTTCATGACCGGGACCTGCTGCTTGGGATTGATGGCGACGACTTCCGGATGCTTCGGATCGTAGCCGGTCGTCTGGTTGAACGGCACCATGATCCGCTCGAAGGCGAGGCCTTTTTCACGCAACGCGATCTCTATCTTGCGCGAGAACAGGCTGAGCGGCCCCGAATAGAGCGTGATCATGGCAGGAACTCCGGCTTTGCTTGGAGCGACTTTCGCAACTCTTCGGGTCAGCCTGCGTCAGCAGGGATTTCTTTAGATCGGCGAGCGGAGCGTCGGCCGAAGCGGTATGGAGTGGCGTGCCCATGCGTTGCCGCCAGCGCATGCGCTTCCGCCATCGCCCCCGGAGTCAGAGGCGCTGGAGCGGCAGCGAGAGCTTGCGGTCCCAATCGGCGATCTCGGTCAGTTGTGTTGCGAAGACGGGACGCGCGGCGACCCGCTCGTACCAGGCCGCGAGTGCCGGAAGGGCGGCGAATGACGGCCCGTCCAGCCGGCGGACATAGTGCACCATTAGAAACATTCCGATGTCGGCGACGGAGAAGGCGCCGGAGAGATAGGGCTTTTGGCCGAGCGCCGCTTCGATCTCGACGAAGTAGCGTGCCAGCAAGGCTTCGGCCGCCCTGGCCTCGCCCTCGGCCTGCTCCAGCTCCGCCTGCGGCAGGCGTTCGCCGTTGCGATGGAAGAGCTGACGCAACGCGCCGAACACCACTTCGTCAGCGAAGAGCTCGTGCTGGCGGCAGCGCGCCCGCTCGACCGGCGTCGCGGGGTAGAGCGGCGGCTGCGGATAGGCCTCGTCGAGATATTCGAGGATCAGGGTGGAATCGTAGAGGGTTAGCTCGCCATCGACAAGGACCGGCACCTGCCCCTTCGGGTTGGCGGCGAGCACGTCGGGGTGCTTCGGATTATAGCCGACCATCTGGTTGAACGACACCACGACGCGCTCGAAGGCCAGCCCCTTCTCGGCAAGCGCGATCTCGACCTTGCGGCCGAACAGGCTGAGTGGTCCAGAGTAGAGCTTCATTGGTTTCATCCCTTGCCCCCAGCCGTCAAAGCGGCCGGTTGCGGGCAGCCTGGGGGCCGGCCTGGTCAGCTTGCGTCAGCAGGCGCCTCCCTGCGCCGGAGGCGCGCGGCAATGCCGCGCAGCAGCCAGGGCAGGAGATAGATCGGGAACTGGGCCAGCGCGAAATAGAGGAAGGTGGTCGGAGGCACGCCTGCGCCGAGCGCGGCGACCAGCAGGCCCATGTTCCGCTGACCGGTGCCATAACCGATCATGAAGCGCTCGGAGGCAGGAAAGCGGCGCAAGAGCAGCCAGGCGCTGGCGAGGCCGACCGCCGAGACCAGGAAGGCGACGGCAAGGAAAAGCGCGACCTGGCCCGGCCGCTCCATCGCCGCGCGGGTAACGCCGTCCATCGCGGCGATGGCGAAGATGAAATACATCAGCACGCCGAAGCCATCGAGGTTGGGTTTCAGCGCCCGGATGCGCTCGGGCCCGAGCCAGCGCCGGATGGCGAAGGCGACGACCATGCCACCGCCGATGAACATCACGAGCCGCAAGGCCAGCGCCAGCCGGTCGAGCGGGACGGCGGCTCCCGCCAGCCAGTCGACCAGGAATGGTGCGATGAGCGGACTTGCGATCGTGGTGACGATGACGCCGGCAATGATCAGCGAGGGCTCGAAACCGTAGAGTATGGCGACGGCGGGCGAGGACATGATCGGCGGCGCCGCCCCCATGATCGCGATGCCGAGCAGGAGGCCGGGATCGAGGGCTTCGCGCCCGAGCAGCAGGAGTGCGGCGGCGATCAGCAGGGCCGGCACGAACATCAGCCAGAGGCAGGACAGGACGAGCTTCATCGGCCGGCGCACCAGCCCGGCGATCACGCCGAGATCGGCGCGCATGAACACCACCGTTGTGAAGCAGAAGATCGTGATCGGCAGGAGCGGGCGCGCCGCCGCGGAGAACTGCGGCAAAGCGAGCCCGAGGAAGATCGAGAGCGCGAAGCCCTGCGTGCCATAGCGGCCGAGCAGAGCGAGGGCGGAGGCGAGGGCGGCGAGCATCGAAACCGGGAGAGCGAAACGGGGCGCCACACTGGCCGATCCGGAGGGCGCCGTCATCCGGCATGGGCGCAGGGCGCTCCAGCGTCAGTGCGTGTGAAGGGCGATGAAGCGGCCCCTGCTCGAGCGAGTCTGCCGGGGGGGGCCGCACTGCTCGCAATCATGGCTGCTAGTGTACGCAGAAAATTGCGCGAGGCCGACCGGCATGACGGCGGAGCGTATTGTTCTGCGGCAAGAGCGGCAGAAGCTACGAAACTTTGCCGGATATACCGCAATATTCCACACAAGAGCTGACAGCGCTGCGGCCGGCGCTATTCTTGCAAGAGGGAAGGCTGGCGGAGGCAGGTTGGATGCGCACGGATGCAATCGTTCTCGGGGCGGGCATCGTCGGGATTTCGGTGGCGCTGCACCTGCAGAAGGCGGGCCGCTCGGTGCTGCTCGTCGATCGCGGCCAGCCGGGTGGCGAGACCAGCTACGGCAATGCCGGGCTGATCCAGCGCGAGGGCGTCTACCCTTACGGCTTCCCGCATGATTTCGGTGCGCTCATCCGCTATGCGATGAACAACACCATCGATGCGCATTATCACTGGAACGCGATCCCCAAGCTCGCGCCGTTCCTGTGGTCGTACTGGATGCATTCGCGCGCCTCGCAGCACGAGGCGATCGCCCATAAATACGCGACCCTGATCGAGCACTGCGTCACCGAGCATGATGCGCTCGCACAGGAGGCGGGCGCGACCGATCTGCTGCGGCGCAAGGGCTGGATGAAGGTCTTCCGTACGCAAGCGCAGCAGGATGCGCGCCTTGCCGAGGCGGAACGCTGGAAGCGCGATTACGGCCTGAACCATCGTGCCCTTGACGTCACGGCCTTGCGGGCCGAGGAGCCGCATCTCGACCAGAGCCTGATTGGCGGCCTGCATTGGACCGACCCGGTGACGGTGATCGATCCGCTCGGCCTGTCCAAGGCCTATCTCGCGCTGTTCGAAAAGCTCGGCGGGCGCGTCGCGCAAGGCGATGCCGGAACGCTGGCGCAGGATGGCGACCGCTGGAGCGTGACGCTGACGGATGGCGCCAAGGCGCTCGGCGTGGACGTGGTCGTTGCTCTCGGACCCTGGGCCGATGTGCTGACGCGCCAGCTCGGCTACCACCTGCCGCTCGCGGTCAAGCGCGGCTACCACATGCACTACAAGCCACTCGGCAACGCCGTGCTGAACCATCCTGTGCTCGACACCGAGCGCGGCTATTTCCTGGCGCCGATGCGCCAGGGCGTGCGCCTCACCACCGGCGCCGAATTCGCCAATCGCGGCGCGCCGAAGACGCCGGTGCAGCTCGCCCGGGCCGAGCCGATCGCCAAGACCCTGTTTCCGCTCGGCGAGCGGCTCGACGCCGAGCCCTGGCTCGGCAACCGGCCGTGCACGCCGGACATGATGCCGATCATCGGCCCGGCGCCGAAGCACAGGAATCTGTGGTTCTCCTTCGGCCACGCCCATCACGGGCTGACGCTGGCGGCGGTGACCGGCCGCATGATCGCAGAGATGGTGAGCGGCCAGAAGGTCTTCGTCGATCCGACACCGTTCGCGCCGGCGCGGTTCGGCTGAGCGAAAACTCCCTTCTCAGCTCGCGTCCTGAGGCGCTCGTGTTTCGAAGAATGCTCCAGCCGATGAACCTGCTAAACGCGCGGTTCTTCGGGCAACCGTTTGAGCGCGTAACTGATTGACGAATATAGCGTGTAATACATCGTGATCAGGCCGATGACCGGAATGCAGCTCAAAATCACAAAGAGCCAGCCATTCCGACCGCTCTTCACCGCCAGAGAATAATTTCCCCACGCGAACAACGCGCCGATCACCGTAATCGGTATCAGCTGTAACATCAGCTCGTTGAACATCGGTTCAAGCCCCGTCAGCTTTAATAGCAATCAGCCCACAAAATTTCACCAGCAATTTGAAAAGTACACAGTTACCCCTCTGAAATACCTTTCGAGACGTCGCCTCGTGGTTGCTGGGCAAGGGATTGGATCGGTATTCAATTCCGCGCGAGATTGGCTCCCTTACGCAACAGGAGCACGACGAAGGCCGAGGCGGTCACGTACATGACCAGGCTGTAGATGCCGGGCACCACGGCGGCGGCCGGATTCCGCAGCACGTTGAGCGCGATGAAGATCGCCAGTGCGGCATTGTGGATGCCGATCTCCATGGCGATCGCCACCGCTTGCCCCTTCGGCAGGCGCAGCGCCAGCGGGGCGAGATAGCCGGCCAGCATGCTGACGAGGTTGAAGGCGAGACAGGCGCCGCCGACCGCGATCAGGCTCGGCAACAGTGCCTTGCGTTCCATGTAGATCGCGATGGCGATCAGGGCGACGAGCACGAGGATCGAGAAGATCTTGATCGGCTTCTCGGCGCGGATGGCAAAGCGTTCAGCCTTCGCCCGGAGCAGCATGCCGATGGCGACCGGGATCAGGATGATGGCGGCGACCTCGACCACCTTGCGGTGCGGCGGCGGCACGTACTGGCCGGCCCCCAGGAAATAGTCGAGCGAGAGGTCGAGCACGATCGGCAGGGTCAGCAGGCAGAGCAGGCTGTTGACCGCCGTCAGCGTGATGTTGAGCGCGACGTCGCCGCGAGCAAGGTGGCTGTAGATATTGGCCGTCGCGCCGCCCGGCGCGGCCGCCAGCAGCATCAGGCCGACGGCATGATCGGGCGAGAGTTTTAGCCAGATCGCGATCGTGAAGGCAGCGAATGGCAGCAGCAGGACCTGGAGGAAAAGGCCGAAGCCGACGGCGAGCGGATAGCGCGCGACGCGGCGGAAGTCCGCGATCGTCAGGCTCAGGCCCAGACCGAGCATGACGATGCCGATGGCGAGCGGCAACAGCAGGTCGGTCAAGATCGAAGCCTGCATGCACGTTTCCCCTGGTCGGCATTTCTATGCCTTCGCGTCAGGCTAGTTGAGGAACGGTCGCTACGCCACTGAGTTGACAGACTCTTGTCGGGAAAGGTTTTCTGATTCTTTCGGCGATCCCGGACCTAACGTTAGAATGAGGCGCAGGCCGGCTTCAGGATGAGCCCGACCGATTGCTGGTCGAAGCGGCGCTTATAGGCCTCTGCGACGGCGGCGAGCTTCTCGCGATTCCCGGTCTCGTCAGGGGTTGCGATCAGGACGAGCTTGCTCGGTTCGCGGATGAGCCTGCCGTCTTCGCGGTCGCGGTATTGTCCGTTGGCGTCGAGAATGGTGAGCCCGTCGGGAAAGCGCGGCGTCACCTCCGCATCGACGAAGCGGCGGAAGGCGGCTTCACTGACGCCGACGCGGTCGCCGATCTTGCGGCCGAAGAACAATTCGGCGCTCAGCATGGACTGCTGGCCGGGCGCGCAGGCTTGTTGCGGGAGGCTGGCGCAACCGATGAGGGAGCCCGCCAGAAGAAATGCAAAGCCGAGTCGGATCATGCTGTTGCCCCCGCCGGCTGCGAGATCGATTCAGTCGCCTGACGACCTGAGCTATACGCTTGGCTCAGCCCCTTCAGAAGCGCTGCGGGCTGAAATGGCTGAGGTCGATCGCGGGCGGCCGGCCAGCGATCAGCGCAGCGACCAGATCGGCCGTCGCCGTCGACTGGGTCATGCCGTAATGGCCGTGGCCGAAGGCATAGACGACGTTGGGATTGCGGCTCGCCTTGCCGATGACAGGCAGGGAATCCGGTAGCGACGGGCGAAAGCCCATCCAGAGCCTGCCGCTCTCGAAGGCCGGCAGCCCGTCAACCAGCGTCGCCGCCTTGTCGTAGAGTGCCTTGGTGCGGGCATGGTTCGGCGCCGCCTCGAGCCCGCCGAACTCGACCGCGCCGCCGATACGCAGGCCGCTGTCGAGCGGGGTCATGACGAAGCCGTGGTCCTTGAAGCCGACCGGGCGGCTGGTCAGGCCGGTTACGCCCGGGAAGCTGACATTATAGCCGCGCTCGGTATCGAGCGGGACGGCATCGCCCATTGCGGCCGCCAATGGCTTCGACCAGGCGCCAGCCGCGACGACGACGCGATCGACGACGCGCTGCCAGCCATCGGCACCGATCAGGGCAGGGCGCTCGCCCATCGAGATGTTGCTGACTTCAGCCTTCTCGAAGGTGGCGCCGCGCGCCAGCGCAGCTTCGAAGAGCGCCATGGTGAGGGCGAGCGGGTCGCTGATATGGGCAGCGTCAGGGTGGAAGGCCGCTCCGGCGAAGCGATCCTTCAGTGCCGGCTCCATCTGGCGCAATTCCTGCGGCTGCAGCATGTCGACGGCGATGCCGGCGGCGCGCTGACGCCGGGCGGTCTCCTCCAGATGCGGCCGGTCCTTCGCATCGCCATAGGCGTAGAGCGCGCCGCGGCGGTGGATGTGCCCGCCGAGCCCGGCCTTCTCGGCGCGTGCCAGCCAGGCCGGCAGCGCTAGCTGCTGGATGGCGATGATCCCGGCGATCGAGCGCTCATAGGCGGCGGGGCGCGCTGCGAGCAGGAAGCGCGTCAGCCAGGGCAGTAGCTGTGGCAGGTAGCCTAGGCGGATCGCCAGCGGCCCAAGCGGATCGAGCAGGAAGCCCGGCACCTTGCGCAGCATGTTCGGGCTGGCGATCGGCAGCACGTCGGTATGCGCAATGATGCCGGCATTGCCGCGCGAGGGGCCGAAGGCCGGCCCCTCCTTGTCGAGGATCAGGACCTCGTGGCCCTCGTCGAGCAAAGCGTGGGCGGTGGCCGTGCCGACGATGCCGGCGCCGATGATTGCGATCTTCATGTGGTGGGCAGGGCCTCGGGCAGGAGCTTGAGCGCCGCTGGCTGCTTCACCTCGATCTCGACGAAGGCGATCGGATGGGCTGAGCCGTTCATCACATCGTGCTGGATGCCGGCCTGGCGCATATAGGCCTGGCCCTCTGCCAGCGGCACGTCGGTCTCCTTGGCGCCGTCATGGATGCGCAAGGTACCGGCGACCAGCATGATCACGAAATAGGGCCAGCCATGGCTGTGCCAGCCGGTCACCGCGCCCGGCTCGAAATCCCAGCGCGTGATCCGGACCGTGTCGTCGTCCTGCTGCAGCGTGGCGACGGCGGGGATCGTGCAGGCGAACGCCATGTCGGCCTCCATACGCGGGATTTTAACCGCTGGTCGGCCGGCTTGCCCGCCTTGCGGTCTTGTTGAAAGTTCTGATATATCAATGATATCCGGTGCGTCAAGCATCGCTGGTACCGCCCATGACCGAGGATGCCCGCGTTTCCAGTGAGGATGCCATCGGCGTTCGCGCCATCGTCAGCCTCTCCGACCTGGCCTATCGCCGTCTCGAAGAGGCGATCGTGACCCTGTCCCTGCGGCCGGGCGCGGTGCTGACCGAAGCGCAGATGATCGAGCTCGTCGGGGTCGGCCGTACTCCGGTGCGCGAGGCGCTGATCCGGCTGGCGCAGCAGGGACTGGTCGAGATCCTGCCGCGCAAGGGCGTCGTGGTCACGGCCATCGACGCGATCGACGTGATGGCGGCGCTCGATGCGCGCGAGGTGCTGGAGCGCCTGATCGCGACCGAGGCGGCAAAACGGGCGGGGCCGGCCGAGCGCAGCGCGATCCTCGCCAAGGCTCGGGCGATGCGCGAGGCGGCGCAGGCAGGCGACGTCAACGCCTATATGCGCCTCGACAAGGAACTCGACACGCTGGTCGCGGCTGCGGCGCGCAGCCCCTATGCCAGCCGCGCCGTCGAGCCGCTGCAGGCGCTGATCCGCCGGGCCTGGTACTTCTTCGACCGGCAGATCGACCTCGGGCCGGCAGCGAGCCACCATGTGACCCTGGCTCAGGCGCTGATCGCGGGCGAGCCCGCCGCTGCGGCGGATGCGAGCGATGCGCTGATGCGCCATCTGCGCGCCGGATTGCTGGCGGCGCTGCAGCGCGAGTGAGCCGGGCGTTTCGGCGGTATGTGATATATCTTAACCTTGCGCCAGAAAGGGCCGTTTTGTCGGCAATTGCTGAAACTGGCCTTTTACCCCTGCGTGCTTAGATAAAACGCAGTACCCTCGCGCAGAGTTGGGCGATGAACAACATGGTCGATGCCGCCTTACGCGCGTCGCGCCCCGAAGCGCAGGCCTTCCGCGAGGCGATGGCGCAAGTGGCGAGCGCCGCTCATATCGTGACGACGCTCGGCCCGGCCGGCCGTGCCGGGCTGACTGCGACCGCCGTCGCCTCCGTTTCGGATGCACCGCCGACCGTGCTTGTTTGCATCGAGGCCGCCAGCCGCACGCTGGCTGCGATCGAGGAGAGTGGCATCTTCTGCATCAACACGCTGGCGGCGGCCGACCACGAGCTCGCGGCTGTCTTCTCTGGGCAGGGGGGGCTGACAGGAGAGGCGCGTTTCGCCACCGGCGAATGGGGCGAACTCATCACCGGCGCTCCGGCACTGGCGAGCGCGCTCGCCAGTTTCGACTGCCGGGTGGCTGCGGTGCACCGCGTCGCGACGCATCGCGTCGTGATCGGCCAGGTGGTGGCGCTCGGCGGCAGCGGCACCGGGCCGGGGCTGGTCTATCGCCATCGTCGCTTCGGCGGCGTCTGAAGCCTATTTCTCTACGCTTGGATGATGACAGCGCCGTCGTCGCGCTGGCCGCGGTCGCACGCTCCTCGACGAAATTCAGCCGCTGCCGCTCATGTATTCCCGCTCCTCCTCGTAGAGCACGAGGATCCGGTCGATGATGGCGTCGGTTGCGCCGCGATAGGTCGTGGGATCGAACAGGTCGTCGAGCTCTTCGGGCGAAAGCTTGCCGGCCAGCGTCGGGTGATCGGCCAGGAGATCCTTGAGATGGCGGCCGCTGGCGATGCAGTCGCGGCTCGCCTCTTCGAGCAGGTGATGCGCTTCGCCGCGGCCGATCGTCTGCGCGAGCGCGAGCGAGACGCGTTCTGCCATGACGAGCCCGTTGGTCAGGTCGAGATTGTACTGCATCTGCTCGGGGAAGACCTGGAGCCCCTCGATCAGCGCGACCGCCTGGTTCAGGGCTGAGCCGGCGATCAGGAAGAGCTCGCGCAATGTCGGCCATTCGGCATGCCAGCCGCCCATGGCGCGCTCGTGCTCTTGCGGCATCGCCGCGAGCATGGTCGCGACCAGCCCCGGCGTCCGCTTGGTCCCGGCGAGGATCAGCGTGCACAGCACCGGATTGCGCTTGTGCGGCATCGCCGAGGAGCCGCCCTTGCCGGGCGCTTCCGGTTCGGCGAGCTCGCCGATCTCGGTCTGCGCCATCAGCGCGATGTCCTGCGCCATCTTGCCGAGATGGCCCAGAAGCAGGCCGAGCTCGGTCGCGATCCGGGCCGGGCGCCGACGCTCGCTGTGCCATGGCACGCGCACCGCGCCGATCGACGGCATCGTGCGAGCAAAGGCTTCCGACACCGCCTCGGCCTTGTCGCCGAGCGAGGCAAGGCTGCCTGCGGCGCCGCCGAGCTGATGCGCGGCTTGGCCCCAGATCATGAAGTCGTCGTGGAAGGAGACGATGGGGGCGAGCCAATTAGCGGCCTTGAGCCCGAAGGAGATTGGCACCGCATGCTGGAGGAAGGTGCGGCCGATCATCGGCGTGCGGCGATGCTCTCTTACGAGGCCGGCGAGCGCATGGGTGAGGCGGGCCGAGCGCGCCAGCAGCAATTCCCAGGCAGCGCAGTATTGCTGGGCGTGTCCTGAATCGATCACGTCTTGGCTGGTCGCGCCGTAATGTACCCATTTCGCCGCGTCGGAATCGACGGTCGCGACGCGGGCCGTCAGCGCCTTGACCAGGGGGATCGCCGGATTGCCGGCGAGCGTTGCGGCCTTGCCGATCGCGGCGATGTCATAGAGCTCGGCGTTGCACTGCGCCGCGATTACCTCGACGGCGGTAGCGGGGATGACACCGGCTTCTGCCTCGGCGCGGGCGAGCGCGGCTTCGAAGTCGAGCATACCCTGCAGCGCGGCGCGATCGTCGAGCAGCGCTGCCATCTCCCGGTCGGCGAAGAGCTCGCCATAGAGCCCGCCATCAGCCATGTCCGGACGCGCCTTCGTGCGGAGCAGTCGGTGCAACCCACATCCCAGCTTCGTCCCCTTGTGCGCGCCGGTGCTTTCCGGTCATGGAATAGGGGAACTTGGATAGACCCGAGACCGGTCCGCCTGCAACATGTCAGCGGCCCGGGAGAACGGTGAGGAGCGACGCCATGGCGATGACGATGACCGGCGAGGTGACGCTGCCCGCTGCCAAGCAGGTGGTTTGGGAAAAGCTCAACGACGCCGAGGTGCTGAAGGCCTGTATCCCGGGCTGCGAGCAACTCGCCAAGGACGACGACACGCATTTCTCGGCGGTGGTCAAGGTCAAGCTCGGCCCGGTCAAGGCGACCTTCAAGGGTAAGGTCGAGCTGCAGGATCTCGATCCGCCGAACGGCTACCGCATCGTCGGCGAGGGCGAGGGCGGCATCGCCGGCTTCGCCAAGGGTGGCGCCAAGGTCATGCTGGAAGACGCCGAGGGCGGGCAGACCGTGCTGCGCTACGAGGTCGAGGCGCAGGTCGGCGGCAAGCTGATGCAGCTCGGCTCGCGCCTGATCGATTCGGTCTCGAAGAAGCTGGCTGACGAGTTCTTCGCCAATTTCGCCAAGGCGGTCAGCGAGGGCTGACGCCTACGAGGCCTTGCGCAGTGCTGCGAGGGCCTCGCTGACGGTGGCCTCCGCTGCACCGACCTGAAGCGCGATGTCGGCCGCCGCGGCATTGGCGCGCTCCAGCGCCTTCTCGGTCTTGCCGATGCTGTCGTTGACGCGGTTCGCGCTGTCGATCGCCTCGTCCGAGCCATGCGCGACCTCGGCAGCGTGCCGTGCGATGCCGCCGGTGACGCTGCTCTGCTGGGCGACAGCGTCTGAGATCGCCTCCGAATCTGCCTTGATCTCGCCGATCGTCGCGCCGATCGAGGTGGCGCGGATGCCGCAGGCTTCGGCGCTGGCCGAGAGTTCGGCGATCTGCGCCGCGATCTCCTGCGTGGCCGAGGCCGTCTGTGTCGCGAGCGATTTCACTTCTGCTGCGACGACCGCAAAGCCGCGGCCGGATTCTCCGGCACGAGCCGCCTCGATGGTGGCGTTGAGAGCGAGCAGGTTGGTCTGCGCGGCGATGTCGGCGATCATGCCGACCACGGTCCCGATGCTGCGGGTGACGTCGCGCAGCCTTGCGATTGCGCCATCCATCGCCTGCGCGTCCGCCACGGCCCGATTGGCGATCTCCAGGCTCTGGCGGGCGCGCTGACCGATCTCGGCGATGTTCGCCGACATCTCCTCGGTCGCCGCCGCGGTCTGCATCGCCTTCTCCCGGACCAGCAGCGAGGTCTGGGCGACGGAGCCGACCTGCTCCTTGATGAAGCTGCTGGCCGCTGAGGTTTCTTCGGCGGTGTCGACGAACAGGTCGACCGCGTTGCTGATCGCGGTGTCGAGCTTGCCGATGCGCGAGGTCAGCGTCGCGGCGACCTCGTCGAGCGCGACACCGCGGCGGCGCGCTTCCGCCGCTTCGAACTCCCGGTCGAGAGACATGGCGGTATTGACGTCATAGGTCAGCACCCGCTCGATGGTGAAGAGGTCGCGCGGGATGTCGCGCCGCGAGAAGACGAGCCGCGTCCGGCTCTCCTCCAGGATCATCCGGAACAGGGTGAAGGCGATCGAGGCGCGGGCGCGGGCGCCGACCTGGCCGTGCCGCTCCAGCAGGGTGAGCCGTTCCAGCGAGTCGCAGTAGTGCTGATCGAAATCACCCTCGAACAGCAGGCGGAAATGATCGGCCTCGGCGGCGAAAAGCTCGGCTGAGACCGGTTCGACCGCCAGCTTCAGCATCGGGTGGATGGCGAAGGCGCGGGCGAAATCCTGCTCGACGACCTCGACGATGACGCGATCGACGATGGGGCGATAGCGGCGCAAGCGCTGGCGCTGGCGCTCGTCAAAGCCGATCGCGGTCAGGCGACGCTGGACGTGTTCGAGGATCGTGGCCAACCGCGCCATCCGTGAGCGCGACGATCGGAGATCGTCATTCCAACGGGGGATGTTGAGGATGCGTAGTTAAGATTCCGCAAAGCGTTCGCTCGCCGGCTACGACTTTTCGAGCCTCGCTTTTGCAATTGGATTGTCAAAACCATGCAAAAACGCCGCCAAACGGGCTCGTCTTCAGGGCGGCAGCCCGCTTGACCGCAGAAAATCCCGGGTCCACACTGCTTTTTGAAGTTGTTCCAAGGAAATTCTTCGTTGGCTCGGGATGGGCTGGCGAGCGAATCGTACGGTCCTTCGAGATGTCGTCGGCCGTGCCGGAAAAACAGGCTTTCGGAGGAGTGCCCCATGGCCAATCTGTCGATGACGGTGAACGGCAAGCCCGTCACCGCGACTGTCGACCCGCGCACCCTGCTGGTGCAGTTCCTGCGCGAAAATCTCAGACTGACCGGCACGCATGTCGGCTGCGACACCAGCCAGTGCGGCGCCTGCGTCGTCCATCTCGACGGCAAGGCGGTGAAGGCCTGCACCGCTCTGGCACTGTCTTGCGAGGGCGCCTCGGTGACCACCATCGAGGGACTGGCCAATGGCGGCACCCTGCACCCGATGCAGGAGGCGTTCCGCGAGCATCATGGCCTGCAATGCGGCTTCTGCACGCCGGGCATGATCATGGCGGCGGTCGATATCGTGAACCGGCGCGGCAACAGCCTCGACGAGAAGACGATCCGCGAGGATCTCGACGGCAACATCTGCCGCTGTACCGGCTACCACAACATCGTCAAGGCGGTCGCTGCCGGCGCCGAGGCGATGGGCAAGGGCGCGAGCCCAGTCCGCCAGGCCGCCGAGTGAGCGGACTCCAGGCCTGCGCCGTCGCGCGGGTCTAAACGCACGATGTGATCCCCGAAACATGCTGATAGCGCCCGCCAAGAGGCGCCACGCCAGGAGGAATCCATGTCCGCTACCGGAATCGGCGCTCCCGTCCGCCGCAAGGAAGACCACCGCTTCATCACCGGCCAGGGCCGCTATACCGACGACATCAACCGGCCGGGCCAGACCCATGCCTATTTCCTGCGCTCGCCGCATGCTCACGCCACGCTGAAGACAATCGATACCAAGGCCGCAGCGGCGATGCCGGGCGTGCTCGGCATCTTCACCGGCGATGACCTCGTCGCCGACAAGGTCGGTGGGCTGATCTGCGGCTGGATGATCCATTCCAAGGACGGCTCGCCGATGAAGGCAGGTCCGCATCCGGCGCTGGCGCAGGGCAAGGTCCGCTATGTCGGCGACCATGTCGCGGTCGTCGTCGCCGAGACATTGGCTGAGGCGCGCGACGCGGCCGAAGCGATCGTCGTCGACTATGGCGTGCTGCCGGCGGTGGTCGACACTGCGACCGCGGTTAAGGCGAAGACACAGGTCCATGCCGAGGCGCCAGGCAACACCGTGTTCAACTGGCATCTCGGCGATAGGGCTGCGACCGAGGCGGCCTTCAAGGTGGCCAAGCACGTCACCAAGCTCGACATCGTCAACAACCGGCTGGTGCCGAACCCGATGGAGCCGCGCGCCGCGGTCGGCGACTACGACCAGGGCGAGGGCGCCTTCACGCTCTACACCACGAGCCAGAACCCGCATGTGGCGCGGCTGGTGCTCTCGGCCTTCATCGGCATCGCGCCGGAGAACAAGCTCAGAGTGATCGCGCCCGATGTCGGCGGTGGCTTCGGCTCGAAGATCTTCATCTATGCCGAGGAGACGGTCTGCGTCTGGGCTGCGAAGAAGGTCGGCCGGCCGGTGAAATGGACCTCGGACCGGACCGAGGCTTTCCTCTCCGACGCGCATGGCCGCGACCATGTCACCCATGCCGAGCTTGCGACCGACGCCGACGGCAAGATCCTGGCCTTGCGCGTGCACACCACCGCCAATCTCGGCGCCTATCTCTCGACCTTCTCCTCCTCAGTGCCGACCTATCTCTACGCGCCGCTGCTGTCCGGCCAGTACGACATCCCGGCGATCTATGCCGAGGTCGACGCGGTCTACACCAACACCGCGCCGGTCGACGCCTACAGAGGCGCCGGGCGGCCCGAGGCGACCTTCGTGGTCGAGCGCCTGATCGAGGTCACGGCGCGCCAGCTCGGCAAGGACCCGGCCAAGTTCCGGATGCAGAACTACATCCGGAAATTCCCGCACCAGACGCCGGTGATCATGATGTACGACGCCGGCAACTACGCCGCGTCGATGAAGAAGGCGCTGGAGATCATCGACTACAAGGGCTTCCCGAAGCGCCGGCGAGACGCCGCCCGCAACGGCAAGCTCCGCGGCATCGGCTTCTCCTCCTATATCGAGGCCTGCGGCATCGCACCCTCAGCCGCGGTCGGCTCGCTCGGCGCCGGCGTCGGCCTATGGGAATCGGCCGAGGTCCGGGTCAATCCGATCGGCACGGTCGAGGTGCTGACCGGCTCGCACAGCCATGGCCAGGGCCATGAAACGACCTTCGCCCAGCTCGTCTCCGACCGGCTCGGCGTGCCGCTGGAGAACGTCTCGATCATCCATGGTGACACCGACAAGGTGCAGATGGGCATGGGCACCTATGGCTCGCGCTCGGGTGCGGTCGGCATGTCGGCGATCTTCAAGGCGATCGACAAGGTGATCGCCAAGGGCAAGAAGGTCGCGGCCTATGTGCTGGAGGCCGACGAGGCCGATATCGACTTCAAGGACGGCAATTTCACCGTCAAGGGCACCGACCGCACGCTCGATTTCGGGTCCTGTGCGCTGCAGGCCTATGTCGCGCACAAGTTCAACGGCCAGGATCTCGAGCCGGGCTTGAAGGAGGGGGCGTTCTACGACCCGACCAACTTCACCTTCCCGGCCGGCGTCCACATCTGCGAGCTCGAGATCGACCCCGATACCGGCATCACCAGGATCGAGCGCTGGGCCGCGGTCGACGATTTCGGCAATGTCATCAATCCGATGATCGTCGAGGGCCAGGTCCATGGCGGCATCGCCCAGGGCGTCGGCCAGGCGCTGCTCGAAGGCGCCCGCTACAACGCCGACGGCCAGCTCGTGACCGCGAGCTTCATGGACTACTGCATGCCGCGCGCCGACGACCTGCCGTCCTTCGATGTCGGGATGACGGTGACGCCGTGCCCGTCGAACCCGCTCGGGATCAAGGGCTGCGGCGAGGCCGGCGCCATCGCCTCGCCGCCTGCCGTGATCAACGCCATTACCGACGCGCTCGGCCATGAGGACATCGCCATGCCGGCGACGCCTCAGGCCGTCTGGCGTGCGGCGCAGAAAACGCTCAGCCGCATGGCTGCCGAGTGATCTGAAAGGACGAGACGATGTACGCCTTCACCTATCACCGCCCGGCGACCGCACGACAGGCCGCCAGCCTCCTCGCCAAGAAGGAGGACGCCAAGCTGCTCGCCGGCGGCCACACGCTGCTGCCGACGATGAAGCAGCGCCTGGCCTCGCCCAGCGCGCTGGTCGACCTCTCCTCCTGTGCCGATCTCAGGGGCATCGCCCGCAAGGGCCGCAATCTCGTCATCGGCGCGATGACGACCCATGCCGAGGTTGCCGCTTCGCCGGAGGTGCAGGAGGCGATCCCGGCGCTCGCCTACCTCGCCAGCCATATCGGCGATCCGCATGTGCGCCATCGCGGCACGATCGGCGGTTCGGTCGCCAACAACGACCCGGCGGCCGACTACCCGGCGGCGCTGCTGGCGCTCGGCGTGACGGTGGTGACCAACAAGCGCAAGCTGCCGGCCGAAGAGTTCTTCAGCGGCCTCTACGAGACGGCGCTGGACGAGGGCGAGATCATCGTCAAGATCTCGTTCCCGGCCACCTCCAAGGCAGGCTATGCTAAGTTCCGCAATCCGGCCTCGCGCTATGCGCTGGTCGGCGTCTTCGTCGCCAAGCGCGGTAGCGAGATCGCGGTCGCGATCACCGGAGCGGGCGAGGGCGGCGTCTTCCGCTGGCCGGAAGCCGAGGCGGCGCTGAAGGCGCGCTTTGCAGCGAAATCGCTGGACGGGCTGAAGCACACGGCCAAGGGCATCAATGGCGACATCCACGCCGACGCCGAATACCGCGCCCATCTGATCGGCGTGATGGCCAAGCAGGCGGTGGCGCAGGCGACGGGGAAGGCCTGAGCCCGCCATGGCGCGTCATGCTCGGGCTTGACCCGAGCATCTCAGGCCGGAGAGGGCGTTGATCGAGACCTTCTCGTCACGAGATTCCCGGGTCTGCGCTTCGCTTCGCCCGGGAATGACGGAAGTGGCTCAGTAGAAGAACCGCTCCTCGACGATCTTGCCGTCCGTCACCGTGTAGAGCCCGATCTCGTGCATCTTGCGGCGCTCGCCGCTCTCCTTGACGGTGACGTCGAAGTAGAAATGCACCGCGAACTGGTCGCCGTTGAGATAGGGACCTTCGGTGGTGAATTCGTGGACCTCGTGATTGGCGACCCACCATTCGCCCTTGCCCTTCACCGCCTCCTTGCCCTGGCACTCCGCCATCGGCCCCGGCATGTTCTCGTAGCTGGCGATGTCATCGGCATTGTAGGCGGCGCCTGCCTGCTCGTGCTTGCCCTCTTTCAGCAGGGCAACGAACGCGTTGGCGAGTTCCTGGGTGGTCATTGGCGTCTCCTCCGTGAGGGCATGATGGTAGATGCAGGTCTCGTCCCGATCATGACAGCAGAGCGCCTTGCATCGGCGCGGCTTCCGTCGCTGCCGCCGTCGCGCTAGACCTCGTTCATGCTGACCTCATCGCGCATTCCGACCTCGATCGACGCCACGCTCTCCCTGCTGCAGGCGCAGGGCTATGTCGCCGACCGGGCGCTGGCGACCGTGCTCTTCCTCGCTCTGCGGATGAAGCGGCCGCTGCTCCTCGAGGGCGAGGCTGGCACCGGCAAGACCGAGATCGCCAAAGTGCTCGCAAGCGGACTCGGCCGCCGGCTGATCCGGTTGCAGTGCTATGAGGGGCTCGACCTCGCTTCGGCTGTCTACGAATGGAACTATGCCGGCCAGATGATGGCGATCCGCCTCGCCGAGGCCGGCGGTGTCGCCGGCGATCGCGAGCGGTTGGAGAGCGATCTGTTTTCCGAGCGGTACCTCGTCAAGCGCCCGCTGTTGCAGGCGCTGGAGCCGCAGGAGGGTGGCGCGCCGATCCTGTTGATCGACGAGCTCGATCGGACCGACGAGGCCTTCGAGGCCTTTTTGCTTGAAGTGCTGGCCGATGCGCAGGTGACGATCCCCGAGCTCGGCACGATCAAGGCGGCCGAGCCGCCGATCGTGATCCTGACCTCGAACCGCACCCGCGAGATCCATGACGCGCTCAAGCGCCGCTGCCTCTATCACTGGGTCGGCTATCCCGACGCCGCCCGCGAGCTCGCGATCCTGAAGGCGAAGGCGCCGGGCGCGCCGGCCAAGCTCGCCAAGCAGGTCGTTTCCTTCGTGCAGGCGATCCGCAAGGAGGAGCTGTTCAAGGCGCCGGGCGTCGCCGAGACGCTCGACTGGGCGAGCGCGCTCGTCGAGCTCGACGCGGTGGCGCTCGACCCGGCGATCGTCTCCGATACGCTCGGCGCGCTGCTGAAGTACCAGGACGACATTCAGGCGATGCAGGGCTCGAAGGTGAGCGAGCTGCTCGACCAGGCGAAGCAGGCGGCGCGGGGATGAGCGCCGTCATGGTCGGCCTTGTGCCGACCACCCACGTCTTTCCCTTCATCCGCGTCGCAAGGCGTGGATGTTCGGGACAAGCCCGAGCATGACGGAGCGAGCGATGAACGACGACATCAAGGCGATCGAGGCTGCGACCTGGACCTATCTTGACGGGCTCTATGAGGGCGATGTCGAAAAGCTCGGCTCGGTCTTCCACGCGACCAGCGCGCTGACGCAGTCGCTCGACGGCGAGCTCAAGGTCGTGCCGCGCGAGCAATGGTTCGAGGCGGTGCGCGGGCGCAAATCGCCGAAGGAGACCGGCCTGGAGCGCGGCGACCACGTGCTGGCGATCGACCTGGTTGGACCGACCATGGCGCTGGTCAAGGTCAAGTGCCAGATGCCGCCGCGCTATTTCACCGACCTGCTGTCGTTCCTGAAGGTCGACGGCAAATGGGTCGTGGCCCAGAAGGTGTTCATGACCGAGACGGCGGCGTGACGAAGACGCCTTCCCGTCATGGTCGGGCTTGTCCCGACTATCCACGTCTTCGATGGTCGAAGGCAGCGTTCAAGACGTGGATGCTCGCCACAAGGGCGAGCATGACGGTGGAGAGATGAGCGGCAAGCTCGCCGAGAATGTCGCTTACTTTGCCCGCGCCTTGCGGGGCGCCGGCCTGCGCGTCGGGCCGGGCGCGGTGGTCGAGGCGGTCGAGGCGCTGGCTGATGGCGCGCTCGGCGGCCGCGACGACGTCTACTGGGCGTTGCATGCGATCTTCGTGAAGAAGCACGAGGATTCAGCGGTCTACGACCAGGCCTTCCGGCTGTTCTGGCGCCGGCGCGGGCTGATCGAGAAGCTGATGGCGCAGATGTCGCCGGTGACCCCGCGGGTCGACAACGAGCCGCAGAAACCGGAGGCGGGAGCCTTACGCGTCGCCGAGGCCTTCACCCCGCCGCCACGCGAGGAGGAACCGCCGGTCGAGCTGACGGAGCTCACGGCGCGCCTCACCGTCTCCGAGCGCGAGACGCTGAAATCCCGCGACTTCGCCCAGATGAGCGCGGCCGAGATCGCCAAGGCGCGCCAGCTCATCGGAGAGCTGAAGTTGCCTGATGATGCCGTGCCGACGCGCCGCTTTCAGGCGGCGCATGCGGGCGCACGGATCGATCCGCGCCGCACCTTCCGCCGTTCGCTCCGCAGTGGCGGCGCCTCGATCGATCTCGCCTTCCGCGAGCGGGCCGAGGTCCATCCGCCGCTGGTCGCGCTCGTCGACATCTCCGGCTCGATGGCGGAGTATTCGCGCATCTTCCTGCATTTCCTGCACGCCATCACCGAGCAGCGCCGGCGCGTGCATTCCTTCGTCTTCGGCACGCGCCTGACCAATGTCACGCGCAGCTTACGCGCCCGCGATCCCGACGAGGCGCTGGCGCTCGCCGGCAAGGCGGCGCCCGACTGGGAGGGCGGCACGCGCATCGCCTCGGCACTGCACGCTTTCAACCGGGTCTGGTCGCGCCGGGTCCTGGCGGGCGGGGCGGTGGTGCTGCTCTTTACCGACGGGCTGGAGCGGCATCTCGGCCCCGATCTCTCCTTCGAGATGGACCGCCTGCACCGCTCCTGCCGGCAGCTGACCTGGCTCAACCCGCTGCTGCGCTATGACGCCTTCGAGGCCCGCGCCAGCGGCATCCGGACGATGCTGCCGCATGTCGATCAGTTCCGGCCGATCCACAACCTTGCGGCGATGGCGGATCTCTGCGCCGCGTTGCGCGCCGATGCGAGGCAGGCGAGTGATCCGCGCCAGTGGTTGAAGCGGGCTGGTTAGGTTGTCGTGGCAGAGGAGCATGGGCATTCGCCCCTTTGCTGACTCAGGCGACCGCTTCTAGGATCGCGAATGCTCGATCTGCCGCATCATGAAACAGAACTTCGAGGCGAATGGACGCTCTCAGAAGGTCGTGTGATCGCAGACCACACTTGTCGCCGCATCGAAGCGCTAACGCGGTTGGTTCTAAAGCGTGTGGCGGCGCATCCGTCAGATGGCGGCTGGACGATACTCTTCAGAGACCCAAGAGACGGGCGCTTGTGGGAGCGAACTTACCCAAAGTCCGAGCTTCATGGGGGAGGACCGCCGTTGCTTCGTCAGATTAGTCTTGCTGAGGCTATGGAAGCATATGGAACCGCCTCCTTGGAGGGCCATGTCGATGTAACGTCCGACGTGGCTTTGGCCCCTTGGAAGAAAAAAAGCCGGACATCATTGCCGATGTGCGGCTCTATCAAACGGAAATGGGTGGCAGGAAGGAGCCCTTGATTCGTGAGTATGGGTGTCCGTGCTTCGCTTCAATGGACACGCAGGAGGGCGGTTGGGACGCCCGGTTTCAACTTGATTGCCAGCCGTTTCTGCCAGGAACCGAGCGGCGCATTGGGGTTGTGTTTTTGACGATCAAGGGAGCTGCCGCGATCAGGCAAGCAGGTCGATTTTACTTATGGGAGGGGCGCTTCATCGGTGAAGCCAAGGTCCTATCGTAGGTTAGTTCCGATGGAAGAGAACGATGCCGTCCATGGCTCTGAGCGATAGCGAAGCCGGCCGTGCGGGTCGAGAATTCATACGCTCCGCCATGCTCTGGATGCTCACAATTTGCGGCGGCCATGCTTAAGTAGACGGGGCTTTTGGACGACGCCTGCGTATGATGCGCGCCGCCTGCACCGGGAACCGGCGATCATGATCAGCACCGACACCGACATCCTCGCCACCGCCGAGGCCTGGGCGAAAGCCGGGCGCGGGGTCGCGCTCGCCACCGTGGTCGAGACCTGGGGCTCGGCCCCACGCCCGGTCGGCTCGCATCTCGTCATCGACGGCGAGGGCAATTTCCTCGGCTCGGTCTCCGGCGGCTGCGTCGAGGGCGCGGTCGTGGCCGAAGCCGGCGACGTCATCGCCGACGGCAAACCGCGGACGCTGGAATTCGGCGTCGCCGACGAGACAGCCTGGCAGGTCGGACTTTCCTGCGGCGGCCGGATCAAGGTCTATGTCGAGCCGGTTCGGGCTTAAGGAAACGCAAGCATGGCCTCCTGGGAAACCCTTCTCGCCTTCGCGACGCTGACGCTGCTCGTCGCCTATTTCCCCGGCCCGGCGCTGCTCTACACGGCGGCACAGACCATCGCCCACGGCAAAAAGGCCGGGCTGATGGCGATGCTCGGCATCCATCTTGGCTGCTATGTCCACGTCTTCGCCGCGGCCTTCGGCCTGTCGGCGGTGTTCAAGCATGTGCCCGAGCTCTATTTCGCCGTGAAAATCGTCGGCGCGCTCTATCTGGTCTGGCTCGGCATCGGGATGATCCGCTCAAGGCTGGGCGGAGGCGAGCTGGAAGCCGTGGCACCGGCCAAGACAATCAGGCGCGCCCTGATCGATTCCTTCATCGTCGAAGTGCTGAACCCGAAGGTAGCGCTGTTCTTCATCGCGCTGATGCCGCAGTTCGTCGATCCCGCCGCGTCGCTGCCGGTCTGGGCGCAGTTCCTGATCCTCGGCACGATCGTCAACTTCGCCTTCTCCTCGGCCGACCTCGTCACCGTCTTCGGCGCGAGCCTGGTGATGAAGACGATGAAGGCGAGCCGCGCCGGCTTCGCACTCGGGCGCTGGCTCGGCGGCTCGCTGATGATCGGGCTCGGCCTCAAGCTCGCGACAGACAAGGGCTGATCCGATGGCGTCGATCGAAGTTCTCTTTGCGCTCGTGCTGGCGACGCTCGTCTTCGCCTATATTCCGGGCCCCGCGGTGCTTTACATTGCTGCCCAAACCATGTCGCGCGGGCGCAAGGCCGGTTTCATGGCGGTGCTCGGCGTGCATCTCGCGGACTATGTCCATGTGCTCGCCGCCGCGTTCGGCCTGTCGGCGATCTTCAGGCATGTGCCCGAGCTCTATCTGGCGATGAAGCTCGTCGGCGCTGCCTATCTGATCTGGCTCGGCATCAGCTTCTTCCGTCGCGTTGCGCCAGCCCAGGCCGCGGCCGATGTCGCGCCGCGCTCGCCAATGCGCGCCCTCGTCGACAGCCTTGCGGTCGAGTTGCTCAATCCGAAGACGACGATCTTCTTCGTGTCTTTCCTGCCGCAATTCGTCGATCCGTCGGCGAGCCTGCCGCTCTGGGCGCAGTTCCTGATCCTCGGCGTCGTGGTCAACCTGCTCTTCACCTCCTCCTCGATCCTGACGGTGCTGACCGCCTCCTACATGCAGGCGAAAGTCGCCGCGAACGGCGTGGCGCAGCGTGTGATCCGGGCGATCGGCGGCACGATCCTGATCGGGCTCGGCGCCCGCATCGCACTCGATCGGAACTGAATCAGCCGATGGATATTTCGCTTCTCTCCGTCCTCAACGCCGAGCGCGCCGCCCGGCGCGCAACCGTGCTGGTGACCGAACTCGGTTCGGGCGAGCAGCGGCTGGTCAAGGAGGTCGATCTTGCCGGCGATCCGCTGGTGGAGGCGCTCGACAAGCAGCTGCGCAGCGGCAAAAGCGGCACTGTCGAAATCGAGGGCAAGGCCTATTTCCTGACCGTGCAGGCGCCGCCGCTGCGCCTCGTCGTCACCGGCGCCGTCCATATCTCGCAGGCGCTGGCGCCGATGGCGAAGCTGCTCGATCTCGACATCGCTGTCATCGATCCGCGGACTGCCTTCGCCACGCAAGAGCGCTTCCCGGAGGTGACTCTATTGGCGGAGTGGCCGGAGGAGGCGCTGCAGCGTCTGCCGTTCGATCGCTACACCGCCTTCGTCGCGTTGACGCACGACCCCAAGATCGACGATCCGGCGCTGATCGCGGCGCTGCGCTCGAGCTGCTTCTATATCGGCGCGCTCGGCAGCCGGAAGACGCATGGCAAGCGGCTGGAGCGGCTCGCCGCGGCCGGTTTCGGCGAGGCCGATGTGAAGCGCATTCACGCGCCGATCGGGCTCGATATCGGCGCGGTCTCACCGGCCGAGATCGCGCTCGCCATCCTCGGCGAGATCGTTCAGGCGCTGCGCGGCCCGCGGCGCAAGCCCGCTTGAGAGATTGCGTCTGATGAAGTTCGGCCCCGTCCCCATCGCCGAAGCTGCCGGCGCCGTCGCCGCCCACACCGTGCGCGCCGGCGACGTGATCGTGCGCAAGGGCGCGACGATCGGCGAGGAGGACGTACGCAGGTTTGCCGCGGCCGGATTGACCGAGATCGTCGCCGTGCAGTTCGAGGCGGGCGACATCGACGAGAACACGGCGGCCGAGCAGTTGGCGCGAGCGCTGGCAGGCCGGGCGGTGGTGACCGAGGCGCCGTTCACGGGCCGGGTCAACCTGTTCGCCGCGGCGCCGGGTATTCTGCGGATCGATACGGCCGTGATCGATGCGTTGAACGCGGTCGACGAAGCCATCACCGTGGCGACCCTGCCGGCGCTGAAGCCGGTGGTCGCTGGCGAGATGGTCGGCACGGTCAAGATCATTCCTTATGCTGTGCCGGAAAAGCGGGTCGCCGAGGCGCTGGAGCGGCTCGGTGCCGACAGGCCGATCGCGATCGCCGAGTACAGGCTGAAATCGGTCGCGGTCGTCTCGACCTTGCTGCCTGGCCTGAAGACCAGCGTGGTCGACAAGACCTTGCGCACCATGGCCGAGCGGCTCGAACCGGCCGGCGCCGCGATCGAACGCGACCGGCGCGTGCCGCATGAAAGCCCGCCGCTGGCAGAGGCGATCCGCGAGGCCGTGGCCGGTCCAGCCGAGCTCGTCGTCGTCTTCGGCGCTTCGGCCATCACCGACCGACGCGATGTCGTGCCGCAAGCGCTGACCCTCGCCGGCGGCACGGTCGAGCATCTCGGCATGCCGGTCGACCCCGGCAACCTGCTGATGCTGGGCAGGCTGGGCGGCAAGCCGGTGATCGGCGCGCCGGGTTGCGCCCGCTCGCCCAAGGAGAATGGCTTCGACTGGGTGCTGCAGCGCAGCCTTGCCGGCGTGCCTGTCAGCCGCGGCGACATCCAGAAGATGGGTGTCGGTGGGCTGCTGATGGAGATCGTCTCGCGGCCGCAGCCGCGCGCGCCCGGGCGGGGCGAGGCCGCGCCCGTCGCCGGCATCGTGCTGGCAGCCGGGCGCTCGACCCGCATGGGACCCGGCAACAAGCTGCTGCAGGAGGTTCGCGGCAAGCCGCTGGTGCGCCATGCCGTCGAAGCGCAAATCGCCTCGCGCGCCGCGCCCGTGATCGTCGTCACTGGCCACCAGCAGGATGAGGTCCGCGCCGCGCTCGCCGGGCTCGATGTCATCGTCGTGCACAACCCGGCCTTCGCCGAGGGCCTGTCGGGCTCGCTCAAAACCGGGCTTGCGGCGCTGCCGAAGGACGTTCCCGGCGTCGTCGTCTCGCTCGGCGACATGCCGAACGTCACCGCCGGCGTGATCGACCGGCTGGCGCAGGCCTTCGCTGATCGCCCGGATGCGCTCGCAGTCGCGCCGACCCTGCTCGGTCAGCGTGGCAATCCGGTGTTGTTGTCGCGTGCGATCTTCCCCGAGGTCGCCAAGCTCAGCGGCGATCAGGGCGCACGCCGCCTGCTCGACGCGGCCGGCGATGCGGTCGAGGAGATCGCGCTCGACGATCCCGCCATCGCGCTCGACATCGACACGCCCGAGGCGCTGAGGGCGCTGACGGGGCAGGGCCCGCGGAGCTGAGCTTCAGGCTGCGGTCAGGAAGCCGGGGCGCCACAGCCGCAGCAACTGCCCGAGCACGGTGACGCAGTCCTCGGCGATCTCGGGATCAAGTTCCTGGACGCGAAGCAACTCGGGATTATCCGGGTCCGGCAGATGCCGGACGATGCGAACCTCATGGATGTCCCGGTCGGCCGCGGCCTTCCGGCGCATATCGGCCGCCAGGCGCTTCATCCCGTCGAGCGCATCCTGCTGTGGACCGGAAAGCTCGTCGCCGTTGCGGACATAGGTCATCAGGATGTTGGGCAACACGGCGATCAGGTTCGGCGGCGCGTAGTCGATGGATTTGGCCCTGGCGGAGGTCGTCTCGGCGATCTGCACGCTCTGGCCAAGCCGCGCCAGCGCGCTCCAGTGGACCATCTCGCCGATCGGGTCCTGGAAGGGCTGGAACTCGTTGACCGCGAAGCGGCGGCGGATCGCGGCGCGGTCGCCGCGCGGCCAGGTCTGGCCGATCAGCCGCAGCAGCGGCCACGGATAGAGCAGGCGATACAAGGTCGTCCGCGACTCGTTCTGCGGCGCGGGGGTGTCGTCAGGGGCGCCCGGCTCGATTGGCCCGAGCTGACGAGGCGATGATTCGGAGACTCGGGGAGCCGCCACGCGGGCAGGCTTGCGCCTGGACGCCGATGGCGTCGAGCGCTGGGACCTGCCGTAGAAATGGACGTGCGGCTCGGTTTCGGTACCAGGGCCGTGCGTCAGCCGCTCGACCATCCAGTTCAGCGCGGTGTCGCCGAGGCGGTGGTCGGAATAGCCCCCGCCGATGTCACTGTGAACGCCGGGAAACCAGACCTGCTCGACCCGCTTGAACTCCTCATGGCGCGGGCGCTGCCAGATCGAGGCCTGGAAGGGCTCGCGCTTCTCGTCAATGGCGAGCGCATGGAAGGCGTAGTCGACGATGCGGCTGACCTCGGTATCGTGGAACTGCAGGAAGAAGCGATTGACCACGCGCGCCCAAGTCGAGGGAATGCCGAGCGAGCCGACGGTGTCGAAGACGCCCATGGCGCGGATGCGGACGTTCTCGTGCACCAGCCTGTCGCGGCTGGCGGCGCTGCCGGGGAAGCGCTGCTTCGGCGGGATGCGGTAATAGGCCCAGGCGGCATTCTCATTGGCTTCGGAGCAATGCTCGCGCTTGAGCAGGCCGGAGGCGGCGATATAGCCGACCAGGCTGCGTGCCGTGTAGGCGCCGCGGGAGAAGCCGAAGACGCAGATTTCATCGCCGGGGTGATAGGCGGCGCTGAGATAGCGATAGGCCTGACGGACATTGGTCGAGAGGCCGGCGCCGAGCGCCCCGCCGATGAAGCGGTCGAGCCTGGAGAGGCCGGTGCCGACGCCGGAATCGTAGTAGATCGATTGTAGGCACAGTATCTTTTCGGGCACGCCGTTCTTGGCGTCGACCTTGACCTTCGGCATGGCGAGGTTGCGCAGGCGCACGATATGGGTCTGCTCGCCCTCGCGGTCGTCGCTGTTCCAGGTACCGTCCAGGAAGAGCAGATGGCGGCGCAAGGGCGGCTCGTTGGTGGCGACCGGCGAGGCCGGTGCGATCGATGGCTGCTGCGATGGCGCGTTGTCCTGCATGGCTGCCTTCCCAGATCCCTTGCGTCAACGCTTCCAGTGAAGCCCCAGGGTGACATAGGCGCCAGACTTCTCGTCTCGCGTTTTCTGGAATCCAGCGGCGAGGCGCCAGTCCAGCCTGAAGAATCGCAGGCCAGTCAGATGCAGGCCGAGGCGCACCTTATGATAGTCGCGCTCACGATAAGCCTCCAGCTCAGGGCCGAGATAGAGATCGCCGATCAGCCGCCAGCCCGGAGCCATGCGGCCCCAATAGCGGCCGCCATCGGTCAGGACCGCATAGGCATTCGCCTGCAGAATCCAGTTTTCGGCCGGCTTCGACCAGAAATCGGCCTGCAGGCGCAGCGCCCGGCGGTGTTCGAAGCTGAGATATCGGCGCGTCTCGCGATAGGCAGCCTCGACCGCGGGCCCTGCCGACAGGGCGAGAAAGCTATCGCCGATGCGCCATTCATAGCCCAGCAGGGCGTGGAACTCAGTCCTATAGAGGCGGCCTCCAGTCGGCTTGCGATAGGCAGGCTCGACGCTCACTCCCCACTTCAATCCGAGACGGAAGCCACTGGCGTCGAGCCCGCCAAAGGCGCCGAATGCCCGTTTGAGTCCTATGGAGCCATAGGTCTTGCCCGCACCGCCTTCGAGCGAGCCGAAGATCACCAGCGAGAGCGGGGGGCGTTCCATGAGCGCAGGGTCGGCTCTCGGTGTCGATGGCGCAAGCGCGAGCGCCGCGCCGATGCCGCGCGCGACCATGCCCGATCGGCTCGCGATCCCCCACGCCACGCATACGCCCCTTCCGTCCTGATCGTCGGACGGCACCCATGCACGTCATGAGTGTGGCAGGTGGCGGAATTCCTGCAAGCATTTGTTAACCATCGCAGCTCAGCCTGAGGGCAGCCGGCTCATCGTTCTCTCGCCAAAGGAGCGCATCGGTCATGGTCTCGCAGGATTTCATTCGCCAGCTGGCGGGCTACGGGTTGACGACCGCCAACATCCTCTACCGCATGCCGGATCATCCCGATTTCCTGCAGACTTATGTCTGGCAGGAATACGACCTGGCACCGCGCTTTCCGGAACTGCACAAGTTCCTCGATTTCTGGCGGCGCGAGCTCGACGGGCCGCTGCACTCGATCACAGTGGCGCATGCGAGGCTGATCCGCCCGGCCGAGATCGTGAACGTGAACGGCGTGCTGACGTTGCACTGACGGCCATGCGCCGCGGCGGGGTTGTTGGGCCGGCGCCGGGCATGCTAGGCCGCAGGCCCTGCTCATCGCCCGGCGAGCCTATTGTCTTCCCCCTTGCGCACCTCCGGACTCCTGATCACGCTCGCCCATCTGCCAGGGCCGCGTACCGCCGTGGGCGATATCGTCGCGGCGCTGCGTGATCGCGCCTACGCTTTGCTGGTGGTGCTGCTCGGCTTGCCGAATTGCCTGCCGATGCCGCCGCCGATTCCGCTGCTCTGCGGCCTGGTCCTCGCCTTCGTCGCCGCGCAGATGCTGATGGCCCGCGCCACGCCCTGGCTGCCGCAGAGACTGCTCAACCGTAGCATCGCCCAGGCGGATCTCGCGCGCGCCGTCCAGCGGGCGCTGCCGCCATTGATCCGGCTCGAGCGCTTCTCGAAGCCGCGGCTGACCATGCTCGGCGGCCCGTTTGCACTGCCCGTGCTTGGCGCGGTGCTGCTGATCCTGGCGCTCGGGTTGATCGTGGCGGCGCCGTTCATCGGCCAGATTCCGCTAGGGCTCGCGGTTTGCCTGGTCGGGCTCGGCCTGGTCGAACGCGATGGCGTCCTGATCATTGTCGGTGCGGTGGTCGGCGCGATCGGCCTCGCTCTGTCGGCGGGCTTCGCCTATGCGCTGGTGAGCTGGCTGGCGAGCTTCTTCTAGAGACCGTTTTACCGATCAGATTGATTCAACCTGATCGGATCCGGCTCTGAGTACTGCCGTTCAGGCGGCGAGCGCCTGCTCGAACGGCCGGTCGAGCGCCAGCAGCCGGTCGATCTCTTCGGGCAGCACGCCCTTCGAGAACAGGAAGCCCTGCAGTTCGTGGCAGCCGATCGCCTGCAGGAAGCGGTGCTGCTCGGCCGTCTCGACGCCTTCCGCGCAGACGCGCAGGCCGAGCGCCCGGCCGAGATGGACAACCGAATGGACGAGGATGGCAGATTCGCCCGTCGCTTCCATGTATTCAAGGAAAGACCGGTCGATCTTGATCTTGTCGAACGCAAAACGGCGCAGATAGATCAGGCTCGAATAGCCGGTGCCAAAATCGTCCAGCGCCAGGCTGACGCCGTGGGCGCGAAGATCCATCATCGCAGCTTCCGCCGCGTCGGCATCCTCGACCACGACGCCCTCCGTCAGTTCGAGCTCGAGCCGGTCGGGGTCGAAGCCGGTTTCCTCGAGGATGCGGATCACGCTGGCGACGAAATCCTTGTGGCGGAACTGGATCGGCGAGACGTTGACCGCAAGCTTGATGCCCGGCCATTGCCGAGCCTGCTCGCAGGCCCGGCGCAGCACCCATTCGCTGAGCGGGACGATCAGTCCGCGTTCCTCGGCGATGCCGATGAATTCGGACGGCGGTATCAGCCCATGTTCGGGATGCGGCCAGCGCACCAGCGCCTCGACACCGATGATGGTCGCGCCATCGATCGAGACCTGCGGCTGATAGTGCAGCAGCAACTCGTCACGGGCGATTGCATTGCGCAAATCCTCCTCGACCGTCCGCTTGAGCTGGAGCGCCCGGTTCATCTGCGGCTCGAAGAAAGAATAGCGGTTCCGGCCTTCGTTCTTCGCCTGGTAGAGCGCGGTGTCGGCGAGACGGAGCAGTACGCTACGGTTGGTACCGTCCTGCGGCGCATGGGCGATGCCGATCGAGCAGCCGATGGTGACGGCAACGCCGCCGATCTCGAACGGCTCAGTCAGCGCATCGAGAATGCGCTGGCCGAGCGTAGCGCTGGCGTTCGGCGCGGCCATATGTGTCTGGATGATGCCGAACTCGTCGCCGCCGAGGCGGGCCACCGTGTCGCCAACGCGCAGGATCGTGGTCAGACGCCTGGCGACCTCGCGGATGAGTTCGTCGCCGGCATTGTGGCCATAGGTATCGTTCACCGCCTTGAAGCGATCGAGGTCGAGCATCAGCACGGCGATCGCGCTTTTGGTCCGGCCGAGCTGGGCGAGTTCCTGATCGAGCCTGAGATCGAAGGTCCGGCGATTGGGCAGACCGGAGAGCTCGTCCTGGCCGGCGAGTCGCTGGATCTGGATCTCGCGTGAGGCGATCTGCTGGGCGGCACTGCGCAGACGATGCAGGACATAAGCGAACAGGGCGACGAAGAGAGCGGTGACCGCGCCCAGTGCCCAGGCAAACTGGCTGATCATCGCATCCCCGGGGCGCTCCGGCGTCCAGCTCAGCCAGGCGCGCACCGAACCGTCGGGGGAGGGGATGTCGCGCCGCTGCAACGGATCGGCCGGCCGCTCGGTCACGATCTCCAGCCGGGGCACACGGTAGCGGAAGCCGAGCTCATCGAGCTGGGCCTGGACGACCTTGCGATAGCCGACGATGAAGGCGGCGGCCTCGGAGCCCGGCTCTTCGGCGGCGGCCCCGGGCGAGCGCAGATCGGCCGAGATGATGCCGACCGTGCCGGCTCCGTCATAGGTCAGCGTGGCCCTGACCGGACCATTGCCGATGCCATGCAATTGCGTCGGCGCGTCGCCGCCGGGCAGGTCGGGCCTGAGTCGGAGTAATGCCCCGTAATCAGCTTGGGTACCGGTCTGGCGCCGCTCTACTCCGGCAAGAACGCGTCCCGAAGCCGTCACCAGGTAGGTTCCGTCGAAATCGAGAAAGCGATTGGCCAGTTGGGCGAAGGCCCATTGCAGCGTGGCGTTGGGCAGGACGCTGTTGAGGACAGGCGCCAGCACGCCGGCGGCCTGAAGATTCTCGAAGCGCAGGCGGCGCAGATGGACCTGGGTTGCGAGCGCCGCCTCGACACGCTCGCGCTGCCGGACCATCTCGAGCTGGTTGGCGTTGCTCACCATCGCGAACATCACGCCCAGAACCGCTGCCAGCACGAGCGCGAAGGCACAGGCCAGCGTCGCCAGCGTGCGGGTCAGCATGCGCGCCGACGATTCGGTGTCCGTCATCTTAACGAGAGTCGGCAAAGGCCCTGACCTGTGGCGGCACGCTAGCAGCGAACCTTGACAGGGGAATCTTGCTATCCGGTTTCCGGCGACACCGAGAAATCAGCAAAGTTGCATTTCTTTTCGTCTGCACCGGCCCGTTGGTGTTACTCGCCGGCAGGCTCATAGGGCGGACGCGGGATCGCCATGTGGGCGGCGCGCAAAGCGGCCGACCAGCGCTCACGCAGATCGTGAAAGTAGGGTTCGCCGGCTTCGATCCTGCGGTTGAGCTCGGGCGCAGCCGCGTCGCGCCGCAGCACGATCAGGTCGATCGGCAGGCCGACGCCGAGATTCGAGCGCATGGTCGAGTCCATCGAGATCAGCCCGACCTTGAGCGCGTCGTAGAGATGGCTCTTGAAGGTGACGGCGCGATCGAGGATCGGCTTGCCGTATTTGTGCTCGCCGATCTGCAGGAACGGCGCGTCGATGCCGCATTCGATGAAATTGCCGGCCGAGTAGATCATGAAGAGCCGCATCGGCTGGCCCTGGATCTGCCCGCCGAACAGAAACGACATGTCGAACTTGACGCCGGCGTCGCGCAACGCCTCGCCATCGCTCTCGCGCACGAGACGGACCGCGCGGCCGACGAGCTGGGCGGCACGGAACATCGAGGACACGTTCTGCAAGGTCTCCGGTTCACCAGTCTCGGGGTGGGGGACGCCCTCGTGCAGCAGGCTGACGACCGACTGGGTGACGGAGAGGTTGCCGGCGGTGGCGAGCGCCATCGTCCGCTCACCCGGCCAGGAGAAGACGTGCAGCTTGCGGAAGGTCGAGATGTCGTCGAGCCCGGCATTGGTGCGGGTGTCGGCGATCATCACGAGCCCGTCCTGGACGAGAATGCCGGCGCAATAGGTCAAGATCGATCTCCGCGGCGCGCCGACATGGCACGTGAGGCTGGTATCAGCGGGTCGTGACAGCGGCAATGCGATGCCGCCGTTATTGTCCCTGGAAGCGCGGTTTCGCCGCCTGGGCACTGACCTCGACCAGGAGGCTCTCGCCGTGGCCGCCGGTGCGGGCGCCGCGGACAGGGGCGGCATCGGCATAGTCGAGCCCTGTCGCGACGCGCACATGCGTATCGATCGGACAAAGCCCATTGGCACTGTCGAAGCCGATCCAGCCATAATCGGCCAGATAAACCTCGGCCCAGGCATGGGCGCCGTCGGCGTGAGGCAGGGTGTCAGACGCGGCAACGTAGCCGGAGACATAGCGCGCGGGGACACCCAGCAGGCGGGCGCAAGTCATGAAGACGTGGGCGACGTCCTGCGGGATGCCTTCGCCGGCCTCTGCGCAGGCAGCGGCGCCGATGCCGAGATGGTCGGCCGTCGGCACGCAGCGGATCTCGGTGTGGATCGTCTCCAGCAGCGCGTGCAGCTTGCTCAGGTCGCTGCCGTCCTGGCCAGCGGCCTTGTCGGCGAGCGCCCGCAATGGCTCGTTCGCCTGCGTCAGCCGGGTGTCGCGCATGAAGACGTCGGGCGGCGCCTTCTCGGTCACGCCCCGGACGACGCCGGCGAGATCGATGGTCTCGACCAGCCCGTTGATCTCGATCGTATAGCTCTCGATCGGTCCCTCGGCGGTGAAGTCATGAACGATGTTGCCGAACGGGTCCTGCCCGGCGTGCAGCCGCCCGTCGATGCTCGGCGCCACGCGCCACGACATGACGTGCTGGCCGTCATGGTCGCGCGGCGTCAGCCGCAGCACCTGCCGAAGCTGGCGCACCGGCTCGGCATAAGCGTAGGCGATGCTGTGGGAAATCCGGATCCGCATGCGGCAAGCAATCCAAATTGGGGAGCGGAAGGGAAGTCCTTATTGCAGATATTGTTCGACGATGACGTGTCCGAGGCGGTTATTCTCGGTGATGAAGTCCTCGATGAACTCGTGCAGCCCGCGCTGGAGCACCGCCTCGATCGGCGTATTGGCGAGGTTGGTCAACGTCTTGCGGGCCTGGCGCTGGGCCGGTCCGTGCCGGTTATAGGCGTCGCCGATCTGGTCGAGGAAGCGCGAGATGTTCTCGTAGCAGCTGGCCAGCGAGCGCGGCATGCGCCGGTTGAGGATCAGGAGGTCGGCGATCAGCACCGGCTTCACGGCCTGGCGATAGACCCAGTGATAGGCGGTCAGCGCCGAGACCTCGCGCAGCATCGTGGTCCACTGGAAATAGTCGAGCGAGCCGCCGACCTTCTCGGTCTCCGGCAGCAGGACATGGTATTTCACGTCGAGGATACGGGCGGTGTTGTCGGCCCGCTCGACATTCACGCCGAGCCGCGAGAACCAGTAGCCGTCATCGCGCAGCATGGTGCGGTAGGCCGAGCCGTCGAAGGTCAGCGAGACATTCTTCACCCAGTCGAGGAATCGCGCGAATTCCTCGCGGTCCATGCGCTTGCGCTCGAAGCGCTGAAGTTCGAGCCAGGCGCCGTTGAGCGCGTCCCACATCTCCGATGTCAGCGCGGTGCGGACCGCGCGGGCGTTCGAGCGGGCAAGGGCGAAGCAGTTGCGGATCGAGGTGGGATTGTCGGGATTGAAGCTGAGGAAGTCGCAGACATTGCGCTCGTTCGCCTCGCCATAGGCCTTGGCGAAGGTGTCCTCGCAGCCGGCGGTGGCGACGGCGCTCTGCCACTCGGTGCCGGCGCCGCCATAGGCGGAGGGCAGGTTGGTCAGGCGGGTCGTGGCGTCGAGGATGCGGGCGAGGTATTCGGCCCGCTCGACATAGCGCGAGACCCAGTAGAGGCTGTCGGCGGTACGGGAAAGCATGATCAGGTCCGGTCTCTTGGCGTGATGCGGTTCGCGCGGGTGCTCGGACTGCGCACGGGGCTGGATCGAAGGCGCTCCCGCTCGCTCATGCATCGAGCACCCAGGTGTCCTTGGTTCCCCCGCCCTGGCTGGAGTTGACCACGAGCGAGCCCTCCTTGAGCGCGACGCGGGTCAGCCCGCCCGGCACGCAGGAGATGCCGTTGGCGCCGGAGAGCACGTAGGGCCTGAGATCGACATGGCGCGGCGCCACGCCCGAGGCGACGAAGGTCGGACAGGTCGAGAGCGCCAGCGTCGGCTGGGCGATGAAGCCCTCGGGCTGCGCCTTGAGTTTCTTGCGGAAGGTCTCGATCTGCTGCTTGCTGGCATGCGGGCCGACCAGCATGCCGTAGCCGCCTGAGCCGTTGACCTCCTTGACGACGAGCTTGTCGAGATTGTCGAGCACATAGGCGTTGGCCTCGCGCTCGCGGCAGCGATAGGTCGGCACGTTCTTCAGGATCGGCTCCTCGCCGGTGAAGAACTTCACGATCTCCGGCATGTAGCTGTAGACCGCCTTGTCGTCGGAGACGCCGGTGCCGACCGCGTTGGCCAGCGTGACGTTGCCGGCCTTGTAGGCGCCGATGATGCCGGGCACGCCGAGCACGGAATCGCTGCGGAACACCAGCGGGTCGATGAAATCGTCGTCGATGCGTCGGTAGATCACGTCGACGCGCTTCGGCCCCTGCGTCGTGCGCATGTAGACGACGTCGTCCTTGACCAGCAGGTCCGAACCCTCGACCAGCTCGACGCCGAGCTTGTCGGCGAGGAACGAGTGCTCGTAGAAGGCCGAATTGTACTGGCCGGGCGTCAGCAGGCAGATCGTCGGATCGGAGGAGGCGGTGCGCGGCGCGACCGAGCGCAGCGTCGCCAGCAACTGGTCGGGATAGTTGTCGACCGGCGCGACCCGATGCGTGGCGAAGAGCTCCGGGAAGAGCCGCAGCATCACCTCGCGGTTCTCCATCATGTAGGAGACGCCGGAGGGCGTGCGGGCATTGTCCTCGAGCACGTAGAAGGTGTCGGCGTCGACGCGAACGATGTCGATGCCGGCGATATGGCAGTAGATGCCGTGCGGCACCTGAAAATCGACCATCTGCATCTGGTAGCAGGCGTTGCGGTAGACCAGGTCCGCCGGGATGATGCCGGCCTTGAGGCACTCCTTCGGACCGTAGACATCGGCCAGGAACATGTTGAGCGCGGTGACGCGCTGGCGCAGGCCGGCTTCCAGCTTGGTCCATTCCGGTTTGGTCAGCACCCGCGGAATGATGTCGAAGGGGATCAGGCGCTCGGTCGATTCCTCGTCGCCATAGACGGCGAAGGTGATGCCGATGCGGCGGAAGAACAGCTCGGCCTGGCTGCGCCGCAGCGCCAGCATCTCGGGCGGCGCCTCCTTCAGCCAGCGGTCGAGCTCGGCATACGCCGAACGCAATCCGCCTTCTCCACCCGTCATCTCATCGAATGCGACCATGCAGGCGTCTTCCCCTATTTCAGGTAGCCTATGCGCATTCGCTCGCCTTCGGAAAGAGGTCTGTTGCCAAGCACTTTGGCTAGGCTTGCCTGTTTCTTGGGCAGGGTCAGCTCACCGCCGTCGAGATCGGGGCGCGGATCGTCGCCGTGACCAGCGTCGCCAGCGTCGCCGCGGCCCGCCCTTCGTCGATATGGCCGCGCAATAATTCGAGCGAGATCGCCTCGGCCGCGCCGAGGATGGCGGTGCAGCGCAGGCTCAGCTCGTCCGCCGGCAGCTGGGCCGCGTGCGGAGCGAAGGCATCGCGCCAGATCCCGACATAGCGTGACACGAGCTCGCGCTGCACGATTTCCATCGCCTCGCTGCCCTTTAGCGCAGCCGAGAGCGCGTACCACTCGGTCCCGACTTCCAGGGCGCAGCTCATATAGGCCGCGGCGATCGTCGCGGCGATGGCGCCCAGCTGTCCGTCCGTCGCCCGCAGCGTGTCGACGAGCAGGGCGGTCTGCTTGTCGTCGATGCGCCGGAAGAGCTCGATCATCAGCGCCTCCCGCGTGCCGAAATGATCATAGGCGACCGGCTTGGTGACGCCGGCCCGCTCGGCGACGCGCGCCAGCGTCAGGGCCTCGGTGCCTTCCTCGCGCACCATAACCTGGGCGCAGTCGAGCAGCTGCTCGCGGCGCTCCTGCTTCGGCAGTTTGCGGGCTGACGCGACGGCGAAAGTCGGTGGCATGGCGATTCAAGTTCTCCGGCGAAGGCCGCTTGACAAAAGGGAAAACGAATTCCTACTTAAAGTAACTTACTATTAGTAGGAATGCCAGTCCTTCAGTGGCCGACCTCGGCTAGGAGACTATCAGATGCCCAGCATACAACATCCCGTCCTCATCATCGGCGGCTCCGGCGTCGTCGGCGTACAGGCTGCTGCAGCGATCCGCCGCCTGCATCCCAGCCTGCCGGTGACGATCGCCGGTCGCGACCTCGGCAAGGCGCAGGCAGTCGCCGAGAGGCTCGGCGTCGAGGCGCTTGCCGCGGACCTCTCCAGGCCCGATCTCGGGTTGCCCAGCGATGCGCTGTTCAGCGCCGTCATCGTCTTCGTCAAGGACGACTGGAGCCACGCGCTGCGCTTCGCCCAGCGCCACGGCATCCCGCATCTCAGCGTCTCCAGCGGGGCCTTCGAGATCGGCATCGAGGCCGCGCGCTTCATCCATGCGCCGCAGGCGGCGCCGGTCGTGCTCACCAGCCAATGGCTCGCCGGCGCGGCGCTGTTCCCGACGCTGGAATACGCCAAGGCGTTCCGCTCGATCGAGACGCTCCATGTCGGCGTACTGCTCGACGAGCAGGACATGGGCGGGCAGGCGGCGCTGACCGATTACGAGCGCATCACCCAGTCGGGCTCCGCGACCTTGACGCTGAAGGATGGCCGCTTCGTCTGGATCGCGGGCGAGGAGGCCACGGCGCGCTATCGCAGTGTCGATGGCGTCGAGCTCCCGGCGACGGCCTATGGCCCGCTTGACGTGCTCAGCCTCGCCACCGCGACCGACGCGAAGAATATCCGCTTCGACCTTGCCTTCGACGTTTCGGCCAGCCGCCGGGCCGGCGAGCCGTTCTCGACTGAGAGTGTGATCGCGATCGAGGGCGTGCTGCAGTCGGGTGAGCGGGGCACGCGGCGCTACGAGGTGGTGCACCCGCGGGGCCAGGCGCCGCTGACGGCGCTTGGCGTCGCGCTCGCGACCGAACGCGCGCTCGGGCTCGCCGGAGGTGAGGCACTGAAGGCCGGCCTCTACTTTCCCGATGGGATCATCGACCCGGCCTATTACGTCGGCCGGATGAAGGAGTTCGGCGCGACCTTTACGGAGGTCAAGGCCAATGGCTAACCCCGCTTTCGGTCCCGTCCTGATCCTGGGCGGCTATGGCAGCGTCGGTTCGCGTACCGCCCGCGCCTTGCGCCAGCTCCATCCCAAGCTGCCACTGGTGATCGCCGGCCGCGATGCCGCCAAGGCGCAGGCGCTGGTCGCCGAGCTCGGCCATGCCAGCACTGCACCACTCGATCTTGAGCGCGATGATCTCGGCCTGCTGGTCGAGCTTAAACCAGCGGTCGTGCTGATGGCGGTGCGCGATCTTTCGCTGCGCACGCAGGGCTGGGCCGCGGCGCAAGGTGCGGCCTATGTCGCGCTGTCGGATGGCGTGTTCGAGGTCGGTCCGGCAATCGCGGGCTTCATCCGCCAACCCAAGGCGGCGCCGGTCGTCCTGCTCGGCCACAGCATGGGTTCTGTACCGGCGCTTGCCGCGCTGCATGCCACCGGTGATTTCGAGCGCGTCGATGCGATCGAGGTCGGGCTTGTCTTCGATCCGGCCGATCCGCTCGGACTCGCTTCGCAACAGGACATGGACCGCATCGGTGCGATCGGCCCGGCGCCACTGGTCAAGTCGGAGGGGCTGTGGCGTTGGATCGGAGCGCCGCAAACCGAGCGCAGTTACACCGGCGTCGATGGCCGCACGCATCAGGGTGCGACCGTCGGTCTGGTCGATGTCTTCAGCCTGTCGGCGAGCGAGGCGGGAAGCGTGCGCGTCGATTTCGCCGAGGGGCAGACGGCGAGCACCTTGCGTGGCGAGAAGCCCTCGCATGAGGTGATCATCGAGATCACGGGGCAGCGCCGCGACGGCCGCGAGGGCCGTTTCCGCTGGGAACTGGTCGATCCTGACGGCTATGCCGCGCTCAGCGCCAAGGGCATCGCCGTGGTGATCGAGGGGCTGTTCGGCCTCGCCGGCAAGGCGCGCCCGACGGGCGGGCTGCATCTGCCGGAGACACTGGTCGAGACCGGCCATCTGATGCGGAGGCTGGGCGAGTTCGGCCTCGCGATGCGGGAGGTGTGAGGCGACATCGTCATGGTCGGGCTTGTCCCGACCACCTACGCCTTCGTTTACTGACCGCGCGGTGTTCGGCAGCCGCCTAGTTCGGTGCAATCCCGGCGCTGCGCAGGATCGGCTGCCACTTCGCCATCTCACTGGCGACGAAAGTATCCGTCGCCTCAGGCGTCGAGTTCTTGGCGACTGCGATGCCGAGTTCCTCGAAGCGCCGTGTCAGAGCCGGGTCGGCTAAGGCGGCGTTCGTGATCCGGTTCATCGCGGCGATGATCTCGGGCGCAGTGCCGGCGGGCGCAAGCACCGCATTCCACGTGTAAGCCTCGTAGCCCGGCAGGGTTTCGGCCACGGTCGGCAGCTCTGGCAAGGCCGGGAGCCGCTCTTTCGTGGTCACCGCAAGCGCGCGCAAGGCGCCGCCTTTGACTTGCGTCAGCGCTGTCGCGGCACTGTCGATCACGAGGTCGAGCTGGCCACCGATCAGATCGGTAACGGCCGGCCCGCTGCCGCGATAGGGAACATGGACGAGGTTGATCTTCGCCAGCTTCGCGAGCAGCTCGGCGGCCAGATGCTGGGCCGAGCCGATGCCGGCAGAGCCATAGGTCAGGCCGCCCGACTTGGCCCGCGCTGCCGCCAGCAGATCGGCGAGCGAATTTCCGGCAAAGCTGTTCCTGACCAGCACGATCTGCGGGACGGTTCCCATCAGAGCAACGCCACGGAAGTCCCTGACCGGATCGAAGGTCAGGTTGGCGTACAGCACCGTGTTCACGGCATGGGCGACGGTCGCGATCAGGAAGGTATGGCCGTCCTTCATGGCCGCTGCTCGCGCGGTGCCGACAACGGTGCCCGCTCCGGTGACGTTCTCGACGACGACGTGCTGAGGCAGGCGTTGGGAGAGCGTCTCGGCGAGGATTCGAGCCGCGACATCAGTCGGGCCGCCGGCCGCGTATGGCACGATGAAGCGGATCGGCCTTGCAGGCCAGGGCGCAGCATTCTGTTGCGCGAAGCTTTGTCCAGCTGCCATGGTGGCGACGCCGGTGAGGAACAGGCGGCGGTTCATAGCGGCGTCTCCCCAATGAGCTCGGCATGACCGGACAGCCAGCATCGGTCGCCGTCGCATTCCACCGTGATCTGTGATGGCCGTCCCATGGCCTCGCCTTGCTGGATAACGACGCGGTGCGTCGAAGTCAGGCCGAGGTCCCAGGCGCTCCAGGCCAGCGCCGCGGCGGCGATGCCGGTCGCCGCGTCCTCCGGATAGCCGGAAGAACGCGGGAATTGCCGGGCCGAAAAGGCGCCTGTGTCCGGATCGACCGGTGCGAACGGATAAAGGCCGGTTGAGCCAATCGCATCGCACAGGGCTTCGATCCGGGCGAAATCGGGCCGAAGGCCGTTGAGTGTCTCGATCGAGCGCAGCGGGACGAGCGTCTTGACGCGGCTGGTCGCGGCGTTGACCACCGGATAGTCCAAGAGGTCGGATGGGCGCAGGCCGAGGACGTCGAGCACGGCGGCGGGGTCGTCGACGTCAGTGGATCGCCCTCTGGACTGGCTCACGCTCGCCTGTCCGTCATCGATACGGGCCTGAACCGGCCCTGACAGCGTCGCGATCGAAACGGTTCGCTGGGGCAGTTCGCCCAGGTGGTCGAGCAGCCAGATCGTGCCGAGCGTGGCATGGCCGCACATTTCCATTTCGTGGTTCGGCACGAAGAAGCGCAGCTGGTAGTCACAGCCGTCACGCCCGGGCATGACAAAGGCGCTCTCATGGCCATGGCGGGCGGCGACCGCGCGCATCGCTTCGCCATCGAGCTGCTGGGCGTCGACGACGATGGGCGCGGGGTTGCCACCGCCGGGCCCATTGCTGAACACGTTGACCATGAAGACGTGTTCGGCATAGCGCCGGGTGGGGATGGGCTCGGATGTCATGACCGGAGCTTGCCGGTTCGAGCTGCGCCCCGCGCAACCCGCCGGGCCATATGATGCGACCCAATGGGCCATCGTCGCCTTGGTCGTCCCAGCGCGTTCCTCTGTTTGTGCTAGTCTTCAGGCCGCATGCTTCGATCGTTCGAGCACATCCGGCATTCGGCGCCGCCGCCGCGTCTTCTCGATGCGAGCGAGCACCGTGCCGTCGTGACCGGCGGAGGCCTGCACTATCGCACGCAGTGGCATTGGCACGACTGCGCGATGATCCTGATGCCCGCCCGCGGCACCATCGCCTTCCGAGATGAAACGCGCCGGTCGGTTACCTGGCTCAGCGAGGATCGCTTCGTCGTCGTCCCGAAAATGCAGGCGCACGAGTCGCAGGCGGTCCGCCACGCGAGCAATCATGTGGCGCTCTATCTGACCGAAGCGGCGCTCGCGCAGTTTGCGCCGTCGCGTCCTCTCGAGCGCCGCATCAAGAAGCCATCGCTGTTTGCAGCGACGCCGCTGATGCGGACGCTGCTTCGCTTATGCTGCGCCGACGATACCGACGCCGTGCCGAGGGCTGCGCAGGACCATCTGGCGGCGGCTCTGCTCATTGCGACCCTGACCCGCATCGAGCAGGACGAGCCGCTCTCCAGCGCGAGCAGCCATGACCACGGCAGTGCCCTCGTCACCGAAATGCGCTCGGCCATAGGCGAGCGGCTGGACGAAGATGTCCCGCTCGACGAGCTCGCCGATGCTTTTGGCGTGTCGCGGCGGCAGGCGACGCGGCTGTTCCGGCAATGCACCGGCATGTCGATTGGCGACTACCGAAACCGGCAGCGCATCGAGACTGCCCATCGCCTGCTGACCGACTCGACGCTTCCGGTCGGCGAGATCGCATGGCGTACCGGTTTTGAATCGGGTTCGGCACTGGCACGGGCGATGCGCCGGACCTTGGGCCTGTCACCCGGTGCGGTTCGGGCCGCGTTCAGATCAGCCCCAGCCCCTTGAAGCTGGCATGGCCGTCGCGGCCGACGATGATGTGGTCGTGGATGGCGATGCCGAGCGGCTTGGCGATATCGACCAGCTCGCGGGTCATGCGCATGTCGGCGCCGGACGGTGTCGGATCCCCCGAGGGGTGGTTGTGGAGCAGTATGCTCAAAGATTAATTCTTGTTGTTTTTCAGCGCCTTGCTCCAGCATCAAGCTAATCTGGGGTCGTTAATTGGTATATGCAGCGTATGATTGCTCGTGATGAATACCTCGCGATCATGGCAGAGCCTCCGTGATACTTCATAGTCCCGCATGGTCACGGATTCCGCATCGTGAATCTTGTCATATCGCATTGCTCATGACGTGAACAGCCGGCCATGCTGATCGAGTTCGCCCTCGGGGGCTTACTCCGCCAATGACAAGGATCGGGAGGGTCTGCAAACTACGAGATTGGATTTGTCCCAACGATCGAGCTCGCTGACGTGATAGAGGACCGCCTTGCCGATTTTGATGAAGGACGGACCGATCCGCATCGCTCTCCAGTTCCGCAGCGTGCCTTCGCTGACCTGGCTACGGTAGCGGGCAACGACTTCTTCGAGCGTGAGGTAGGCAGGGGTCGACACGAGATCTCCTCAGGCCAAGCAATGATGTAGCAGCCAGTTGCACGATTGGATGCGCCTTGGGGAGAGCGCCGAGTAGCGTAGCGAACCCACACGGGATGCCCCGTAAGATGCGCAGGAGGGCAGGGCAGGCCGCGCAGTTCGACGCCTCGCCGAATCTCGTTGCGAGCCATGGCCGGGTTCACCGCACGCAGAGCAACAGCCGATCCTGGCCCATAGCCGACATCGCGTCTGTCCGCTTTCTGGCAGGCTGTTTGATACCCCGTCTTAGTGGCCGGGCTGGCCCATTCGGTACATCAACAATGTCCGCTAGCGGCAATTTGCGTAGCGCCTGCCACCGCCGCGACACCCGTTCAGGCAGCCAGGGTCGATCCAGTCTTCTCCTCTGTCGTGACGAACCGCATGAACGAATTCACCGCCGGTGCGTTCGAACCCTCCGGTTCCGGTCCTGCGCCATCATTCATGTTTTCAACCGCCCGATAGAGCCCTCCCGGGCCGGGCAATAGCGGGTTCTGGACAGGGCCAGGTACCGGAGCCGGGTCAGGAGGGGTCACGGGCTGAGGCGGTTCCTCGATCGGCTCCCAGGGAAACGCCAAGCTCAAGCCGACGCGGACAGCGACCCCTGCGCCGAGCAGGACCAGAGGCGGCAGACCATAGCGCAGCCAGGGCTTGTCGATGCTCGATGGATTTCGCTCAGCACCGTTCAACGGTGCGTTGAACATATCAGTGACGCGGCTGTGCCAGACAATCGGGCCCATGCCGCGATTGGAGCGGTATTCATCGATATGGTCCTTCTGGGCGGCGCGAAAGATGCACCAGTTGGCGACCAGTTTCGTCCCCTCGATACCAGCGAGAACATACTGGCGCTCTGCCAAGGCTTCTACGAAATGGACGCCGTCGGCTGCGAAGAACGGCACCATGCCCGCGGCGTCGCCGGCTGAAGCATATTGCGCCCAGCGCTGGACTAGCGAGGGCTTGTACATCGGCACGTATTTCTGCGTCCCGTCCGCTTCCGGTGGGCCATCGGGCAACCGGCCGTCGTGGGCGACGGCCTTCGGATCGCCGGCACTGGCGAGGAAGCGGCGGACCGGGCCGATGATCTTGCCACCGCTCGTCGCCGGGTAGGTCGGGTGAGGCTTCTGATTTTTGCCAGCCGGCGCAGTTCCGCTTTGCGCAGGAGTGCCGGGCTGTGCCTGTGTGGCCGGGACATTGCCAGCGCTTGCCGATGCGTTGAGCTCTTCCGCCGCCTTCTTGGGCGCATTGAAGTCGGCATCGCCGACACCGCGCTTCGAGGCGGTCCCGACGACGCCGGGTATGTTGCCGAACAGGAAGACCGCGCTGGCGGAGTTGCTGGCGAGGGTTGCCGCACCATCAAAGGTGTCGAGCACGCCGAGATAGCGGTAGGCGCCGGGGTCGAGGAATGGATTGGTCACCAGGCGTGTGGTGTTTGCATTGCTGATGCCGAAGCTGGCATAGCGCGCGAATTCGAGGATGCGCCCGGTCGGCGTATTCGGCGAGATCAGGCGGCCCGGCGCCGTTTCCAGCACCTTCATCGCCTCGGCGTCCAGCCGGTTCGCGCGCAGCGTCTCGAAGGCAAGGAGATAATTCATCCGGTCGGCGCGGCTATGGCCCCAGATCGCGCCGTGCCAGCCGGTGGTGCGGCGCTTCAGGATATCGAGGTGAGCATCGGCGATCGTCAGCCACGGCGCCGACTGGGTCGGGTCCCGATGCAGCTCGGCGGCCGCCTGCTCGATCTCGGATTTGTTGCCGACGCGATGGAAGAAGCCACGCTTTCCGAGCAGCGGCTGCGTCGCGATGTCGACCACCGCCTCGCGCACCACCATCATCGTGGCTGGATTGGGCGTTTTGCCGTTTTCTACGGCGTTCTTCGCCATCTCGATCGCGCTGGCATAGCGCTGGCGATCCGTCTTCTCGATCCCCAGCCGCCGTCCCTGCCCGCCCGTCACCTGCCGCCCGATCTGATCGAGCAGGGCTTCTCCGGGCTTGAATTTGTCATGCGCAACGTCCGAGACGAGGGCAGCATTGTGCTGCCGCTTCTGTAGCCGGATCTTGGCGCCCTGCCGGATGCCGGCGATGCCGCAGCGGTAGAGCCAGGCATAGATCGCGAGCGAGGACAAAAGATCGCGCGCGCCGATATGGCTGCCGGTGCCCAGGCGCGCCGTCATGTAAGCGCCGAAGGCGGCGCCTCCGACATAACCGACATTGGTGCCGACGATGCGGAGCTTGTCCTTGCGCCCGACCGGCCTGTCGCCCTTGACGAAGGTCTCGTTCTGCCCGGGTGCATAGGCTGCATCGCGATTGACGACGCTGAAGGGATAGGCGCTGCCATCGCCGAAGACGCGCAATCCCCCCTCGACCAGCGTCGTCTCGATCGAGCCCGAGGCGATCGCGTCCGCTAGCACGTCCTTGGGACCGACGAGCCGGTAGACGTAGCCGCCCGGCGCCGCCTGCTTGCGTCTCTTCTTCCCGGCCGGAGCGGGGCGCTGCTGCACCGCCTCGCGCGCGCCTTCGAAGCTCGAATGCAGCGTAAAATCCGACAGATTCAGCGCCGGGTGGGAGCCTCCTCCGCCCATGATCTCCTGTGGCGGCACCGGCCCCTCAATGTAGCGGACTGCCGTATAGTCATGCGCGCCGAACAGATGCGGCACTTGCCTGGTCGCATAATCGGCCACCTTCTTGTGGAAGCGGCGGTTCTTGAGGGCGTGATCGTCCGGCGACTGGGCGGTAGCGAGATAGGCGGTCTGCGCCTTCATCTGTGCGTCGGGCTCCGGTAGGGAAGCTCCGGACTGCTTCTTGCGCCAGTACACGTCCGCCAGATCGACGAAGGTCTTCTTCAGATTTTTTTGCGGCCCCGCAAAGGCGGGCCGCTTCGTGATTTGGGGAGATTGCCTGGCTTCCGCGATCGGGTCGATCGAGCCTGTGTTCGCGGTCGCAGCTTGGCCGACATGCGGCTGCGGCGGGACCTGAACCTGCCGCGGTGTGGCAACCGCCGGCTGGCTCACCGCGGCGGCGCCCGGCGCCGGACGCAAGGCGACCGCCGGAAAGACGTCCCCGCTGCGGTAGACGAACTGGGCTCCAGGCAGCCAGTCGGCAGGTATCTCGGCCAGATTGCCGATGCCGGCGATGTCCTTCGCATCGGCCTCGACTTTGTAGACGAAGCTGCCGCGAAGGCTTCCTTTCGGCGGTGGCAGGTTGGCCACGGCAGCGGCCGCGTCGGCATAATTGTCGAAGAACTGGGTGTCGGCCGTGAGCAGCCCCGTGGCGGGTGCGCCGCCCTGCTGCCCGTAGACATCGACCGGCCGCTGCATGGTAAGGGCAAACCTGGTCTGCATCCCAGGATCCCCCGAAGGCTGCGGAAACAGCCTGACTGCGCGATCGTCGTCCGGTGTCGGTTTGAAGGCCTTGCTCGCCCTCACCTGGGCCGCCAGATTGGGCATCAGCGAAACGCCATGCTGTCCGATCAACGAAGCGACGCCCGGCGACAACAACGCATCGGATCCGGCCGTGCGCTGCGGCGCTGTTGGATTCGCCGCGGCTGCGCCGGCGCTCGGTTGCACGACGGCCGGCTTCGGCTTCGCCGCCGGTGCTCGGTGCACCGTCAGCGGCCACTGCGCCTCGGGGTCCATGACGCGGTTGAAGACATAGGAGTTCGCGCGAGCCAGCACGGCCTGCAGTCGCGCATCGAAGGCGCCTTGGGCGGGGTTCTCGATATGCTGGACGAGATGTCCGAGATCGGCGATTGCCTGGCGATAGCCTGGCGCGGTCTCGCGTGCCTTCGCGAGATAGCCGAGCGCCAAGGTCAGGGCACCGTCGACCTTCTGGTCCGGCGACTGGCCTACCAGCCCGCGCCCCTTTGCGATCAACTGCTGGTTTGGCCCGCCTTGCGGCTGGGCGGCGGCGCTCAGATCGCGCGGCTCCGGCTTGTTCGCCTCCTGCTCCAGCCTCTCGCGGATGCGCGCCAGAACGTCTTCCGGCGCGGCGCCGGTGCCGTCGCTCAGGTGGCGAAGGTAGTCGGGCCCGGTCGCTGCATCGAGTGCGCGCGCCGAGCCGACCGACCAGAAATGCGGCTTCAATTCATCCGGGGTTTCAGTGGCAGGCCTCGCCGGCCGGCTGGCGCTGTCGCCATCCGGTTCGCTGCGTACCCTCAGCGTCTCGAGATTCTGCCGCGCAGCGTCCCAGAGCGGCATGGGATTGCGCCGTGCGATCTCGACCGTGAAGCCGTGCGTTTCGTACCATGCCTTGAGCGGCAGCTCGAGCGCTCCGGGGCGAAGCTCGACGATGCCGTCTTGCGGCCTGCCGGTTTTCGGCCTCGCCTGCCCGACGATGAAATCGTGCACGGCGGCGGCCTGCTCGGGCGTCAGGAAGGATTCGTCTTTCAGGCCCGGAAGAACGTCACGCCTGAAATCGGCGATTGCCACTTTCTGGCTGGGCGTGGCTTGCGCCTCGAGCCCGGTCAGCCACTTGCCGACTGCCTCGTTGCCGCCGCGCGGGAATACCGCGATCCGCCCGGTGTCGGCCCGCGCATCGAGCCGCTTCAGCCAGCGCGGCCCGTCCACCGCGAGCACGAGGCCGTCCGCTGTGGGGAATTCCCAGCTCGTCGTCCGCTCGGCAGCCACCGCCGGAGCCGCGTCCGGCAGCTTCGTCTTGTAGAACAGCCTGCCCTCGATACTTACGGCCAGGGGCAGCTGAAGCGCGGGCATACCAGGAACACCGAAGGTAAAAGCCTGCATCGACAAGGCCGCAGTGCGGATCGTCGTCATCGCGACATTGTCTTTGTCGCCGAACATTCCCCAGAAGATCGGCCCGTCCGACGGAACATAATGGCTCAATGTCGTTGGCGCCTTGGCGAGCAGAAGCCGGTCGAGATTGAACGATCTGCGCGGCTTGAACTGCTCGTTGATGATGATCTCGAGCCGGCTGGAACCCGGCGACCAGACGCGCCGCTTATTGCCGGCGAGATCGACGATCGCCTCCTTGAGCGGCAGGCCGGGGACCGCCGACTGGCGCAGTCCGCTACCGGAGCCACGCGCATAGGTCAGGCGCTGATCCGGATCGATCGCGCCCTTGGCCCGCAATTCCTGAAGCAATTCGGCCGAGGGCGCCTTGGCCAATGCAGCCGCATCGTCAGGGTTGTTCACGACGACCTGCGTCCTCAGCCGCAGCTTGCCGAGGACCGTCTGGTTGAGGTCGAGGAACTCGCGCGAGACGGTGAAGTCCTGATGGAACGCCGCGTCCATCGCAACCTCGTGGCGACGCTCGAGCGCGATCCGCGGAATGAACTTGCCAATGGCATTCGGCAATGCGTTGACCCAGGCCGGATGCAGGTAGAGCTTGTCCTCCAGCATGACCTTCTCGTAGGGCACGGCGCCCTCGAAGTGCACGAAGCCTGCCTTATTACTCTCTGGCGCCCCGAACACGTCGGTCTCGCCGGGCTGCAACTCCACCGATTTGGAGCGCAGGGAGAGGCCGTAGACGATCTCGACGACATGACCTTGCGGATTGGGCGATCCCGTCTTGGACGCTGGGACGACACGGGCCTTCTTCGGCAGGAGGCCGAACACCGGGTGCGCCTGTTTGCCGAAGATCAAGTCCTCGCCCGCTTTGAGCAAGTCCGCTCCCTTGAACTGGAAGGCCACCTGATGAGAGACCGGCGCGCCAAGTTGCGCGCTGGAGACGTTCCGATGCTCGTTAGGCCGGATCGAAACGCCGGCAGCCGACTGCAGCGCATCGCGTGTTTCGCGCAGCCCTTCTTTCGAGGCAGCTCCGACCGACCGGAAGTTGCTCTTCACACCTAAACCGACCGAGAAAGAGCGCCAGGTCGGTGAACCAACAGGCGATGCATCAACCTGCGACCCCAGCTGGAACCCTATCGGGCGAGCGAGCGCTCCCGAATTGATCCGAGCACGCACGAGTCCCAGGACACGGATGTCGGGGGCATTCTTCTGCCACGTCCACGGCTCGGTCTGGGTCCAGCGGGCCGGTTGCGGCTGGCTGGCCGCGCTTCTCTCCGCCTCCATGGCAGCCCGCAACCAGTCCGGCGCGGTCAACGGACCGCGCGATTCGCGCAATTCCGTCCACCGCTGCAGCAAGTCAGGCACAGAGGCAGGGCCGCCATCCGGTTCAGCGGCCCGCTGCCGCGAGGTCTCAGCCACGCCGTGCCGCGAGGGCACGGTCGTCGGCCAATCGACGCTGCGCTGCGTGGAGTCGATCGCATAGGCCTGGGCGCGCGCCAGGGTAGGGCCCAGCGTCAATGTTTGACCAGGATTCTCGATATGGCGGACCAATGCCTGGAGATCGGAGAGCGCTCGGCCATATCCCGGCGCCGTCTTCGGTGCGCCGGCAAGATAATGCAGGACACTGTTCAAGGCGCCATCGACCTGAGGATCCGGTGATTGGCCGACCAGTCCGCGTCCCTGCGTAATCAACTGCTGATCTGGGCCTCCTTTCGGCTGGGCGCCGGCGCTCAGATTGCGCGGCTGTGGCTTGTTCGCTTCCTGCTCCAGCTTCTCGCGGATGCGCGCCATGACCTCTTCCGGCGAGGCACCGGTCCCGTCGGTCAAGTGGCGCAGATCACCCGCGCCGCCCACGGCGTCCATCACAGGCGACGAACCGGTCATCCACAGGTGGGGCTTCAGCACACCAGTCGCGGACGCGGGTCCTGCGATCCGGGGGGGCGGGGAAGCGTCATCCGCCACCACTGACTGCCTTGGGCCTGAAGCCCTGCCTTCCTCCAGCGAGCGCCCTGGCCGCGCCTGCTGCTCGGTGTTCCCATTGCCGGTATCGCCGTGCCCCGTGCCGCCACTGTTCACGATCTGGCCGGCGGTCACTGCATCGACGACAGTCGGCAAGACCGTCGCTGCCGGACTGGGCGCAGGCGCTCCTTCGCCGACCACCGGATCGACGCCGTTCGTATGTGGCTCGGCCGAACGATCGGTCGTGCCAGGATCATTTCGCGACCCACCGGGCTGTGACGCCGGCTGCGTGTTTGCCACGACACCCTGCGGACCGCCGCCACGCGCTGTTCCCAGCCCCCCAAGGCCGCTCGGCAAAGCAGCCGTCCCTAGCGCGGGATGCGTGAATGTCGTCGACGTCGCTACATGGCGCGCTCTCTGCGTTGCGGGTTGGGGAGCGGCTCGGCCCTGCTCGACATGCGCGCGCAGGCCAGCCGTCGTGCCGTAGACGCCGGAGGCGAAGTTCATCAGCTCCATCAGCGAGCCCGCGCCCGGCTCATCGCCATGCGTCATCAGGTTGTTGGCGGAGACAAGGATCAGTGGCGCGCCAGCTGCGATCGAGGCCAGGTCGAGCGTGCGGGCGACGCTGAGCGCCGTGCCGGTCGCGCCCTGCATGATCAGGCCGGCATCCTGATAATAGGACGTCCGGCCATAGGTCGCCCCGATCGAGGTGCGCGCCGACGCGACGGTGGTCATTCCCGCCTGCCGCAATCCGACAAAGCGAGACGCCGATCCTGCAAGCGGGAAGACCATGGTCCCGACTGAGAGAAGCTCGGTGAAGACACGGCCAACCGTGATTTCTCTGCCGTAATAAATGTCCTCGCCAAAGTTCTGCAGCTGCCGAGCACCAAGATAGGTGCCTGCGACGAGCGCGAGCGGGGCGGCGACTATGTTGACGCCGGGAACGAACGCCAGGACGCCCCCGACGGTGGCCACGCCGGTCGCGATGGGATCGACGACCTTGTCAAAGACAGTGGGTATGTGGGCCTGGAACGCCTCGGTCTCGACCTTCTCGTTTGTGGCGGTAAAGGAGAAATTCTTCGGAACGATGATCGTGCCGCTCTCCGCCAGAACATTGTCGTTCTGGTAGGTCTCGATGAAGGACTTGATGTTCTCGGGCTTGCGCCCGGCCAGATCATAGTCGGATCCGCGATTGTCGACGACATGATCCTGGCCATCTAGCCCACGCACGATGGCAAACAGCATCTGCTGCGAGCCGACGCTGGCGTCGATGTACTGGAAAGGCACGAAGGTAACCCGTGCCTTGTCGCCGCCGAGCTCCCGAATCTTGGCGGACATCGCCTCGGCTTCTTTGGGGCCGGCGCCCGCCATCTCGAGCGCCGAATCCAGATCCTTGCCACCGAGGGCATGCTCGACGCCGAACAGTGCCTTGCCGTTAGGCAAAGCCTCAAGCGTCATCGCGCCGAAGGTCAGCTCGATCTGCGTGGTCGCCTCGGTTCGGCGGCTTTGGTAGTAGGCCGCCTTCAGATAGCTCTGATGCTGGCCAGAATCTTCGTTGAGCAGCTTGGTCGGCAGCGTCGCGGTGAACTTCGCGAAGTCATGCCAGGCTTCGGCACTCCTGAGCTGAACCTGAAGATCGTGTTCGAGATCGCGCGTCGCATTGAGGGCCGACAAGATCACCGCCACATCGGAGTGAACCCAGACCTCGACGCCGTCCATCGTCGCCTTGACCGCGCCAGCGAAAGGCGCGCTCTCGCCGGGACCGCCAACGGGGATCGCGGGCCCGTGGTCCGTGAGCGCAGTGCCGAGGGCGGCCTCGAGCGCGGGGATGGTTCTTCCCGCGAGCTCGATGTTCACTTTGATCTGCTCGACCGCGCTCGACGCAAAGGCTGCCTCAGCGGCTTGCTTGCGCTGCTGAGCAACCAGAAGGCTGTTCGGGCCGCAGCCGTTTATATTGCTCCACGCCACGTCGATGTCGCGCTCATGCGCACCGCGCCGGATATTCTTGGCGCCCGGCGCAAAAGTCAGCTGAATGACGAGCGTCTTATTCTCGTAGACGATCGTGGCGTAAAGCTGCCCGTCCTTCCGATCGTCATCGACCGTTACGTTCCTCAGGTTGCCGGAGTATTTTCTGTTGCCGTCGTAGAACCCGTCGGCTTTGAACAAGTGCGGGCTTTTTTCGCGCAGGTTGTTGAGCGCGGCGTCCTCGATCGGGGCAGCCTGAAACTTCGCCCAGGCGACATCCCTGTCCGCATCAGCGAGATCACTGGCCTTGACCGCGACATTACGATTGGCCTCAGCCACGCTGCGCTGGTTTGGGGCTGCCCCCGCCATCCGCTCGGCCTCGGTGCGCTCCGGCGTACCCGGCTGTGTCGTCCGGATCAGTTGCTGGGCCACCAACTCGCTGAGTTCGACATCGAGTAGATCGGCTTCGGCGGAGAGCTGGCCGTATTCGGCGAACTTGGCCCTGACTTCCTTGCCCTCATAATCGACTCTGCGATCGGAGACCGTGCTGCTTTCGCTGCTTTCCGCCGGCCCGACTGCCGCGGCATTGGGAGCTTGCGGCCCACGCACCTTGTTCTTGTCCACCAGCGCAGCGAGAAGTACAGATTCCGCTTGCTCGCGCTTCTGACGGCTCTGTGTCGCCTTGCCGGCAACTCCCTGCGCATCCTTGAGGTCGGACTGCGCCTGGGCGAGTGGCTTGGTCGCCTTGATCTCGAAGGTGATGCCTTCCGGCGCCAGCGTCTTGGCCAGCGTCCGGTTCGCGCCGGCGACCGCCGAGCGATATTCCGGGTCGGCAGCGTAGACCTCGACCTGGGCCGTTGCCTCGTCGGATTTGGCGCGGGCCTCGACACCACGGCCTTCGGCCGAGTCCTGCGCTGCACGGGCGCGAGCCACTTCCGGATGGACCCACTGACCGTTCGACTGGATCCAGTCGCCCCCGCCTGACGGCACGAGCTGCGGCTTGCTCGCAGTGCCGGCGCCGTATTTCTGCTCGGCGGCGGCTGTTTCGACACCGCGGTCATGTGCTTCCTGTCCTGCGACCGTCGCCTCGTCATTGAGGATGATGGCCTTGATCTGGGCAGTGAGGACCTGGCTCTCCTTCGCTTTCGCCGGGTCGCTGTTGGCAAGCGAGTTCGCCAGCAATTGTGCGAGCAGGATCAGCACCCGCTCCTGCTTGGCGATCAGGGCCTGCCCCTGTGGGGTACCCGCCTGTCCCGGCTTCAGGTTTCCGGCCCAGATGACCTTGGGGTTGCGGCCCGCAGCGCTGGTCATGGAGGCTGCATAGTTCACCCGTGACAGCACGGGGGCCAACGCCTGGAGCACCTTGCGAACGATGTCAGCGAGGGTCTTGAGCAGCGATCCGATCGGATTGGTAGACTGCGTGCTCGCGGTCTGGCTGACAAGGCCACCGTCGGCTTTGTTGACTCGCATGACGGCCTCCTGAAGCTGGCGCCGGCGGCGTTCCGGCTAGCCCGCACGCCGGGTCGATGGCGAGGAGACCGTTGCGCGACCGGAGGGGCCGCGCGCCGCCTTGTGGCGGCGCGCGGTGGTGGCTTGGAGGGCAGTGGCCAGACCGGCCACGCCAATACGCCGGGAAAGCGCGATCAGGCGTTCGGACGCTGCTTGGCGGCGTCGAGGCTGACCTTCTTCTCGGTCGTCTTGGTGGTGATTTCCGCCGACTTCACGATGGCGCGGTTGAAGGCGGCTTCCATCTGCTGGATCGCATTCTCCGGCGTAGTGGTGCTCTGGACGGACGAGGCTCCGGACATCGCAGACTCCGTTTTGACGTGCTCTGGATCGGACCGGTGCGGGATCTTCGATGCCCCGGCTCCGGCGCCCGAACGACCCGAGAGTCGTTCAAGCCAGGGGAACGTTAATGTCGATAAAGGATTCGTCAAGCATTCGATTCACGAACTGCAATGTTATTTGAAATTATGAATGCATTGGATTCGCTTATTTAGATATCAAATGGAACTAATGCGCCTCGTCAAAAGATTTGAATTTCAAATTACCTTACTAATGTGTAATGAATTCATTATTCATAACGCAACATCTGAGCTGTAACATCGACTATATCATAATAAACGTTGACATCGTGAAAATGGCGCTCCTACCTTACGGCGTGTCGACTGGCCGACAGCGCGACTGTTCGCGCCCGGCGGATACCGAGGAGAGCAGCGATGAGCGTGCAACCGGTGAATACCGCCCAGTCCGGCGGCTCGGTCGATAACAACGGAGCCGGCTTCGACGATGCGATCGCAGCGGCGCAGCAGCGCAATGCCGGCGCCGGCGCGGCCGAGCAGCAGGACGAGATCAGCCAGGACGAACTCGCCCGGATGGTCGGGCAATACGGCTCGCAGATCATGTCGATGCTGCTGATGCCGCGCATGACCGACATGCTTGGCGAGGCCATGGCCGACGAAGAAGGTTGACCGCGGTCGGCTCTCGCAGATCCATTTTCGGAGGCGCATATGACGATCGCAAACGGGTTGCCGAGCACGTTGCTGTCCGGCTCCACGCTGGTCATCCAGACGGGCGCCGAGCAGCAGCCGGCCTTCGACCATGCAGCGGAGGCGGCGGCGCGCCAGCAGAGTTGGCCGGCGCGAGCCGGTACCTTGGCCGACCCCGGCCAACTCGCTTCGGAGCTGACGAACCGGATGGACGGCTTCCTGCGCCGAGCCGGCGAGACCGCACGTGAGCAGGCTCCGTCGAGCACCGCTCAACAGGGAGCGACAGAGCGCAGTGCATTGGACAACCGGCAGCTCGACCGGGTGATCGAATCGATGAACCGCTCCTTCGAGTTCGCCGTGCAGACGCAGTTGGTTGTCCGTGGCGCGACGCAGACGACCGGTTCCGCCAACACCGTGCTCAAGGGGCAGTGAGCGGCCCGGTGCCTGCCATGGCGAAGGCCCGTCGCAGTCGTATTCTGGCTCTGCTTTGCTGCGCTGCGCTGCTGGCCGGCTGCAAGGTCGATCTCTACACGAATCTCGACGAGCCCCAGGCCAACGAGATGGTGGCGATCCTGCTGCAGAACGGCATTCCGGCCGGGCGCAACGTGCAGAAGGGCGGGAAGCTGACCGTGACGGTAGAGGAGGCACGCTTCGCCGACGCCGTGACGATCCTCGGCCGCAGCGGGCTCCCGCGACAGGAATTCCAGACCCTCGGCGACGTCTTCAAGAAGGACGGCCTCGTCTCCTCGCCGGTACAGGATCGGGCGCGGATGATCTTTGCGCTGAGCCAGGAACTGTCGCGCACCGTCGCCGCGATCGACGGCGTGCTGACGGCCCGCGTTCATCTCGTCCTGCCCGAGAACGACCCGCTGCGGCAGAATCTGGTGCCGTCCTCCGCCTCGGTCTTCATCCGGCACGATCCCAAGATCGGGATCGACGACAAGCTCGCTTCGATCAAGATGCTGATCGCCAATGGCGTCGCGGGATTGAGCTATGATCGCGTCTCGGTCGTGGTGGTGCCGGCCGAGCGCAATGCCGCGATGCTGCAGGCTGCGCCCGCCGGAGCGACCACCTTGTCGCAGGCCAACTTGCCCTGGCCGGCCATCGCCGGAGCCGCTGCCGGCTGCGCCGTGATCGCCGGCGGGGCACTGCTCCTCCGCCGCCGTCGCTATTATCCGCTCTCCGAGAGAACGGGCGAGCGATGAGCGGCGTGCCAGCGCGCTCCGACGATGCGGCCGTCACCTGGCGTCGCTTCGCCGCAAGCCCGGCCGGCTACGTTGCACCCGAGCGGCTGGCGGCCGCCTTCGACGATGCGATCACGCCGGAGGCCTGCCGCAGGCTCCTCGCCTTGCCGCGGCTCGAGAACCGGCTTTCTGAATTGCTCTGTGCCCGGAACGGTCTCTCGGCGGGGCTCGGTCCGGATGCAGTGCCCGATTCCGACCGCGGCATCCTGCTGCTGACCCCGCCCTTGTTGCACGGGTTGGTGCGACTGGCCGGCGCGATCTATTTCTCCGGCGCGCTGTCCCGCATCGTGCTCGCGAACGAGGTACGCGCGCTCGAAAAGGCGCTCGGGCCCGGTATATTCGCCCGCGCCATGACGAAACGCGACCTCGCCGGACCGGTCGACACGCCACTGGCAGTTGCGGAACTGGTCGAGCAGATCGAGCGGGCGGGCTGGAGCTGCCTTCTTGCCTGGGCAGCCACGCTGCCGGACGAGATCGGCGCGCGCCTGCGCTTGCAGATGCCCGGCGAAATGCTGCCGCTGGCCACCGTCACACCGAAGCTCGGCAGGCCCATCATCGAGGCGGCGCATCGCGCCGACGCACCATGACCGCGATGGCCGATCTGCCCTCGCGGCCACCGCGAGGTCTCATCCCTGCCGAGCAGGCCGACGCCTGGAACGATGGCTTCGCTTTCCTCGCCGCCGCGCGCGAGAAGGCGAGTGCGATCGAAGCCGCGACCAGGGACGAGGGGAACCAGGTGCTGGCGCAGGCGATGGCGGCCGGGCGAGAGCGCGGCGAGGCCGAAGCGGCCGAGCGGATTGGCCGGGCGATAGCGGATGTCGACGCATACTTCGCCGGCCTCTCTGGCGAGCTGGCGGATATTGCCTTCGCGGTCGTGCGCGATGTCATCGACCAGTTCGACCGCCGAGACATCGTGGCCATGGTGGCGCTGAAGGCCCTGTCGGCCTTCCGCCGCAGCCGCACGCTGACCGTCCGCGTGCACCCTGACCATGTCGAGGCCGTGAACGAGACATTGCAGGAGGCCGTGCGGGCTGGCGGCATCGAGATCGCTCTCGAAGTCAGCAGCGATCCCGGAATGGCGCGCGACGGCTGCGTGCTGACGAGCGACGTCACCACCGTCGATGCCGGCATCGATAGCCAGATCGAGGCGCTACGCCGCGGCCTGTCGCGCCGGACGATGCCGGTATGACACTAGCGCAGGCAACCGGCCCCGCACGCCTCGACGAGGCCCTCGCAGCGCTGCGCGACGGCCTGCAACGAGGGCGGCCACGGCCGCCGAAAGGCAAGGTCCAGCGGGCGCTGGGCGTCACCATCCATGCCAGCCTGCGCGATGTCCGGCTCGGGGAGATTTGCGAGCTGCGCGATCCCGCCGGGGGAAGCGTCGCCCTGGCCGAGGTCGTCGGCCTCCAGGACAGCTACGCGATCCTGACGCCAATCGGCGACCTCGCCGGTCTTTCGGCTGAAACCGAGGTCGTGCCGACCGGCGAAGCCCTGCTCGCGCCTGTCGGGCCGGGCCTGCTCGGCCGCGCGATCGACGCGACCGGGATGGCACTGGACGGCGCAGACTGGCCGCGCGGCGCCATAACCGGTTTCCGTCCTGTCCATGCCCCGCCCCCGCCCCCTCTTGCGCGTGACCTGATCGAGGCTCCGCTCCAGCTCGGATTGCGTGCCATCGACGGGTTGCTCGGCTGCGCGCGCGGCCAGCGCCTCGGCATCTTTGGCCCCGCCGGTGCCGGCAAGTCTTCGCTCCTGGCCGACATCGTCGCCGGGACGGAAGCGGATGTGATCGTGCTGGCATTGGTCGGTGAGCGCGGCCGCGAGGTCCGGGAGACTCTGGAGCGGCGCCTGTCTCCGGCGGCGCGGGCGCGTACCGTCGCGATCGTCGCCACCTCCGACCGCCCGGCGCTCGAACGGGTAAAGGCGGCTCATGTCGCGACGACCATCGCCGAATATTTCCGGGACACCGGCCGTCATGTGCTGCTGCTGATGGACAGCATCACCCGGTTTGCCCGAGCCCAGCGTGAGATCGGCCTGGCCGCGGGCGAGCCGCCCACCCGGCGCGGCTTCCCGCCGTCGCTTTTCGCGGCGCTTCCGAGGCTGCTCGAGCGGGCTGGGCCGGGGCAAGGCGGTTCGATCACCGGCATCTACACCGTGCTGACCGAGGGTGAGGCGGAGATCGACCCGGTCGCCGAGGAGGTGATGGCACTGCTCGACGGACATATCGTGCTGTCGAACGAGCTGGCGCAGCAGAACCATTTCCCGGCGATCGATATCCTCAAGAGCCGCTCGCGGCTGATGAGCATCGTCGCGCCGCAGCAGCAACTCGACGATGCGCAGCGGATACGCGAACTGTTGGCGCGCCATGCCGAAGTCGAGCTGCTGGTGCGCGTCGGCGAGTACGAAGCGGGCTCGGACAAGCTGGCCGACGCCGCATTGGCGCGGATCGACAAGATCCGCGCCTTTCTGCGCCAGCCGTCGGGGGAGCAGGAGTCGCTCGAAAGGACGCGAGAGCGGATGCGGGAGGTGCTGGCGTGACCGGCCTCGCCGAACTCAAGACCCTGCTCGCGATCCGCCGACGCCGCGAGCTGCGCGCCGGCGAGCTCGCGGCTCGGAGGCAGGCTGCGGCGGTCAGCGCCGGAACAGCGGCGGAACAGGCCGCGGCAACCCTTGCAAGCCATGATCAGGAAACGCTGGCGCTGCAGCGCTCGCGCCACCGCGGTTTGATGGGACAGTCGTTCTCTTTGGCCGGTCTGGAGCAGATTCGGCACGAAACGATGATCGCCGACGCGATGCGCCTCAATCTCGAGGCCGCCACTGCCGCTGCCGCCGAGACGCTCGCCCTGCGGCAGAGCGAACTCACCGCAGCCCGGACCGCGCATCGCGCCCGCCGGCACGACCGGTTGCGGCTCGAACAGGCCCATGAAGAACAGGCAAAACGGGAGCGGCGGTGGCGCGAGGCGCGCCTCGATGCCGCGCAGGGCGAGACTGCCGGGCGCGGACGGGCCACGCCATGAAGGCGGGCGCTCCCTTGGCGAGCCGCCCCATGCCCGGGCACGGGGACGAGCGTCCCTTGGTCTATCCTTCCGTGCCAGGACACAACCTCGCACCGATAAACCGCTTCCACGGCTCGCGCTGGCGGCTGCGATTGCAGCTCGGCGGCCGCCCGATCGAGCTCAGCGCAGCCGCTCCCGCCGCGCGGGCAGCGGAGAGCGATTGCCTGGCGGTCTCGCTGGCTGTCGGCGGCGAGGAGGCCGTGCTGCTCCTGCCGCCTCGGCTGGTTACGGCCGCCCTGGACGGCTTCGGCGCGCATGTCGACGCAACGGCGCTCGATCCGGGGCGCAAGGCGCTCCTGATCGAAGCGGCCTTTGCCGAGGCGCTAGCCGAGTTGGAAGCACGCCTCGGCGAGAGCGTCGAACTGCGGGCACCGTCCGGCAGTGCCGGGCCGCGGTTTCCGGTGGCCGTCACGCTCGCCAACGCATCGAAGGAAATCGGCGAGATCGCCGGCCCGGCCGCGCTCCTTTCGCGACTCTTCGCCCTGCTGCCCGCGTCGGCAGAGCGACCCGAATGGCTTGCTCCGATTCCTGTCCCGCTCAGCCTGCGCCACGCGGAGGTCCGGCTCACGCTCGGTGAGCTCGGGCGCGCCAGGCCGGGCGACGTGCTGCTGTTCGACAAGCATCTGCCCGCCGGAGAGGCCTGTCTTCTGGCCGGCCGAAACCTGGTCGCTCCGGTCAAGATCGGCAATGGCGCGGCCCGCCTGCACGCCGCACCGGTTCCGGCGCGATCATCACGATGGGAGTGGCTCATGGACGATCTCGATGACGACGCGGCGGCCCCCGAGGATGCCGCGGCGCTCGACGACCTGCCCGTCCGCGTCATCTTCGAGTTCGGCCGCAGCGAGATGTCGCTGAAGGAACTCGCCGGCCTTGGTGCCGGCAGCGTGGTTGCGCTCGCGACGCCGCCCGGTGAGCCGCTCTCCCTCATCGTCAACGGCCGCCGCATCGGCCAGGGCGAACCGGTCCGGATCGGCGAAGCGCTGGGCGTTCGCATCACCCGGCTGTTCGATGCCTGATCTCAATCCCAACCTCGTTGGAATCATCGCCTTCGTCGCGCTGATCGGGCTGATCCCGCTCGGCGTCGTGACAATGACCGCCTTCCTCAAGATCTCGGTGGTCCTCTTCCTGATCCGCAACGCCCTCGGCATCCAGCAGTCGCCGCCGAATCTGGTGCTGCATGCGATCGCTCTAGTGCTGACCGTTTATGTCACAGCGCCGCTGATGGCCGACCTTTACGGGCGGGTCTCGGCGCGCCAGCTCGATCTCAACTCAGTGCAGGGGCTGACCGAAGCGGCCGACGCGGTCCGCCAGCCGCTGCGCGACCATCTCTCCCGCTTCACGCATGAGCGCGAGCGCGAATTCTTCCGCACCGCCGCCGTTCGCGTCTGGCCGGAGAATGCTGCCGCGGCGCTGAAGGCGGACGACCTAATCGTGCTGGTTCCAGCTTTCGTCAGCTCGGAGCTGACCCGCGCTTTCCAGATCGGCTTCCTGCTCTACCTGCCGTTCCTGGTCATCGATTTCATCGTCGCCAACGTGCTGATGGCGATGGGCATGATGATGGTATCGCCGACGCTGATCTCGATCCCGCTCAAGCTGCTGCTCTTCGTCAGCATCGACGGCTGGACCAAGCTGATGCACGGCCTGATCCTGAGCTATGGCTGAAGCGCGATGGACCTGGCCCGCCATTTGGACGAGCGGTCGTGACCAACGACCTAATCCTGACCAAGATCAACGCGGCGCTGATGACCGTGCTGGTCGTCTCGGGGCCGGCGCTCCTGGCCGCGGTGCTGATCGGCTTCGGCGTCGGCCTGCTCCAGGCGTTGACGCAGATCCAGGACCAGTCGCTGCCGCAGGCGATCAAGCTGATCGTCGTGCTCCTGCTGCTGCTCCTGCTGATCGGCCCGCTGCTCTCGCTGCAGATCTACGACCAGGCACTCGCCCTGTTCGAGGACTTTCCCGCCCTCACGCGCTGAGAAGAAGCGATGTCCGGCGATCTCCTGCTCCAGCTGGTCCTGCCTTTCATGGTCGCGACGGCGCTCGCCGTGACCCGGATCACCGGCGCGATCCTGGTGACGCCGGCGTTTACCCGGCTCGGCCTCGCCGGCATCATCCGCGGCGGGGTCGCGCTGGCGCTGACCCTGCCACTCACCCCCGTACTCACCGAGACACTGCAGAACGGCCAGCCGCTCTCGCCGGCGCTCGTCACCGCGATCCTGCTCAAGGAGCTGGTGCTCGGCATCGTCATCGGCCTGGTCTTCGGCGTGCCGATCTGGGCGGCCGAACTCGCCGGCGATCTGCTCGACCTGCAGCGCGGATCGACCGCCGCCGCCCTGCTCGATCCGTCCGCCATCGCCGAATCGAGCATCACCGCGACCTTCTTCGCCATCAGCCTGCTGATGTTGTTCTTCGCGGCCGGCGGGTTCGACCTCCTGGTCAAGGGTCTCTATGCCAGCTACCGGATCTGGCCAGTGGCCAGCCTCGAGCCGGTCTTCGATCCAGGCGCAGGCGAATTGCTGCTGAAGCTGCTCGACGAGGTCATGCGCTTCGCGCTCCGCCTCGCCGCACCGATCGTGTTCGCGCTGCTCTTCACCGATCTCGCCATGGCGCTGCTCGCCCGCACCGCGCCGCAGCTGAACATTTTCGAGCTCTCGCTCTCGGCCAAGAGCCTGGTCTTCTCAGTGATGTTGTTGATCTATTCGGCCTTCATGCTCGAATATATGCGCCAGGACATCAGCCGGCTCTTCGACGCCGAGCCATTCCTGCGCCAGCTGGCGCCGCGCCAGCCATGACAGGCAGCTTGCTAGAGCACCCCTGCCTTGACCAGCGCATCGGCGACCGACTGGAACAGGTCCTGCCTGACCGGATCGCCCTGCGCGTGACGCTTGTGCAGCGCTTGCGCCAGCTCGTCGAGCACCACCGGGATGCCGCGGCCACGCGCATCCAGCAGCAGGGCTGCGCCCGGATCCCCGGCCGCCTTGCAGACGACAATCGGCACAGGTGTCTCGCCGCGTTGATAGCGCACCCCCACCACATCGCCGCGATAGGCGATCACCATGGTCGCGCGGGCGAGACCGACACCGCTCGAGCGCCCGATCAGCCGATAATGCTGGCGCCTGGCACTGCGGATCTGCGGATCGCCCTCGGTGTCCTTGGTCTCGCGCTTCATCTCGGAGCGCGTCATGCGCATCTCGCGCAGGAAGATGAAGCGCTGCAGCAGGATATCGGCGAGGCCGACCACGACATAGGCCAGCACCACGATCAGAAAGAGCGGCAGCAGCAGGACGGTGATCGCGCTGCCGGCGCAACGCTCGCCGCAGACCGGCGTCTCCAGAAGCGGCTGCAGCTGGCTGCCGAGGATCAGGATGAAAGCCGCCCCGAGCACCACGATCTTGACCAGGCTCTTGAGGAACTCGCTGACGCTCTTCAGCGAGACCAGCCGCTTCAGGCCCTTCGCCGGATTCACATGCTCGAATTTCGGCTTGATGATCTCGAAGGAGAAGACCGGCCCAAAGCTGCCGACCATCGCAGTCAGCGCCGCGGTCGCGACCGTTGCGGCGACCAGCGGCGCCGTCAGTTGCAGCAGCATGCTGCCGGCATGGCGCAAGGCCCGCTCCAGGACGATGGCGAAAGCCTCGCTCTCCGGATTGATCACCAGGCCGACGAGTTCGTCGAGCTGCAGCAGCAGTCGGTCCTTGATCAAGACCAGGTAGATAAATGCGGCGATGAAGGTGAAGCCGATGATCAGGTCGCGGCTCTGCGGCACCTGACCCTTGCGCCGCGCCTCGCGCAGCTTCTTCTCGCTCGCCGGAAGCGCTTTCTCCTCGGAGGGCTCGCTCATCGCCCGAGCACCCCGGCATCCATCCGCACCCTCGTGTCACGGAGCGCTTCACCATGATGACCAGACCCAGCCGCCTGGCCTCGCTCCTTCTCGTCGCCTGGCTGCCGGCGTGCACGCTGACGCAGCAGGCGGCGAGCGACATGGACAAGCCGCAGGTGCAGCCGCGTGGCGCGCATGTCCTCGCATCGACACTGGAGGACAGCGGCGAGATGGCGACCGCGCTCGCCGTCTACGAGAGTGCAGCGGCGACCGGCGATGCCGCCGCGGCGGTGCAACTCGGCGAAGCCTATCTGCGCAGCGGCGATGGCGTCGGTGCCGAGCGCGCCTTCCGCCTGGCGCTGGAGCGCGAACCGAACAATGGCCCAGCGCAGCTCGGGCTCGGTTCGGCGGCACTCAGGCGCGGCGAGATCGATGCTGCGCTCGCATCGCTTGCGAAGGCCGCGCCCATCGTCGACAGCGCCGCCGGCTATAATCGGCTTGGAATCGCCCTGACGCTCGCCGGCAAGGCACCCGAGGCCGTCGCCGCCTTCGAGAAGTCGCATAGCCGCGCCGCGGACGACCTCGACATCGCGGCTAACCTCGCTTTGGCCGAGGCGCTCGCCGGTCGCAAGGAGCAGGCGATCAATCGGATTCGCGGCGTGGCGCGCTCGGAAAGCGCCAAGGCGACGCACCGGCGTACCCTCGCACTGGTGCTCGCGCTGTCCGGCGCGGGCGCCGAGGCACAGAGCCTCGTCGAAACCAATGTGCCCGCTACGGAGCGGCCGGCCTTCCTGCGCCGCCTGCGCACGCTGGAAGCCGCCGGTGATGCGCGGGCCCGGGCGAAGATCGTCGGCACGATCCTCGCCGGCTGAGCCGCGCTGGCCGGCCGCTCTCACTTCTGCTCCGTCGTCACCTGCGCCGGCGCGCGATTCGTGTTGCGGCGTCCGTCGCGGTCGAAGGCGCCGCCGAGCGGATTTTCGTCGCCGTCGAGATAGCGCCGCGCCGCCCTTGTGACTGGAGCCGCCGCCGCCGGGCCCGGCTTGCGCCCCTGGAATAGATCGGCCTTGCGCTCGACCATGCGCTCCAGGTTGTAGGCATTGGCGCAGCCAGGCGGCAAATGCGGGTCAATATCGAAGGGATAACGCGTCGGATCGGGCTGCAGGCAGGCCTCGGGCGCGACGATGGCGGTCGGCCGTGCGCCTGCTGCCTCCGCGGGCAGGTAAAGAACCTGGTAGTTGGCCGACACGTCGGGCGGCGGGTTGGCGCAGCCCGCGACGAGCGCGGCCATGGCGAGAGTGAGAAATCGACGGGTCCGAACCGTTGTCATGATCGCTTCCCGCATCTCACTTGAAGATCAGGCCGGCGCCGGCCGGAGCCTTCGGGCCTTTCTCCACCGGCACAGCCGTCGCCGCCGGTTGCCGGCGCGCGACCGGCGCCGGACGATCCAGCGGCGTCGCCGACAGACGATCGCTCGACGGTTTCACCAGATGGGCGGTGATCAGGATCACGAGCTCGGTCTCGTCGCGGCGATAGCGCGTCGAGGTGAAGAGGGTGCCGAGGATCGGCACGTCGCCGAGGAACGGAAATTTGTCGACCTCCTGGGAGAGATTGCGCTGGAACAGGCCGGCGATCGCGAAGGTCTGGCCGCTGGCCAGCTCGACATTGGTGTCGGCCCGCCGGACGGTGAAGGCCGGCAGCTCGAAGCCGCTGACCCGGACTGCGCCCGCCATCGAGATGGCGCTCACCTCGGGCCGGACCCTGAGCCCGATGCGGTTGTTCTGAAGCAGAGTCGGAGTGAACGACAGCGAGACGCCGAAGGGCTTGTAGTCGGCAGTGATGCGGTCGCGATCCTGCGGCACGGGCACCGGGACTTCACCGCCGGCGAGGAAACTCGCGGTCTGGCCGGTCGTCGCGGTCAGATTCGGCTCGGCGAGGATCGTCAGCAGCCCATTCTGCTGCATCGCCTCGACCAGCGCATCGACATTGACGCGGTTATTGCTGAAATTCAGACCGAGACCCCGCCCGCCGCTGGCGAGGTTGCCGCCGGAACTGCCGACGCCGAAGGAGAAGTTGCCGGTATCGACCATCACCTTCCAGTTGATGCCGAAAGCGGTCAGGTCCTTGCGCGACATTTCGGCGAAGCGCACGCGGATGTTGACCTGGTGCGAGGAGGGAATCGTCGCATTGTTGAGCGGCGGCTGGTCGGGCGGCGAATAGGTCCGCGCGACATTGGCGACATCGATCGCCTCGTCGACCGAGCGGGCCGCCCCCCGCATGACCAGCCGTTCGCCGAAGAACTGGAGGTCGATCGTCGAAGTCGGCTGCAGGACACGCTTCGCCTGGTTGGCCGAGCGTGCCGGCGTCAGCACTTCGAGCCGGATCGCGCCCTTCATCCGCTTCTGCTCGTCGAGTGCGATCAGGTTGGTCGAGCCGCTCTTGAGCCCGTAGACATAGACCACGTCGGGCGCCACCACCTGCACATTGGCGACCGTTGGGTCGGCCAGCATGACGGATTCGACCGGCTGGTCGAACCGGATGATGCGCCCTTGGCCTGTCGGCAGTTCGATCGGGCGCGAATTCGAGAGCGGGGAGACCTCGTTCGCGACCGCAGGGCTCGGTGAGATCGCCCCCGGCCAAGGTACAACCGCGAGTGCACTCAGGCAGAAAAATGGGCCGAGGCGCATTGCGAGGCTGCCATTGCGGATCATGCGTGGTTGCACTCTGCCTGTCCTCGTCTGCGGTCTTTGCGTCAGGAAAGGGGGTTGGCGGCCGGCACGGCGAGGCGGGTCGCCTGCGGGGGCGGCGGGCCTGCGGGCTTGCCCGCGCCGAGCGTGAGCGAAGCCAGCGGCTGGATGAAGAATTCGGGCGCTAGCTCGGGGAAGGCCATCACCGGCAGATCGAGATCGTGGCGCATCAGGAGCTCGCGCAGGTGGCGGCGCAGCTCGATCGCGGTGAAGACCACCGGATGGACGTCATCGAGCCCCGTCATGGCCTGGCGCAACTGCCCGACCAGAGCCGTCGCGGTATCTTCCGAAAGATGCAGGATGCGATTGCCGCCGATATCGCGCAGCCCGGCGCGCAATACGGCTTCCGCTTCGGGATCGAGCACGTAGCCCGGAATGACGCGGTTGGCGTCGGCATGGCGATGGCAGAGCTGGCGGCGCAACGCGATGCGGGCATAGTCGGCAAGCTGGGCCGGGTCGGATTCACGCCCGCCCCACTCGACCAGCGCTTCGAGGATCAGGCGCAGATTGGCGATGACCACGCCTTCCTCGACCAGACGGCGCAGGATATCGGCCGTGCGCTGCAGGCTGACGCCAGCTCCGGCCTCGGCGACAAGGTCGGGATAATCCGCTTCGACCAGCTGCAGCAGATCGCGCGTCTCCTGGATGCCGATGAAATAGTGAGCATGGCGCCGCAGAGCCGCAACGATCCGGGCGGACAGCGCCCCGGCCGGATCGAGGAAGCCGATGCCCGCCTGATTGAGCGCCCGGGCATGAGTGACCTCGATCCAGGACGAGGGGCCACGGCCGAGCAGCGGCGGACCTTCACGGAACGGAATGGCAAGCATGGAAAGGTGCGCCCGCTCGTCCTGCAGCAGCAGACTGTCCGCTGGAATCTCGCCTTGGGCGATCGGAACTCCCTCGAAATCCAGGCGGAACTGGCTATCGCCGAGCTTCCTGTCGCCGCGGCGCTCGAGCAGCGGCGCAACGACGCCAAGTTCGGCCTGCATCTCGCCGCGAATGCGCTCAACCTGCTCGCGGAACAGGTCGGCGGGGATCGCCCTTTCCAACTCCGGCCCCAGTAGCACCGCGACCCGGTAGCGCGCACGCGCCGGCGCCGCAGCGGGTGCCGGCTCCGCAATCCCGGCCGGGTCGAGATTTTGCGCCTCCACGAACCCTGCGACCTGGCTCCCGGAAGAGGGCCGACGCGAGCGCAGCACGGCGCCGGCGGCCAAGCCCAGCGCCAGCACGAGGAAGACCAGCGTCGGGAAGCCCGGCACGAAGCCGAGGCTGGCGACAACAAGCGCGGCAAGCGCGAGCGCGCGCGGCTCGCGCATCAGCTGCAGCCCGATCTCCGTGCCGATGTCGCGCTGCGTCTCGGACGCGACGCGCGTCACCACCATGCCGGACGCGACCGAGATCAGCAGCGCCGGAATCTGGGCGACGAGGCCGTCACCGACAGTAAGCACCGAATAGAGCGCAGCGGCATCGCCGAACGACATGCCGCGCTGGAACGTGCCGATGGTGAGACCGCCGATCAGGGCAACGAGCACGATGACGAGCCCGGCGATCGCATCGCCCTTCACGAACTTCATGGCGCCGTCCATCGCGCCGTAGAGCTGGCTCTCCCGCTCCAGATCGCGACGGCGGCGACGGGCCTCCTCCTGCTCGATGTCGCCGTTGCGCAGGTCGTTGTCGATCGCCATCTGCTTGCCGGGCAGCGCGTCGAGGCTGAAGCGTGCCGCGACCTCGGCGACGCGTTCGGCGCCCTTGGTGATGACCACGAACTGCGAGATCGTGATCACCAGGAAGATCACCAATCCGACCGCGACATTGCCACCGATCACGAAGCTGCCGAAGGTCGCGACCACTTCGCCGGCGTCGCCATCGAGCAGGATCAGCCTTGTCGTGCTGATCGTCAGCGTCAACCGGAACAGGGTCGCGAGCAGGATGATCGCCGGCAGCGCCGAGAGCTCGACGGGTCGCGTGACATAGAAGGCAACGAGGGTGATCAGCACGCTCGCCGCGATATTCATCGCGATCAGCATGTCGATCGCCAGCGGCGGCAGCGGGATGATCATCATCAGCACTGCGACGATGACGATCAGCGCCAGAATGAGATCGCTCCGACGCGACAGCATCAGCAGGATGCGCTGGAGCTCAGCCCGCATCGACATGGGCCGCCCGATCCTCGGTAAAGGCACGGAAGGATTCGCGCGCCTCCGCCTCCTTGCCAGCGAGCCAGAGGGCCCGGCTGCGCAGCAGCTCGATCTTTCGGTCGCCGCTGCCGAGCGTGCCGAGATGATCGAGCACGCGCAGCGCGCTCTGCCCGGCCCCGTCGCAGATGAAGGCATAGGCCAAGGTCCGGAGCAGGCCTTCGTCGCGCGGAGCGAGGCGGCCGGCGAGCAGCAGCAGCACCAGGGCCCGCTTCACCTGGCCGTGCCGGCAATAGAGATAGCCGAGCGCGTGCAGAAGCTGGACCTTGGCTTCGAGCTTGGTCGTCAACGCTCGCGCTCCCGCAACCGTCGCTGCAAAGACCGATGCCGGTCGAGTTCCTCCGTCAGCAGGACGGCGACGAGCTCGCGAACCTCGACGTCCTCCTCGATCTCGGGCAGGACGTCGGTGACGAGCTCATCGAGGATCGCGGTGTATTGCGCGCTCTGGAAGATCTCCGGATCGGCGATCTGCGGCATCACCAGCTCGGCGAGATCCTCGGTCAGCGTCGGACCGCCGGCGCGCTGCTGGCGTCGCTGGCGCGCCCGCAACAGCGCCTCGAACTCCTTGAGCTGGGCGCGGGTCGCTGCCTCCGGGCTCGCGCCGCGCAGACTCGCGAGAACGTCATCGAGCCGCTGCCATCCTGCCTTCTTGACATCCATGCTCGTCTCCCGCCGCTCCTAGAAGGTCAGCGTGAAGTTGCGCTCGCCGCGAACGAAGGTGACGCCATCCTTGCTGATCGAGCGGATCGTCCAGCCATTGTCGAGGAAGGCGCCCTCATGGTGCCTGCCGCCGTCGGCGGTCAGCACATAAGGATGCTCGCCGAGCCAGACCGCCTGCAAAGCGACCTTCGGTCCATCCTCCCGCTGCGCCACCCGGACCTCGGACCCCAACTGAATCCTGCCGCCATGCGCTGCGTCAAAGGTCTGCTGGACGGTGGCCCAGGCCTGCGCCTGCCCCGACTCGATGGCGCCGCTCGCCAGCACGCGCTCCCCCGACGCGGTTACGGCGATGCCGGACAGGCCGGCGGCGGCAAGCGTGCGGCGCAGCCCCTCGGCGGCGGCTGGAACCTGATCCCCGGCAGCGCGGGTGATCGTAGTCGCCGCGGCGCTGCCATCCGCGGCAAGCAACGGAGCGGCGGATGGGCGCGACGCCATCGCGTAGGCGGCGATGAGGCCCGCCACGGCAACGACACCCGACACGGCGATCGTCGCCATCCGGCCGCCCTTGCCCTTCGCCATGGCGCCGCCGGTCAACTTCAGCCGCGCCTGGCCGATCCAGACCGTCGCCGGCAAAGTCGGCTTGACGCCGCTACCGGCGGGCAGGATGCGCCGGCGCTCCGGATCGAGCGCTATGGCGCCGCCGACGGCCTCCAGCCTCAGCTCGCCATCGACTATGCGCAGGACGGCATGCTGGGTGGCGACTCCATCATCGTGCAGGATGATGTCGCAGTCCGCAGCCGAACCGACCCGATAGCTGCCGGAATCAAGCTTCAGCCGCGCGCCCTGGTGAAGCCCCCCTTCAATAAGCAGTCCTACGTCCCGCGCCAGGATCGAAGCCAGCTCTCGTCCCGGCTGCGGCGCCAATGATGCCGTAGTCATGGTTTGCTCCCGAAGCGGCTGCGCGGCGGGAAGGCCGCGAAGCGGCTCGATTCCGAGTCAGCACATTCGAGGCAATACAAGGCTATTCCGCTTCTACATACAAGCCTCATCGGCAAATATGCGAGTGAATACGCCACGATCATGATTTAGTTTGAATATTCACATGAATTCACTTATTATGAATTCATTATTCAATATTTCGAAACAGACATATACTGACTTAGCCAGTTCGGAATTCTTTGACACCAATGCCTGCAGAGCGATAAATCTCATAGCCCATCGACAGGGTCAGGAGCGCCTCTGGTGGTAACCATCCTCCGTCGAAAAACTGGCGCCCGGGTCACGCAGCTGGTCGGATCAGGGCTGTTGTGGCTTGTGATGAGCGACGTGCCGCTGCAGGCAGCAGACGGCGACTGGCAGCATAAGCCCTACCACTATGTCGCGATCGATCAGGATCTACGGAACGCCCTGCTCGAGTTCGGGCGCAATCTGCGCATCCCCGTCAAACTGGGCGCGGAGGTGAAAGGGCGGTTGCGCGCCATGCCGGCGAGTGGTGACGCCAGGGCGTTCCTTGAACGTTTGGCGCAGGCTCACGGCCTGATCTGGTATTTCGACGGCACGTCCCTGCATGTCGATGGGCAGTCGACGCTCCAGACCGAACTCCTGGCCCTCGACGGCACCAGCCCCGCGCAGCTCGACCAGATGCTGCGACGTCTCGGCTTCGCCGACTCCCGCTTTCCCCTGCGCTCCGGCGGCGCGCGCGGCGTGATCTCGGTGTCCGGCCCTCCAGCCTATCGCAATCTGGTGCGGGAAGCGTTGAGCCAGCTCAAGGGTGGACGCGACACGGCTGCTGCCGGCGGCGCAGCGGCAACCCCGGCGGATGCGGCAGCGAAGGTTCGCGTGTTTCGCGGCGGTCCGCAGGACGGATCCTGAAAACACCCCCGACTAAGCGGCGCGGCTGCGCAATTGCAAAGCGTCGATCGTCTGCAGGACCACGTCAGCCTTGTGGCGCATATGGTCGCGCGCGATCTGCGCGAAGCGCCGCCCGTCGCGCCGATGCAGAGCCGACATCATCTGCTCGTGCTCCTCCACCGCCACGTCCCACTGGCTCGGCGATTTAGGAGCGAAGTAGCGTAGCGTCGAAAGCCGGCCATGCTCGCGCCGGTAGACATCGGCGAGCCGCGGGTTGCGGGCACCGTCGATGAAAGCCTCATGGATCGTGCGGTTGAGGGTGATGTAGGCCTCGTCCTCCTGGCGCCGGTAGTGGCCGACCATGACGTCGTGCAGCTCCTGGATCCGCGCGATCTCGCGGTCTTCCAATTCCTGGCAGGCCAGTTCGCCGGCGAGAGCTTCCAGGCCGCCAATGATGGGAAATATCTGCATCGCCTCGTCACGCGTGATCAAGGCAATGCGCGCGCCGCGGTTCGGCAGCAGCTGGACAAGTCCTTCCGCCGCCAGGACCTTGAGCGCCTCGCGCAGCGGCGTGCGGGACACCTGGAAGCGTTCGCACAGCTCGGGCTCGAAGACCTTGTCACCGGGGATAAGTTCGGACGACAGAATCATCTGACGTATTTCGGCGGATAATTCTTCATGCAAAGTTTGGCGACGAACAAGGCTATTCACCATGACCTCCTAAGAGCCGTCAAACCCGGGTTATTGAAACAAATCAGAGAAAATTAATTCTAATTCTTGCTCATCCCCCAAGATGATAGCACTCCTCGGTGGAATCCCTGATTACTCATAAGGTAATTCATTATTACATCCGAGCCCATCGTCAGCCCCGGCCGGATGCACGGGTTTCCAGCCGAGCATCATTCATCGCATGCCCTGTCAGACTGCGTCAGGACAGGTGCTTGGAACGGTTAGCTGCGGCGGCACCCTAGCTTCACAATTAGCTCATCGTCCGCGTACATCCGGCTCTGTACGGGCGCTGACTCTTGGTCTCTTGAGCATGTGGTGGAACGGTTTCACGGCGCCGCAACGCCTCACAGGCTCCTCATCGGACAGTGCACCTACCCATTTCGGCCGGCCAAGAGCATGGAGCACAGTGCATCCCACGCGAGCGCGAAAGCCCGCTTCTCGGGATGGAGCCAATGTCCGCTCTTGGCGCAGCGCAGCCTCCAGCTTTTCTGGAGCGCTAAATCGGATTACAGCCCGTCGAACCACCTTTTCCATTGCGACACAGCTTAGCGAATATGCCGCGAAGGCGCATGTCGCCGGTTGAGAGTCTGCTGCATCAGGCTGACATATGTCTTACTGCAGACACGCCAGCCGTAGCGGACGCGATCCGCTCGATAGGCGTCACGGACTACGCTCACTTTCCGTCTTCCGGCGCTTGCAAGCCGGCCTAAACCCCGCTCTATCGTCGCCGATGACGAGGACGCCGAGCGGTGGGGCGATACTGTGACGCAAGGCGACACTGCCTCCGCACCACTGTCACTTGCGGCGCTGGGCTGGACGGATTTCTTTGCAGATCAATGCGAACCAGATGACGCCTGCCTCCGGCCTGCGCGCATCGGCTCTGTGCACCGCACCCGCATGAGCGCAATCACGCCCGATGGGCCGATCAGGCTCAAGCTGCCGGTCCGTACCAATACAGGCGACTTCACGGTGGGTGATTGGGTTCTGGTGGAGCCCGGCACACATCTGCTACGGCGCCGGCTGGAGCGCGCGACGGTGTTGGCGCGGCGCACCGAGGGCAGCATGACGCCGCAGCTTGCCGGGGCCAATATCGACACGCTGTTCATCGTCACCTCCTGCAATGCTGATTTCAACGTCGCGCGCCTGGAGCGCTATCTTGCGCTGGCCAATGAGAGCGGAGCCGAACCCGTCATCCTGCTGACCAAGGCCGATCTTGTGCCGGACGTTCAGCCCTATCTCGACCAGGCCGCCGCCCTGCAGCGCGGGCTGGCTGTTGCAACCGTTAATCCGCGCAGCTCTCACGCGGCGGCTGCGTTCGCGTCCTGGTGTGGCGAAGGCCGCACCCTCGCGCTGGTCGGTTCGTCCGGCGTCGGCAAATCGACGCTTGTGAACGCGCTTGCCGGCACCATCGAGGGCGAACCGCAGCAGACCGGCGACATCCGCGCCCACGACGCTAAGGGGCGCCACACCACGACGTCGCGCTCGCTGCATGCGATTGCCTGCGGCGGCTGGGTGATTGATACGCCGGGCATGCGCACGCTCCATGTCAGCGATGCGGCGTCTGGTCTCGAAACGCTGTTCGCTGAGATCACGGAACTAAGCCCGCTCTGCCGCTTCCGCGACTGCACCCATGAGCACGAACCCGGCTGCGCGGTCCAGGAGGCAGTCGCCAAGGGCGTGATCGACCCTGAGCGTCTGGCACGCTGGCGCAAGCTCGACCTAGAGAACAGGGCAAAGACGCCGGAGATGAAGGGGCCGAGGGGGAAGGGGCGGTAGGCGGGGCGTCTGATTCGGCCGAGCCCAAACCTCAGCCGCTCGCGCGCCTTTTTACTGGCCGGGTTCCCGACCTCTTGTCCTGGTCGAGCTCGTAAGCGCGTTGGTCAGGATCCGCCAATTGCGTCTGGTCGACGACTTCTTCGTGCCGACTTTCCTCCAGGAAACGACGCTGAACCTCGTGACCTCGCGCGGCTGACCGCAGCATCTGCGCGCCCTGTGCTCGGAATTGCTTTAGCGCCGGGACCGGCTGTCGCTGTCGTGATGCGTATTCGCGTTCCTCGCCGGAATTGCTAGCGACCTTCGCTCCACAGCCCACCAATCACCGGTTTTGGGCAATGTCGATGCGTAGTCGGCCTTATTCACCCTCTCGTCAGCGCTTCACGCAGTGTCCAGGGCATACCTGTGGCATCGACGAGTGCCACTTATTCCGCGGGCGATTGGAAGAAATCGACGGGCTGCAGGCTTCTAGCTCAGTATGATATATTCAGAGGCAGCCCCGAAAATTATTGCGAGCCGCTCGGCGAAGCGGCTAGCTCACCTTCAACCTCGGCGAGGGCAACGTCTGCGTCGCCGTCCATTCCGATCATCTCCTGGGATCACAAATACGAATGTCTGAAGACAACAACCAGCTTATCGAGCTGTCAGCGATGGTCGTTGCGGCCTACGTGGCACATAACAATGTCACCCGCGCCGATCTGCCCGAGCTTATCGCGAAGACTCACGCAGCACTTGCTGGCTTGGGGGTTGAAGCTGCCGCGCCTGCTGCCCAGCCGCTTGTCCCCGCCGTTTCGATCAGGAAGTCGGTTACCCCGGATGCGATCATCTGCCTCGAGGACGGCAAGGCGTTCAAATCGCTGAAGCGCCATCTTGGCAGCAAGTACGATATGACGCCTGATCAGTACCGAGCGAAATGGGGCCTGCCTTCCGATTATCCGATGGTGGCACCCAACTATGCCGAAGCGCGCTCGGCCTTGGCCAAGTCGATGGGTCTTGGTCGGAAGGCTGCAACCGCTGTAGGCAAGGCAGCAATTGCCAAGAGCCCACGGCGTGTGAAGGCCAAGGCCTGACCGAGACGCTTGCTCGATAGAGCGACACCGGCCGACACGGCGACCAACGACACAGAGGCTCCATGAACAGCGACAGAACTCGCAGGCCCACCAGCGCCCGGGACAAGGCCGAGGCATTGTTCAAGCCCGCTGCGCCGAAAGCCCCGACGCCTGCCGACAAGCGGCCGAGCGTTCCCGGAGCGAAAGAACTCGTTTCGCTCCGGATCGATCGCAGTGTGCTCGACCATTTTCAGAGTGGCGGACCAGGCTGGCAGGATCGTATCAACAACGCGCTGCGGCAGGCTGCGGGCATCGGTGGCAATGAAGCAGTCACGCCCGACGAGCTGAACTCTTCGAACGACGGCTAACGCGGCAATGGCGAAAGGGGATCCCATTTAGGAGACCATCGGCGACGGCCGAAGCGGCGACCTCGATCCCGAAATGCTCTCTTCGATCTCACGCCAGCGAGACACGCGTCACGCGCCTGCTGACATCGGGACAGAGCGCGGCCAAGATCGCCAGAACATGCGGCGTATCCGTGGAGACCGTCAGATCGCAGATCCGGTCGGTACTTCAGAAGTAGGTCATGCACCGCCAGGCTGAGCTCGTTGGTTTCCTCGCCGAGATTGATACATTCGAGCGTTGAAGCCGACCTTCGCTTCACAGCCCACAAATGACCGGTTTTGGGCAAGAGCCCAATGTCCGGTTGTGGCGCAAAGCGGACGTTTGCAACGTCGCTTTTTGGCATGTCCGGCATCCAACCTCAGATGCCCCTAATCACGCCTCCATCGATGCGGATCTTGGCCCCTGTCACATAGCTCGCCCGCTCGCTGGCGAGGAAGGCGACCACGTCGGCGAACTCCTGCGGCTTGCCATAACGGCCCGCGGGGATCGCCGCCATCGAAGCCTGCGCGACAGCGTCCCGCGTGCCGCCAGTGCGGGCCGCGGCGGCATCGTCGAGCTGGTCGACGCGCTCGGTGTGAATGCGGCCCGGCAGGACGATGTTGACGGTCACGCCGCTGCTCGCGACCTCGGACGCCAGCGTCTTCGACCAGCCGACGACCGCGGCCCTGATGCCGTTCGAGAGAGCCAGGCGCGGGATCGGCTGCTCGACGCCGGACGAGGCGATGGTGACGATCCGCCCCCAGCCGCGCTCCGTCATGCCGGGCAGGAGGCGCTGCGCCAGATGAAAGAGATTGGCTGCCATGCCCTCGAAATGGACGAGCCAGTCGGCGCGCTTGGCGTCGCGGGCCTCGCCCGGCGGCGGCCCGCCGGAATTGCCGATCAGGATGTCGATGCCGCCTTCCGCTACGAGGCGGTCGGCAAGGGCATCGACCGAGCTGAGAGCGGCGAGGTCGAGCTTCACGGCGCTGACGCACGCGCGCTGATCTGCGGGCAACGCGGCGATCCAGCTTTCCGTCACATCGGTGCCGCGGGCCGCGGCGATGACGCTTGCCCCCTCAGCAGCGAGTGTCTGCGCGATCGTGGCGCCTAGGCCGCGGCTTGCGCCCAGGACGAGCGCGCGCTTTCCGACAAGTCCCAGATCCATCAGCCGATCTCCTTCAGGCGCCGTTCCTGCCGTGCGATGAGCCGTTCGATATCGGCGATGTCGGACCTGGACAAGGTTCCGCCAGGCTTGCGCAGAGTGCCAGACGCAATCGCGCCCCGCTTGGCCAGGATGTGCTTACGGATCGCGAGGCCATGGCCCGGCTGCTGCTCGTAGCGGGCAAGCGGCAGATAGGCGTCGAAAAGGTCATGCGCCCGCTCGACGTCGCCGCTCGCATGCGCCTTCCAGACATCGACCATCATCTCGGGGTAAGCGAAGCCGGTCATGGCGCCATCTGCGCCGCGCGACAGCTCTTCAGGCAGGAAAATGCCACCATTGCCGACGAGTATCGAGATCCGGCGCGCGCCCTGATCGCTGGCGGCGCGCAGGGCCGATATCTTGGCGAGGCCCGGCCAGTCCTCGTGCTTGAGCATGACGCAGCCGGGATGAGCAGCGGCGATCTTGAGGATCACGGCCGGGGTCATCTGCACCTGCGTGACCAGCGGGAAGTCCTGCAGGACGAAGGGCACCTTCGGTCCCAGCGTCTCGGCGACCATGGCGTAATAGGAGACGATCTGGTCGTCGGTCCGCAAATTCGACGGCGGCGCCACCATGACGCCAGTGGCGCCATCGCCCATCACGCTGTTGCTGAGCTCGCGCATCGCAGCGAACCCCGAGGCGGAGACACCGACGACGACAGGCACGCGGCCCTGCACCCGCGCCAACACGCGGCGCACGAAGATGCGGGATTCCTCGGCCGTCAGCTTGGGCGCCTCGCCCATCATGCCGAGCACGGTGAGGCCGGTCGCCCCCTTCTCCAGATAGAAATCGACCATGCGATCGGTGCTCTCCAGATCGAGCGCACCAGCCTCGGTGAAGGGCGTCACCGCGATGACGTAGACACCCTTCGCGGTTTCATCGAGCAGAGCCATGATCGTCCTCAGTTGGTGGCGGAAACGGGGCAGAAACTTGCCCGGCAAAAGCTTGCCCGGATTGAGCAGGCCCGCCGGATCGAGCAGATCCTTCAGCGAGCGCATCAATTCGAGATCGAGCGGCGCCTTGCGCAGCGGCATCTCGGCGACGCGGAGCTGGCCGATACCGTGCTCGGCGCTGATCGAACCGCGTCGCCGGTCCATCTCGTCATGGACGATGCGGGTGAGTGCCGGGGTGAGCGCCGCGAAGGCGGCCGGATCCTGCCCCTGCATTGGCAGCAGATTGTAGTGAAGATTGCCATCGCCGAGATGGCCAAAGACGATTGGCCGGACGCCGGGAGCTGCGGCGTAGACGGCGGCGTCTGCGGCAGCGACGAAATCGGCCATGGCCGAGACCGGCATCGAGACGTCGTGCTTGGCAGCCTTGCCTTCGCGCACCAGCGCCTCGGACACGCCTTCGCGAATGCGCCAGAAGGCCTTGGCCTGGGTGCCGTCCTGCGCGATCGCGGCGTCGAGGACGAGGCCGGTTTCGGTGCTGCCCAGCAAGACAGCCTCAAGGCGATCATGCAGGCCGGGCTCGTCGTCCTGATCGGAGAGTTCGATCAGGACGACAGCAGGCGGCATTTCCCCAAGCGGCAGGCGAGCCTCTCCGACATGCCGCAGGATCAGCGCCAGGCAATCGCCGGTCATGAACTCGAACGCGGTCAGCCGGTCGCCGCAACGATCGCGGACCGCAGCCAGCAAGGACAGCGCCGCGGCCACGTCCGGAACGGCGACGAAGGCGGTGGCGCGGGCATGCGGCTGGGCGAAGAGCTTGAGAACGGCGCCCGTGATGACGCCGAGCGTGCCTTCCGAGCCGATGAAGAGGTCGCGCAGGCAATAGCCGGTATTGTCTTTCCGCAGCGCCGTCAGCCCGTCCCAGATGCGTCCGTCGGCCAGCACGACCTCGAGGCCGAGGGTGAGCTCGCGCATCGTGCCGTAGCGCAGCACGGCGACGCCGCCGGCATTGGCGGCAAGGTTGCCGCCGATCGTGCAGCTGCCTTCGGCGCCGAGGCTGAGCGGGAAGAAGCGCCCGGCCTCCTGCGCGGCATCCTGCACTTTCGCGAGAACGGCCCCGGCGTCGACGGTGATGGTGTTGCCGATCGCATCGAGCGTGCGGATGCGGTGCATCCGCGTCAGCGATAGGACGATCGCGCGGCCGGATCCGTCGGGCGTCGCGCCGCCGGACATGCTGGTGTTGCCGCCCTGCGGCACGACCGGAACGCCGTGCCGCGTGCAGAGCCGCATCACCGCCGCGACCTCCTCGGTCGAACCGGGCTTGACGACCGCTCGCGCGCTGCCGTGATACTTGCCGAGCCAATCGCTCAGGAAGAGGGCCTGGTCCTGCGCCGAGACGAGGACATTCGCCTCGCCGAGAAGCCCGGCGAGTTCCGCGACGAGATCGTCCATGCTTCAGCCTCCGTCGAGCGGCCGGCCGCCCCAGCCCAGCTGCACGCGCCCGATCGCGAGCGTCACCGCCGCCTGCGTCGGCTCGACGATGGGAATCCCGAGCTCGCGCTCCAGCGGTTCGCGGAAGCGCGCCATGCCGGCGCAGCCCATGACCAGCACATCGGCATGGTGCGTATCGCGCAAGGTTCGGCCGACCGCGATCATGCGGCCGAGCGTGAGTTCATCGTCGGCCATCTCCGCGATGGTAAGATTGACCGGCAGGTCGCCGGCGAAACGGCCCATCACTCCCATGGCGCCGAGATAACGCAGATGGCGCGGGATCGAGTTCTGCAGCATCGCGACGATGCCGAAGCGCTGGCCCAGCGTCAGCGCCGTCAGCACACCGCTTTCGGCGATACCGAGCACCGGCCGTGTGCTCTGCTCACGCAGCGCATGCATACCGGGGTCGGAAAAGCAGGCGATGACGAAGGCGGCGGCTTCGTTCTCCAGCCCGGCGGCGCGCTTCAGCAGGGCCGGAATCAACCCGTCGACGTCGCGCTGCGACTGAATTCCGGGTGGCCCCTCCGCAAGCGTCAAGCAGTCGATCGCCGGACCGCCCGCCATGCGCAGCGGCGCAACGGCATCGTCGATGCCTTTCGTCACGCGCTCGGTCGAATTCGGATTGATGACGTAGATCGTGCCGCTCACGACACTTCTCCTTCGGAATCCGGTTGTGCCTGCCGGCGCCAGCCATCGAACGTCAGTCGCGGTGCGTGGAAGCGGTCGCGCAGCGTGACATACCAGTCGGCGCCATGCAGACGCCCGACGAGGTCGAGCTTGTCGATGTCGACATGCAGGCGCTCGTCGACGATGCCGTCGCGGATGTGGATGTGGACGATCTCGCCGACGACGAGATTGCGGTTTCGCGTGCCGAGCGAGAGCGAGACGGTCTCGCGGCATTCGAGCTGGACGGGGGACGCGGCAAGGCGCGGCGCCGCGATCGAGACGCCGGGCGCAGTCGCGAGTCCGGCCGCCGCGATCTCGTCGACATCATCCGGGAAGTCGATCGTGCAGACCTGCATCGCCTCGACCAGTGCCCGGTCGACGAGATTGACGACGAAGCAGCCGGTGGCGCGGATGTTGCGCATCGTATCCTTCAGTGGCGCCCCGCCGACACGCCCCTCGATGCCGAGCACGACCAGCGGCGGCGCATGGCTGAAGACGTTGAAGAAGCTGAACGGGGCCGCATTGGCCCGCCCTTCGGCATTCACCGTGGTGACGAGCGCGATCGGGCGCGGCAGCACCGTGTTGACGAGGAGCTTGTAGAGATCGCGTTCCGCAAGGTCTGCCGCTGCCCAATCCATCGCGATCAGCCCAGGCTCGCATCGAGCAGGCGGACGGTCTCGGCCAGCACGCGGGCGCCATCGCCGGCCTGCTCCGGCTCGATCGCTTCCTCCGGCGCATGGCTGCGACCGTCGAGGCAAGGCACGAAGATCATGCCGATCGGACCGGTCTGGGCTACGAAAACGCCGTCATGGCCGGCGCCGCTCGGCAGGTCGCGCGTGGCGAGGCCGAGCGAGGTGGCAGCATTGGCGATAGCCGCCCGCACCTGCGGCGCGCAGGCGGTCGGCGCGACATGGCTGATCGGCTCGGACGCGATGGTGAGACGCAGTTCCTCCAGCGCGGGACGCAGGTCGCGTACCAGCGCCTCGCCGAAGGCCTTGACCGCCGCCTCGTTGCCGGAGCGGACCTCGAGCGTCAGTATCGCCTCGCCGGGCACGGCATTGGCGGCATTGGGGCTGACCTCGATACGCCCGAAGGTCGCGACCAAAGGCTGGTTGTCACGCGCTGTGGAGAGCGCCCGCTTGTAGGCGGCTTCGATCAACCTGGACGCTCCAACCAGCGCATCGGCCCGAAGCGGCATGGGCGTCGCGCCAGCATGGTCGGCGCGGCCCGTGACTACGATGCGCTCGCGCCGAATGCCGACGATATCAGTCACGATGCCAATCGGAATTCGCTCGTTCTCCAGCACGCGGCCCTGCTCGATGTGGACCTCGACATAGGCCGCGACGCTGCTGGCGGGGCGCGCCACCGCCGCGAGCCTTTCCGGCAATCCGCCGACGAAGGCGATGCCTTCGCGCAGCGTCATGCCGTCGGGCCGGGTCAGGGCGAGATGTGTCTCGCTCAGCGCTCCGGCGAGCGCGCGGCTGCCGATGCAGGACAGGCCGAACTCGCTCGGTTCCTCGGCCAGGAAGTCGACCACCTCCAGCGTGTGGCGCAGCCGGTCGCCGCGCTCGCTGAAGCTCTGGGCTACCTCCAGCGCAGCGAGCACGCCAAGGATGCCGTCATAACGGCCGCCGGATGGTACCGTGTCGGAATGCGAGCCGATCAGGATCGGCTTCAGCTTGGGGTCGGCCCCCGCGAGCCGGCCGATCAGGTTGCCGGCGGCGTCGAGCTCCGTCTCAAGTCCGGCGCCACGAAACTCCGCTGCCAGCCAGTCGCGCCCCTCGAGGAAGCGCGTCGTGAACGAGCGACGCGTCCACGGACGCTCCGGATCGGTGATCCGCGAGAGCGCCTCGATCCGCCGCCAGAGTCGGTCCTGATCGATCGACACGGCCGTTACACTGCCGGCCGCAGGAAGCGGCCGTCGCCGGCCTTGTTGCGGATCTGCTCACCGTCCCAGGCGAGTTGGCCGCGGACATAGGTCGCGGCGACGCGGACGCGGAACTCGCGGCCCTCCATCGAGCTCCACTTCACCGCCGCCAGGCTCTTGCTCGGGTCATGGATGAAGCGGCCCGGCTCCAGCACGGTGATGTCGGCATCGGCACCGGCTCCAAGCCGGCCCTTGTCGGCGAGCAGGAAAGCCTTGGCTGGCCCCTCGCAGAGCTGCTTGACCACGATCGTGGGCGAGAGGCCGTGCTCCTCGCAACCGGTCCAGAGTGCCGGCAGTAGCGTCTCGATGCCCGGCCCACCCGAGGTGTTCTTGAAGATGTTGGGGTCGCCCTTCTTCTCCAGCCCCCAGGAAACGTGGTCGGAGGAGATGAAGTCGCAATGGCCGGCGGCAAGATGGCTCCAGAGCAGATCGCTCTCGGCCTTCGGCCGGATCGGCGGGTAGTGCTTGATCTTGGCGCCGAAACGCGGCCCGTGCTCCTCGGCATTGAGCATGAAATACTGCACGCAGCTCTCGGCCGTCACCTTGTAGCCGGCCTGCTTGTAGAGGTTGCGGATCTCGAAGCCGCGTGAGGTCGAGACGTGCACGGCATGCGCCCGTGCGCCCGTCTCGGCGCCGATCTCGTAGATGCGGGCGGTGGCGAGGTTCTCGACCAATGGCGTGTGGGCGCGCAGGAAGGCGTCCTGCCCGGTATCGCCGGCCTCGGTCAGCCGGGCGATGTTGCGGCGCGTGATCTCCTGGTCCTGGTTGTGCACGCCGCAGAGCAACCCGGTCGGCGCGATCAGCTTGAAGGCCTCGTAGATCGTGTCGTCGCCGATGCGCGGGAAGCGGGTCGCGTTGGCCTCGAAGGTCGAGAACTTGAAGGCGCAGGCGCCGGCCTCGACCAGCCCGGGGATCGCGTGGAGTCCGTTCTCAATCATGATCGTGGCGTAGAGGGCGACGTCGACATGGGCGTCGCGCTCAACCACCGCGACCTTCTCGTTGAAGAGCTTGGCGCTGGTGACCGGCTCCGGCTCGTCATAGGGCATGTCGACCATGACGGTGACGCCGCCGGCAGCCGCGGCGCGCGAGCACATGCCGATACCTTCATGGTTGGCCTGGCTGCCGGAATGGACCTGCCCGTCGATGACGCCCGGAATGATCCATTGGCCGCGGAAGTCCTGCGTCTCGCGGGCCGATGGCGGCGCGCCCGCCCCGACCGCGCCGATCTTGCCAGCGGTGACGGCGACATAGCCGTCCTCGATGATCCGGTCGGACAGCACGACATTGCCGCGGAGGACGAGATCGAAATCGCTCATGGTCAGGATATCCCGGTTGAACCTGCGGGTGGGAGATTGCCGACTAGATGTCGCGACCGAGCGCGTAGTCGGTGAAATTCATGCCGAGCGCCTTCTCGACGATCGGATAGACGCTGGGATCGGTCACGCTCGAGCTCAGCGGAATCTTGTCCTTGGGCACGCGCAGGACGGACAGCATCATGCCTTCCCGCACATGGCCGGCGCTGACCGGGGCCCCATCCTCGCCGAGCGTGGTGATGACATCAGGGAAGCAGGCGTGGCGCGCGCCGTCGCGATCGGTCACCGCCATATACTCGTTCATGACATGGATGATGCGCGCGGTCGCGCCGGTTCCGACCTCGATCGTGCCGATGTCGAAGGCTTCGTTGGTGTAGCGGACATTCTTCTTCGCGACCGGCCCATACGCGATGATCGAGCCGCCGGTCTGGTCGCAGATCGCGTCGATCACCGCAGTCCCGCCCTTCGGCTGCGCCGCGAGGATGCGCTCACCCAGGGCCAGCGCCATCGAGATGCCGCCGAGCGCCGCGTTCTTGCGGACGTAGGCCGCCGAGACCGGGTTGCGGCACGAGGCGATGAAGCCGCCCGACATGTCCGAAGCCGTGCGCAGGATCGGTGAGACCTTCGCCGTGGCACCGCGCGTCACCAGCTCGATATACTGGTTCCTGGCGCGATTGCCGCCGACCGCGACCTGGATCGTCGCTTCGGGGCTGTTAGCGAGGCCGATCGAGCCCATGTCGCCGGTGGGGTGGGCACGGATGTCGCCGACCGCATCCACCACCTTCACGCCGAGGATGGCACTGGGCAGCCAGGCGTTCAGCGTGCTCGACATGCCGTTCTGACCGATGATCAGGCCATAGATCGGCTTGCCGAGGGCTTCCTGCAGCAGCTGGACGGCCTTGACGTAGTCGATGCCCCACATCTCCCACTCGGTCGTGCCGGCCGGCGCGCCGATTGCGGCGGCGGTCGCGATGATCGCGTCGTCGGGAATCTCGTCCATCGTGACGAGCTCCGGCCGGCCGGTGCTGACCGCGGCGGTGCCGAGCATGCGGCCATGGTCCGCCCAGCCACCGCCGCCGGCGGCGAAGACTGAGCCGCCAGCGACGGCAGCCTCGACATCCTTCATCGTCAGAAAGCGTCTCATCGGCCAGCCTCGTCCCGTATCGCATGCCGGTCGTTGCCGGCGCGGGCCGAGCTTAGAGCGCTAGGCGCGAAATGAATCATGCTTATTATGCGGCCGACCATAATCGGATGTTATTACCATGCGCCTCAATCTTCGGCAGATCGAAGTCTTCCGAGCCATCATGCTCACCGGCTCGATCAGTGGCGCGGCGCGGCTGCTCTCGGTGTCCCAGCCGGCGATTAGTCGCCTGCTCGCCTATACGGAGGACCGGCTGGCGCTGCGCCTGTTCGAGCGCGTGCGTGGCCGGGTTCAGCCGACGCCGGAAGCGCGCCGGCTCTTTCAGGAGGTCGACCAGGTCCATCAGAGCGTGGTCCGGGTCAACGAGCTCGCCGAGGAATTGCGCGAGCGCGGCACCGGCTCGGTTCGGATCGTCGCGAGTCCCAGCGTCGGCCAGGCGCTGGTCCCCGACGCCATCGCCCGCGTCCGCGAGCGCTTCCCGGATCTGCGGGTCGAGTTCGAGGTGCTCACCCTGCTCGAGATCGTCGCCAAGATCGTCAGCGGGCGGGCCGATCTCGGCGTGTCGATCCTGCCGATCGACGAGCCAACGCTCGACATGGAGGTACTGACCGAGGGGCGCCTGATGGTCATCATGCCGCGCGACCACCAACTCGCGCGGCTGCGCGTCGTCCGGCCGGCCGATCTCGTGCCTTACCCGCTGATCGGCTTCGGCCCGCAGACGCCCTATGGCGACGTGGTCGGCCGCGCGCTGGCGCTGAAATCCGCGCCGCTGCGCATCAGCACCGTGGTCCGCTTCACCCCCGTTGCCTGCGCCATGGTGCGGGCTGGCGCAGGCATCGCGGTCGTCGACGAGTTTGTGCTGCGCGGGCGAACCTGGCCGGAATTGGTCTCGCGCCCGCTCGCGCCGAAGACCCGGGTGCGCGCGCACCTGCTGACGCCGCGCTTCGAGCCTCTGTCGCGGACGGCGAACGCTTTCGTTGACATTTTGCGTGGGCTGGTGCCGCCGCTACCGAGCAGCAAGGAGGCGGAAGCGGCAGAAAACACTTAACACCGCGTTATGGGTACCCGACAACAAATGATTGGCTTGGCATGATTTTGCCCTGTTAGGCTCCGCTCCAGACGTGGCCGGATTGTTGCAAGAACAGGGGTGCGACAGTCGCGGCGTAATAGTCACTCGGAACGGGAGCGGGATTCATGAAGCTGAAGTCGATCAAGCCGGCGCGGATCGCGCTCGCAACCGCCGCCTTGGCGGCTTTTCTGGCGATGCCGGCGATGGCACAGGACGCCGACCACCCTAAGAACGAAAAGCTGAAGGTCGCCTGCGACCTCGGTTTCGCGCCGTTCTGCTTCAAGACGTCGACCGGCGAGACGACGGGCTTCACCTATGACATGTCGGCTGCGCTCGCCCAGAAGCTCGGCCGGCCGGGCGTCGAAGTGACGGATTCGAACTTCTCGGCGATCTTCGCCGGACTGTTCTCCAAGCGCTACGAGATGATCCCGGCGCCGACCAACATCACGACCGAGCGCGCGGCGCAGATGCTGTTCTCCGAGCCCTATATGCCGACGGGCCTCGGATTCCTGGTCAAGAAGGGCGGCAAGATCGCCAATCTCGAAGAGCTGAAGGGCAAGGCGCTGAGCGTCAACAACGGCTCGATCTCGGACAAGTGGCTGACGGACAACGAGGCCAAGTACGGCTTCAGCATCCAGCGCTACAACAAGAACGCCGACGCCGTGCAGGCGGTCATGATCGGCCGCGCCTTCGCCAACGTCGCCGATGCGCCGGTCTCGCGCTACGTCTCCACCCAGACGCCGACTGCCGAAGTCGCCTATGTGCTCGACGGCGGCCGGAACTTCGGCATTGCCTTCCGCAAGGAGGACACCGCCTTCCGCGCCCAGGTCGAGGCGGCACTGGAATGCATCAAGGCCGACGGTACGCTCGCCAAGATCCACGAGAAATGGTTCGGCGTGATGCCGGATGTCGCATCCTCAACGGCGAAGGTCTACCCGGGCATCGGCGCGCCCGACTTCGAGGGCTACGACGCGACCCCGCACAAGGCGGAGTGCAAGTGAGCGCACAGCCCGCAACGACGGCCGCGCCCTCCCAGACGATCGTTTCGATCGAGGGACTGCGCAAGAGCTTCGGCGAGGTCGAAGTCCTGCGCGGGGTCGACCTCAGGGTCGGCAATGGCGAGGCCGTCGTGATCGTCGGCTCCTCCGGTTCGGGCAAGAGTACCTGCCTGCGCTGCATCAACCGGCTCGAGGAGCCAACGGCGGGCACGATCCGCGTCGGCGGGCAGGAGGTCACCGGTCCGAAAGTGGACCTCAACCTCCTGCGCCGCCGGATCGGCATGGTCTTCCAGGGCATCCATCTCTATCCGCACAAGACGGCGCTCGGGAATGTGACGCTGGCGCTGCGCAAGGTCGTCGGCCTCGGCAAGGAGGAAGCGGAGCGCAAGGCCCGCCATCACCTCGAGGTGGTCGGCCTGGCGCCGAAGGCCGATTCCTATCCGGCCGAGCTCTCGGGCGGACAGCAGCAGCGCGTCGGCATCGCGCGCGCCATGGCGCTGGAGCCGCAGGTCATGCTCTTCGACGAGCCGACCTCTGCGCTCGATCCCGAGCTTGTCGGCGAGGTGCTCAACGTCATGGTCCGCACCAAGGAGATGGGCATGACCATGATCGTGGTGACGCATGAGATGAAGTTCGCCCGCGATGTCGCCGACCGCGTCGTCTTCATGGACCATGGCGCGATCCTGGCCGAGGGTACCCCGCAGGAAATCCTGATCAACCCGCAGCACCAGCGCATCCGCGACTTCGTGATGCGCTCGCACAGCTGACGGCCTTACATGGACCAGATCGTCCGCTACTTCTTCGATTTCCAGCTGATGTCGGCCTATTGGCCCGACATTCTGCGCGGTTTCCTGATTACCGTTCAGATGTCGATCCTGACGGTCGTGATCGGCATCCCGCTCGGCCTCGCCCTTGCGGTCCTCAGGCTATACGGCATCCGGCCGCTGAACTGGCTGATCATCTTCTACATCGATTTCTTCCGCTCGATCCCGCAGCTCGTCCTGATCGTGCTGGCCTATTTCGCCCTGCCTTATTTCGGGCTGGTGCTGGAGCCGTTCACCGCGACGGTGCTGGCGCTGGCGATCGTGCTCTCGGCCTTCGCCGAGGAGGTCTTCTGGGCCGGCATCAACGCCGTATCGAAGGGGCAATGGGAGGCCGGCCGCTCAACCGGCCTGAGCTTCACAAAGACGCTCGCCTACATCATCCTGCCGCAGGTCGTGCGCATCTCGATTCCGCCGCTGACCAACCGCGCCATCGGCATCAGCAAGGGCACGACGCTGGGTTCCGTCGTGGCCGTGCCCGAGTTGCTGAACGTGACGTCGAGTATCCAGTCCAACGTCGCCAACCCGACCGCGCTGACCGTCGGCGCACTGCTCTTCCTGCTGTTATTCCTGCCCTTCGTGCGCTTCACGCGCTGGCTGGAACACGCCTACTCGCATCCGAGGTCATGATGGACGATCTCGTCACGACCTTCTTCAACCTCGATGTGCTCAGGCAGGTCTGGCCGCTGCTGCTGCAGGGCTTCTGGATGACGCTGGCGCTGGCGGCCGTCGCCGTGCCGCTCTCGGTGCTGAGCGGCGTCGCCATCGCCATGGCGCAGGATGTGCCGAGCCGGCTGCTGCGCTTCCTGCTCATCGCCTATGTCGACGTGATGCGTGCCATCCCGCCGCTGGTGCTGCTGATCTTCATCTTCTTCGGCCTGCCCTTCCTGGGCTTAAAGCTCAACGAATTCACCGCGGCCGTGCTGGCGTTGACGCTGAACGGCTCGAGCTATTTCGCCGAGATCTTCCGGGCCGGCATCGAATCTGTGGCGAAGGGCCAGCGCGAGGCCGCACGCTCGACGGGATTGAGCTGGTATCAGAGCATGGTCCATGTCGTCGTGCCGCAGGGCACGCGCAATGTGCTGCCCGACCTGGTCAGCAACACGGTCGAGCTGGTGAAGCAGACCTCGATCGCGTCTGCCGTCGCCTTGCAGGAATTGCTGCGCTCGGCCCAGCTCGCCCAGGGACTGCTCTACAATCCGACGCCGCTGATCGCGGTGGCGCTCGTCTATTTCCTGATGTTCTGGCCGTTCGTGCGCCTGGTCTCCCGTCTGCAGAACCGCACCGCCATCTCGGCCGCGTGATGGCAGAGCGCCCGTTGCGCTATGGCGTGACGGGGAAGAGCCGCGTGATGCGGTTGGGATTGGTCTCGGCGAGGAAGATGTCGCCGGCGGCGCCGAGCCAGAGACCGTGCGCGCCGTTGAGGACGGGCCGGCAGCGGCCGAGCAAGGCGCCGTCGGGCGAGAGCAGGCTGAGCGTCGGAATCGAATCGCAGACATGAATCCGATCGTCCGCATCGGCGACGACATCCTGGGGGCGCAGAAACGCGTCCCATACCGCCAGCAACCGGCCGTCGGCCGTGAAGCTCTGGACGCGGCTGTTCTCGCGGTCGGCGACGATCACACGCCCGTCGCTGAGCACGCAGATGCCGTGCGGCGTCAGGAAAGCGCCCGGCGCGGTGCCGACCGAGCCCCAACTCGCGATCTGGCTGCCACTCCGGTCGAAGCGGTGGATGCGACCATGGCCGTAGCCATCCGCGACGTAGAAGCCGCCATCCGGTGCGAAGGCGATGTCGCTGGGATGATTGAAGGGGTGGCCGGGCCGGTGGCTCTCGCTGATCTGCTGCTGCACCTGCCCGTGCGCATCGCAAAACAGGACGCGGTGCGCGTCCCGGTCGACGATGGCGATCACGCCGTCCGGCCCGGTCGCGATCTTGTGGGCATCGAGGCACAGCGTCTCGCCCCAGCTTCGAACGAACGCGCCATCCGCCGCCAGGGTGACGACGCAAGGGCCCGCCGGGTCGACGGCGCTGTCGCGGCGCAGCAGGACGTGGACGAGCCCATCCTTGTCGACGGCAAGATCGGTGATCCGGCCGGGCGTAAGTGGCAGGGCACCCCAGGGCCGCTCGATGCCGAACAGCGTCGTGCCGAGCTGCACGTGCAGTTCCGTTTTCATCCTGACCTCGTTGTTATCTGGCGAGTCGCGGGCCGCCATTGCGTCGGTGCCCAGGCCGCTCCGGGAGAAAGACCATGAGCGATTTCGATCTCGTCATCCGTGGCGGAACAGCCGTGACCGCCGCCGATATCGGACCCTTCGATATCGGCGTGAGCGATGGCGTCATCGTCGCGATCGGCGAGCGGCTCCCGCGCGGTCGCGAGGAGGTGGAGGCGCGCGGGCTGCTCGTCCTGCCTGGCGGTGTCGACAGCCATGTCCATCTCGATCAGCCGTTTTCCTCGGGCGCGGACATCGCCGACGGCTTCGACAGCGGGACGGCCTCTGCTGCTGCAGGAGGCACGACCACGGTCGTCTGCCATGCGCCTCAGGTCAGGGGTGGCTCGCTGGCCGTCGCCGTCGCCGCCTATGCCGAGAAGGCCAAACAGGCGCGGATCGACCACGCCTTCCATCTCCTGGTCAACGATCCGACGCCGCAGGTGCTCGAGCACGAGCTGCCGGCACTGGTCGAGGCCGGGCACCGCTCGGTCAAGATCTTCATGACCTATGACAGCAATCGCCTGGGCGATGCACAGATCCTGCAGACGCTCGCGGCGGCACGCAGCGCGGGCGCGCTCGTCTGCGTCCATGCCGAACATCACGAGCTGATCGGCTGGCTGACGCAGGCGCTGCTGGCGGCTGGCCTGACGGCGCCGCGCCATCTCGCCTGGGCCAAGCCGATGGTGGTCGAGCGCGAGGCGACGCACCGCATCCTGGCGTTGGCCGAGGCGCTGGATACGCCGATCCAGATTTTCCATGTTTCGGGCGCGCAATCGGGTGAGGAAGTGGCGCGGGCGCAGGCGCGCGGGCAGAAGGCCTGGGCCGAGACCTGCACGCAGTATCTCGTGCTCGACGAGGCCGACATGGACAGGCCGGGCTTCGAGGGCGCGAAATTCATGATCTCGCCGGCGCTGCGGTCCGTCGCCGATCGCGAGGCGCTCTGGCAATTCCTCCGTAACGGCGTGATTGATATCGTCTCGTCCGACCATTCGCCGCTGCGCTACGACGATCCGCGCGGCAAGAAACAGCATGGCGAGACCGCGCCCTTCAACAAGATCCCGAACGGCGTGCCCGGTCTCGCGGCCCGGCTGCCGATCCTCTATTCGGAAGGCGTCGCGAAGGGGCGGATCGACCTGCGCCGCTTCGTCGATCTCGTCGCGACCAACCCGGCACGGCGTTTCGGCCTGGCGCCGTGCAAGGGCGCGATCGCCGTCGGAGCGGACGCCGACATCGTCCTGTTCGATCCGGAGCGGCGCGTCGAGCTCACCAACGCCCTGCAGCATCACGGCAGCGACTACACGCCCTATGAGGGCATGACGGTCCAGGGCTACCCGACCGCCACCTATCAACGCGGCCGCCTCGTCTTCGACGGCGAGCACGTGCTTGCCCAGCCCGGAGATGGCCGATTGCTGGCGCGCGGCCCCTATGCCGAGATCGCGCCGACGGGGCATTTCCCGACGCCGTTCGATCCATTCCGGTAAGGCATTCACGCAAGCGCGCTCAGGCGCCCTCCGCCTTTCCAGGGAGAGGCTTGCCAAGCGGCGCGCCGGTGCCGGTGCGTTCCGTCAAGAGGCCGTAGTGCTCGATGCGCCGATGGCGGGCGAAGTCGAAGATCGTGGCCTTGCCGAAGCGGGTGTCGTCGAGATCGCAGGCATGGACGAGTACGCCATCCTGCTCGTGGTCGATCTCGCCGACGATCTTGCCGTCCGGCGCCGCGATCAGCGTGCCGCCGATCAGGTGATGGCTGTCCTCGCTGCCAGCCTTGGCGACGGCCACGACCCAGGTTGAATTCTGGTAGGCGCCGGCCTGCACCGAGAGGCGGTGATGGAAGAGGCGATCGGCGGTCGTCTCGTTCGTAGATTGCGAGTTGGCGGACGGCGTATTGTAGCCGAGCACGACCATCTCCACGCCTTGCAGCCCCATGACGCGATAGGTCTCGGGCCAGCGCCGGTCGTTGCAGATCGCCATCCCGAACAGGCCGCCCTCGAACTCCCAGACCGGAAAGCCGAGATCGCCAGGCTCGAAGTAACGCTTCTCGAGATGCTGATGCGCACGTTCAGGATCGAATTCGGCATGGCCCGGCAGATGCACCTTTCGATACTTGCCGACGATCCGGCCGGTGTGATCGACCAGGATCGAGGTGTTGAAATGGCGGCCCTGCGGCGTGAGCTCGGCATAACCGAAGCTCATGGCCATGCCGAACTCTCTCGCCTTGTCGAAGAGCGGCTGTGTTGCCGGCCCGGGCATGGCGCGCTCGAACCAATGATCGGCCTCGGTGCGATCCTCATGGTGCCACCGGGGGAAGAAGGTGGTCAGCGCCAGTTCCGGGTAAACGATGAAGGTTGCGCCCTGCGCCTTGGCCAATTCCATCAGCGCAACCATGCGGTCGACGACCTGCTTGCGGCTGTCGGCCCGCTGGATCGGGCCCAGTTGAGCGGCAGCGACTGTGACGATGCGTGGCACGGGGCGTTCCTGATCACATGACGTCCGAGGGGCGGCAGACCGGGCTCGAATCAAGCGCATTCGAGGCCGATGCGACGGACGCGAGCACGGCTTTCGCCAAGGCTGCCCCTTGGTTGTTGGATGGTGCCAGAACCTTAAATCGTTACATTCCCATTCTTCATATGCTTTCTTTGAGATCAGCTATAATCTGATGTTATGCCTGTTGTGCCCTTTGATCGACCTCATGGCACGGTCATTTTGTGTTGAGCGCAATACCGCCAGCATCGCGGCGTGGTGTCGTTCGATAGGGCCGCGGTTGTAGGCAATCCGGCCCAAAGGGCGGTGGCGTACGTCCGCAAGAGGCAAGGGAGCTGTCGTCACCTGCAGAGGGCATAGAACCGCCGCATCTGCGAGGGAGGGAAGGGGGCCTCTCTGCTCTCAGAATTGGGCTCCGTGTAGCTAGCCTTGTACATTCGCGTTTTGCCATCCGTCGGGCGGCAGGTTGCCAGGTCGGAATGCGGTCGTAAGCCCCTCGTTTCAGAGGGGATTTAAATCGAAGCGTGACACATCGTGACCCAGAATGCCCGTGGGGTATCGAGCGGGATCTTTGTGGGCCAGTCTACTATAAGTTGATTCCTGTTATGTTTCAATGTCCTGTTTTAAATTCGAAATCAAGAGGGGTCGCTAAATGGTATATGTAGAGCATGACTGCTCGTGATAAATAATCATTAATCATGCTTAAGCTTGTACGATACTCCACAATACCGCTTTGTCATGGATTCCGCATCGTGAATTTCGTCATATCGCATCACCGATGGCTTGAACAGCCAGCCATGGCGATCCACCTCAACCTGCTGGAGCGTACTCCAACGGCAAAGACCGGGAGGGTCTGCAAATCACCAGATTGGATTTGTCCCAACGATCGAGCTCGCTGACGGGATAGAGGACCGCCTTGCCGATCTTGATAAAGGACGGACCGATCCGCATCGCTCTCCAGTTCCGCAGCGTGCCTTCGCTGACCTGGCCACGGTAGCGGGCAACAACGTCCTCGAGCGTAAGGTACGCAGGGGTCGACACGATAGCTCCTGAGGCCAAGCAATGGTGCAGCAGCCTGTTGCACGATTGGATGCGCCTTGGGGGGAGCGCCGAGTAGCGTAGCGAACCCACACGGGATGCCTCCCGCACGATGCGCAGGAGGGCAGGGCAGGCGGCGCAGTTCGATCGCTCACCGCAGAAGTCTCGTCGTGGCCCGTAACAGACATTCACGGCGTCTGCTTTCGCGCCCTTTGGCTAGGCCTCGATCATAACTCCTATCGAAGCACTAACCGCTTCGGTTCTTGGCGAGCGAGCAGGGGCGAGAGAATCTCCCGAACTTTCTTAAGCGATGGCGCGATTAGTACGAGCTGGACGAAAGGCTGCTCTGAATCCGACCACTGTTGAGAAACGGACCGGAAGCCGGTCCGCCGTGGAACTTGCTATGCCCGTCACGAGCTGCGCGAAACGAGGTAGCCGTCGATGCTCGAGCGGGTTCCGAACTGCCAGATTCTTTGCAAGGCCAGGTCGAACGCCTCCCGGAAACGCCGGTCCTGACCCAGGTCGCCATAGATATCCTGCATGGCGAGCCAGGCCTCCGGCGCGAGCCTGGCCTGCTGCGCCTGCATCGTCAGCCGCGGCCAGTTCGGATCGTTCGGCGCTATCGGCTGCCCGCTTTCGGTTTCGCCGTAGCAGTAGCGGCACCACAGCGCGCTGACGAGCGCGAGGCCGTCGACCGGCCCATCGGCCCGCAACGCATCGCGCAGTGTCGGCAGGATGAATTTCGGCTGGCGGTTCGAGCCGTCCAGGCACAGGCGGCGGATCGTGTCGCCGATCTTGGGATTGGCGAAACGCCGCTCGATCGTGCGCTTGTAGGCCGCCAGATCCGTATCCGGAACCGGCGGGACCCGGGGGATGACCTCTTCCTCGAGCAGAACCGACAGGAAGCGCGCGATATGTGCGTCCTCCATCGCCTCGTGGACGAAATGGATGTCGAGCAGGCCGGCGGGATAGGCTATCGCCGCATGGCCGCCATTGAGGATGCGGATCTTCATCAGCTCGAAGGGCGCGACATCGGCGACGAACTGAACGCCGACCCGCTCCAGCCGAGGGCGCCCGGCGGGAAAGTGATCCTCCAGGACCCATTGCCGGAAATCCTCGCAGAACACCGGCCGCCTGTCCTCGATGCCGAAATCATCGCGCAAGGCTCGGCGTTCGTGCTCCGACGTCGCCGGCGTAATGCGGTCGACCATCCCGTTCGGAAAGGCGACATTCTGGCGAATCCAGTCCGCCTCCGAGCGATCGATCAGATCGACGAGGCCGGTGACGGCGTCTGCCGTGACATGGCCATTGCCCGGCAGGTTGTCGCAGGACATCACCGTGAAGGGCGACAGGCCGGCCGCACGCCGTTTCAGCAGCCCGGCGGCGATCAGACCGAAAGCGGTCTTCGGGCGAGCGAGCCGATCTTCGGCATCGGCGACGATGTCGGGATGGTTCGCATCAAACGCCTGTGTCGCCGGGTGGACATAGTAGCCCCCTTCGGTGACGGTCAGCGAAACGATCCGCGTCCGGGGATCGACTAGGCGCTGCAGGATCGCCTCGCCGTCGCTCGGCGGAATGAAGTCGATCATCGCGCCGATCACCCGCGCCTGCGCGCGATCCGCCTCCTGCGTCACCACTGTGGTCAGGAAGTCCTGCGCGGCGAGATCGCGCCCCATCTCAGCATCACTCTCCCGCACGCCGGTGCCGATGATCGCCCAGTCTTGGTCGAGCCCGCGCTCGAACAGCTCGTCGAGATAGGCCGCCTGATGGGCGCGATGAAAATTGCCGATCCCGATATGGACGATGCCCGGGCTCAATTGTTCCGGGCGGTAGCTCGGGGTCGCAACCGCTCCCCCGATCTCGGCAAGCGCCGCGCGTGACAGAGACACAGCCATCGCTGTCACTTCGCCCTGGCGCTCAGGAGCTGCAGCGCGAGGTCCGGGCGGTCGCTGGTGATCTGCGACACCGGCTGGCCGAGCCAGTAGTCGAGATCACCAACCGTATTGGGCACCCAGACGCCGAGCTTGTCGCGCCCGACGATCGCGACGGCACGGTCGATCGTCAGCCGCAGCAGCGACTGTTCGACGGCAATGATGCAGCCAAGGTCGACGAAGCGCTTCAAGGTCCTGTCGACGCCGCCGAAAGCCTCGCAGGAGCGGCGGTCGACCGAGGCAAGCCGGCGCATCTCGGGCGCCTTGGCCCTGATCTCCTCGATGACCTCCGGGACGAAGCAGGTCAGCACGACGCGCGCGGCCAGCCCACGTTCCCTGACCAGCCCGATCACCTTGTCGAGCAGGCCGGGATAGGGATTGCCGAAGGCATCCATCTTCATCTCGATCTCGAGCTCGATTGTCGTCGGCGCGAAGACGTCGAGGACGGCGGGCAGCGTCGGGATCGTCTCGGCGAGCGTATCGTCGAGCTTGACCTTGCGCAGGGCCTCGCGGCTCAGGCGCCCGACCGGCCCCTTATGGTCCGTCGTGCGCTCGAGCAGCGGGTCGTGGATCACCATGATCTCGCCGTCGCTCGAGAGATGCACGTCGAACTCGACGGCGTCGACGCCAAGACCACAGACATTGCGGAAGCCGCTGAGGCTGTTCTCCGCCCAGATATTGCGCGCGCCGCGATGGCCGATGATCCGCATGATGAGTTCCGTTGTCCGGGTTGACTGCTACTTGCCGCTGTCCACCAGCCCCTTCACGAACCAGCGCTGGAGGATGAGGATGACGAGGGTCGGCGGCAGCATCGTCAGGAAGGCCGCGTTCATCAGCAGGTGCCAGGTCGGCAACGAGTCGCTCTGCGGCATCAGCTTCTTCAGGCCGATCACCGCATTGGCCATTGCGGGGTCGGTGGTGAGCAGCAGCGGCCAGAGATACTGGTTCCAGCCCATCAGGAAGAGGATGATCGCCAAGGCCACGATGTTCGAGCGCGACAGCGGCAGCAGGATCAGCCGGAAGAACTGCCACGGGCTGGCGCCATCGATGCGCGCCGCCTCGCAAAGCTCGTCGGGGACGGTGAGGAAGAACTGGCGGAAGAGGAAGGTCGCCGTGGCGGAGGCGATCAGCGGCAGGATCAGGCCCGAATAGGTGTTGACCAGATTCCAGTCGAGATCGACCAGCGCCTGCACGCCGAGCCAGGAGCCAAGAATGTTGAGCGGCAACGCCACGTTCGCCGCCGACTCGTAGGTCGGCACGATGCGCACCTCGATCGGCAGCATCAGCGACATGAAGATCAGCCAGAAGGCCGTCATCCGGAAGGGGAAGCGGAAATAGGTGACGGCGAAGGCTGCGATCACCGAAACGGCCAGCTTCCCGATGGTGATGCCGGTGGCGATGATGAAGGAGTTGAGAAGCAGCCGGCCGAAATTCGCGTTGCTCAGGACGGTCTGCATGTTCGCGAAGAACTCGGTGCCGGGCAGCCAGGACATCGGCACCCGCATGATCTCCTGCTGCGAAAGCGAGCCGGTGACGAGGACGAAATAGATCGGCAGGCAGACGAGCGCGGCGCCCACCAGCAGGATGAGATGGCAGACAGCGTCGATGATCGGCGTGCGTTCGTTCATCGCGATCCTAGACGCTGTAGTTCACGCGACGCTCGACGAAGCGGAACTGCGCGAAGGTCAGGAACAGGGCGAGCACCATCAGCACGACGGATTGCGCAGCGGAGGAGCCCAGGTCGAGCGTGACGAAGCCGTCCTGATAGACTTTGTAGACGAGGATCGAGGTCGCACCGGCCGGGCCACCCCGTGTCGTGGCATCGACGATGGCGAAGGTCTCGAACAGCCCGTAGACGAAATTGATCACGATCAGGAAGAACAGTGTCGGCGTGATCATCGGCAGCGAGATGCGCAGGAAGCGTTGGATCGGTCCCGCGCCATCGAGATAGGCGGATTCGAGGATCGACTGGGGCACCGAGAGCAGCGCCGCGACGAGGAAGATGTAGTTGTAGCAGATGTGCTTCCACGACGAGGCCATGACGATCAGGCTTAGCGCGTGCCAGGAATTTCGGTTCGGGTCCCAGTCGAAGCCGAGCCCCTGCAGCATGTGCGCGACGGGGCCGACCCGGGGATTGAACAGGAAGGCGAGCATGATGCCGGCGATCGCGGGGGCGATGGCGTAGGGCAGCAGCAGCACGGTCCGGTAGACGCCGCGTCCGCGCAGGATGTGGTTCGAGGCGAAGGCGAGCAGCAGCGCGAGCGACAGCGTCAGCACGTTCTGCGCGATGGTGAAGATCAGCGTCACCTGCGCCGAGGACCAGTAGACGCCGCTGCGGAACAGTCGCTCAAAATTCTGGAAGCCGACCCATTGGGTGGTGGCGCCGAACGGATCGGTCAGCTGGAAGGCCTGGATCAGCGCCCTGATCGAGGGAATGAAGAAGAACAGCAGCAGGATGAAGAGCTGCGGCGCGAGCAGCCAAAACGGCAAGCGCCAGTCCCGGAAATGCGCGCGCTTCAGCCCGCTTTCGGCCTGGCCATCGCCGCCCTTGAGGAGCAAGCGCCGGAAAGGCCAGCGGAGGCGCAGACCGCCACCGCCAGCCGCCACGGGAAGGGCCGCCGTACTATTTCTTGCCGGCATTGAGCTGCTCGTAGCGGCGCAGCACCTCGTTGCCGCGGCCCACTGCGTCGTCGAGCGCTTGCTGCACCGGCTTCTTGCCGAGGAAGGCGGCCGAAACCTCCTCCATGATCGCGACGTTGATCTGGTTGCTGTTGCCGATGCGGAAGCCGAGAGAATTGTCGCTGGGCGTGCCGCGCATCAGCTGCACCACGGCGATCTCGCGCGTCGGGTTCTTCTCATAGTAGCCCTGCGCCTTGGCCGCGTCGTAGGCGGCGGTCGTGACCGGGACATAGCCCGTCGCCTGATGCCACCAGACCTGCGTGTCGGTCTTCGCGAGAAACTCGTAGAAGGCGGCGATCGCCTTGTACTTCTCCGGCGTATGCCCCTTCAGGGTCCAGAGCGCGGCGCCGCCGATGACGCTGTTCTTCGGGGTCACGCCCTGCTCGTAGGGCATCTCGGCCGCGCTCCAATCGAACTTCGCGGCGGCGACGACCGCGGCATGCGATGCGGTGGAGGCGATGATCGTCGAGCACTCGCCCGAGGTGAAGAGCTGGATCGGGATGATGCCCTGGCCGGCGAGCTGCATCACGCCGGAACTGACCAGCCGCTTCATGCGCTCGACCTGGCCGACGAGCTTGCCCTTGTTGAAGACGAAGCTGGTATCGAGGCCGTCCATGCCGTTGCGCTTCGTCGCATACGGGATGTCGTTCACCGCGCTGTAGTTCTCGAGGAAGCTCCACTCATAGTCGCCGGGAAGCACCATCGCGCATTTCGACACCCCTTTGGCCTTGATCGCGTCGAGCTGCGGCTCGAGTTCCTGCCAGGTCGCGCCGGGCTTGTCGAAGCCGGCGGCTTTGAAGTGGTCGCGGTTGTAGAACAGAATCGGCGTCGAGGAATTGAACGGCATCGCCTGGAGCTTGCCGTCGATCGCAAAGTAGCTGACCACCGGCGCGATGAATTTCGAGACGTCGACCGGGCGGCCCTGCTGCGCCATCAGCTCGCTCGTCGATAAGATGGCGCCGGAATTGACCATCGTGAGGAAGGAGCGCTCGTTCGACTGCACGATCTCGGGTTGGCGCTTGGCGCGGTACGCCGCGATGGTGCCGTTCAGCACCTCGTCGTAATTGCCCTTGGCGATCGCCTTGACGACGTAGTCCTTCTGGGAGTCGTTGAACTTCTTGACCACCTCGTCGACACGCTCGCCGAGCGCGCCGCTCATCGCGTGCCAGAACTCGATTTCCGTCGCCGCCTGGACCGAGGACAACCCCGCCAGCAGCAAAGCGCCTGCACCCGCCAACGCACCATAGAAAGGTCGCATGTAAAGCCTCCCTCACGAGTTATATGAGCATCTGCTCTTGGTTTAAGCATATGCTCGCACACTGGCTTGCTATGTCAACCATTGGTGACGGGTGTATGACAGCCGCCCGCTGCGGCAGCTTGCGTGCGCCGGGGACAGATGAGAGGGATGATTGGCGAGGTCAGTCCGCGAGGAGCGCGCGCGCGGTGTCCTCGTCGGTGACGAGGCCATTCACGATCTTGCCGGCCAGCGCCGCACGCAGCGGCGCAACCTTGGCCGGGCCCTGGCCGATGCAGATGCGCAGCCGGGCGCTGCCAGGTTCCGGCGGCACGCTGGTCACGCGCAGATTGGTGCCGCGGTCGAGAAAACGGCCTTCCGCGTCGAAGACCCAGCCGGTCACCTCGCCGACAGCGCCATGGCGAACCATCTCGAGCAGTTCGCTGCGCGTCATGAAGCCGTCGCGATACAGCACGGCGTCGTCGCCGATCTGGCTGATGCCCATCACCCAGAGATCGGCCTCGCCGGCGATGGCACGAATGCGCCTGACCGACTCGATTTCGATGAGCTGGGTGCGCTCCTCGGGGCTCGACACGTAAAGCGGCAGCGGCATCGGGAAATGCTGCGCCTTGGTGATCTCGGCAAGCTTGACCAGCGTGTCGAAGGGGCTGGCCGAACCATCGGGGGAGATGGTCCCGACCAGTGAAACGAGCCGGTGCAACGGGCAGGACATCGCCGGAACGCGCTCGATGCTGGCCCGCATCGAGCGGCCGGTGCCTAGCGCCATGACCAGAGATTTGCGCGAGCGCAGCCAGCGCTCGATCAGCACGCCGCCGAGCGCCGCGACGCCGGCGGCACCCGTGCCCGCCGAGCCGTCCGAAGGGGCGACGTCGCAATGCAGCAGCTCGAAACGATCGCGCAGCCTTGCGGCGAGATCCATGCAGTTGCTGATCGGGTGATTCATGCGGAAGCTGATCAGCCCTTCGCTGCGGCAGAGCGAAACGAGACGCTGAGCGGCCGGGCGCGAGATGTTCAGGATCTGCGCAATGTCGTCCTGCGTGCGGCCGGCGATGTAGTACAGCCAGCCGGCGCGGGCCGCATCGTCGAGGCGGGCGCTGTCGTTGTCGGCCATCGAGCCCTCAGCCGGCTACTGGCGCAAGCGCCAGCTCTTGCCAGGATTCGAAGAGCCGGTCGGCCCCGGCCGCCAGAAGTGCCTGTCGCTGGTCAAGAACGGCGAAATGGCTGCCGGCCGCCAGGCCGTAGGCCGTCATTCCTGCCGCCTTCGCTGCGGTGACGCCGCTGACACTGTCCTCGATCACCAGGCAGCGTTCAGGCGCCACGCCGCGCTCATTGGCCGCGAGCAGGAATAGGTCCGGTGCGGGCTTGCCGCGCCGCACGCGGGTCGTGCTGAAGATCCGCCCGGCGAAGAGATCCCAGAGATCCACCTTCCGCAGACAAAGCTCGATGCGCTCTTCATCGCTGGACGAGGCGACGCAATAGTCGCTTCCGAAGGCCTCGACGGCGCTGCGGACGCCTTCGACCGGCTGGAGTTCGCTGTTGAACGCAGCGAAGAGCCGTGCCCGCCAGTCCCGGGTGAAGTCGGCCGAGGCCGGGCCGCCGGTCATTCGCTCGTAATCCTCGATGATGGCGCTGGACGGCCGCCCGAGATAGCGGCGCATGACCACCTCCAGATCATAGCTGGGATCGAAGGGCGAGAGAATATCGACGAGGGTGCGGCAGCTGATGACTTCACTGTCGACGAGCACGCCGTCGCAATCGAGGATGACGAGGTCGAAAGGCAAGTGCGGAGTGGGCATCGGGCAACAGTTGATTTGAGCGGATGCTCACATGAAGAGCATCTGCCCGGTTTTCTGTCAAATCCACGCCCTGGTCAGCAAAGGCTGCGGCTGACCCCCGCTGCACGTCGCCAGATCTCGTAGTGTTCCGAATAGACCGCTGCCCGCGCGGCATGTGGGGCGAAGATGTCGACATCGCCGGATGGCGGCGTACAGACCGCGTCCGGATCCTCGCCGGAGCAGGCCAGGCGGGCGAGGCGCGCGGCCCCAAATGCGGCGCCGATCTCAGCCTGACGATAGCGCGACAACGGCATGTCCAGCACATTGGCGAGGATGGACAGCCACAGATCCGAACGCGAACCGCCGCCGATGACCGTGGCCTCTCCGATTGGCGGAGCGCCGGCCTCCAGCGCAGTCTTGCCGTCCCGGAAGGCGAAGGCGACGCCCTCCAGAACGGCCTGGGTCATGGCCTCGCGGTCGGTCTCGTGGCCGAGGCGGGCGAAACTGCCACGCATCTGCGGGTCGTTGTAAGGCGTGCGCTCGCCCGACAGATAGGGCGTGAAGAGTACGGGCGAAGGACGCTCCGCTTGCTGGCCGAGTTCGTCCAGCAGCGCGATTTCGGTTTGCCCGGAAACGGACGCCCACCAACTCAGGCTGGCGGCGGCCGAGAGATGAACCGACATCTGATGCCAGCGGCCCGGCAGGGCGTGGCAGAAGGCGTGAACGGCGCTGCTGGCGCGCGGCTCGAAGCGCTCCGTCGTGCGCCAGAGCACGCCGGAGGTCCCCAGTGACAGGAAGCTGGTACCGGGCGCGACGGCTCCCAGACCGACCGCACCGGCGGCGTTGTCACCGCCACCGCCGGCGAAGAGGGGCGGCGCGTCGAAGCCAAGCTCCCGGCTGAGTTCGGCCCGCATGCGGCCTGCCGGCTGCGATCCTTCGACAAGCCTGGGCATGAAGCTGCGATCGAGCCCGGTCGCGGCCAGCATCCGGTCTGACCAGTCGCGCCGGCCGACATCGAGCCAGAGCGTTCCCGACGCATCGGACATGTCTTCGATCGCTTCGCCCGTCAGCGCGAGCCGCAGATAGGCCTTCGGCAAGAGAACCCTGCGGGTCCGCCGGAAGATGTCGGGCTCGTGCCGGCGCACCCAAAGGAGCTTGGGGGCGGTGAAACCGGGCATGGCGATGTTGCCGGTGATCCGTCGGGAGTCCGGCTCGGCCGCCTCGATTTCGGTGCATTCCGCAGCCGCCCGGCCATCATTCCAGAGCATGCAGGGACGCAGCGGCCGATCACGCTCGTCCAGCAGGACCGCGCCATGCATCTGGCCGGACAGTCCGATACCGACGCAGCGGCGGAAGGCCTCGGGGCTGGCATCCCTCAGGCCATCAAGGACAGCCAGCGCGGCGCTGATCCAATCCGCGGGATTCTGCTCCGACCACAGCGGCGCAGGGCGATCCACAGTGAGGTCTCGCGTTGCGGTGGCGAGCACATGCTGCCGGTCGTCGACCAGCACGGCCTTGATCGATGAAGTCCCGAGATCGATGCCGATATAGGTCACATCAGAGCCTGCGGAGCGTGGTCAACGGAGTTAGCCGGGCAAGCCGCCGGGATAGATTATGCTTTTCACCATGCTGGCTTCGTTGGCGGCATGGCGTCGGAAGGCGGCCGGCCCGTCGGCAAGGGTGAAGCGGTGGCTGACCACGGCTTCGACGTCGACCCTGCCCAGCGCCACCAGCTCAATTGCGCGCGGATAAACATGCCCCATCCTCCGCGAGAACTTGATGTTGAGGCCGCGCCTTCGGGCTTCGGCGGCCGGAATCACGTAGCTGTCGCCATCCGGTATGCCGACCAGCACGACGCGGCCTCCAATGCGGGCAGCGCGGATGGCGTCGCGAAAGCCCTCGGGGGCGTTGGTCGCCTCGATCACCAGCGGCAGGCCCTCGCCCTTCGTCCATTCGGCGATATCGGCGACGCTCGCGCCAGCCTTGCTGGCCCCCAGCCTGAGGGCGAGCTCGCGGCGATGCGGCTGCGGATCGCAGGCGAGGACCTCTCCGACTCCCGCCGACCGCAGCACCTGCAGGATCAGCAAGCCGATCGGCCCGCATCCGATCAGCGCCACTTTCTCAAGCAGGCGTGGCTTGGCGAGATCCACGGCATGGATCGCAACGCCGAGCGGCTCGAGCATGACGGCCTCGCTCGGCGAGAAAACTTCGGGCACTGCGACGATCTGCGACTTCGGCACCCAGATCCGCTCCGTCATCGCCCCATTATGCGGGGGAGCCCCGATGAAGACGACCTCGGGACAGAGATTGGGATGCCCGCTCTGGCAATGCTCGCATTGGCCGCAGGCCTGGTTGGGGTCGACGGCAACCAGCGCGCCACGCGCCAGGCCGAGTTCCGGCAGGTCCTCGGTCAACCAACCGCTGAATTCATGGCCGGGGACGAAGGGCGCCGAGATCACGGCCGAACCGATGCCGCCATCCTTGTAGTAGTGCAGATCGCTGCCGCAGAGCCCGACGGCGGCAACGTCGAGCAAGGTCTCACCCGCCGCTCCCTCGCGCAGGTTGAACGGCGCGACGCGTGCATCGCCTGCGGCATGGAGGAAAACGGCATGGGACATGGGACGTCGGCGCTCGCTAGGGAACAGTCCTTCAACAAATGTATTTTGTAATTTACACTAGTTAGGTCAAGCCCAAAAACCGCCGACGGCCATCCCTTTCCGCCGGCGGCCAGCCGTTCTCATCAGGATGCCGCAATGCCCGAGGAAGCGCAGACGCAAGTTCGGGCCGCCTGGCTCTACTACGTCGAGGGCCTGACCCAGGCCGAGATCGCGGAGCGGTTGAAGATGACCCGCCTTCGCGTCAACCGACTTCTGGCCGAGGCCCGCAGCAGCGGGCTGGTGAACATCACGATCAACTCCCGCCTCGAGAGCTGTGTCCGGCTTGAACGCGCGCTCGTCACCGAATTTGGCCTCAAGGACGCGGTCGTCGTCCCGAGTCCGGTCGATCCCGACCAGGTCGCCGCGCAGATCGGCAAGGCAGCCGGCGACTTCGTCTCACGGATCATCGAGGAGAGCCCGTCCGGCATTTTCGGCGTCGGCTGGGGCGGCACCTTGCGGGAAACCATCCGCCACATCCGCGCCGGGCAGTATCGCGGCCTCACGGTGACGTCGATGATGGGTGGCCTGACCTACGGCATCGAGATCAACACCTTCGAGATCGCCAGCCGGTTCGCCCGGCTCTGGCAGGCAGAGTGCCATTACCTCGCCGCGCCGATCTACGCCGGCACGCCGCAATCGCGCGACACCATCCTGGCGCAGGACGTGTTCGAGGCGGCCTTTGCTCGCATCCAGGCAACCGAAGTCGCCATTCTGAGCGCGGGCGATCTGAGCGAACGCTCTCTGCTGGTGCGCTACGGACTTCCGGGCGACATCGGCGTGGAGGAGTTGGCTCAGGCGGGAGCGGTCGGCGACATCCTCGGCCAGTTCATCGACCGCAGCGGCCAGGCCATCGCGCATTCGATCAACCACCGTGCCATCGCCCTGCCGCTGGATGGGCTGCGCAAGATACCGACTGTGATCCTCGCCTCTGGCGGGACCAACAAGGCCGACATCATCGCGGCAAGCCTGCGCGGCAAGCTGGCATCGGTGCTGATCACCGATGAGGACGCGGCGGCCGCCATTCTGGAGAATCCCACCCCCGGCCGCTTCTGACGCCTCCGCGCCTCCGCGCCCCCGTGGCTCTGGCGAAACCTGCCCGCTAGAGATCCGTGCTCTGCGGCAGGATGACGAGATCGCGGATGGTGACGTTGCGGGGACGGGTCAGCATGAAATGCACGGCTTCCGCCACTTCCTCCGCCTCGATCAAGCCGCCGCGGGCGCGCTCCGCCTCGAGTTTCTCCTGTGGCCAGTCGGCGATCAGGGCCGTCACCACCGGGCCGGGCAACACTGCTCCGACGCGCAGGCCATGTGGGATAACCTGGCGGCGAACTGTGTGGACGAAGGCCTGCACCGCGTGCTTCGAGGCGGTGTAGATCGGCTCCCACACCACCGGAACGACACCGGCCACCGAGCTGGTGACGAGGATGTCTCCGGTCTTGCGCGCGATCATGTGTGGCAGCACGGCGTGGATGCTGCGGAAAACTGCGTTGACGTTGAGGTTCAGCATACGGTCCCAGGCGTCGGGATCGCCCTCGCTGACCGGCCCGCCGACATAGGCGCCGGCATTGGCATGGAAGATGTCGAGCGGGCCCGCTTTTTCGAGGACCTGCGGCAGCATGCCGGCGACGGAGGCAGGATCGGTCAGATCGACGACAAGCGGGATGGCATCGGCGCCGAGAGGCTTGCAGACCTGCGCCAAAGCTTCGCCGTCGCGGTCGACGAGGACGACGCGCACTCCGGCTGCGATCAATCGTTTCGCGCAAGCAAGGCCGATCCCCGAGGCTGCCCCGGTAATCGCAGCGACTTTTCCGGTCAGGTCCTGGCTCACGTGAGGGTCTCCGATACCGCTTGGATTCGCGCTGGCCGCATGAGCTCTCGCGCCTGGCGTGCGGCGGCCTGCAGTGCTTCGAAGGCGGCCAGACGCCGGGCGTGCAATCGGGCGATTTCGCCGCCGACCGGGGTAAAGACGGTGGCGCCCGGCGCCATTCCGGCCATGGCCTCGGCGAGGTCCAGGAAGGCTTTTGCCGCGGCTGCGGCGAGCATGGCCGAGCCGAGAAGGACGGGATCGACATCGCCTGGCACCAGCACCGGCAGACCCGAACAGTCCGCCAGCAGCTGCCGGATCAGGGGATGGCGCCCGGCGCCGCCACCGAGCACGATCGCCTCGACGACGGCGCCCTTCGCCCGGCTGACCTCGATGATCTGGCGCAGGCCGTAGCCGATGCCGGTCAGACCGGCGACATAGAGCGCGACGAGATTGTCGAGGTCCCGCTCCATGCCGAGCCCGGAGATGACCGCGCGCGCCTGCGGATCGGCATGGGGTGAGCGATTGCCGAGGAAATCCGGCACGACGATCAGCTCGCCGGCGAGACGAGCCGCCTCCGATGGTCCATCGGCATGCTGCAAAGCTTGTGCAGCGAGCCAATCGGGTAGCGAGAGGCCCTCCGCCTCGGCCCGGCGCTGCGCCTCGGGCATGGCCGGATGGAAGCCGATCAATTGCTCGATGGCGGCGCCGGCGCCAGACTGTCCGCCCTCGCTGAGCCAGAGGCCCGGAACCATCGCAGCGAAGTACGGACCCCAGACGCCGGGGATGAAGAGCGGTTCCCGGCTGCTCGCCATGGTGCAGGCCGAGGTGCCGAAGACATAGGCCACGCGGGTCAGGGCGCTGCCGTGCGGAGAGCGCACGCCGATCGAGCCCAGGCCGCCGGCATGAGCGTCGATCAGCCCCGCGGCCACGGTGGTGCCCGATTTCAAACCGAGCTCGGCCGCGGCCCGCTCTGTCAGCCCCTGCGCGAGCGCGGTGCCGCCGGGAACGATCTCCGTCCCGATCCGGGCGAAGCCGTCGTCAGCCAGATCGCCCAGCCCGACCTCATGGAAATAGCCGGCATCCCAGCGTCCTTCATGCGCAAGATAGGTCCATTTGCAGGTCACGGTGCAAGTCGAGCGTGCCAGCGAGCCGCTCGCGCGCCAGGTCAGGAAATCGGGCAGGTCGAAGAATTGCCAGGCTGCACCATAGGTAGCGGGCAGCTTTTCCTTGAGCCAGAGCAGCTTCGGCGTCTCCATCTCGGGCGAGATCGTGCCGCCGACATAGGCGAGGACAGGATGGCGGGTCGCGTTGATGCGCTCGGCCTGATCGATGGCGCGGTGATCCATCCAGACGATGATGTCGCGGCTGGCGTCGCCATGCGGACCGACAGGCAAGGGCATTCCGTCCGGCCCCAGCACGACCAGCGAACAGGTCGCGTCGAAGCCGATGCCGGCGATCGCCTCCGCTGCGAGCCCGGCATGCGCCATCGCCTCGCGCACGCTGGCGCAGACGGCCTGCCAGATGTCCTCGCTCGACTGCTCGGCGATGTCCGGGCCGTCCCGGTAGAGCGCGATGTCGCGCTTGGCCGTCGCGACCATGCGCCCGCTCGGATCGAAGATGCCGGCCCGGGCGCTGCCGGTGCCGACATCGATGCCGATGAAATGCCCGGCCATGTCAGGCCGCAGCGCGGTTCGGCGATCCGGCGCGGGTCCCGTCGGGATTGCGCAGATAGACCCCGTGCTCGAGCTGCTGGCGGCGCAGCTCATCGATGTCGATCTCGGCCGGCGGGCGATTGCTGCGCACCGATATCTTCGCGGCACGGCCGGCTGCCTCGCCCATCGCCATGCAGGTCGCCATCACGCGGATCGCGCCCATTGCTTCATGCGTCGCCGAGATGCTGCGCCCCGCAACCAGCAGATTGCCGATCTTCTGCGGAACGAGCGAGCGGTAGGGAATGTCGTAGCAGTCGCCGCACCAGATCAGGGTGCAACCATCGTCGGCGGGCCGGTGGATATCGATCGGATAGCTCGCGACCGCGATAGCATCGTCGAAATGCGTGCAGGCCAGCACGTCCTCCTGTGTCATCACATATTGGCCGAGGATGCGGCGCGTCTCGCGGATGCCGAGGAAAGGCGCGGTCTTGGTGAAGTAAGCCTTCTCGAATCCGGGCACATAGCCGACGAGGTAGGAGACGATGTCGTCGATCTGGGCGCGGCCCTCGATCTCGCCCTTGGTCAGGCTGCGGGCATCGGTGCCGTCCGTGCCCTTGACGCGGGTCATGTTGATCCAGACCTCGCCCTTCTTCAGGCCGGTGATGATGATGGTGCGCTCATTGGCGATCTTCAGCCCGCGCTCGGCCTTGGCCTTGGCCATGAGCTCGCGCATGCCGACGACGATGAACTGGTGGTTCTGGCCGAAATACTCGGCCGGGATGAAGTCGGTGAGGTAGGTCCGCGCCTCTGGCGGCGCATTGGCGATGCTAAGGCGCAGCGCATCGGTGTCGACGCCGGCGAGGCAGAACATCAGTGTCGGCGGCTGCATGCCGCCATCGGCATTGCCCTTCTCGGTCGGCACGCCGGCGCTATAAGCGACATCCGCATCGCCGCTGCAGTCGATCACGATCTTGGCGAGGGTCGCGGTGCGGCCGCTCTTGCTCTCGGTGATGACGCCACGGATCGTGTCGTTCTCGACCAGCGCGCCCGCGAAGAAGGTGTAGAACAGCACATCGACGCCGGCTTCCGTTAGCATCTCGAGCGCGACCGTCTTCACCGCCTCCGGCTCGACCAGGGTGATGCCCATGTGCAGCGGGCAGGGTCGATGCTCGCTCGCCCCCTGGCGCTCCCTGCGCAGCCGCTCGATGAATTTCTGCGGCAGGCCATCGATGATCTGGTTGCCCTTCTGGCCAAGGAAGCCGAGCACCGGCAGGCCGATCGTCATGTTGCCGCCGACGAAGCTGCGGCTCTCGATCAGCCCAACGCGCAGACCATCCTCGGCCGCGGCCAGCGCCGCCGTCAGGCCCGAGGGGCCGCCACCGACGACGAGCACGTCGTATTCGGCGGAGACGGGAATGGAGCGTGCCGGCTCCTCGATGAAACGGGTCGCTACGGTCGACATGACGAAGGTCCTTCAGGATAGGATGAATTCAGTGACGGCTGCGGGGCAGCGCGCCCCGCAGCCCTGACGGGCAATCAGGCAGGCATCATCGGCTTGACGCGCTCGATGATGGCCGAGACGGCATCCTTGACCGGCTTGCGGCCGAGCACGGCGAGCTGGACTTCCTCGAGGAAGGTCGCCTGGGCGCGGGCAGCTTCCGGGAAGGGCGGAAAGGCGCCGCGCGCCGTCGCCAGCACCTTGGCCTCCACCTCGGCGAGTGGATTCTTCGCCTTCAGCCCGGCATCGCCATAGCTCGAGACGCGAACCGGGCCGTTGCCGTTGATCGCCATCCCGAGCGTCACGCGCTTGCTCGACACTTCCCTGATGAAGCTCCAGGCCAGCGCCTTGTCCTTGGCATTCCTGGGGATAGACATCGCCCAGGCCTCGACGACGGAGGCCATCGGCACCTTGCCCTTGATCGCAGCGGAGCCGGGGAACTCGACCGCCTTGATCCTGCCGGGGAACTTGCTTTGCTCGGCATTGTTGAGCTGCGCGCCGCGGGCGAAGGGCAGCACGGTGAAGGCGGCACGGCCCTGCTGCAGCCAGGTGACCTGATCGTCGTTCTTGGTGGTGGCGTAGCTGCGCGGCAGGCTGCCGGTCTCGAACATGCCGCGCAGTGCGGCAAGCCCGCTCTCCAGCGCCTCGCGGTTCGGCACCAGCTTGAGATCGGGGCTGACGAAGTCGCCGCCATAGGCGCGGGCGAACATCACGGGGAAGACAGCGAGGTCGCTGGCCAGCACCATGCCGGTGACGGGCGTGCCGGCCTTCGAGGTGAAGGTCGTCTTCTTCGCCTGCTCGATCAGCTCTTCCAGCGTCGTCGGCGGGGCGGAGATGCCGGCTTCCTCCAGCAGGGCCTCGTTGTAGAACAGCCCCTGCGTCGCATGGCGGACCGGGATGCCGATCAGCTTGCCGTCGACGGTCATGCCCTGGACGAGGCCGGCGGCGATATCGCTGAAGTCTTCGATCGCATCCTTGCTCTGATAGGTATCGAGTGGCTCGAACAGCGCGGCGATCTGCGAGGTCGGCCGGTTGTCGATCAGGTAGCCGACGCCGTACTCGGTCTCCTTCAGGCTGGCCTCGCGGAAGAGCCGGTCCTGCAACGGGTTCGAGTCGAAGGTCGTGAAGGCGATCTCGGCATCGTTGACCTTGCGCCAATCCTTGAGCAGGTCTCCGTCGCCGCTGCCGAGCACGGTCTGGTGGACCTTGTGGCTGAGGACGTTCAGCGTCTTGCCGGCGGCGAGGCCGGGACCTGCGGCCAGCAAGGCTCCGGTGCCGGCAGCCCCGGCGATGAAACCGCGGCGCGTCAATTCGGTGGCGGGCTTTTTCGACATGGCTTCCTCCCTTTTTGTGGTTGACTACCCCTTCGTCGAACCGGCGGTGAGGCCGGCCACGAGGTAGCGGTTCATGAAGACGACGAAGATGAGGACGGGCACGAGCTGCACCGTTGCGGCTGCGAACAGGATGCCCCAGTCGACCCCGTCGATGGAGCCGATCATCTCGGAGATCACGAGCGGGGCGGTTTTGGCCTTCGTCGCGGTGAAGATGAAAGCGAAGAGGAACTCATTCCAGGAGAAGACGATGACGAAGACCGCGACGGCGAGCACGCCGGGCATCGCCAACGGGATGATGATCTTGCGCAGGATGGTCATGCGGCTGGCGCCGTCGATGGAGGCCGCTTCGTCGAGCTCGCGCGGGATCTGGTCCATGAAGGTACGCATCAGCACCGTGCCGAGCGAGACGAAGAAGGTCGCGTAGAGCAAGATCAGCACGAGATGCGTGTCGCTGAGGCCGAGCGCATTGACGATCGGAAACAGCGGCAGCGTCACCACGATCGGCGGGATCAGGCGCACGATGATGAGCCCGACCAGGCTCGCCCCGAGCCAGCGCCCGGAATTGCGCGAATAGACATAGCCGCCGCAGGCGCTGGCGACGATGGCGAGCAGCGTGGCGCCGACAGTGATCAGCAGGCTGTTCAGAAGGCCGTCGAAGAAGACGCCCCAGGAGCGCCAGAGCTCGGCGTAGTGCTTGAATGTCGGCGCAAACAGCCATTTCGGCGGCACGGCGAAGATGTCCTGCCCCGGCTTCAGCGACGACATCGCGATGAACAGGATCGGGAAGAGCGACCAGAACAGGATCGCGATGACGGCGAGCGCTTTGCCCGCCCCGATGAGAAGGCGCTCAGTGCGCATGGGACAGCCCTCCGCGCCTGAGCAGGAGGACGTAGGCGCCGGCGAGCAGCAGTGACGCCAGCACCATGATCCAGGCGGTCGCGGCGGCCGGGCCGAAGGCGTTGAAGCTGAAGGCCTCCTGATAGAGGTAGATCGCCACGACCTCGGTCGAGCGGGCAGGCCCGCCCTTGGTCAGCAGCCAAGCCTCCGAGAACAGGCGGAAGGCGAAGATGTAGCGAAAGAGCAGCGCGATCAACATTGCCGGGCCGAGCAGCGGCAGCGTCACGCGCCGGAAGGCCTGCCAGCGCGTGGCACCGTCGATCCGCGCCGCCTCATAAAGCTCGGCCGGGATGGCGAGGCGCGCCGCATAAACGATGACGAAGGTGAAGGGCAGGTGCAGCCAGATCGTCAGAAGGCCGATCAGCCCCATGGCGCGCGACGGCTCGAACGACCAGTCGAGCGTCGGCAGGCCGAACGCCCGCAGCGCGAGCGTGATCGGGCCGGCGTCGGGATCGAACAGGAAGCGCCACATCACTACGGCGGTGACTTCGCTGACTGCATAGGGCGCGAGCACGGCGACCAGCAGGAAGCGCCGGAACGGCAGGCCGCTGGCGAAGAGCAGGGCCATGCCGAGGCCGACAGCGAGCTCCAGATGCACGGCGACGACGACGAGGACGACCGTGTTCCACAGCGCGCTGTGGAAGGCCGGGTCGGTCAGGACGCGCCAATAGTTCTGCAGGCCGACGAAGCTCGGCGCCTGGCCGAAGCTCGACGTGTTCAGGCTCAGCCAGACGACATAGAGCGACGGCAGCACGATCACGCTCAGGATGAGCAGATGCACCGGCGCAAGCAGCGGCAGTATCCATGCCGTTCGTTGAAGCTGCACGCTTTCCTCCAGGATTTCTTTCGCTCCGGGCTCTGTCGGCCCGGTGGCCCGGACGCTGGGCGTCCGCAGTCGGTATTCGTCAGTGCACCGCCTTGGGCGATGCGGCCGGTCTCTCCGGGTTCGCAAGCGGATCGGGATCGCGGCTGTTGCCGCGATCCGTTGCGGCGGTGAGGTCGCGCACGGAGTCGCGCACTTGCAGGCTGGTCTGCAGCACGATGGTTTGCGCCGGCATATCGTCGCCCGCCATGCGCGCCCGCAGGCGCTGCCAGGTCGCCGCGGCGAGCTCGACGATCGGCTGCCGGATCGCCGTCAGCCCGGTCTTGCGGGCGCTCATCCATGGGTAATCGTCGAAGCCGACCACGGAGACGGGCTCGGGGATATCGATCTTCAGGCGCGCCAGCGCCGACAAGGTGCTCAGCGTCGTGACATTGGTCAGTGCGATCACTGCGCTCGGCTGCGCATGTCGCTCGAGCCAGTTCCGGAAAAGCTCGGCACCACGCTCGGCGACCGATCCGAGCTCGACCACGGTCACCGCGCAACCGGCTGCCTCCCGGATCAGGTCGCTGGCCCCGCTGACGCGCTCGCGGATCGGCGAGATGGCGAGACTGGAGGCGGCAATGACGAAGTCGCGATGCCCCAGCGCCAGGAGGTGGCGCGCTGCGATCTCTCCGGCTTCGCGGTTGTCGATCGCGACCGTGTCGACGACCGAGCCTCCCGGGGGGACACGGTCGGCGAAGATGATCGGCAGCCGTCCGATTTCAGCGGCGAGGGCTTGCGGCACCTCATCGGAGCAGGGCACCACTATGAGGCCGGATGGACGCCAGGCGAGCAAGGTGCGCAGGCGCGATTGTTCAAGGCCGATATCGTCGCGGGAGCTCGCAACGACGATGTCGTAGCCGTCGGCCTCTGCCAGCACCTCCAGCCGTGAGACGAGCGAAGTGAAAAAGACGTCATCGAGATCAGGAACCAGGACGCCAACGACACGCGCCTGGCCGGAGCGCAATTGCGATGCCGCCCGATCCACCTGGTACGCCAGTTCCTTGGCTGCTTGCAGAACGCGTTCACGCAAATCGTCGTTCACCGGCTTGTTGCCGCTGAAGACATTCGAGACCGTCGCGATGGATACCCCTGCGCGGCCTGCGACATCCCGGATCGTTACGCGGCGGCTATCCATCGCCCGGCCCGTTAAACGTTTAACTGTAAAACGTTTAACAGAGGTCGAGTGGCTTCACAAGCGCCGTCGCGAAGCCCAGGTTCATGCGTTGGACGGAACGCCGGCCGATTGCGTCGTTGCGGCGATGACCGTGCTGTTCCGCGATGGCGGCAAGCCGGATCTCGTGCTCTCCGGCGTCAATGACGGCCGCAACGCCGCCGAGGACGCCGCCTATTCCGGCACGCTGTCGATCGCCCGCGAAGCGAGCTTTTGGGATATTCCCGCAATCGGCTTCTCCCGCTCCAAGGGCGGGACATCCGAGGAGCACGACGTCGCCGCGCTGGCAGGGCTGATCGACAATCTCTGGCAGCGCCGCACCGCCTGGAGCCGCGAGGGCGCCTATCTCAGCGTCAACCTGCCGAAGGAGCTACCGGCCAAAATCGGCCTCGCCACGATCGGCCGCGACAAGATCGCAAGCGCTGCCGATGTCCGCTCCGAGGACGGCGAGCGCATCGTCTGGCGCATCCGCCGCGGCCGTCCGCATACCAGCCGGCCAGGCGACGAGAACAGCCTCATCGATGCCGGCAGGATTGCGATCGTGCGCCATTGCTGGATCGACGGAGCGCCACTGGACGCCAACCTGGCCGCAGACCTCAACGCGGGACTTTTCCAAACCTCAGTCTCACCCGCGTGAGGCATTTAGGGATGCCTCTTGCATCGCTAGAATGCGATCGAGTATCATTAGTCTAGACTTTCTGGGTTCGATTCCATGAGTGCAGTTTTGCGTGCGGAGAAGGCACGCCTTCAGGTTGGAGCTTTGCCGCTGCGCTTCTCGGAAGATGGTTCGGCCGAAATCCTGCTCGTAACGACACGGACGACGAAGCGCTGGACCATTCCGAAGGGCTGGCCGATCAAGGGGCTGAAAGCTCACGAAGCTGCCGCGCGCGAAGCACAGGAGGAGGCGGGCGTCGTCGGGAAAGTACGGAAAAGGCCTGTAGGGAAGTATCTCTATTGGAAGCGTATGGCTGACGATGCGATCCTCTGCCGTGTGAAAGTCTTCCAGCTGACCGTAGAGAAGCGGCTCGAGGACTGGCCCGAACGTGACGAGCGCCGACAGCAATGGTTCAAGCTCGGTGACGCTGCCGACCTCGTTGGTGAGGCAGGCTTGGGTGCGCTCTTGCGATCGTTGAAGGTCAGCTAGCTATAAGGCAGGGGCACCTTAGGCAGCATTGAGCGCTTGTCGTCGGGCACCTCACCGATATTGCGTGCTGCGCCTACAGCAAGGCGCGCTCGTCGCGTCCCAACAGCCGGAAGGCCAGATAGATCGCGCCCCCGCTGAGCACGAGCAGGATCGTCGACAGCGAGGCGGCTGTGCCGTAGTCGCCATCGTTGATCGCGATGTAAATCTTGACTGGCATCGTTACGGTGCCGCCGACATAGAGCACGAGCGATGAAGAGAGCTCGTTGATCGCGGTCACGAAGGACAGCATCGCGCCCGCAATGATGCCTGGAGCGATCAGAGGAATTGTGACGCGCAGGAAGGCCTGGACCGGGCTGTAGCCCAGCGAGATCGCGGCCTCCTCCATGCTCGGCCCGACCTGACGCAGGGCGGCAGCCGAGGAGCGCACGGCATAGGGCAAGCGCCGGATGAAGACGGACAGAATGATGATTGCTGCCGTGCCGGTCATCACCAGCGGCGGCGTATTGAAGGCGGCGATGAAGGCGACACCGATGACGATGCCGGGCATGACATAGGGCACCATCAGCGTGGCATCGAGCAGCGAGGTCTGCACGGTGTTGCGTCGCGCCACCAGGCAACCGACCAAGGTGCCGACGATGACGATCAGCAGCACGGCCGCCCCGGAGAACACCAGCGAATTGCGCACGACATCGCCGAGCGTCGCAACGATGCGGCTGTAGCTTTCAAGGCCGAAGCCGGGCTGGAACACCGGCCCGTTCGTCTTCCGCACCGAATAGATCGCTGCGATGATCGCCGGCATCGCCCCGCCGAGCGCGATGAAGTAGACCGCCGCATGAGCCGCGACATTGGCGAAGCCGCGCAGCCTGACCTTCTCGGGCCGGTTGATCAGGTTGCTGTGGTAGACGTTCTGCCGCGACATGAAGCGCTGGATGAAGACGAACATCATCGACAGCAGGATCAACGCCAGGCTGAGCGTGGTCGCCATGCCGAGATTGGAGCCGATCTCGGCCGAATAAGCGGTATAGGCCTCGGTCGCGAGCACGTTGTAGCCGCGCCCGAGCAGGCGCGGCGTGCCGAAATCGGCAATCGCGTGGATCAGAGCGAGCAGTCCGCCGGCCGAAAGCGCCGGCAGCACCAGCGGAAACGACACCTTTATAACGCGCTGAAACGGTGTCAGACCGAGACTCTCGGCGGCCTCCTCGAGCGAACGATTGACGTTGGCGAGGGCGCCTGAGGTCAGCAGGTAGACGTAAGGGTAGAACTTGAAGGCGAAGACGATGAGGATTCCCCAGACGCCATAGATCGGCGGCATGAAGATACCCCAGGACATCAGCATCTGGCGCACGATGCCGCCCGAGCCGAACAGCACGATCCAGGAATAAGCCCCGATGAAAGGAGGCGAGACCAGCGCCAGAATCGCCAGCATCGAGACGAAGCGGCCACCCGCGATCTGGAGCCGCGCCATGCAGAAGGCCATCACGGAACCGAGCAGCAGCGCGCCGGCCAAGCCTCCGAAACCGACGACCAATGTGTTCACGAACGCATTGAAATAGCGCGTGCTGGTGAACAAGCGCTGCCAGTTGGCGAGACTGAGCTGGCCGCTCTCGTCACGGAAGCTGGAGACCAGCACGAGGCTGAGCGGCATCAGCAGCAGCAGGACCAGGACTGCCCAGCCGGCGAATGCGACAAGGGTCCAGAAGTCCAGCCTCCAGCCGCGGCGTTGACGTGGAGCGTAGGCAATTGCGCTCATGTCGCACGCGCGACCGTGACCCGGCGGCCTTCGGCGTCGAAACCGTGCAGGTCGCGCAGGTCTAGGGCAAGTCGGATCTCGCGTCCCGCCTCGATGGAGAGATCGGCCGGAGGCGCTGCGATCTGAGCGACCAGCCTGTGCCCTTGCGCGCTGAGGATCAGATGCGCTTCGCGGCCAAGATAAGTGAAATGCTCGACCGCCGCCGTCAGGGATACGGAGAACTCCGGCGGCGTGACCGCATCCGCCAGGCGCAGCCGCTCGGGACGTATCGCCCATTGCGCGATCCCGTCGCAAGACGGCAGGCCGAACGCGCGGGGCGGCAGCAGATTCATCGTACCGACGAAGCTGGCGACGAAGCGCGTCGCCGGCTGGCCATAGATCTGTTGCGGGGTTCCGATCTGCTCGACCTTGCCGCCGTCCATCACGCAGATTCGATCGGAGATGGCGAGCGCTTCCTCCTGATCATGCGTGACATAGATCGCGGCGATGCCGACCGTCCGCTGGATGTCGCGGATCTCGTCGCGCAGGTCGAGCCTGAGCTTGGCATCGAGATTGGAGAGCGGCTCGTCCATCAGCAGCAGGCGCGGCTTCACGACCATGGCGCGGGCAATGCCGATGCGCTGCTGCTGGCCACCGGACAGGGCTGCTGGCAAGCGGTCGGCCAGTGCGCCCAATCGGACGGTCGCGAGCGCCTCGGCGACGCGCTCGCGGATGGCGGAGGCTGGAACCTTGCGGGCCTTCAGGCCGAAGGCGACGTTCTCGGCGACCGTTAGATGCGGAAAGATCGCATAGTCCTGGAACACCATGCCGATGTCGCGCAGATGGGGCGGCACCGCCAGCAGATCGACACCATCGAGGTCGATCCGTCCCTCCGACAGCTGGGAGAAGCCGGCGATCGAGCGCAGAAGCGTGGTCTTGCCACATCCAGACGGGCCGAGCAGCGTGAAGAACTCGCCCTTCCCGACGGCGAAGGACACGCCGTTCAGCGCCGTCGTCGCCCCATAGCGCTTGATCGCGCCATCGACTTGCAGATACGCCATGCCGGCAGAGCTCCCCCGCTCCCTTCGCCTAGTTGCGCATGGCTGTGATTAGACGGCAAGATATCTGATCGATGCCGGCTCAGATCGGCATCTACCGGGCAGGGCAGGAGGGTGGATCGTCATGTCGAGCCGGATCTGGATGGGGCGTATTTTGTTTGCCGCGGCACTGCCCACCTTGGCAGGCGCAGCCGGCGCCGCGGACAACAAGGTCGTCGTCTACACCGCGCATAAATCCTCGATCGTGCAGAAGATGATTCCGCTCTTCGAAGCCGAGACCGGGATCAAGGCGGAGGTCGTGCAGCTTGGCTCCAATGACGTCGTCCGCCGGGCCCGGGCCGAGGCGGCGGCGGCGAAGGCTGACGTGATCTGGAGCGCAACCGGTTCGGTTCTGGGTGAAAATGGCGATCTGTTCGTGCCCTACGCTCCCAAGGACCAAGGCGCGATCGACGAACGCTTCGTCAGCAATCCGGCCTGGACGCCTTATACGGCGGTGATCTACGTGCTGATGGTCAACAGTCGGCAGGTCAAGGACGCCGATATCCCGAAGACCTGGGCCGAACTCTCAGATCCGAAGTGGAAGGGTAAGATCGCCTCGGCACGAGTCGATAATTCCGGCTCGGCCTTCCAGCAGATGACGACCGTGCTCACCGCCGGTGGCGACAAGGGCTGGGAGACTTACAGCAAGCTCGCCAAGAACTTTATCTTTTCTGACAGTTCGGGAGCTGTCCCGCGCTACGTCGCCGATGGCGAGGCTGCGCTTGGCCTGACGCTCGAGGACAATGCGCTCGAATATGTCGCCGGCGGCGCCCCGGTGAAGATCGCCTATGTCGAGGACGGTACGACGACCTCGCCCGACGGCGTGGCGATGGTGAAGGGCGCGCCCAATCCGGAACCGGCGAAGCGCTTCATCGACTGGGCGCTGTCGAAGACGACACAGGAGGCGCTGGTGAAGGAGGCGGGCCGCCGCTCGGTGCGTAAGGATGTCGCCGCGCCAAGCAATGTGAAGCCACTCTCCGAACTGACCCTGGTGAAGCTGAAATCGGTCGAGGAACTTGGTGGCACCAAGGTGATGATCGAGAAGTGGCGGCAGGTGACCGGCCAATGAAGGAAATGCCGGACGAGTGCTGACCGCCCATGCGTATCGAATGCTTCAGCCTCGGCAAGCGCTTCGCCAGCCCCGAAGAGAACGAGGACAGCGTCGTCATAATGCCGGGCCGCGGCTATGCGGTGATCGATGGTGTGACCGACCGTAGCGGACGCCGCTTTGGCGCAATGCGGGCCGGGCGTTTCGCCTCCGGTCTGGTGGCGGCGGAAGTCACCCGGTTTCTTCTGGCAGAGGACCTGAGCGTTCGTGGCGGGCAGGATCGCGTGCGCAGGCTCGTGCAGGCCTTGGGCGACACGCTGATCGCGGGCTATGCCGCTCATGACCTCTCGGAACGGGCGGCGAGCGATGTCGCTGCCCGGATCGGCTGCACGCTGGCGCTGGGCTATCATGACGGCCCGGCGCTGCAACTGGTGTCGATCGGCGATTCCGGCATTCGACTGGGCGGGGAAAGCCTGGGAACGATCCGCCATGTCGAGGCCAAGCCACTCGACCGGGTGACTGCGTTGATCAGGCGAGAGTGCTGGGCTCATCTCGGAAAGATGCGGGCCGATCCGCTGCCTCAGCGCGCCATCTCCGACGATGCCGTCTGGAAGGGGTTGCGCGAGCCGCCGGCCGGACTGGATGCGGAAGGCTGCGCCGCGGTCAGGGCGCATGTGCTGCACCTCTGCGACGAGGAGATACCGACGATCGCGCGGGCCGAGATAGAGCGGCTGATAGACAGCGGCATCAGCGGCCAGCGCGCCTTCGCCAATCACCCCAGCAGCGACCTCGGCTATGGCGTTCTCGACGGATTCCCCATCGCCGAGCGGCATGTCTTTACGGCCGATTATGCCGCGGCCGAGGTCGCGACGCTCGAGCTGTTCAGCGACGGGTATTTCGCCGAGCCCGAGGCCTTCGGCGTGGCGGCGTGGGAAGCCAGTTTCGCCGAGGTAGAGCGGCTCGACCCCGACAAGATCGGCCCCTATGCCAGCGTGAAGGGCTCGGGCCCCGACGGTTGGACCGACGACCGCACCTATCTCGGAATCGCATTCGATCGCTGAGTGATTTCGAGGTCACCCGGACCGTTGGCATGCGGCGCCAGGCTGAGCTGCACACCAAGCCTGCTTCCGGGCGGATCGCCAACGTCCGCAACTGGCGCCACCCTGACTCGCGGAAGTCGGCGTCTCGACGCATTACCATGCCGACTATGGCCTTCCGTATTGCGCGAAGAAACTCAAGGAGATCGATGTGATTGGCCACGTCTCCAACGAGCCGAGGCCGGTGCAGATGTGTGAAACTGTTGTGAAACGAACAATCACATGGCAATGGCAGGGCTTGTGCGGGACTAGCCGGTATTAGCTGGGATCAGGCGGAAAGCTGCGTTCGAACAAGGGGTTAGATGAGCATAGCTAAGCCAGATGGCGGTCGGCGCTTCCACTCCGAGCGAACAATCAAATGGCAATGACGGCGTCCAGCATATCGGTGGAAGGCCGCTTGGAAGCTGCAAACCCTCAAAAAACGGCTCCGAACTCGGAAATTTCAGCTCAGGGGTTGCCGAGCGCTTCCGAGTTCGATTTTCGCCAATCTTTGCAATGAGCTGCGCCGTCAATGGCCAGCTTGCGTCTACAGGCAAACTCGGAAGCGGATTCGCGTGGCTGATCCTAACCAGCGTCTATATTCGGCTGACCTGTGGACGTCCGCGAAAGTCGGTTCCCGACTGCCGATATCGCTCGATAGCTCGGCGCGCCAGATCGTCTTCGTCCTCTGCGAGGGGCACCAGGCTAGCTACGATATAGGCAAGCCGGGTTCGCTCGCGCTCGTCAAATTGATCGGCCAAGGTCGATCTGATTTCGCTCCAGGCGGCTTCGAGCGCGGCAACGGCGCGAGCAAGTTCAAGGGGACCCGCCAGTGATGAGAATGGCATCTCCTTCCTCCGAAAAAGTCACCACACCGAATGATTTAATGCCTTTAACGCAGTCGTCAATGTCAAATGATGTGGGCTCGCCGGGAGTGCCAATCTGGCCGATCGATATGTCCGCTTTCGACCCATAGCTGGCATTGCGCAGCGATCGACCAAGCCGGCTTGGTTACGAGTCGGGCTTTGATTTGGTACCGATGCCCTTTCCAGTCCGCTGCTGCTCGACCATCTCATAATGCTCGTCGAGCGGAGCATGGTGACCGCAGATTTACCTCGCGCACCCTTTACACCCAGATCGGTTCCCTCGGAGCTTTCATTGACATCTCTTCCAGCTTGGCGGGAGGCCGCCCAAGGAAGACCGCCACCTCACACTCATGACGCCACGCCTCCGATCCGATTGGGGTAAGCCGGTTCGAGAACTCAGAGCGCACAAGTTTTCGTCTGTTGAAAAAGGGGATGGCCATGGGATCTCCTACGACGATTAAACGCAGCCGGTCGGCATATGATCTGGTGTGGCCGGGCGGCTGCTCCTACTAGCGCCCATGCCTCTCGCCGGTGCAGCTAGCGACGGCGAGGAGCCGTTCTTCAGTACTTTCGGTTCTGCGCGAGCGAGGCTGGGCCTTTTTTTATTTAGAGTTGCCGCCTTTTAGGTGAGGACTTCTCGCCGCTCTCTGCGGAAGAAGCGCCGACCCACAATCCCGATATTCTTGCAATCATGACCCCAAGCACGGTCAGGACTGTCAGTTGCGACAGGAGAGTAACCGCGATCAATCCCGCGACGCCGAAGATCAAAGCCGCCGGATAGACAGCAACCAGGCTGAAGCAAGCCCCGGCCACCACTGCGAGAAAGATCGACCGGGTCTGCTCCAGAGTCCGAAACGCGCAAGCCAGAACGACAATCACCAATGCCGTTGGAAAGCCGAGCGAACTCCAGATGATCACCCAGCTGAATTCCAGGATCTCACCGCCATAAAGCAAATGCAGCAGCCAGGGTCCGAACAATCCGAGGCCAGACACCGCCGCAACGCTGATCAGGACGACAACGGCCAGCGCCCAGCCGAGCACATGCTGAAGAGCTGGCAGACCACTGTCTGCCAGTGCCTTCGCCGCCAACGGCGGCAGGATGTTCTCGAGCGCCTCACGCGCAACGTTCATCACCGAAAGCAGGCTCTGGGCTACTCGCAAAGCCCCGAGAATTCGCGGGCCGAACAGCCCGGCCGTCACGATCAGGGCGCTATAGGCCAATACCCATTGTACCGCCTCGGTGAGGACGAGCCAGCGGGCCGATTGCCACTGCTGGCGGGTGACGGCCGAAAAGATCTCCAGCTTCCAGCGAAATGGTCCCACCATCCCCAGACCGCACAAGGCGGAAGCCGCAGCCGCGGCCGCGAACACCCACAGTGCATTCCCGATGCCGATTAGGCCCTCGTGCCAGAGCGCTGTGAGGAGGCCCAGTCTGAGGCCGAAGTTGACGATGTCGAATAGCAAGATGCAACCCGGGCGCCGGCGGGCGAAGAGGCAGCGTCGCAAGAAATCTTGGGTCAGATAGCACCCCCCGGCGACCGCGGCCGGCAAAGCGATGTCGTGCAGCGGCCGCGACGAGTCTGTAACAAAGATCAGAGTGCTGAAGATTGCTGCGGCGGCGACGGCTCCGTAGATGAGTTGGTGGACTCCAACCACGGTGTAGTAGGCGTCGGCCTCCGCTCCGTCCTTCTGCTCCACAATGCTCATCATCGGGCTGACAATCAGGCCAAGCTGGAGGCTCATCGCAAAGTGCAGCGGCAGCCAGGCCATTGTGTAGAGACCGAAAACCTCAAGGCCGAGTGCGCGAGTTAGCAGGATCGTCGTAAGAAAATTGCAGATGCTCGACAGAGCCTGGTTGCCGACGGCAAGCGCGGGACCAATCGCAGCACGGTAATGCGCCGCGAAGCTCCGTCTTTTTCGCGCCGAGCCCAAGTTTTCCCAGCCCGCAGCGTGGCAGCGCCTGCATGTCCTGCTGAATGTGCCCATGCGCGTCGGCACATCTAGTCTGCTGTGACACAAGCAGACGGCCGGTTGGCTAATCCTCATCGTGGGATTTTACTGTTGTTCCCCCGACATTCGTGCTGCGCATCCGGGTTGCTTAGGGGGAGTTGCACTCGGACTAGCCCAACTACCTCCAATGTCCCGATTTTTCCTTCCCCGATCGCCGCCGGCTGTCACCGATGGTGGCGTTCGCTCAAGGCAATCCCTCCGGAGCCCAAGGTGGCGCGGCTGGCGGAGCGGCGGCCGGCGCTGTCGGTAGCGCAGTGGTCGGCGGACCGGTCGGGGCGTGGTCGGGGGCGTCGGTGGAGCCGTGGTTGGCGGCATCATCGGTGACAACACCCCCGCGCTTCAAACCTATGTCACCGAGCAGCGAGTTCCGTCCTACACCTACTCCGAGGACGTCCGCGTCGGTGCGGTACTTCCCCAGCAGGGGGTGACCTATCGCGAGGTGCCTGCTGAGTACGGTGTCAAAGGGTACCGCTACACGGTGGTCAACAACCGCACCGTCCTGGTCGAACCGGAAAGCCGTCGGATCATCCAGGTCATCGAATAAGCGGGCTACCGGGCCCCGCATCGTCAGATGCGGGGTTCGTTATGGAGGTTGCAATGAACCGTCACGGCTTCAGCCCAGCCATCTGCGTCGAACCCGAAAGACCGGGGCAATTGCATACGGTGAGATCGGTGGAGGAGGCAGCAGAGTTGCTGTTGGCTTGGCCGCCGCATGGAGCAGAGTGGCGACTGGCGCTGAAAGCTTGCGCCGAGGCCATCGAGGGGAAGAAATCGACCGGTGAAGCCCGGGATGCATTCATTATCGCCGCGAAGGCGGCCAACCGACTGGGTGCGGCCTGATCGCTCTACGTCGTCGCCGCTTTGACTCGGCTCTCAGTTGCCAGTGGCTTTGATCGTCCGCGGGGCATCGCTCATTTGTCTTCGTCGGTTCGCGTCGCCCGATAGGTCCAGTTCCTCTACAGACCTGACATCAGATGTCATGGCCTCCATTCATGGAGGGCTGTTGGCTTCGCTTGACGAAGCCGGGTATTCGCCGCGGGCGGAGATGGAAGCGATGGTTGCAGCCTATATCGACGAGTTCATCATGTTTTGCGTGGGCCTGTGGATGACAGCAGTGGGCCTTGGCTATCTGGTGCTGCCCGGCAATCCTGCCACCCAGCCCGCGTGGGTGAGCAAGCTCGCTGGGCACTTCAAGTGGATGGGCCCTTTGTTGCTTTTCATCGCCATCGTTCTAGCGGTCGCGTCCTAGTTTGTATGGAGACGAGCTACTGGCGCGGGAAAACCGGATGAGCGCTTGGTAGCTCGACCGCCCAGCGAGGAGAAGATGATCAAGTCGCTGCTGATCGGCTTCGCATTCGGCGTGCTAGCAATGTTCGTTTCGCTGTTCACTATGGGCGCGGGACATGGGACTAACGTTCCTGCCAGCGTGCTCCTCCCGTGGTGTATGCTGCTGGCCTATGCCGGATTCAATAACGCGGCGCTGCTCATCACTTCACTCGCCCAATTCCCCCTTTACGCATTCCTTCTTTGCCAGAACCGCATATTTGCGATCTTGATTGGCATTCTTCACATCGGCGCGGTCGTCGGTGCGCTAGTGCGTTCGGCAGCTTAGGGGACAACCGGCCCGTTCCGCTTGGGTTACGACGCGAAGCTGCGCCATGCCCCGTCCAAGGGGCTGCACGACAAGGCTGATGAGGCGAAGATCTATCGGCTGGGTTAGTTCCGCTTCCGACCCATCTCCGACCTTGGCAACGTCCGGTTCCGGGCTGCTCGCCTGGCGGTTGAAAGCGCGACATCCGTCCTGATCGCATGGCGAAGATTTCAGGCGCCCATTAGGAGCTCAACAGCGATCGGATCCGTCCGGGTCGCCAGGCGGGCACGTAGCCGCCACGTGACTTTTTGGGTTCCCAGCGTCGATGCACTTGACATAAACTGCCGCAACGTCATCAGCATACAGTCGCTACGACGATTCTGTGCTCCAATAATCTAAAACGATGAAGGCGTACGTCGGCCATGCGGCACCGCAAGACGATTGCCCCTTCGCGTCTGGCGCTGCTGCTCGGCGTCGGTGCCGCGGCTTTTGCCGTCGGGTCTCCGGCCCTCGCCCAGGACGCGACCTGGCTGGGCGTGACGGGCATCTTCGGCGACGCTTCGAACTGGAGCCCCAACAGCGTTCCAAGCGGAACGGCTACCTTTGGGGCGAGCCCCCAGACATCCGTTACGACGGCCGCCCTGACAATCGGCGGCTTCACATTCGCGGCTAGCGCCTCTGCCTACACTTTCAATCTGACGGGAGATCTCGACTTCGTTGGTGCCGGGATTGTCAATAATTCCAGCCAAACGCAGACGCTGAACGTTTCCGCAGGAGATCTGAGTTTCGGCAATAGCAGCACGGCCGGAAACGCCACAATCACAAATAATAGCCTCCAGTTTTTCTTAGCCACCAGCACGGCCGGAAGCGCCACGATAACGAATAATAGCGGTCTGTACTTTAACGGGAGTAGCACGGCCGGAAACGCAACGATCACAAATAATAACAGCCAGTATTTCTTCGGCGGAAGCACGGCTGGCAACGCCGCGATCACGAACACTGGCGATCTGTATTTTCTCGATATCAGCACGGCCGGAAGTGCTACGATCACAAATAATAACACCCTGGGTTTCATCAACAGCAGCACAGCCGGAAGCGCCACGATCACAAATAATAACGTCCTGGAGTTCATCGACAGCAGCACGGCTGGAAGCGCAACGATCACGAATAATAACGTCTTGGTTTTCAACAACCGCAGTACGGCCGGCACTGCGCGGCTGATCACCACGGTCGGTGGTGCCACCTCCTTCGTCGGCACCGGACCGCTGGGGGACGGCCAGGTCTCGGCCGGCTCGATCGAGGGGGCGGGCGCCTACAGCCTCGGCAGCGTGCATCTGACGGTGGGCGGCAATGGCCGGTCGAGCGAGGTCAGTGGCGTCATCAGCGGGGTCGGCGGCGCCTTGACCAAATCCGGGGCGGGGACGCTGACGCTGTCGGGCATCAACAGCTACACCGGCGCGACCACGGTGACGGGCGGCGCGCTGATCGTGAACGGCTCGATCCTGGCCTCGTCCGGCGTGACGGTTGCGGCGGGGGCGAGCCTTGGCGGTTCGGGGCAGATGCCGTCGCTGACGGTCAATGGCACGCTTTCGCCGGGCAATTCGCCGGGGACGCTGACCGTCAACGGCAACCTCGTGCTGGGGGCGGGCTCGCTTTATCTCGCCGAGGTGCAGGGCGCGGTCGCGGACCGGGTCAACGTCACCGGCACGGCCTCGCTGGCGGGCACGCTGCGGCTGGTGCCGCTGGGCGGCGCCTATACCTTCAACAGCGCCTACACCCTGCTCTCGGCGGCGGGCGGGCTCGGCGGTACAAGCTTTGGTACGGTCGACACGACCGGGACCTTTGGTGACGGTGTTACCACTGCGGTGAGCTACACCGGCAACAACGTGCTGCTGACGCTGACGCCGAAGCCGCTGGCTCCGATTGTGACACCATCATTGGGCATCGGGGCGCCACGAAATGCCGCGTCTGTGGCAGCGGGCATCGACACGGCGGTGGCGAACGGCGCCGATCCCTCGGCCCTGTTCGGCATCTACAACCTGCCGGCGGCGTCGATCCCGGCGGCGGTGAACAGCCTCTCGGGCGAGGTCCATACCGCCGCACCCGCCATGGCCCATGCCGCCTCCGACCAGTTCCTGCGGACAATGCTCGACGGCTCGAGCGCCGGGCGGCTTTCGGGCGCAGCCAGCGGCCCCGGCGGTGCCACGAGCTTCACCGCCGACCTGCCCTCGAAGCAGGACGGGCCGGGCCGCACCACCTTCGATCCGGCGCGCTTCACGCTCTGGGGCGCGACCTTCGGCTCGACCGGACGCAACGACGGCGACCGGGTCGTGGGCTCCGCCAACCGCAACCTCTCCGATGCTCATGTCGCGGTCGGCGCCGACATCCGGCTCGGTTCCAACACCGTCGCGGGCGTCGCGGTCGCAGGCGGCCAGGCGCGCGCCTCGCTCTCGGGCGGGCTCGGCAAGGCGGAGGCCGATGTCTTCCAGGCCGGCCTCTATGGCCGCACCACGCTCGGGGCCGTCAACCTCGCTGCGGCGCTGGGCTATGCCAGGCTCGACACCGACACCACCCGCGCCATCCCGGTCCTCGGCCGTACCGGCGTTGCCGCCTCCTATGCGACGCAGGTCTGGTCCGGCCGGATCGAGGCGAGCCTGCCGGTGGCGACATGGCACGGTCTGACGCTCTCGCCGCTCGCCGCCTTCCAGGCGGTGCGCGCGAGCAGCCCCGCCGCGATCGAGCGCGACGGGTCGGGCGCAGCCCCCGGCACGCTGACGCTGGCCGGGCGCTCCGACATCACCAGCCGCAGCGAACTCGGCCTGCAGCTCGACGCCAACCTGCTGGCGGGCGCCACTCCCGTCACCGGCTTCGTGCGAGCCGCCTGGGCGCATTACTACCAGCGCGACGCCGACCTCACCGCCTCGCTCAACGGCCTGCCCGGCGCCAGCTTCGCGGCGACCGGCGCCAGGCCCGACCGCAACACCGCCCTGCTCGCTGCCGGTGCCGATATCAGGCTCAGCCAGACCGTCAGCCTCGGTGCCAGGATCGACGCGGAGCTGTCCGAGAATACAAGCCGCATCGGCGGAACCGCTCAGCTCAGGGTCAGCTTCTGACGCCGTGTGGAGCGGCCGATGGGGTGCCTCTCAACGTCTGCTCTCGGCATTTCGTCGAACGGCCGCTTCCCACCCGTTGCGGACATCCGTCGAGGGGCATGCCTCACGAAAGCTGTTTCTAAATTGGACCGTCTATCGCCGCCTCGGCCAGTTGCTCGATGATTCCGATCACGGTGCGGCGCATCCGAGGGCAGCGTATACGAGAGAAGGCTTCAATCAGCTCAACTCCCTCGGCCGTGGCCAGCAAGGTCGCCGCCATCTCTTCAGCGGGCACCCGATGGTGGGTAACGCCTTGTTCGAAGAAGAAAGAGGGCGCTACGCCGAGCGCTTTTGCAATCTGCTCCAGGCGGCTGGCGCTGACCCGATTGATACCGTTCTCGTAAAACCCGATCTGCTGGAAGGTGACGCCGACGGCTCTGGCGAGTTGTTGCTGGGTGAGGCCAAGGCTCCTGTGTTGTAAGCGCACCCGGTTTCCGACGTGTTGATCGATGGCATTGATCGTCTTAGCCACTGCGATCCTCCCGACCGGATCATAACCGGTTCGCGTAAGGGCGCGACAGTGGCTCGCCGCTGACATCAGTTCGGGCGCGTCCGCAGGATTTGCTCCATCAGTCGGAGACGTTGGTCTCCGAATGTCACACGTCAGAACCTGACGGAAAGATTTGCCTTGAAGGCGTGGTCCTGGGCGTCCTCGGCGAGCTGGCCGGCATAGGACACGCCCAACGCGGCGTTGGCACCGAGGGCGATGTCGAGACCCGCTTCGACCAGAGCTGCATTCTTGGCGATCGGCAGGCCGGCGACTGAGAACGGCGTGCTGCCGGCGAAGGCAAGGGTCAGCTTGGGGTCGACGTCGCCGAAGGCATGGCGCCAGCCCAGGCCGCCGCGCAGGGTCAGGTCCATGCCCTGGACATGAGCGGTCGTCGACGCGCGCAGGCCCAGCGTCGAATAGCCAAGGTTCATGTCGTCGCTGTTGCTGGTGAGTGCCGCTGCGCCACCAGTCTCGTTGAAACGGTCGCTGCGCAGGTTGACAAAGGCAAGGCCGGCGAACGGCTCGAACGCGACCGGGCCGAGATCGATGCGATAGCCCAGCTCACCGAAGACCTGCGCTGTGCCGGCATCGTAATTGGCGCGCAAGCTGCTGCCGAGGCCTGCGGCAACAATGCCTCGGCGGGTTTCGAGATCGTGCCAAGTGTAGCTCAGGCCAGTGCGCAGGCCGAGCGCACCCCATTGGCCGCCGCCATAGAGACCCAGATGATAATTGTCGCTCGACGCGGAGGAGAGCCGACGGTCGATGTCGAATTCGCTGCGGCTGTAGCCGGCGACCACACCGAAACGCAGACTGTCGAAGGCGGCGACGTCAGCACCGACGAGCAGGCCGCCGGTCGAATGGCTCAGGCTGGCGGCATTGCCGTCGCTTTTGATCTTGCCCCATGAGCCATAGCCCTGGCCCCAGACGGCGAAGCGCTCGGCCGAAGGCAGCTTCGGCATCGGTCCCTTCACGGCGGGCGCGAGGTCTGCAGTGAAGCCGTAGTTCAGCGTCGCCATCGGGGCGGCCCCAACTGCGCCGAAGGCCGAGCGCAGCCGGTCGTTGACTGCTGCGCGCAAGAGCCAGCTCTCGTCGACCAGCGCTGTCCGGACCGAGGCGTGGATCTCGCCGGAGAGCTGGCCAAGAGCCCGGCGCGCGGCATCGAGCGTGGCCTGGTTGTAAAGATCGGTCTGGACGGCGTTGCCGGTGGGCAGGCTGTCGACGCCCTTGCCGACCTCGACCTCGTTCGGCGTCGTGCCGATGCCGCCGGCCGTGTTCGTCCGGATCACCGTCAGATAGGCATTGGTCGCATCGGTGCTATTGCGCAGGTTGAGGAAGGGCGTCAGCACCAGATCGGTGTTGCCGTAGCTGCCGGTCAGCCCTGTCGCGGTCAGGATGGTGTAGCGCTGGCCGGCGACGTAGCCCGCTCCGGTGCTGTTGACGACCGTGATCGCCGCGCCACTGGCGAGCGTCGCCGCTCCGTTGACCTGGATACGGTCGGAGGTGACCGTCCCCGGATCGACCTCGACCTCGTAGACCGCCCCGGCATTCTGGACATAGGCGCCATTGACGGTGAGCGTGCCGATCGAGTTGCCGGGCGTGATCCGGCTGCCCGAGGCGAGCGTCAGTGTCCCGACCGTGCCGCTGCCGCCGAGCCGCGCCCCGGACGCGACCGTCACAGCCGAGCCGGCGAGCGAGCCGTTCACGATCAGCGCGCCCTCGGCGATGTTCGTCGGGCCTGCAAAATTGCCGCTGCCGGCAATGGTCCAGGTGCTCGCGCCGGTCTTCTCCAGGCGGTCGAAGTTGCGGTACTGGCCAGCGCTGCCGATGCCGCCGTCGAGCACCCAATTGTCCGCGCCGCCGAGGCGCAGGATGTCGTTGCTGCCGGCCGCGTTGCCGACGACATTGCCGGTGATTATCGAGCCGGCCTGCAACTCCAGCGCTATGGCTCCAGTCGTCGGTGTGACGCCGGCAAGCCAGCCGATCGCATTGGCGCCGGCGCCGGCCCGGATCGTGCCGCTATTGATGATATTGAGAGCCAACGTAGCGGAGGTGGCGGCTATCGCGAGATTGCCGCTGCCGCCTTCAATCGTGCCGGTGTTGATGATCTGTCCGGCGCCATTGCGCGCATTTATGCCAACGCCGCCGGTTGCTCCTGCCCCGCCGCGAATAACGCCGTGATTCGTCAGCGTGGCAGCGGCTCCCGGGCCGCCAAAATCGACGCCTGCGCCTCCGTTTCCTGAGCCGGTCGTTCCGCCCTGGGCGAGACCCGTGTTCGTCACCGAGGCACCACCCCGAACAGCCAGTGCCGATGATGATGACCCGCCATCGGTGCCACGGAACGTGCCGACCAGCGTCCTGACCGCTCCAGCGCCTGAAATGAACGTGCCATTGCCCGGCGGACCGAAGACGGTGAAGCCCTGGGTGTCGATCGTGACCGGCTTGGTCGCAATTGGCAGATTGCCGACCCCCGAGGCGAAACTGGCGGTCAGAACGATCGTCGAACTGGGGTCGCCGTCGCCATTAGCGGCGGTCATGGCGGCGCGCAATTGGCCGTCAGTGCTGACGAAGTAGGTCGCAGCCAGTGTCGTCGAAGAGCCCCAACCCAGCACCAGGGCAGCGATGCTGACGGTGCCGAAAAAGGTGCCGATAGGGGCAGAACAGCGTCGTCCAGCGGTCATCTGCTCATCCCCTACTAGCCAGCGCCCTTGCGAGATTCGGGCGGCACGCGATCATGACTAGAGTCGGGCTGCTAAGGGAATGTTAAGACCTGAGGCAAAAACCGCATCCGGGGCATGCACGCAGCGCGCTGGGGGCCGCCTTCGACCTCGATATAGCGGGTAGACAAGGTGAAGTTGGCCGGGGCGATAGTCGATCCGGTGCCAACCATTAGCGGCGAGGCCAATTCGTCGCCGCCGCATTCGCGGCAGACGCCGGCGACCGTTGTTAGCTTTCTGCTGACTTGCCGACCAGCAGGCGCTCGAGACCATAGATCCGGTCCAATATCAGCATTGCTAGGAACGTCCCGGCAATGATCAGGACCGAGGCAGCGCAGGCCGATGGGTCGAGGCCCCAGCTGATCTTCTCGAACAGCCAGACCGGCAAGGTCTTGACGCTAGTGGAGGCGACAAAGATCGCGACCGTCAACTCGTCGAAGCTGAGCAGGAAGGCCATGATCCAGGCACCGCTGATCCCCGAGGCCAGCATAGGGAGAGTGATGCGGCGAAAAACCGCCAGCCGCGACGCGCCCAGCGACTGCGCGGCCTGCGGAAGCGACTTGTCGAGGCCTATGATCGCAGCGAGCAGGATGCGCACGACGAAGGGAATCGTCACGATCAAATGGCAGACGATCATGGCTGCCACTGTTCCGTTCCAGCCAATCTGGGTCATGAAGCGCAGGAACGTCACCCCGAGAACAATTCCAGGTACGGGAATCGGTGCCAGCAGCAGGGCGTTGACCGCGTCGCGGCCGGCAAACTGGTAGCGCCCAATGGCGAGCACTGCCGGGAGGGCGAGAGCCACGCCCAGCGTCGCTGTGAAGGCTGCGACCTCGATGCTGATCCAGGCGGAGGCGAGGAATTCGCGATCGGCGAAGACACTGCGGAACCAACGCAGGGAAAGGCCGCTCCACGGCAGCGCGAGGTAACTTTCCGCGGTGAACGCGACGAGGCTGACCACGACGAGGGGCGCCATGACGAACGTTACCAGCACGGCGTGAAAGGCAAGGGCGAGGGGGGTGTTGCGCAGCATCTGGACCTCCTTCAGGCCCAACGCTGGATGCGCCGCTCGATCAGGCGGTTGTAGAGCATCAGGGAACCAAGGCTGATGATGAGGAGAAAGAGCGCGATCGTGGCGCCGAGCGGCCAGTTCAGCGTGCTCATGAATTCGTCGTAGACGGCGGTGGAGACGACCTTGAAGCGGCGCCCGCCGAGGATGGCCGGCGTGGCGAAGGCGCTGGCCGCGAGCGAGAACACCACCATGGTGCCGGAGAGGATGCCGGGGAGTGCCGTCGGCAGGATGATACGGAAGAACACCTGACGGCGAGAGGCACCCAGCGAGAAGGCGGCGTGCACCACCGAACTCTTCTGCTTCTGCAGTGAGGTCCAGATCGGAATGACCATGAAGGGCAGCAGGACATGCGTCAGGCCGATCACGATGGCCGGCGCCGAATAGAGGAAGCGGATCGGATCCTCGGTCACGCCTGCGGCCATCAGCGCCGAGTTGAGCACGCCCTGATTGCCGAGCAGGATCAGCCAGCCGAGGGTCCGCACCACCAGCGAGATCAGTAGCGGGCCGAGAATGATCAGCAGGAAGATCGTGCGCCAGGGCGAGCGCATCCGATAGAGCACATAGGCCTCGGGCATGCCCAGAAGCAATGTCACCAGCGCCGTCGTGATGCCGATGAACAGGGTGTTGAAGAAAAGTTGCTGATAATAGCCGTCGAAGATGACGGCGGCGTAGTTCGCCCAGCTAAGGTCCGGCACGATGCCGACGCCGGCCTTGAAGGAATAGGCGCTCAGCATCATCACCAGTGCCAGCGGAAGCAGGAAGAAGACGGCGAACAAGGCGATCGCGGGCAAGCACATCAGCAATGGCCACGCCTGGGCGCGCGACAGGTTCATTGGCCATCTCCCGGGATCAGCGCGGCATGCTCGGGCTCCCAACGCAGGTGCACTGCGCTGCCTTCAACCTTGTCCGAGGCGCTGCGATTCTGTTCCGCTACCAGGATGGTGCCGAACTGCGCGACTTTGATCTGATAGAGCCAGCTCGCGCCGAGGAAAATCCGGGTTGCGACGACACCCGAGAGATAGGCCTCCTCCGGGCTGCAGAAGGCCATTTTCTCCGGCCGCACGCAAAGCAGCGCACCGCGCTTACCGAGCGTAGCCGAAACGTCGGGCCCGCCTGATTGGGCGATCCGCGACCAGTCGATCGCCTCCGATGCGGCGGCGATGTCGAACAGATTGGCCTTGCCAAGGAAGCCGGCGACGAAGGGCGTTTCGGGATGCTCATAACCCTGATAGGGCGCATCGAGCTGGACGATACGGCCGCCATGCATCACCGCAATGCGGTCGCTGAGCGCCATGGCCTCGTTCTGGTCGTGTGTCACGAGAATGGTCGTGATGCCGAGTTCGCGTTGCAGCAGCTTGAGCTCGATCTGCATGTCCTCGCGCAGCTTCGCGTCGAGATTGGAGAGCGGCTCGTCGAGCAGGAGGATCTTGGGCTCGATCACCAGTGCACGTGCCAAGGCGACGCGCTGCTGCTGGCCGCCGGACAGCTCCTTGGGATAGCGTCCGGCGAGCGCTTCGAGGTGAACCTGCTCCAGCGCGCGGCGCACCCTGGCGTCGCGGGTGGCTTTCGCCACCCGGCGCATATCCAGGCCGAAGCCGACATTGTCGGCCACGGTCATGTGAGGGAACAGCGCGTAGTTCTGGAAGACGATGCCGATATCGCGCTTGTTGACCGGCACATCGACGATGTCGACGCCGTCGACGGAGATCGATCCGGCGCTGGGCTCCTGGAAGCCGGCGATCATGTGCAGGGTCGTCGTCTTGCCGCAGCCAGACGGCCCGAGCAGGCTGACGAATTCGCCGCGCTCGACGGAAAGGCTCAACCCGTCTACGGCGACGAAACTGCTGAAATGTTTGACGAGCCCGTCAAGTTCGAGAAATGCCATGGTGATGGTCGCCCTTTTCCTAGGGTTTAGCCGCGGCGACCTAGCGCTCGACTTCACGCGCCCAGCGCCGCGCCCATTCCTCGCGGTTGGCCTGGACCTTCTTCGCATCGAGCTCGACGAGCGTGCGTAGGCGCGCCGTATCAACGATCAGGCCTGACGGGTCGTCGACAGTGAGCCCCTTGAGCGTCGGCCCGCCGGCGAACGCCGTCGCATAGAGCTTCTGGGCTTCGGCGCCTGTCATCACCTCGATCAGCTTGCGGGCATTCTCGGGGTTCTTCGAGCCCTTGACGATGCAGAGATATGACACCCCGGCCAGCGCCCCTTCCTTCGGGAACACGAACTCGATCGGAAAGCCGGTATCGGCCAGCAGCTTGACGCGGTTGTTGTTCCAGACGGTCAGCGCGATCTCGCCGGTCTGGAAAAGCTCGGGGATCTTCGAAGTCGAATCGACGAAGGCGACGACGTTGGGCGCGACCTTCTTCATCGCCGCGATGCCAGGCTCAATATTATCCTCGCTTCCGCCGTTCGCCTTGGCGAGCATGGCCAGCGTTGCCAGGCCATAGCCGTTGCTGATCGTCGCAACCGCAATGCGGTTCTTGAATTCCGGCCGGGCGAGGTCATTCCAGGATGTCGGCGCCGCCCAACGCTTCTGCTGGAAGACCTTCGGATTATAGGCCAGGCCGATGGCATTGAGGCCGAAGCCGACTGCCTGACCTCCGATCACCGCCTCCGGCACGAAGGTATCGAGGAAGGCTTTCGGCAGGTCGGCGCAGAAGCCGAGCGAGACGGCCTGTGCCATGATGGCGTCGTCGAGCATGACGACGTCGAGTTCCTGATTACCCTGCTGGGCCTGCAGGCGTGCCAGATGATGGGCCGAGGCGCCGGCGACGTTCTTGACCTCGATGCCACTGGCCTTTTCAAAGGCGGGGAGGATTCGCTCGTTCAGAGCGCTCATCGTCGTGCTGCTGGTGCTGCCGAGCACGACCTTGCCCTGGGCCTGGGCCTGCGCCGCAACGAGGCTCAGGCCGGCGGCGGCGAGTGCGCTCAAAAGCTTCGATCCGAAATTCGTCATGATCCCCTCCTTCTTGTTGTGTTGAGCTTTGCGCCCGCGTCGGTCAGGGGCGGGCATGTGGGCGGGCAGCTTGGGTGAGGCGCAGCCTGACCTCCGACTCGGTCATCAGCTGCTCACGAATGGCGACATCGACGAAGGCTATGCCTTCGCGCTCCGCTTCCTGGACAATGCGCGTCACGCCCGCATAGCCGATATCGGCGAGGAACAGACTGGCGATCGCCGGGGAATTGCGCAGATTGAGATAGGACCGCTCGTCGCGGGCCTCGACTCCCTTCAGGCAACGCTCGTTGAAGAGCGCATAGGAGGCGCTCATCAGATTGCATGCCTCGAACAGCGCCCGCGCCATCGCCGGTTCAAAATGGTTGATCTCGAACTGTCCGTGCAAGACAGCGAGCGTGGTCGTCGTGTCATGGCCCTGGACGACGAAGGCGACCTGCTGCGCCAGCATAGGCATGACCGGATTGACCTTGCCCGGCATGATCGAGGAGCCGGCCTGGACCCTGGGAAGGGAAATTTCTCCGAGCCCGCTATCCGGCGAACTCGCAAGCAGCTCGAGGTCGGCGCCGATGCGCGCCACGATCTGGCTGCAAGTCCGCAGCTCCGCGGAAAAGCGACCGATCTCGTCGGCATTCTGCAAACCGTCGAAGAAGTTTTCGGAGAGGCGAATCCGAGCCCCGTAAATGCGAGAGAGGGCATCTGCGATCCGCTCGCGATAGCCCGGGGCGGCGCCCAGCCCGGTGCCGATCGCGGTCGCGCCCAGCGGCACTTCGAGAAGAGCCTCCCGGCGTGCCTCCAATGCCGCGCGAGCCCGCCCGATCGCGCTGGCATAGCCCCCGAAAGCCTGCCCGAGTGTCATTGGCTGGGCCGACTGCATGCAGGTACGGCCAACCCGGAGTACGTTTGCGAAGCTCGATGCCTTGTCGGCCAGAGTGAGCTGCATCGCCGCCAGAACCTCGGCCAGCCGAGCTGACATGGCATGCAGTGCGAGCTTCAGGGCGGTCGGATAGACGTCGTTGGTCGACTGGCTGAGGTTGACGTGGTCGTTCGGGTTGAGCGCTGCATAGGAGCCGCGCGGCTGCCCCATGATCTCAAGGGCGCGGTTCGCGACCACTTCATTGACGTTCATGTTCGTCGAGGTGCCGCCCGAGCCCTCAAGCAATTCGACCACGCATTGGTCGTGATGCTGTCCGGCGATGAGCTCGTCGCACGCGGCTATGATGGCTCGAGCCCGCGTATCGTTCAGCAGACCAAGCGCATGATTGACCTCGGCCGCTGCCTTCTTGACGATGGCGAGCGCCCGAATGAAATCCGGAAAGGCACCAAGTGCGGCGCTGGATGGAAAGTTGCCGACTGCGCGAGAGGTATTGGCGCCGTAGAGGCGGTCGGCCGGAATCTCGACCGGTCCAAGCGAATCCTCCTCGACCCTGACGGCGTGCCGCATCGCAATCTCACGGTTAAATCCTGATCCCGTTGGAATGCCATGAGCCTGCTCTATGAATAACAGAGAAAAATCTTATGAAGTGATCTCCAGCTTTTGGCCGAGCCAGGGATGGAGCGAGGCTAGGCGATCGAGGCCGTTCTTGCGGATGGCGCGCGCTGCCAGGGTTGCGACATCCCGGGGCAGGTTCCCGAGTTCGCCGCGACGGAAGACCAGATAGATCGAGCGGAATCGTCCCGGGTCGAGCGGGGCGAAAACGAAATCCTCGATCGGCTTGGAGGCCGAGAGAAAGCAAACGGGCGTCGAGATGCTCCAGCCCGCGCCGGCTCGCACACAGTCAAACAAGGCGTCCGAGACGTCGAGTTCGAAGACCCTGGGTAGCTTGACCCGCAAGCGGCGCAGGTGCTGCTCGATCTGCTGGCCGATATGGGAGTGGCTGCTATAGCGGATGAGCGGCGCCTCTTCGGCCAGCACATGCAGCGGAGCGCCTTGCAGATGCGTCAGCGAGCGCGGCAAAACCACGATAAAGGGCTCGCGCAGCACCTCGTAGCGCTCGACATCGTCGGTTTCTTCCATTGCGTCGGAACTGATGACGAGGTCGGCACGCCGGTCGAGCAGGGCGCTGCGCTGATCGGGAGAGAGACCCGCCCAGATCGAGAGCGACTGCGCCAGCGGGTCCAGATGCTGCACCAAATCGGCGGCGATCAGCCCTATCACGCTGTCGACCACACCGATCCGCAACTCGGCGTAATTGTCGCGACCTGCGCGGCGCACGTCGCGCGCCATTTCATAGGCTGCGGCGATCAGGCGCTGGGCGCTCGTCAGCAAGACCCTGCCGGCCGGCGTCAATTGGATCGGCCGTATGCTGCGGTCGTAAATCGGGGAGCCGACGGATTTTTCCAGGGTCGCGATGATGTGCGACACGGCCGGCTGGGTCACCCCGAAGCGCAGCGCGGTCTCGGTCATGCTCCCGGTTTGCACGGTGTCGAGGAACATTTCGAGATGGCGCAGATCATATTCGAAACCGCTGCGTGGATTAGGTTTGCTCATCGTGGGGCGTCCTCCAGCTGCGCTGGCATTAGCAATTGTTATCTTCAAGATAAAGCATGGCTCAGTGATGGTGGCGTCGTTCGAAACCCGACGGCGGGAGAAGGGATCGGCGATGGCTGAGCGAGATCAGCTCCTGGTGCGGGTGCAAGAGAAGGAACGGATGCCGCTTTCCCTCCGGGTCGACGGACAGGAGGTTCTCGCCCTCGAGGGGGATACCGTGCTGACTGCCGTCCTGCTCGCCGGCATCCGCCTGCGTGAATCGGAATTCGGGGATGGTCCGCGCTCAGGCTTCTGCCTGATGCGAGCCTGTCAGGATTGCTGGATGTGGACTGGTGACAATGACCGCATCCAGGCCTGTGCGACCTTCGTCAGCCAGGGCATGGCGCTCTCGACGCGAAATCCCGACCTGACATGACAGCTATCGTCATTGTTGGCGCGGGACCTGCCGGCGTTCGCGCCGCCGAATGCCTCGTCGCTGCAGGGTATAGGCCGGTCATCCTCGATGAGAATGACCGCAGCGGCGGTCAGATCTATCGCCGGCAACCTCCTGGCTTCACGCGTTCGGCACAAGCGCTCTACGGCACCGAGGCGGCGAAGGCCGAGGCCTTGCATAGCAGCTTCGACGCACTCGCCGGTAGGATCGACTATCGCTCCGGCACCATCGCCTGGGGGCTCCATGCCGGCGTGATCCATACCGTCAAGGCGGGCGTGGTCGATCGGGTCGCCTTCGATCGGCTGATCCTTGCGACCGGGGCAACCGACCGGATCATGCCGGTGGCAGGTTGGACCCGGCCCGGCGTGTTCTCGATGGGCGGCGCGCAGATCGCGCTGAAGTTCCAGGGCTGCACCCCGGGACGGAGACCTGCGCTCGTCGGTACCGGGCCGTTGCTTTACCTCTTGGCCTATCAATATCTCAAGGCGGGCGTCACGCCGGTAGGTGTCTTCGACACCACGCCGCTCCACAGGCAACTGCGCCTTGTCGGAGGCTTGGCCTCGGATCCACGCACGCTGCTCATCGGTCTGCGCTATCGCCTGGAGCTCGCCCGCCGCGGCGTGCCGGTGTGCAATGGCGTCGAGCCGCTTGCGGTCGAGGGGAATCCTGCGGTCACCGGTTTCGTCTACACCAAGGCCGGCAGGCGCCATCAGGTCGCCTGCGACGGTGTGGCGCTCGGCCACGGCTTGCGCAGCGAAACACAGCTCGCCGATCTCGCCGGCGTCCCCTTCGCCTTCGACCGACGCACGCGGCAATGGCTGCCGCAGCGCGACGAGGAGGGCAGGACGCCGTTGGGTACTGTGTACCTGGCCGGAGACGGTGCCGGAATTGGCGGAGCGGACGTTGCCGAGATCGAGGGCAAACTCGCGGCCTGGGCTCTCCTTCTTGATCTTAGTGCCGCGGTGGATGATGGCGAGCGCACACGCGCCCTCCGCCAGCTGCGCCGTGCTGCTCGTTTCAGGGCGGCACTCAGTGCCGCCTTTCCGTGGCCGCACGGCATCGCCGCGCGTCTCGACGACGGCGTGGTCGTGTGTCGCTGCGAGACGCTGACAGCCGGCGAGTTACGTCGTGTTGCCGCTGAAGGTGCGCCAGATCTCGGCCGGGCCAAGGCATTGTCGCGCATCGGTATGGGGCGCTGTCAGGGACGCTATTGCGGATCCGCCTGCGCAGAAATCCTCAGTGCCGCGCTCGGCTGCGACATTGCCGATGTCGGCCGTCTGCGTCCACAGACGCCGATCAAGCCGCTTCATGTCGACGACGTCGAGGCAAGCCTGTGAGCGTCTACGACACGATCATTATCGGTGGCGGCATCATGGGCTGCTCGACCGCTTTGCATCTCGCCCGCGCTGCACCGCGAATGAAGATCGCCTTGTTGGAACGCGGCCTGTGCGGAGCCCAGGCCAGCGGGGTCAATTTTGGCAATGTCCGCTCGAACGGCCGCCCGGTTTCGCAGATGCCGCTGTCGCTACGCTCGCGTGAGATCTGGTCCCGGATTACCGAGTTACTCGGCGCCGACTGCGAATATGAGCGGACTGGTGCGCTCAAGATCGCCTTTCGAGACGAGGATCTCGCGGTGCTTGAAGGTCATGTCCGCGAAGCCCGGGATGGGTTCGGCCTGGCCGTGGAGATGCTCGGTGGCGCAAGCTTGCGTCAGCTCTTTCCCTGGATCGCGAGTGGCGCCGTTGGCGCGCGCCATTCGCTGGATGACGGCGTGGCGAATCCGCGCCTCGTCGCGGCCGCGTTCGGTGTCGCGGCGCGGCGGCAGGGTGTCGATGTCCGGGAGAACTTCGCAGTCGCGTCGGTCTCGCATAGTGGAGCCGCGTTCTCTGTCGTCGGCGAGGGCGGCGCGGCTCTTGTCGCACGCAGCCTCGTCAACTGCGCCGGTGCATGGGGCAATCTAATTGCATCAAGCTTTGGCGAGGCTGTGCCGATGCAGGCTTTGGGGCCGCAAATGGGCGTCACCGAGCCTTTGCCGTTCTTCATCCTGCCGAGTACGTCGACGGTGAACAGCCCGATCTATTTCCGGCAGGTCCGCCGCGGCAATATCGTGTTTGGCGGCGGCCCTCGCGCGGAGGTCAGGCCTGACCTCGTGCGGCACTACTCGCTTCCCGAGAATACGGCGCGCCATGCGGCACTGCTGCGCAGCGTAGCGCCTGCGCTGAAGTCGGCACGGGTCATTCGCGCCTGGAGCGGAATCGAGGGCTACCTGCCCGACGGGCTGCCCATTCTCGGGCCTAGCGCCACTACACCCGGGCTCGTGCATGGCTTCGGATTTTGCGGCAGTGGTTTCCAACTTGGACCTGGCGTCGGCGCGGTGCTCGCCGAGCTTGTTCTGGGCGGTGCGACCAAAACGCCGATCACTGCTTTCGACATTTGCCGGTTTGCCCAGGCGGCCTCCCAGGAGAAGCGCGCATGAAACAGCAGCGCAAGGTCCCGGCCGCTCCACCGGCTTCCGGCTTCTGGACAGACGCTGCGATTGCCAGAGCGCGTCGCGACACGCCGGCGACAGCCAGCCTGATCCATTTCAACAATGCCGGCGCATCACTGATGCCAGAGCCGGTGAACGAGGTCGTGGCCGCTCACCTGACGCGCGAGCGCGAGATCGGTCCCTATGAAGCAGCGGCCGAGGCTGCTGCAGCGCTCGCGGCGGTTCATCCAACCTTGGCGAGCTTGATCGGCGCGCAGGCGAGCGAGATCGCGATCATGGACAGCGCCTCGCGGGCGTGGATCGCGGCGTTTGGGGCGCTGCGCTTCCAGTCGGGTGACTGCATCCTGACGACCACCTCGGAGTATGCCAGCAACTTCATCCCATATTTGCAGGCGGTTCGGCGCTATGGGGTCAGGATCGAAGTTGTGCCGGACGGCGACGACGGTGCGCTTTCGCTTACGGCTTTAGAGCGAATGATCGGCCCGGACGTCCGATTGATCTCGGTCAATCACATCCCTACCCATGACGGACTCGTCAATCCCGCCGCGGCTATAGGCAGGCTGGCGCGAGCCGCCGGCATTCCATTCCTGCTCGACGCCTGCCAGTCGGTTGGCCAGATGCCTGTCGACGTCGCCGAGATCGGCTGCGACATGCTGACGGCAACGGGGCGCAAATTCCTGCGCGGACCGCGCGGCACCGGCTTCCTCTATATTCGCCAGGCATTTGCCGACACGCTCGAGCCCTGGATGCTCGATCTGCACGGCGCCGATTGGACGAGCCCCGAGCGTTATGAGCCCAAGCCCGGAGCGCAGCGCTTTGAGCTCTGGGAATTCGATCATGCCGCAAGGCTCGGGCTCGCGGCGGCGGCGCGTTATGCCGCGTCGTGGGGCCTGTCCAACATCAAGACCCGCATCCAGACGCTGGCGACGCATTTGCGCAGCCGGTTGGCCGTCATGCCAGGCGTCGTCGTGCGCGACCGCGGCGCAGTTAAGTCGGGCATAGTGACGTTCACCGTGGCCGATGAAGATCCATTCGCGTTGCAACTTCGGCTGCGGGCTGAGCGGATCAATGTTTCGGTCTCGAAGGCGCGCTCGGCGCGGGTCGACTTTGCCCGTCTCGACGATCAGGCCCGGCTGAGGGCCTCGGTTCACTACTACAACACGACCGACGAGATCGACCGGATGACGGCTCGCCTCGAACGGTTGATCGCCGGACGCGCGGCCTGAAGGAGCAGTCATGGAGCGCTTTTATCTCGACATCGCCGGTGAAGCGCGCGCTGCGGCCGACGGCGAGTGGTTCGAGGCCATCAATCCGGCGACCGGGCGGCCTTGGGCCCTCGTGGCGCGCGCGACCCGTGAGGACGCGCTCGCAGCCGTCGAAGCCGCCGCCTCAGCCTGGGCGAAATGGCGGCTGACGCCGGGCGCCGAGCGTGCCCGCCTGCTGAATAGGCTCGGTGACCTGGTCGACGCGAACCACGAGCGGCTGGCGTTGGCCGAAACGCTTGGAAACGGCAAGACGATCACGGAGACCAGAGGCCAGATGGCGGGGCTCGCCCGCTATTTCCACTACTATGCCGGCTTCGCCGACAAGCTCGAAGGCGCGGTGATTCCGGTCGAGGATGTCACGGCGCATGTCTATGCCGAATGGGAGCCCGTCGGCGTCTGCGTCTTCATCCTGCCTTGGAATTCACCGCTGCCGCTCTGCGCGCAGAAACTGGCTCCAGCCTTAGCGACCGGCAATACAGTCATCGTCAAACCGTCGGAATTTACCTCGACCTCTATCGCCGTGCTGATGGAGCTCGTTCGCGAGGCTGGCTTTCCGCCGGGCGTCGTCAATGTCGTCACAGGCCCCGGTGCCGACATCGGCGAAGCCTTGATCTCCGCGCCCGAGACAGCACTCATCGCCTTCACGGGCGGCGAGGCCGCAGGGGCAGCTGTTGCAGCGTGTGCCGGCCGCAATCTCAAACGGGTCACGCTCGAGCTCGGCGGCAAGTCGCCTCAGCTCGTCTTTGCCGACGCTGACATCGAAAGTGCCGCTCACGGTGTCATCCAAGGCATCTTCGCCTCGACCGGGCAGAGTTGCGTGGCGGGCTCTCGTCTGCTTGTGCATCATTCGTTGCAGCAGGCGTTGATCGAGCGGATCGTCGCGCTCGTCGCCACGCTCAAAATCGGTGATCCGCTCGACCCGGCAACGCGGATTGGGCCGATTGCGACCGCTCCGCAACTGGACCGAGTGCTGCGCTATTTCGAGATCGCTGCCGCCGATGGCGCCAGCCTCGTGACTGGCGGAAGTCGCGTCGCGCGTGGCGATGGCGAGCAGGGTTATTTCGTGGCGCCGACAATCTATGCTGACGTGTGCAGCGACATGCGGATCGCGCGCGAGGAGGTCTTCGGGCCATTGCTCGCGGTGATTACCTTCGATGACGAAGACGAAGCCCTGGCGCTCGCCAATGACAGCCATTTTGGCCTGGCGGCAGGCATCTGGTCGCGGGACGGAGCGCGCGTCCACCGCGTCGCCCGCAAGCTGCAATGCGGCATCGTCTGGGCGAACTGCTACCGGACGTCTTCGGTCGCCATGCCGTTCGGCGGCTTCAAGCGCTCTGGCATTGGCCGCGAGGGCGGTTCGGCGATGATCCGCGATTACCTCCAGCAGAAGGCGGTGTGGATCAACACCCGAGACGGCTTCACCGCGTCATTGGCCTCCTGATTGAGCCGGAACCGAGCGATGCCTACGTCCGAAAACCACTTCAGCACCCGCTTGGCCGAATGGATCGCGCAGGCGCCGCAGCATGCGCGAGCCGCGGTGCTGGAGCAGGCGCGGCTTTCCTTCCTCGACACGCTCGGATGCATGGTCGCCGGCGCCAGCAGCGATCCGGTTCGCAGCGTTGTCGCCGTTTCGACCGAGTGGGGCAGTGGGGAGGTGCCGGTCGCAGGCGCAGCATGTCGGCTCGCTTTGCCCTGGGCTGCGCTCGCAAATGGCACGGCGGCGCATGCGCTCGATTTCGACGACAATCTTGAGCCGGCATTCGGCCATGCGAGTGCGGTGTTGGTGCCTGCCATTCTCAGCGTGGCTTCATCGCGGCGCAGCCCCGGCGCTGCTGCTCTCGACGCATATGTCGTGGGCATCGAGGTCATGGGTCGCCTCGGCGCCGCCTTCAACATGGAGCATTATAGCCGTGGCTGGCATGCCACACTGACGCTCGGCGCACCGGCGGCTGCAGCTGCCATCGCCAGATTGCTAAGGCTCGATACCAGCAAGGCCCGAAACGCGCTTTCCATCGCCGCCAGCATGGCTGGTGGCAGCAAGATCCAGTTCGGCACTGGTCTGAAGCCCGTTCATGCCGGCCTCGCGGCAAAGGCCGGGATTACCGCGGCCCTCTTGGCTGCAGCAGGGCTCGATGCGGCGCCGGAGGCGCTCACTGGCAACTGGGGCCTGCATGGGCTGATGAACGGAGCGGCCGGCGGTAGCGAGGCGCTGGCCGCCGAAATCGGCGAGCCGCTGATGATCGAGCGCTTCGGATTGATGCGAAAGATCTATCCGAGTTGCGCCGCGATGCATCGGGCGATCGACGGTATTCTCGATCTGCGCATGGCTGAAAAGTTGACGCCGGAGGAGATCTTCAGCCTGCGCGTCGCCATGGCTGAGATCCAGACACAGAATTTGCGTTTCCCGCGCCCCAGCTCTGTATCGGAGGCGCGCTTCAGCCTCGAATATTGCGCCGCATCTGCGCTCGTGGACGGGGAACTCGGCCTCTCCGCTTTTACCGAGGTTGCAATGGCCAGACCGGCCACATCGGCGTTGGCGCAACGCGTCACCATGGTCACCGATCCAGCACTGCATGGCCAGTTGCAATCGGATGCACAGACACCGACGACGCTGGAACTTACCCTGTGTAGCGGCCGGCGCCTGCAGCAAGTCGTTGCCTATCAGCGCGGCCACGAGGCCAGGCCGCTGACTTACGAAGAGGTGGAGGCGAAGTTTGTCTCATTGGTTGAGCCGGTTCTCGGCAATGAGCGCGCAGCCGCGCTTCTGGCGCTCCTTGGGACGTTAACAACGCTCGCCGACAGCTCGCTTCTGCTCGAGGCGGCGGTCCTCGATCCTCAGGCTTGAGGCGCGGCCGCGCGGTTGCGCCAGCCAGCCTGGGTGATCTCGTGCAGCTGCACGACCCTGCCGCCGTCCAGCATCTTCTCGCCGGTCAGGGCAAAGCCGAGCTTCTCCAGCACACGGCGCGAAGAGACGTTGTCAGGATTTGTCGTCGCGATGATCTTGCTGAGGCACATTCGACCAAAGCTGATTTCGAGGCATTTCGCCGCGAGCTCCCGAGCGTAACCGCGCCCCCAGGCGCCGGGATCCAACATATAGTTGACCTCGACCTCGCCGGAATGCTCGACGAAGAGCAAGCCCCCGCGCCCAATAAATCGCCCATCCTCTTTTGCGAAGACGGCATACGGCCCGAGTCCTCGCTTCGACCATTGCTGCTCGCTCATGCCGATGATGCGGCGCGCCTGGCCCTCGGGATCGGCGGCGATCTCGCGGGCTCGCGACAGGTGGCGATGGACCAGTGGTTGAGCGATCAAGGTCGTGTAAGGAACGAGATGTTCAGCCGCTAATGGAATGAGCTGAAGGCGAGCCGTTTGCTCCGGATGTGACACCCAATTAACTCGCTTCTGCTCTCAAGGTCGACAGTCAACGGTTGCAATGCATCGCCCGCCTTTGTCGATCTCATAAAACGGAGTGACGGCATGATAAACATAAAGGAAAATCATGATCGCTCGCCGAACCAGGCGGCGCACGCTAGTTGTCTAGATTTGCCTTGAGGCCCCAGGGATCGTGCGGACTATCGCGCATTTGACATGCGCTATAGTCCAAGTTGCCACCTTCGACAGGGCGGCCAAGGCGGATCAGATCTTCCCGCTCGGCCAGCGTCGCGCAAGTTCTGTTCGTCACGCGTCACGACGTCAGGAATGACCATGTTGCCGCCTCTTGCCGATCCTGATCTCTGAAATACCGACAGCATCGAACGGCCTCGCGGCGGTTTTTTCAGACATAGCCTGTCACAAATGTGAGGCCTCAGCGATGCAGTCGCCGATGGCCGCTGGAATTTGTGGTCCGCCAAAAGCGACAGAAAGAGGAGAGCTGTCGCACCTCTGAGGAAGGGTAGGGCGCCTCCTCGCTCGCACAATGCCGCCTGTTGAGGTTAGGCGGCACATTTCGCGTTTTATCACCCGTCGGACAGTAGTCGAACGGGTCGGAGCGCATGCGCAAGCCCCTCATTTCAGAGGAAACTTGGATCGAGGCGTGATCCAACGTGACCTAGAATGCCCGTGGGGTAGTGAGCGGGATCTTTGTGGATCAGTATAGTCTAAGCGAAAATCGCTTTCAAGACAGGGGCTTAAGCGTGATTCAAGTTTAACTGGGGTATGGGTCTGGTACATGTGTTCCGTGATGCGCCGTGATCATCCCGTAATGTTCCGGTTAATGTTTCATATGTCGTGATGGTCACGCCTCATCACGGATTCCGAACGCCAGAAACACTACTACGACGCAGGCCGATGCAGAACAAGATTTCGGCTACAATGGCTCGAACGCCGAGCCCTCGGCACGTGCTGATCCAACCGCTGCGCAAACGCCGCTGGTTGCGCCGGCCCGAACTGGAGCGCGGCATGAGCGGGATCAGCCGACGCGTGCTGGTCGCGTGCGGCGAGGTGCCGGCCGGCGCATCGCAGCCGCTGACGATGTCGCTCATCCCGCTTCGCGATCGGCGCCGACCGTCTCGAAGGGGAGGGACCTCGTCCGCCTGCACTGAACCAAGTTCGACCGATCCCACCGATCCAGCTCCTCGACCGGGTATAGGACCGCCTTACCGATCTTAATGAACGACGGGCCGATCCTCATCGATCGCCAGTTGCGAAGGGTGCCCTCGCTGATCTGGCCGCGGTAGCGTGCAACGACTTCTTCCAGAGTGAGGTAAGCGGGGATAGTCACGGCCTTTCTCCTGTACCGGCGGACGATCACAGGAGCCGATCGGAAGCGGCCGGGAGGAATTCGACGACGGGCCGCGCGGCAGTTGGTGATCCGTTCTGCAGCCCCTCAGAAATGCCTTCCGGACGATTCAGAGCCAATGCACGTTCTGACTGCTGCTGGTCCATTCCAGAAGCCCGGGATGTCCACTTCCAGGCGGTACAGGCGAACCAGGCGGGCACCTGAGCGAGGCACACGCTCGGTTGATGCGGCAAGCGGCATGCCAGCTATTCGCCGCGCGATCAGTTCTCGAAGTAGCTGGTGTTGCGCCCACCGATCACGATGTCCCATCGATACAGGACCTCGCCATTGACGCCCGTCCCGGCGGCCTGTCCGAAATGTCGTGGCTGCGCGGTGCCCAGCAGGATGAACATCGGGTCGCGGGCGAGGTTGGGGTCGCCTTCGAAATACATCTGCGCAATCAGCCGCGCCGAGCCGCCGCGGATGGAGACATGCACATGGGACGGCCGCCAGCGGTCGATATCCGGGCGCGCCAGGTAGGAGCCAGGCCGGATCGTACGGAAGCGGTAGGCGCCCTGATCATCGGTCATCGTCCGGCCGAAGCCGAGGAAGTTTGGATCGAGGCGCTCCCGGACGGGGTCTTTCACATGCGTGTAGCGGCCCCATTTGTTCGCGTTCCAGATCTCGACCAGCGTGTTGCGGACGGGGCGGCCGAATTCGTCGAAGACGTGGCCCGAGATCTCGATGACCTCGCCTTCCGCCTGCGGACGACCGGGCGCGATCCGGGTCAGGTCGTTCTCGCCGATCTTGAGGCCGGGCAGATCGGCGACCCAAGGCACGAAGCTCGCGCGCGCCGCCTCGGGGATGAGATGCAGCCGTTCGATCGGCACGCGCCGTTCCGCCGCCCCGTCGGTCGGTCCCGGCAGCATGAGGCGTCCGCGGTTCATGATCATGGGCTTGCTCCGCCGTCCGTCAGCTCGAAAGATCGTCAAAGAATGGAGTCTCGTTTTCGCCGCGCATCACGAGCGTGATCTCGTAGACGGCAAGATCGCCGCTCGGAGCCGAAACCAGCCGAGCAATGAGGCGTTCCCGCAGTTCCGGGGCCAGGCTCTCGAGCAAGGGATCGCGGCGGTTCGCCTCGGGCTCGTCGTCGAAGAAGATCTGCGTCACCAGTCTCGTGATGCCATCGGAAAAGATCGTCAGCGTGATGTGGGGCGAGCGTGCGGCCATACCTCTGCTGGGCGCGATCGCGCCTGGCTTGACGGTCTTGAACGTGAACGGCTCCAAGGTCGTGATAAGCCGGCCGAAACCGTCGAAATAGGGGTCGAGCAGCGTGTCGTCCTGGATGTCCGGCGTGCGCAAGACACCAGCGGCGTTCGCCTGCCAGAACTCCAGCAGCGCGTCGTCGACAGGCTGTCCCTCGCAATCGATAAGGCGCCCGCACAGAATGATCGGCTTGCCCTGCGGGCCAACGCTGAGGCCGTGGTGGAGCCGCGTGAGATCGCTACGGTCGCCGTCGAGGAAGGAATAAGGGTAATAAGGACCGACCGTGTCCTCCGCCAGTGGCGCCAGACGGTTGCTGGAATGAGACGCGTTACTCATGTCGTTGCTCCGTTGTCAGGGCGTCTTCAGCCGGCGCTCCACGAGGCCCGTCAGCCAGGACAGGGCGAAGACGATGGCGATGTAGATGACCGCCACGGCCGTCAGGAACTCGAACTGCCGATAGGACACGCTCGCGGCGCGCTGAGCCTCGTACATGATGTCGGCGACGCCGATCACGCCGACGATCGACGAATCCTTGACGACGATGATCAGCTGGTTGGCGAGAGCGGGCAGCGCCGTCCGCAGCGCCTGCGGCAGCACGACGTCGAGGAAGGCATGCCGCCGGGACAGACCGAGCGCCGTCGAGGCTTCGACCTGCCCTTGATCGACGCTGTCCAGCGCCGACCGATAGATTTCGGCGACATAGGCGCTGTTCAGCAGGGTGACGGAAATGATCGCTGCCGTGAGCGGGGTGATCGCGAGCCCCAGGAACGCGGCTAGTCCGAAATAGATGAACAGGATGTAGACGTAGAGCGACAGCGAGCGGAAGAGCTGGATGTAGAGGAAGGCGATGGCCTGCAGCCAGCCCGCCGACGAACGCCGCAGCATGGCGACGACGAGACCCAGCAGCAACGACGCGACGAAAGACGTAACGGCGACGATTGCCGTATAGCGCAAGCCGATCAGCAGCGCGGGAAGCTTGACCCAGACGGGCAGCCACTGTGCCTGGAGCTCTGCGAGGAACTCAGTCATGGCAACCTCAGGGCGCGTTCGGCGGCGAGGAAGACGAGCGAAAACGCAAGGACGACGGTGATCAAGATGATGGCGACCGCGGCGAACGCCTCGAAAGGCCGGTAGAAGGTGACGCTCATCTCCTGCGCCTGGAAGACCATCTCGGGCACCGCAATCGCTGCGGCGAAGGTCGCGCCCTTGATCTGGCCGACGAAGACGTTGCCGAGCGGAGGAATGACGACCCGGATCACCTGAGGTAGCAGGACGTCGAAATAACGATGACGATGGCTGAGCCCAATCGCGTCGGAGGCTTCGAGCTGGCCTGCGTCGATACTGAGGAAGCCGCCGCGGAAGATTTCAGCTGCCTTGCCGGAATCGGTGATCGCGAGCGCGATGATGGTGCAGGTCACTGCGCTCAGCGCCAGATCAAAATAGCTCGCGACGCCGAAATAGAGCCAGAGCAGCAGAACGTAGAAGGGGATGCCGCGCGTGATCTGCGTGAAGCCGTAGGCCGTGCGCGACAGGAGTGTCCACGAGCTGCCACGTGCGCTCTGGATCAGCAGACCGAGCAGGCAGGCGGCGATCGTGCCGACGATGGCCATGTAGAGATCGAGAACGACCCCCTTCGCCAGCAAGGGCCAGCGATCGAGCACGAAATTCCAGTCGAGTTGAATGGCTCGGTTCATGCGTGCGCCTTCATGCCGGCTGCGGTAGCGGCGGCCCTGCCGGCGACCACGGCCTCGGTCATGGCCGGCCCCAGCGAACCACCCGTTCCGGGGTAGCCGGGCCCCATCGGACTGGCTGCAACGTTGCCGCAAGCGTAGAGCCCGGCGATGACGCTCCCGTCGAACCGAACCACCCGCCCCTGATCGTCCGTCGTCAGGCCGCCCTTGGTCCCGTTGTTGCCGTGGAGGATGGGGATGGCGAAGAACGGCGGCTCGGTCAGCGGCGCGAGGCAAGGGTTGGGCCCATGCTCCGGGTCGCCATAGGTGAGGCCATGCCGGTCGGCGCCGCGCCTGAAGTCGGGATCCTGCCCGTCGCGTGCGGCCGCGTTGAAGCGCCGGATGGTCGACTCAAGTCCGCCGGGCGCGATGCCCACGTTCGCCGCGAGTTCGGCCAACGTATCGGCTTGCTGGAACCAGTCTGGCGCAGGCGCTGCCGCCGCGACGTTGACGATCTGGTAGCGGCGCTTGAAGCGCGCGTCGAAGACGAGCCAGGCCGTCAGGTTGGGATGACGATAGCCGCCCGGATCGAAATGCTGAAAGGCTTTGCCGAGGTCGTGATAGGAGCTCGCCTCGTTGACGAAGCGCTGTCCGGCGTCGTTGACGAGGATCGATCCAGGCAAGGCAAGCTCGCGGACGATGTTGCGGGTCATGGGGCGGCCGTCCCACTGCTCGCCGGGCACCTGCACAGCGGCCGTCCACCACGCTTCCGTCATATGCGCGACGCCTGCGCCCAGGCGCAGACCCATCAGCAGGCCATCACCTTCGTTCCAGGGCGGCGAGGTCGGCGCGCGGTCGGCCGGCGCCAGAAAGGCGTCCTTGAGGGCATCGTTCCATTCGAAGCCGCCGCTTGCGAGCATGACGCCCGAGTGGCTGCGGATGGTGGAGCCCTCGCTCGTGCGGCAGCCGCGCACGGCGCCGCCTTCCAGCATGAGATCGGTGATGCGGATGTCGCTCTCGAAGGCGACGCCCCGGTCGAGGCAGGCCTGAACCAGGCCGGCGACCAGGCCGGCGCCCTGCGTGCGCACATCCCTGACTCGACGCTCGGCGAGAAGATCGGGGTCCAATCCGGCACGCAGTTCGCGCGAGGTCGCCGGCCCTCGCAGCGGCGAGGTGCGGATCCGGCTGCGCCATCCGCCGAGCCGGGTAGTGTCGTAGGGCAGCGGCTCGAACGCGCGGCCGTCGCGTGCGCCGATGAAGTCCGGATGGTAGTCGGGACGCTCGATCTGGAAGAAGCGCAACTCCGTCCAAGCTTCCAGGCATTCCAGCAGGGCGGGCGATGCATCGAGGTAGCGCGACAGCCGTTCTTCCCCGACGGTGCCGAGTGTCACGCGTGACAGGTAGTCCAGCGCCTCGTCGCGATCGTCGGCTGCGCCGGCCCGCTCCATCAGCGCGTTGAGTGGCGACCAGATCTGGCCCCCCGAGATCGCACTGGTGCCGCCGATGAGGGGCGAACGCTCCAGGACGAGAACTTTCGCGCCCGCGACAGCCGCCGACAGCGCGGCCATCAGGCCGGCTGCGCCGGATCCAACGACGACGAGATCGGGCGTGGCTTCTGGGAGCATCGGGATGGCCGGCTTCCGTGGCAGGACATGCCGGAGCGGTCGGGAACGACCGCTCCGGACAGGTCGGTCAGTTCGAGCGGATCGGCTGGCCAGCGGGGCCGACGGCGACCGTCTGGAGCTTGTACTTCTCGCGGCTGGCAGTCCCGACGAAGCGCTCATAGAGCGTCGCCAGGGTGCCGATCGAGGCGTGGTAGCCGATCCAGTTGCTCATCCAGTTCAGGGTCCGGGGATCGCCCTGGCGCATGAAGAAGCTGACGCTTTCAAGATAGAGCGCGCCGGTCGGCAGCAGCTTGATGCGCGCGCCGGCATCCAGCGCCCGCACGATGCTCGACGAGGATTGCACGGTCGCATCGGCGCGTCCGGACGCAACTTCGTTGATGGCGTCGGTCGCCGAGGGGAAGGAGGCGAACTGCGCCTTCGGGAAGGTGCGGCGCGCGACGGCGAGCTGCGAGGTGCCCTGGAGCGTAGCGAAGCGGATGTTTTCGGCGTTCAAATCCTCGGGCTTCTGCACGGTCGAATTCGGCTTCAGGCCGACATAGACCGGCGCATAGAACGCCGGGATGGGTGTGAAATCGCCGCGCAACGCGCGTGCCGGCAGGTTCGTCACCGGCTCGATCATGTCGCAGCGCCCCGATTCCAGCAGCGAGAAGAGCTGTCCGAACGGAACCTCGACATAGTCGATCGTGATGCCTTCGCCGAGATCGGCGGCGAGCAACTTGGTGAGCTCGATCGTGTAGCCGGCCGGCTCATTGGTGGTCGGATCGCGATACTGCATCGGCGGCGTGCCAAACTCGTAGCCCAAGGTGATCTTCTTGGTCCTGATCCACTTGTCGATCAGCGCTTCGTTGGCTGGCGCTTGCGCCTGCGCGGCGGTTGGCCGCGCGAGGTTTGCGGCTAGGGCGGCGCCGGCGCCAACAAGGCCTCCGGCAAGCAGGAGCGAGCGGCGGCTGGCGGCGGCAGTGGCGTTGAGGTCGGTCATCGGTATCCCCTTTCGTTTTTGCTTGGTTGGGTTGCTTGGCTGTATTCAGCTGCCGTCAGACGATCGTGTAGCCGCCGTCGACCACGAGCGCGGCACCGGTGACGTAACTGGCGTCGCGTTCGCTCGCGAGGAACAGGATCGAACGGGCGACTTCGTCGTAGCGGCCCTCGCGGCCCATCGGGATCACGCCGCCGGCCTTCTTGGAACGCTGCTCCAGCATCTCGCCGGTCATATCCTGGCGCCGGTCGGTCATGACGGCTTCAAGGATACCCGGGCAGATGCAGTTCGAGCGGATGCCTGACGTCGCATAGTCCCGCGCGATCGACTTGGTCAGGTGGATCAGCGCCGCCTTCGAGATGCCGTAGATCGCTTCCTGCGAGGAGGCGGTGATGCCGGCGATCGAGGCCGTGTTGACGATCGCACCGCCGCCTTGCGCCAGCATGACCGGCACGACCGCGCGGCAAAACAAATAGGCCGACTTCAGATTGACCGCGATAACCTGGTCGAAGACCTCCTCGCTCGTGTCGGGCAGGGCCTTGGCGTTCCAGGGATCGATGGCGGCGTTGTTGACGAGAATATCGATGCGCCCGAAACGCGAAAGCGCCTGCTCGACGGCGGCTTTGGCGACCGCGCTATCGGAGACATCGCCGGCCACCGTCTCGACGGCGGCTCCCTCCTGACGCAAGCTTGCCGCAACGCGCTCCAGGGACCCCGCGTTCAGGTCGACGAGGACGAGGCTGGCGCCTTCCTGGGCGAATTGCCTGGCAGCTTCGGCCCCGAGCCCGGACGCTGTGCCCGTGGCGATGACGACCTTGCCGGTGAAACGATCAGTCATTGGAGCACTCATGCGGCGAGGACGGATTTGAGGAAGGATTTCGTGCGCTCGTGCTTGGGATCGCCGATGATTTCCCGCGCAGGGCCTTCCTCGACGATGACACCATCCGCCATGAAGACGACGCGGTTGCCGACCTCGCGCGCGAAGGCCATCTCATGCGTGACGACGACCATGGTCATGCCCTCGCCGGCCAGTCGCTTCATCTGGTCGAGAACGCCGCCGCGCAGCTCGGGATCGAGCGCCGAGGTCGGCTCGTCGAAGAGCATCACCTCCGGCTTCATCGCCAGTGCTCGGGCTATCGCGACGCGCTGCTTCTGGCCGCCCGAGAGCTGGCTCGGATAGGCGTCTGCCTTCTCTTTGAGCCCGACACGGTCGAGTTCGGTGACAGCGACGGCACGCGCTTCGGAGGACGACATCTTTCGTATCCGCTTGAGCGCCAGCATGACGTTCTCGACCGCAGTCTTGTGCGGGAACAGGTTGAACTGCTGGAACACCATGCCGATGCGCCAGCGCAGCTTCTGCAGCCGCGCACGCGCATCGCTGCCGTCGGGCCATTCCCCTTTTCCATCCGGGCGCCAGCTTTCGCCCTCGAAGACCATCTCGCCGCCGTCGAAGGGCGAGAGCAGGTTCATGCAGCGCAGCAGCGTGCTCTTGCCCGAGCCGCTCGGCCCGATGAGGACGAGAACCTCGCCTTGATAGAGCGACAGATCGATGCCCTTCAGCACCTGAATGGGCTTCGCCGAGGTCCGCGCATAGGACTTCTCGATGCCCTTGAGCTCGAGAAGCGACCTCCGCGGGACGTCGGATACGGTCTCGGCGAATGTCGTGTGCTGCATAACGGCTCCCTGTTTTGTTTATACACAAAACTTTGTTTTATGCAAATGCAGCATCGGAGCGGTCTTGTGCGCTGCCTTCAGAAACGGCCGGCATCCGTCTTGATGCGCTCGCCGGTGAGTGAGGAGGAGGCATCGGAAGCCAGGAAAAGAGCCGCTGCGGCGACCTCTTCCGGGGTCACCCAACGGCGAAGCGCCGCCACATCCGTATAGTTCTCTTTGATGATGTCGGCAGGCTCCCGACCTTCGGCAGCCGCGCGGCGCGCCACGACGCGGTCCATCAGCTCACCCGAAATCGCACCCGGGCAAAGCGCGTTCACGCGGACGCCCGACGGACCGACCTCGCGCGCGACCGTCTCGGTCAGGCCAATGACCGCGAACTTGGTGGCGCAATAGGCGCTGCGCATCGGGTAGCCCTTCAGCCCCATCAACGACGACATGTTGACGATCGAGCCGGAGCCCTGGGCACTCATGAGACGGGCGCCGACTCGCAGGCAGTTGACGGTGCCGAACAGGTTAATCTCGACGCAGGTCCGCCAAGCGTCGAGATCGACGTCGGCGATGTTGCCGATCGGCCCGCTCTGCCCGGCATTGTTAACGAGTACGTCGATCTTGCCACTAATCGCCAGGGCCCGCGCGAACATCGCCTCGACGCCGTCGAGCCTGGTGACGTCGCAGACGACGGCGGTGCCGCCAATCGCCCGGGCGACCGGCTCGATGGTCTCCATCGTACGGCCCGAGACGACGACATGCGCGCCGGCCCGCGCGAAAGCCTCGGCGATAGCCTTCCCGATGCCGGTGCCGCCACCGGTGACGATCGCGGTGCGTCCGTCCAGACGATACAAATCCGTGGACATGGGGTCTCTCGCTGTTGGATCAGGCTGCCGGCGCAGTTGGGTTGGAAAACCGGCCGGGGTCGAAGAGCGGGAGCTCCGGTTCGCGGCCGAGGATGAGATCGCCCATCAGCGCGCCGATATAGGGGCCGATGGTGTAGCCGCCGCGCACGCAGCCGAGCAGAAAGGCGCCGTCGACGCCAGGCGCCGCGCCGGCGAGCGGATAGAAGTCCGGCACATTGGCTTCGAAGCCTGTCCAGGACCGCACCACCCGGAAGCGATCGAGGCCAGGCACGGCGAACATGGCGAGCTGAAGGTTCGGGAGCAGCGTCGCGGGATCGACCGAGCTGCGGCCCTCATCCGGCGAGCCGGTGCCCTGCCAGCCGCCGCCGATCAGGACGCTGCCGTTCGGTTTCTGCTTCAGGGTGAGCAGGCCGGTGGCGTGGCCGATCACGGTGCCGACCAGAGCCGGGCCGCGCTCGGTGACCGAGACGGTGTTGACGCGGGCGCGGACAGGCAGGTCGAGGTCGATCATCGCGCCGGCGCTCCTGAGCCAGGCGCCGCAGGCGAGCAGGAGACGGGTCGCGCAGATCGTTCCTTCAGGCGTGGCTAGATGGAACGCGCCGCCGTTCCTGTCGATCGCCGTGACCGGTGTGCGCTCGCGGATGGCGACGCCGGCCGTTTCCAGCAGGTCGCGATAATAGGCGCCGGTCAGGCTCGAATTGGCGTAGCCGTCCTCGGCGCACCAGCTCGCCGCGACGACCTTGCGCGACAGATTGGGTTCGAGCTCGGCGACGCGCGTCGGTGAGATCATCTCGATCGGCGCGCCGGCCTCGCGCTTCAGCGCCATGCGCTCGTGCAGGAGATCGGCCTCGCGCTGGTTGAAGGCGAGCGTGATGCCGCCGGACTTGTGGAAACCGATGCGCTCGCCGGCCCGCTCCCAGAGCTCATGGCCCTTGATTGCGTAGGGCATCAGCATGACGCGCTTGATCTGCAGCGACAGCGTGCCGGCATTGACGCCCGAGGCGCCGCTGCCGAGCGTCTGCTGCTCGACGACGATCGTGCGCATCCCGCCTTTCGCGGCGCGGCAAGCGGCGGCGCTGCCCAGAATGCCGCCGCCGATGACGGCCAGATCGTAGCGCGCGCTCATAGCGGGGCCGGGGCGGGGATGGGCAATTCGTCATAGTCGAACGCGCCGGTGATAGCGGCGAGCGGGACTGGTCGCAGCGGCGGGCGGGCGCTCGGCTGGCCGATTGCCACGCGATCCCAACCGGTCGCAGCGGCGATCACCATCGCCGCCGCTTCGCCGCAGACGCGCCCGCCGCAAGGACCCATGCCACAGCGCGTCGTCGCCTTGAGATCGGCGAGTGTCCTGGCGCCGGCCGCGATTGCGGCGTAGAGGGTTGCGCGCGTCAGCCCCTCGCAGCGGCAGACGGTCGCCCCGGCCTCGATTATCGCGGCAGCGCCGGGCGGCGGCATGGCGAGCGCCGACATCGCCACGCCGAAGCGTGCCGATTTGCGCCAAGCGCTATCGATCATCGCGACCTGGCTTGCGAGATCGCCGCCGCGCCCGAGCCGGCGGGCGACGCCGAGCGCCGCAAGCTCGCCGGAGAGCGGGGCGGCATCGGCGCCGCGCACGCCGGCGCCGTCACCAGCAACGAATAGCCCGGGCACCGAGGACTGGAGCGAGGCGTCCACCACCGGGACCCAGCCACCCAGCTCCGGCTCATAGTGATGTTCGGCGCCCATCAGCCGCGTGACCTCGGTCGACGGCAACAGGCCGAAGCCGAGGCAGACGGCGTCCGCCGCGATCGTCCGCACGGAATCGCCAGCCGGCCGCCAATCGCGGTCGACGGGGCCGATCGTGACGGATTCGACGCCCTCCGTGCCTTGGATCGCGCGGATGGCCGAGCCGGAGTAGATCGGAACCCGCGCCTTCAGCAGCGCGAGCAGCCAGCCCGCTCCCCTGGCCATCAGGTCGGGCCGCGCCAGCATGCTGCCGAGCCGCGCCAGCCAGGCTGACCGCGGCGCGGCATCTACTATAGCGGCGACCTCGCCGCCGGCCGCGACGATCTTGTTGGCGACGAGCAGCAGGAGGGGGCCGGAGCCGGCGACGACGACCCGGCGCCCGGGCAGCACGCCATGGGCCTTGAGCAGGATGGTCGCACCCGCCAGCCCGATCACGCCGGGCAAGGTCCAGCCGCTAATGGGGATATGCCGCTCGACCGCGCCGGCGGCGACGATGAGATTGGGCCCTTTGAGCGTCAGCGGACCGTCGGGGCCGATCGCGATGACGGAGAAGCCCGCCGTCAGCGACCAGACCCGATGGTTCGCATAGAGGACGGCGCCGCTGGCGGCGAGCTTCGCCCGCAACTCCTCGCCCTTGCGCCGGTCAGCATCGGGCTGCGTCGCCGTCAGCGCCGGGGAGGGCGCGCGATAGACCTGGCCGCCGGCCGACAGTGCCTCGTCGATCACGGTGACGGAGAGGCCGAGGCTGCGGGCCTTGATCGCCGCCGCCGCGCCGGCGGGGCCTGCACCAAGCACGATGAGGTCATAGGCGCCGCTCACCGCACCGACTCCACCACGAGCCCATCATGCACTGGCGTGCGGCAGGCTTCCGTCAGCCTGCCGCCGATCGAGACGACGCATTCCTGGCAGACGCCCATGAAGCAGAACGCTCCGCGCGGGCCGCCATCGTCGCGGCTTGTGCGTAATGTGCGTCGCCCCTGCGCATACAATGCGGAGGCGAGCATCTCGCCCTCGCAAGCTGTCAATGTCTCGCCGTCGAAGCGGAAGCGGACCATCCGCTTACAGGCAACACCGATGCGCAGGTCGCCAGCCATCTCAGCGGCCGGGCAGCAGGCCGAGCTCGCCGAGCGTGGCGCGGAGCTTCTCGAGTTGGGCCCCGCCAAGCGGCAGCAGCGGATCGCGCGGCACGCCGGCAGGCAGGCCCTGAAGGTTGAGCGCCGCCTTGACGGAGGAGGGCCAGGTGCCGAGCGACATCAGCGTCTCGTAGACGATGGTCAGCTTCTGATGGGCGTCGACATAGTCGGCATCGGGCGCCTTGCGGCCGATCTCCATCAACCGGCCGGCGGTCTTGCCGAGCAGTTCGGGCCCGGTGGCGATGAAGCCGGGCGCCCCGAGCGCGCTGCCGACCAGGATATAATAGGACGGGCCGACCATCACCGCGATCCTGTCGCCCATGCGGCGGATCAGCCGGGTCAGGTGGCCGATGTCACGATTGGACTCCTTGATGCCGACGACCGGGGCGACGCTGGCGATCGCCTCGACATCGTCGATAGAGAGCTCGATCACGGCGCGGCGCGGCGAATTGTAGAGCACGATCGGCATGTCGATGGCCTTGCCCAAGAGCTCGAAGCGCCGCAGCAACTCCTCGCGCGTAGCCTTCAGCACATAGGTCTGCGGCATGACCAGGATACCGCTGGCGCCGGCCTCCTCGGCCGCCTGCGCATACTGGATCGTCTGCTTCGACCCCGGTGCGGTGCAGCCCATCATCACCGGCACGCGCCCGGCGCTGCGGTCGACGGCGATGCGGGTCAGGCGGGCGCGCTCGTCGCGATCGAGCGCCCAGCTCTCGCCATTGTCACCGGCAACGCAGATGCCCTGCGCACCGATGCCGATCAGATGCTCGATCAGATCAGCGAAGGCGTCCGCCATGATCTCGCCGTGCTCGTCGAAGGGCGTGACGATGGCCGGCACGAAGCCCTTGAGCGTATCCTTCGTCAGCATGGTCATGAGGATCGTCCTGATGGGGCGGCCGCAAGAAGCGTGGCCATGGGAATGCGGAAGACGCTGCCGGTCTGCGCCTCGACGATGAACAGGCTCGATTGGTCCGGCGAGAAGGCGCAGGCCGTGGTCCAGAGCCCGCCCGGCGTGTGCACGACAGCGAGCGCGTCGCCGAGCGCGTCGACGAGATAGAGCCGTCCCGCCTGCGCCTGAGCGATAGCGAGGCGGCCGGCGGCGTCGACCGCGAGCCCGTCCGGACCAAGGCCGCCGGAGAGCTGGAGGAACGTGCCGACCATCGGCCAGGCAGGATCGGGCGCTTCCGCCATGAAACGCCAGACGGCGTTGGCACGCGTCGCGGCGAGGTAGACCAGCGTGCCGTCCGGCGAGAGCGCGATCCCGTTCGGATAAGGCACGTTCGCGAGGATCAGCTCCGGCACTGTCGCGCCCTGCCGCAGCCGGTAGACCCGTCCGGTCGGATCTGAGAGGCTGGTGCGGCCGGAATCGGTGAACCAGACATCGCCATCGGGCGCGACGGTGAGGTCGCTGAGGCCGCGGAACGGCTCGGTGTTGACCCGAGCGCAGAGCGTCGTGACCGTCTTCGTCACCGGGTCGAAGGCGAGCAGGCCGCGGCGATAATCGACGATCAGCCAGGTGCCGTCGCCGCGCGGGCGTAGTGCGTGCGGTTCGCCGTCATATTGGAAGGCGAGCTGCCAGCCCCCATCCGGCGCAATCCGGAAGAGGCGGCCATAGGGCACGTCTGCCAACCAAAGATGTCCCTCCGCGTCGAAGCAGGGGCCTTCCAGGAAGGAGTGCAGGCGCTGGCCCGGCCGCGTCGCGCGGACCCAGTCGGTCGGCTCGCCGGTCCAGTGCAGGGCCTCCGGCAGGCGCGTGAACAGCTCGGCATCATGCCGTGGGAAGGCGGCGCCGATCATGCGATCACACCCTGCGCTCTCAGCGCTTCGATCTGAGCCGGCGAGCGCCCGATCTCGCGGAGGATTTCGGCGCTGTGTTCGCCCAGCCGCGGCGGAGGGCGGTCGATCGCCGGGCCGGCGGCGACGAAGGAGAAGGGGGCGAGGGGGACCGCGACGGGTGCTGAACCGGGCAGGGCGACATCGAGCGCGTGAAAGAAGCCGCGCTCGCGCAAATGCGGCAGGCGGACGGCCTCGTCCAGCGTGCGCACACGCTCGGCGGGGATGCCGATCGCATGAAGATACTCCTCCCACTCCGATGCGGAGCGGGTGCGCATGATCGGAACGAGCGCCTCGCGCATCGCCTGCGCGGCGGTCCATAGCTCAGGCCAGTCCTTTAACGCGGCGAAGTCGGGTCGGCCGAGCGCTTCCCACAGCCGCCTGTTCTGCCGCGTGTTGAAGGCGCCGAGCATCAGGAGCCCATCCGCCGTCTCATAGGTGCCGAGCCCGGCTTCCTTCGGGCGCGGCTGGGCGGGACCTTCATAGAGCGCGGCGGCGGCTTCGGGCGCCATCAGCGTCAGGGCGGTATCGAACATCGCGCAGTCGATGATCTGGCCTTTGCCGCTGACCTGTCGCTGGAACAGAGCCGCCGAGATCGCGAAGGCCGCGGCGTAGCCGGTGGCGTAGTCGATGAAGGAAGCGCCGGATTTAACCGGCTCGCCCGAGCGGCCGGTTGTGCGCGCCATTACGCCCGAAGCCGCCTGGATGACGTTGTCGTAGGCGTTGACCGCCTCGCGCTCATGACCGCGGGCGAAGCCGGTGATCGAGCAGTGGATCAGCCGGGTATTGCGGGCGCAGAGCGCCTGCGGTCCGAGGCCGAGAGCCTCCAGCGCGCCGACGCGATAGTTCTCGACCAGCACGTCGGCCCCGTCGACGAGGTCGAGCAGGATTGCCCGTCCGTCCTCGGAGGTGAGGTCAAGCGCGAGCGAACGCTTGTTCGAGCCCTGGACGAGATAGTTGATGCCGAGGCCGGCGGCATTGAGGGCGTCATCCGGCCCGCGGCCACGGGCCGTATCGGGCATCTGCGGCGGCTCGATCTTCACGACATCGGCGCCGAGCAGAGCGAGCTGGTAGGCGCAGAACGGCCCGGCGAGCACATGGGTGACGTCCAGGACGCGAATGCCGTGAAAGGGACGCTGCACTGACGGGTTCAAGGATGGGTCACTCCGTTCTTGTTTCTTATACGGAACCGTGTTTTGTATATCAACAGAATTTTGGAAGCGGCAGAGAGCACCATGTCAAATCCGACTCCCCGTCCGAGCTCGTCGGCGATCCTGCATCGCAACCTACGCAAGACCCCTCCGGTGGCTGTGGCGGGCGATGGCGTCCATCTCGTCGATGCCGAGGGCAGGCGCTATCTCGACGCCAGCGGCGGCGCGGCAGTGTCGTGCCTGGGCCACGCGCATCCCCGCGTCATCGAAGCGATCACAGCCCAACTCGGCAAGCTCGAATACGCCCACACCTCCTTCTTCACGAACGAGCCGAGCGAGAGGCTGGCACAGATGCTCGTCGAGCGCGCCCCGGCCGGCTTCGGACATGGCCGCGTCGCATTTCTCGGCAGCGGCTCGGAAGCCATGGAAGCGGCGATGAAGCTCGCCAGGCAATACTTCGTCGAGATCGGTCAGCCTGGCCGCGTGCGCTTCATCTCGCGGCGCATGAGCTATCACGGCAACACGCTGGGCGCGCTCGCCGTCGGTGGCCATCCCGGCCGCCGGACGATGTACCAGCCGATCCTGATCGAGACCTCGCAGATCGCGCCCTGCTACGCCTATCGCGACCAGCGCGAGGGCGAGACGATCGAGGCCTATGGAATGCGCGTCGCCGACGAGCTCGATGCCGAAATCCGTCGGCTCGGCCCGGAGAATGTCGCCGCCTTCATCGCCGAGCCGATCGTCGGGGCGACGCTCGGCAGCGTCACCGCGGTTCCAGGCTATTTCGCCCGCATCCGCGAGATCTGTGACCGGCATGGCGTCCTCTTCATCGCCGATGAGGTGATGTGCGGGATGGGCCGCGCCGGCGCGATGTTCGTCACCGGGCAGGAGGGCGTGCGGCCCGACATCATCACCATCGCCAAGGGGCTGGGGGCCGGCTACCAGCCGATCGCCGCGACCATGGCGAGCGAGCGCGTCGCCGGGGCAATCGAGGCCGGCTCCGGCCTGCTCGCCAATGGCCACACCTATATGAGTCATGCGGTCGCCTGCGCCGCCTCGATCGCGGTGATCGAGACAATCGAGAATGAGGGGCTGCTCGACAACGTTGATCGCTTGGGGCGCCTACTGTCGCGCCGGCTGCACGAGGCCTTCGGGCAGCACCCCAATGTCGGCGACATTAGGGGGCGTGGCTTGTTCCAGTCCCTCGAGCTGGTCGCCAATCGCGAGACCAAGCAGCCCTTCGCCGCGAAGCACCAACTCGCCACCAAGATCAAGCAGGCGGCGCAGGATCTCGGACTGATCTGCTATCCCTCAAGCGGCACGGCCGATGGCGTCAACGGCGATCATGTCCTGCTCGCGCCGCCCTTCACCATTAACGAGAGCCATGTCGACGAAATCGTCGAGAAGCTCCGGGCGGCATTGGAGGCTACTCTGTCCGCCGCCAAGATTGCGGCTTGAGGAGCCATCTCGTGTCCCGCAAGACGATCCTCACCTGCGCCGTCACCGGCAACCTCACTTCGCGCCAGCAGCATCCTAGCCTTCCCGTCACGCCTGCCGAGATCGCCTCGGCTGCCGTCGAGGCCGGAAAGGCAGGCGCCGCCGTCGTCCACCTCCACGCGCGCGACCCGGTCTCGACCAGGGGCAGCATGGATCTGGGGCTCTTCAGCGAGATCGTCGATCGCGTCCGCCAGTCCGGCTCGGGCGTCATCATCAACCTGTCGACGGGAGAAGGCGGCCGCTTCGTCCCTGGCCTTGATGAGCCGGCCGTCGCCGCTCCCGGGACGACCCTGACAACCCCCGAGCGGCGCGTGGCGCATGTCGAGGCGCTGAAGCCCGAAATCTGTACGCTTGATCTCAATACCATGTTCTCGGGCAGCGCGGTGGTGATCAACACGCCGCGCAACGTGACCGAGATGGCCAGGCGCATCTATGCCGCCGGCGTCCTGCCCGAGCTGGAGCTTTTCGACGGTGGCGACCTGCAGCTCGCTCTGGCCCTGCAGTCGGACGGCACCTTGCGAAATCCGCTGCTGATCCAGATCGTCCTGGGCGTCCGCTACGGTGCGATTCCCAACCCAGAGACCTTGTTCTATTTCGCCTCGCAGCTTCCGAAGGATTGCATCTGGGCGGCATTCGGCGTCGGACGCCACGAGTTCCCGCTGCTGGCGCAGGCCTTTCTTCTAGGTGGCCATGTCAGGGTCGGGCTCGAGGACAACATCTATATCCGCAAGGGTGTGCTCGCCCGTGACAATGCCGAGCTGGTCGAGAAGGCCGGCACGATCGTCGAGAATCTCGGCGGATCCCTCGCGACGCCGGCCGAGGCACGTCAGATCCTCGGACTGCCGGCGCCGTAACGGCTGCCCCTTCCCAAGCCTATCCCATACGCTGGGAAATTCGCGCGGCGGTGGCCAGAACCGCGCTCAGGTAGCGTCCTTCGATTTCGCCCAGATTGAAGGCGGAATCCGGTCCCGATATGTCGATGGCCCCAACGATTTCCTTACGCCGGTTGATAATGGGCGCCGAAATCGAGCTTCCTGAGGCCTCCATGGCACCCCGGCTGATGACGTAACCGCGTTGCCCGGCTTGCTTGACGATATCCAGCAGCGTTTTGACCGAAGTCGGAGTTTGGTCCGTCAGCGGTACGAAAGTCTCGTTGCGGAAAAGCACTGCCAGCTCCGCTGGCGGCAGGCTCGAAAGCAGCAGCCACCCCATGGGCGAGGCGTAGGCCGGCACTCGCGAGCCGACATTCATGTTGCTGAGAAACCCGGAGCGGGTCTGGACGCAGCTGAGATAAAGCACGTCGCGCTCATCGCGGATCGCCAGATGCGCGGAAACCTGCGTGTCGTCGCGTAGCGCTTCCAGCTCGGGGCGGGCAATCTCGATAATGTCCTTGGAGGCGAGAAAGGCGAATCCGATATTGAGGACGCGCGGCCCTAGCGTGAAGAGCTTGGACTGCTCCTCCTCCAGGAAACCCATATGCCGGAGCGTGTAGATCAGGCGGAACACTGAGGATCGGGTCAACCCGAGTTCCGACGCGATGTCGGTAATGCTCAGCGGGCGCTGCGCAGCCGCTACGATCTCCAGCACACGAAGTCCGCGATGCAGGCCGGGGACGAAGTAGACCGAGTGGTTCTTGTGCTGCGCCTCGGCATCGATCGCATCCGTCACGTCGTCCATTCGATTTCGATCCGCCTGGTTCCTTGATTTGTCTATAAAACAATTTTTTGTCTGGGTCACGACCGCAATCTTGTCCGCGTGAAGTGCCCCGCCCCTCTGCAAATTCCCATCTGACCTACGACGCAGTTTTCTAATTCAGCATCACGCCGATCCAGGAATCCAAAAAATCGACCCACTCAGCTCGAAACCCGCTTCGGAACAGTGCCTGAGAGCGGTGCTGGGTCTGCGCGCAGCCAACTCCGGCCATCACGGCCGAGTAGCACGAATGTCTCGGATTTCCGGTTCCTAGCGACGGCCCATTTTAGGAATTGCCGCTTCCCGCTCGTGCATTCTTGGCCCACAGCCGACGTCTGGGATGCCCGCATTCGGGCAGCGCAGTCTGGCGCTAGGCTGGAATGCCGAAATTGGCGACTGGGCAAACTTCGATGCACCGAGGACGATCGGTTTCGGCGGCGTCTGCCGCTTTCTGGTAATCACGAGCAGCTTCGGTCTCGATATTGCCGCGGCGCAAGGGCGAACCGATTGCGAAAGGCCCGGTTGAAGACGGAAAGATCGTTGAAGCCAACCGAATAGGCGATGGAGGCGATGCCCTCACCGGCGCGACGGGGGTCGAGCAGGGCCCGGCGACTCTCCTCCAGCCGCGTCGCCAGCAGCCAACGCCCGAAGCTCTGGCCCGTTGCGGCAAAGCGCGCATGCAGCGTGCGCAGCGAGATATTGAAATGCGCCGCCACGACACCAGGCGACAGCGTCTCGTCGCCGAGCCGCCCGCGGCAGAAGGCGAGGATCGCCTCATGCAGACGATCGGGGCGGGGGCCGCCGGCATCGCTCGAAAGCCCGATCAGATTGCATAGATTATCGGTGAGCAGGCTCGCCGACATCTCGTCCATGACCTCGCCATGACGGGCCAGCTCCAGGAGGTGGCGCCGTGCCAGCGACACGAAGCGCGATGTCAGCGCGATACGGTGCGGGCGGCCACGCACGAGCCAAGGCGCCTTGAGCAGGAGCGTTCGGCGCGGCAGGACGGCGACAACGCGCCGGACGTCTTCCGAGAACGAGAGGCGGAACGGCCGCGCCCCGTCGACCAGGCCAATCTCGCCAGGCTGGAGCAAGAGCCGCTCATCGCCCTGCGAGAGCCGGCATTGACCCCGCTCCTGCAGGCTGATGAGAACGCTGTCGTCGCCCTGAGCGACGTGGCGGGGGGTACGCACGACCTCGTGCCGCGTCGAGCGGAAGCTCGCGATCCTGACATCGCCGAAGCTGCGTCCGACAATAGAGGCGTGGAAGGCTTCCTGCGGGCCAGGCGCCTCGGTCGTGACGTTGAGCACGGCGCGGCACACGGTCTCGCGCCAGTAGTCGAACCCGCAATCGGGCTCCAGGCCTTCCGTGCCCCAAACGATGGTCCCCATGACCTTCTCCGCCCGGCAGCCGACAGGACCCGCCGGGGCGCCAGCAGCTTTTCATAAGAACGATTTGCACGCAAAGCCGGATGTTTCTGCACGCAGCGCCGAGACCTCGCGCCGCCTGCCTTCTTAGCTTTCCGCTCGGAGGACAGACGGGTCATGCAGACGGATTTCACCGCCGAGCAATTGCGCGATCCCGCGATCCGGGAAGCCGCCGAGATCCTCGGCACCTGCGTGCATTATGGCTTCTGCACCAATACCTGCCCGACCTATGTGCTGAGCCGCGACGAGAACGAATCCCCGCGCGGGCGCATCGACCTGATCCGCGAGATGCTGGAGAGCGAGGCGGCGCCGAAGGCGCAGACCGTCGCGCATCTCGACAGCTGCCTCTCCTGCCTGTCCTGCATGACCACCTGCGCGGCGAAGGTCGACTATGCGCATCTGATCGACCGGGCCCGTGTTCATGTCGAGCGCCGGCACCGGCGGCCGCTGGCCGAGCGCGCCTTGCGGGCTCTGCTCGCCTTCGTCCTGCCGCGACCGCGGTTGTTCCATGCGGCACTGGCGCTCGGCCGTCTCGGGCGCCCGCTGCAGCGGCTCCTGCCGCGCCGGATCAGACCTCTGCTCGCGATGATCCCGGAGCGGACGCGGGCGCAGATCCTGGCGCCGCAGGTGTTCAAGGCCGAGGGCGAAAGCCGGGCGCGGGTGGCGCTGCTCGCCGGCTGCGCCCAGCAGGTGCTGGATGGCAACATCAACGCGGCGACGATCCGCCTGCTGACACGGCATGGCTGCGACGTGGTCGTCGCCGCCGGCGCCGGCTGCTGTGGTTCGCTGACGCTGCATATGGGCCGCGAGGATGAGGCCATGGCGGCCGCCGCCGCCAATGTCCGGTCCTGGATGCGCGAGCGTCGTGGCGAGGGGCTCGACGCCGTGATCGTCAACGCCTCCGGATGCGGTACGACGGTCAAGGATTACGGCCATCTCCTCGGTCGAACTGAACTCGCGGGCGAAGCGAAGGAGATCGCCGGCATCGCCCGCGACGTCACCGAATTCATCGCCGGCATCGGGCTCCGGCCTGTCGCACCGGAGCGCCCACGCCTGCGCGTCACCTATCACGACGCCTGCTCGATGCAGCACGGCCAGCGCGTCACCCGGCCGCCGCGCGACCTGCTTCATGCCGCGGGCTTCGAAGTGGTGGACGTGCCGGAGAAGCATTTCTGCTGCGGCTCGGCCGGAACCTACAACCTGCTCCAGCCCGCGACGGCTGAAATCCTGGGACGGCGCAAGGCAGGCAATATCGACAGCACGGCGCCGGATGTCGTGGCGGCCGGCAATATCGGCTGCCTGACGCAGCTGCGGCGCTATGTCGGCGCGCCGATGGCGCACACCGTCGAGCTGCTGGATTGGGCGACGGGCGGCCCGCTGCCACCGGCCCTGGTCGGGGTGACGCTGACGAGCCGACCCGCGCCGCAGCCGGAAGAGGCGCTGGCGACGGCCACTGCCCCGGCGCCGAACGACGACGCCGGCTTCTGGTGACCGGCAAAGACCCAGGACAACAGAGGGGAGACGCCGGCATGGCGGAAGCATTCTTCAACGAGGTCGCGGCGGCGATCGGCGCCGAGTGGATCAACCGCAGCGACGAGACGCTGCGCCGCTATGGCGAGAACACCATGCCGGGCGGCGACCGGCGCCCGCTCGGCGTGGTCTATCCCGGCAGCACGGCCGAGGTGCAGGCGATCGTGAAGGCGGCGAACCGCCATGGCGTCGCGCTCTATCCGGTCAGCACCGGCAATAATATCGGCCTCGGCAGCCGCTCGGCGGTGCATGCCGGTCAGGTCGTGCTCGATCTCGGCCGCAGGATGAATCGCATTCTCGAGATCGACGATACGCTGGCCTTCGCCGTGGTCGAGCCCGGCGTCAGCTACCAGGCGATGCATGACGAGCTGGTCCGGCGCGGCGACAAGTTCATGGTCGACGTCACCTCTGGCCCGCCGCAGGGCGGCATGCTCGGCAATGCGCTCGACAAGGGCGCCGGCTACGGCCCGTATTTCGACCATTTCGGCTTTTCCTGCGGCATGGAGGTCGTGCTCGGCAATGGCGAGGTGCTACGCACCGGCGACGGCGCGCTCGCGGGCTCCGAGCTGCCGAACTGGCATGTCAGCAAGTACAGCTTCGGCCCGATCCTCGACGGGCTGTTCGCCCAGTCGAATTTCGGCATCGTCACGCGCATGGGCATCTGGCTGCTGCCGCGCCCGCCGGCGGTCCGCAGCTTCCATTTCACCTATCCTGACGATGACGATCTCGCCGAGATCGTCGACATCTGCCGGGCGCTCAAGCTCTCCAACTTCGTGCCGACGCTGCTGCGCGTCGCCAACGATATCTACCTCTGCGGCTCCGAGCATCCGAGCCCGGAGTACAGCCCCGGCAATCGCGCGCCGATCTCCGACGCCGGCCGCCGGGCGTTACGCGAGAAGGACAAGCTCGGCGCGTGGACAGTGTCCGGCGCCTTCTACGGCCCGAGCATGGCGGCGCTCGAGCCGCAGATCGAGCGCGTGCGCGCCGCCTTCGGCAAGTCCGGCAAGGCGACATACATCCCGCATGAGGAGGCGCTCGGTTTCCACGCGCTGCAGGTCGCGATCAACGCCTGCTCGGGCGTTCCCGGCGTCGGCGAGCTCGGCCTGCTGAAATGGCGCCCCGGAGGCGGCAATCTCTGGTTCCTGCCGGGCACGCCGATGGTCGGCAGCATCGCCAATGAGTGCCAGCGCATGGCCCGGCGCATCTATGCCGAGCACGGCATGGACTACATGATCATGAATGTCTGCAGCGCCCGCTTCGCGCGCGGGCTGCACGTCATCACCTTCGACCGCGAGAACCCCGACGAGAACGCCCGCGCCAACGCCTGCTACGAGGCGCTCGCCCGGGCCTATGCCGAGCGCGGCATCTTCGTCGGCCGTGCGCCGCTCGACTACCACGCGCTCCATATGGGCCAGGCCATGCCGGCTTTCCGCGACAGCTGCACGGCGATCAAGGCCGCGCTCGATCCGGCGGGCGTGATCGCGCCCGGGCGCTACGGCATCGGCTGAGAGCGATCCGATCAGGAAGGAACCAACGACATGTCCAACATACTCAGGACCGCCGCGAGCGCGCTGGCGCTGCTATCGGCCCTTTCAACAACGGCGTCGGCCGATCCGGCCAAATCTATCAAGATCGGCCTGGTCACCACCCTGACCGGGCCGCCGGCGGTGCTCGGCCAGCACACCCGCGACGGCTTTCAGCTCGCGATCAAGCAGCTCGGCGGCAAGATCGCCGGCATCCCGGCCGAAGTGCTCGTCGTCGACGACGAGTTGAAGCCCGAGGTCGGCATCCAGCGCGTGCAGCAGCTGATCGAGCGCGACAAGGTCGACGCCATCATCGGCATCGTCTTCTCCAACATCCTGATGGCGACGGCCCGGCGCATGGTCGACGGCCAGACCGTCTTCATCGGCACCAATGCCGGCCCATCCCCGCTCGCCGGCGCAAGATGCAGCCCCTATCTGTTCTCTGCCGCCTATCAGAACGATCAGAACGCCGAGGCGATGGGGCGCCACGCCACGCAGAAGGGCTATCGCAAGATCGTGATCGTCGCGCCCAATTACCAGGCCGGCAAGGACGTCGTCGCCGGCTTCAAGCGAGAATACAAGGGCGAGGTAGTCGACGAGATCTTCGTGCCGCTGACGCAGCCGGACTTCTCCAGCGATCTCGCCAAGATCGTGGCCGCGAAGGCCGACGCCGCTTTTGTCTTCATGCCCGGCGGCCTTGGCGTGACCTTCGTCAAGCAATGGCGACAGGCGGGCATCACGCTGCCGATGCTGACGGCCCACACCATCGACGAGACCAACCTGCCGGCGCTTCAGGATGCGGCGGTGGGCACGTCGGGCGTCACCAACTGGTCGCCCGCGCTGGACGTGCCGGCAAGCCGCAGCTTCGTCGAGGCCTTCAAGGCGGAGTACAAATACACGCCCGCCAACTATGCCGCGCACGCCTATGACGCGGCGACATGGTTGAACGCCGCGGTGACGGCTCTGAAGGGCGAGATCGCGGACCGGACGAAGCTGATCGACGCGCTGCGCAAGGCGAAGTTTGAATCCGTGCGCGGGCGCTTCGAGATCGGGACGAACCAGTTCCCCATCCAGGACTATTATCTCGTCTCGGTGAAGAAGCGCGAGGATGGCAGCTTCGCCACCGAGATCGAGAGCAAGATCGTCGAGGGGCTGCCCGATGCCTACGGCAAGGAGTGCAAGATGCCGTTCTGATCGGACGGGACGGCAGCGCCGGAGGCGGGGATAGGGTTATCGGACGTGGCAGCTTGCAGGTTGATCGCGTCAAGCTGTTGCCTCCGAGTTTTGGAGGCATCTCCTTCGGCGATCTTCGCTTCTTGGAGCCATCGCATTTCGGCTTCTAGCGCGACCTGTGCCGCCAAGCTGACTGTTTCAACTCATGCCAAGCGACATACAGTGTCGATCCAAATGGCCTTTCCCATGACCGTCATCGACGTCCGGTTCCGGGCAATCACTCACCGTCTGCTATTGGCGCACAGCAGCGCCAACGAGCGTGCGCCCGGTCGATCTACCGCTTCACACCCTACCCCGGATTCCGCAGATAGCTGCGGATCGCGTCGGGCATGACGTAGTCGATCTCGCGGCGGACGCCCCAGAACTCCGAGCGCGGCCTGTCCTACGAAGGCCTTGGGCGCCTTGGCCTCGCGCAGCATGCGACGCATCTTGGCGGCGATGTCGCCCTGCGGCGTCGTCTTCGTCATCAAGCATGACAAATCTCGTCGCCGAACACGCAAGAGCCGCCGGCTGGGGAGCGCGGCGGCCTGGCGTTCAGTCACAATTCGTGAGAGTTCCCGATGTCTAACGGATCAGCGTCATTGGCTCGACGGCGTTGTCAGACACATCCGTCTTGCGGCGAGGGTCAGCCGTCGGCGCAAGGGCGCCTCAGATCTTCCAAGCCGCGGTGCGCCCGGGCTGGACCGCGTCGGCAAGCTGGTAGCCGCTCTCGCGGCCGAGGATGTTGACGCCTTTGCCGTCCGGCGAGACCGGACGCCACGCTCCCGAGATATCGGATGAGGGCACGCCGGTGTGAGCGAAGCGGGCCCAGCTTGTCAGCATCAGCTCGGACAGCCTGGCCTCGACCGGGCCGGCTCCCACCTTGGCGCTGAAGAATGGATGGCTGTAGGTGCCGAAGACGAATGGGATCTCGGCCGTGTGAGGTACGCCGCGTGCGGGCGGCGCGAGGGGATGATCGAACTCGAAGAGATAGGCGGCGTGCCCGGCCTGGGCATGGCGCCTGGCGGCCTCGAGCGCGCGCAGGCGGAAGACGATGTCGCCATAGGCGGCCATCCAGAGGCTTTTCGGAGCATCGCCCTCGGCCGCCGTCGCGGTGGAACGATAAGCCTCGACGATCTCTGCCACCGGCAGATGCGCGGCCTCGGGGCGATAGATCGCGACGAGGTCACGGATCATCGCCTGCAAGTCGGCCTCCGTCTGCGGCGACTTCGGTCCGCCCACAGCCTTGCCGTCGGGATTGACCAGGTCGTACCAGAACACGCCTTCATCGCGCGTGGTGCCGATCAGCGCGGGGACGGCCGGCAATTCCCCGTCACGTGGCCAGGCCGTCAGCACCTTGCCATCGAGCACAGGCAGGATCGGCGGGCGTCCGAGCGAGCGCACCATGGCGGGGTCGCGCCCCAGCTGAAGCTCGGCGTCGTGAAGCTGCTGGGCGGGAAGCTCACGCAGGCCGGCGATGCTGGTGCCGAGCCGCTTCGCCAGCGCCTCCGCATAAGCGGCGGCGGTGTCGAGTTCAGGAAAGCCCGGGGCGCCGTGCAGGGACCCGCTCTGAAGGATGACCTTGTCGAACAGCCCGGCATTGGCTGGGTTCTGCGCGATCGTCGCGACGCTCTGCCCGCCGGCCGACTGGCCGAAGATCGTCACCCGCGCCGGATCCCCGCCGAACGCGGCGATGTTGTCCTTCACCCAGCGCAGCGCTGCGATCTGGTCCTGATGCCCCCAATTCGCGAGGGTGCCCGACCTCTCGTCCTTGAGCTCGGGGTGCGCCAGCCAGCCCAGGGCGCCCAGCCGGTAATTCACCGTCACCACGACGACGTCGCCGCGCACGGCCAGCGCTGCGCCGTTCGTTCCGGCGACGAGGCCGTGGCCGGTGCGCCAGGCGCCGCCATGAAACCAGACCATCACCGGCCGCTTGCCCTGAGCAGAGGGCGTCCAGACGTTGAGGAAAAGGCAGTCTTCCGATTGCGGCTCGGCGCCGTCATAGAGCCAGGCGGCCGCGCCCGCCAAGGTCTGGATCGAGGCCGCGCCCGGCTTGCTGGCATCGCGTATGCCGACCCAGGCCGCGGCCGGCTGCGGCGCGCGATAGCGTAGCGGCCCGACGGGGGCGGCAGCATAGGGGATGCCGAAGAAGGCAGCGGCACCGCCTTGCGCGAAGCCCTGCAGTTTGCCGCCCGCAGTCTCGACCACTGGCATGGTCTGCCCCAATGCCGCACATGCAAGCGTGCTCGACAGGCCTACGAGAACAGTCCTTCGATCGGTCAGAAACATTGCCAGATCCCCTGAGCTTCTTAGTTTGTGGCTATGGAGGATAACGGGGTCAGGAAGCCCGCCTAGTTCACGCTGTAGCTGATACCCCGGAAACGATAGCCATTTTGTCAAACGGCGCTCAACGTGGCTCCCCACCGGCATCCAAACAAGCGCACGCCGAAACACTGTCAGGCAGTCGCTCAGGATCGGTGTGTCGGTATCGTTTCGGTCATATCACTGGCGATGATCAGGGCAGGTTCGCAGAGATAACACCCGAGGACCAAGGCTTTTTGCCCGGTCTCCGCACGCGGCCCGATCAGGCCTTCGCTGACGGGCGAGTCTGGATCTTCAATCCCGACTGGGCCCAACCAGGGCCGAGCTCCAATTAGCGACAGCGCCTAACCATTCAAACAATCCGAGTCTGCTCTATACCGGCTTGAAGTCTCTTCCCAAGGCTTCGGCGGACCGCACCAGCAGTGCCGCGTCGACGCCGACGGCAGTAAATGTGGCGCCGAGTTCCATGCACCGCCGCGCGAAGTCCTTGTCCGGCGTTAGGATCCCCGCAGGTTTGCCAAGTCCAACAAGACGACGGATCGCGTCTTCGACTGCCATGCGCACGGTTTCATGTCCTGGCTCGCCCATGTGGCCAAGGCTGGCGGCGAGGTCGGCCGGCCCGATGAAGACACCGTCGATGCCCGGCGTGAGGGCGATCGCTTCGAGATTGTCGAGCGCCTCGCGCGTCTCGACCTGGACCAGAAGGCAAAGCTCCTCGGCTGCCCGCCTGCCATAGTCGGCGACGCGGCCGAACCGGGTCGCCCGCGTGACGCCAGAAACGCCCCTGATCCCATCTGGCGGATACTGCATAGCTGCCACCGCCGCGGCCGCTTCGGCTTGATTCTGGATATAGGGGATGAGCAGTGTCTGCGCGCCGATATCCAAGAAGCGCTTGATCAGTACGGCGTCGTTGCAGGCAGGACGAACGACGGCCGATACTGGATAAGCGGCTGCGGCCTGCAACTGAGCAAGCACCGTCAGAGGATCCCCAGGCGAGTGCTCGGTATCGAAGAGCAGCCAGTCGAAACCCGCTCCGGCCAGTGCTTCGGCGACATAGCCGCCGGGCAGGCTGCACCAGAGACCGACCTGCTGGCGGCCCTGCGCGATGGCGCGCTTGAAGACGTTGACGGGAAGTTCCATGTGCAGTTCCTCAGACGAACGAGACGCCGATCGCGCCGAGTGGCCCGTAGTCAGCATGGATCACGTCTCCGGCCGCGACATCGACCGGCCGTGTGAACGAGCCTGCGAGGACAATCTGACCTTTCTCGAGCTTCGCCCCGACCGACGCGAGCTTGTTGACCAGCCAAGCGATGCCGGCTGCAGGGTGACCCATAATCGCGGCCGAAACTCCGGATTCCTCGATGATGCCATTTCTGGCCAGCGTCGCCCCCACCCATCGCACGTCGAGATCGAAGGGGCGGATCATCCGACCGCCGACGATGACGCCGCCCGAAGCCGCATTGTCGGCGATCGTATCGGTAATGGCGCGTGGAACCTCGGTCCGGTAATCGATGATCTCGAGCGCGGGCACGACGTATTCGGTGGCGCGCATCACATCGTAGATCTGGGTTCCCGGCCCCTCCAGATCCGCCCCCATGACGAAGGCGAGCTCGACTTCCAGGCGCGGCTTCAGGAAGTTCGCAGCCGGAATCTGCGCGCCGTCGCGATACATCATCGAATCCAGCAGATGACCGTAATCCGGCTCGGTGATCTTCGAAGCCATCTGCATCGCCCGTGAGGTCAGCCCGATCTTGTGGCCGATCTGCCTGGCGCCTTTGGCGATATGCATCTCGGCCCAGAGCCGCTGGATGGCATAGGCATCCTGCAACTCGATGGCCGGGAAGCTCTTGCTGAGCTGCGGGATGACCTTCTTGTCCTGTTCGGCCCGGTAGAGGTCGGCAGCGCCCTGGCGGCGTTCTTCGTCTGTCAGCATGGGTTGGCCTCTGTGTTGGGCATAGATTAGGGCAGCTGCAGGCGGTGGAGGCTGAAGCAGCGAGGAGTGGATCAGGCTTCCGCGACGCAATCGATTTCGAGCAGGAAATCCTTGCGCGGCAACCGCGCTTCAACAGTCGTGCGAGCCGGCCAGCCGGACTGGTCGGAGCCGAAGAACTCCTTGTAGATCCCGTTCATCTCATCGAAATCGGCACGTCGGTCGAGATAGACGTTGACCTTGGCGATCTTGTCGACCGAACTGCCGGCATATTCGAGCGTTGCCTTGATATGCTGCAGTGCGAACCGCATCTGCTGGGCAAAATCGCCCTGGGGGATTTTGACGTTCTCGTCATAGCCGGGGAAACCGGAGACGAAGATCAGATTGCCGACCTTGACCGCGTTGGAGTGCGGTGACTTGGACCGCGGCAGGTCGGGATTGTTGATGATGGTGCGAGCCATTTTGGTTTCCTGTCGCTGGGATGAGGGAGCCGTTCGACGCCGACATCAGGTTGCCGAGCCGGGCTCCAGTTCGATGAAGCGCTGCCGAAAGGTTTCCGGCGTCACGCCGCGGTGATGCTTGAAGAAGCGGACGAAATGCGACGGGTGGGAGTAGCCCAGACCGTAAGCGATCTCCTTGATCGAGCGCTTCGTGTAGAGCAGAAGCCTCGTCGCCTGTCCGAGCAGCGCGGTCTGAACGATGTCCTTGGCCGAGCGGCCAAGCGCGCGCTTGCAGGCGGCATTGAGCGCATAGGTCGTCGTCGACAGCCGAGCAGCGAACGACTCCACCGTGTGAAGCGTATCGGGCGGCCTGCCGGACCTTCCCGTGAGTTCAAATTCGGTTTCCAGACATTCCCGGAAGCGATTGAAGAGATCGGCGGTGCCGGCGGTGGAACGGACCGCGTGATGGTCGATCGGTGCTGCCGACGCGACCATTCCATTGAGTTCGAGGAGAAACGCGCCGAAGAGATGGCGAACTGTCTCGCGGCTGCGCCCGTAGTCGGCCGTGAACGTTTCGCCGATCAGGGAGATCAGCGTGCGGAGGCGTTCGGCAGTCGCATCGTCCCGCAACTTGATCAAGCGCAGCGCGGACAGTCGCGCCAATGCCGATTTGACCGGGCCGTTGTCCAGAGACAGGCCAGCCACGAAATCCGACGACACACTGATCACATAACCCACGCTGCCCGGTTCGTAGGTGAACTGATGAACGACATTGGCCGGAGTGAAAACGCAGCAGGGCTCGGCTTCGGTCGCCACGTATCCGTCATGCTCGAAAGAACAGCGACCGGCGAACGTGATCGAGAGCTGATGAAAATCCGGATGCCGGTGCAGGCCGATCCGCCAGTTATTGGGGATATTGCGGACGGCGAAAGGCTCGATGTGAAAAAATCCGAAACTTTCGGCCGTCCAGTTCTCCCCGTAGAGGTAGTAGGCCGGGACATTGAGCGCACGCCGAGCCGCGCCGGACGCAGCCGGAACAGTCTTCGAACCCGAGCATTTCGGCGTGTCATCGGCCATGATCGTCAGGACTTCTCCGCCACAACGATCCCCGCAGGCAGATCCTCTCCGACACGCCACACGGTCGGGATGGTTCGGCCGGGATCCTGGACCCAGGCTTTCCAGGCCGCTTGAACCTTGGTGAGATCTGTTTCGATGTTGGTGATCAGAAATTCGCCCCTGAATTCGAGGTTTCCAGCCTCGTTATACCACTCGAGCGCATCGACCTCTCCAGGCTGGCGATAGCGCTCGATCACAAGGCCGATGCACCCCTCGGGGCGCTGCGGGGAATGCCTGACATGGGACGGCAACAGATACATCTCGCCCTCCCGCACCACGACCTCGGAGCGCTTGCGCGTGACCGGGTCGATCAGTTTCAGCGTCACGTCGCCACGCAGCTGGATGAAGAGTTCCTCGCCGGGATCGTCATGATAGTCCGGGCGGTAGTTCGGCCCGCCGACCATCATGACGAGCAGATTTTGCCAACGCTTCTTCCAGAATTGAAGATTGCCGATCGGCGGCTTCAGATTGTGACCGTTCTCCTTGATCCACTCGTCGAGATTGATCGGCAGGTCGTCTGCATCGTTCGACACGATATTCTCCTCGCTTATCCGTTGAGGCTGCCGGCCTTAGCCTCCGGCCGCGCCGGCCGTCGAAAGGGGCAGCCCGATCCCGATCGGCCCGAGGCCGTGATAGCCGCGATTGAAGTACATCAGGGGCACCTGCTCAGGCCTGGCTTCCGCCGAATAGACGCGCGCGAACATGATGTTGTGCGTGCCGAACTCCTTGATCTCGGCGATACTGCAATCGAGCGTTGCAACGGCATTGTCGAAGACAGGCGCGCCGGTCTTCCGCGTCGACCAGCTCACCCTTCTGAAACGCGCCTCCATATCGTCGCCGGCCTGACCTGCGAAGGAGGCGGAGAGTTCGCCCTGATCGGCGTTCAGAAGATTCACGCACAGCACCAGATTGGTCTTGAAGGCCTGATTGGTGCGGCTGTCTTTGTGAACGCAGACGAGCACGGTCGCCGGCTCATCCGTGACCGAGCAAACGGCGGTACAGGTGAACCCGCACCGTCCGCCCGGCCCGTCCGTCGTGATGACGGATACCGCCGCGCCAAAGCGGGACATGGCGGTGCGAAAGGTATTGCGATCGACGTGCATAACGTCAGCCGTTCAGCCTGCCGAGAATGCTGACGTCTTCATTGCTGTGGTAGCCCGGAGCGACCCAGCCGTTCTCGTCGTAGTCGTTCATGCAGGCGGTCGCCAACGCCTCCATTTCGGCGAGTGCGCCGGAGCCTCGCGCCTGCATCAGGGCCTGCATGCGGATCGCTTCGTGATTGCCGGCATAATTGCGCTCGTAGAGTTCGTGGCGTGAGCCGAACTCGGAGCCGACCGCATCCCAGAGTGCCTTCATGATTTTGATCCGCTCCTTGTAGTCGATGCCGTTGGAGCCGCGCGAATAGCGGGCCAGATAGGCATCGACTTCGGGGTTCTTGAAGTCGCGCGGGCTCGACGGCAGGTAGATCAGACCCGACGCAACGATCTGCTGGATGATCGAGCGGATCGCCGGATAGGCTTCGGTCGCAAAGATGCGATAGGCCGAGCCCGCCTTGACGTTAGGCAGGTAGGCGTCGCCATGCCACTTGTCCGGCGCCGCCGACATCGCGTCAGTGAGCGACCAGAACAGATTGCGCCAGCCAATGATTTCGCCGAGTTGGACCTGGACGCCCCGGAACTCGTCGGTGCCGCACGCGCGCAAGGCTTTCTGCAGCAGCCCGATGATGAAGTCGAGTTTCACCGACAAGCGCGTGCAGCTCTGGAAGGTGAAGCCGTTCAGGAAGCCCGATTGCGGATAGAATTTCCTGAGCATGTTGATGTCACGGTGAACGAACACGTTCTCCCAGGGAATGAACGCGTTGTCGAAGATGAAAATCGCGTCGTTCTCGTCGAAACGGCTGGTCAGCGGATAGTCGAAGGGCGAGCCCGTCGCCGCTGCGGCCAATTCATAAGAGGGCCGGCAGATCAGCTTGATGCCGGGCGTGTCCATCCGAGCCATGAACATTACCGCGAGGCTGTCGTCGGTGATTTCGGCCGCCATGTTCTGGCCGAGGAAATTATACTGCGTCAGCGCGGAGGAGGTGGCGACCACCTTGGCGCCGGACACGTACATGCCGGCATCGGTCTCCTTCTCGATGCGGACATAAACGTCCTTCACGTCGTCGGCCGCCTTGTTGCGGTCGATCGGCGGATTGACCAGCGTGTGGTTGATGAACGGAACGGCTTCCTGAGCGCGCGCATACCAGCCACGGGCGTTATCGGCGAATTTTCCGTAGAAATCGGCATTCGCGCCCAATGTGTTGGTGAAGCTCGCCTTGTAATCGGGGCTGCGGCCCATCCAGCCATAGGTCTGCCGGGACCAGGCTGCGATCGCATCGCGCTGCGCGATCAGATCCTCGCTCGAACGGGCGTAGCGGAAGAAGCGATGCGTGTATCCGCCGGAGCCGGTGTCGGTTTGCGTGGTGAGCACAGGCTTCGTCTTCGGGTCGTGCAGCGCATCATAGAGCTTCGCGATCGAGACGGCCGAATTGCGGAATGCAGGGTGCTTTGTGACATCCTTGACGCGCTCGCCATAGATGTAGATTTCACGGCCGTCGCGCAGCGATTCCAGATATTCGGCGCCCGTGAACGGCCGCTTCTTGTCGGCACGGATGTCTTCTGGATTGTCGGCCATGCGTTTCTCTCCCAAACGTCTGCAGCATGGTGAAGCCGCTGCCCATTCGTCCGATCATCTCGAATGTTCGCCATGTCCGCGACCGGTTCGGATGGCCAATCCTTGAGATGCGATAGCCATGAGTTGAAATGTCGGAGCCCTGCGGCCTCAGTGCCCTCCGACGCCGAGGAATTGTTCGATGACGCCGGGCTCCGCGCCGAGATCGGCCCGCGTACCGGTCCAGGCGATCTGGCCACGCTCCATGATCAGCACATGCGTCGCGAACTCGAGGGCGCTCTGAATTCGCTGCTCGACCAGCAGGATCGTCATCTCGCCGCTCGCGGCGAGCGTCGACAAACCGGACATCAATTCCTCACAGATGACGGGTGCTAGCCCCTCGAGAGGTTCGTCGAGCAGCAGGACGGTGGGGCGGCCGAGGATCGTCCGGGCTGTCGACAGCATCTGCTGCTCTCCGCCGGAAAGCTGATTGCCGAAGTTCCGCCGCCGCTCCTTCAGGCGCGGAAACATCGCGTATGCCTCCTCGATTGCCGGACGAGCCCGGTCCTTCAGGCCGACGAAGAGATTCTCCTCGACCGTCAGCGAAGGGAAGACGCAGCGCGCTTGCGGTACGTAGCCCAGGCCGGCACGGGCGCGGCGATACGGCTCCATGCGAGCCAGATCGAGATCACCGATGCGAATGGCCCCCGCGAGCAACCTGGTGTGCCCGGCCAGCGTCGCCAGCAGGGTCGTCTTGCCGACGCCGTTGCGGCCGAGGATGGCCAATCGCGCTCCGGCAGGCACGGTGAAGGTTACGCCTTCGAGAACCCGCGTCGGGCCGTAGCCCGCGGCGACGCCCTCGACGTCAAGCAGCGCTGCGGTCATCGGCGTAACTTCCCAGATAGGCTTCGCGCACACGCTGATTTCCCGTCACCTCCAACGGGGAACCGTCAAAGATGACGGCGCCTGCGGCCAGAACCACCACGCGGGTCGCGAAGCGGAAGACGAGATCCATGTCGTGGTCGATCATCAGAATGGCGAGTTCCGGCGACAGAGAGCTGAGCGCCGCGTCGATGCGTGGCGTGTCGCTTTGCGGAACTCCGGCCGCCGGTTCGTCGAGCAGAAGGACTTTCGGCTTCAACGCCAGTGCCAAGGCGATTTCGAGCAGACGCTGCAGCCCATAGGCGATCTCGGCTATCTTACGATCGGCGACCGCTTCCAACGCAAGCAGGCCAAGCAGTTCGTCGATTTCGGCCGTGACCTGCGAATTGGCCCGATAATCGCCGAACATCCGTCCCGCGATCCCCCGGCGTTGCATAACGGCAAGTCCAAGATGCTCGCGCGGCGTCATGCTGGGGAACAGCCGCGTTACCTGGAACGAGCGCGAGAGCCCCAGTCGAACCCGTCTGGTCGGTTCGAATGCGGTGGCATCGACACCCCCGAGCAGCACACTGCCGCCATCCGGGCGAAGATGTCCGGTGACGAGATTGACGAAGGTGGTCTTGCCCGCGCCGTTGGGTCCGATCAGCGCAACGCGTTCACCGGCGGCGATGGTGATCGACACATCCTGGGTGACGGCCAGGCCACCGAAGCTCTTCCGTAGCTTCTCGACATGCAGCAGCGCGGTCATTGGCCACCTGTCCTGAACCGGGCGACGAGTGCGGCTGCCCCGCCATAGAGCCCCTTCGGCGCGAACAGGACGACCACGACCAGCAACGCGCCTACGATGGTCAGCCAGTGGAACGGATTTGCCGCGGAGACGAGGTCCTCGAAGAGCACGAAGCTGACCGCGCCGAGGAGCGCGCCGTACAATGTGCCGGTACCCCCGACGACCAGCATCACGAGAGACTGCGCCGAAAGCTGGAAGCTCAGGCTGTCGAGGCCGACGACCTGCGTCGAGATGGCCGTGAGTGCACCGCCGACGCCGGCCACGGCGCCGGAGATCACATAGGCTTTGAGAAGCGTACTGCGGACGGAGGCCCCCATCGCCCGCACGCGGACAGGGTCTTCCTTGGCGCCGCGGCACAACATTCCGAAGGGCGAGCGTGTCAATATCCGCAGAAGCAGGAAAATGACAGCGAGCAAAGCCACGGCCAGGCCATAGGCGGTGCGCCCCCAGAGATCGAATGCGAACAGCCCGAAGATCGGCGACGGCTCGATTCCGGCCAGACCATCGCTGCCGCCCGTATAGGTGGAAGCTTTGTTGGCGATCTGCTGAAGCATTTGCGCGATCGCGATTGACAGCACGAGCTGCGTCAATCCATGGCCGCGCAGGATGATCGCGCCCGATAGCGCCGCCATGACGGCGCCGCCGATCGCGCCGAGGCCGATCATCAACAGCGGATCGTGAATGCCCCAGCGAACCGCGGCGATGCCGGCCAGATAGGCGCCGGCGCCGAAGAGGGCGGACTGGCCCAGGGTCGCGACACCGCAATAGCCGGTGATCAGGTCGAGCGACAACACCAGCAGTGCAATTCCGATGATGCGCGTGAGCAACGAGAGGTTGTTCGGAAAGAGAAGGTAGCCGACAGCCGCGAGAGCCAGGATGAGGCCGATCCCGGCGAAATCCCGCAAGAGCCAGTTTTTTCGTGCTGCGGCCGCTGCCCCGATAGAGATATCCGACATTTATTCAGCCCTGCCGAATAGACCGTTCGGGTACAGCGAAACGACGACGACGACGGCGAGATAGGAGAAGAACTCGCCATATTCCGGCACGAGGAAACGCCCGGTGGTGTCGATCGCCCCGAGGAGCAGACAGGCGAGCAAGGCGCCCTGGATCGAGCCGGCGCCGCCGATCGACACCACGACCAGGAACGTCACCATGTAGCGGAGCGCGTAATAGGGCTCGATCGGCAGCATTTGTGCTCCGACGATGCCGCCAAGGGCTGCCAGCCCGACCGCGACGGCGAAGCTTGCGGCATATACCAGCTTCGCATTCACGCCGAGCGATCCCGCCATGGCGGAGTTATCGACCGTCGCCCGGATCCGAATGCCGAAAGCGGTCCTCTCGATCAGGTACCACAGCGCGATCGCCACGCCGCCGCCGACCGCGATGGCGAAGAGCTTATGGGCCGCGATCGAACGGAAGCCCAGATCGACCGGACCGCGCAGGAATTCGGGCAGCGGGATGACCTTCAGCGTCGGACCCAGAAGGTAGTTGGCAATGCCGATGATGCAAAAGGTGATGCCGATCGTCATCAGCACCTGCGTGAGTTCAGGTGCGCCGTAAATGCGCCTGTAGAGGAGGCGCTCGATCGGAATGGCTGCGATGACCGTGATGCCGACCGCAATCAGGATGGCGCTCGCATAGCCGAAGCCCAGCTCTTGCGTGGCATGGGATGCGATATAGCCGCCGACCATCGCGAAGGCGCCATGCGCCAGATTGACGACCCGCATCAATCCCATGGTGATCGACAGGCCGATCGAGATGACAAACAGCACCATGCCATAGGCAAGCGCATCGATTGCGACACTGAAGTAGGTCTGCACCGCTCCACTCTCCGCCTTTCCCCGCGCTGGCCGGACAGCCCGGCTCGAGCGCGTCCTGGTGATCTAGGCGGCGATCACTTGGCGGCGGCCAGGCCGGGGTCGCCCTGCTTCTCGAAGGTCGCGATCTCCTTGTTGATGTAGCGTCCGTCCGGCGTCTTGCTGACTTCGCGCAGATAGATGTTCTGCGTGATGTGCCGCGTTGCAGGATCGATCGAAACCGGGCCGCGCGGGCTTTGCCAGCTCATGCCCTTGATCGCTTCGACGGCCTTTGCCGCATCCTGCTTGCCGCCGGTGGCTTCGATCATCTTGTAGATGACGTGCATACCATCGAAGGCGCCGACCGCCGGAAACGACAACTCCTGGGCATTGCCGATGGCCTTGCTCGCCGCTTCGACGAACACCCTGTTCTCGGGCGAGTCATGCGACACCGAGTAGTGGAACGTCGTCTGAATGCCGAGCGCGGCATCACCCAGCGCGGGCAAATCCGATTCCTGGGTCAAATCGCCCGGCGAAAGGAACCGGATGCCGGCCTTGGCAAGATCATTCTCGTTATAGGCTTTGACGAAGCCGAGAGTCGTCGGCCCGGACGGAAGAAAGGCGAAGATGGCGTCGGCGCCCGTGCCGCGGACCCGCTGCATGATCGGGCTGTAGTCCGTAGTCGAGAGCGGCATGCGGATCGAATCGATCACCTGTCCCCCGAGCCCTGTGAAAGCCGTCTTGAAAGCGGTTTCGGCATCGACGCCAGGACCGTAATCGCTGACGATCGTCACGACTTTGCCGATACCCTTGTCCCTGGCGACCTTCGCCATGGGCGTCGAGGTCTGCCACATGGTGAAGGAGGTCCGCACCACGAGCGGGCTTCGGGTTACGATCATCGAGGTGCCGGCATTCATGACGAGCATGGGGACGTTGGCCTGCTCGAGGATCGGCACGACCGCCAGCGCATCAGGCGTGAAATAGAAGCCCGCGAGATACTGGACGCCTTCCTTGACCACGAGTTCCTGGGCACGGGCCTTGGCCTGCGCCGGATCGGCCTGCGGCAGATCGCGATAGATAATCTCGATCTCTTCGGCGCCGACCTTGCTGCCGTTCAACGCCATGTAGGCATCGATGCCGGCTTTGAAATTCTTGCCTTGGCTGGCGAACGGCCCGGAGAATGGCCCGATGACACCGATCTTGACTTTGGCCTCGACGGAACTCGCCAAGGCAAGGAAAGCCATGGCAACAACAGATGATCGCCGGATCATTCGAAATCCCCCGTGTTAGCCATCTTGCGAAAGCTGCTTAGTTTGTGGCTATGGAGGATAACGGGGTCAGGAAGTCCGCCTAGATCGCGCTGTAGCTGATACCCGGGAAACGATAGCCATTTTCTGGGACCGGCGTTGATGGCAGGCCGCAAATGCCCGCTGTCTGCAGGTTCGACGGATGTATTCCGCCGGACTCGCCTTCCGTCGGAGATGATGCCGCCTGACGCCGAATGGCTGTCGTTTGCGTCCCGCGGGACGCCTCATATTGCTCGCGTTCGCGCTCGTGTACTCACGCGCCCGATCTCGATCACGCACTGAGCGCCAATGGGGCTGGCAGCAGTAACCCTGTAATCGGCCAAGGCGGCCATCTGAGCGAGTTCACACCAGCGAGGCGGGGCAGGGGGCTTCTTTGCCCGCAGCATGGCCCCGCAAGCTGCTGAGATGCATTTTGGCGTTCTACCACCCGTCGGACAGGGGGCGGACAGGTCGGAGAAAATTCGCAGGCCCCTCTTTTCAGAGGGAATTTTGGTCGAGGCGTGATCCATCGTGATCCAGAATGCCCGTGGGGTATCGAGCGGGATCTTTGTGGATTAAGCTTGTCAAAGCTATAAGCTACTGAAAATGCTGAATAAAAAGCATAGAGAAGCGCCGTGGGTGCCGTTGATTGGGATGTTTCGAATGCCCCATCGTGATCATCACGCATGATCACCCGCATGTTCGGTGAGTCGCCTTGACGCACTGCAATTCCGGATTCGCTGCGCCAACTCCGCGATGACAGACCCGAAGTGGGTTGGTCCAAACGTTAGGGGAGCCGCGATCCTGAAGCCCCCTCGTGGCGAGCCGCCAGGGAGGATCGTTTCACGCGCAATGTCGATTTCGCCGCAAACCTTTGCAGCATGATCCCGGAAGGTTATCCCGGCTTCCGTTAGCGCTACGCCCCGTGTCGTGCGCGCAAGTAGCTAGATAGCCAGATCTGCCTCGAGCCGCGCCAGCCTCCGGCTGACGATCGACTTCGACACCCCCAATCGCAGCGCCGCGGCAGTTACACTGCCTGCATCCGCGACCTCCACGAACGTACGCAGTTCTTCAATATCCACGCCGTGTTCCCAGATGCGCAACACAGCATAGCATGATGTGGAGCTACCGCGTCGGAAAAGGCGATGGCACGCCATCCGAGGGTGATGCTCAGTCCTGGTGTCTCCCGTAAACCGATTACGGCAGCAAAGGAAACCAACATGACCTTTCGCAACGGCCTCGACTCGCTTCTTCGCCCCGAAGACTCGGTGCTCGTGCTCATCGATCACCAGCCTTACCAGCTAGCGAACCTGAACAGTCACGATCCCCAGGCGGTCGTAAACAATACGACCGCTCTCGCCAAGACCGCCAAGGTCTTCGGCGTTCCGACGATCCTGACGAGCGTCATAGCGGGCCGCGGCGGCCTGATCTTCAAGCACGTCACCGATGTCTTCCCCGGCCAGGAGGTGATCGACCGTACGTTCATCAACACGTGGGAGGACAAGGCGGTCGTCGATGCCGTGAAGGCGACCGGTCGCAAGCAGCTGATCATCGCCGGGCTCTGGACGGAGATCTGCGTCGCCATGCCGGCGATCCAGGCAGCGGGGGAGGGCTGGGACGTGACGGTGATCACCGACGCATCGGGGGGCACCTCGGTCGAGGCGCACGCGGTCGCGATCCAGCGCATGATCGCGGCCGGCATCAACATGATGACGTGGCTGGCGCTGGCCGCGGAATGGCAGCGCGACTGGGCGCGCGTCGACACGGCCGGCCCGCTGACGCAGGTCATGATCGACCATGTCGGCGGCAGCGGCGTCGCCTTCATGTGGGAACAGCAGCTCCTGAATACGCCGGTCCCGGCGGCGGGCTGAGAAGGCCCGATGGCGGAGCCGGCGGGATGCGTGGCCCCAGGCCTTGTTCCTCGTCGGCCCTGCCATCCCCGCAGTCCCGACGGTGGAGTGATACCGGCTCAATCCTCAGGCTTCAGGTGCTCCCAACCAGATGCGTTTCAATCGGGAGGCCGGATCGATGCGCACCATGCGGGTCGCGGACGTGATGGCGACCTGCCGCTTTCACGATGGGACTTCACTCCTCCTGCTCCGGTTCCTTTGTCGAACCTGACGATGCTGCAACGGCGCAATCAAGGAGAATGACAATGTCGATCGCCGGCTTTCCGGTCGGACAGGAGATGAATGTCGCCTATCCCGACTTCAAAATCAGCCTCAAGCTTCACTCACTCACGCAGATGTCGTTGGACATTGCCGAGGGGCCATTCGCGCACAAGGAAACCGTCTCCATCGACGTACAGCGGCTCGGCAACGGCATCTTCCCGCTGAACTCGGCAGAGGAGAGCGGTGCCACGGACGCGAATGTGCAGGATTTTGATCGTGAGGTGGTGCACCTCATCACACTTTGCGCTGAAGGTCGGTGATGTCACGGCCCTCTGCCAAACGGGTTCGATCCGTCGTGATCGCGGGCGCTGGTGCCGGGCTGGGGCGGGAAGTCGCGCTCAAGTTCGCCGGCGAAGGAAGCGTGGTCTTCGGTACCGCAGAGTCGGCGGCCCAGGTTCATGACCTGAAAGTGGCATCAGGCGGGCGAGTCAGCCTTGCAGCCTGCGATATCACCAACATGCAGGGGTTGAAGGCCTGGGCTGAGGGTGTCTCGGAGGCGCTCGACGGCGCAGGGCTCGACGTCCTTATGAACCTTCAGGAATCCCTCCAGGCTGGTCCCCTTGAGGCTATGCCTCTTGACGCCATCAGGCGAGAGCTCGAGCTGAATGTGGTCGGCGCGGTCGCTCTGATCAACGCATTTCTTCCGTCGCTGCGCGTAGCGCGCGGCAGGATTATCCAGGTCAGTTCCTGGATTGCCCGTCTGGCTGTTCCGTTCGGGGGCCTCTCCGCGGCCTCGACGGCGGCGCTCGAAGCGCTGTCCGCGGCATATCGGGCGGAGGTGCAGCCTTCAGGTGTGGACGTGGTGATGGTGACGACAGACCTCATCGTGCCTCTAGGCGATACGGACCGACCCACAAGGTCGGCGCGCCCGATTTCCGATCTGACGCCCGCGCAGCGCGACTTCTATGGGAAACGCCTGGCCACGGCGTCGACCCGGCTGGAGCAGCTTGCGATCGGCGGCAGCCATGTCGCCGAGGTTGCGGCGCGGGTGGTGCAGATCGCGCAGGCGTCTGCGACGGCCGGTCATGTGCCTGTCGGCGACCGCGCGATCGAAATCGCAGCGGCGGCGCGATCGAAGAACGATGCCGAGCTCGACGCTTTCCGCCTCAGCTTGGTCGGCTTGGGTTAGCCGGCATCACGAAGCAACAGGAGACGATCCGCTTGAGCACAGTCGACGACAATCCCGCCGAAAGGCGCTTTGAGCTTGCCATCGACGGCAGCCACGAGATCGCTGCCACCTATTATCGGCTGCAAGGTGAGAGGCTTACCCTCACGCACACCATCGTGCCGGAGCGGTTCTCAGGGCAGGGGATCGGCTCGAAGCTGGCGCGAGGCGTGTTCGAGCTCCTGCGAGCAAGCGGCCGCAAGGCGGTCCTCCGCTGCCCCTTCATGGCAGCCCATTACGCGCGGCATCCCGAATATGCAGACGTCGTAGACACTTCGGCAGAGCAGGATGGACAATGATCGAGCTGGTCATCGAACAACGGCGGCGGAACCTTGGCGGCAGCATCGAGGTGGGCCGGGTCTTACCCTTCGCGAAGCGCCGGATGGTGGGCCCCTTCATTTTCTTCGACCATATCGGGCCGGTCGACATCCCGCGCGGCGTTGATCGCAGCGCCGACGTTCGACCGCATCCGCATATTGGCCTCTCCACGGTCACCTACCTCTTTGCCGGCGAGATCATGCACCGCGACAGCCTGGCCTATGAGCAGGCGATCCGTCCCGAGGAGGTCAACTGGATGACGGCGGGACGCGGCATCACCCATAGCGAGTGGCTGGAGCGCGCCCGTGCGCAGGGAGACAGGATCCATGGATTCCAGGCGTGGGTGGCGCTCCCAAGCGAAGTCGAGGAGACCGAACCGTCCTTCTCCCATCATTCCGGGAGCGGCCTTCCGCAGTGGACCGAAAGCGGCGTCATTGGCCACCTGATCGCGGGCAGCGCATACGGGCTCACCGCAGGTGCGCAGACGCATTCGCCGCTTTTCTACGCGCACCTCGACCTGGCACCAGGCGCGAGCACCGAAATCCCGGGCGGTCACAGCGAACGCGCGATCTACATCGCCTCGGGCGGGCTAGAGGTGGACGGCCGACGCTTCGATGCCGGACAAATGCTGGTCGTGGATGGCTCCGCTTCGCACGTGACCGCAACCGAGCAATCCACGGTCATGCTGCTTGGCGGTGAGCCGGTCGGCCGGCGCTACGTCTACTGGAACTTTGTCTCGTCCTCGCAGGAGCGGCTCGCGCAGGCGGCGGCAGACTGGAAAGCAGGGCGAATGAAGCTGCCCGACGCCGACAATGCCGAGTTCATCCCGCTCCCGGACGAACCGGCTCCGCCGGCACCGCCGATGTCATGAAGAGAGACCCCGCCGTCGGGTCGTATGGATCAACGTTTGGAGGTTCTTGTAATGACCAAGCCGGAAATGTTCGTCACCGAGGGCGCCGGGCAGAAGCTGTTCGACGCGCTGCACATGTCACAGACGCTCAAGGTCGGGAATCGGGTGGAAACGTCGGGCCAGGGCGGGTGGGACGATGACCTGAACATCCCCGCCGCGATCGAAGACGAGATCGCGCAGGCGTTCCGCAACGTCGAGAAGGTGCTCGCTCCCGCCGGCGCCAGCTGGAAGGACGTGGTGCACGTCAATAGCTATCACGTCGGCGGTTTTCCGCCTGAGGTGAACGCGACGATCTCGCGCCTGTATCGCCACTACATGCCTGACCGGGCGCCGATCTGGACGCAAACCGGCGTTGCGGCGCTGGGCTTGCCGACGATGCGGATCGAAATCAGGGTAACGGCGATCATCGACTGACGGCTCCGGCCACGGGTGCAGCGCAGGCTTAGCCGGAAGCCTTAAGCGCCTTGCGGATCGAGGAAGACATGCAGCATCTTGATGACGCCGTGCTCGATGTGCGCTACGTCCAGCCCGGTGACCGCCACCGGGCCATCGGGCGGTCCGGCGGTCCATTGCAGCCGGCCGACGCCATTGTGGCCGAGGGCCGGCCGGACAGGCGTGAAGGCGAAATCTCTGGGCAGATGGCCGAGAAGCTCGGTCACGGCCCGGGAGATGGCTTCGTGGCCGTGCACGGATCGATCGGGCTCGTGCAGGATGGCGTCGGGGCCGTATAGCTCCCGGATAGCGTCGATCCGGCGAGCGGCGTCGCGCTCGCCGAAGACGCGCTTGAGATTGGCCCCCAAAATGGCCGCGAAGTCGATATCGGCCGGTGGAGTGAGCGGCGAACCAGGCGAACCCGCGCGCTCAGGAAGGACGCGTCCGAGAAAGTCGCGGATGTGCTGCGCGATTTCACGATGGTGCGTCTCGAGCGCGAAATGTCCTGCGTCGAGCAAGTGAATTTCGGCGTCCGGGAGATCCCGCTTGTAGGCAAGCGCGCCTGCCGGAACGAAGGCAGGGTCATGCCGTCCCCACACCGCGAGGAACGGCGGCCGATGCTCTCGGAAATAGGCTTGGAATTGAGGATAGAGCGCGACGTTGCTGCGATAGTCGAGAATGAGGTCGAGTTGCACTTCTTCCGCGCCAGGGCGCGCCATGTAGGCGATGTCGAGCTCCTGACCGTCAGGGCCCAGCAGCTCGGGATCGGCGCCGGTGCCATATTGCCAATTGCGTATCGTCTCGGGCGACAGGGAGTCGCGGCACGCTTCGCGGTTCGCCTCGCTGGGATCGCGCCAATAGGCCTGCCACGCCTCCCATTCGTCGCTGAAGCCTTCCTCATAGGCGTTGCCGTTCTGCGAGATGATCGCGGTGATCCGCTCGGGGTACCTGATCGCCAGCCTGAGGCCCGTCGGCGCCCCATAGTCGAAGATGTAGAGCGCGAAGCGATCCAGCCCGATGGCATCGACGAACCCCTCGATGACTTCAGCCAGCTTGTCGAAGCTGTAGGTGAATTCGCCGCGGTCTGGCGCCCTGGTCTGCCCGAACCCGGGGAGATCGGGCGCGATCACCCGGTATCGGTCCGCAAGCTCGGGGATCAGGTCGCGGAACATGTGACTGGCTGTAGGAAAACCATGAAGGAGCAGCAGCACGGGCGCGTCGGCCGGACCCGCTTCCCGATAGAATATGTCGACCTCGCCGACCTTCTGCTTCCGGTAATGCACTGCGGTCATACAGGTCCTCGTGATACAATCTTGTTTCGGCGGTATAGCGATCAAGCGGCTGCCCTATTCCGGAGCGGCGCGCTCTTCGGCCACGACAGCCGTCATGCGCGCCGCTACCTTCGCGATTCAAGCAATCGCACCACCGTCGACGGTCAGCGTCGCGCCGGTGATGATGCTTGCGGCCGGGCTGGCGAGATAGGCGACGGCGTTACCGATCTCGCGCGGTTCGGCATAGCGGCCCAGCGACGTCAGGCTGCGCTGGAAATCGGCCGCCTCGCCATCCGCAGGGTTCGAATCCGTGTTGGTCGCGCCCGGCTGGATCAGGTTGACGGTGATGCCCTTGGGCCCGAGTTCGCGCGAGAGGCCGCGGGTGAACGAGGTCAGCGCCGCCTTCGACATCGCGTAGGTCGTAATGCCCGGGAACGGAACGCGCTCACCAAGCGCCGAACCGATCGTGATGATACGGCCGCCTTCGCCCAGGTGCGGGATCACAGCCTTCGCGAACAGCACGGGAGCACGAACGTTGACGTCCATCACGCGCTGATATTCGCCAAGGTCGATATCGGCGATCATGCCGGAGTGGCCGATCGCGGCGCTGTTCACCAGAATGTCGATGCCGCCGAGCGCGGAGATTGCCTCGTTCACGGAACGGGCGATCGCCTGCGGATCGGCGCTATCCGCCTGAATCGCGACTGCGCGGCGTCCTGCAGCCTCGATTGACTTGACGACACTCTGCGCCTTTTCAGCCGCATTCTGATAAGTGAAGGCGACGTCCGCTCCATTTTCCGCAAGCACCAAGGCGACCGCTGCGCCGATACCACGCGATCCACCGGTTACCAGCGCCCGCTTGCCTTTAAGATCGATCATATACTCGTCCTTTTCTACCATGCTCGGTCCAAGTCAGCCGCATGTCGTCGCGGGACGGGAAAGGCACACGACTTCCTGATCCGCGCATTTAGCAGTTGCGATCAGCGTTTCTTAGCTTCGGGAAGTGCCAAGCTGTGTTGCGTGAACTGGAACGCCGCGCGGTGGGCTTAGAAGTTCGATGTTCGAGCCGATGTTCTCTCGGGAACAAGGGTGCCGGTGGCACGGCCGCGCGGGGAGCGTGGTGTGCCCGGTCGGCTATGGGCGCTCGTGGCCGTTCAACCTGTCCGGGAGGTCGCCGATTGCGGGATTTCCAACGACGACGTTCCGGGTCGTGCAACACAGCTCCTCATAGGTCGTGACTAGAGAGCCGGGGGCGGAATTCCTATCAGGGAAGGGAGGTGTGCGACGCGGCTTGTGAGAGCGGGATGGCTGCCAGGTTTGAAGCACGCCGACACCTCAATTTCTGGAATTGCCAAAAACGAGGAACCTATCATGTCCCCTACTGCACACTCTACAGCTGAACCCGCATCGACGGCGTCGCCTTTGGCCGTACTGCAGTCAATCCTGTCGAACCCGACCGATCTCGACTTCGTCAAGCAATTCACCACGGATGACTTCAAATATGTCTCGCTCAACTATGAGCACGCTGAACTGAAGCAGATCATGCCTTGGGCAGGAACGAACAAAGGCACCGAGGGGCTGGTTCAGACCTTTATCGATGTCGGCCGCTACTGGAGGACAGACGATTTCCAAATTCAGGACAGCTTTGAAAATGAGAACGGCGCTGCGATCTTTGGTTCCTTTACCTATACATCGACCGTTTTGAATAAAACCGTGACATCACCCTTCGCGGTTCTGGCGCGCGGCGAGAACGGCAAGCTGTCCTATGTGCAGTTTATGGAAGATACCTTCGCGACCGTCCGCAGTTTCCGGGAAAGTGGTGAATATCTCATCAAGGCAAATCCAGACGGATCGGAAACCAGCGTCTGAAGCTCCGCCAAGGATAAGTCCCCTGCAAATTTCAGCCCCGCTGGCCCAGTCGGGGGGCGTCCCGCATCATGATCGCTTTGCAGAGGTTCTGGCAGCATGCGATCATCATCTCTGTCAGGATCCGCACCTTACGCTCCGGATGCTGCCCGGGTGGCCGCACCACATAGATACCGAGGTTCGGTGGCGGATAGCGCTTCATGACCGGAACAAGTGCTCCGGAATCCAGGTGCTCAATGATCAACTCCTTGGGAATTCCGGCCACGCCCACGCCAGCGAGCGCCGCCGCGACGAGAGCTACGGCATTGTCGGCCTTGAACCGCCCCTGCGGCTTCAGGTTAATCAATTTGTCCCCATCCATGGCAAGCCAGGTCTCGGTCCCGTGCATCACGACATCGTGGGCGTCAAACTCCTCGGGCGTTTCCGGTGCGCCGTGGCGCCCGATGTAGTCGGGCGTCGCTACGAAGATCGCCGGTGTATATCCGACCTTGCGCGCGACCAAATTCGAGTCTGTCAAATGACCGATCCGGATCGCGCAGTCGAAGCCTTCCGTGATGAGATCGACGAAGCGGTCAGAGTAGGAGGATCGAACCTGCAGCAGAGGGTTAAGACGGGCCATATCTGCAATGACGGATGCGAAGTGTGTGGGACCGAACGTCAGTGGGGCAGCAATTCTAAAGCTTCCGCGGAGGTCGCCCGCCGGCAGGATTGTTTCCATCGCGATATCGTATTCCGCACAGATTCTGGCCGCGTGATCTCGGAAGGTGATACCTGCTTCGGTGAGGGCCGCACCGCGCGTGGTGCGCGCGAGCAGTTGAACGCCCAGCTCGGTCTCGATCCTCGCGAGCCGCCGGCTTACGATGGATTTGGACACGCCGAGGCGCAAGGCAGCGGCGGTCACTCCGCCCGCATCGGCGACCTCCACAAATGTTCGCAAGCCCTCGATATCCATTCATCGTTCCCCGTTACGCGACACGGTAGGCCAGAACATTGTCAACTGTGCGTTTTCCGAAATGCCGCTGGCACCATCCCGGACGCTCCAATGGTCGGATGCGTGCACCGCGCTCAGCTCAAGGCAAGTAATGATCTGAGATAGCAGACTCCGGGCTGCTCCGGTGACATCCTGGGGAATCTTGTAAGCAATATCTGCTATCGAATCTGGCTTAGCCACTGCGGCAACTCCTCGTACGGCCCGCTTGTCTTTTGAGCGCCATCCTCGCTGGCAGTCGTTCCATCGCTCCAGCCTCGGGGCTGCAACCCGGGCGGCACGATCTTCTCCGCTCGAGTGCGCTGTATCGCGCATTCGCGCGCGAAGAAGTCCAGCAGCGCGCGTACGGACGGGAGCAGCCCGCGGCGCGACGGGAAGACGGCATGAACGATCCCGGACTGAGGTCGCCAGTCCGGGAGCACGTCGACGAGCCGTCCCTTCTTCACGTCATCGGAGACGAAGATCGTCGGCAACTGCACCACTCCCGCGCCAACCATCGCCGCATCGCGGAGCACCGACATATCGTCGGTCACTAGGCGGGGCGTATGAGGAACCGTCGCCACCTTTCCGTCGGCATGGTGAAGTCCCCAGCTATGCTCACGGGTCGCACGCCCCTGATCCAGACTTGGAAGGCCATGAAGGTCGGCCGGCGATTGCAGCTGGCCACCTACCAGCTTTGGAGCAGCAACCAGGCACTGGGCGCTTTCATCAAGGCGCCGCATCACCAGACCGGTCGAGTCCAGCGGCGGAAAGCGGACCCGTATGGCGAGGTCCAATCCTTCGGAGATCACGTCGACCCGGCGGTTTGTGCTCTCCAGAAGAATTTGGACACGCGGATTGATCATCATGAAACGCGCAATCAGTTCGCCGAACTGGAACGACAGCAATGCGGTGGGGCAGCTCATGCGCACGATGCCGCGCGGTTCGCCCTGGACCTGCGCCGCTACCTGCTCCGCGGCTTCTGCCTCCACCAGCATCGCGATGCAGCGGTCGTAGAACTCGCGCCCAACCTCTGTGACGGAGAACCGGCGGGAGGATCGGTTGAGAAGCCTGATCCCCAGGCGCTCCTCAAGGGCCAGAACCCGACGGCTGAGCAGCGATTTCTGGATGCCGAGCGCCCGCCCAGCCGACGAGAAACCGCCATGATCAACGACCGCGGCAAAATAATAGAGATCGTTGAGGTCTTTCATCGTCCTTTATGTAGGACGCTGTGTCGCTTATGGCAATCTATTCATTTTGTCGTCGCGCCATAATCTACGATCCAGCACGCAGCCGCGCGGCGGCGCGTCGGAATCGGAGAACGCACATGGCCAAGGTAATCGGCCGGTACGGTAACGACCGGCAGCATTGGGTCGGCGACGGCTTTCCCGTTCGCTCGCTCTTTTCGTACAACGACCTGGGCGCGCACGTCAGCCCGTTCCTGCTGCTCGACTATGCCGGGCCGCATCTGTTCGAGCCGACTCGTCAGCGCCGAGGGGTGGGCAAGCACCCACATCGTGGCTTCGAGACGGTCACGATCGTTTACGAAGGGGAGGTCGAGCACCGCGACTCTGCCGGCAACGGCGGTGTGATCGGACCGGGCGACGTCCAGTGGATGACCGCCGCAGGCGGCATCATCCACGAGGAGTATCACTCGCCTGGCTTCGCCCGTGCCGGTGGGCCCTTTCGCATGGTGCAGCTGTGGGTGAACCTGCCCGCAAAGGACAAGGTGGCGCCGGCTGGGTACCAAGGCATTCTGAAGGCCGACATTCCGGTCGTGAAGCTCCCCAAACGTGCCGGCACGATCCGGATCATCGCGGGCGACTATCGGGGGACGCAGGGAGCTGCGCGCACCTTCACGCCGATCAATGTCTGGGACCTCAGCGTGAACGCTGGTGCGGACGTCAACCTCGATCTGCCTGCGGGACACACCGCTATGATCGTTGTCCTCACGGGTCACGTCACTATCGCAGACAGGCAGGAGGCAGGCGAGGCGGAGATGGTGCTCCTTGACCGCGAAGGCATCGACATCGCCGTTCACGCCGATGGCGATGCCGAGCTGCTGGTGCTGACGGGCGAACCCATCGACGAGCCGATCGTCGGATACGGCCCCTTTGTGATGAACAGCGAAGCGGAAATCCGGCAGGCCGCTGAAGACTTCAACAGCGGGCGCTTCGTCGCCGCCGCAACATGATCAGGGCGCTGGATGCGCTCTGCATCCGGCCCCTTTTTCCTGCGGATCGGTTGGCGCTCGACCCTCCGCTTGAACAAGGGCGCAAGCCCGCCTCCGACGCGCGACATGAACAGGAAAGGGACCAATCATGGCCAGTGAGACCATCCGCAATCCGCAGACCGATCACCTTCTTACCCCTGACAACGCAGCCTTCATCATCATCGATTATCAGCCGATCCAGGTTTCCTCGATCCGCTCGATGCCGCGCGACGAGCTGGTGTTCAACATCGTGAGCACCGCCAAGGCGGCCGTGAACTACAATCTCCCGATCGTCCACTCGACGGTCAATATCGCGACCGGCCGCAACAAGCCGCCGATCCAGGAGCTGCAGAACGTCCTTGGTCATCTGCCGACCTATGATCGCACCTCGATCAACAGCTGGGAGGACACCGGCTTCAAGGATGCAGTCAAGGCGCTCGGCCGCCGCAAGCTGATCATGACCGCGCTCTGGACCGAGGCCTGCCTCACCTTCCCTGCGCTCGATGCGATCCAGGAGGGATATGAAGTCTATGTGCCCGTCGACGCGGTCGGCGGCACGTCGCTGGCCGCGCACGAGGCTGCGCTGCGCCGGGTCGAGCAGGCGGGCGCGAAGCTGATCAGCCGCGTGCAGATGTATTGCGAGCTCCAGCGCGACTGGGCGCGGGAAGCCACCGTTCCCGGCTTCATGGGCGTCTTCGAAAGCTTCGACGGCTTCAATCCCGAAAAGGCAGCGCACGCCGCCTGACGGCGAGCGGAAGTGGCGGCGGCTCATGTCGCCACCACTTGCTGGCAAGGGGATATCGCATCAGCGAGATGCACATCGTCTCCCGCCCTCGCAGGAGGCGCGCCGCTGCCGTTGGCCGCAACAGCACCCTTTATAACCAGGCTGGCAGGCCATGGCGGCCTTCCTCCTCCGACGCAATCAACATCAGTGAGACCCTCTCATGCCCACGATAGTCACGAGCGACGGCGTCAGCATCTTCTACAAGGATTGGGGCCCGAAGGACCGCCAGCCGATCATGTTCCACCATGGATGGCCGCTCAGCGCGGACGACTGGGACAACCAGATGCTGTTCTTCCTTGGCAGGGGATTTCGGGTGATCGCCCATGATCGGCGTGGCCATGGTCGATCCGACCAGACCGATACCGGAAACGACATGGACACCTACGCCGCCGATGTCGCGGCGCTGGTGCGCGCGCTTGACCTCAGGAATGTGGTTCATATCGGTCATTCGACGGGCGGCGGCGAGGTCATACGCTGTGTCGCGCGCAGCGAGCCGGATCGGGTCGCCAAGGCGGTGTTGATCGGCGCGGTCACCCCCATCATGCTGGCCACCGACCGGTATCCCGGCGGTCTGCCAATGTCTGTGTTTGATGGCTTTCGCGACGCGCTCAGCCGCAATCGCGCGCAGTTCTTCCTCGATGTGCCTAGCGGCCCCTTCTACGGCTTCAATCGCGAGGGCGCGGAGGTCAGCGAGGGGCTGATCCGCAACTGGTGGCGCCAAGGCATGAACGGTGGCGCCAAGGCGCACTATGACTGCGTGGCCGCGTTTTCGGAAACCGACTTCACCGATGACCTGAAGGCCGTATCTGTGCCTGTCCTGGTCCTGCATGGTGAGGACGATCAGGTGGTACCGATCGACGCATCGGCCCGCGAAGCGATCAAGCTGCTGTCGAACGGCACTCTCAAGACCTACCCTGGCCTGTCACACGGGCTGTTCGCGACCCATCCCGACATCATCAACGCTGACCTGTTGGCCTTCATTGAGCAAAGAGAGAGCGCATGAGCGCGGTCAGGGACAACTTGGCCGAGGATCGCTTCGAACTCGCGATCGAGGACTCCGACGAGCCTGCTGTCGCCTATTACCAGATCGAGGGCGATCGCGTCACGCTCACCCATACCGAGGTGCCGCAGCCCTTCTCGGGGCTCGGTATCGGGTCTGAGCTCGCGCGCGGGTTTTTCGATGCGATCCGCGCAAGCGGTCGCAAGGCCGTTCTTCGCTGCAGCTTTATGGGCGGCTTTCCTAACCGGATCGCGGCGTCGGTTTGATACCTTCGGTCTGCCCGCGGCATCCTCGCAAATTTTGGCTCTATAGACAATTCCGGCAATTGCTGCGGGTCTAGGTGACCGCGAAGCAGTTGCTCGGAGCTCGGGATTTCCGATGGCTCCAGAGCGCGCCCGACCAAGTGGTGGGAAGTATTAATTACCCGAATTTTCATAGCGGCGATGGTTTAAGTTATTGATTTATCGCACAAATACGCGAGAGACCTTTGCGAGGGGAGCTGGTAATCTATCATCCCGCTTTGGCCTGCGCAGAATCTTCATAAGCTATTGAATCTAAGCCTTTCCGTGATCGTCCGGGACTATGCGTGACCATGCATTCCCGTGGGGTATCGAGCGGGATAGTTGTGCACGAGTATCAGCGCCGTGGCTGAGAGCTCCAGCGCCCGGCGCATCACCTCGCGCGGATAGACCGGGGTGTGGTCGACCGTGCCGGTCTGCTGCACCTCGTCGGCGATCAGCGCATTCTTCTTGTCGAGGAAGAGGATGCGGAACTGCTCGCGCTCGGCGAAGGCCATCGCCAGCCGGCAATAGTCGATCACCGATGACCAGGAGGAGAGCACCGGCTTTTTCGCGACCTGGCCCTTCATCGTGCGCTTGAGCGCCGCCTCGACGATCTTGAGATCGAGCGCGACGCTCTCGCCGATGCCCTTGACCTCGGTCAGGCGCGAGAGCGGCGCGCCGATCACCTCGGCGAAGGAGCCGAAATGCTGGATTAACTGCTTGGCGAGCGGCTTCACGTCGCGCTGCGGGATCGAGCGGAAGAGCAGAAGCTCGAGCAGCTCGTAGTCGGGCAGGGCGGCATCGCCGCCGTCGAGGAAGCGCTGGCGCAAACGGTCGCGATGGCCGAGATGGTGCGGCGGGGCGTCGTCAGAGGCTGCGGCAATCGGGGCTGACTTGCCGTTGCCGCTGGTCTTCATGTGCGGGCGAGCGGATTATCGAGGCCGGCGGGCGAGAGCGTGAAGATCTCGCAGCCCGTGTCGGTTACGCCGATCGTGTGCTCGAACTGGGCCGAGAGCGAGCGGTCGCGCGTCACCGCGGTCCAGCCGTCGGAGAGCACCTTCACGCTCGCCTTGCCGAGATTGATCATCGGTTCGATGGTGAAGAGCATGCCGGGCTTGAGTTCGACGCCTTCGCCGGGGCTGCCATAGTGCAGGATGTTGGGCGCATCGTGGAAGACCTGGCCGAGGCCATGGCCGCAGAAGTCGCGCACCACCGAGCAGCGCTCGCCCTCGGCATAGCGCTGGATGGAAAAGCCGATATCGCCGGTGGTCGCGCCCGGACGCACCGCGCGGATGCCGCGCAGCAGGCTCTCATAGGTGATCTCGACCAGCCGCTCGGCCTTGCGCGGAATGTCGCCGACACCGAACATCCGGCTGGAATCGCCGTGCCAGCCATCGACGATCAGCGTGTAGTCGATGTTGACGATGTCGCCTTCGCGCATCGGCTTGTCGTCGGGAATGCCGTGGCAGACGACATGGTTGATCGAGGTGCAGATCGACTTGGTGTAGCCGCGATAGAACAGCGTCGCCGGATAGGCGCCGTTGTCCATGGCGAACTGGAAGGCGAGATCGTCGAGGCGCTGGGTGGTCACGCCGGGCTTGACCTCGCCGGCGAGCATGTCGAGGCCGCGCGCGGTGAGCTGGCCGGCCTTGCGCATCGCCGCGAAGGCCTCGGGACCATGCAGCTTGATGGCGGGGTCGCGGCGAGCGCGCGAGATCGATTCGTTCAGGGTCATTCCGGAGGCCGCTCCTTGATCTTCTTATCTATTGGGTTTGGGCAGCGGTGCAAGGCTGACGCGGGACGGCATAACTCGTGCTCGGCTGCGCGGGATCTGGACGGTCGCGCTGGACGTTGTCGCAATTTGCCCGAGGCAGGAGCAGATCAACAATGATGATGCTGTGTAACAACGTATTGTTTGGTATTTGAAGTATATGATCGATATGTTTACCTGTAATAATTCAAAACTATAATGTATTGACCTGCATAGTCTCGATTGTTAGGCCGCGCTCGTCGCTTCCCGCCGAGAGTCGTGTGCCGTGAATATTCGCTTTGCCCTGCTGGGCTCGTCCGCGCTGCTGTTTGCTCCTCTCGCCGCCCTGGCGCAGGGGGCCGAAGGTCGGCAGATCCAGCTCGACACCATCGTCGTCGAAGGGCAGGGCTCTGGCGAGAGAGGCGTCTTCAGCGCCAATGGCTATGTCGCCACATCCGGCCGCAGCGCCAGCAAGACCGACGCGCCGCTGCTCGAGACGCCGATGTCGATCTCGACGGTGACGCAGACGCAGCTCGAGCAGCGCAAGCCGCAGAACCTGCTTGAGGCGCTGGCTTACACGCCGGGCGCACGCATCGGCACCTATGGCTTCGATCCGCGCTACGACGCCTTCACCATCCGCGGCATCGACGTCACCCACAACGCGGTGTTCCGCGACGGCCTTCGCCAGATCGGCAGCCCGAACGGGCTGATGCGGCTCGAGCCCTATGGGCTGGAAGGGATCAGCGTGCTGCGCGGTCCTGCCTCGGCGATCTACGGGGCCAGCACCAGCGCCGGCATCGTCGACCTGATCTCGAAGCGGCCGACCGAGACGCCGTTCCGCGAGATCGAAATCCAGGGCGGTTCCTTCGGCCGCAAGCAGTTCGCCTTCGACCTATCCGGCCCGGCCAACCCGGAGGGCACGCTGCTCTACCGGCTGACAGGCGTCATCCGCGATGCAAAGAGCGACATCAGCGCGATCAAGGACGACCGCATCTTCATCGCCCCGGCGCTGACCTGGAAGCCGAACGAGGCGACCAAGCTCACCGTGCTCGGCGAGTACATGGATTCGACCACGGGCGGCACTGCGGCCTATCTCAACCAGTACGGCCCTTATGTCGATCGCCAGGGCAATGTGCTGTCCAAGACCCTGGGCGCGACCAAGCTCTATGTCGGCGACAAGCGCTATAATGATTTCCGCCAGCAGCAGGCCCGCATCGGCTACGAGTTCGAGCACAAATTCGACGAGGTTTTCACGCTGCGCCAGCGGGCGCGGTACCAGCAGCTCGGCAACAACCAGCAATATGTCTATTTCGACCCCGGCCTGACCCGCGAGAACACCGCCGGGTTCTCGGTCGACACCTCGCTGGAGGCAAAAGTCCGGACCGGGGCGGTCGATCACACCCTGCTCGCCGGCGTCGATGTCAGCCGGCTGCACTACAAGAGCAAGGAAGCCTTCGGTGGCGTGCCGCTCGGCTACAACCCCGCCTTCCTGTGGCGGACCGAGCAGACGCTGACCACGACCGGAGTCTACTTGCAGGACCAGATCAAATGGGGAGGCTGGCGCCTCTCGGCCGGCGTTCGCCAGGACTGGGTCGACAGCAAGTTCGAGGCGGGCGCTGCGGGCGCCGTCCCGACCGAGAGCAAGCGCAATGACGGCAAGTTCACCGGCCGCGCGGCGCTGTCTTACGTCACCGATTTCGGGCTTGCGCCCTATGTCAGCTACGGCACCTCTTTCGTGCCCAATCCCGGTACGGTGCTGAATGGCGGCATCGCCCAGCCGACGAGCGGCAAGCAGGCCGAGCTCGGCGTGAAATACGACCTGCCGGGCTACAACGCCTCGCTGCGCGCCGCCGTGTTCAGCATCCGCCAGGAAAACGGGGTGGTCTACGAGGTCGTCGACGGCCTCAATCGCCAGGTCCAGCTCGACTTGCGCTCCAGCGGCTTCGAGATCGAGGGCGTCGCCTCGCTGGCGAACGGGCTCAGCCTGCAGGCGTCCTATTCCTACAATGATGCGCGCATCAAGAAGTTGACCGCGGAGACCGTCGGCAACCCGCTGTCCAGCGTGCCCTACCACATGGCTTCGCTCTGGCTCGACTACACCGTCCAAAGCGGGCCGGTGCGCGGGCTCGGGGTCGGCGGCGGCGTGCGCTATGTCGGCTCCAGCCTCGGCGACAATCTCGGCCGGCCAGTGATCGACAACAAGGCGCGCACCTTCGTCGACGGCTCGATCCGCTATGACCTCGAAAACCTCAGCCCGCAGCTCAAGGGCATGCGGCTGCAGGTCAATGCCACCAACCTGCTCAACGAGGTCCAGCAGACCTGCACCGCCGGCTATTGCTACTTCGACGAGGGCCGCAAGGTCATCGCCAGCCTGCGCTATCGCTGGTGAGGGCGCTGCTGTTGTCGCCGGCGGCGATCGTTCTCGCTATTGGCGGGCTCTATGTCGGCCAGAGCATCATCGGCGGGCTGACCTTCATCGCCCTGCCGAGCGTGCTGCGCGAGCGCGGCCTGCCGCTCGACCAGATCGGCCTGACCTATCTCGCCGTACTGCCCTGGGCGCTGAAGTTTTTGTGGGCGCCGTCGATCGAGCGCTACCGATTGCCGGATACCGGGTCGGCGCGCTCGCGGACGATCGTGCTGGCGACAACGCTGATCTCGGCGGTAGGGCTCGTCGCTGTCGGCCTGATCGGGCCGATCGCGTTCGTCCCGTTGATCGCCGTCTTCGTGGTGATCGCGTTCTCCGCCTCGACCGGCGACATCGCCTGCGACGGACACGCGGTCGAGACGCTGGCGCAGGCGCATCATGGCTGGGGCAATGCTGCCCAGGTCGGCGGGGCCTATCTCGGCTCGGCGCTCGGCTCTGGCCTGTTCCTTGTTCTCGTCGCGCGGCTCGACTGGCAATTCGCCACCTTCGCCATGGCCGGGCTGCTCCTGTTGCTGGCGTTGCCCTTCCTGCTCTCGCCAACTCCGGCCGCGCCGGCCCGGCGCACTCACCAGCCTTCGCTGAAGGAGGCGCTCCGCCGGCCGGAGATGCGCTCCGGGCTTCTCCTCGCCGCGCTTTATGTCCCCGCGCAGAAATGGGGTGTGGCGATGCTCGGGCCCTATCTCGTCGATAGCGGGCTCGATCTGGCCTCGCTCGGCCTTGTCAACGGCGTCGGCGGCCTTGCGGTCGGCTTCGCCTGCGCCCTCATTGGCGGCGCTTTGGTGCGGCTGCTCGGTGCACGCAGCGTGCTCGTCCTGGCGCTCGTGCTGCAGGCGGCTTCGCTTGCGGGCCTCGCCTTCGCCGCCTGGCGCGGCCTGCCGCAGCCGGCCGTGCTCGCGCTGGCTCTGGCGAGCTCGTCCGGCGTCATGGCGCTCGGCTTCGTCGCGCTCTACGCCCGCTTCATGGCGCTGTCCGATCCACGCCAGGCCGGCGTCGACTTCACCCTGCTGCAATGCATGGACGGGCTGGTCAGCATGGCCGGCGGCATCGGCGCCGGCTGGATCGCGCAGCATTTCGGCTACGGCGTCTGCTTTGCGCTCGCAGCCGGCGCTGCGCTGGTCGCGGCGCCATTGGTCGCATTGCTGAGCGGGCCTGCGGCCCCGGCGCAGCCGGTGGCGGAGGAGCAGGCGGCGCTCGGATGAGCCAAGCGCAGCAGCAGCCGTCATTTGCCGCGCGCTTTCCGGAGGCGCTGACCTGGTACAGGGACAAGCTCGTGCTGCCCGGTGGCGCCCGGGAAGCGATTTCGGGACCCGACCTGCTTACGGGCGGCGCCGACCGGCTGATGGCGCGTTTCGCCGTGCTCTATCCGGAGAGCGACCGACGCGCGATCGTCTCGATGTGGACGCAATGGCATTTCGGCGCTCTGGTCATTCCGGCGACGGCGGCGATCCTGCTGTGCGGTCGCGATCTGCCGCTGGAGCTAGACTACATCGCGGTCGTGCCGCAGGAGGCCGGGCTGACCAGCGCCATCGTCATTCCCGACGAAGGCGGGTCGCGCGTTGGCGGTAGCGATCCTTTCGCGCGCCTGTTCGACGGCCATGTCGCGCCGCTGATCGCCCATTTTGCGGCGCAGTTCCGGGTGTCGCCGCGGCTGCTCTGGGCCAATGCGGCGGCTATCTTCGAATGGACGCTGCAGCAAGTGCCGGCCGCTCTTGCCGACGCTGAAGTGCTGGCGGCGGCGCGCCTACGGTTGGAGCGACGTCTCGAACCCTCCGGCCAGCGCAACCCTATGTTCGAGGCGGTGCGCTATCCCGTCGAGCAGGGTGAGCCGATCCGGCGCCGCAAGCTCTGCTGCCTGCGCTACCTGCTGGCGGGCGTCGCCGATTGCGGCAGCCTCTGCCCGCTGCATGCGGGCTGCGCCTCGGCGGCGACCGATGCAGCCTGACATGGTCCTCTCGCCGCGCCGGCGTCGATCAAGCCGCTGGCGCACGCTGCGCCGGGGGTGTATCAGCCCGCCGATGGCATTCAATGAGATCAGATCGGCCGAAGATCAGCCTTTCGGCACCTTCGCCCCCCAGGGCGGCATCGCGCGCCTCATCGGCTGGACGCGCTGCGCCTCGGATTCCTTCCTCGGGCGCAAATTCGCCTATGCGCTGCGCCGCCTCGGGCTCAACCGGCTCAAAGGCCAGCCCGTCGATATCGAGGCGCTCGGCGCCCAGATGCGGCTCTATCCGGAGGGCAATGTCTGCGAGAAGCGGGTGCTGTTCACGCCGCAGTACTTCGATGCACGGGAGCGCGAGCTCCTGGCCTCGCGCATTCGCGACGGCTTCTGCTTCATCGATATCGGCGCGAATATCGGCGCCTATTCGCTCTTCGTCGCGGCCCGTGCCGGCCGCGGCGCGCGCATCCTCGCAGTCGAGCCGCAGCCCGACATCTTCGCGCGGCTGACCTACAACATCGCCCAGAACCCGTTCGGCACGGTCAAGGCGGTGGCCTGCGCGCTCGCCGACAAGCCGGGCGAGCTGACGCTGTTCCTTGATCCCGCCAACAAGGGCGAATCGAGTGTGCGCATCCTGCGTTCCAGCAACGCGAACTCGGTGCGCGTGCCGGCGACGACGCTGTTCGCGCTGATGCAGGGCGAGGGCTATGAGCGGCTCGACGCGGTCAAGCTCGATGTCGAGGGCGCCGAGGACCTGATCCTCGAACCCTTCCTGCGCGATGCGCCCGAGGCGCTGTGGCCCGGCTTCATCATCGTCGAGGATTCGCGCGGGCGCTGGCAGAGCGACCTTCCGGCTCTGCTGGAGAGCAAGGGCTATAAGCTGATCGCCCAGACCCGGCTCAACCTCGTCTACGAGCGCACGACCGCGTGATGCGCTGCGCCGCGCGCGCATAGCGGCCCTGACTGGCGCGCTGCTTGAGCATTCGCGCGCAAGCAGCTTAGCTCGCTTGCGTATCGGGGCACGCATGCGGCGTTTTTTCGAACAGCAGGATCATGCCCATGACGGCAGCGCCATCGCCCGCCTTTCCGCCCGTCATCACCGCTGCGATCCTGGTGATCGGCGACGAGATCTTGTCCGGCCGGACCAAGGACAAGAATATCGGCTACATCGCCGAGTACCTGACCAATATCGGCATCGAGCTGCGCGAGGTCCGGGTCGTGCCCGACCTGACCGACGAGATCGTCTCGGCGCTGAACGCGCTGCGCTCGCGCTTTACCTATGTCTTCACAACCGGTGGCATCGGCCCGACCCATGACGACATCACGGCGGACGCGGTCGCGGCCGCCTTCGGTGTGCCGATCGACCATGACCCGCGCGCTGTCGCCATGCTGCTGGAGCGCTTCCCGCAGGATCAGCTCAACGAAGCGCGAATGCGCATGGCGCGCATCCCGGCCGGCGCCGACCTCATCGCCAATTCGGTGTCGAAGGCGCCGGGCTTCAAGATCGGCAACGTTCATGTCATGGCCGGCGTCCCGGCGATCATGCAGGCGATGCTCGACGTCGTCGCGCCGACACTGAAGACCGGCGCCAAGATTCTCTCGGAGACAGTCAGGGCCGGCCTGCGCGAAGGCGATATCGGCACGCCGCTGGCCGAGATCGCGACAGCCCATCCCGACTGCTCGATCGGCTCCTATCCGTTCTGGTCCGAGACCGGGCCGGACACCAACATCGTCATCCGCTCGCGCGATCCGGAGAAGCTGATGATGGCGACCGCCGCCGTGCAGGCGATGGTTGAAACCGAGCGGAAGCGCCTTAACGTATAGAGTGCATAATACAATATATGCAACTTTTAGTCTAGGGCCCTCAGATTTCTAACGCCGTTCAAAGTTTAGTCGAGCAACAGTCTGGAATAATTCGCAAGTATCTCTAGGACATGATTAGAGGAATTTCTATTTAGTGCGACGAGTTTTCATAAACTTAGCCTGCTAACAAGAGTGGATGCATTCATTTTCATTGAATGTATTCAGTTTTCGGGCGATGATCGATTTATAGTAGTTTTTTTGAGTTGCCCTAACGTCATCTTGATTTTTAACTTGAGATCCATCTTCGCTTAGCGAGTCATAAACCATTCTCAGCAATTCTGATCTTGCGGGCCAGGAGTCCGCGGAGCTGAATGCGGGGGATGGGGCATGCGGCTAAATCCATTTGGAGGCGGGGCTTCGCGCCGTGAGCTTGAAGGTGAAATGGCGGCGCTGAACCGCGCCATGGCGGTGATCAGTTTCAAGCTCGACGGCACGATTCTCGATGCCAACGAGAATTTCCTGAAGGCGGTGGGCTACACGCTGGACCAGGTGCGGGGGCGCCATCACAGCATGTTCGTCTTGAAGGAGGAGGCCGCGAGCGCCGAATACAAGGCGTTCTGGGAGCGGCTGCGGCAGGGTGAATACGACGCGCGACAGTTTCTCCGCGTCGCCGCCGATGGCAGCGAGTTCTGGATCGAGGCGAGCTACAACCCGGTCTTCAATTCCCGCGGCAAGCCGGTCAAGGTGATCAAGTTTGCGACCGTGATCACGGACCAGAAGAATCGGGAAGCCGACCTGGCCGGGCAGGTCGCTGCGATCCGCAAGGCCATGGCAGTGATCGAGTTCACGCTCGACGGGCACATCCTCGACGCCAACGAGAATTTCCTCGCCGTCACCGGCTACGCGCTCGACGAGATCAAGGGCAAGCACCACGCCATGTTCTGCGACGCTGCCTATCGCAGCTTGGCGGACTACCGCGCCTTCTGGGAGAAGCTCGGCCGCGGCGAATACGATTCCGGCCAGTACCAGCGCTTCGGCAAGGGCGGTCGCGAGGTCTGGATCCAGGCGAGCTACAACCCGATCATGGATGCCAAGGGCCGGCCGCTGAAGGTGGTGAAATACGCCACCGACATCAGCGAGCAGAAGGCGGCGCGCCAACTCGCCAAGGCGGTCGGCGAGGCGCAGGCGGTGATCGGCCGGGCCAAGGCCAAGGACCTGACCACGCGCATCGACATGGCTGGCAAGGAGGGCGAGGTCGCGGTCCTCTGCGACGGCATCAACGAATTGATCGAGACGATGGCGGAGGTGGTCGGCGAGGTCGGCACGATCTCCGGCAAGGTCGGCATCGCGGCTGACCGGATGGCAAATGAGAGCCTCGAACTCGCCGAACGCGCCGAGGCCCAGGCTTCGAGCCTGCAGGAGACGGCGGCGACGACCGAGGAGCTCGCTGCCTCGATCAAGACCAGCGCCGGCAACTCGCGCCAGGCGGCGGCGCTCGGCGACGAGGCCAAGGCCGTGGCCTCGCGCGGCGGGGCGATCGTCAGCGATGCTGTCGCGGCGATGGGCCGGATCGAACAGGCTTCGGCCTCGATCGCCGACATCATCTCGATGATCGACGAGATCTCCTTCCAGACCAATTTGCTCGCGCTCAATGCCGCGGTCGAGGCGGCGCGTGCCGGCGATGCCGGCCGCGGCTTTGCCGTCGTCGCCTCGGAGGTGCGGGCGCTCGCCGGCCGCTCCAGCGAATCCGCCAACGGCATCAAGGCGCTGATCGCCAATTCGAGCCAGCAGGTCCGCGCCGGCGTGCAGCTGGTCAAGGATACCGGGCGGACGCTCGAGGAGATCGTCGATGCGGCCAACCGTGTCGCCGGCACCATCGCCGAGATCTCGAGCGCGGCGACGGAGCAGGCCAATGGCGTCGAGGAAATGGCCAAGACCGTCGCCCATATGGACGAGATGACGCAGCAGAATTCGCTGATGGCCGATTCCAGCTCGAAGCTGTCGCGCGACCTGCAGGCCGAGACGCAGGCGCTGGCAGCGCTGGTCGGCGCCTTCCGGCTCGGCGGCAACGACCAGCCGGCTGCGCTCGCAGCAAATTTGCGCTCGGTGCTGCCGGCGATGAAGGCGGTGGTAGCGCCGGCGAAGCCGGTGCCGCTCCCGCGCGCCAGAGCGGCGGGTGGTCGGGGCGACGACGGCTGGGCCGAATTCTAGGACCAACTAAAGAGTCGCGCGGTCGGGGATTGTGGCCGCGCGGCTCTTGCCAGCCTGCGCCGAATGCGCTTTGCGGAAAGGCTCTTTCTTAAGTCTGCCGCAGGACCAGCCATGGCCGAACCGAGCGCCAACAAGGCCTTCCCCGTTTCCTGGGACCAGTTCCACCGCGACGCCCGCGCGCTCGCCTGGCGCCTCGCCGATGCCGGCCCGTTCGAGGCGATGGTCTGCATCACCCGCGGCGGGCTGGTGCCGGCGGCGATCATCTGCCGCGAGCTCGGCCTGCGCATGATCGAGACGGTCTGCGTCGCGAGCTATCACGACTACAAGAACCAGTCCGAGCTCAAGGTGATGAAGGAGATCGCCCCCTCGATCCGCGCCATCGGCGACGGCAAGGGCAAGGGCGTGCTCGTCGTTGACGACCTGACCGACACCGGCAAGACCGCCCGCGTCGTGCGCGAGATGCTGCCCAACGCCCATTTCGCCACGGTCTACGCCAAGCCGGCCGGCGTGCCTGTCGTCGACACCTTCGTCACCGAGGTCAGCCAGGACACCTGGATCTATTTCCCCTGGGACATGGGCCTGTCCTATGTCGAGCCGATCGCCAAGGACCACAAGGGCTGAGCGGGCTCGTCTTTCCGGGGCTTCGCGAAGCGAAGAGCCCGGAACCCAGAACCGTTGCCGCTTATTGATAAGGCGCTGCCATGGCGCACCTTGCCTATGGCTCTCATCGGTTCTGGGTTCCGGGCTCAGGCCTGGCGGCCTGCCCCGGAATGACGGCGCGGCAAAGACGGATCAGGCGTGGCTCGGCGCCTTGAGCGCCACCACCATGCCGAGGATGGCAAGCGCCATGCCGGCGATCTCCAGCGCCGAGGCGCGCTCGCCCAGAAGCGCCGCGCCCGACAGCGCCGTCACCACCGGCACCAGCGGCAGGAAGAGCGCGGCGCGGCCGGCGCCTAAAATTGCGACCGCCTGCGTGTAGAGGAAGAGCGCGACCGCGCCGACGATGACGCCCTGATAGAGCGCCTGCAGCACCACCGCCGAGAGCGGCACCTGCAGTAGATTGACCGGCTGGACCAGCGCCAGCAACGGCAACAACGGCAGCGAGAGCAGGCAGGTCGCCATGGTGACCTCGACCGCATCGGCCCGCCAGCGCCGGGCGAGCAGCCCGAACACCGACCAGAGCACGGCGATCAGCACGAAGAGCAGGTCGCCGATCCAGGCGCCCTCGCGGGTCGGCGTGTTCGCCATCGCCTCGAAGGAGAAGACCACGATCCCGGCGACGATGATCGAGAGCCCGATCACTCGCAGCGGACTGATGCGCTCGCCGAGTACGAGGACGGCGAGCAGCGCGGTCGCGACCGGGATCAGCCCAGGCGAGATCACCGAGGAGTGCAAAGCCGGGGCGAAATGGGCGCCGCCGACCAGGATCAGGCTGTAGCTCGGGCCGACGATCGCGGTCAGGATCAGCGCCTTCTTCCAGCCGAGCCGGCCGACCGGAAACGGCTTCAGCCGCTTCAGCGCAAAAGGCAGCAGCACCAGCGAGGCGGCGAGGAAGCGTAAGGTTGTGACGTCGCCAGCCGAGAGCCCGTCCGCCACCGATTGCCGCGAGATCACCGACTGCACGCCCCAGATCACGGCCGAAAGGATGCCGCAGGCAAAGCCGATGGCGAGGCGAGGGGAGGCGGGAGCGGCTGGGGACACTGGGCTTAAGGCCTTGCGGGAGCGAGGCGGCTTATGCGCGCGGGAGGGGTTGGCGGCAAGGGTGGGCGGCGTAGGCGGCTCGACGCTGGGCGCATGGGCGAGGAGGCGGATGGAGGGCGCGGGGAACCCTTCTCCCGTGTGGGAGAAGGGCAGGGATGAGGGCCTGCCCTAACCGCAGAAGACGCAACGGTGCCGCGTCGCCTCAATGATCAGCGGCGGTCCCTCACCCCTGCCCCTCTCCCATCCGGGAGAGGGGTTCTCGGTCGAGGTCCCCAAGACGGCAAGCCTACTCCACCGCCGCGACCAGCCGCTCCAGAAACCCGTCGATCGCGGCCTTGTCGATCCAGCGCAGCACTGCGACGAGATCGTGCTCGGGGTCGATCCAGATCAGGTTGTTGCCGGCTCCTTGCGCGCTGAAGGCGCTCGCGGGGAGCTTGGGATTGGCAGCGGGGCCGCGGTTCAGCCACCAGAGGAAGCCGTAATTCGGCAAGGTCCGCGAGGGTACCAGCGACTGCTCGATCCAGGCCGACGGGATCAGCTCGCGCCCCTCCCAGATGCCCTTCTGCGCGATCAATTGGCCGAAGCGGGCATGGTCGCGGGCGCTGATGAAGAGGCCGCCGCCCCAATGGCCGCCGCCGGGGACCGACTGCATGCGCTGCCCGTCGATCTCGACCCATGAGGTCTCGTAGCCCTCCCAGCGCCAGCCTTGCGAGGCGCCGATCGGGTCCATGATGCGCTCGCGCAGAATCTCAGGCAGCGGCCGGCGGAAGCGGCGCAGCAGCGCATAGCCGAGCGCGTTCACCCGGACGTCGTTGTATTCGTAGAGGCTGCCGGGCTCCCTGAGCTCGCGGCGCTGGCCTTTTCGGCTGTTGTCGGCGCCGATGCCGATCTGCCTGTTATGGTCGACCTGGTCGGACTTGCCGAAGATCTCGCCCTGCCATTCGCTGTTCATCTGCAGCAGATGCCGCCAGGTGATCTTCGCATTGTGCGGGCTGGAGAAATGCGGGCCGTCGACGGTTCTGCCCACCGGCTCGTCGAGATCGGCGATCAGACCCTCAGTGACGGCGAGGCCCGCCAGCACCGAGAGATAGCTCTTGGCGATCGAGAAGGTCATGTCGGCCCGCTCGACATCGCCCCATTCGGCAACGACCTTGCCGCCCTGCATGATGATGCCGGCTGGCCCGCCGCGCGGCTCGACCGGCCCGACGATCTCGGTCCAGGGACCTTTCTCGTCCCATTCGCGATTCCCGACATAGGCGCCGTCCGGATAGAACATGCTGCGCGGCCAGGGCGAGTCATGCGCCTGCGCGAACGCGACGGCGGCCTGGAGGCGGGCGGGGGAGAGGGGGCTGGGCAAAGGGCTGGTCCTCGGCAAGGCAGGGTTCGGCGCGGCACGCTAGAGCATTTTCGAGCGAAGTGGGTACCGGTTCGCGTGAAGAAAATGCGATAAAACAAAGAGATAGAGCAGTTCAGCGATTCGGAGAAACGCGGAAATGCTCTAGCATCGCCGCTTTGGCCAGTCCTCCCTCGGCGGCGCAGGCCACGCGGCGGTTGAGGGAATGGCGGCCACGGATGGCAAGCTGGCGTTTCGTGCTGGCGAGAGGGTTGCCCGCTTTCCGGCGATGCAGCGATGGCCGCAATCTGCGCGAGGCGGACCCAGCCCCAACAGGCCAACTGGACGCAAAATTCTCGCAGAAAAGGAAGTCAAAGAGAGCGAAACTAAAGCAGCGAAAAGCTGTCACCGCGCGCCGAGCGATGGTAATTTTTTAAATCGCAACTGCATTTTGGCGAGCGCACAGACATGTCTCAGTCGATCGAAGCTAGAATCCTGAATTGGCTGGAATCTCAACAAGGGGCAATGATCGACTTAGTTCGTGATGTGGTGAATATCGACTCCGGTTCCTACGATAAGCGAGGTGTCGATGACGTTGCTGAGGTATTTGAGCGTTTTTTGAGCAACCACGACATCGAGGCCTGGCGCGAGGCGAATGATGTCTATGGTGACGCGCTGCATGCGCGTGTCGGCCAGCAGGGAGCAAACGAAAAGGCAGCTCTGCTTATGGGCCATCGCGACACGGTCTTCCCGAAGGAGGAAGCACGGCGCCGTCCCTTCAGGATCGATGGTGATCGTGCCTATGGTCCGGGCGTATCCGACATGAAGTCGGGCATCGTCATGAACCTGTTCGTCGCGGCAGCATTCAAGAAGTTCGGCGGCGCCCCTTGTCCCATCCGGCTGCTCATCACGTCCGACGAAGAGATCGCCTCGCCCTCATCCAGGCCGTTGATCGAGCGGGAAGCGCGAAACGCCCGCGCCGTTTACAACTCGGAGCCAGGCCGGCCCGGCGGCAACGTCAATACCGGTCGAAAGGGCTGTGTCTTCATGCGGTTCGAAATCTTTGGCAAGGCAGCACATTCCGGGGGAAATTTCACATCGGGCGCCAGCGCGATTGGCGAACTGGCGCATAAGGTAACTGCAATCCACGCGCTTACTGACCTCGACAAGGGCATTACATTGAACGTCGGACTGGTATCCGGCGGGCAGTCAGTGAATACCACGGCGCCTTATGCCGATGGGCAGATCGATCTACGCTATATCGATCCCGCCGACCGCGATGATACGCTGGCGGCGATCGAGCGTATCATGGGCAGCGCGACGGTGCCGGGAACAACGGCGAGGCTCGATCTTAAGGGCGAGATATTGCCTTTAGTCCAGACGCCCGGTTCGAAGGTTTTGTTCGAAGCCTATCAGCAGGCCGCGTTCGACGTAGGCTTGGTTGGCTTGACGGGCGAGTTTTCAGGCGGCTGCGCGGATTCGGGATTTGCCGCATCTGTAGGGACGCCTACGATTTGTGCGGTCGGGCCCGTTGGCGGAAACAACCATACGCCCGACGAATACATGGAAATCAATACGCTCGTTCCGAGGGCGCAGGCACTCGCACTGGCCATCCTGCGTACGCCGCAATGACGAGTCGGTTGAAAGCCGGCAACGCGTCGAATTCCGCTATCGCGACGCACGCGTAATTCCCTGCCGGCTCCCACCGTGAGGCTCGACCGGCCCGACGATCTCGGTCCAGGGACCTTTCTCGTCCCATTCGCGATTCCCGACATAGGCGCCGTCCGGATAGAACATGCTGCGCGGCCAGGGCGAATCATGCGCCTGCGCGAACGCGACGGCGGCCTGGAGGCGGGCGGGGGAGACGGAGTTGGAGTTGGGCAAGGCGGGGACTCGGGAAGCGAGGGCTGACGAGACAGGTCTAGCATTGCTGCTTGGGGGCGTCTTGGACTGTTAATGCAGGCCGCTTAGGGCTGGGTGGAGTGGGTGCTAAGGGATGGATTGCGGACCTTGAGGCGTCACCGAGCGAGTATTGAGGGTTCGCCAGTCCCGTGTTCCTCAATGAAGAACGCCATCGGCACGCTTGAAAGGTGCTGTTCAGAGCTAGACATCAAAAGCAGGCGATTAATCGTATTGTCCTGGATGCCTTCGGGCGGCAAGACGCAAGATATGCGGCCCTCTTTTGCGAATACGCCTGATCTTTTAAAACTAGTTTGCGCGGCCTTATGGATCTTGGGGAGCCGGCTAGCAAACTGCGATTCCCGGTTGGGTTTTGCTCCGCGCTCCTCAAGATGCGAGAGATACTCGGATATGTCCCGGAGCAAATCCGGATAGCCCGCGCATGTCTTGACCAGCGCGTGTTCGACGACATCCATAACGTTCTGCGGGAAAGCGAATTTCGCAGACTTCATCACATTCGAAAAAGTGTCGAGCCCAGGCGTTGCCATTGTCGGTTGGCGACGGATAGCTCTTTTGACTTCGTTCCAGCGGAAAGGGCTGTCCGTGACAATGCAGGCACCCGTCGCTTGGGCCAAGTACATCGTCATCTCGAAATTTGGGGCGAGTTTGAACATGGACATTTGCCCATCCTGATTGCCGCCTTCCAACGAGCCTTCCTGAAGCACGGCGAGTGGGTCGAGCTCTCGCTTGCGCGTAGCAAAGCGCATCGTGGCCTCAACTTGTTCCTCGCTCATTTCTGGATTGAGTTTACGGAGTTGCCTGCGCAGCGCATCCGGGGGCATCAGCATCAGGCTGCGCCGGGTGTCCTCTTCCATCTGTTTTCTCAGGCGAGGCTCTTTATCTGGACGTAACCGCGTGATGCGTGCTCGCGCTTGCGCCATGCTCAGCATCTGGTCGCGGAGATGGAAATCGAAATCGCAGGGATCGGGTATGAGATTGACCAAGCCGATTTGCACGAGCGGCATGATATTCACGAAGAGAACGATGCTCTTCAAAATTTCCTGCCGATAGTTCTTCGGATTTTCGGTTGGCCGGTACTTTTTTGCCATTATCCCGGAATGGACAAACGGGTGCGCGATAATTAGCTCGCCAAAATATAATGGGGCAGCCAATGCAAAGTCAGTGATTGACGAAGGGTGGATCGAGCCAGTGTAAACCGCGCGAGCGACGCCGTCCGGCTTTGGTAATAGCGCGAGCAGATCGGTTTCTAGCGGCCAAAGACCCTCGTAGAGGGAGTAGATTTTCTTGATCTGCTCATCGGTTATTTCGCGCCGAACTTGAACCCAATCCTTTTTCCCATCTAGCCCGAGGACATTTTCGATCCCGTTTTGCAGCATGATGTTTCGTTCCCGTATGCTGCGCTCATTCCAGGAAGGGCGCAGTGCTTCGGGCTTGGGCTGACAACACTCTTTGAAGGACTTCCCAGACCCGCACCTGCAGGTTTCTTCTGGGCGCAACGGCTTCTTCGGCGCACTCTTGATCAGGAAGTCACGTGGCTTCTCTGTCCTACCAAATTCGTCCTGATAGTGGACATGACCACTCTCGTATCCCACGAACATCTCGCCACCGAAGTGGAACAGTCCATCCTTTGGGGGCAGAAACGTCTTCCTCAGGTCCTCCCAAGGCTGCCCGACCGTCTTTTCCGGGTACAGCCACTCCTTCCTTCCACCTCCGATGTAGCGCCGCGCGCGTGATTTTAGAACGAAGTTGATATGCGTGACTTCTTCGGAAGTCAGCTTCCGGGTGCGAATGAAAGAGTCGATCCGGGTCAAGGACTGCCGGTAGTTTCGCGCGAATGTCCTCTTTTCGAGCGGGCTGGTGTTCGGATCTCTTGCGTACTCCAGGTTTGAGACAATCAGGCAGAGCTCGCGGTTCAGCGGGAAGACCGTTTGGGACGCCCTCAATGCAATGCCGGGATCGAGCGGATAGGCGCCCATCTTGTGCGTAGGTGGAACCGCATGGTTGTAGATCGTCACCGGGTGGTCGCTGAAGATGAACTTCACGCCGGAGTCTTCAGCAGAGATGATTTCGCGCACGCCGCCGACCCAGATCGTGCAGTGCATCATGCGTATACCCTGCATCTCGTCCATCAATTCGTTCTGCGAGAGATTGGGATACTGAGCCTTCAACCAGTCCAGCCCCTTCGGTGTACGAATTTTTTGGATATCGAGGTACTCAAAGAACGTTTGGAAGTGCCTGTGCCATTCGCGTACGTCGGTGCCAGAAAATGCGCGCACCGCCTTGGAGCCCCTGCCGTCGATATCACCGAACAGGTGTCGTTCGATCTCGTCGTTGACCGATGTTCCGAAGAAGGTCGAATACAAATCCTCTTGGACGAACGCTTTCGAGGTCGGCGTATCATTCCACGCGCCATTTTGAGTGATCACGCGTCCATCCGGAAGGATTTTACGTTCCGGTGTCATGTCTACATAGGCAATGGACGAGCGGCCTGGCTCGAAGAACCCCTCTTGATACCATTGCGGGACATAATGATTGTTTCTTGTCTTTGACATTGTCGTTCTCGCAATATCACAAATCGATCACACTGATGCCGGTTCGGCATCAAGGCAATATTGCTACTGAAATTCATCGCCCCTTTGATGCTCTGCCTCGCAAGCTGCGGATACCCGGCGCTGCCATTGGATCGAAAAACGGCCATCCGCGCCGAGCTGTCATCGATCGCGGCGATGCGACCGCCCACTCACTCCTCAATCATCGTCTCCACAAACGTCGCCGGGTCCGCACAAAACTCCCGGATGAGCCTGAAATGCTGGGTCTGCTCGATCGTTACGGGATCGAGCCCGTATTTGGTCAGGCCGAGCAGGCGGGCGCCGGGATAGGCCATCAGGATCGGCAAGTTCCAGGGGCATCGGGTCGCCATGATCACCTGGCACTGGCCGAGTTGGTCCATGCGGGCTTGAGGAACGCGATCTGGCGGGCCGGCGACAGCGCCGATTCCGGCTCGTCGACCATGAAGATGCCGTTCCGGCACGACGTCGGCGCCAGAGGATTTCCGCGTTTCTCCGAATCGCTGAAATACTCTATCTCTTTGTTTTATCGCATTTTCTTCACGCGAACCGGTGCCCACTTCGCTCGAAAATGCTCTAGGCTCAAAAACCGTATATCGCGATCATGATCGCGAAGGCGATGGTGAACAGGAGGCCGGCCGTGGTCGGCGCGGTCACGATGAAGGCGGCCAGGATCGGGTGGCGGTTCCGCCACGCCAGCGCCGCCGCCGAGACCGCGACCACCGGCATCGCCACGAAGTAGGCTAATGTGAGCCGCCCCTCGGCGCCGAGGTCGAGCCCGTTGCGTATCACGGGCGGCAGCATCTCGAGCCACCCCAGCATGAGGCACATGGCGACGGCGAGGGTCGTGCCGCGCAGGTCGCGGCGGGCGGCAAGCCTGAAGGCCACCGCGGCGGCCGTGAGCTGGAGCGCGCCTGTGGCGGGAACGATCCAGCGGTCGACCCCCGTATAGAGGTTCGGCGCCCCGAGAAGCGGCAGCAGCAGCGAAGACAGCCCGAAATAGGCCGCAAGCGCGGCCGACAGGATGAGAAGCAGCCAGGCCGCCCTGCCGAAGCGCGAGCCGCCGCCGGGTTCGACGTCTGCCACCGCAAGCCCCCTACCGCCTGATCAGCATCACGCCCGCCACCAATAGCACGATGCCGAGCAGGCGGGGCAGATCGGCGCTGCGCTGGGGCAGGCCGCCCCTCACTCCTCAATCATCGTCTCCACAAACGTTGCCGGGTCGAGGCAGAACTCGCGGATGAGCCTGAAATGCTGCGTCCGGCACCGCGGTGTGGTCGAGCCAGATGCGCCTGAGATAGGGCGCGGGCAGGCGGGTCGGGCTGCTTCGTCTCATGGGCGCTCGCGGGCGGGCAGGAGGTGCAAGCTGGGATTTGGGGACTATCCCCGATGGTTGCCGACTCTGCGAAGGAGAGGCGTGGGGAACCCTTCTCCCGTGTGGGAGAAGGGCAGGGATGAGGGCCTGCCCTATCCACAGAAGGCGCAGCGGTGCCGTCGCACTCCAATAATCAGCGGCGGTCCCTCACCCCTGCCCCTCTCCCATCCGGGAGAGGGGTTCTGCGTCGCGGTTTCCCTCGCCGCCCTACTTTTAAGCGAAGACGTGGATGGTCGGGACGAGCCCGACCATGACGAAAAGCAGCGCCCTCGGCGTTGGTGAAGCTCAGTTCTGCGCCAAGCTGCCGCGCAGGCTGCGGGAGCCTGAGATCAGGGCCGCGAGGCGGGCGTCGCTCTTCGGCGGCGCGATGAAGGCCTGTGCGGTCTTCCGGGACATGCCGAGATCATAGGGCCGGCTCGGCGGCAGCGTGGCATTGCCGACGAGCTGCAACGCCGGGCTTGCCGGTGCGGCGGCCGCCGGCGTTTCCGGCGCATAGGCCAGCGGCGCGGCCGCGAAGGAGCTCGATCCGGTCGAGGCGGTGGTGGCGAGCGGCGCCGGCGCGGTGACCGCGGCGAGCTGATAGCTCGGCTCCTCGATGCGGCGGCGCTCGGGGCGCTCACCCTTGACGTAGAAGGCGTTGCCGCCGGCCACCGTCACGTAATGCATGTTGGCGTAGGAGAAGCGCAGGCCGGCCATATGAAAATGCTTGGCGTTGCCGACGGCCTCGTTGCGCTTGCCGGCGAGGATGGCTTCGGCGGCGGCCTCGGCCTTCGGCAGGTCGCGCGCGACCATCTGGCGGGTCAGTACGCCGGGGGCGAACTGGCGCGGTGCGCCGACGACGCCGCAGATCGTATCGGGGTAGCGCGGCGCTCCGACCCGGTTCATTACCACCGTGCCGACGCCGAGCAGGCCCGCATCGCTCGAGCGGTTCGATTCGAAATACATTGCGCGGACGAGGCATTCCTTCTCGCGCGGGTCGGCCTTGGCGAGTTCGATGGCGCGCTTGCGGGCCTCGTGCGGCTCCTTGGCGGCGGGGGCGGCCGTGTTCGCAGCGGTCTGGACCGGCGAGACGCTGCAGGCGCCGAGAACCGGCGCAGCCAGAGCAACCAGAAGCGGGATCGTCTTGCGGGGGCCCATGCAGGTGAAACGGACAGCATTTGCAGCGATCACGGTCCGCTTCATGCGGTCATCTCCTGATTACGGGGTCTGACCTGCCGCGGGCGGCGGGCCGTTGTCACCGGAAAGGAATCCCGAAGCTCTTACCAGAAAGTTAATTTCGAATGAAAGAGGCAAAGCTGCCTGATGGCGGATTGGCTCTCGGCATGGCGAGATCGCCGGCCTGTTCGTCTGTCATGCTCGTGCATCCCGCCGGCTTACCGCCGCGGGGGTTTGAAGCAGAACGCCATCCGAGGGAGGCGCGGGGCTAAGGCGGCGTCGCAGTCGACGGCTGCGTGCCGAATGTCGATGTCGAATTGTCGAGGCAGCGCCACTGGCCACTGCCCGAGCCCCGCGCGCGGTTTTCTATGAGTTCTCGCCGTGTGTTGCGTCCGGCTGGACCGGGGTGCCTGCCCCGAACGACGAAACCCCTTCGTGGTGGAACGAGCAGCCTCTGGTCGCAAAAGTGGTTCGCACTTCTGCGGAGCATGCTCGTTCAGGCTCGCAAGGCCCTCTCGCCACAAACACCGCTCTCCCGCCCGGCCTCATGATGCCTCGCGAAGCCCCCTCGGTTCGGGCGGGACGGGGAGAAGCATAAGCCAGGTTTTAGAGGCGGGGATTGATTGGGGAGTTATTCCCGCTTGAGGCCGCTGCGCGTGATGGAGGAGCGCGGGGAACCCTTCTCCCGTGTGGGAGAAGGGCAGGGATGAGGGCCTGCCCTATCCGCAGAAAGTGCAACGGTGCCGTCGCGCCCAAGTAATTGGCGGCGATCCCTCACCCCTGCCCCTCTCCCATCCGGGAGAGGGGTTCTGCGTCGCGGTTCTCCTGTCCGTCATGCTCGCCGCCCTGTCGGCGAGCACCCACGTCTCAGGCGGCCGTTCCGTTGATCAGGCGATGATAGTGCTCGGCGTATTGATAATTGCGCTCGGCCTCGATCCGGTCGCCGGCGAGGGCCTGGGCTTTGGCCAAGGCCAGATAGCGCTCGTAGCTCGCCTGCGGGGTTGCCCCCCGCCTTGTCTGCGCAGCGTCGGCGCGTGGTCCCGAGCGGGCGAAGCGATTGTCGTAGGCTGTGGTCCTGGATGGGCGTTCATTCATATCAGCCTCCTCATCCCAGCATTTTCCTGACGATGCGACGCAGCTCCAGGCGGCTCAGACCGCATGGCTGGGGCTTCCAATCAGGTGCGGATTTCGGCGGCATGGTGTTGGCGATCGCATCGGCGACGCGCTGGGTATCGGGTGACTTCAGTTGTGTTGATTCTTGCATTTATGTCCGTTTGCCGCCCGGCCGAGGCCGCGCGGTCTTGTGATGACATCGCGGGCACAAGGCGTGCGGCGATGGTGCTGCCATTGGCAGCAATCGGTTTTAGATGGGTAGGGTGGGAGGCTCGCCGCCGGTTCCTATGTCAAGGAACCAGCCGATCATTCTTCGCCTGCCTGCCGTTTCTATCGGGGCAATGTGGCTAAATGAAGTTGCAGGCGAGCTCTGCTATGTCGTAACTGCCGATAGTCTAGGAAAATCACTCTCCCAAACGGTTGCGGCGCGATGACGGCATGGTCCGTTGAGGTTTTTCTCGATCGCCGTCATGGCTGCATCCACCGACAGGAACGGCCCCTTTCGGATGTCTCTCAGGCGCACCACCTGCTCCTGAGAGAGGATAATCCAGCAACTGCCGTCAAGATCGCACGTGATCGAACAGATCGGACGCTCGAGCAGGTCGCAGACGCCCCAGTCGCCGGCGAGGTTACGCCGCACGGTCGTGTCCATGGCTCCCTCCGGGTCTACCCCGATATGGCCATGGACACGGTGATTGTAAGGGCCGGAGACCGGTCGAAGCGCAGGTATCAGGTCCGGAGCGGCGACCGGACCGGTGAGTCGACCCAGTCAGCCAATTGAGGTCAGTTGACCACCTGAATGATCCGGCGCGTCCCGGGCTCGATCAGGACACCAGCGAAGCGCGGCGGCCGATGTTCCCGGGTTGAACCGCATTTCAAACGGCGACGGCGATTGCTGCTGCGCTGCCGCATGCATTTCGCAGTTGCAGCAAAGTCGGAATCTTGCTCACTTGCGACCCGCCTCATCAAACGATTGAAAAGCGGAGAGCGGCGTGGCGGGTGTGGAGGAGTTGTCGCCATCGGCGCTGGCGAGCGAATTGTCGGCCGCGATCGTGCAGGCGCGCTCGGATGCACGCGAGGACCCGTTCGGCAATCCGGTGCTGCGCGTCACGCTCTGGCTGACCCGCAAGATGGACCGCGGCGAGGTCACGCTCGAGGATGCCGCCGCACTGATCCGCCAGCTCGGCCGCGCCGCGCTCGCCGACCGGGCCGCGCGCGTCGCGGCCTATGTCGGGCTGGAGCGCGACGAAGTCGAGGCCTATGCGGCGCTGGCCCGGCGGGTCGCCGACGAGGCAAGCGGCGCATCGCAGCCTTTCGAGGCCTATGGCGCGGCGCTGGCCCGCACGCGCTTCGCTGCGGTCTTCACCGCGCATCCGACTTTCGGCATGAGCCGGGTGGTGGCGCATGCGCTGGCCGAACTCGCCTCGAACGAGGGCGAGGCGACGGCGCTGATGGCGTCCGATCTCTCCTTCCGGCCGGATGCGACGATCACCCTGCAGGACGAGTTCGAACAGGCGCGCTTTTCCGTCCGCCATGCGCGCGATGCGATCGACCGACTGAACTCCGCCTTCCTTGCCGAGGCGCGGGCGCGCTGGCCGCAGCGCTGGCGCGAGCTTAGGCCACGCGCCTTGCTGCTCGCCTCCTGGGTCGGCTGCGATACCGACGGGCGCACCGATATCGGCTGGTGGGACACGCTGCGCTACCGGCTGGAATCGAAGCGCGGCCAGTTCTTCCGCCTGCTGGAGAAGCTGCCGGAGGCGCCGGCGACCGCCGAGGTGAGGGCGCTGATCGCAGGCGCACACACGGCGGTCGAGCGGCAGCTTTCGCTCTGCCCGCCGCTGAACAGCAAGCCGGAGATCGGGGCGCTGCAGGCGTTTTCGCTGGCGCTGGTCGGCGAGCGCGAGGCGGCCCTGCCGGAAGCATCACGGCTGCTGGCGGCGCTCGACAAGGCGATCATGCTGGCAGGGGATGACGAGACCGCCGCCGCGCTGATCCTGGCGCGGGCCGGCGTGATCGCGCATGGCGTCTCGATCGCACTGCCGCATTTCCGGCTCAACGCCTCGCAGCTACACAACGCGATGCGCGGCGTGATCCCGCTCGACGAGGATCCGGCCCAGCCGGCGCAGCGGCGCGCCTTCCTGTCCGCCGCGAACCAGGCACTGGTCAAGGTCAGGCCGACGCCGGTCGATTTCGGGGCACTCGCGGTCGAGCGCGCCTCCGCGGCCCGGATGATGATGAGCGTCGCGCAGATCGTGAAGCATGTCGACGGCTCGCGGCCGGTGCGCTTCCTGATCGCCGAGACCGAGACGGGCTACACGCTGCTCTCGGCGCTCTATCTCGCCAAGCGCTTCGGTATCGCCGACCTCGTCGAGATCTCGCCGCTGTTCGAGACCTCGGACGCGCTCGAGCAGGGGCCGCGCATCATCGACGAGGCGCTGCGCAGCCCGCATTGGCGCGACTATCTCAAGCGCCATGGCCGGCTCTGCGTCCAGTTCGGCTATTCCGATTCCGGCCGCTATATCGGCCAGGTCGCGGCGACCTTCTGGGTCGAGCGGCTGCGCAGCCGCATCCTCGAACTGCTGCAGCGCTATGGGCTGACCGAGGTCGAGCTCGTGATCTTCGACACCCATGGCGAATCGGCCGGGCGCGGCGCCCATCCCGACAGCCTCACCGACCGGCTCGCCTATCTCGATCCGGAATGGCCGCGGCGCGCCTTCGCCAAGGCCGGGGTCAAGGTCACGCGCGAAACCAGCTTCCAGGGCAGCGACGGCTACCTGCTGTTCGGCACCAGCGCGCTCGCGGGCGCGACGGTGGCGCGCATCGCCGAGAGCGTCTTCGCCGATCCGGCTGATGGCGCGGATGATCCGATCTATGCCGAACCGGACTTCGCCACCGAGTTCTTCCAGACCGTGCGCGAGGAGATGACGCATCTCATCGACGATCCCGGCTATGCGGCGCTGATCGGCACCTTCGGCCCGTCTTTGCTCGACAAGACCGGCTCGCGCCCGGCGGCGCGGCAGAGCGATGCCGGCGGACCGACGGTGATCCGCCATCCGCGCGAGCTGCGTGCCATCCCGAACAACGCCATTCTGCAGCAGCTCGGCTGGCTGGCGAACAGCGTCCACGGCATTGGCCAGGCGGCGGCGCGCGCGCCCGAACTGTTCATGAGCATGCGCGAGAGTTCCGAGCGCTTCGGCCGGGCCTATCGGCTCGCAGCGCATGCGATGGCGAACAGCGATCTCGACGTGCTGCGCGCCTATCTCGACACGCTCGACGCCGGCAGCTGGTTCGACCGGGCACGGCGCACCGAGAAGGAGGGGCGGCGCGACGAACTGCTCGCGGTCGCCGAGGCGCTGGCGCGGCTCGATCTCGCCCCCGCGCTGCGGCGGCTGTTCTGGCGCTTCGCCTCGGACCGGCTGAAGCTGAAGGAGGCGGCGGGCGAGCCGCCGGCGATGCCGGTCAGGCTGGTGGCGCTGCATACGCTGAGGCTGGCGCTGCTGCACCGGATCTGGCTCTCGGCGACGCATATTCCCGATTTCCGGCCGCATGCCGGAGTGACGCGAGAGCTATTGCTCGAGCGCATCCTGCGGCTCGACATGACCGGGGCGCTCGCCTTGCTCAGCGAGATCTTCCCGGTCAATCCCGATGCGGCGCTCGGCCTCGATTTCGGCGAGCCTGCCGGTCCGCGCGAGGGCGGCGCCTATGCCGCCCTGCATCGCGACGTGATCGAGCCGATGCGGGCATGCTTTGCGCTGCTGCGCGAGATTTCCGGCGCAATCCAGCACGAGATCGGGGCGTTTGGCTGACGATGGCGACGGTTAATCCGCGCGCACGGCGGCGCGCTGTCGTTCGAGCTCTCGGATATCGGCAGTCTGTTCCAGCAACCAATCACGGAAGGCCTTGATCCGCGGAGTATTGCGCCGGCTCTCCTGATAGACCAGCCAGTAGCCATCTCCGTCGGATGCGGTGATTTCGAAAGGCTGCACGAGATGGCCTTTGGCGACGAAATCGCTGTAGAGATTATGCGTGAGGATCGCGGCGCCCTGATCCGTCATCGCCGCCATCGCGTCGTAGATTTCCGTGTCCAGTCTTGCACCGCTGACGACTCTGTCGGCGTCGAACTTGACTCCTGCGGCTTCGAACCAAGCCGGCCACCAGCGATAGTCAGCGCAAAGCAGCGGGACTTTGTAGAGATCTTCGGGCCGGTGTAGGCCGCCGACGCTCTCCACCAGCCTGCGGCTGAGCATCGGGGTGTAGTCGGCCTTGAACAGATAATGCGCCTTCAGGCCAGGCCATTCGCCCTTTCCGGTGCGGATGCCGGCGTCCATGTTCTCGCGTGTGAAATCGACCAATCGGGTCGATGCGTCGACTTTCACCGCCAGGCCCGGGTTCAGCAACTGGAAGCTGCCAAGGCGCGAGGCAAGCCAGTTTGACGCAAACGTATCGACGCTTGTGACGGAGAGCACGCCGCTTGTCCCGCCTTTGACGGCACTCCACGCATCAGCCAACGCGGACAAGGCTCGTGTTGCCTGGGGCGAGAGCATTTCTCCCGCTTCCGTTAGGTCGATCCGACGGGTGCCCCTGACGAAAAGCGCCGCTCCGGCGCGTTCCTCCAGCACCTTGATCTGATAGCTGGCGGCAGACTGGGTCATGCCGAGTTCTTCTGCCGCCCTGGTGAAACTGCCCAGGCGTGCGGCCGCCTCGAAGACTCGCAGGGCGGTCAAAGGGGGCAGGTCCCAGCTCATGACGGATCAAATCTCCTTATGCATACTGACTGAGGCTCGATTGGAAGCCAAGCAGCCTTGGGGGCATCGTTTCTCGCATCGGATCAGGCTTTTTCTGACCAGGAGGACGACATGACCCGCCAAGGATGGATCCTGTTTGCATTTCTCTGCCTCGTGTGGGGCGCGCCCTATCTTCTCATCAAGATCGCCGTCGCCGAAGTGTCGGTTCCTTTCCTGGCGTTTGCCCGAGCTGGCGTCGGCGCGCTCGCATTATTGCCCTTCGCCTTCATGCAAGGGGGGTTCGGCTGGATCCGCAAGTGCCGGCTGCCAGTCGCCGCCTTCTGCCTGGTCGAGATGGTCGTGCCCTGGGGCCTCATCGCGCATGGAGAGATCAGCGTCGAAAGCTCGACCGCTGGCCTGCTGATCGCGTTCACTCCCATCGCCACGGTCGTAGTGACGCGCCTCACCGGCGCCAGCGAACCTCTGAGCCCAGCCCGCTGGGCCGGGCTGGCGCTGGGGCTGATCGGTGTTTTCGTGCTGGCCGTGCCGGCGTTGGGAGGCAGCCTCCTCGGCATAGTCGAGATCGTGTTGGCGGCGATCTGTTACGCTGTTGGCTCCATCATCGCCGCGCGGTGGCTCAAGGACGCCCCGGCAATCCCGCTGACCGCGATCTGTCTCATCGGGGCTGCGCTCGCCTACGCTGTGCCGGCGGCGCTCACAGCGCCCGAAACCCTGCCGTCGATGCCCGCATTGTCTGCGATCGTGGGCCTGGGCTTCTTCTGCACCGCGCTCGCTTTCGCAGCCTTCTTCGTCCTGATCCGCGAGGTCGGTCCCGAGCGCACCAGCTTCATCACCTATGTGGCGCCCGCGGTCTCCGTCCTGGCAGGAGCGTTTGCCCTCTCCGAGCCCCTGGACGCCCGTCTCGTCGTCGCCTTCGCCTTCATCCTGTGCGGCTCGTGGCTGGGCACCGCAAGTCCGCGCCTTGCAGCTCCCTCCCAACGTTTGGCGACAGCCGACGCGACTTGAACTCGCGCGAAGCCCGAGGCGACGCGCCGGTAGCAGCAATGATCAACCAAGGAGAACGACAATGCTGAAGCTCTATGGATTTGGCCCGATGCGCTCGCTTCGCGTGCTGTGGGCCTTGCAAGAACTGGGTGCCGATTTCGAGTTCGTGCCCGTCAATGTCTTCGCCGGCGAGACCCGGCATCCCGACTTCCTCCAGCTCAATCCGGCCGGCAAGATCCCGGTTCTGGTGGACGGCGACCTCATCGTGACCGAATCCGCCGCGATCGTGCTGTACCTGGCCGAGAAGCACAGCGACAAGGGCCTCCTGCCGGCGAGCATCTCCGACCGGGCGTCCGTATACCGCTGGATGATGTTCGCCGTCACCGAACTCGAGCAGCCGCTCTGGCGGATCGCCAAGCACACGGCGGTCTACCCCGAAGACAAGCGCCTGCCGGACGATGTCGCGCTTGCCAGGGAGGAGTTCTTGCAGATGGCGGCTGTACTGGACCGCCATCTGGAGGGTCGGCAGTTTCTTGTCGGCGATCGTATCAGTGCCGCGGATTGCATCGCCGCCTACACGCTCGATTGGGCCAACGAAGCTCAGTTGCTCGGCCAGTTCACGAATCTCGCCGCGTATCTGGACCGCATGTATGCACGGCCGAAAGCGCCTCAGAAAATAGCCGAGGCTTTCGCAAGCCTGGGGTGATGGCGACTTGTCTCGAACTCAGAAGCAATAACGGGAACCGCTGGCACGACCGCTGGGTCGTGTCAGCGCGTGCGCTCGGAGAGCTCGGCCGAGGCGGCGGCGTTGCGATCGCCGATCGACTGGACCGGCTCCCAGACCGTGTAATTGTCCCTCGGGGTCGAGATCAGATATTTGAGCTGGCCCTTGGCCTTGGCCGAGAGCAGCTTGCTGGTCTGGAAGCTGGCGAAATTGGCATAGGCGCGCGTGCCGCCATCGAAGACCACGACGCGGTCCTTCAGGACAATGATGTCGCCCTTCTTCAGCGTCTCGTCCCTGAGGTACCAGAATGGGTCGTTGGCGTATTCCATCGGCTTGACGAGCGGGGTCTTCGGCCCGTCCTTCACGTCCTTGGTGGCGCCGTCGAGCTTCGCCTTCTTGCGCGAGGGTCGTACGGTCATGTGCAGCGGCACGCTCTCCGGCAGGGGCGCGACGGCCCGGCGCTGCGGGACGCCGAACAGCGTCTCCCAGAAGCCCGCTGCGTTCGCCGGCGAGGCGACAGCAATCGAGGCCGCTGCCAGCGCGGCAACCGCAATGACTTGTTTCGAAATTGACGGCACGGCGGCAGTCCCCAGCTCCGCAACCGGAGATAGCAGTGACTATGCCCGATCTCAATGACGATGGCGCGACGTGATGAACGGCTTCTTCGTCACTTTTCAGCGATTGCGCCGAACCTGTTGCGAGATCGTTGAGCTGTGATCGATTTCACGAAGAATTTTGCTGCAATGCAGCGCAAGGACCGCGCCGGACGCATGCGGCCATGCGCCGGCAAAGGGGTCAAGGCTGTGGAAGCTTGAGCACCTCGCGCAGTACCGGAATGGTCGCGTCGGCGATCGCGGAATGGCCGCTGGCATTGGGATGGAAGGAGCCGCCAAGCGTTGCGGCGAGAAGCGGCTGCACCTTGTCCTGGGGAGGATAGGGCGTCTTTCCTCTACCGATCGGGGCGACGCGCATGTAATGGCCGGTGAGGAAGGCGTCGTTCGGCGTGACGAACCAGCGGTTGCGCGGCCGATAGGCACGCCATTCGCTGGGCGCAAACGGCTCCCACAGGAAGTGGTGGGGCTTTTTGAACCCGACATAGGTGGGAAATTGCATCGCACCTGAAATCTGCCGATCCGGGGCATCGCCGGGTGCGCCCGCCGTGCACAGTGCGTGGCCGGCGAAGCGCTCGACATGGCTGTCGACGAACCGCCAGCGTCGTTCTTCGGGGAGGACGGCGACAGCAGCGGCGATACGCTGGTTCAGGAACGGCACGAACGCGGCCGCCTGCTGGCCCGTGTCGTCCTTGCTGATGGCGAGGATGCGGTGGACGTCCATGCCCGCGTCGCTCGGCTGACAGACGCTACTTCCTCCGCCGCTGCGCGTGATCTGCGGATAGCCGGTCTGGATGATGGCGGAGGAGGGCAGGTCGAGGTGCTTGCGAAAGGCGTCGGACAACTCCCTTATGCGGGCCGGGATCAGCTCCGTGACGGCCTGGCGCGCCTCGTCGAAGGTCTTGGTTGCGACCTGGCTGAGCCAAAGCTCGTAGAGCAGTTCTGTGAACGGCCCGTAATCGCCCTTGGCGACCACCTCTTCGGCGATCACGCTGGAGAAGCCGATATCGTTTCCGCCAATGCTGAGCAGCACTGCGTCCGGCTTGAGCCGGGCCCGCTCCTTGCAATCCCGCAACTCGCTTTGCCAGTCGAAGCCCCTGCCACGATTGTTGAAGCGGCTGTAGCCGACCCTGCTGCTGCAGTAGTCGCGCCAATAGCGCATGAGCTGCGGCGAGGAGTCGCCGGCGTCGCCGGCATCGTCGCGCGCCCCATAGTAGCCGAGGATGCCGGCCCTGACCGCTGCGCCGGTACAGCTATAAGGGGTCAACGTCACGGCGGTGTCGTGATGGGCCATCGCGATGACGAGTGCCGCGCGAACGTGCTGCGAATAGAGCGAACGGTGGCACTGGTCATTCAGCCAGGTCGCCGCTGCCAAACGATGCCCTAGACTTCCAGGGTTACCTTCGCGCCGTCGCGGATAATTCCGAGGACGTCCATTGGTCGCCGAGGATTCTTGATAGCTTGATGGACTATCGTCGACGAGCTCGACCGGCTTGTCGGGATTGCCCTCGCCTGAGGAGAACGAATCGCCGAAGCCGACGATTGCGACATGGCGCAGCCGGACGCTCTTGATGTCGGCTACAGGCGCATTCGCGGCGGTCACGGTTATGTCGAAGGGCTTGTCGAAGGCGCGCCGCGCCAGCCGGACTTCCGTGGTGCAGGGTGCGACGACGGTGAGTTCGGCCGCGACCCACCGGCAGGATTGCCCGGCGAGGGCTGGCGGCAGGTCGGCGATTTTTGCGAGCACATCGGCGACGCGCGGCTTCATGAACTGGTCGCCGGTTTCGAGCAGGCATTCATAGTGGCCGTGATTGCCGTTCTCGAAGCAGGTCTGGCGCGTGACCGCGGAGGTCCAGCCCCAGCGCGCAATGCTGACCCGGTCGCCGAAGGCCTTGCCGAGCGTGCCTTTCGCAGCGGCACGCTGCATCGCGTCTTCAAAGGCGAAGGCCGGCCGCCCCTTGCGGTCTTCAACTGGCAGCGCGGCGAAGACCTCGGCGAGCTTGCGGAACTGCTCTTCTTTTTTGAACAGGCGGAAGCGGTTGGCGATTTCCCACTCGATGCGCGGCTGCGCGAAAGCTTCGCCGCCAGCGAGCCCAGCAGTCAGGAACAGCAGAAACAAGCGCAGCCGAAACATGCCATACCCCCGCCTCACGCAGCAACCGTAGCGTGCGTGATGACGCAAGGGAAGGTCTTGTCTGCGCATTGTATCCCGGCCCGTTCGCCTTAGGTTGCAGGCGGGAGAAACGTCAAAGGAGCACGAGCCGAATGGCCGCGATCGAATTGCCGGCACAGCCCTTCGATGCCGAAGGCGCACGGACGACGCTGTTCCAGGCGTTGCTGGCTGCCGCCGGCAAGCATGGAAAAAGCCGCATCGCGCTCGAGGACCCGGAACGGCAGCCGATCACCTATGGCCGGCTGGTGCTGGGGGCGCTGGTGCTCGGCCGCAAGCTCGCGGCGTCGACCAGGCCCGGTGAGACGGTCGGGCTGATGCTGCCGAACGTCCAGGGTATGGCGGTGACGCTGTTCGGGCTCTCGGCCTATGGCCGGGTGCCGGCGCTGCTGAATTTCACCGCGGGCCTGAAGAACCTCACCGCCGCCTGCGAGATCGGGCCGATCTCGACCATTATCACTTCGCGGCGTTTCATCGACCAGGCCAAGCTCGACGACGTGATCGAGGCGCTCGAGCCGGGCCGGCGGGTGATCTATCTCGAGGATGTCCGCAAGGAGCTGACCAGCCTCGACAAGGCAATCGGCGCGCTGGCCTCGCTGGCGCCGGGCATGGTGCATCGCCGCCATGCGGCCAAGCCCGACGATCCGGCCGTCGTGCTGTTCACCTCGGGCACCGAGGGCAAGCCGAAGGGCGTGGTGCTGAGCCATGCCAACCTCGTCTCCAACGCACGCCAGATCTTCGAGCTCGCAGCCGGCTTCCTCTCCGAGCGCGACGTCGTCATGAACCCGCTGCCGGCCTTCCACTCCTTCGGGCTGACGGCGGCGCTGCTGATGCCGCTGATCCACGGCATGAAGGTCGTGCTCTATCCGAGCCCGCTGCACTACAAGCAGGTGCCGAAGCTGATCGGCGAGACCGGCTCGACCTTCCTGTTCGCGACCGACACCTTCCTTCAGGGCTATGCGCGCGCTGCCGATGAGGGCGACCTCAAGAGCGTGCGCTATGTCGTCGCCGGGGCCGAGCGGGTGAAGCCGGAGACGCGCCGGATGTGGGAGCCCTACGGCACCACCATCCTCGAAGGTTATGGCTGCACCGAATGCTCGCCGGTGCTGGCCTGCAACACGCCGGTCGCGACCAGGGACGGCAGCGTCGGGCGGCTGCTGCCCGGCATCACCGCGAAGCTCGAGCCGGTCGAGGGCATCACCGAAGGCGGGCGACTCTGCGTCAGGGGGCCGAACGTCATGCTCGGCTATCTCAACGCCGACCGGCCGGGCGCGATCGTGCCGCCGGAGGGCGGCTGGCACGATACCGGCGACATCGTCGCGATCGATGACGGCTTCATCACCATCAAGGGCAGGGCGCGGCGCTTCGCCAAGCTCGGCGGCGAGATGGTCTCGCTCGCGGCGGTCGAATCGATGATCGCGGGGCTCTGGCCCGGTCACAATCACGTGGTCGTGGCGCTGCCTGATCTGCGCAAGGGCGAGCAGCTCGTCCTCGTCACCGAAAAGCCCAACGCCGAGAAGAAGGCGCTGCAGGACGAGGCCAAGGCGCAGGGTTTCCCGGAATTGTGGCTGCCGAAGGCGATCCTGGTCACCGGTTCGATTCCGGTGCTCGGCAACGGCAAAATCGATTATGGTGGCACGCGCGAGCTCGCCATCACGATGAGGCCGCTGCTGTGACGCCACAATCGCATGATCAGGGAAGGCGCATGATCACGCTTCTTCCCCTCGTCTTCGTCCGCGCTGCGGCGTTTGCCGTTGCCGGCATCGCACTGACGCCCGCCGACCTTGCCGCCCAGGCCGCCGGCCAGACCTATGTTCGCCGCGACGAATGCATCGAGGCCGGCAAGCTCTCGGCCGAGCAATGCGAGCACGCCTATCGCAACGCCCGCGCCGAATTCGAGCAGAAGGCACCGCGTTACGCCTCGCGTACCGCCTGCGAGCGTACCCACAAGCGCTGCGGCGCCCAGGTCTCGACCACTGGCGGCTGGGACGCGCTGGCGCGCGGCGGTGGCGGGCAGTCTTACGTGCCGCGCTTCGTCGGCATCCGCGTCACCGGCGAGGGCGCTTCGGGCAAGGCTTTTCCGATCGTCGAGGGCACGGCGAAGATCGCCTTCTCGGCGCGCCAGGTCGCGGCGCTCGACGACAAGGTTGCGGCCCGTCGCGCCGTGATCGGTGGCGGCGATGGCGGCCGCGGCCAGCCCAGCCAGCAGGCGAGCGGCCCCTATATCCGCCGCGGCGACCGCGACGACACGGTGCGCGTGCCGATGGAGCAGAAGAAGATCGGCTCCGACGTCGCGCCGGGGCTCTATGTCGATCCCGACGGCGTCGAATGGTACAAGCCGGCGCACAGGCGCTGAGCCGGGGCGCGCAACCAGCGCTTGTCGGCGGGCCTTCTCACCGCTAACCAGTTCCGCCGCGCGGACGTGGCGAAACTGGTAGACGCAAGGCACTTAAAATGCCTCGCCGGAAACGGCATGCGGGTTCGACCCCCGCCGTCCGCACCATGATCCATAGCTCTCCAGGGCAAGCGCTTTCGTTTGCCCTGCGCATGAGGCCGCGATCTGTCGCCCGACCTGAGGGATACCCAATTCGAGGTACCTCGTTCGGGGAATCCATGTTTCTTTCTTGGAGAGATACGGTATCGGACAGGCCAATGGGCGACGTAGGTTGCGCGCTACCTTGCGTCAGTACCTGTCTACCGGGCGCCTTTCAAATAACTAGGATGCTGCCGCACCCATCGGCAAGGTAATGGATCGAGCCGTTGCTGCCGTAAGGGCTGCCGAAGTGGGAGGCGGGCATTGAAGATTACAAGCGTCGAAGCGATTCCCTTGCGAATCCCGTTCACCGTCGGAGGCACATCCGCTGCCGGCGCCTGGGGTAAGGGCGGTCTGCAGGCAGCCGATTCGCTGCTGGTGAAGGTGACGACGGATGCCGGTCTTGTCGGATGGGGAGAATCGTTCGGCTTTACCGCGATCCCGGCCGTGAGGGCTGTGGTCGACTCCATGATCGCACCGGCCTGCATCGGCATGGAGGCAGGCCGTATCGAAGCCATCGCAGAAGATCTTCAGCGGCGCTTCCACATCTTCGGGCGCGGCGGCGCCGTGATGTTCGGCCTTTCGGCACTGGACATCGCGCTCTGGGATATTGCAGGCAAGGCCGCGGGCGTGCCTGTCCATGCGATGCTGGGCGGCGCCAGGCGCAATCGCCTGCCGGCCTATGCCAGCCTGATCCGCTACGCGAACGCGGACGCGATCGCTGCCAACGTCCGCCGTGCGCTGGGCGACGGCTACCGCTCTCTCAAGCTGCACGAGGTCGATCTGGCAGTGATCGCGGCGGCCCGTGAAGCCGCCGGTCCCGATGTCGAGATCACGCTCGACGTAAACTGCCCCTGGTCGCTGCGGGAAGCGATCGACATGGCCGAGAAATTGGAGCCGATGCGCTTGCGCTGGCTTGAGGAGCCCGTCTGGCCGCCGGAGAATTTCGACGGGCTGGCTGCCTTGCGCAGCATCTCCGCGATTCCTGTCGCTGCCGGAGAGAATGCGTCCACGTTGATCGAATTCCAGCACATGCTTGCTTGCGGGGCGGTCGACTTCGTGCAGCCCAGCCCGGCCAAGATGGGCGGCATCACCGCATTACGTAAGGTCATGGCGCTGGCCGATGCCCAAAACGTCGCCGTGATGGTCCATACTTTCTACGACGGTCCCGGCCTGCTCGCGAGCATTCATGCCACCGCCGCGCTCGGCGACGATGGGTCGATGATCGAATGGCGCTATTTCGATATGGAAGCCGATCTCTACGGTGGTGCCTTGCGGCCGCGCGGCGGCCATATCGACGTGCCGTCAGGGCCGGGGCTCGGCCTGGACCCCGATCCGGCTGTCATCGCACGCTATCGCGTGGACTGACGGCGTCCCGAAATGCCAGATGCATGTGGGCGAGGGTGGGTGCAGAGGCAGGACAAAATTCTATTAAATTCAGTATATTGAGCCTGAGCAGCGTTGTTCATGGCACTTAAAATGCCTCGCCGGAAACGGCATGCGGGTTCGATCCCCGCCGTCCGCACCATGGCTTGAAAGATGAGTCGTTAGGTCAATAGTCAGCTGTGCGCCAACTGCGGACATTGTGACATTACCGGAAAGCAGACTCTCACGACCGACGAACGCAGCTGCAACACGACCCGGAACGGTCTCCTTCCACGACGATTTTACTTGGCAGCCAATACTGGTCGCAGTTCTGGTTCCACCGTCGAAACCTCATGGTTCTCAGCCGCAGTCGGTTTGATGCGGAACCACGCGGTGTAGAGCGCGGGAAGGAACAGCAGGATCAACACGGTGCCAACTGCCGTGCCACCGATCAGCGTGTAGGCCATCGATCCCCAGAAGACGGAGTGCGTGAGGGGGATGAAAGCAAGCACGGCGGCGAATGCCGTCAGCATCACGGGTCTCGTACGTTGCACCGTCGCCTCGATGACGGCGTGATAGTCGTCGAGGCCTGCAGCGCGGTTTTCCTCGATCTGCTCGGTGAGGATCAGGGTGTTGCGCATCAGGATGCCGGCCAGCCCGATCAGGCCGAGAATGGCGTTGAAGCCAAATGGTTGGTTGAAGACAAGCAATGTCGGGACGACGCCGATCACACCCAGAGGCGCGGTGAGGAGTACCATCGCCATCATCGAGAACGACCGCACCTGGAGCATGATGACGATCAAGGTGACAGCGATCATTACCGGGAAGACCTTGCCCAGAGCAGTGTTGGCTTTGGCAGCCTCCTCGATCGATCCGCCCATCTCGATGCGATAGCCGGTCGGAAGGGAGGCGATCAGCGGCTGAAGAGCCGTCAAGATCTGCTTGGACACCTCCGGAGGCTGTGTCGCCTCGTTGATATCCGATCGGATGGTGATGACGGGTGTGCGGTCGCGGCGTTTCAGGATCGGCTCTTCCAGACGAATTTCCGAACGGCCGATCTGGTCGAGCGGGATCTGGCGGCCGTCGCGGCTCATCAGTGAGAAGTCCGCAAGGCGCGCCGGGTCGAGCCGCTCACTGCCGGCGCTGCGCGCCACCACCGGCACGTTGCGGATATCCTCGCGGACCTGCGTGACGGGAACGCCTGTCAGGAGGAACTGAAGCTGCTGGCCAACCGCTGCCGGGGACAGGCCGATGAGATTCAGCCGGTCCTGGTCCGGAACGAAGCGGAGTACGGGCGTGCGATTGCCCCAATCCCGGTTGACCTGCCGCACATCCGCGACGCCGCGCATGATCTCCAGGGCTTTATCGGAGATGGCGTACAGTTCTGCCGGATCAGGCCCCATCACCCGGAACTCGACGGGAAACGGCGTGTACGGCCCGAACACCAGCTGCGTGACGCGCACATTGGCTTCGGGGGCCAGGCCTTCAGACACTGCAGCCCGCAGCCGGTGCTTCAGAACCTCGCGCGCCTCGGCGTCCGGTGTCAGGACGACGATCTTGGCGAAAGCGGGATCAGGCAGTTCCGGCGCCATCGCGAAGAAGAAGCGCGGAGCGCCCTGGCCGACATAGCTCGTGACGATGGTCGCCTCGGGCTGGCCACCCAGCCAGCTTTCGAGCTTTTGGACCGCAGCCGTCGTCGTTTCGATGCTGGTGCCTTCCGGCAGGCGCACTTCCACCAGTACTTCGGGGCGGTCCGATGTCGGGAAGAACTGCTGTTTGACACCGGCCATGCCGATGCCGGAGAGCGCGAATGCCACCACGACGACACCGCAGGTCATGAATTTGTGGCGCACGGCGAAAGTGATGAGCCCCCTTAGGCGCCTGTAGTTCGGCGTGTCGTAGATCGCGTGCGTACCGCCTGGGATCGGCTTGATATCGGGCAGCATCTTGACGCCGAGATAGGGCGTGAAGACGACCGCGACGATCCACGAGACGATCAGCGCGAAGCCTACGACCCAGAAGATGTTGCCGGCATATTCGCCGGCCGTCGAACGGGCGAAGCCAACCGGCAGAAAGCCGGCGATCGTCACAAGCGTGCCCGACAGCATCGGTGCCGCCGTATGGCTCCACGCATAGGCGGCCGCTTTGATGCGGTCCATGCCTTCTTCCATCTTCACCACCATGACCTCGATGGCGATGATGGCGTCATCGACCAGAAGTCCGAGCGCCAGGATGAGGGCGCCGAGCGTGATGCGGTCGAAGAAGCGCCCAGTTTCCAGCATGATCAGGAACACGACGGCGAGCGTCAGAGGGACGGCCGCGGCCACGACGATGCCGACGCGCCAGCCGAGACTGAGCAGGCTCACGAGCAGCACGACGCCGAGCGCCATGGCGAACTTCATCATGAACTCGTCGACCGCCGAGGTAATGTTGACGGCCTGGTCGGTCACCTTGTCGAGCGTCATGCCGAGAGGCAGCGTCTGAGCGATCGCCGCCGTCTTGTTTTCGAGCGCCTTGCCGAGCGCGAGACCATCCCAGCCCGCCTGCATGACGGCAGCAACCAGGATCGTGGCTTCTCCCTGACGGCGGATCAGATAGGTCGGAGGGTCCTGATAACCGCGGCGGACATCGGCGATATCGGAGAGCTTGAGCGTCCGTCCCGCAGCAACGATCGGCGTGTCGGCGATGGCCTTTAAACCTTGGTAGGCGCCATCGACCCGGATGAACATCTGGGGGCCGTTGGTATCGATCGAGCCAGCCGGCGTGACCGTGTTTTGCCGCTGCACGGCCGTGATGATGTCCTGTGCAGACACGCCAAGCGTCGCGAGCTTCGCATAGGAAAATTCGACGAAGATCTGTTCGGGTCGCTCGCCGAGGATGTTGATCTTCTTGACGCCCGGAACGTGCAGAAGATCCTGACGGATCGCCTCGGCCTGTCTGGCCAGCTCACGCATCGGCATGCCCTTGGCCTTCAGCGCATAGAGGGCAAAACTCACATCCGAATATTCGTCGTTGACGAAGGGGCCGAGAACGCCTGGCGGCAGGTTGCGGGCTTCATCCCCGAGCTTCTTGCGGGCTTGATAGAACTCCTCCTGCACGACGGATGGCGGCGTGCTGTCCTTTAGCGTCACCGTCATATAGGCGTAGCCCGGCCGCGTGGTCGTCTCGACACGGTCGTACCAGGTCAGCTCCTGAATCCGTTTCTCCAGCGGCTCAGCGACAAGGTCCTGCATTTCGCGCGCGGTTGCGCCCGGCCATACGGTCGTCACCGTCAGCGTTTTGATGGTGAAGTTCGGATCTTCCGCCCGTCCGAGCATGAAGAAGGCGTAGGCGCCGGCGGCGACGAGTAGGAGGATCGAGAAGAGGGTGACGGCCCGTTCGCGAACGGCGATCGCGGAAAGATTGAGGCTCATTTGCTGCCCCTGTTCTGAGACGCGGTCCGGACGCGGGCACCTTCTTGCAAAAGGTGAGCGCCGATCGAAACAACCGGCTGGCCGGCGCTCAGCCCGGAGATCACGGCCGTCTCGTTCGTCACGCGCACAAGCCTGACGGGGTGAAACCTCACCGTCGATGTCGTTTCATCCAGGAGCCAGACACCTGTCTTCTGGCCATCATCCAGTACCGCTCCAAGCGGCACTTCCATCTCCGGCTGGCTCTCCTGATTTGCCAACCGGATGGTGACGGTTGCGCCCAGCGGTGCCGCCGCGGCTTCGCCTACGAGCACGTAACGCGCTTCATAGGTGCGGGTCTGAAGATCGGCAGAATCGGAGAGCTGCCGGAGCGTGGCTCCATAGCGGCGGGCATCGGACCCGTAGAGGCTGGCCTCGGCCGCCGAGCCGATGGCTGGCCTGATCGTCTCGGGGAGTGCAACGACTGCCTCGCGCGGGCCGGCTTGGGCAAGCCGGATGACGGTCTGGCCGGCGGTAACAACCTGTCCAGGCTCGCCGAGCGTTTCGACGACAATCCCGTCTGCATCGGCAACTAGAAGCGAATAGCCCGATCCGTTTTCCGCGACCTTCTCGTCCGCTTCTGCGGCGGCGAGCTGGGCCGTGGCGGTGTCCAGCGCCGCCTTTGCCTGTTCGTAGCGCTGCGGGCTGGCAGCGAAGCCGTCCTTGACGAGAACGGCGTAGCGCTTCTCGTCAGCTTTGGCCTGTACCAAAACGGCGCGGGCCGCGGCGGTGGCGTTGCGCTTTGCTGTGAGCGCGAGCCGAAGATCCGTCTCGTCGATCCGCATCAGCGCCTGACCAGCGGTCACTAACTGGCCGACATTCACAAGCCGTTCGACGATTTTCCCGGCAACGCGAAAACCCAGATTGCTCTGCACACGGGCGGCGATGACGCCTGTGAAGCGGCGTTCGGCATCAGCAACCGGCATTGCCGTCGCGAGCCTGACAATCGGCGCATTCTGCCTCGGGTCGCTCACGGCAGACGCTGTGCGCGGACCGGCCGAAAGCACGACAAATCCTGCCACCGCAGAGGCCGCCACCACGACGCTCGCCGCGACGATCACCGATCTCTTTTTGTTGCTCATCGCCTTGTACCAGTTAGATTGCATTCGACCTCTATACATGTTATAGATTATGAATGCAATCTAATTACGGAGACCCACGATGCGCGTCAGTCGGCAACAGGCAGAGGAAAACCGGCAAACGGTGATCGATGTGGCGAGCCGCCTTTTCCGGGAGCATGGCTTCGACGGCATTGGCCTCAAGGATTTGATGGCGGGTGCCGGGCTGACGCAGGGCGCCTTCTATAAGCAGTTTGAATCCAAGGACGATCTGGCAGCGCAGGCCTCCCGGCGCGCTCTGGAGAGCGCCTCGGGCAGGTGGTCGGCTGCTGCCAAGACCAATCCGCAGAACCCGCTATCGGCCGTGATCGACTTCTATCTCAGCATGGGGCATTGCGCCGAGAAGACGGATGGCTGCCCGGTCGTCGCGCTCGGTTCGGATGCTGCCAGGCAAGGCCCGGACGTGAAGGCGTCATTCGAAGCCGGGATCAAAGAATATCTGGAAATGATGGGTAGCTGGGTCGGCAAGGCAGAAGGCGAAGAGCCGAATGGCAAGGCCATGGCCAAACTCTCGACGATGGTCGGAGCGGTACTCCTCGCGCGCGCCGTCAACGACAGACAGATGTCGAAGCGGTTTCTGCAGGCGGCTGCTGAAAGCGTGCTGTCACAGTCGCCCGCGGGCGACACACAGCCGGGACGGCGCCAATGACGATGTCATCGGCCGCGGCGCCCAGCGCAATTGTTGCAATCCCTGAGCCCGAGTGGTCGAAATCCTCGAGGGCTATGCCGTTCCCGATCTCTGGATAAAAGCGATGGTGCCGTCCGAACGGGCCATGGTGCCCCGCGTGCAGCGATCAGACTCGCGACCTCGCCGGGGATCGCCGCCGCTCAGGGCGACGCCTGCGCCTGCCGGGTCGCGCGCAGCAGCTCGCGCGGCAGCGCGCCGGTCTGACGCTCGACCATGCGGTGCACGACCGGCGGCTCAGGCCCGATATGCAGGTCCCTGACCCGGTCGCCGATTTCGGCGTCAGCCTGGGTGACGCGCTGGGCCTGGCGGACATATTCGACCCAGGTCGGGCTGTCGTAGCGCTCGATCCAGAGCTCGGCATCGGTCAGGTCGCGCAGCAGCGACCAGTGGCGGGCGCCGTCACGGCGGCGGATGCGCCGGCGCTCCTCCATCGCCTTCAAGAACTCGACCACATCCTCCTGCCTGATCCGCCATTCGATGGTGACGAAGACCGGGCCGCTACGCGGCTCGATATCGACCGCGACTTCGGGCTTTCGCCAGCGGCCGAGCGGATCGAGATTGAGCGCCTCGAGCGGGGGCAGTTGGTACCGCAGCCCGGCGGCCGCGCCGAAGACGAGTGCGACCGCCGCCGCGCACAGGCCACCGGTCGGGCCGGAATGAAGGGTGACCCAGCCCCAGGCCCAGCTGCCCGCGGCCATGCCGCCGAAGGCCGCCATCTGGTAGAGCGCAAGCGCACGCCCCACCACCCAGCGCGGCGCCGACAGCTGCACCGTCGAATTGAAGGTCGAGAGCGCCAGCACCCAGCAGGCGCCGCCGACGGCGAGCGCCGGCATGGTGAGCCACATGGTCGGGCTCAACCCCACCACCAGGGCCGCGGCCGCATAGGCCAGGAAGGTCAGGCGCACGAGGGTCTCGGTGCTGAAACGGCGGCGCAGCCGGGCGCTGACGAAGGCGCCGGCGACCGCGCCGGCGCCGAAGGCGCCCAGCAGGATGCCGTATGTCAGCGGGCCGCCGCGCACGAGATCGCGCGCGACCAGCGGCATCAAAGCGAGACCGACGACGCCGCCGAAGCCGAAGAGGAAGGCGCGCAGAATGACGGCGCGGATATTGGGCGACATCGCGACATAGCGGAGACCGGCGCTCATCGCGATCAAGAACGTCTCGCGCGGCAGCAGGCGCTCGACGCGCGGCGGCTGCCAGCGGGCCAGCACGACGAGCAGGCCGATATAGCTGAAGGCATTGACGACGAAGGCCGCGACCGCGCCGAAGGCGGCGACGATGGCGCCACCGATCGCCGGGCCGACGCTGCGAGCGATGTTGAAGGCGACGCTGTTCAACGTCACTGCTGCCGGCACTTCGGGTCGCGGCACCATGTCGCCGACCGACGACTGCCAGGCCGGGTTGTTGAGCGCGTTGCCGCAACCGAGCAGGAAGGTGAAGACGAGCAGCAGCCAGGGCGAGAGCAGCCCATACCAGGCGAAGACCGCCAGCATGACCGAAACGGTGAGCATGAAGCACTGTGCGGTCAGCAAGATGCGGCGGCGGTCGTAGTTGTCCGCGATCGCGCCGGCGGCGAGCGAGAACATCATCACCGGCAGCGCGGTCGAGGCCTGGACGAGCGCGACCATGTCCGGCGAATCGGAGAGCGAGGTCATCAGCCAGGCGGCGCCGACCATCTGGACGAGGCCGCCGAAGTTCGATGCAAGGCTTGCGATCCAGACCGCGCGGAAGATCGGCTGGCGCAACGGCGCAAAAGCTGAATAGCGCCCGTCATCAGGCTTCAGGCCCTCGGCGGCGAGGTCGGCTTCGGCGGTCTCGGCCGTGGTCTGCGTGGCGGGCTCATGCGGCATGTCACAGTTAGAGCATGCCGGCCGGCGATGGGAAGCCGCGCTGCGCCATTGTCCGGCATCAGATGATTGGGGACCGCGCCTGCCCCTGCCGGCGCGTCCTTTTGAACGTGGTGCCGCCTAGCCGAGCCGCGACTGCTCCCGAAACTGGCGCGGCGTGACGCCCGTCATCCGCCGGAAGGCGCGGCTGAAATGCGCCGGGTCCGTATAGCCGGAGGAAAAGGCGACATCGATGACCCTGCAATCGGTGTCGCGCAGAAGCCGGCTCGCATGCTCGTACCTGACGCTGTCGAGTAGGTCCGAATAGGACAGGCCGATCAAAGCGAGCTTGCGCTGAAGCGTCCGCGTGCTGACGCCTGCGATCTCGGCGACGTCGGCAAGCGCCGTGGTCCCCTCGTCGAGATAGGCCGGCAGCATCAGCTTGAGCAGTTCGACGATGTCGTAGGCGGAAGGGCCGTCCTCGTTGTCGCGCGTTGGCGCAAACGAGGCGGTCGAACGGTTGGGGAGGCTGAGAAGCGCGATCGGGAGACTGATCCAGGCGGCGTGCTGGCCCGATAGAAACCGCACATTCGGCCAGCAGGATCGCGTCGCCGGGCTTGGCGCATAAGACGATTCAAAGGCGATTGCCGTCGGCATCCAGTCAGGCCCTGCGAATTGCCTGACGATGTAGACCGAGAAAATATTCTGGATCCACTGCGCGTATTTCAGATGCAGCAGCCCTGTCCCGGCAAGCCTGCTGCAGACCCGCATATGATCCGCGTCATGTTCGATCCACATGCTCAGAATGGTGTCTTCCCGCGACGCCCAATGGCAGGCGTGCCGGAGCGCGACGAGCAGCGTCGGTGAATGCGCGATCAGGGCCCGCGTCCCTTCCCTCATATGGGAGAAATGCAGGCGTTGGGCGGCGAGAAAGCCGAAATCCTCGATGCCCTGGGTTCTCTGGGCGGTCTCGACAAAGCGCAGCGCCGGCAGGAGCGGCAAATAGAGCTCGCTCTTTTCGGCCAGGGACGATGGTAGCCGGGACCGCTCCAGAAGCGTCTCCGTCGGCGCGCCGATATCGTCGAGGATGCTGACGAAGGGCAGCAAGAACTGGCCGCGCGTCAAAGGGATATCAGCCATCGGTCCTCGCCGCGATCACCGCGTTGGCGCTTTTCACAAGGCCGAATCCCGGAGGGTTCGCGACCGGCGAGCGTCAAGAATAGCCGGTCCCGATTGGCGCGAAATGGCAAGACGGGCGAGCTGCCCATGCACGAAATGCTCGCAACGATAGTCGCCGGCCGACCGGGCCACGATCGCGTGGTGCAGTGACCCAGCACGGGCCCGCCGTCGCCGCAACATACCGGTTCTGACCGGGGCCTTGATGAGCTCGGCAATGTCGAAAGGAATGGGAATGTCGATGACTGCGAATGCGCTTCGGACCGCAGGTGTTTCCGCGCTTGCGCTGCTCGCGCTCTGCGGGCAGGCCTTGGCGCAAACGGCCGAAGCCCAGCCCAAGGTCACGGACCCGCATTTCAAGATCGCCCCGGGCTATCTGAAGCGGTCCGACCTGCCGGACAGCCTGGTGCTGCTCGGCCCGCCGCCCGAGACGGGCTCTGCTGCGCTGGCCCGGGACGAGGAAGCGCGCAAGGCGACGCTTCCTCTGCGAGACACCGCGCGCTGGAAGCTCGCCTATACCGACGCCGACCTCGCCTTTCCGCAGGCCGCCGACAACTTCTCCTGCGCGATGGGTCTGAAGATCGACAGCGAGCAGACCCCGCGCCTCTATGCGATGACGCAGAAGATGCTGTCGGATTTCGGCCTCTCCACCTATGGCGTGAAGACCAAGTACAACCGGCTCCGCCCCTTCGTGGTCCACAACGAAGCGACCTGCCGGGCGGATCAAGAGGCCATTCTGCGGGGTGACGGCTCCTACCCGTCCGGCCACACGGCCGCGGGCTGGGGCTGGGCTCTCGTCTTCGCGCAGATCAATCCCGAGCGCGCCGATGCGCTGCTCAAGCGCGGCCTCGAATTCGGGCAGAGCCGCGTGATCTGCGACGCGCATTGGCAGAGCGATGTCGATGCCGGGCGGATCATGGGCGCGGCGACGGTGGCGCGGCTGCAGACCGACCCGACTTTCCTCGCCGACCTCAAGGCCGCGCAGGCGGAAGTAAAGGCCGCGAAGGCGAAGCGGACGCTTCCGGCATCCGAATGCGCCGCCGAGGCTGCTGCGCTGTCCGCGCGGTAACGACGAGCAAATCGACCAAGGACACCAATGAGGTACCGTTCAATGCGAATGACGTCGGTTTACAGCCTGAGTTTCCTGATTCTCGCGCCATGCGTGGCGTCTGCACAGCCGGTTGCAGTCAACCTCGACAACTTCAAGCGAGCCGAGTCCGATTTCTATATGGGCAAGACAGCCAACGCTGGTGGTCTCGGCAAGTTCGCCCATAGCAGGGCGCCGACGCCGATCGACAACCAGCCCGTCGTCCGGATGAACCGGGATACGCTCTATTCCCAGGCGATCTTCGACCTCGACGCCGGCCCGGTGACCATCACCCTTCCCGATGCCGGCAAGCGCTTCGTCTCGATGCAGGTCATCAGCGAAGACCATTACACCCCGATGGTGGTCTACAAGCCGGGCCGCACCACGCTTACCAGGGAGAAGGTCGGCACCCGCTATGTGTTCATTGCGGTCCGTATCCTCGTCGATCCCAACGACACCAGGGACCTCGCGCAGGTTCACGCCCTGCAAGATGCGCTGAAGGTGGAGCAGAAGTCGGTCGGCAAGTTCGAGGCTCCGAACTGGGACCTGGCTCAGCAGAAGAAGATCCGTGATGCGCTCGAAGCGTTGTCCGCCGCATCATCGGGCAGCTTCACCAACGCTTTCGGCCCGAAGGGGAAGGTCGATCCGGTCAGGCACCTGCTCGGCACGGCAGCCGGCTGGGGCGGCAACCCCGACAAGGACGCATCCTACCCCTCATTCACCCCGGCCAGGAACGACGGCAAGACGGTCTACAAGCTCAGGGTCAAGGATGTCCCCGTCGACGCGTTCTGGTCGATCAGCGTCTACAACGACAAGGGCTTCTTCCAGAAGAACGATTACGATGCCTATTCGGTCAACAGCATCACCGGCAAGAAGAGCGCCGATGGCGCGATCGACATCCAGTTCGGCGGCTGCGATGGCAAGATCGCGAACTGCCTGCCGATTACGCAAGGCTGGAATTACACATTCCGGCTCTACCGGCCTCGCGCCGTGTTCCTGAACGGCACGTGGAAGATGCCAGAGGCGCAGCCTGCATCGTAGAAGGCATCAGCCCCGCCCGGCTGGCCCGGCAAGCCGCGGTAACTTTCCGCCCAGGCTTGCCGTTGTCCGAATGGTGGAACTGGCATGGTGGTCATCCGCCGTGCTGGGGGCATTACAAATCCAACCGCTTGGATATGCTGTTTTGCCCGAACCGGTCGTTACCAGAGGCAGCTTTAACCAAGCTCCCGACTCGCCAAATTCGACCGACAATGCCTGAGACGGGTGGGAAGCGGACGTCTCGCACGCCCCTCCCCGCAGAGCGCAGGGAGGAGCGCGCGCGCTCTTAGACCTTGTGCGCGACCTTCACCGAGTTGATCGTACCGGTGAAGGCATTCTCCCAGGGGTCATAGTCGTCCGTGACGGGCGAATAGGCGTCCATGCCGATATCGGCCGTTTCGCCAGCCAAGGACCAGACGGCTCCTTGGGTCTTGGCAATACGTCCTTCGCCGACCTTCCTGCCATTGATAAAAAGCGTGCCTGTGCCTCCTTTGTGCAGCCCGCCACCGTCATAGGTGAAGTCGTAGACGAGCGTGACTCTGCCTTCAGGCAAGGGCTCTGTGCTCTCGACATGGTACTTCTCGCGCGTGAGCCAATTATAGGCGAGCTTTGGCTTGCGATCTTTGACATAGAGGCTCCAGCCGCCAAAGAGGCCCCCCTGAGAGATGACAACGCCATTTGCACCGCCCTTCGGAATGACAAGATCGGCGGTAACGATGTACGAGCGGCTGAGAGTGTCGATGAAGACATTCTCAGCCATCCCGACCATCCCGGCGTAGTAAGTTACCTCAGTTCGCCCCGCCATGATGTCGGGCCTGCCGGCATTGGTCGCGTTCAACCGCGCGAAAGAGCGATCGTCCATCGGATAGACGCCGAACTTGATCGCCTCCTGGTGGAAGAGTTCCTGAAGCTCCTTGAGCTTCGCGGGATTGCCAGCAGCCAGATCTGTCGCCTGACCGAAATCCTCGGCCACGTGGTAGAGTTCCCACTTGTCCTTGGCGTAATCGTCTACCCTTGGTGAGCTTTCCCAGGGAGCGCGGTGCATGACGCAGGCCATCCAGCCATCCTTGTAGATACTGCGATTGCCGCTGCACTCGTTGTACTGGACCGTATGACGATCCGGCGCATTTACACTGTCGAACGTGTAGGTCATGCTGGTGCCGGCCATCGGAATCTGCTCGACTCCGTTGACCATCTTCGGTTCGGGAATGCCGATGGCTTCGAGAAGCGTCGGACCGACATCGATCAGATGGGTATATTGACGCCGTATCTCGCCCTTGGCCTTGATCCCCTTAGGCCAACGGATGACCATGCCCTGGTTCTGCCCCCCGCCCTGGCAGGCGTTGATGCACCAGGTCGCCGGCGTGGCTCCCGCCATGGCCCAGGCCACCGAATAGTTTGGGTAGGAAGTCGGCCCACCGTATTCGTCCATACGTGTTTTGAGATACTCGATGGTTTCCGGCGCGTCGTTGAGGATGGACCATTCGTTGAAGGTGCCATTCAGCCCGCCGATGGCGGTCCCACCGTTATCGCCTGCAATGTAGATGACGATGGTGTTGTCGAGTTCGCCCAGATCTTCGATGGCCTGGATCAAGCGGCCGATCTCCCTGTCGGTATGCTCGGCATATCCGGCATAGACCTCCATCTGTCGCGCGAGGACCTTCTTGGCGTCGGTCGAGAGCGACTCCCATTTGACGATTTCTGGCGGATTGGCGGCAAGCTTGGTGCCGGGCGGCATCAGACCCATCTTGATTTGACGCGCCAGGATTTCCTCTCGCAGTTTGTCCCAGCCCTGGTCGAACTTGCCCTTGTAGACGTCGAGCCATTCCTTAGGCGGCGTATGTGGCGGATGCGCGCCGCCCGTCGCATAGTACATGAAGAACGGGCGGTCTGGCGTCAGCGAGCGGGTCGCGCGCACCCAGCCAATGGCCTTGTTCGTGATATCGACATTGAAATGATAATTTGGATCGCGTGGCACCCCGAGTTCGGTGGTCCCGTCAACCAAATACGGTCGGAACAGGGACTTCTCGCCACCAAGGAAGCCGTAGAATTTCTCGAAACCCTGGCGCGCCGGCCAACGGTCGAATGGGCCGCTCACGCTGGTTTCCCAAGGAGGCGTTTCGTGGCTCTTGCCGAACATGGAGGTACAGTATCCCCATTGGCGCAAGATTTCGGCGATCGGGGCGACGCTCTTCGGACGCATGCCCGTATCGCCGGGATAGGAGGTCGCGCCATCGACCACCGCGGCTTGGCTGTTCTGGTGTTGGTTACGGCCGGTCAGCAATGCGGTGCGGCTCGGTGAGCACAGGCTGTTGACGTGGAAATTGGTGTAGGTGAGCCCTTCCTTCGCCAAGCGGTCCATCGTCGGAAAATTGACCGGCCCGCCCATGGTGGACGGATCGGCATAGGAGGTTTGGTCCTGAAGAATGAGAAGGATGTTGGGGGCACCCCCGCGGTGGCCTGACCTGTATCGGTTTCGGCTGCGGCACCTTGCGCCAGTCTGGCTCGGTGATGATCGGCCTGGGCGGCTGGGGGAAGGGCAGGATCTCGCCCATGCGCTGAGCGTCTGTTGAAGATGGAGTTGGCGAGGTCGGCGATGCCGCGGGGCGCTGCTGCGCTACGGCAGAGCTTCCGCCAGAAGTCGCCGCTAGAGCCGCTGCTGCCACGGCCGACGTGCCACACAGCAGTACGTCACGGCGTTTAACGCCCTTTGATTTAGGTGCGCCAGGTGAGCGTTTAACAACAGATTCGTCGCTGCTCATGAACATCTCCTGTTAGGTTTGACGTTGCTATTGGCAGACCATCATTCATTTCCTCAATTTTGATATGAAATTTAGTGGTATAGTGTCGGCCGCGCACACTCTAGACGCGCCGGTTGCCACGTTGTTCTTTCGGTGTATTTTTCATGTCGACTTAAGCTGCCCCGCTTAGAGCGCAATAGGCTTGGCGTCCAACGGTACCAACAGCGCCCTATAAGCATTCGCGCCTGATTACTTGGTAGCATAGAAGAAGCGCACGATGAAGCCCAGCAGGCTTGTTAAGGGCGTGAGCCCGCTATGAATGTCCGCGATGGGTCGGGAGCAGGCGCTTGGCTCTGGCGGGACAAGCGCTGGTGGCCTTGCCCTTCCCAATTTCAGCCCGACAGGTGACAGCAGCGGCTGCTACCCCCGCCGGTGCTCGACCTTAGGCAGGAACCAGGCGAGCAGGCCGATCGCCGGCAGGAAGGCGCAGATCCGGTAGACCGCCTCGATCCCGATCCAGTCGGCGACCTCGCCGAGGATCGCCGCCGCGAGCCCGCCGAGGCCGAAGGACAAGCCGTAGAACAGCCCGCCGATCAGGCCGATCCGACCTGGCATCAGTTCCATCGCGTAGATCAGGATCGCGGCGAAGGAACTTGCCATGATCAGGTTGATCACCACCGTCAATACGCCGGTCCAGAACAGGTCGGCGAAGGGCAGCAGCAGCGAGAAGGGCAGGGCGCCGAGGATCGAGAACCAGAGGATGCGGTTGCGGCCGACCCTGTCGCCGATGATGCCGCCGGCGAGCGCCCCCACTGCCGCGGCCGCGAGGAACAGGAACAGCATCAGCTGCGAAGCCTGCACCGAGACGCCGAACTTCCCGATCAAATAGAAGGTGTAATACGAGCTGAAGCTCGACGAGTAGGCGTTCTTCGAGAACAGCAGGATGACGAGGATGGTGATCGCGAAGGCGATCTGGCCCTTCGAATGCGCGGGCGCCTCGGGCGCAGCGGCCGCGACCTTCACGGGCTTCGGGGCAGCGGCTGCAGCCTGGTTCAGGCTGGCATAGCGGCGAGCCGTCCAGACCATCAGGATCATGGCGAGCAGGGCCGCGGCCGAGAACCAGGCGACGCTGGTCTGGCCGCGCGGCACAATGATGAAGGCGGCGAGCAGCGGGCCGAGCGCGCCGCCGCTCTGGCCGCCGACCTGGAAGATGCCCTGCGCCAGCCCTTGCTGGCCGCCCGAGGCGTTGCGGGCCATGCGGGTTGCCTCAGGATGGAAGATCGAGGAGCCGAGACCGACGCAGGCGGCCGCGAGCAGCAGCAGCGGATAGCTGCCGGCATAGGCGAGGCCGATCAGCCCGGTCAGCGTGCAGCCCATGCCGACGACCATCGAATAGGGCATCGGGTTCTTGTCGGTGTAGTGGCCGACGACCGGCTGCAGCAGCGAGGCGGTGATCTGGAAGGTCAGCGTGATCAGGCCGATCTGGCCGAAATCCAGCGCGTAGGCCGTCTTGATGATCGGGTAGATCGCCGGGATCAGCGACTGGATCATGTCGTTGAGCAGATGCGTCGCGCTCAGCGCGAACAGCACCGGCAGGTCGGCGCGGCGGGTGGAGGCGATCGGCTTGCTGACGTTCATGCGGATGATTTCGCCGGGCGCAGCTGCAATGGCGGGCGAGGGCCCGCCGGATGGCCGCGAAGCCGGCTCATAGCATCGCGATCGGCGCCAGACCCAGAGGGGCGCGCACAGAGCCGCTCTGATGTAGGCGCGGGGTGGGCGCGACGGCAGGGGGCCTGCCGCCGCATTCCGCCAGCTTATTTCAGCTCGCCTGCGATCTCGGCGATCGCCGGGGCCTTCTTGATCAGCCCGCGTTCGACAAGAAAGGCACCGAAGCGCTCATAGCGGCGCTGGTCGAGGGCAGCCGGGCGCTTGGCGAAGCGCGGCAGGGTGTCCGTCCAGGCCTGGCGGTTGAGGGCGTCGTCGAGATCGGGATGGGCGGCGATGAAGAGCTTCCAGGCCTCCTGCGGGTGGTTGGTCAAATAGAGCGCCGCCTTCTCGACCGCGTCGAGGAAGCGGGCGAGGCGGGTGTCGCCGAGGAGCTCGCGGCGGGTGATCAGGATCAGCTCGTCATAGGCCGGCACGCCATGCTCCTCGGGATAGAAGGCGGTGCCGGGATGGCCCTCGAGCTTCAGCTGCGTCAGCTCGAAATTGCGGTAGCCGCCGATTGTGGCGTCGACCCGGCCGCTGATCAGCGCGGCCGAGAGCGCGAAGTTGACGTTGACGAGCTTGACGTCGTCGAGCTTGAGGCCCGCCTTGGCCAGCATCTGGCCGAGCAGGGTGGTCTCCGTGCCCGAGACGGCATAGCCGACCGTCTTGCCCTTGAGGTCGGCGAGGCTCTTGATCGGCCCGTCGGCCTTGACGATGACACTGTTGAGCGGGGTCTCGACCAGCGTGCCGAAGCGGACGATCGGGATGCCGGCGGCGTGGTCGAGATAGAGATTGGGCTGGTAGTGGATGCCGATATCGGCCTGGCCGGCGGCGACGAGGCGCGGCACGGCGGAAGGATCGGAGGGCGGCACCATCGTGACCTCGAGTCCGGCCTCCTTGAACAGGCCGAGCTGCTGCGCGACGACCAGTGGCGCATGGTCGGGATTGACGAACCATTCGAGCATGACCGTGAGCTTGTCGGCGGCGCGCGCCGGGCTGGCGAGGCCGGCAGCCAGGATGAGGCCGGTGGCGAGCAGGGCGCGTCTGGTCAGGGCGCGGAGGGTCATGCGGCGAAATCCTTCTGCTTGATCGGTTCGGGACGGAGCGGCGTCACGGCTCGCTCGTCCAGGGAATGAGGCGCGGGCCGAGCGCATCGACGAGATGGCGCAGGACGAGGCTGAGCACGGCGAGTACGGTCATCGCGGCGAAGACCGTGTCGGTCTGCATGCGGGCATTGGCCTGGACCATGACGAAGCCGAGCCCGGCCGAGGAGCCGACCCATTCGCCGATCACGGCGCCGAGCGGCGCGAGCGGAGCTGCGACCCGCAGGCCCGAGAGCAGGCTCGGCATGGCCAAAGGCAGGCGGACATGGCGGAGCGTCTGCCAATGCGTCGCCGTCGTCAGCGCGGTGGCGTCGATGAGCTCGGGGTCGGTCCGGCGCAGGCCGTCGGCGAAGGCGGAGGCGACCGGGAAGAAGATGATGATCGTCGCCATGATCACCTTCGAGCCCATGCCGAAGCCGAACCAGACGACCAGCAGCGGTGCGATCACGAAGACGGGGAAGGATTGGAGGACGAGCAGGACCGGCCAAAGCAGGCGCCCGAGCCGCGGCAGCGCCACGATCGCGACCGCTGTCAGCGCGCCGAACAGCGAGCCGAGTACGAAGCCGAGCGCGATCTCGGCCATGGTGGTCAGGCTGTGGCCGAGGAGGAAGCCGGGCTGGCGCTGGAAGGCTGCGGCGACCTCGAGCGGCGAGGGCAGGATGTAGCGCGGCGGCTGGAACAGCCAGACCGCGCCCTGCCAGGCCAGGAGCAGGACGAGAATGGTGCGAAGCGCCGGGGCGAGCGCGGCCATCACCGGCCTCGCGGAAGCCGAGCTCCGCTCTGTCGCGCCATGCGTCGTCAAGGCTCGCCTTTCCGGTGGAAGGCGGGCACGGGGAGAAGCGCTGACGAGGCTGCCCCGAGCGACTCCCTCCGCCAGCATGATCTGGTTCAGGTTCGAAGGGTGCTTCTCAGCTCGCCTTGCGGCGAACGCCCCCGTCTCTCGTAAGCCCTTGTGGCAGAAAGGCTTGCGCCTGTCACGCCTGTCTCAGGCCATACGGTGCCAGTCAGGCCTCGCCGTCATAGGCCGAGTCGAAGAAGGCCTTCTCCAGTGCGACGGTGCGCAGGAAGAAGTCTCGGCTCGTTTCCGCTTCGTTCGGGCCGACGCGATCGAGCTCCGCTCGCAGGAAACCGACGAAGTCGCGGAAGTCGGGGTTGTCGTGCAGGGTGACCCATTCGGCATGGACGAAGTTCGCCGGCAGCGGCTGCGACGCCTGCTGGGCCCAGTCGAGATAGAGCCATTCGGCCACGACGAGGACGGAGAGGGCGGCGGCGTAGGAACGCGTCGCAGCGGCTTCGCGCATGATCGCCTTGAAGCCAGCGGTGGCTTTCGTGTCGGGCTGCTCGGCGCGCTCGCGCTCGCTGACGCCGAGCGCTGTGAAGGCGCGCAGGAAATAGGTGTTCTCCTCGCCGCAGACCATGCCGATGAAGCGGCCGAAGCGCAGCCGGGCCTCGAAGCTGTCGGCGCCGGCGAGTGCCGCACCCAGCAGGGTCAGGAAGCTGTCGAGGAAGCGGTGGTCCTGGACCAGATAGCGGGCCATGACCACGTCGGAGACCGTCCCCTCGAGCAGCTCAGTGACGAAGCGGTGGCCGACGGATTGCGACCAGGCCGGCTGGCTGGCGAGGCGGAGGGTTTCGGTGAAACGGGCGGTCATGAGGTCGGTGCCTTCTGCTGATCGGCCCCTCCCTAGCAGCAGCGCCGCCGCGCCGGAACACGCGGCGGCCGCATGCGGCAATCGCGCCGACGCGTTATTTCAATCGCCCCGCCACGAGCTTCGCCAGCTCGCCGACGCGCGCCTTCGCCTGATCGTGCAGCGCCTGGTCGCGCTCGCCGCCGGAGACGCGGACGTCGACCGTGGTGAGGCCCTTACGGATATGGATGCGGTTCATGATGTCGAGCGCGGCCTCGTCGCCGAGGCCCGAAACCGGGGTCTTGGCCTCCGAGACCTTGATCGCGCTCTGGAACCAGCGCTTCGACAGCTCTTCGCTGGCGGCGACGTTGCGGACGCTGACCTGGATCTGGTTGAGCTCGACCGTGCGCTTGCCGTCCTTCTCGACGGTGCGCTTGGCGTCGAACTGGCAGCCGATCGGGTTCGGCAGCGCCTCGACCCGGTTCTCGCGGCTTTCATGGGTGATCTTGCCCATCAGCTTGCGCGGCTCGCTAACGGTCATGTCAGGGAAGGCAGCCTTGACCTCGGCCGGCGTCAGCAGGGTGCAGGCGTCGGGCCATTGCTCGGCCGGCGCGACGGAGGAGGTGCGGGTATCCGCCGGCACCGTCACGGCGCTATTCGCCGCGACTTTGGGCGACGCATCGACCATGCCGGTGCCACCCTGCCAGCGTGCCGCCGCCTGCTTCGCGAGAGCGAGCGCGTTCGGCGGCGTCTGCTCGGAATAGAGGTCGACCGAGACGGAATAGATCAGGTCGTCCTTGCGGGCGCGGACAACTACGCTCGACGAATTGGTCTCCTGGAAGGCCTCGTCGCCGATGCCGGAGAGCGACTCCAGCTTGAGCGTGAGCCTGGGATCGCTCGCGACCTTCTCGCGCGTCGCCTTGATCGAGGCGAAGGCCTGCGTCGGGGTCTCGCGGCCTTTGGCGACGCCGTCCCAGCGGATCACCGTGACCGAGGCGAAGCGGGCATGGTCCATCTTCGAGGTCGGGCTCGGCAGCTTCACCGAGTACATGCAGCTCTCGGCATATTGCGGGCCGCGGCTGATCGGGCTCAGCGTCGGACCCTTGGCCGTGATCGGGCGGCCGGGGAAGAGTGCCTCCAGATCGGCCTGCGGCAGCAGGCGGCAGGCATCTGGCGCCTTGCTCGCCGCCGCCGGCTCCGGAGCCGCCGTCGTCGTTGCGGTCTGGGCGAGGGCGGGTGCGGCGAGAATCAGCAGCAGCGGCGCCACGAATGCGGAACGGGTGAGCATCGCATCGGTTCTCCAGGGACGGGCGCGCCGCTGTCGATCGCGGCGCCGTTCGGGGAGGTGAAGCTAGGCGCGATGGTGGCGCGATCATGGCGCTGTGGAAGGTCGCGGCGATGATTGCTGACACAGGCTGTCAGCCGGAGGGATATCAATACAAACCAATTGGTATGTATGGGAGGAGACGATGATGAAGCTCTATGGATTCGGGCCGACGCGGACCCTGCGCGCCCTATGGGGCCTGAAGGAGCTCGGCGTGCCGTTCGACTATATCGAAGTCGATATTCTCGGCGGCGAGACGCAGACCCCGGAGTTCCTGAAGCTCAATCCCGCCGGCAAGCTGCCGGTGCTGGTCGACGGCGACAATGTCCTGCCGGAATCGGCGGCGATCATCCTCTACCTCGCCGAGAAATTTCCGGAGAAGCGCCTGTTGCCGGACGACCTAGATCAGCGGGCGCAGGTCTATCGCTGGATCCTGTTCGCGATGACCGAGCTCGAGCAACCGCTCTGGCGCATTACCAAGCACAGCTTCCTCTATCCCGAGGAGAAGCGGCTGCCGCAGGACATCGTGCTCGCCGGCGGCGATTTCAGGCGCATGGCTGCGGTGCTGGAAGCCCATATGGAGGGGCGCGATTTCATCGTCGGCGACCGGATGGGGGCAGCCGATTGCGTCACCGCCTATCTGATGGACTGGGCGAACGAGCAAGGCCTGCTCGACGGCTTCCCACGCCTTCAGCGTTATCTCGAACGCATGTATGCGCGACCATTGGCGCCGCAGCGGATCGCGGACGCCTTCGCCAGCGTGCAGCCGGCGGCCTAGCGGAGGTAGGGCGAGAATCGGCCGGCAGGCCGGTCAGTCCGGGCGGCGGGCCCTGACAAGGGCGACGGTGCGCTTCGGCCAGAGCCGCTCGCACAGCGCCACGGCGCCAAGCCCGGTCAGGCCGCCCATGATCTTGACCAGCGCATCCAGCGCGCGGGCATGCCGGCTCGCCTCGAAATGCTGGGCGAGTTCGAGTCCGGCGGCACCGGTGATGATGCACAGGAGAATCACGCCCTTGCGCGCCGGATAGGCGGTAGCGAGAGCCGCGGCGGCGACCAGATAGGCGACGAAACGCTCAATCTGCGGTCCCAGATGCGAGATATGCGGGCGGGCGCCGATCGGGGACAGGGTCGCGACGATGACGACGGCGACCGCAACCCAGCCGATCAGGGCGGCCCAGCGGCGCAGGGAAAGCTCAAGCCCGAAGAGCCGCATCGTCGTCCGTCGCGCCTCCTGCTGCACCAATCCGTCCGCGGCTAACAAAAAGGGCCCAAGCGTCTGTCGCTCAAGCCCTCGAAAATGCTGGCTCCCGGAGCAGGATTCGAACCTGCGACCAATCGATTAACAGTCGATTGCTCTACCGCTGAGCTATCCGGGATCGGTGGGCGGCGTATAGCGGCGGTGCCCACCCGGTGCAAGCCCTTTGCTGGCATCGGGCCCGAGAAAATCGTGGACGCTCGGTCTGCCCCAGCGTCAATTCACATTGCCGAGAGAGTTTCGGTTGCGGCGCGCTGCGGCATGTGGTTATACGCCCGCCGAGGAGCACGCTTCGGGCGGCGCTCCGGGATGGCCTCGTGGCGGAGTGGTTACGCAGAGGACTGCAAATCCTTGCACCCCGGTTCGATTCCGGGCGAGGCCTCCACCTTATTCCTGCATTGATGTTTCGGTGATTTTCGGCGGGTAGTCCCGCGGGGGCGACGTCCTCGTAAGGGCCTTGGCCGATCAATCAGTCCGAGCGACGGCGCCTGAAGCGTTCCAGCAAGCCGAGACACCAGGTCGCGAAGCGCGCCATCGGCCGCTGTAGCAGCGGCACGTCGGCGGCGAGCAGCATCAAGCCCAGCGGAAGCATCCAGACACCGAGGATCGGCAGGAACGAGAACACGCCGCCGATGATGAGGGCGAGCCCAGCCGGGATCCGGATCAGACGCGAATCGCGATGCTGGAGCCAGCGCATCGCCCTGGCGAATCGGGGCGGGAGCTCGGCCTCGATTCGCTTGAAGGCGGCCCTCAGCTCCTGTCTTCCTGATGGAAAGCGCATTTCGCCTCGACCGTTGCGACCCCGCTGAAACGCGCAGCTTGCCGGATCGTTCTCGCGCAGCGGAAATATCCTTCGCGAGGAGTGCGGCGCCCGGCTCGACAAGTCGACGATGGATGTGGCGAGAGCGGGGCCGAGACTCTCATCGCTGTCGCCGTGCACCGCCTGCCGGCCTTGCCTTTTGCCGCCGCCTCGCCCAAAACCCGCGGGCAGGGGTCGAGGCGCCCGCCGGGGCGTCTTCCTTTGGAGATTTGAGCATGAGCAGCTTCGCCGAACTGCGGCGCGTGATGGTCGATTGCCAGTTGCGCACCTATGACGTGACCGATCGCGCCGTGCTCGCCGCGGCCGACGCGGTGCCGCGCGAGGCGTTCCTGCCGGGCGAATTGTCCCAGCTGGCTTATCTCGACCGCCAGGAGCCGCTGCCGGGCACGAGCCGGGCCCTGCCGGAGCCGATGGTGAGCGCGCGCATGATCCAGATGCTGGATCTGCAGCCGGGCGAGGAAGTCCTCGAATACGGTGGTGGTTCGGGCTATGGCGCGGCGCTGATGGCGGCGATGGGTGCCAGAGCGACGCTGCTCGAGCCGGACGAGGCTGCATTGGCATTGGCGCGTGCCGCCTTCGCCCAGCCGGGCGTTCCGGCCGCCGAGCTGGTCGCGAGCCTGCCGGAACACCGGCAGTTCGATGCCGTGCTGGTCAGCGGCGCCTGCGAGATTCAACCCGAGCCGTTGTTCCGCCATGTCCGCCAGGGCGGACGCCTGATCGTGGTCGAGGGGCTGGGCCGTTCGGCGCGCGTCGTGCTCTATCGCAAGACCGGCGAATCGTTTTCCGGCAGGCCGGTCTTCAATGCGGCTGCGCCGGCGCTGCGCGAATTTCTTAAGGCGAAGGTGTTCGCCCTGTGAGTCGGATCGCCCTCCGGGGCGGTTTTCCCCAGAATGGGTAGTCCGTCGGTACTAATCGCTGGCGGGAGTGTCGCATTTTTGCGGCAGTGCAGAAATGAAAGACAGCCAGTTCCTCTCGCGACATTGGCGAGGCGAGCTGCGAAGCTTATGCTTTTAGACCGAGTGCCGAGGCTGGGGCGATGCCTGGGCGTGACTAGAGTCCGCACAAGAGGCGTCCAGTGATCATAACGCGACCGACTTTGAAGAAGACCGCGAGCCGTCTGGCGATCGCCGGCATGCTGGGAGCCCTGGCGGGCTCGCCGGCGCTGGCGCAGACGATGGACGCGGCGCTGGCGCGCGCCTACTCCGCTAATCCGACGCTGAATGCGCAGCGCGCCGCGGTGCGCGCCACCAATGAGAACGTACCGCAGGCGCTGTCCGGCTATCGTCCGCGCGTCACGGCCTCTGCCGATATCGGCGCCAGCATCACCGACAGCGACACCCCGTTCAATGCGCAGGGCGGCGGCAGCCCGCATAACCGCAGCACCTCGCGCCTCAACCCGCGCGGCGGCGGCGTCCAGGTCGATCAGAACATCTTCGACGGCGGCAAGACCCGCAGCTCCGTCAGCCAGGCCGAATCGCAGGTGCTCGGCGCCCGCGCGACCCTGCAAAACACCGAGCAGAACGTCCTGCTCGACGCCGCCACCTCCTATATGAACGTGCTGCGTGACACGGCGATCCTCAACCTCAACCGCAATAACGTCGAGGTGCTGGAGGAGCAGCTGCGCCAGACGAAGGATCGATTTCAAGTCGGCGAGGTGACACGCACCGACGTCGCCCAGGCCGAGGCACGCCTCTCGCAGGCCCAATCACAGGCGATCCTGGCCGAATCCAACCTGAAGACCTCGATCGCCCGCTTCCGCCAGAACATCGGCACCGAGCCGAAGCAGCTCGCGCCCGGCCGGCCGGTCGAGAACCTGCTGCCGAGATCCCTGCCGGCAGCGCTCAACGCCGCGTTGACAGCACATCCGGCCATCATCGCGGCGCTGCACGGCGTCGATGCGGCGGAGCTGCAGGTCAAGGTCACCGAGGCCGATCTCTATCCGGTGCTCGGTGTGCGCGGCACCGTCCAGCAGCGCTACGACAACCAGTTCTTCGGCGACAACCGCACCTCGGCCAGCGCGGTCGCGACCCTGACGATCCCGCTCTACGAGGGCGGGCAAGTCTACTCGCGCACGCGGCAGGCCAAGGAGACGGCGGGTCAGCGCCGGATCGAGGTCGATACCTCGCGCGACACCGTGCGCGCGGCGGTCGTTTCCGCCTGGGGCGGGCACGAAGCTGCCAAGGCTCAGATCACGGCGGCGCAGGCCCAGGTCCAGGCCGCCGAGACGGCGCTCGCAGGCGTCCGTGAAGAGGCTAAGGTCGGCCAGCGCACGACCCTCGACGTCCTCAATGCCCAGCAGGAACTGGTGATCGCCCGTTCGACGCTGGTGACGGCGCAGCGCGACCGCGTCGTCGCGTCCTATGCCGTGCTGTCGGCGACGGGGCGGCTTTCGTCCGATACGCTGAAGCTCAAGGCCGAGCGCTACGACTCCCGCAAGCACTATGATCAGGTCAAGGGCCTGCTCTGGGGCACGCAGACGCCGGACGGGCGCTAACGCGCGCCGATCGGGTTGCTACGCAGCCTGATCGGATCACGCGGTCTCTTTCAATAATTTAGAGACGGATTCACCGATCAGGTTGGTTCAACCTGATCGGATCCGACTCCAACGCGTGCCGACGCAGCAGCGCAACACTTGGGATTTCTCCTGTGGGCGGCCACAAGGCCGCCTTGCCTGCTGGTTTCTCGGTGAAATACTGATGAGTGGGGCGCGCTGATTCCATGGGCGTCCCTTGAGTCGAGTGACCGGAATCAGCATGAGCGCGCAGCCCAAGGCCAGCGAACCCTCGATGGAGGAGATTCTCGCCTCCATCCGGCGGATCATCGCCGATGACGAGAAGCCTGCTGCTCCGGAACCGGAACCCGCGCCGGAACCGGTCGCGCTTGCTCCGCAGCCCGAACCGGAACCCGAGCCCGAACCGATCGAAGACGATGTGCTCGATCTCGGTGCCGAGGCCGAACGCATTGAGGAACAGCCGGTCGCGTTGGCCGAGCCTCCGGCTGATGATATCGACTTCGTCGAGCCGCAAGCTGCGATGCAACCGGAGCCCGAGCCCGAGCCGCCGCAGCCCGTGGCCTTCGTGCCGCCTCCGGTTCAGCCGCAACCGGCGCCGATGGACATGGCGGCGCTGATTTCCGACCAGGCCGGCGCCGCCGTGCACAGCGCTTTTGGCGCGCTCGCCAACACCGTGCTCAGCAACAATGCGCGCACGCTCGAAGACCTGGTCAAGGACATGCTGAAGCCGATGCTCAAGACCTGGCTCGACGACAACCTGCCGACGATGGTCGAGCGGCTGGTGCGGGCCGAGATCGAGCGCGTCGCCCGCGGCGGGCGACGCTGAGGTCTGGAGCCGGATCCGGTCAGGTTAAATCAAGCTGATCGGAACGAGCTCTAGCGGCGCCGTCGCCGAGCTTGCGTCTGGGGTTGCCTGAACGCGCCGCCTTCGTTCAGGCTCTGGATCGCATAACCGGCGAGCGCCATTAGCGCGGTCTGCGGCCCGAGGCGCGAGACCAGCAACTGCATGCCGAGCGACAAGGGCCGGGGATAGCGACCGGAAGCGGCTTCCGAAGCGACCCAGGCGCCGACGAGGTGGACGAAAATTCTCATCGTCTGACTCCCGATTTCAGAGCAGGACTTTGCGGTTGCTGCCGAACTCCGGCCGCGAGCCGGTTACGGCGGCGGCGACCATCTTGACCGAGGTCACGATCTTGCCGGGGCTGTCCCAGAATTCCGCCAGTGTCGGGCGTACCTTCAGGACGCGGATATTCGGATCGTCCTTGCTGCCCCAGAAGGCGCGTGCCGCCGTCGACCAGAGCTCGGCAACGCGGCCACGATCGTCGAGCAGATTGGCCGTGCCGGTGACCGAGACATATCTGTACGAGCCGTTGTCGCCGAAGCAGAGGCAGACGTTCTCGTTGATCTCGATCTCGTCGTCCTTGTGATTGCGCAGATCGGTCAGGAAATAGATCGCATCCTCGTCGCGGCGAGGGTGGGCGCTCATCGGGCGGGCGCGCAACTGGTCTTCATTGCCGTCATGGCTGACGAGCATGCACAGCCCGATCTCCTCGATCAGCTCCCAGGTTCTGTCCTGGTCGGTCTTGTGGGTCATCGGTCGGCTCCTTTGTGATCTCCACCCAACCGCCGAAGCGTGACCGAGGTTCCGTCTCCCGTGGTCGTCGAATTGCCCACTTTGTTGATATGGTCGCCTTCCACGAGGCGCGAGGTTCCCCATGGCCAAGCTCAAGTCCCGCAACGACCTGAAATCCAACACCAAGACGGCAATGATCGAATTGCTCAACGCCCGGCTTGCCGACGGCATCGATCTCGCGCTCATCACCAAGCAGGCGCACTGGAATCTCAAAGGGCCCGGCTTCATCGGCATCCACGAGATGCTCGATGGCTTCCGTAGCCAGCTCGACATCCATGTCGACACGGTGGCGGAGCGGGCAGTACAGCTCGGTGGCATTGCGCTGGGGACGACGCAGATCGTCGCCGGCGCGAGCAAGATCAAATCCTATCCGACCGACATCATTGCGGTGAAGGACCATCTCGCCGAGCTGATCGAGCGCTATGCCGAGACTGCAAAGTCGGTCCGGGCCGCCATCGAGTCCGCCGACGAGGCGGGCGATGCCGACACGGCCGACATCTTCACCGCCTATTCGCGGGCGCTGGACAAGGCGCTGTGGTTCCTCGAATCCAGCGCCGCCTGAGAGCGCTTGTGAATTCTACTGGCGCGGCCGGCTGACACGGCTACCTGCGCTTCCAGTGCTCACGGACGCCGGTCCGTCCGCCCGGGTCCGCGACAGTCGCGGCATCCGGTACGCGCCGACGAACTTTCAAGCACTCTCGACAGTCTAGGCGCCCCCGCGTCGAAAGCGTTGACGCGAGGGCGTCCCATGCGCTCTTAAGACCGCAGACCTTTTGGCTTTCGTTTTTCGCGGCCGGGGCAGGCTCCCCGGCCGTTTGGCGTTCGAGCAGAGCGATGATGGACAAGACATTCGAGCCGGCCTCCGTCGAGGCGCGCATCAACAAGGCCTGGGAGGAGGCGGATGCCTTCAAGGCCGGCCGCGGAGCGGCGCCCGGGGCCGAGCCCTATTGCATCGTGATCCCGCCGCCGAACGTCACCGGCTCGCTGCATATGGGCCATGCGCTCAACAATACGCTGCAGGACCTGCTCTGCCGCTTCGAGCGCCTGCGCGGCAAGGACGTGCTCTGGCAGCCCGGCACCGACCATGCCGGCATCGCGACGCAGATGGTGGTCGAGCGCAAGCTCGCTGCCGAGAACAAGACCGATCGCCGGACGATGGGCCGCGAGGCCTTCCTGGCCGAGGTCTGGAAGTGGAAGGAAGAATCCGGCGGGACGATCGTCAACCAGCTCAAGCGCCTCGGTGCCTCCTGCGACTGGTCGCGCGAGCGCTTCACCATGGACGAGGGCCTGAGCGCCGCCGTGCTCAAGGTCTTCGTCGGCCTGCACCGGCAGGGGCTGATCTACCGCGCCAAGCGGCTGGTGAACTGGGATCCGAAGTTCCAGACCGCGATCTCCGACATCGAGGTGCTCCAGCTCGAGAAGACCGGCTCGTTCAAGTGGCAGCGCGACGGCGAGGAGGCGTTCGACGCCGGCAAGCTGGAGAAGGCGCTGGCCAAGGACCCGAACGGCCATCTCTATTATTTCGACTATCCGATCGAGGGCGCTGCCTACGATCCGGAGGATCCTGCGACCTACATTTCCGTCGCGACGACCCGGCCGGAGACGATGCTGGGCGACACCGGCGTCGCGGTGCATCCCGAGAACGACAAGCTCAAGGGGCTGATCGGCAAGAGCGCCGTTCTGCCGCTTGTCGGCCGCATCATCCCGATCTTCGGCGACGACTATGCCGACCCGGAGAAGGGCACCGGCGCGGTCAAGATCACCCCGGCGCACGACTTCAACGACTTCGAAGTCGGGAAAAGGCATTCGCTCAGAGTTGTCAACGTGTTGGACCGTGAAGCCCGCATGTTGATTCAAGATAATTCTGAATTTCTGAGCAGAACTACACCTGAAACAGAGCTTCTCGCATTGCACGGTTTCGACCGCTTCGCTGCACGCAGGGCTGTGGTCGGGCTGATGGCGGCGCGCGGCCTGCTGCGCAAGGTCGAGCCGAACACCCACACCGTGCCGCATGGCGACCGCTCGGACGTGGTGATCGAGCCCTGGCTGACCGACCAATGGTATGTCGACGTCCAGCCACTGGCGCAGCGCGCGCTCGCGGCGGTCAAGGACGGCAAGACCAGGATCACGCCGGAAAGCTGGACCAAGACCTATAATGACTGGCTCGAGAACATCGAGCCCTGGTGCGTCTCGCGCCAGCTCTGGTGGGGGCATCAGATCCCGGCTTGGTACGGACCGCCTGACTTCCAGCCAGATCAGAACGGTACATTTCCAAATGCCTGTGAACCAAACTGTTTTGTGGCGGAAAGCGAAGCAGAAGCGATCGCTCTCGCCAGAGAACACTATAGGGGGGCGAATGTAATTGTTACTGCCTCCGAACATGAGGCTGACGAGTTTCATCACGATCCGGCAAGCGCGGGATCAATCTATGATCCGCCAGAAGGGCAGACAGTACCCATTTGGCGCGACGAGGACGTGCTCGACACCTGGTTCTCGTCCGCCCTGTGGCCATTCTCGACGCTGGGCTGGCCCGAGGAGACGGCCGAGCTCAAGCGCTACTATCCGACCGCGACGCTGGTCACCGGCTTCGACATCATCTTCTTCTGGGTCGCCCGGATGATGATGATGGGCCTCAACTTCATGGACGAGGTGCCGTTCCGCGACGTCTATCTCCACGCGATGGTTCGCGATGAGAAGGGCGCGAAGATGTCGAAGTCGAAAGGCAACGTCATCGATCCGCTCGTGCTCATCGACACCTATGGCGCGGATGCGCTGCGCTTTACCTTCGCGGCGATGGCGGCGCAGGGGCGCGACATCAAGCTCGCCACTTCGCGCGTCGAGGGCTACCGCAACTTCGCGACCAAGATCTGGAACGCGGCCCGCTTCGCCGAAATCAATGGCTGCCTGCGGGCCGAGGGCTTCGACCCGGCCGCGGTGAAGCTGCCGCTCAACCGCTGGATTCTCTCCGAGGCGGCGCGCACGGCCGAGACGGTCGCCGCCGGCATCGAGAGCTTCAAGTTCAACGAGGCGGCGGACGGAGCCTATCGCTTCGTCTGGGGCCAGTTCTGCGACTGGTATCTCGAACTGTCGAAGCCGGTGCTGCAGGCCGAGGAGCTCGACGCGGCCGGTACCGCGGCGCGGGCGGAGACGCAGGCGACGGTGGCGCATGTCATCGACCTGATCTGCCAGCTGCTGCACCCGTTCATGCCGTTCCTGACCGAGGAGCTCTGGGCGCAGAAGGCCAATGCCGGCGCGGCTCGCGCGGTGCCGGCTGGGGAGGCGGGTCTCGTCTGCCTGACGCGCTGGCCTGAGCTTGCCGCGCTCGTCGACGAGGCGGCGGAGGCCGAGATCGGCTTCGTGGTCGATCTCATCTCCGACATCCGCTCGATCCGCTCGGAGACCAATGTGCCGGGCGGAACGCAGGTGCCGCTGGTGCTGGTCAAGGCGAGTGTGGCGACGAAGGCGGCGGTCGAGGCCTGGGCACCGATGATCGAGCGGCTGGCGCGGCTCTCCGCGATCGAGTTCGCCGAGCAGGCCCCTGGCCAGTCGGCTCAGATGATCGTGCGCGGCGAGGTTGCGGCGCTGCCGCTCGCCGGCATCATCGATCTCGATGCCGAGCGGGCGCGCCTGACCAAGGAGCTCGCCAAGCTCGACCAGGACATCGTCGCGGTCGAACGCAAGCTCGGCAATCCCGACTTCATGGCGCGCGCGCCGGAGGAGATCGTCGAGGAGAACCGCGAGCGCAAAGCGGCGGCCGAGGCTCGCAAGCTCAAGATCGCGGAGGCGCTGGAACGGCTGCAATAGCAGGGCGCGATCTGGAACCTCATACGTCATTCCGGGGCGATGCGGAGCATCGAGCCCGGAACCCATAACCGCTGAAGGCGCAGAACCGGGCGCTGCCCTTTCGGAGCCTCTTCCTGCTGCCACAGCGGTTATGGGTTCCGGGCTCTTCGCTGCGCGAAGCCCCGGAATGACGGCGAGGTTCCACGCAGGATCAACTCGCTCCGGCGCCGTCTCCTGTCACGTGCGCGTCAGACGAAACTTGGTATGGTTCCAGGCAATGAGCCTGGAGCCCCACCATGTTCCGCCGCAACGCCTTCGGTCAGTTCACCGTTGATGACTTCCTGACCGAGGCCGGCACGCCGTCGCGGCGGCGGTTCCTGACCGGGCTCGCCGCCTCCGGCCTGCTGCTGACCGGCGGCGGCGTCATCGACCAGCGCGTCTGGGCCAATCCGGTCTTCGCCGCCTATCCGTTCGGCCTCGGCATCGCCTCGGGCGACCCGTCCGCCGACGGCTTCGTGATCTGGACCAAGCTCGCGCCGCTGCCGCTTGCCCGCAATGGCGGCATGCCGATGAAGGCGGTCGAGGTCGCCTATGAGATCGCGACCGAAGCCAATATGCGCGGGAGCGTACAGCGGGGCACGGCGCTGGCGCGGCCGGAGCTCGGGCATGCGGTCCATGTCGAGATCGCCGGGCTGGAGCCGAACCGCGACTATTTCTACCGCTTCAGCTGCGGCGGCGAGCGCACCATGATCGGCCGGGCCAGGACACTGCCGGTCGCGGGGGCGAGCGTCGAGCGGGTGAATTTCGGCGTGCTCGGCTGCCAGCGCTACGAGGACGGCTTCTTCAGCGCGTTCCGCCATGTCGCCGATGAGCGCTTCGACTTCATCTTCCACTATGGCGACTACATCTACGAGTACCGAATGGTCAGGCCGAATGAGCGGCCGCTGCCGGTTGCTCGCGTCATGCCCGGCGAGCCCGATGAGATCTACTCGCTTGCCGACTACCGTCAGCGCTACGCCATCTACAAGATGGATCCCGATCTCCAGCTCGCTCACGCTTCGGCGCCCTGGATCGTCTCCTTCGACGACCATGAGGTCGACAACAACTTCGCCGGCATGGTCTCGGAGGAGAACATTCCGCCGGAGATCTTCGCGCTGCGCCGCGCTGCCGGCTTCCAGGCCTGGTACGAGCATATGCCGCTGCGCCGGACCTCACTGCCGAACGGGCCGTCGATCCAGGCCTATCGCCGCTTCCACTATGGCGATCTCGCCCAGATCGACGTGCTCGACACCCGCCAGTTCCGCAGCGACCAGCCCTGCGGCGACGGCTCGCACGCTGCCTGCGCCGATGCGCTGAAGCCTGAGAACACCATGCTCGGCGAGAGGCAGGAGGCCTGGCTCGGCGAAGGCCTGCGCGCCTCGAAGGCGAGCTGGAACGTGCTGGCGCAGCAGGTGATGCTCATGCGCCACGACCGCGATCCGGACCCGGAGAAGGTCGGCTACAGCATGGACAAGTGGGACGGCGCGGTCGCGGCCCGCAAGCGGCTGTTCGACACGCTGGAGAGCGCCAGGATCGGCAATGCCGTGGTCCTGACCGGCGACATTCACCAGAACTGGGCTGGCGAGCTCAAGGCCGATTTCAACGATCCCAAATCGAAGACGCTCGGCGTCGAGTTCGTCGCGACCTCGATCACCTCCGGAGGCGATGGCGCCGACATGACCAAGGCCGGGCAGGCGGGGCTGAAGAAGAACCCGCATATCGGCTTCTTCAACAACCAGCGCGGCTATATGCGTCACAGCCTGTCGAAAGAACGCTGGCAGGCGGAGTACCGCGTTCTCGACAAGGTCACGGTGGCAGGCGCAGCGGTCTCGACCCGGGCGAGCTTCGTCGTCGAGGCCGGGCAACCCGGCATGAAACCGGCATGAAGCCCTGCTAGGAGGGTGGGTGATCGAGCTGCCTCTCGGCTGCCACGAACCCGTCGTGATGTTGACTCTAGCCCAAGAGATTAGTGGCCTGACCGCGACAATTGAATTAATGCATAGGACGCAGGGCAGCCCTGCAACCGGCGCGAGAACCCAGGAACGGTTTCCCCTTCATGCTCAAGCGTGCTTACGACTGGTGCGTTTCCTATGCGTCGCATCCCGGAGCCCCTTGGCTCCTCTTCGCCATCACCTTCGTCGAAAGCTCCGTCAGCCCGCTGCCGCCGATCCCGCTTTTGATCCCGATGTGCATCGCCAGGCCTGACCGGGCCTGGTTCTATGCCGGCGTCTGCTCGCTCGGCGCCGTCACCGGCGGCTATCTCGGCTATGCGATCGGCGCGCTGCTTTATGAATCGGTCGGCGCCTGGCTGATCGGCATCTACGGCCTGCAGGAGAAGGCTGCGCACCTGATCCACACCTCGCAGGACTACTGGTTCTGGGTGCTGCTGACCAAGGGCCTGACCCCGATCCCGTTCAAGATCGTCACGATCATGTCCGGCTTCCTGCATTTCGACATCTGGAAATTCACGCTCGGCATGGTGATCTCGCGCGTCACCTTCTTTACGATGATCGCGGTGGCGCTGCGCTATTACGGCGACGACATCCGCATCTTCATCGAGAAGCACCTGCCGATGACGGCGCTGGCGCTGGCGGTCGTCGTCATCGGCGGCTTCTTCGTGCTGCCGATGGTGCTCTGAGCAGGCGAAAAGCCCTCAGACCTCCGCAAGCTGCTGACGGACCGGTTGCTCGCCGCCTGACCTTCGGGCGGGGTTGCCTTATGGTCGTTCCGAATGATGCTGCGGCGGAGGGTTCGATGCGCCCACTCCAACGATCGTGTGGTGGCGCATGAGCGCTCGCCGCCCTGATCTCGCCGACCTCGATTTCGGCAATTTCGCCCGGCAGTTCGACCGCTGCCTGCGCCAGGACCGCGTCATCGCCTTCTCGCAATGGCGCGACATCGTCGCGGCGGTGCCACCCGGCCTGCAGGACTTCTTCTGGCGCGTCGTCGAAGTGAACCTCAGTCCGGTCGCCGAGACGCGGCTGCGGAGTTTACGGGAATGGCGCGGCTTCTACAGCGAGATTCTCGACGCCCGCTTCCGCCGCCCCTCGGCCGATCGCCCGCAATTCCGCACGACGAAGCAGGCCTTCGATTCCTATTCGGCGATCTTCTGGCGCTTCGGTTCGACCGATGCGCGCTTCGATTTGAGGTTTGGCCGCCTCGTCCTGCTGGCGCTGCGCAAGGAAAGCAGCACGATCGCCAATCACGGCAAGGGCTCCTATGACGACCTCGTCGTGGTGATGCGCCGGACCGGGCGCTTCCGCGAGCTTGCGAGCTTCCCGATCTGCACCGAGCCGGGAGCCCAGTACTCGCAGCGCGCCGGCAGCGGCGACAAGCGCTACAAGGGCGTCGCGTTCAAGAAAGCCGACGGCGTCGATATCAACAAGGACGGCATCAAGGATGCCGGTCGCATGACCGAGGGCACCTACCAGTATTTCGAGAAGAAGGGCGGCTTCCTCGGGGACCGGGCCTTCCAGGTGAAGAACACGCAGATCGCCGAGCGCGACACCGATGGCGATGGCCGCTTCACCGAAGATGACAAGAGCCGGATCGACCCGAAAGGGGCGGGGACCAGCATGTACATCCACCGCGGCGGGGCGGACAATGTGCTCGAGCCCAATACCTGGTCGGCCGGTTGCCAGACCGTCCCGAAGAACCGCTACCCGGTCTTCCTCAAGGCGGTCGGGAAACCCAACGCCTTCTATTATGTGCTCGTCAATGCCGCGTCCTGAGGCTTTTGCCGCGAGCCTGATGGCGGCCCTGCTGCTCACCGCTCCGGCGGCGGCGCAGTCGGAAGCCGTGGCTCCGGCGCCGGCCGGGCAGGTCGCCTGCTCCTTCGGCGCCTTTGTCAGCGAGACCGATCCGGAAGGGCTCAACGTCCGTGCCGGGCCGGGTACCGGCAACAAGGTGGTCGGGACGCTGCCGCCGGTGAAGCTCAGCAGCGACGATCCGCCGGTGCGCGCCATGGTCGAGGTCGAGGTCAGCGCCGGCGCCAATGGCTGGTTCAGGATCGCCAAGGCGCGCGACAACGAGATGCTAACCGATGCTGCGCCGCGGCCGATGTTCAAAGGTTCGGGCTGGGTCAGCGGGCGCAAGCTGACGGTGAAATCGCAAGCCAATGCCGGCCGTCAGCGACCCGATGCGAAAGCGCCGGCGGTGCTGACTGGTCAGGACGGGACGGGCTTTGACGGCGACGCCTTCGTCCAGAACGGCCGCCTCATCGGCTGCAGCGGCAAATGGGTGCTGGTCGAATACGGCCCGTTCCCGGAGGGCAGCGAGGCCCTGTCCGGCGTCGAGATCAAGCCGGCCGCCAAGGCGGGAGCGGAGACTGGCCGCGTCCGCGCCTGGGTCGACCGCATCTGCGCGACACAGGAAACCAGCTGCGACGGGGGGTGAGGGGCACGGGGAACCCCTCTCCCTTGTGGGGAGGGGCAGGGGTGGGGATCGCAAAGCCGGAGCGATCGGTAGATTCGCAGCACTGCCGCGCTGCCACTCCCGTTTCCTGCCGACGATCGCCAGGCGGCACCACCCCCATCCCCACAAGGGGGAAGGGAGGAGTCCAAGCGCTCTTCCTTGCAAGGAACCGCAAAGAAAAGACACATCGTTCAGGCTTGAAATGCCTATCGTTTCCGAAACACCACGCTGAGATTGTTCGCCGGCATCGCCGTCACCTCGGGCTCGCCGAAGCCGCCGTCCCTGGCCAGCTCGGCGACTGCCTCGAGCTCGCGCAACCCCCATTTCGGATTGCGCCGGCGCAGGCTGTCGTCGAACACGGCATTGCTGGGCACGAGTGGCACGTCGCTCTGGCGATAGGGCCCGTAGAGATAGAGCGGCCCGCCCGTTGGCAGCAACTCCGCCGCGTGCCGGATCAACCCCTCCGTTGCCGCCCAGGGCGAGATGTGGATCATGTTGATGCACAGGATCGCGTCGGCCTCGGTGACGAGCCAGCGTGGCGTGGTCGCGTCGAGGCGGATGGCCGGGCGCAGATTGGACAAACCACTGTCGCGGGTCCAGGCATCGATGCTGGCGAGTGCGGCCGGATCGGGATCGCTCGGCTGGAAAACCAGCCCCGGAAAGGCGGCGGCGAAGTGGACGGCATGCTCGCCGGAGCCGCTGGCGACTTCGAGAACCTGGCCTTGCGCCGGCAGGACCTCACGCAGCACGGCGAGGATCGGCTCGCGGTTGCGCTGCGTCGCGGGTGCGAGCTGACGAGGATCGTGGTGATGGGGATCGTCCTGGGGCATCGTCTTCTCCCATCGCGTTCGGCCGCCAATGCGTTATAAGCGGCACAGAAGCGGGCCGATAGCGAGCGCGGTCCTGCAATCCCCGAGCTGGTTTTGTTAACGGAGATATTGGTCGTCGTCGTCCTCACCGTCATTAACGGTGTCCTCGCCATGTCGGAACTCGCGGTCGTCTCGTCCCGGCCGGCACGGCTCAAAGTCCTCAGCGATCAAGGCAGCAAAGGGGCCGCAAAGGCGATCAAGCTCGCCGAGAATCCGGGCCGCTTCCTCTCAACGGTACAGATCGGCATCACGCTTGTCGGCGTGCTCTCCGGCGCCTTCTCGGGCGCGACACTTGGCGCGCGCCTGTCGGAATGGCTCGGTACGCACGGGCTGTCGAATGCCGCCGCCGACGGGCTCGGCGTCGGTACCGTCGTCGTCCTCATCACCTATCTCTCGCTGATCATCGGCGAACTGGTGCCGAAGCAGATCGCGCTGCGCGATGCCGAGCGCGTCGCCGCGCGCGTCGCCCCGGCGATGGTGGTGCTGGCCAAGGTCGCTTCGCCGCTGGTCTGGCTGCTCGACGCTTCGGGCAAGCTGGTGCTGGCGCTGCTCGGGCAGAAGGGCGAGCCGGAGGAGACGGTCACCGAGGAGGAGGTCCGCACCATCATCGCCGAGGCCGAGAATGCCGGCGTGCTGGAGCGCGACGAGCGCGAGATGATTTCGGGTGTGATGCGCTTCGCCGACCGCTCGGCAAGGGCGCTGATGACGCCGCGCCGTGAGGTCGAGGTCATCGACCTCACTGACACGGTCGATGAGATCAAGAAGCAGGTTCGCGCCACCAAGCGCTCGCGCTTGCCGGTGCAGGACGGCGAGGCCGACGCCATCATCGGCGTCGTCACCGTCAAGGACATGTTCGACGCGCTCTCGGACGGCGACGGCCGCGACCTGCGCAGCCTCGTGCAGGAGGCCCCGGTGGTGCTCGACACCAGCGGGGCGCTTGACGTGCTGCGCGCCATCCGCGCTTCGAATGTCCATCTCGCGCTGGTCTTCGACGAGTACGGCCATTTCGAGGGCATCATCACCTCGAGCGACGTGCTCGAGGCGATCACCGGCGCCTTCCAGGAGGACGAGGCCGACGAGCCGCCGATCGTCACGCGTGCCGACGGCTCCTTCCTGGTCGCCGGCTGGATGCAGGTCGATGAGTTCTCACATGAGCTCGGCATCCATGTGCCACGCGATGCCGACTACCAGACCGTCGCCGGCTTCGTGCTGGCCGAGATGAACCGGCTGCCCAATGTCGGCGAGAGCTTCGAGAAGGGCCATTGGCGCTTCGAGGTGGTCGATCTCGACGGCAGGCGGATCGACAAGCTGCTGGTCAGCCGGATCGATTGAGATAAGGGCTGGCCGTACTCCAACGGAAGGCTGGTGCGAGGGGAGCACTATGCTGGGCATCACCTTAAGCGCGAGCTCTGCTGCCCAGCCTTTCTGGAAGCATGTCGACGAGGCTTCGGCCTTGGAAGATGTGCCGTCGATCCGAGCGCTCGGCTATCGGCCGCACCTCACATTGACCCGGTATGCAACGATCGAATCCTCCAGTCTCCAGAAGGCCATGGAGGTGTTCGATGGTGAGGCTGCAATCTCGGTGTCGTTCGATCGGGTCGAGTTCTTCGATACCGATCTACTCGTCCTCTGGCTGGCGCCACAGCACGATCAACGCCTGTTCGATTTGCACGCGAGGCTGCATGCGGCTCTGGAGCCAGCATCCTTGCCCTGCGACGCCAACTACAGCCCGAGCCGCTGGCGACCTCACCTCACCATCGCATTGGCGATCGATTCTGCACGCCGGACCAGCGCCCTGACCTATGCGTCGCGATCAATCGAGGCGTTCACACTGACATTCGATGGTGTGGATTGTGTCTCCTGGCCGCCTGTGCGCGTTCTGCACAGGCTCGCGTTGGCCGAAGGGTGCGCCGAGCCTGCCGTTGACGCTGCTCGTTCCCGGTGATCTAAGCTTCCCGCAGGGGCCATTCGCGACCGCCCCGTGAGGCGTCAGCCCAAGGATCGCGTCCACTTTCCTTAGCTCAAGGATGGACGCTCATGTCTTCCAATATCCAGATCACAGCTGCGCAATTGTCCCGGCTCGTCGGCCTGCCCGATGCGCCGGTTCTGATCGACGTCCGCATCGACGAGGACGTCGCCGCGGACCCGCGCCTGCTGCCGGCGAGCGAGCGCCGCAGCCACCGCGACGTCGCCGCCTGGGCCGGCGCCTATGCCGGCCGCAAGGTCGTCGTCATCTGCCAGAGGGGGCACAAGCTCAGCGAAGGCGTCGCCGCCTGGTTGAGGCATGAGGGCATCGAGGCGGAAAACCTCACCGGCGGCTTCGAGGCCTGGCGCGAGGCGGGCGGGCTCCTGGTCGAGACGGGCAAGCTGCCGAAACGCGACCCAGCCGGGCGCACGCTCTGGGTGACGCGAGCGCGGCCCAAGATCGACCGCATCGCCTGCCCCTGGCTGATCCGCCGCTTCGTCGATCCCCGCGCCGTCTTCCTGTTCGTCTCGGCCCCGGAGGTCGCGGCCGTGGCCGACCGCTTTGGCGCGACGCCGTTCGACATCGACGGCGTGTTCTGGAGCCATCGCGGCGAGCGCTGCAGCTTCGACATCATGATCGAGGAGTTCGGGCTGCCTTCGCCAGCGCTCGACCAGCTCGCCACGATCGTCAGGGCGGCCGATACGGCCCGGCTCGATCTCGTGCCGGAGGCGGCCGGCTTCCTTGCCGCCTCGCTCGGCCTGTCACGGATGTATCGCGACGACCTGGCACAGCTCGACGCCGGCATGCTGCTCTACGACGCCTTCTATCGCTGGTGCCGGGACGCGACCGAGGAAACTCATAACTGGCCGTCCGTGCCGGTGAAGAACTGAGGCCGGACGATGACGATCGTGACGAATGAAGGGGCGGCGATGGCCGCCCCCGCCACGCCCTCCCTCGCCGAAGCGACCCGGGTGTGGCTCAAGATAGGCCTGCTCTCTTTTGGCGGACCGGCCGGGCAGATCGCCCTGATGCACAAGGAGCTGGTCGACGAGCGCCGTTGGATCGGCGAGCGCCGTTTCCTGCATGCGCTCAACTACTGCATGCTGCTGCCAGGCCCGGAGGCGCAGCAGCTCGCCATCTATATCGGCTGGCTGATGCACCGGACGATCGGCGGGCTGATCGCCGGCCTGCTCTTCATCCTGCCCGGCGCGCTGGTGATGTGGGGTTTGAGCCTGCTTTACGTGCTCTACCGCCAGGTCCCGCTGGTCGATGCCATCTTCTTCGGCGTCAAGGCGGCGGTGCTTGCGGTCGTGATCGAGGCGGGCCTCAGGATCAGCAAGCGGGCGCTGAAGAACCGGGCGATGGTCGCGATCGCGATCGCGGCCTTCCTCGCGCTCTTCCTGCTCAAGGCGCCATTCCCGCTCGTCATCATATGCGCGGGGTTGATCGGCTGGCTCGGCCATCGCTGGGCGCCGGCGCTGTTCGGCGGCGGAGGCCATGCCGGCAAGGACGGCGCGCCGGAGTTCAAGGGCGTCGTCGACCTGATGTTCGAGCGCGGCGAGCTCACCCATGCCGAGCCCTCGGCGGGCAGGGCGCTCAAGGTATTGGCGGTCTGGCTGCCGCTCTGGCTCGGGCCGGTCGTGCTGCTCTGGGCGCTGCTCGGCAGCGGCAACGTCTTCACCCAGATCGGCGGCTTCTTCAGCACCATGGCGGTCGTCACCTTCGGCGGCGCCTATGCCGTGCTGGCCTATGTCGCTCAGGCGGCGGTCGAGACCTATGGCTGGCTCGCCGCAGGCGAGATGGTCGACGGGCTCGGCCTTGCCGAGACGACGCCCGGGCCGCTGATCCTGGTGCTGCAATTCGTCGGCTTCCTCGCCGCCTGGCGGGCACCTGGCGGGCTCGATCCGCTCGTCGCCGGCAGCCTGGGCGGGCTCTTGACCGTCTGGGTCACCTTCGCGCCCTGCTTCCTCTGGATCTTTCTCGGCGCGCCCTACATCGAGGCGCTGCGCGGCAACAAGGCGCTCTCGGCGGCGCTGACCGCGATCACCGCCGCGGTCGTCGGCGTCATCGCCAATCTCGCACTCTGGTTCGGGCTGCATGTGCTGTTCGGCACAGTGCAGCCGGTCGTGATCGGGCCGCTGACGCCCGACCTGCCGGTATTGGCTTCGCTCGACTGGCGTGCCGCTGTGCTGGCGGCCGCAGCGATGATCGCGCTGCTGCGCTTCAAGTTCGGGATGATCCCGGTGCTGGCCGCCTGTGCGGTAGCGGGAGTCGTGCTGGTTCGGCTCACGGGAGGCTGAGATGAGCGCGAATTCGAGAAGGACGGGACTGGCCGCGCTGATCGCGGCCAGTCTCTGCGCCCAGGCGCAAGCGCAACAGTCGGAGGCGAAGCGCATTCGCGGCACTGCGATCGAACGGCTGCTGGCAGGCAAGGAATACAGCGATGGGATCCACTGGCGCTACAGCTTCAGGCCCGACGGCAGCGTCGTCGCCTATGCGATGAGCCGGCGGCAGGATCTGCGCTGGCGTGTCAGCGACGACAGCCTGTGCTGGCGCGCCGGAGCAACGCAGGAGGATTGTTTCGAGGTCTGGATTTCGGGCTCGTCCGTCCAACTGCTGCCACAAGGGATCGGAACGCCCTTCGAGGGTATCGTGTCGCGGCTGCTCCCTTGATCCGATTGTTCCATTTTCCGGAATTCTGAACTGCCGACTGCGGTGATTGCGATCTGATGGTGAAATGGTCATCTCGGTGGGCGGAGGCCCGCAAGATGACCCATCGTTTCCTCGACATCGCAACGACACCGGCCGTGAAGGCGGCGCAGGAGGCGCAAGGCAGCCGGCGCGCCTATGCCCGGCAGGAGGAGGGCGAGCCGCATAATGACCGGCTCGGCGAGGCCGAGGCCGGTTTCATCGCAGCGCGCGATTCCTTCTACCTTGCCAGCGTGTCGGAAACCGGCTGGCCCTATCTGCAGCATCGCGGCGGCCCGCCGGGCTTCCTGCGCGTGCTCGACGAGACGACGCTCGGCTTCGCCGATCTGCGCGGCAACCGGCAATATTTGAGCCTCGGCAACCTCTCTGCCGACGACCGGCTCTGCCTGTTCCTGATGGATTACGGCCACCGGGCGCGGCTGAAGATCTTCGGCCGGGCGCGCTTCCACGATCTCGCGGCCGAGCCGGAATTGGCCCAGCGCCTGATCGTGCCGGGCTATCGCGCCGTGCCGGAGCGCGGGATAACCATCAAGGTCGAGGCCTTCGACTGGAACTGCCCGCAGCACATCACGCCGCGCTTCAGCGAGGCTGAGCTGGCGCCGGCGCTTGCACCGGTGCGCCAGCGTCTGGAAGAGCTCGAGGTGGAGAACGCCCGGCTGCGAGCCGAATTGTCGGCCCGCGCTTAGCGCTTCTCAGCCGGCTCGATCACGCGGTACTCGGCGTCGACGATCTCGCCGCGGGCAGTCTCGGGCTGCCTGCGCTCGAACGGGTTCTGCGGGTCGATGCCGGCGGCACGCATGCGGCGGCGCAATTGCCAGGTGGCGAAGGCGGCGCCGGCGATCACCAGCGGCACCAGGATCAGCGCCAGGCTCGCCGCGACCAGGAAAATCAGCACCCCGACGACGAAGGCACCGGCCATGACCAGCCAGCTCGCCCAGCGGGGCAAGCGGCCCAGACGGGCACTGGCGGCATTGTTGAGGTCGATGCGGATCATTGGCTCGTTTCGTTTCGTGTCACCCGCGGATAATCTAGGAAGCGAATGCGGCGTTGACGAGATCAGCCGAGCCGAGGCGATGACGATTTCGTCAGGATGGCGCGCGCCAGTCATAGATCCAGGCATGGCGCTGGCGCATGCCGGCGGGGCCCATGCGGCGCATGGCGAAGTCGCGGGCATAGCTCCAGGGCCGGCCGAGGTGATAGGCCTCGCCGTTCTTGCGGCTGGCCTGCTGGACGCGCGCAGCACGTTCGGTGCGCGCCTTGGCATAAGCCGCCAGGGCCGCCGGTACGGAAGCAATCCCTTCGCTTGCCAGCCGCGTGGCGAGCTCGTGAGCCAGCACGGCGGCGTCCTCGATGGCGAGCGCCGCACCCTGGGCAAGGAAGGGCAGGATCGGGTGGGCTGCGTCGCCGAGCAGGGCGATGCGGCCTTTCGCCATCCGGGCAGGGGCGCGGTCGTAGAGCGACCAGATCCGCCAGTTCGGCGCGCGCTCGATCAGCTCGCGCAGGCCGACGCCGGCATTGCCGGCGATCTCGGTCAACTGCGAGGCCTCGCCCTCGCGCGACCAGCCGGGGCGCGCCTCGCGCGCGGCGCGGATCAGGACGAGGTTGATCTCCTTGCCGCCCGAGACGGGGTAATGCACCGCATGGCGGGCGCGGCCGAGATGCAGCGTCACCGCCGGACGGCGCAGCGCTTCCGGCAAACCTTCCGCGGGGATCAGCGAGCGCCAGGCCTCCCAGCCGGTGAAGCCGGGCTCGCCCGTATCTCCGACGAGGGCGCGGGCGCGCGACCAGAGGCCGTCGGCGCCGATCAGAGCCATGGCCTCGACCGTCTCGGTTCCACCGCTCTCGCTGCCGAGCGTGACCGTGACGCCGGTTTCGGTCTCATGCGCATCGACGAGGCCGCGCCCGATGATCCAGCGGATGTTCGGCAAGGTTCTCGCCGAATCGAGCAGCAGTTGGTGCAGGTCGGCCCGCTTCAGCGAGCGCGACGGCGTCGCGCCCTCGACCGGCGGGGCGAACGGCATGGCGAGCAATGGCTTGCCGCCGCCCCAATGGCCGATCGCCAGCGCCTCGGGTCGGATCGCGGCGCGGCGTAGAGCGAGACCGAGATCGAGCGACTCGAGCACCCGCCCGGCATTGGGCGAGACCTGGATGCCGGCGCCGGCCTCGTCGAAACGGGTGCGCTTCTCGGCGATGGCGACGGGAATGCCGCGGCGGGCGAGCGCGATCGCGGCGGTCAAGCCGCCGATACCGGCGCCCGCGATGAAGATCGGGAGATTGGCCATCTGGTCAGCCCCGCCGCGCCCCGCGCGCATTCCGTTCAGCCGATGTCGGCTGAACGAAAGAATTCGCGCAGAATCAATAAGTTGAGCATGTTCTCATCGCAAAAGTGGTACCCACTTTTGCGGAACATGCTCAGCGGGATGCCTCTCACGCCGCTTTGGCGGTGTCGTGGTACTCGCACTCGGCCGGCTTGCAATGGCCATGGCCGACCGACGGCTCGTATTTGAACAGCGTCGAGCAATAGGGGCAGACGATCTCGTCGTCCGAGCCCATGTCGAGGAAGACGTGTGGGTGGTCGAAGGGCGGCTTGGCGCCGATGCACATGAACTCGCGCGCGCCGATATGGATCACCGCGACGCCGGGATCATTGTGGAAATGCGGGGTGCCGTGATCGGCCATGGCTCTCGTCCTTGCGATTTGGGCGGCACCATAATCGTTCGCCGCAGCTCGCGCCAGCGCGCGCAAAGCAGACCGATGTTGCTGCTGCCGTGTCCTGTCGCCGCTGCGCGCGGCGAGGCGATCAGGGCTGGCGGGCGCAGCTCTGGCCGATCTCGCGAGCCCGCTCGATTTCAGCCGGGCTCAGTGCGTCGGCCGTCGCCTTGACCCAGAGATTGGCCCGCTTGAGCCCGTCCATCGAGCAGCCGCAGACGCGCTCGCAGATCTCCTTGGGCGTGCCTGTCGCGGTGCAGGAGCGCTGGCAGGAGGTCAGGAACGGAACCGCCTCTGCGTCGGGCAGCTTCGGGCCTGACACCTGCATGAACAGGAACAGCACGCCGATGAAGAGCGGCTGGTGGACGAGATAGACGAAGAGGCTGTTGCGGCCGCCCAGGACGACGAGCCGGGCCGGGGCGGAGGTCGCCCGCCAGCGGCCCCAGCTGCTCTCCTGCGCTTTCGGGAGAGCGATCCGCGCCAGCGCCATGCCGGCGAGCACGCAGCCGAACCAGGGGAAGACCGGCACGAAATCGGCGGTGAGTGGCCAGGGGCCGAAGCCGAGGAAGGACAGCCAGTCCTGCGTGAAGAGATCGTGCCCCAGGATGAAGGGCAGGGCGAAGACGACAATCGCCGCGAGCGCGATGACGGCGGTCGGCAGGAACAGGAAGGGCAGGGCCAGCACGCTCGCCAGCGCGATATGATGGAGGATGCCGAAGAAGATGAAGATCTGCGGCAGCGCGAACCAGGTGGCGGAGGTGACCAGGATCGCTGCGCAGGCGACCAGTGCGAGGCGGCGCAGATAGTTGCCGCGATCGAAGCCGTTGCGCGTCGACAGCACCAGGCTGAAGCCCACGACCGCCAGGAAGGAGCCGGCGATCAGGCGGGCGAAGACGCGCCAGCCGGGATCGCTGACGACATCGACGCTGATCAGCCGGAAATAGGAGAGGTCGTAGGCGAAGTGGTAGACGAACATCGCGAGCAGCGCGATGCCGCGGGCCAGATCGACCAGTTCGATACGGCCGCCGGCCGAAGGTTGCGCTTGCTCGCTCATGCCTCGTCATAAGCGGCGCGATGCGGCTGGGGAAGAGGTGGCCCGCACTGGCGCGCCGGCGAGGCGCTACCCAAAGCCGCGCCGCCATGGCAGATCAACACACAGATCAAAAGCAGCTGGCGGCAGGGCAGATGCAGACATTCGATTCCGACGGCGTGGCGATCGCCTATCTCGACCTCGCCCCGACCGGTGACGGCACCGGCGATCCGATCGTGCTGATCCATGGCTTCGCCTCGAGCCATGCGGTCAACTGGGTCAACACGCAGTGGACCAAGACGCTGACCCATGCCGGCCGGCGCGTCGTGCTGTATGACAATCGCGGCCATGGCCGCAGCCAGAAGCTCTACGACCCCGAGGCCTATCACTCGAACATCATGGCCGAGGATGCGCGCCGGCTGATGGACCATCTGTCGATCGAGCGTGCCGACATCATGGGCTATTCGATGGGCGCGCGCATCTCGTCGCATCTGACGCTCGCCCATCCCGAGCGCGTGCGCTCGCTGCTGCTCGGCGGGCTCGGCATCCATCTGGTCGAGGGCGTCGGCCTGCCGCTCGGTATCGCCGACGCGATGGAGGCGCCCTCGCTCGCCGATCTGACCGATCCGATGCAACGCATGTTTCGCGCCTTCGCCGAGAACACTGGCAGCGATTTGCGGGCCCTCGCCGCGTGCATTCGCGGTACGCGCCAGACGCTGAGCAAGGCGGAGGTTGGCCAGATCGCCGTTCCGACCCTGGTCAGTGTCGGTACCAAGGACGATGTCTCCGGTTCCGGCCCGGAGCTGGCGGCGCTGATCCCGGGCGCCGAAAGCTTCGCCATCGAAGGGCGAGATCACAACCTCGCGGTCGGCGATCGCACGCACAAGCAGGCAGTCGTCGAGTTCCTGGGCCGCCGTCCGTAGAATAAAATTCTCCTCAGGTAGAATATTATTCTACGACAACAGCTTGCGACTATTGTCTCGCAAATCGATTCTTGTTCTTCGCCGCTTGATTCAGCTAGAAGGCGGAGCCATGTGCTCCGGCACGACCTTCTTGTGCCAGTTTGATCTACGAGCGAACCGCAGCGGAGAACGCCATGCCACCCGGGCGCCCGAACATCGATATCCGTGATCCCGCCACCGGGCTCGACCGCGTCGATCCGGTCTGGTCGCGCCTGCGCAACGAGGCGGAGCAGGCGATCGCGAGCGAGCCGGCGATGGCGAGCTTCATCCTGGCGACGATCGCGAACCAGCCGAGCTTCGAGGCGGCGGTGGGCCATCGCATCGCGGCGCGCCTCGGCCATGGCGCCGTGCCGGCCGAACTGATCGCGCAGGCCTTCGACGAGGCTATCGAGGCCGACCCCGAGATCGGGCAGGGCATCCGCGCCGACGTCGTCGCCGTGCTCGACCGCGACCCAGCCTGCTACCGGCTGATCGAGCCGGTGCTCTATTTCAAGGGCTTCCACGCGCTGCAGACGCACCGCCTGGCGAATTGGCTCTGGCGGCAGGACCGCCGTGACTTCGCGCTCTATCTGCAGAGCCGCTCGTCGGAGGTTTTCCAGACCGACATCAACCCGGCCGCCAAGATCGGCAAGGGCATCTTCCTCGACCATGCCACTGGCCTCGTTGTCGGTGAGACCACGGTGATCGAGGACAATGTCTCGATGCTGCAGGACGTGACGCTGGGCGGCACCGGCAAGCAGGGTGGCGACCGCCATCCGAAGATCCGCAAGGGTGTGCTGATCGGCGCCGGCGCCAAGATCCTCGGGAACATCGAGGTCGGCCAATGCGCCCGCGTCGCCGCCGGTTCGGTCGTGCTCGCGGCGGTGCCGCGCAACACCACGGTCGCCGGCGTACCGGCCAAGGTGGTGGGCGAGGCCGGCTGCGCCGAGCCGTCGCGCTCGATGGACCAGATCCTCGCCGGCGATTGCGGCGGCGGCATCTGAGGCCGTCTCGAAACTCTACTCCAACGGCCGTCTGACGGCGCTTTCTGCGCTTCCGGTGCTCACGGACCAATGTCCGCTGCGCTCCGGTTCTCGAAAACACCGCCACCCGACTCGCTGGAGCGACTTTCGAGAAGGCCTCCGGGTCGCCTTCAGGTCTATGCGAGGTGCAGGGCTGATCAGCCCTGCACGAGCTTCTTCTTGTGGTCGTCGAGATGGCCGAGATCGCGCTCGGGATCGAGCCGGTCGCGCACGCGCTGCTTGAGCTGCTTCACGTCGGGGAAGCCACCATCGACGGTGCGATCCCAGATCAGCTCGCCGTCATAATGGATCTGGAAGATGCCGCCGGTGCGCGGGATCAACACGACCTCGCCGAGGTCCTGGCCGAAGGTCTGCAGCAGCTCCTGCGCCATCCAGGCGGAGCGGAGCAGCCAGTTGCACATGCTGCAATAGGTGATGGCGATGCGCGGGCCGGGCTTGGGTTCGGTCATGGTGTGTTCCTGGAACCGGTAGAGAGCCCGCTCTTACGCCACGGTTGGCATTGCGCACCAGCCCATTATACAGCGAGTGCCGCTACGTCATTGTTCTCGCCCAGGTTGTGTGCGAGCATCTGCTCATGACGTAGGGGTGGGGTCGTCATGGCCAGAGCGTTTCGTGCGTTCGTGCTGGCATTGGCTTGTCTGGCAGGCTTCATCGCGCCTGCGGCAGCATTGGATCGCGCGCGGCTGAACGAGGCGCGCCCGGTCAGCGAGGTGGAGCTGGGGGCGATGCTGCAGGCGGCCAGTCGCGGGCGAGCCGGCGTCAGTGGTGTGCGTCTCGATGCCGGTGACTTCGTCGTCATCGCCGGCGGCACCGAGATGCGCTTCGGGCTGGCGAGCCTGTCGGCCCAGCTCAACAAGGAGCCCGATGCGAGCCACCGGCAGAAGGCTTTCGACAGCCTGTTGCAGAAGCTCGATCGCATGGCGGCCAGCGGAGATCCGAGCAAGCCCAGTCCGGCAGAGATCGCTCGTTTCCGCGATGCGCTGCTGCCCGTGCTCAAGAACCGCTCCTATGTCGACGAGTTCGCGGCGCTCGCCCGCAAGCAGGGCGTGTCCGACGGCAAGCTGCTCCACCTGCCGCTTGCCGGCGACGTCATCGTCGTGCCGGCGCTCGATCTGCCGCGGATCACCCGCTTCGTCCCGGTTGGGGAAGGGCGGCGCTACGGTATGAGCGATGCAGAGGTGTTCGAGGCGGCGCTCGCCAATCTCGAACGGCGTGCCAAAAGGTTCGAGATCCACGATCACGGTGTGATCCGCGCCTTCGACTTCAACCCGCCCGACTACAACGCCTCGCTCCTTCTGCTGCCGAATCCATGGAAGGACATTCCCAATTTGCCGAAGACGGTCGTGATCGCCATGCCCGGGCGCAGCGTGCTCGCCTTCGGCGACGGCGACGACCCGAAAGCCGTGGCGGCTTTGCGAGCGATCGCCGCGATGAAGGACGATTACCCGGTCAGCCGGCTGCTGTTCCGCCTCGCACCCGGCGGGCTGCAGCCGTTTCGCTGAGGGGCTGCTGCTGACCCAACTGCTCCTCCCGCTCTGGGGGTTGGCGGGTTTCTTTGTGCTGAATGCCGGGCAATCGGCGGCCGGCGATTGAGCGAGAAGTTCGATCGCAATTGCCTCGAATTGAGACGAAACTCCCTCCAGCTTGCGCTTCGTCCCAAAACCCCCTAATGCGACCGCGTTTTTCCGGCCCTGCGCGGGCATCGTCAGGAACAAGGTGTCATGGCCAAAGAGAAGTTTGCTCGGACGAAGCCGCACTGCAACATTGGAACGATTGGTCACGTCGACCATGGCAAGACGTCGTTGACGGCTGCGATCACGAAGGTGCTGGCGGAGTCGGGTGGCGCGTCGTTCACGGCGTATGACCAGATCGACAAGGCGCCGGAAGAGAAGGCCCGCGGCATCACGATCTCGACGGCTCACGTCGAGTACGAGACGGCGGCCCGCCACTATGCGCACGTCGACTGCCCCGGGCACGCCGACTATGTGAAGAACATGATCACGGGCGCGGCGCAGATGGACGGCGCGATCCTGGTGGTGTCGGCGGCCGACGGCCCGATGCCGCAGACCCGCGAGCACATCCTGCTGGCGCGCCAGGTCGGCGTTCCCGCGCTGGTGGTGTTCATGAACAAGGTCGATCTCGTCGACGACGCCGAGCTGCTCGAGCTGGTCGAGATGGAGATCCGCGAGCTTCTGTCGAAGTACGACTTCCCGGGCGACGACATCCCGATCACCAAGGGCTCGGCCAAGGCTGCGCTCGACGGCGTCACCCCGGAGATCGGGCATGATGCGGTGATCGCGCTGATGAAGACGGTCGACGACTACATCCCGCAGCCGGCGCGTCCGCTCGACCTGCCGTTCCTGATGCCGGTCGAGGACGTGTTCTCGATCTCGGGCCGCGGCACGGTCGTGACCGGCCGCGTCGAGCGCGGCATCGTCAAGGTCGGCGAGGAAATCGAGATCGTGGGCTTAAAGGACACGGTGAAGACGACCGTCACCGGCGTCGAGATGTTCCGCAAGCTGCTCGACCAGGGCCAGGCCGGCGACAACATCGGCGCGCTGCTGCGCGGCACCAAGCGCGAGGACGTCGAGCGCGGCCAGATCCTGTGCAAGCCGGGTTCGGTCAAGCCGCATACCAAGTTCAAGGCCGAGGCCTACATCCTGACCAAGGAGGAGGGCGGTCGCCACACCCCGTTCTTCACCAACTACCGCCCGCAGTTCTACTTCCGCACGACGGACGTGACCGGCGTGGTGCACCTGCCCGAGGGCACCGAGATGGTGATGCCTGGTGACAACATCACCATGGAAGTGCACCTGATCGTGCCGATCGCGATGGAAGAGAAGCTGCGCTTCGCCATCCGCGAGGGCGGACGCACCGTCGGCGCCGGCGTCGTCGCTTCGATCATCGCGTAAGCTTCGGCTCCGCGACAAAGACGGAAGGGGCGGCGGCGACGCCGCCCTTTTCGATTCTGACGCCAGCCCGTCCGCGAACGGAGTTCGGGACTGGCGTCGCAGAGCGCGCCGTGCCAGCTTCCTGTATCTTGCATACGGACTGGAGATCGCGATGAGTTCCCGCCATTCGCTCGCCGACAGGCTGCGCCAGCCCGGCCTCGTGGTCGCGCCCGGCTGCCATGATGCCATCGGCGCGCGGGCGCTCGAGCAGGCCGGGTTCGAGGCGGTCTACATGACCGGCAACGGTCTTTCCGCCAGCCTGATCGGCGCGCCCGATATCGGCCTCCTGACCATGACCGAGATGGTGGCGCGCGGCCGGGCTCTGGCTGCCGCGATCAAGGTGCCGCTGATCGCCGACGCCGATACCGGCTATGGCAATCTCAACAACGTCGCCCGGACGGTCGCCGAGTACGAGGCGGCCGGCGTCGCCGCGATCCATCTCGAGGATCAGGTCACGCCCAAGCGCTGCGGCGCCATGGCCGGGCTCGCTCTGGTCACGCGCGAGGAGCAGGCCGAGAAGATCCGTATCGCCGTGGCGACGCGGCGCGATCCCGACTTCCTGATCATCGGCCGCTCGGATGCGCGTTTGCCGCTCGGCCTCGACGAGGCGATTGCGCGCGGCAAGGCCTATGCCGAGGCTGGCGCCGATCTCGTGCTGCTCGAGATGCTGCAATCCGAGGACGAGATGAAGCGGGCGCTGCGCGAGATCGAGGCGCCGCTGATGTTCAACTATGTCGAGGGCAGGGTGCCGCCACTGACGGCCGAGGATTTCGGGCGGCTCGGCTTCAAGGTGCTGAGTTATCCGGTGTCGTCGACCCTGGCCTATGCCCACATGATGGCGGCCTTCGCACGCGAGCTGAAGCGCTCCGGCACGACGCGGGCGCTGGAGCCGGCCATGCTCGACCTGCCGAGCTACGAGGCCTTCCTGGGACGGGAACACTATGCCTGATCTCAAGGTGGAACAGCCGAAATCCCTGGTCACGATCGTCGAGGAGCGGCTGCGCACAGCCATCATCGACGCCGAGATGGGCTTCGGCGAGAGCCTGTCGGAGGAAGCGCTGAGCGAGGCGCTGGGCGTCAGCCGCACGCCGGTGCGCGAGGCGCTGGCGCGGCTGCAACTGCAGGGGCTGGTGACGATCGTGCCGAAGAGGGGCACCTTCGTTTTCGCGCCGACTGAGGAGGACGTCGCCGAGCTCTGCGTCTTCCGCTTCATGCTGGAGACGCAGGCCCTGCGCGAATGCCTGGCCAAGGCGCGCGCGGCGGCGCTGGATGCGATGAATGCTGGGCTCGCGGCAATGGAGGCGGCGCAGGCCAATGGCAGCCGCCGCGACTATGCCCGGGCCGATACCGATTTTCACGAGGTCTTCTTCCAGCATTGCGGCAACCGCTATCTCGGCAATGCCTATCGCGGCGTCTCCGGTCGCGTCGCGGCACTGCGCACCCATCTTTCGGTGCCGCTGGAGGGCGAGCAGGAGCGCTCCATGGCCGAGCATCGCCTGATGGTCGAAACCTTCGCCGCCGGCCGTCTGGCCGATCTCGACGCCATCCTGCACCGACACATCATGCGGGCGTGGGACGCCTATGCCGACGTGCTGCGCCGCGGCGACGTTCCGGCCTAACGGGACGTCGGGACGGGGAGCCTCGGATGGTCAAATGAGCTTGCATACAGTGTCCTAGAGATTATGCTTTCGGATGAGAGCCGCGAACGGCCCATCGAACCTCGGGAGGAGGCGTCATGAACACTGCCCTTAAAGCTGCGGCCCTGGCGCTCGCGCTGGCGGCGACGCCGGTGGCGGCACAGGACAAGGTGAAGCTCGTCACTATCGCCGAGCTCTCCGGGCCGGGGGCCACCGCCGGCACCAACTGGAAGAGCGGCATCGAGCTGGCGATCGAGGAGATCAACGCCAAGGGCGGCATTCTCGGCCGCAAGATCGATTTCGTCGCCTATGACACGCAGACCAACCCGGCGAATGCCCGCGCCGCCGTGCAGCGCGCGATCGACGAGGGCACCCATGCCGTGCTGGGGCCGGTCTATACCGGCTCGATCATGGCCTCGATGCAGATCGCGCAGCGGGCCGAGATCGCCCAGCTCGCGGCCGGCGACGGCACGACCTACACCGCCCAGGGCAATCCCTTCATCTTCCGGACCTCGCTCAGCCAGTCGGCGGCGATGCCCAAGATCGCCGCCTATCTCAAGGACGAGGTCAAGGCGAAGTCGGTCGCGGTCGTCTGGGTCAACAACGACTTCGGCAAGGGCGGGCACGAAGCCATCCTGAAGGAGCTGAAGAGCCGCGGCATCGCGGTCTCGGTCGATCTCTCGACCGAGCAGGGCCAGGCCGATTTCGCCGCCGACGCGATCAAGATCAAGAACGCCAATGCCGATGCCGTCTTCGTCTATCTGAACGAGGAGGAGAGCGCCCGGCTGCTGGTGGCGATGCGCGACCAGAACGTCGGCAAGCCGGTGATCGGCGAGACGACGATCCTGAGCCAGAAGGTGATCGAGCTCGCCGGCAAGGCGGCGGAAGGCGTGCGCGGCCATGTCGGCCAGACGATCGATGCGCCGATCCCGGCCTTGCAGGAATTCGGCAAGCGCTTCGAGGCCCGCTTCAAATTCGTGCCCGACCATAACGGCATCAAGGGCTACATGGCCGTGCATGCGGTGAAATGGGCGACGGAAAAGCTCGGCAAGTTCGAGCCGACCAAGATCGCGGCGACGCTGCATGGCGCGACGATCAAGCCGGAGGAGGAGCCCGGCATCCTGATGGAGACGACCTTCGACGAGAAGGGCGATGTCCAGCGCGAGAGCTTCCTCGCCGAGGTCGTCGACGGCCGGCAGAAGATCATCGGCCGGCTGCCGAAGTAAGCGACCAACCGCGGCATTGTTTGGAAGGGCGGCGATCGCGCCGTCCTTCCTCGTCGTGCGAGCGTTTCCAGAATCAACTCTTTCGTGATCTTCCTTCGGCGAAATATGCTGAATCCGCGGGGCTTTGCCGTGATCGGCTGAGGATATGAGTCAACTTCGAACGAGACGGTTGCGATTTCGACTTGAAAATGCCGTGAGGTTCGGGCTAAGCAACCGACGCTACAGGGGTGTAGCTCAGTTGGTAGAGTACCGGTCTCCAAAACCGGTTGTCGTAGGTTCGAGCCCTACCGCCCCTGCCAGCCGTCCGTGCGTGCCGCGATGACACAGAACATCTACGACGACGCCGGCTTCTTCCAGAATTACAGCCAGCTGCCACGCTCGCTCCGCGGGCTCGACGCCGCGCCCGAATGGCCGGCACTACGCGCATTGCTGCCTCCGTTCGCGGGGGCGAGCGTGCTCGATCTCGGCTGCGGATTCGGCTGGTTCTGCCGTTTCGCTGCCGGCGAGGGTGCGGCGGAGGTCGTCGGCGTCGATGTCTCCGAGCGAATGCTGGCGCGGGCAAAGGCGGAGACGAGCACGGCGAGCGTCCGCTACGAGCAGGCCGATCTGGAAACCTATGAGGCGCCGGCCGGGCACTTCGACCTCATCTATTCCTCGCTGGCCTTCCATTACCTCGCAGAGTTGCCTGCCGTGTTCGGCCGGATCGAACGGGCGCTGAAGCCGGGCGGGCGCTTGGTCTTCTCGGTCGAGCATCCGATCATGACGGCGCCGCGCCACCAGGGCTGGTCGCAGGATGAATCGGGCCTGCCGGTCTGGCCGGTCGGGGCCTATCTCGACGAGGGCCGGCGCGTCACCGACTGGCTGGCCGACGGCGTGGTCAAGCAGCACCGCACGCTCGCGACCTATCTCAACCTGCTGATCGGCGTCGGCCTGCGCTTGCTGCATGTCGAGGAATGGGCACCGACGCGCGAGCAGATCGCGGCCGAGCCGGACTGGGCCAAAGAGCGCGAGCGGCCGGCCTTCCTGCTGATCGCGGCGGAGCGGCCCTGAACCGCTCGATTCAAAACCGCTTGGCGAGTGGGCAATCGCGTTGTAAGAAGCCTTTAACGACGGCGCGCGGCTCCCTGGGCCCCGCGCCGCGAATCTTTCAGGACCGCCGAATCGCCGCCCTGTCGCGATGATCCGGAACCGAGGTGACGAGCCCGATGGCGAAGACGAATCCCTTCCAGTTCCTGCAGGAAGTGCGTAGCGAGGCCACCAAGGTGACCTGGCCCTCGCGCCGCGAGACGCTGATCACCACCGGCCTGGTTTTGCTGATGGTGCTGATGTCGAGCCTGTTCTTCCTCTTCACCGACACGGTGATCCGCTGGGGTCTCGGCCTCATCCTCGGCGCTCGTTGAACGGAAGCTAATAACGTGAGCACCCGCTGGTACATCGTCCACGCCTATTCGAACTTCGAGAACAAGGTCGCGCAGTCGATCAAGGATCAGGCGGCGCAGCGCCACCTCTCCGACAAGTTCGAGGAAGTGCTGGTTCCGACCGAGAAGGTCGTCGAGGTCCGCCGCGGCCGCAAGGTCGACACCGAGCGCAAGTTCTTTCCGGGTTATGTCCTGGTGAAGTGCGAGATGACCGACGAGGTCTACCACCTCATCAAGAACACGCCCAAGGTCACCGGCTTCCTCGGCGCCGACAAGGCCAAGCCGATGCCGATCCCCGAGAACGAGGCGCTGCGCATCAAGGGCCAGGTCGCCGAGGGCATCGAGCGGCCGAAGCCGACGATCGTGTTCGAGGTCGGCGAGCAGGTGAAGGTCGCCGACGGGCCGTTCGCCTCGTTCAACGGCGTCGTCGAGGATGTCGATCACGCCCGCGCCCGCCTCAAGGTCGCGGTCTCGATCTTCGGCCGTGCCACGCCGGTCGAGCTCGAATACAGCCAGGTCGAGAAGCTCTGACGCTTGGACAGCTTGCTGAAGGGTGCCGGCAACGGCACCCTTTTTGCGTGATTTCGTAGTTAACGCCTCCTTCAGGCGTGTATGGCAATGTCCCGCCGGCTTTTGGCGTGGGCGGGCATGTTTCCCAGGACATTCAAGGCGACGGTCGGGCAGCGCCTGGCGCTGTGGGGCGTGCTCCTCGGCGCGCTCTCCTGCCTTTATGTCGCGACCGAGCTTGTCGGCTCGCGCAAGCTCCACGGCTTCACGCAGGCCCTGGAGGCGCAGAGCGATCTCGCCCGCCGCCTCGAAGCGACGACCATGGTCTTCGAGCGCATCAGCATCGCCGTCTTCTCGGGCAACCGGGCGGAGCCTTCCGATCTCGAGGTGTTGGCGATCGCAGCCGAGGATATTGCCACCCGGCTTGAGGGCAGGCTGCAGGCCGATACCCAGGCGGTCGCAGAGCGAGCCACGGCGATGCGTCAGGCCGCCGATATCCCCACGGCCCGGGCCGAGCTCAGGGTGATCGCGGACAAGCGCTCGGCCCTGCGGCGCGGGCTCGGCGAGGAGATCGGCCGGCTGAGCACCAGCCTGTCGCACCATGTCGAGAGCGCCCATCAGAACAAGGTCCTGCTCTCGCTGCTCGGGCTGTTCAGCCTGGTCTTCATCGTGGTGCTCGAGCATCGCTGGCTGGTCCGCCCGATCTCCGGCATGGCGCGAGCCTTGGCCGAGAATCGGCAAGAGGGACGGGGGCTCGACAAGCTCGCCATGCGGCGCGACGAGATCGGCATGCTCGGTCGCGCGCTGCTGGCGCATCAGCGCGGGCTCCAGGCCGAGCAGGAGGTCGCCCAGACGCGACTGGACGCGCTTTCGGGCGAAGTCGCGCGCCAGGAGGCCGCCCAGGCCCGCAATGCAGCCTTCCAGGAACGGATCGCCGCGATCGCCCAGGCGCTGGAGCAGCATGCTGCCCGGCTGTCGCAGGCCGCCGGAGAATTCGCGCAGCTCTCAGGTGTCGTCGACGAGCGGGCCGGCGCGGCCACGCAGTCGACGCAGCGCGTCTCCTCGCATGTCGATCATGTCGCCGGCGCGATCGCGGAAGTGTCCGCGCTGCTGGCGACGGCGGCAAGCGAGGCCTGGCGGACCTCCGAGGTTGCCGATGCCGCAAAGGCGCTGGTCGACCAGGCGACGGCCGATACGGTTGAGCTGAGCGATGCGGTCGGCAAGATCGTGCAGGTCATCGACATCATCGGAACCGTCGCCAGCCAGACGAATCTGCTGGCGCTGAACGCCACGATCGAGGCGGCGCGGGCCGGCGAGGCGGGCAGGGGCTTTGCGGTCGTCGCCGGCGAGGTCAAGCAGCTCGCGCACCGCACGGCCGAGGCGACCGACGATGTCCGCACGGGGCTGAACCAGATCACCGTCGCGGCGCAGCGCATTACCTTGCGGATTGGCGCCCTGGTGACCTCGGTCGAGAAGGTCGACAAGGCAGCGCTCTCGATCGCCGAAGTGACCGCTCGCCAGGATGTCGGCTCGCGCTCGATCAGCGAGACGACGTCGCGAACCGCCGGCGATGTCAGGCTCGTCGCCGAGCAGGTCGAGCAACTCGCCGGCACGCTGGCGAGCTGGCGTCAGACGGCCGGCTCGGTCACGGCCGCCTCCGCCGATCTAGACCGGCAAGCGGCGGAGCTGCGGCAGGCTGTCGAAGGCTTCATCACGCGCGGGGAGCTAGCGGCATGAGCCTGGCGATCTCCGAGGCAGAGGCCAGCCCAACGGCGCCGTCGCCACTGCCGATTATCGCGCAGGCGCTGCACTGGCTGACGGCAGCGCTGGTGCTGGCGCTCTTCACCACCGGCGTGATGATGAAACAGATCGGCGAGGGGCCGACCGCGGATACGCTCTATCTCTGCCACAAGACCACGGGAGCGTTGCTGCTCGGTCTCGTGCTGATCCGGATCGCCTACCGCCTGTTCGCGCAGCTCACGGCGCGCTGGCGCAAGGGAGCGGCGAGCCGGCCGGTCCATGCGCTGTTGTATCTTGCGCTGCTGGTGGTGCCGCTGCTGGGCTGGGCCGGCGTTTCCGCCTTCGGCGCACAGCAGCTGCTGTTCGGCCTCTCGCTCCCGGTGATCTGGCCGGAGGAGATGGGCTATGCCGACCTCTTGTTGACGAGCCATGCCTGGCTTGCCTTCGGGCTGATCGCGCTCGTCGTCATCCATATCGGGGTGGCGCTCGGCGATTACCTGACACGGGATGCCAAGGGCGGCTGAGCCTGCGTTAACCGGTTAACACCCGCGCCACTCCGGCTGCGCCTATTATTCCCGACCATCCGAAACTGGGTGGAAGGGAGGACAAGATGACCGGCAAGCGCATTTTGATGATCGTCGGCGATTTCGGCGAGGACTACGAGATCATGGTGCCGTTCCAGGCCCTGCTCGCCGTCGGCCACAAGGTCGATGCGGTCTGTCCCGACAAGGTCAAGGGCGACAGTATCGCGACCTCGATCCATGATTTCGAGGGCCAGCAGACCTATTCGGAAAAGCGTGGCCATAATTTCGCGCTCAACGCTAGCTTCGCCGACGTCGACGCGGCAGCCTATGATGCGCTGGTGCTGCCGGGCGGCCGGGCGCCGGAGTATCTGCGCCTGAACAAGCAGGTGATCGCGATCGTCCGGCACTTCTTCGAGGCGAACAAGCCGGTCGCAGCGATCTGCCATGGTGCGCAGATCCTCGCCGCTGCCGGTGTCCTGCAGGGGCGCAGCTGCTCGGCCTATCCGGCCTGCAGCACCGAGGTGGAGCTCGCCGGTGGCCGCTATGCCGACATCGCCATCGACGCGGCGACGACCGATGGCAATCTGGTGACCGCGCCCGCCTGGCCGGCGCACCCGGCCTGGATCTCCCAGTTCCTGGCGGTGCTCGGAACACAGATCAGCCACGGCGCACTGCGGCAGGCCGCCTGAACCAGGGCAGGCCTCGCTTGGCGCGGCTGTCGCTGTATGATGCGGGCCAATCGCGCGCGGGGAGGGCGCCATGTGCAAGCTCTTCATCAATGCCGATGCCGATCTCTGGCGCACGCGCCTGAAGTCGGTACGGCTCAACGGCTTCTCGACCAGCGTGCGGCTCGAGAACCTGTACTGGCGCGTGCTCGAGGAAATCGCGGCGCGTGACGGGATGAGCCTCGGTCAGCTCCTGGCCAAACTGCATGGCGAGCTGATCGAGACCCATGGCGACGGCGAAAACTTCGCCTCGTTCCTGCGCGTCTGCTGCGGCCGCTACCTGATGCTGCAGCTCACCGGGGACGTGCCGCGCGAGCTCGACCGGCCGATCCGCGAACTCGACGCCGACAGCATCCTGGCGCGCGAGGCGCAGCGGCTCGCGCCTGCGACACGCCGTCCGCAGCGCTCAAGCGCTTCCGGGGCTTCCCTTTCGGTGCGCCCTGTGCCATAGGGCGGCCCTCACATGCGTGGGAGGCGTGCCGGTTAGCCAACCGGAGGTTCACGCCGCACCACGCCCTGCAACACCCCGGTCCGGAGCGATAGCAGCTCACGGGCGGGGCGTCGTCGTTCCGGTCGGCACCGGGGCGAGCGACAGGAGCAGCCATCATGGCTAAGAAGATCACGGGTTACGTGAAGCTTCAGGTTCCGGCGGGCGCGGCCAATCCGTCGCCGCCGATCGGTCCCGCGCTTGGTCAGCGCGGCCTCAACATCATGGAATTCTGCAAGGCCTTCAATGCGAAGACCGCGCAGATGGAAAAGGGCATGCCGATCCCGGTGATCATCACCGCGTATCAGGATCGCTCTTTCACCTTCGAGATGAAGCAGCCGCCGGTCTCGTACTGGCTGAAGAAGGCTGCTGGCCTGACCTCGGGTTCGAAGACCCCGGGCAAGGGCGGCAATGTCGGCAAGGTCACGTCGGCTCAGCTCACAGAGATCGCCGAGAAGAAGATGGCCGATCTCAACTGCGACAACGTCGATTCGGCGGTGGCGATGATCCGTGGCTCGGCCCGTTCCATGGGCCTGGAAGTCGTGGGCTGAGGGGGAACTGACAATGGCACATGTCGGAAAGCGCGTCGTCAAAGGCCGTGAAGGCGTTGACCGCATCAAGCTCTACCCGCTCGCCGAGGCCGTCGCGATGGTCAAGGCCCGCGCGAACGCCAAGTTCGACGAGACCGTCGAGATCGCGATGAATCTCGGCGTCGATCCGCGTCACGCCGACCAGATGGTTCGCGGCGTCTGCAACCTGCCGAACGGCTCGGGCCGCACGCTGCGCGTCGCCGTCTTCGCCCGCGGCGCCAAGGCCGAGGAGGCCAAGAAGGCCGGTGCCGACATCGTCGGCGCCGAGGAACTGGTCGAGATCGTGTCGAAGGGCACGATCGAGTTCGACCGCTGCATCGCGACCCCGGACATGATGGGCCTGGTCGGCCGCCTCGGTAAGGTGCTGGGCCCGCGCGGCCTGATGCCGAACCCGCGCGTCGGCACGGTCACCATGGACCTGACCGCCGCCGTCGCCGCCTCGAAGGGCGGTTCGGTCGAGTTCCGCGTCGAGAAGGCCGGTATCGTCCACGCCGCCGTCGGCAAGGCCTCGTTCGATGCCGCCAAGCTCGGCGAGAACATCAAGGCTTTCGTCGACTCGGTCTCGAAGGCGAAGCCGGCCGGCGCCAAGGGCACCTATATCCAGCGCGTCGCGATCTCCTCGACCATGGGTCCGGGCGTCAAGATCGAGCCGAACACCGTTCTCGGCGGCTGATAGCGCGTCGCGGCCGCTTCTATCGCGGCCGCAGCCCCGCCTTGCGCTTCAGCGCAGGGATTACCACTTGGCAGAAGTCGGGGGAGGGTCTATAGCCTCCTCCGTGTTTCCATAAGTGACGGGGCTTCCGCGTGCTTGGCACGAGGAGGTCCATTTCGCGTTTTTTGGCGGTTCGCCGCCGAAAAAGGGTGTTTCGGTTCGAAGGGGAGCGATCTCCGAAGGCCGGGCATCCAAGTCCTGTCTGAGACTGCAGGTGCGCCTTTGGCTCCGGCTAGAGGGCATAATTTCGCCAAGAGGCCTGCATAGACGGTGCAAGAACTCTTCCGGTGCCGAAGGGCGCCGAACGAGGTTCGAACCATCTCGCCCGATCACGGCTTCGGCCATGGCAGGGGACAGGGCACTGAGCGTCGCTCCGGCGAGGGGTCGGTGTCAACCGGTCACTTTCTGAGCGACACGTGCAACTGGCGGCGGGCCTTAAAACCTGTCGCCTACCGGAGAGAGCCCAGTGGATAGAACGGCAAAATCTGATGCCGTCGCGACACTGAACGATGTCTTCTCGAAGACGTCGGTCGTTGTCGTGGCCCACTATGCGGGTTTGACGGTGGCCCAGTTCCAGAAGCTTCGTCGCGAGATGAAGGCCAATGGCGCCACCGTGAAGGTCGCAAAGAACCGGCTGGCCAAGATCGCTCTTGAAGGCACCGACGTCGCGTCCATCAGCAACCTGCTGACGGGTCCCACCCTGATCGCCTATTCCAGCGATCCGGTCGCGGCGCCGAAGGTCGCCGTCGCATTCGCCAAGGAGAACGACAAGCTCGTCATCCTCGGCGGCGCGATGGGCACGACCGCCCTGAACCCCGACGGCGTCAAGGCTTTGGCCACGATGCCCTCGCTCGACGAACTGCGCGCCAAGTTGCTCGGCCTCCTGCAGGCCCCTGCGACCAAGATCGCCCAGCTCTCGACTGCGCCTGCCGCAAAGCTCGCGCGTGTGTTCCAGGCATATGCCGACAAGGACGCTGCCTGAGCAGCCGACAACCCTTAATCGTTCGAACCTCTTACATCAGGAACTTAAACCATGGCCGATCTCGCCAAGCTCGTCGACGAACTCTCGTCGCTCACCGTTCTCGAGGCTGCTGACCTCGCCAAGTTGCTCGAAGAGAAGTGGGGCGTCTCGGCTGCCGCCGCCGTCGCCGTCTCCGCCGGCCCGGCTGCTGGTGGCGCTGCCGCTGCCGCCGTCGAAGAGCAGACCGAGTTCACCGTCGTTCTTGCCGCCGTCGGCGACAAGAAGATCGAGGTGATCAAGGAAGTCCGCGCCATCACCGGCCTCGGCCTCAAGGAGGCCAAGGACCTGGTCGAAGCCGCTCCGAAGCCGGTCAAGGAAGCCGTTGGCAAGGACGAGGCCGAGAAGCTCAAGAAGCAGCTCGAGGCCGTCGGCGCCAAGGTCGAGCTCAAGTGAGCCCGGGCCGGCTGATGCCGGTCCGTCTCTAGTCGACAAGCACAGTCCCGGGGCGGTTCGCCGCCTCCGGGGCTGTTGCGTCGTTTCCGGAAGGGACGGCGCGTACTCAAGACCTCCCGCACATGCGGTGCAGGTCGATCCAGTTTGAATGTCGGCGCGACATGATGCGCCGAGCGGCTCACCCGGCGGCCCGACCGCCTATACCCCGGACCACCGGGTGAGCCGTCCGAGATGCGAGGAACATGATGGTAACTTCCCTCCAGGGTCGCAGGCGCGTCCGCAAGTTCTTCGGCAAGCTCAAGGAAGTGGCGGAGATGCCGAACCTCATCGAGGTTCAGAAGGCGTCCTACGACCAGTTCCTGATGGTCGAGGAACCCAAGGGCGGCCGCGGCGATGAAGGCCTGCAGTCGGTCTTCAAGTCGGTGTTCCCGATCGGCGATTTCTCGGGCTCGTCGCTGCTGGAGTTCGTCAAATACACCTTCGAGCCGCCGAAATACGATGTCGACGAGTGCCGCCAGCGCGGCATGACCTTCTCGGCGCCGCTCAAGGTGACGCTGCGCCTGATCGTGTTCGATATCGATCCGGACACCCAGGCCAAGTCGGTCAAGGACATCAAGGAGCAGGACGTCTACATGGGCGAGATGCCGCTCATGACGGACAACGGCACCTTCATCGTCAACGGCACCGAGCGCGTCATCGTCTCGCAGATGCACCGTTCGCCGGGCGTGTTCTTCGACCACGACAAGGGCAAGACCCATTCCTCGGGCAAGCTGCTCTTCGCCGCTCGCATCATTCCCTATCGCGGCTCCTGGCTCGATATCGAATTCGATGCCAAGGACATCGTCTACGCCCGTATCGACCGCAAGCGTAAGATCCCGGTCACCTCGCTGCTGTTCGCCCTCGGCATGGACGGCGAGGAAATTCTCAAGCGCTTCTACAACCGCGTCGACTATGTCCGCGACGACAAGGGCTGGCGCGTCCCGTACGACGCCGAGCGCATGAAGGGCTTCAAGGCGAGCGTCGACATGATCGACGCCGACACCGGCGAAGTCGTGATCGAGGCCGGCAAGAAGCTGGTCGCGCGCACCGCCCGCCAGCTCGCCGACAAGGGCCTGAAGTTCCTGCGCGCCACGAACGAGGATCTCGTCGGCCAGTACGTTGCCGAGGATCTCGTCGACCCCAGCACCGGCGAAGTTCATGCCGAGGCCGGCGAAGAACTGCATATGGCTGCGGACCCGAAGACCGGCGAGATCAAGGGCAACCTGGTCGACCTGATCAACAAGGGCTACACCGAGATTCCGGTGCTGGACATCGATCACATCACGATCGGTCCCTATATCCGCAACACGCTCCAGGTCGACAAGAACTCGCGCCGTGAAGAGGCGCTGTTCGACATCTACCGCGTGATGCGTCCGGGCGAGCCGCCGACGCTCGAGACCGCCGAGAACATGTTCCAGTCGCTGTTCTTCGACTCGGAGCGCTACGACCTCTCGGCCGTCGGCCGCGTCAAGATGAATATGCGCCTCGACCTCGACGCCGAGGACACCGTGCGCATCCTGCGCAAGGAAGACATCTTCGCCGTCGTCAAGGCGCTGGTCGACCTGCGCGACGGCAAGGGCGAGATCGACGACATCGACCATCTCGGCAACCGGCGCGTGCGCTCGGTCGGCGAGCTGATGGAGAACCAGTATCGCCTGGGCCTCCTGCGCATGGAGCGCGCCATCAAGGAGCGCATGTCCTCGGTCGACATCGACACGGTGATGCCGCAGGACCTGATCAACGCCAAGCCGGCGGCTGCCGCGGTGCGCGAGTTCTTCGGCTCGTCGCAGCTCTCGCAGTTCATGGACCAGACCAACCCGCTCTCGGAGGTCACCCACAAGCGCCGTCTCTCGGCGCTTGGACCGGGTGGTCTGACCCGCGAGCGCGCCGGCTTCGAGGTGCGCGACGTGCACACCACGCATTACGGCCGCATCTGCCCGATCGAGACGCCGGAAGGCCCGAACATCGGCCTGATCAACTCGCTCGCCACCTTCGCGCGCGTCAACAAGTACGGCTTCATCGAGAGCCCGTACCGGCGCATCCGCGACGGCAAGCAGACCGACGAGATCATCTATCTCTCGGCGATGGAGGAGGCGAAGTACAACGTCGCCCAGGCCAACGCCGTCGTCGACAATGACGGCCGTCTGACCGACGACCTGATCGTCTGCCGCCGCGCCGGTGAAGTCATCGTCGTGCCGGTCGACAAGGTCGACTTCATGGACGTTTCGCCCAAGCAGGTCGTCTCCGTCGCCGCGGCGCTGATCCCGTTCCTCGAGAACGACGACGCCAACCGCGCGCTGATGGGCTCGAACATGCAGCGCCAGGCGGTGCCGCTGGTTCGTGCCGACGCGCCTTTCGTCGGCACCGGCATGGAGGCCGCGGTCGCCCGTGACTCCGGCGCTGCCATCGCGGCCCGCCGCGCCGGCATCGTCGATCAGGTTGACGCCACCCGTATCGTCATCCGCGCTTCGGACGAGATGGACCCGACCAAGCCGGGCGTCGACATCTATCGTCTGCAGAAGTTCCAGCGCTCCAACCAGTCGACCTGCATCACGCAGCGTCCGCTGGTGCGCGTCGGCGACGTCATCAAGAAGGGTGACATCGTAGCCGACGGCCCGTCGACCGAGTTCGGCGAGCTCGCGCTCGGCCGCAACGTGCTGGTCGCGTTCATGCCGTGGAATGGTTACAACTTCGAGGACTCGATCCTGCTCTCGGAGAAGATCGTCTCGGACGACATCTTCACCTCGATCCATATCGAGGAATTCGAGGTCATGGCCCGCGACACCAAGCTGGGCCCTGAGGAAATCACGCGCGACATTCCGAACGTCTCGGAAGAGGCGCTGAAGAACCTCGACGAAGCCGGCATCGTCTATATCGGCGCGGAAGTGGCGGCTGGCGACATCCTCGTCGGCAAGATCACGCCGAAGGGCGAGAGCCCGATGACGCCGGAGGAGAAGCTGCTGCGCGCCATCTTCGGCGAGAAGGCTTCGGACGTCCGCGACACCTCGCTGCGTGTCCCGCCGGGCGTGCAGGGGACGATCGTCGAAGTGCGCGTCTTCAACCGCCATGGCGTCGACAAGGACGAGCGCGCCCAGGCGATCGAGCGCGAGGAGATCGAGCGTCTCGCCAAGGACCGCGACGACGAGCAGGCGATCCTGGACCGCAACACCTTCGCGCGTCTGGCCGAGATCCTGACCGGCAAGACCGGCCTCGCCGGTCCGAAGGGCTTCAAGAAGGACACGGTCATCACCCGCGAAGTGATGAGTGAGTTCCCGCGCTCGCAGTGGTGGCTGTTCGCCACGGCGGACGACGCCCTGATGACCGAAATCGAGGCGATGCGGAAGCAGTACGACGAGTCGAAGAAGCGCCTCGAGCAGCGCTTCCTCGACAAGGTCGAGAAGCTGCAGCGCGGCGACGAGCTGCCGCCCGGCGTGATGAAGATGGTCAAGGTCTTCGTCGCGGTGAAGCGCAAGATCCAGCCGGGCGACAAGATGGCCGGCCGCCACGGCAACAAGGGCGTGGTCTCGCGCATCGTTGCGGCGGAGGACATGCCGTTCCTCGAGGACGGCACCCATGCCGACATCGTGCTGAACCCGCTGGGCGTGCCCTCGCGCATGAACGTCGGGCAGATTCTGGAAACCCATCTGGGCTGGGCTGCCGCCGGTCTCGGCAAGCAGATTGGCCTGGCGCTCGACGCCTATCGCAAGGCGCATGATTCCAAGGCGCTGCGCGACAGCTTCGAGGCGGTCTACCAGGACAACGAGATCATCGCCTCGATGGACGACGCCGAGCTGGTCGAGATGGGCCAGAATCTGCGCCGCGGCGTGCCGATGGCGACCCCGGTCTTCAACGGCGCCAAGGAGTCGGACATCGAGGCCCTGCTGGAGCAGGCGGGCCTCAACAAGTCCGGCCAGGTGACGCTCTATGACGGGCGCACCGGCGAGCCGTTCGACCGCAAGGTCACCGTCGGCTACATCTACATGCTGAAGCTGCACCATCTGGTGGACGACAAGATCCACGCCCGCTCGATCGGCCCCTACTCGCTGGTCACCCAGCAGCCGCTCGGCGGCAAGGCGCAGTTCGGCGGTCAGCGCTTCGGCGAGATGGAGGTCTGGGCGCTCGAAGCGTACGGCGCCGCCTACACGCTGCAGGAGATGCTGACGGTGAAGTCGGACGACGTCGCCGGCCGCACCAAGGTCTACGAGTCGATCGTGCGCGGCGAGGACAACTTCGAAGCGGGCATCCCGGAGAGCTTCAACGTGCTCGTCAAGGAAATGCGCTCGCTCGGCCTCAACGTCGAGCTCATCAACAACAAGCCGAAGCCGGGCGACGCGCCGGCCGAGGCAGCCGAGTAAGGCGCGACGCCCGCAGGGGCGGAACGTCGTTCGTTACTCATGCCGGCGGCACTTTCGCCGCCGGCCGATGGATTAAAGGTCGGGCAGGGCGGTTTTCCCTAAAACCCCACCGGCCACAGGAGACAGGCTATGAAGCAAGAGGTCATGAACCTTTTCGGCCAGCAGCCGGTGCAGCAGGCGTTCGACGCGATCAAGATCTCGATCGCCAGCCCTGAGAAGATTGCATCCTGGTCGTTCGGTGAGATCAAGAAGCCCGAGACGATCAACTATCGTACGTTCAAGCCCGAGCGCGACGGCCTGTTCTGCGCCCGCATCTTCGGGCCGATCAAGGACTACGAGTGCCTGTGCGGCAAGTACAAGCGCATGAAGTTCAAGGGCGTGATCTGCGAGAAGTGCGGCGTCGAGGTGACGCTCGCCCGGGTCCGGCGCGAGCGCATGGGCCATATCGAGCTCGCCGCTCCCGTCGCGCATATCTGGTTCCTGAAGTCGCTGCCCTCGCGCATCGGCCTCCTGATGGACATGCCGCTCAAGGAACTCGAGCGCATCCTCTACTTCGAATCGTATGTGGTGCTCGAGCCGGGCCTGACCCCGCTCAAGGATCGCCAGCTGCTGACCGAAGAAGAGTATGTCCGCTGCCAGGAGGAGTACGGCGCCGACACCTTCACGGCGATGATCGGCGCCGAGGCGATCCGCGAGATGCTGCGCGCGCTCGATCTCGACCAGATCAATGCCGACCTGAAGCATGAGATCGCGACGACGACGTCGGAGCTCAAGCCGAAGAAGCTGATGAAGCGCCTCAAGATCATCGAGGCGTTCCAGGAGTCGGGGAACAAGCCGGAATGGATGGTGATGACCATCATCCCGGTGATCCCGCCCGACTTGCGTCCGCTCGTGCCGCTCGATGGCGGCCGCTTCGCGACCTCGGACCTGAACGATCTCTATCGCCGCGTCATCAACCGCAACAACCGCCTGAAGCGGCTGATCGAGCTGCGCGCGCCGGACATCATCATCCGCAACGAGAAGCGGATGCTGCAGGAATCGGTCGACGCCCTGTTCGACAACGGCCGCCGCGGCCGCGTCATCACCGGCGCCAACAAGCGCCCGCTGAAGTCGCTCGCCGACATGCTGAAGGGCAAGCAGGGCCGCTTCCGGCAGAACCTGCTCGGCAAGCGCGTCGACTATTCCGGCCGCTCGGTCATCGTCGTCGGCCCGGAGATGAAGCTGCACCAGTGCGGGCTGCCGAAGAAGATGGCGCTCGAGCTGTTCAAGCCCTTCATCTACGCTCGCCTCGACGCCAAGGGCTACTCGACCACGGTCAAGCAGGCCAAGAAGCTGGTCGAAAAGGAGAAGCCGGAGGTCTGGGATATCCTGGACGAGGTCATCCGCGAGCATCCGGTGCTGCTCAACCGCGCCCCGACGCTGCACCGCCTCGGCATCCAGGCCTTCGAGCCGGTGCTGATCGAGGGCAAGGCGATCCAGCTGCATCCGCTGGTCTGCGCCGCGTTCAACGCCGACTTCGACGGCGACCAGATGGCCGTTCACATCCCGCTGTCGCTCGAGGCGCAGCTGGAAGCGCGCGTCCTGATGATGTCGACCAACAACATCCTGCACCCGGCGAACGGCATGCCGATCATCGTGCCGTCGCAGGACATCGTGCTCGGCCTGTACTACCTCTCGATCATCTCCGATGGCGAGCCGGGTCAGGGCAAGGTCTTCGGCGACTTCGGCGAGCTCGAATACGCGCTGCACGAGAAGGTCGTGACGCTGCATTCGAAGATCAAATATCGCTGGACCGGCGTCGGCCAGGACGGCAAGCCCTACACCAAGATCTATGACACCACTCCGGGCCGCGTGATCCTTTCGACTGCATTGCCGGAGCATCCGGCCATGTCCTTCGACGTCAGCAACCGCCTGATGACGAAGAAGGAAATCTCCGGGATGATCGACGCCGTCTATCGCGGCTGCGGTCAGAAGGAGTCGGTGATCTTCTGCGACCGCGTCATGGGGCTGGGCTTCAAGCACGCCTTCAAGGCCGGCATTTCCTTCGGCAAGGACGACATGGTGATCCCCGAGAACAAGTGGGAGATCGTCGATGCGACCCGCGTGCTCGCCAAGGATTACGAGCAGCAGTACCAGGACGGCCTGATCACCCAGGGCGAGAAGTACAACAAGGTCGTCGACGCCTGGGCGAAGTGCTCGGACAAGCTCGCCCAGGAGATGATGGCCCGCATCTCGACCGTGAAAAAGGACGAGAACGGCCGGGACAAGCCGATCAACTCGATCTACATGATGAGCCATTCGGGCGCCCGTGGTTCGCCGGCGCAGATGAAGCAGCTCGCGGCGATGCGCGGCCTGATGGCCAAGCCGTCGGGCGAGATCATCGAGTCGCCGATCATCTCGAACTTCAAGGAAGGCCTCGACGTTCTCGAGTACTTCAACTCGACCCACGGCGCCCGCAAGGGCCTCGCCGACACCGCGCTCAAGACGGCGAACTCGGGTTATCTCACCCGCCGTCTCGTCGACGTGGCGCAGGACGCGATCATCTCCGAGGTCGATTGCGGCTCCAACAACGGCATCAAGATGCGCGCCATCATCGATGCGGGCCAGGTCGTGGCTTCGCTCGGGATGCGCATCCTCGGCCGTTCGGCAGCCGTGGAGGTTACCGACCTGGAGGGTAATGTCCTGGTCGGCAAGGGCGCGGTGATCGAAGAAAGTCACATCGCCAAGATCAACGCCGCCGGCGTCCAGGAGGTGAAGATCCGCTCGGTCTTGACCTGCGAGACCAAGAACGGTGTCTGCGCGACCTGCTATGGGCGCGATCTTGCCCGCGGCACGCCCGTCAACATGGGCGAGGCCGTCGGCGTCATCGCGGCGCAGTCGATCGGCGAGCCGGGCACGCAGCTCACCATGCGTACCTTCCACATCGGCGGCGCGGCGACGATCGCCGACCAGTCCTTCGTCGAGTCGAACTTCGAGGGCACGGTCAAGATCCGCAACCGCAATGCGGCGCGCAACTCGGACGGCGACCTGATCGCGATGGCGCGCAATCTCGCCATCGTCATCACCGGCCCCGACGGTGCCGAGCGCGCGGTTCACCGCGTCCAGTTCGGCTCGAAGCTGCGCGTCGACGACGGCGACAAGGTCAAGCGCGGCCAGCGCCTGATCGAGTGGGATCCCTATTCCCGCCCGATCCTGGCGGAGGTCGACGGCAAGGTCGGCTACGAGGACCTGGTCGACGGCATGTCGATCACGGAAACGACCGACGAGGCGACCGGCATCAGCAAGCGCGTCGTCATCGACTGGCGCGGTTCGGCTCGTACCTCGGACCTCAAGCCGGCGCTCACCGTGCACGGGCCGGATGGCAAGATCGCCAAGCTCGCGCGCGGCGGTGACGCCCGCTACATCCTGCCGGTCGACGGCATCATCTCGATGGAGCCTGGCTCCTCGGTCAAGGCCGGCGACGTGCTGGCGCGTGTCTCGACCGACTCGGCCAAGACCCGCGACATCACCGGTGGTCTGCCGCGTGTCGCCGAGCTCTTCGAGGCGCGTCGTCCGAAGGATGCAGCGATCATCGCCGAGAAGGCCGGCGTCATCGGCTTCGGACGCGACTACAAGAACAAGCGTCGCGTCACGCTGACCCCGCATGACGGCACGGATGGCGTCGAGTACCTGATCCCGAAGGGCAAGCACATCCATCTGCAGGATGGCGACGTCGTCGAGATCGGGGACTACATCCTCGATGGCAACCCAGCCCCGCACGACATCCTGGCGATCAAGGGTGTCGAGGAGCTGGCGGCTTATCTGGTCAACGAAATCCAGGAGGTTTATCGCCTCCAGGGCGTGACCATCAACGACAAGCACATCGAGGTCATCGTCCGGCAGATGCTGCAGAAGGTCGAGATCACCGAATCCGGCGATAGCGACATTCTCACGGGCGATCAGATCGACCGGATCGAGCTTGAGGATGTCAACTCCAAGCTGCGCGAGGAGGGCAAGAAGCCGGCTTCCGGCGTCCCGGTCCTGCTCGGCATCACCAAGGCCTCGCTGCAGACCCGCTCCTTCATCTCGGCCGCCTCCTTCCAAGAGACGACCCGCGTCCTCACCGAGGCTGCGGTCAACGGCAAGATGGACATGCTGGAAGGCCTCAAGGAGAACGTCATCGTCGGCTCGCTGATCCCGGCCGGCACCGGCGCGCAGGTTGCCCGCATCAAGCAGGTAGCGACGCGCCGAGACGATCTCATCGTTGGCCAGAAGGCGGATGCGGCGGCCAAGGCCGCGGCTGCTGCCTCGGCTGCCTCGGCTGCTGTCGCGGCGGCTCTGCCTGCCGCCGAATAGAGCCCGTTCCGATCAGCTTGCCCCGCAAGCTGATCGGAAAAACGGTCTCTAAGCTCAAAGTGAGAGACGGGTTCACCGATCAGACTGATTCAGTCTGATCGGATCCGGCTCTAATACCGGCAAGCTCTACTTGCTTTGTGGAACGGCCGCCTTCGGGCGGCCGTTTTCGTTTTAGCTCCCTTGACCTTTTCTAAGATAAGCGGCCTAAACTTAACTTGCGAAATCTGTCGGGGGGCAGTGATGCGCTGGCGCGTCTCTCGTTGGTCGGTCGGAAGCGGCCGAACGACGAGTGGCATGCTGACACACCATGCGGGGGCGTGGTCGGCGGAGGAGTTTCTCGTCCTGCGGACCAGGCTGGGGTGCAGCCGGTATTATGGACGAGCAGTTTCTCGACAGTCTTTATGAAGCGGCGGTAGTGCCGGAGCTGTGGCCGCAGGTGCTGCGCCGTTTCCAGGAGATCGCGCGCGGAGCCGGCGCGGTGCTGGTCGCGGTGACGCCGACCTCCAACCGCTGGATCTCGTCCTCAGCCGAGTTCGACCAGCTCGTTGCAACGCACTTCAACCGTTTCCCGGGCAATGAGCGCACGCGTCGCCTGATCGAGCGCCGCCATGCCGGCTTCCTGCGCGATATCGACATCCTCTCCGAGGCCGAGATGGCGCAGGAGCCGGTCTATCGCGATTTCCTGCTACCGCAGGGGCTTGGCATCGGCGTCGCCACCCTGGTCGCCGCGCCGACCGGCGAGGCCTTCATCCTGCATTCCGAGCGCGAACGTAGCGAGGGCCATGCCGAGGATGGACTGATCGCGCGGCTCGACCAGATGCGGCCGCATCTCGCCCGCGCGATGCTGCTTTCGGCCCGGCTCGAATTCGAGCGGGCACGCGGCGCTGCCCAGGCACTGGAGGCGATCGGCCTGCCTGCGGCGGTACTCGACCGCAACGGCCGGGCACTCGCGCTCAATCCCCGCTTCGAGGCGCTCGTGCCGGCAGTCGCGGTCGACCGCCCGTCACGGCTCGGACTCGTCGATATGGCGGCCGACGGATTGCTGGCCGCGGCCCTGCAGACGACAGGCGGGAGCGGTGGCGCCACGGTGCGCTCGATCCCGGTGGCGCGCCGCGAGAATCAGCCGCCGCTGATCCTGCATCTCACACCGGTTCGCGGCGCCGCTCACGACATCTTCTCACGGGCGGCGAGCATCCTGGTGGTGACACCGGTGGTGGTGAAGGACGTGCCGACCGCCGATGTGGTCCAGGGCCTGTTCGACCTGACGCCGGCCGAGGCCAGGCTCGCCGCGTTGATCGCGGGAGGGCACCGCCCGCGCGAGGCGGCGGCAGCGCTCGGGATCATGGAGGAAACCGCGCGCTCGACGCTGAAGCGGGTGATGGCCAAGACCGGCCTGCATCGCCAGGCCGACCTGATCGGGCTGTTGCGCGGGGCAGGGGTCGCGGCGGGCGCGGCCGATTGAGCGGTATCTGAGTGCTCGCCGCGAGATTGCGTTAACTCCCGGCAAATCCGGGGTTGACGCGAATCTCCGACTGAGTCATAAGCGCGCCACTATCGACGGCTGTCGGACACGTTTGTCGCTTGCCTTTGTTGCGAGCGAGGTTCGCGACCGAAACTCCGTCGGAATTCCAGCGTCTAACGACGACATGGCAGGACGCATGAACGCGGGCGAGTTCCGTGTTCCTCTGCATCGCGAACGCGCCTGAGGCCCCGGAAATGGGCGCCGATGGCGCGGCTTCGTTTGGTCATGGCCTCGCAAGGCGCCGGAATGAACATCGAATTCATCTAGCGCTCAAGGGAGCGAGAGGCCTTAAATGCCGACAATCAGCCAGCTGATCCGCAAGCCCCGTTCGCCGGTCAAGGCGCGTAATACCGCTCCGGCGCTCGAGAATTGCCCGCAGAAGCGCGGCGTCTGCACGCGTGTCTATACGACGACCCCGAAGAAGCCGAACTCGGCGCTCCGCAAGGTCGCCAAGGTGCGCCTGACCAACGGCTTCGAAGTGATCGGCTACATCCCGGGTGAAGGCCACAACCTTCAGGAGCACTCGGTCGTCATGATCCGCGGCGGCCGCGTCAAGGATCTTCCCGGCGTGCGCTACCACATCCTGCGCGGCGTGCTCGACACGCAGGGTGTCAAGAACCGCAAGCAGCGCCGTTCGAAGTACGGCGCCAAGCGTCCGAAGTAATTTTCCTGCCCGATTGGCGGGGCAGGATGCCCCAGCCAGTTCGCAGCTTTTGAGATTTGACCGGAGACTAGACGATGTCCCGCCGCCACAGTGCCGAAAAGCGCGAGATCATCCCGGACGCCAAGTTCGGCGACGTGATCGTGACCAAGTTCATGAATTCGGTCATGTACGAAGGCAAGAAGTCGACTGCCGAAGGCATCGTCTACGGCGCCTTCGACATCATCGAGACCAAGCTGAAGGGCGATCCGCTCGCCGTCTTCAAGACTGCGCTCGAGAACGTCGCCCCGGCGATCGAGGTCCGCTCCCGCCGCGTCGGCGGCGCGACCTATCAGGTTCCGGTCGAGGTTCGCACCGAGCGCCGCCAGGCTCTCGCGATCCGCTGGCTGATCGCCGCCGCCCGTGGCCGCAACGACCGCACCATGGTTGAGCGCCTCTCGGCTGAGCTGATGGACGCCGCGAATAACCGTGGCAACGCCGTCAAGAAGCGCGAAGACACGCACCGGATGGCGGAAGCCAACCGCGCCTTCTCGCACTACCGCTGGTAATTCGTCCGTTCGGACCCGGAAAGACAGAGCATTCCTATGCCCCGTTCTCATCCTATCGATCGCTATCGTAACTTCGGCATCATGGCCCACATTGATGCGGGCAAGACGACGACGACCGAGCGCATCCTGTTCTACACCGGCAAGAGCCATAAGATCGGCGAAGTCCATGACGGCGCCGCCACCATGGACTGGATGGCGCAGGAGCAGGAGCGTGGCATCACGATCACCTCTGCCGCGACGACCTGCCTGTGGCGCGATCATCGCCTGAACATCATCGACACCCCCGGCCACGTCGACTTCACCATTGAGGTCGAGCGTTCGCTGCGCGTCCTCGACGGCGCCGTCTGCGTGCTCGACGGCAACCAGGGCGTCGAGCCCCAGACCGAGACCGTCTGGCGCCAGGCCGACAAGTACGACGTTCCGCGCGTCGTGTTCGTCAACAAGATGGACAAGATCGGCGCCGATTTCTATCGCTGCGTCCAGGACATCATCGACCGCGTCGCCGGCAAGCCCGTCTGCCTGCAGATCCCGATCGGTGCCGAGTCTGATTTCGCCGGCGTGATCGACCTGATCAAGATGAAGGCGATCGTCTGGAACGGCGAGGCGCTCGGGGCCACCTTCGAAGAGAAGGAGATCCCGGCCGATCTCGCCGACAAGGCCGCCGAATACCGTCACAAGCTGCTCGAAGCCGCCGTCGAAATGGACGATGCGGCGATGGAAGCCTATCTCGAAGGCAACGAGCCGGATGCCGAGACCCTGCGTCGGCTGGTTCGTACCGCCGTGCAGCGCCGCGCCTTCCACCCGGTGCTCTGCGGCTCGGCCTTCAAGAACAAGGGCGTGCAGCCCCTGCTCGACGCTGTCGTCGACTTCCTGCCGTCGCCGGTCGATCGCGGCGACATCAAGGGCATCGATTTCAAGACCGAAGAAGAGACCGTTCGTCACCCGACGGACGAGGATCCCTTCTCCATGCTCGCCTTCAAGATCATGGACGACCCCTTCGTCGGCACGATCACCTTCTGCCGCGTTTATTCGGGCAAGGTCGAGACCAGCCAGGGCGTCATCAACTCGACGCGCGACAAGAAAGAGCGCGTTGGCCGCATGCTGCTGATGCATGCGAACAACCGCGAGGACATCAAGGAGGCCTATGCCGGCGACATCGTCGCCCTGGCCGGCCTCAAGGACGTCCGCACCGGCGACACACTGTGCGATCCGGTCAATGCCGTGATCCTGGAGCGCATGGAGTTCCCCGAGCCGGTCATCACGATCGCGATCGAGCCGAAGTCGAAGGCCGACCAGGAGAAGCTTGGCCTGGCGCTGTCGAAGCTCGCGAACGAGGATCCGTCCTTCCGCGTCTCGACCGACCAGGAGAGCGGCCAGACCATTCTCAAGGGCATGGGCGAGCTGCATCTCGACATCAAGGTCGACATCCTGCGCCGGACCTACAAGGTCGATGCCAATATCGGCGCGCCGCAGGTTGCCTATCGCGAGACGCTGACCAAGAAGGCCGAGATCGACTACACCCACAAGAAGCAGACCGGCGGTACGGGCCAGTTCGCCCGCGTCAAGCTGATCATCGAGCCGAACGAGACCGGCAAGGGCTTCGAGTTCGAGTCGAAGGTCGTCGGCGGCTCGGTGCCGAAGGAGTATATCCCCGGCGTCGAGAAGGGCCTCAACTCGGTCATCGGTTCCGGCGTGCTCGCCGGTTTCCCGGTCGTCGACGTCAAGGTCACGCTGATCGACGGCGCCTTCCACGAGGTCGATTCGTCGGCTCTCGCCTTCGAGATCGCGTCCCGCGCTGCTCTGCGCGAGGGCCTGCAGAAGGGCGGCTCGGTGCTGCTCGAGCCGATCATGAAGGTCGAGGTGGTGACGCCTGAAGACTATACCGGCTCGGTCATCGGCGACCTGAACTCCCGGCGCGGCCAGATCCAAGGCCAGGACATGCGCGGCAACGCCGTCGTCGTCAACGCGATGGTGCCGCTGGCCAACATGTTCGGCTATGTGAACCAGCTGCGTTCGTTCAGCCAGGGTCGCGCCAACTACACGATGCAGTTCGATCACTACGAGCAGGTGCCGTCCGCGGTCGCTGCCGAGGTCCAGGCCAAATACGCCTGATCGAACAACGCATTAAACGGAACACTTGAGAAGATCTGACGGAGGCTGACATGGCCAAAGAGAAGTTTGCTCGGACGAAGCCGCACTGCAACATTGGAACGATTGGTCACGTCGACCATGGCAAGACGTCGCTGACGGCTGCGATCACGAAGGTTCTGGCGGAGTCGGGTGGCGCGTCGTACACGGCGTATGACCAGATCGACAAGGCGCCGGAAGAGAAGGCGCGCGGCATCACGATCTCGACGGCTCACGTCGAGTACGAGACGGTGGCCCGTCACTATGCGCACGTCGACTGCCCCGGGCACGCCGACTATGTGAAGAACATGATCACGGGCGCGGCGCAGATGGACGGCGCGATCCTGGTGGTGTCGGCGGCCGACGGCCCGATGCCGCAGACCCGCGAGCACATCCTGCTGGCGCGCCAGGTCGGCGTTCCCGCGCTGGTCGTGTTCATGAACAAGGTCGATCTCGTCGACGACGCCGAGCTGCTCGAGCTGGTCGAGATGGAGATCCGCGAGCTTCTGTCGAAGTACGACTTCCCGGGCGACGACATCCCGATCACCAAGGGCTCGGCCAAGGCTGCGCTCGACGGCGTCACCCCGGAGATCGGGCATGATGCGGTGATCGCGCTGATGAAGACGGTCGACGACTACATCCCGCAGCCGGCGCGTCCGCTCGACCTGCCGTTCCTGATGCCGGTCGAGGACGTGTTCTCGATCTCGGGCCGCGGCACGGTTGTGACCGGCCGCGTCGAGCGCGGCATCGTCAAGGTCGGCGAGGAAATCGAGATCGTGGGCTTAAAGGACACGGTGAAGACGACTGTCACCGGCGTCGAGATGTTCCGCAAGCTGCTCGACCAGGGCCAGGCCGGCGACAACATCGGCGCGCTGCTGCGCGGCACCAAGCGCGAGGACGTCGAGCGCGGCCAGATCCTGTGCAAGCCGGGTTCGGTCAAGCCGCACACCAAGTTCAAGGCCGAGGCCTACATCCTGACCAAGGAGGAGGGCGGTCGCCACACCCCGTTCTTCACCAACTACCGCCCGCAGTTCTACTTCCGCACGACGGACGTGACCGGCGTGGTGCACCTGCCCGAGGGCACCGAGATGGTGATGCCTGGTGACAACATCACCATGGAAGTGCACCTGATCGTGCCGATCGCGATGGAAGAGAAGCTGCGCTTCGCCATCCGCGAGGGTGGACGCACCGTCGGTGCCGGCGTCGTCGCTTCGATCATCGCGTAACGGCTGATCTGAGGGCGGAAGCCCTTTGGGGCTTTCGTCTTTTCACGTCACGGAGATAACACGACCATGAACGGTCAGAATATCCGGATCCGCCTCAAGGCGTTCGACCATCGCATCCTCGATGCGTCGACGCGCGAGATCGTCTCGACGGCGAAGCGCACCGGCGCTCAGGTTCGCGGCCCGATTCCGCTGCCGACGCTGATTGAGAAGTTCACCGTCAACCGCTCGCCGCACATCGACAAGAAGTCGCGCGAGCAGTTCGAGATGCGGACCCACAAGCGGGTTCTCGATATCGTCGATCCGACACCCCAGACGGTCGACGCCCTCATGAAGCTTGATCTCGCCGCCGGCGTCGACGTCGAAATCAAGCTCTGATCCATCATCGGGTCCTCTGTTTCCGGGTTTCCCGGATGGACATGACCCCAAGGGAAGGTATGCACCGATGCGTTCCGGTGTGATTGCACAGAAAGTCGGGATGACCCGCATCTTCACCGATGCCGGCGAGCATATCCCGGTCACCGTGCTGAAGCTCGATAACTGCCAGGTCGTCGCGCATCGCACGATCGAGAAGAACGGCTATGTCGCCGTGCAGCTCGGGTCGGGCTTGGCCAAGGTCAAGAACGTCTCGAAGGCGCAGCGCGGCCACTTCGCCGTCGCCAAGGTCGAGCCGAAGCAGAAGATCGTCGAGTTCCGCGTCAGCGATGACGCGCTGATCCCGGTCGGCGCCGAGCTCACCGCCGACCACTTCGTCGTCGGCCAGTTCGTCGACGTCTCCGGCACGACCACCGGCAAGGGCTTCGCCGGCGGCATGAAGCGCTGGAACTTCCGCGGTCTGCGCGCCACCCACGGCGTCTCGGTCTCGCATCGTTCGATCGGTTCGACCGGTGGCCGTCAGGACCCGGGCAAGACCTTCAAGAACAAGAAGATGCCGGGTCATCTCGGTGTCGAGCGCGTCACCACGCAGAACCTGCGCGTCGTCCAGACGGACGCCGAGCGCGGCCTGATCCTGGTCGAGGGTGCCGTCCCCGGCGTCGCCGGCGGCTGGATCCATGTCCGCGACGCGGTCAAGCGCTCCCTGCCGAAGGACGCCCCGTTGCCGGGCAAGTTCAAGGTCTCCGGCGAGGGCAAGGCCGAAATTGTCGAGGCTCCTGCGGCGCAGGCTGAGGAGAACGTGTGATGAAACTCGATATCGTCACTCTTGACGGCGGCAAGGCCGGTTCGGTCGAGCTTTCGGATGCGATCTTCGGCCTCGAGCCGCGCGCCGACCTGCTCGCCCGCATGGTGCGCTACCAGCTCGCCAAGCGCCGCGCCGGCACGCACAAGTCCAAGGGCCGTTCGGAAGTCGATCGCACCCGCAAGAAGATCTACAAGCAGAAGGGTACCGGCGGCGCTCGCCACGGTGCGGCTTCGGCTCCGCAGTTCCGCGGCGGCGGCAAGGCCTTCGGTCCGGTCGTGCGCGATCACGCCCATGACCTGCCCAAGAAGGTCAAGGCGCTGGCGCTGCGCCACGCGCTCTCGGCCAAGGCCAAGGACGCGGGCCTGATCATCATCGACGACGTCAAGCTCGCCGAGCCGAAGACCAAGGTGCTGCTGGGCCATTTCGGCAAGCTCGACCTGTCGAGCGCGCTGGTGATCGGCGGCGCCGAGATCGATGTGAACTTCGGCCTGGCGGCGCGTTCGATCCCGAACGTCGACGTGCTGCCGATCCAGGGCATCAACGTCTATGACATCCTGCGTCGCGACAAGCTCGTGCTGACGCGCTCGGCTGTCGATGCGCTGGAGGCGCGCTTCAAATGAGCCAGTCCAAGAATCTGGATCCGCGCCACTACGACGTCATTCGTGGCCCGGTGATCACCGAAAAGGCGACCATGCTCTCCGAGCACAACAAGGTCGTCTTCAAGGTCGCGAAGACCGCGACCAAGCCGCAGATCAAGGCGGCGATCGAGAAGTTGTTCGATGTCAAGGTGAAGAGCGTCAACACGCTCGTCACCGAAGGCAAGGTCAAGGTCTTCCGGGGGCGGCTCGGCCAGCGCTCGGACGTCAAAAAGGCCGTCGTGACCCTCGAAGAGGGCCACTCGATCGACGTGACCACTGGCCTCTGAGGGAAGGATCGTCATCATGGCTTTGAAGAGTTTCAAGCCGATCACGCCGAGCCTTCGCCAGCTCGTGATCGTCGACCGCAGCGAGCTCTACAAGGGCAAGCCGGTCAAGGCGCTGACCGAGGGCAAGTCGTCCTCGGGCGGCCGCAACAATCTCGGCCGCATCACCGTCCGCTTCCGCGGCGGTGGCCACAAGCGCACCCTGCGCCTGATCGACTTCAAGCGCCGCGGCAAGGCCGGCGTGCCGGCGACCGTGGAGCGGATCGAGTATGATCCGAACCGCTCCGCCTTCATCGCGCTGATCAAGTATCAGGACGGCGAGCTGGCCTACATCCTGGCGCCGCAGCGCCTGGCCGTCGGCGACAGCGTCGTCTCCGGCGACAGCGTCGACGTGAAGCCCGGCAACGCGGCCCCGATGGGTTCGCTGCCGATCGGCACGATCGTCCACAATGTCGAGCTCAAGATCGGCAAGGGTGGGGCGCTGGCACGTTCGGCGGGCAACTACGCCCAGATCGTCGGCCGCGACCAGGGTTACGTCATTGTCCGCCTGAACTCGGGCGAGCAGCGCCTGATCAGCGGTCTGTGCTACGCTACGGTGGGCGCGGTCTCGAACCCCGACCACATGAACCGGAATGACGGCAAGGCCGGGCGCTCGCGCTGGCTGGGTCGTCGTCCGCATAACCGTGGTGTCTCGATGAACCCGGTCGACCATCCGCACGGCGGCGGCGAAGGCCGCACCTCGGGCGGCCGTCATCCGGTCACGCCCTGGGGTCTGCCGACCAAGGGCAAGAAGACCCGCTCGAACAAGCGGACCGATACGTTCATCGTGTCGAGCCGTCACGCCCGCAAGAAGAAGAACTGAGGTCCGTCATGGCGCGTTCGCTTTGGAAAGGTCCGTTTGTCGACGGATACCTCCTGAAGAAGGCCGAGGTCGCCCGTTCGGCGAGCCGGTCTGAAGTCATCAAGATCTGGAGCCGTCGCTCCACGATCCTGCCGCAGTTCGTCGGTCTGACGTTCGGCGTCTACAACGGCCACAAGCATGTGCCGGTGAACGTCTCCGAGGAAATGGTGGGCCACAAGTTCGGCGAGTTCTCGCCGACGCGCACCTTCCCCGGCCACGCGGCCGACAAGAAGGCGAAGAGGAAGTAAGCCATGGGTAAGCCCTCCGCCCCCCGTGCGCTGCCCGAGAACGAGGCCAAGGCGGTCGCGCGCAATCTGCGCGTTTCCCCGCAGAAGCTGAACCTTCTCGCCCAGCTCATCCGCGGCAAAAAGGTCTCGACCGCGCTCTCCGACCTCGAGTTCTCGCGCAAGCGGATCTCGACCGATGTGCGCAAGTGCCTGCAGAGCGCGATCGCCAACGCCGAGAACAATCATGATCTCGACGTTGACGACCTCGTCGTGTCCCAGGCTTTCGTCGGCAAGGCGCTCGTCATGAAGCGCTTCCATGCCCGCGCCCGCGGCCGTGGCGCCCGCATCATGAAGCCCTTCGCCAACATCACGATCGTGGTGCGCGAAGTTCAGGCTGCGAAGGCCTGAGGAGAGAACGATGGGTCAGAAAATCAATCCGATCGGCCTTCGTCTCGGCATCAACCGGACCTGGGATTCGCGCTGGTTCGCCCAGAAGGGCGAGTACGGCAAGCTGCTGCATGAGGATATGGCGATCCGCGCCGCCCTGATGAAGCTGCTGAAGCAGGCCGCTGTCTCGAAGATCATCATCGAGCGTCCGCACAAGAAGTGCCGCGTCACCATCCACTCGGCTCGTCCGGGCGTGGTGATCGGCAAGAAGGGTGCCGACATCGAGAAGCTGCGCAAGGCCGTGTCGAAGCTGACGTCAGCCGACGTTACCATCAACATCCTCGAGGTGCGCAAGCCGGAGATCGACGCGACCCTGGTCGCCGATTCGATCGCCCAGCAGCTCGAGCGCCGCGTCGCTTTCCGCCGCGCCATGAAGCGCGCCGTTCAGTCGGCGATGCGTCTGGGCGCCGAGGGCATCCGCATCAACTGCGCGGGCCGTCTTGGTGGCGCTGAAATCGCGCGCCTCGAATGGTATCGCGAGGGTCGGGTGCCGCTGCACACGCTGCGCGCCGACGTCGACTACGGCGTCGCTACTGCCTTCACGACCTATGGCACGTGCGGGATCAAGGTCTGGATCTTCAAGGGCGAGATCCTCGAACACGACCCGATGGCCCAGGACAAGCGCCTCTCGGACGAGGGCGGCCGCTCGGGTGGTGAGCGTCGCGAACGTCGCGAGCAGGCTGCGTAAGGCTGATCGAGAAGAGCCATGCTGCAACCAAAGCGCACTAAGTTCCGTAAGCAGTTCAAGGGACGCATTTCCGGCGTCGCCAAGGGCGGTACGGATCTCAACTTCGGCCAGTTCGGCCTGAAGGCCCAGGAGCCGGAGCGCGTGACGGCCCGCCAGATCGAGGCGGCCCGTCGTGCCATCACCCGCGCCATGAAGCGCGCGGGCCGGGTCTGGATCCGCATCTTCCCGGACGTGCCGGTTTCCAAGAAGCCGACCGAAGTCCGCATGGGTAAGGGCAAGGGATCGCCCGAGTTCTGGGCGGCCAAGGTCAAGCCGGGCCGGATCATGTTCGAGCTTGATGGCGTGCCGGAGGATATCGCCCGCGAGGCGCTCCGTCTCGGTGCCGCCAAGCTGCCGATCAAGACCCGTTTCATCCAACGCATCGCCGAGTAAGGAGGGCGACATGAAAGCTACGCAACGCCTGTCCGACATCAAGGTGATGAGCACGGACCAGCTCCAGGATGAGCTTCTCAAGCTCAAGAAGGAGCAGTTCAACCTGCGTTTCCAGCGCGCGACCGGCCAGCTCGAGAATACCGCTCGGGTCACCGAAGTGCGCAAGGATATCGCCCGCATCAAGACACTGCAGCGGTCCAAGACCGCGGCAGTGAGCGCCTGAGGAGTAGGACAATGCCGAAGCGCGTGCTGCAGGGCGTCGTCGTCAGCGACAAGCAGAACAAAACTGTTGTGGTTAAGGTCGAGCGGCGCTATACGCACCCGCTCCTCAAGAAGACGGTGCGCCGTTCGAAGAACTATCACGCCCATGACGAGGCGGGGTCGTTCAAGATCGGTGACTCGGTTTGGATCGAGGAGTCGAAGCCCATTTCCAAGCTGAAAAACTGGGTTGTGCTCGACAACGCTCCCAAGGCGTAAGTCAAATCATTGAGGCCAGGGGGCGAAGCGACCCCCGTCAGTCGTAGTCCGGGCTCAGGCACTTACGCCTTTGTCCGGAAACCGCGCTGATACACAGATGGAAGGATCAAGGCCATGATCCAGGTGCAGACCAATCTCGAGGTCGCCGACAATTCCGGTGCCCGCCGCGTGATGTGCATCAAGGTTCTCGGCGGCTCGAAGCGGCGCTATGCCCGCATCGGCGACATCATTGTGGTTTCCATCAAGGAAGCCATCCCGCGCGGCCGCGTGAAGAAGGGCGACGTCATGAAGGCGATCGTCGTGCGCACCGCAAAGGACATCAAGCGCCCCGACGGTTCGGTGATTCGCTTCGACCGCAATGCGGCCGTGCTGATCAACAACCAGAAGGAGCCTGTGGGCACCCGTATCTTCGGACCGGTTCCGCGCGAGCTGCGCGCCAAGAACCACATGAAGATCATTTCGCTCGCTCCCGAGGTGTTGTGATGGCTGCGAAAATCAAAAAGGGCGACAAAGTCGTCGTGCTCGCCGGCCGCGACAAGGGCAAGAACGGCGAAGTTCTCCAGGTCCTGCCGAAGGACGCCCGTGCCGTGGTGCGTGGCGTGAACCTGGTGAAGAAGCACACCAAGGCGACTGCCCAGTCCGAGGGCGGCATCATCAGCAAGGAGGCCACGATCGACTTGTCGAACCTGGCCCTCGCCGATCCGAAGGACGGCAAGCCGACCCGCGTCGGCTTCAAGGTGCTCGACGACGGCCGCAAGGTCCGTTTCGCCAAGCGTTCGGGGGATCTGATCGATGGCTGAGAATCAGCAGGCGGCTCTCTCGCCGCGTATGAAGAAGCATTACGAGGACGTCGTCCGTCCGGCGATGATTGCCGAGTTCGGCTACAAGAACGTCATGGAAGTGCCGACCCTCGAGAAGGTCGTCATCAACATGGGTGTTGGCGAAGCGACTGCCGACCGCAAGAAGGTCGACAACGCTGCCGGCGACCTCGCCATGATCGCCGGTCAGAAGCCGGTCATCACCAAGTCCCGCCTCGCCATCGCCGGCTTCAAGCTGCGCGAGAACATGGCGGTCGGCTGCAAGGTCACGCTGCGCAAGACCAAGATGTTCGAGTTCGTCGACCGGCTCGTCACCATCGCCTTGCCGCGCGTGCGCGACTTCCGTGGTCTCAACCCGAAGTCGTTCGACGGGCGCGGCAATTTCGCGCTCGGGATCAAGGAGCACATCGTGTTCCCCGAGATCAACTACGACAAGGTCGACCAGGTCTGGGGTATGGACGTGATCGTCTGCACGACCGCCAAGTCGGATGACGAGGCACGTGCCCTGCTCAAGCACTTCAACTTCCCGTTCCGGCAGTGAGCCTTCGGGCTCATACGCGGAAACCAGGAGATATCGATGGCTAAGAAAAGCTCCGTCGAGAACAACAACCGCCGCAAGGCGCTCGTGAAGAAATTCGCGGGCCGTCGTGCGCGTCTTCTCGCGATCGCTAATGACGAGAACCAGTCGATGGACGAGCGTTTCCTCGCTCGCCTGAAGCTGGCCGAACTGCCGCGCAATTCTGCCGGCATCCGCGTGCGCAACCGCTGCGAAGTCACCGGCCGCCCGCGCGCTTTCTATCGCAAGTTGAAGATGTCGCGCGTTGCTCTGCGCGAGCTCGGCAACAAGGGGCTGGTTCCCGGCCTCGTCAAGTCGAGCTGGTGAGGAGATAGCATCATGGCGATCATCGATCCGCTTGGCGATATGCTGACCCGCATCCGTAATGCGCAGATGCGGCGCAAGTCGCGTGTCTCGACCCCGGGCTCGAAGCTTCGGGCCCGCGTGCTCGACGTGCTGGAGTCGGAAGGCTACATCCGTGGCTATGCGACCACCGAGTTCGGCAACGGCCGCACCGAGTTCGACATCGAGCTGAAGTACCACGAGGGACAGCCGGTCATCCGGTCGATCTCGCGCGTGTCGAAGCCCGGCCGTCGCGTTTACTCCTCGGTCGAGACCATGCCGCGCGTGGCCGACGGCCTCGGCGTCACCATCGTCTCCACGCCCAAGGGCGTGATGTCCGATCATCTTGCCCGCGAGCAGAACGTGGGTGGCGAAGTGCTCTGCAAGGTCTTCTGACCTTTCAGGCCGCTGCTCAGGAGAGATTCAATGTCTCGTATCGGTAAGAAGCCTGTTTCGGTTCCGGCTGGCGTCACCGCCAATGTCTCGGGCCAGCTGGTCAAGATCAAGGGCGCGAAGGGCGAACTGTCCTTCGAAGTTCCCGTCGAGGTCTCGGTCGCACTGGAGAACGGCGCCATCGCCGTCCAGCCGCGCTCGCAGACCAAGCGCGCCCGCGCGCTCTGGGGCACCTCGCGCGCCCGCATCAACAACCTGGTCGTCGGCACGACGGCCGGCTTCGAGAAGAAGCTCGAGATCAACGGCGTCGGCTACAAGGCCGCTGTCAACGGCAAGATCCTGAAGCTCTCGCTCGGCTACAGCCACGACATCGACTACGCCATCCCGGCCGGGGTGACGATCACCACGCCGAAGCCGACGGAAATCGTCGTCGTCGGCATCGACAAGCAGGTCGTCGGCCAGACCGCCGCCGAAATCCGCGACTATCGCGGACCCGAGCCCTATAAGGGCAAGGGCGTCAAGTACGCCGGCGAGTTCATCTTCCGCAAGGAAGGGAAGAAGAAGTAAGGACGCCAGCCATGAGCAAGCAGACAGAAAATACTGCGCGCCGCCGGGCTCGTGTCCGCCGCGCGATCAAGGCGGTCGCCAATGGCCGCGCCCGTCTGTCGGTGCATCGCACCGGCAAGCAGATCTATGCGCAGGTCATCGACGATGCGAAGGGGCTCACGCTCGCTTCGGCCTCGTCGCTCGACAAGGACATCCGCGCCGACATCAAGTCGGGCGCGAATGTCGAGGCCGCGGCCACGATCGGCAAGATTCTTGCCGAGCGCGCGATCAAGGCCGGCGTCAAGGAGGTCGTGTTCGATCGTGGCGCTTACATGTACCATGGCCGCGTCAAGGCGCTGGCGGAAGCTGCTCGCGAAGGCGGGCTGAGCTTCTGATCGTTAGAGCCCGTTCCGATCAGCTTGCATTGCAAGCTGATCGGCAAAACGGTCTCTATCTTTGAGTTTTGAGACGGATTCACCGATCAGGTTGATTCAACCTGATCGGATCCGGCTCTGAGACCGCGGGATGCGGGAGGCCTCAAAGGGCTTCCCGCATGTCGCATTTTGGGAAGTCGCTCCAATCCGGAGCGCTCGAGCGAGCGGCGGGCCACTCTCGGTACCGTCCGCGCAAGTAAGAGGAAGACATGGCGAGAGAATCTCGTGACCGTCAGGTTCGCGAAGAGCGCGATTCTGAATTTGTGGACCGCCTGGTCCACATCAACCGCGTCGCCAAGGTGGTGAAGGGCGGCCGTCGTTTCGGCTTCGCTGCCCTCGTCGTCGTCGGCGACCAGAAGGGCCGCGTCGGCTTCGGCCACGGCAAGGCCCGTGAGGTGCCCGAGGCGATCCGCAAGGCGACGGAAGCCGCCAAGCGCGGCCTCGTCCGCATCCCGCTGCGCGAAGGCCGCACGCTGCATCATGACGTCCAGGGCCGTCATGGCGCCGGCAAGGTCATCCTGCGCGCTGCGCCTGCCGGTACCGGCATCATCGCCGGCGGCCCGATGCGCGCCGTCTTCGAGGCGGTCGGCATGCAGGACGTCGTGTCCAAGTCGCTCGGCTCGTCGAACCCCTACAACCTCGTGCGCGCCACCTTTGACGCGTTGAAGAACGAGGATAGCCCGCGTGGCGTCGCCGCGCGTCGCTCGCTCAAGGTCTCGGCCCTGCAGACGCGTCGTCGCGATGCCGGCACCGATGCCGCGGCCGAAGTGTGAGGGTGGCATCATGGCAAAAGCTGAGAGCACCACCGTCGTCGTCGAGCAGATCGGTAGCCCGATCCGCCGCGAGGCTTCGCAGCGCCAGACTCTGATCGGTCTCGGCCTCAACAAACTCCGCCGGCAGTCGACCCTGGTCGATACGCCGGCCGTACGGGGCATGATCGACAAGGTCAGGCATCTCGTACGCGTCGTCGACGGCAAGTGAGGGGATCGTCTGATGAAACTCACAGAGATCCGTGACAACGAAGGCGCGCACAAGTCGCGCATGCGTGTCGGCCGTGGCATCGGCTCCGGCAAGGGCAAGACTGCCGGGCGTGGCGTCAAGGGCCAGAAGGCTCGCGCCGGCGTGGCGGTCAAGGGCTTCGAAGGCGGCCAGATGCCGCTCTATCGGCGCCTCCCGAAGCGCGGCTTCCACAACCTGTTCTCCAAGGATCTGAACGAGGTCAATCTCGGGCGCATCCAGCAGGCGGTCGAAGCCGGCAAGCTCGACGCCAAGGGCGCGGTGACGATCGAGGCGCTGGTCGCCGCCGGCGTCATCACCCGGCAGGCCAAGGACGGCGTCAAGATCCTTGGCGTCGGCGAGCTCAAGACCAAGCTCGCCTTCGAGGTCTATGGCGCGTCGAAGTCGGCGGTCGAGGCGATCGAAAAGGCGGGCGGCACGGTCAAGATCCTGGCGGCTGCCGCTTCACAGGCGTGAGCGAGACGCTTACATGACTAGCGCGAACGGCGGCCGGGCCAGAAGCCTTGGCCGCCGTTCGACTGTCTGACCCATTACCCAAGGACCGGACGCATGGCATCGGCGGCTGAACAGCTTGCTTCAAACCTCAACTTCAGCGCCTTCGCCAAGGCGGACGAGCTGAAGAAGCGGATCTGGTTCACGCTTGGGGCGCTGATCGTCTACCGGCTCGGCACCTATATCCCGTTGCCCGGCATGAACCCGGAGGCCGTCGCCGACCTGTTCAAGCAGAGCCAGTCCGGCGTACTCGGCCTGTTCAACATGTTTTCGGGCGGCGCGGTCGGCCGGCTCGCGATCTTCGCGCTGGCGATCATGCCGTATATCTCGGCCTCGATCATCGTCCAGCTGCTCTCCAGCGTCGTGCCGACGTTCGAGGCGCTGAAGAAGGAAGGCGAGGCGGGTCGCAAGATTCTCAACCAGTACACGCGCTATCTGACGCTGGTGCTGGCGCTGTTCCAGGCCTGGGGCATCGGCGTCGGCCTGCAGGGTTCGGGCAATCTCGTGCTCGAACCGGGGCCGTTCTTCCTGGTCTCGACCACGATCACGCTGGTCGGCGGCACCATGTTCCTGCTCTGGCTCGGCGAGCAGATCACCAGCCGCGGCATCGGCAACGGCACCTCGATGATCATCTTCGCCGGCATCATCGCCGAGTTCCCGGCGCAGCTGGCTCAGACGCTCGAGCTCGGCCGCCAGGGCGCCGTCTCGACCGGCCTGCTGCTGCTGGTGCTGATCATGGCGGTCTGCGTCATCGCCTTCGTGGTCTTCGTCGAGCGGGCCCAGCGGCGCCTGCTGATCAACTATCCCAAGCGCCAGGTCGGCAACCGCATGTATGAGGGCCAGACCTCGTTCCTGCCGCTGAAGCTGAACACCGCCGGCGTGATCCCGCCGATCTTTGCCTCCTCGTTGCTGCTGCTGCCGACGACGATCGCGAGCTTTAGCCAAGCCTCGGGCGGCACCGGCATCCTGTCGACGCTCGCGACCTATCTGGCGCATGGCCGGCCGCTGTTCATGTTCCTCTATGCGGCGCTGATCATCTTCTTCTGCTTCTTCTACACCGCGATCGTGTTCAATCCGGTCGAGACCGCGGACAACCTCAAGAAGCATGGTGGCTTCATGCCGGGCATCCGGCCGGGCGAGCGCACCGCCGAACATATCGACCGCGTGCTGACCCGCATCACCGTGCTCGGCGCCGCCTATTTGACTATCGTCTGCTTGATCCCCGAGTTCATGATCACCTATGCCCAGATTCCGATCATCCTGCTCGGCGGCACCTCGCTGCTGATCGTGGTGACGACGACGATGGACACCGTGGCTCAAGTCCACGGCCATCTCCTGGCCCATCAGTATGAGGGCCTGGTCAAGAAGGCGAAGTTGAGGGGGGCAAGGCGCTGATGAGGCTGATTTTCCTGGGGCCGCCTGGGGCGGGCAAGGGCACTCAGGCGACGCGGATCGTCGCAAAGCACGGCATTCCGCAGCTCTCGACCGGCGACATGCTGCGCGCGGCGGTAGCCGCCGGCACCCCGGTCGGCCTCAAGGCTAAGACGGTGATGGATTCCGGCGGACTGGTCTCGGATGAGATCGTCATCGGCATCGTCGCCGACCGCATCGAGGAGCCTGATGCGAAGAAGGGCTTCATCCTCGACGGTTTCCCGCGCACCCTGGCGCAGGCCGAGGCGCTCGACGCCATGCTCGCTGAGAAGGGGCTGAAGCTCGACAAGGTGCTGGAGTTGAAGGTCGACCAGACCAAGCTCGTCGATCGGATCGTGCGCCGCGCCGAGGAGGCCAAGGCCGCCGGCCAGCCGGTGCGCAAGGACGACGACCCGGAGGTCTTCAAGACCCGGCTCGATGCCTATAACCGCGATACCGCGATCGTTGCGCCCTATTACGACAAGCGCGGCCAGCTCACGCCGATCGACGGCATGCAGCCGATCGACCAGGTCACTGGGGCGATCGAGCAGGCGCTGGAAGCCAGGTGATGATCGGGCGCGGGCCGCAGCTGTGGTTTGCGCTTCTGATCTGGCTGGCCGCTGCGGCGCAGGCCGCAGCCGAGACGGTGCTCGTAGCTCCCGGGATTTCGGTCACCAAGCGCAGCTACGACGCGCCGATCAACGAGATGCCGTTCTTCGGCTTTCGGGCGAAAACTGCAGACCAGCTGGAAACCGATCGAGCGTTTGTCGCTAGCATAGAAGCGCAAGTTGGCCGAGAGAGGGGCGTGCAAAGGGGAGCTCAGCTCGCCGCCCTGGCACTTGCCTCAGGGGACTTTGCTTTGGCGGCAAGGCGCTACAACCAAATCTACCTGCTGAAGCCAGAAGCGTCGGAAGCCTACCATGGTTTCGCCGTCATCGCGTCAAGCCGCTTTAGTGATCACGCTTATGCGGAGGAGCTTTTCGCGTTGGCGCTACGCCTGAAGCCCAACGATGAAGCGATCCTGGCGGACTACGCGCGCCATCTTCTGATTCAGCGCCAGCCCGGCCGCGCATTGCCGATGCTCGAAATCGTGGTTCGTCATCCGGCCGCGACAGCTGTCCATTGGAACAACCTCGGCTTCGCCTATGTGCAGACGGGCCAACCGGCCAAGGCCTGCGAGGCTTTAAGTACGGCCAGGAGCAAGTCGCCGCCCGCTGCGCTGCTCAATGATCTCAAGGTTCTGGCTCGGGACGCGAAATGCTGACGGCTGCGACGCCGGCAATGAATGAGCCGCTTTTCGGGCAAGGCTCTTTACATGTCGGCACGCACTCGCTCTACGAGGCACCTTCAGTTCAATCGAGGTGCCCATGGCCGACGGCGATGACGACTACGTCTATGACGAGGCGACCGGCGAATGGCGCCCGGCGGCAGAGGTCGCTGCGGCAGCAGCGCTCAAGCCCGAGGCTCGCGATTCTGCCGGCAACATCCTCGCTGATGGCGACGCGGTGACGCTGATCAAGGATCTCAAGGTCAAGGGTGCCAACCAGACCCTGAAGCAAGGCACGGTGATCAGGTCGATCCGATTGACGGGCAATCCCGAGGAGATCGATTGCCGCCATGAGAGCATCAAGGGCCTGGTGCTGCGCACGGAGTTCGTGCGCAAGCGTTGAGGGTCATCCCCGGCAACGGTGCACATTTAGGCCGGCGCAGGCGCGATTTCCTGCGCCACTCCCGCAATTGACACATCTCCTTCCGGGCACTGAACTCGGCTGAGGCCGATAACGGCCAAGACACGGCAGCGGCGGCAGCCAAGGCTGGTGGCGTACGCCATCACCGGCCAGCCGACCGGCCGGAGACCGGGAGGATGGCATGAAACGGATTGCTTGCCTTGTGGCGGCTGCGCTGCTTGCGGCCGCATCGACCGCGCGGGCGCAGGAGGCGGTCAAGATCGGCATCCTCAACGACCAGTCGGGCAACTATGCCGAATTCGGCGGGCTCGGCTCGGTCGAGGCGGCGAAGCTCGCGATCGAGGATTTCGGCGGCTCGGTGCTGGGCAAGCCGATCGAGATCGTCGCCGCCGACCATCAGAACAAGCCCGACATCGCGGCCGGTTTTGCGCGGCGCTGGTATGACGTCGACGGCGTCACGGCGATCGCCGACCTGACCAATTCGGCAGTCGCGCTCGCGGTCGCCGGGATCGCGAAGGAAAAGCAGAAAGTCGCGCTCTACAATGGGCCGGCGACGACACGGCTCTTCAACGAGGACTGCATGGCCACCGGCTTCATGTGGACCTTCGACACGGCGACCACGGCCAAGGGCACGGCGCTGTCGGTCCTGCGCGAGGGCGGCGACAGCTGGTACATCATCGCCGCCGACTACGCTTTCGGCCACCAGCTCACCGCCGATATCGAATCGATCGTCGCGGCCAATGGCGGCAAGACGCTCGGCACCGTGCGCGCGCCGCTGTCGACGCCCGACTTCTCGTCCTTCCTGCTGCAGGCGCAGGCCTCCAAGGCCAAGATCGTCGCTTTCGCCAATGCCGGCACCGACACGATCAACTCGATCAAGCAGGCCGGCGAGTTCGGCCTCGTCGACGGCGGCCAGAAGCTCGCGGCCATGGTCGTGGTGCTGAGCGACGTGCACGGGCTCGGGCTCGACAAGGCCAAGGGGCTGATCACCACCACCGCCTATTACCACGACGCCGACAAGCCGAGCCGCGCCTGGGCGGATCGCTATATGGCGCGCACCAAGAGGATGCCGGGCATGATCCAGGCCAGCGTCTATTCCTCGGTGCTGCACTATCTCAAGGCGGTGAAGGCGGCCGGCACAGCGGCGGGTCCGGCGGTCGCAGCCAAGATGAAGGAACTGCCGGTCGAGGATTTCTATGCGCAGGGCGCCAAGGTCCGCGAGGACGGCCGGCTGATGAACGACATGCTGCTGGTCGAGGCCAAGGCCCCGTCGGAGTCGAAGGCGCCCTGGGACTATTTCAAGGTCGTCCGCAAGATCCCGGCGGCCGAGATCATCGCGCCGCTGTCGCAGAGCAAGTGCCCGCTGGTCAAGAAGTGACGCAAGTCCGGTTGGGCATGCCCGGCTTGACAGGGCGCGCCCAACCGACTACCAGCGCGCAATCCGGTTTCAGATGAGCGATGCCGATGCCTTCGCAAGAAGGGTCGACGTCGCGTTCTCGCGTGGACTGGGTTCAAATGCTCCGCAAGGGCCGGCCTCCACCGGACGCGGAGTTCTTGTCATTGTCGTGGCGCCTCGCGTCGCGGCCGCAATGGAGAGGTGAAGAACATGGCTCGTATCGCGGGCGTCAACATTCCGACCGGCAAGCGCGTCGTCATCGGTCTGCAGTACATTCACGGCATCGGTTCGGCCAAGGCGCAGGAAATCTGCACCAAGGTCGGCATCGCCGCCGAGCGCCGGGTCAACCAGCTGACCGACGCCGAGGTTCTCCAGATCCGCGAGACGATCGACCGCGACTATCTCGTCGAGGGCGATCTGCGTCGCGAAGTCTCGATGAACATCAAGCGCCTGATGGACCTCGGCTGCTATCGCGGTCTGCGCCATCGCCGCTCGCTGCCGGTGCGCGGCCAGCGTACCCACACCAACGCCCGTACCCGCAAGGGCAAGGCGAAGCCGATCGCCGGCAAGAAGAAGTGAGTTTCGGCGGGCCGGACAACCGGCCCGCCGCATTTTACGTCGCCTGGTCCGCTCGCGGGCCGGCGATATCCCCAGCGCCTGGCATCACGGGCGCGCCTGAAGGATGGAAGAAGAGACTATGGCCAAGGAAGCCCAGCGCGTCCGTCGTCGCGAACGCAAGAACATCGTTTCCGGCGTCGCGCATGTGAACGCCTCGTTCAACAACACCATGATCACCATCACCGACGCGCAGGGCAACACGATCTCGTGGTCGTCGGCCGGCACGATGGGCTTCAAGGGTTCGCGCAAGTCGACCCCCTATGCCGCCCAGGTCGCGGCCGAGGACGCAGCCCGCAAGGCTGCCGAGCATGGCATGCGCACCCTCGAGGTCGAGGTCACCGGTCCGGGTTCGGGCCGCGAATCGGCGCTGCGCGCGCTGCAGGCCGCCGGTTTCACCGTCACCTCGATCCGCGACGTGACGCCGATCCCGCACAATGGCTGCCGGCCGCGCAAGCGTCGCCGCGTCTGAGCCTTAGCCGGATCGAAGCGGCGTCCGCAGGGGCGGACGCCGGTACGGGGCGGCCCGCCGCCGCCATTATTGAATCACCAGGAGTGCGGTCGTGATCAGCAAGAATTGGCAGGATCTGTCCAAGCCTAACAAGCTCGAAATCAAGGTCGGAGACGACCCGAAGCGTCAGGCCACCGTGATTGCGCGTCCGCTCGAGCGTGGCTTCGGCATGACGCTCGGCAACGCGCTGCGCCGCGTGCTGCTCTCCTCGCTCCAGGGCGCGGCCGTCACTGCCGTCCAGATCGACGGCGTGCTGCATGAGTTCTCCTCGATCCCGGGCGTCCGCGAGGACGTCACCGACATCGTCCTGAACATCAAGGCGGTCGCCATCAGGATGCAGGGCGAGGGTCCCAAGCGCATGACCCTGCGCAAGACCGGCCCGGGCACCGTCACCGCCGGCGACATCAACACCATCGGCGACGTCTCGATCCTCAACCCCGAGCTCGTGCTCTGCACGCTCGACGAGGGCTCCGAAATCCGGATGGAGTTCACGGTCAACACCGGCAAGGGCTATGTCCCCTCCGAGCAGAACCGTCCCGAGGACGCGCCGATCGGCCTGATCCCGGTCGACAGCCTCTACTCGCCGGTCAAGAAGGTCTCCTATCGCGTCGAGAACACCCGCGAGGGCCAGAACCTCGATCGCGACATGCTGACCCTGCAGATCGAGACCAACGGCTCGGTCACCCCTGAGGACGCGCTGGCGCTTGCCGCCCGCATCCTGCAGGACCAGCTTGCCGTCTTCATCACCTTCGAAGAGCCGCGCAAGGAAGAGGCCGTCTCGACCGCACCGCAGCTGCCGTTCAACCCGGCCCTGCTCAAGAAGGTCGACGAGCTCGAGCTGTCCGTCCGCTCGGCGAACTGCCTGAAGAACGACAACATCGTCTACATTGGCGACTTGATCCAGAAGTCGGAGGGCGAGATGCTGCGCACCCCGAACTTCGGCCGCAAGTCGCTGAACGAGATCAAGGAAGTGCTCGCCACCATGGGCCTCCATCTCGGCATGGACGTGCAGGGCTGGCCGCCGGAGAATATCGAAGAGCTGGCGAAGCGCTTCGAAGAGCACTACTGAGACCCCGGCGCGGGACCGCTTCCCGCGCCATCCCCGCACGGCGTGAAACACGCCGGAGCATAAAGGACGGCCGTACCGTGGCACGGCGGCCGTAAGCAACGAAGGAGCCAAACATGCGTCACGGATTTCGCGGTCGCCGTTTCAACCGCACTGTCGAGCATCGCCAGGCGATGTTCGCCAACATGGCCCAGGCCCTGATCAAGCACGAGCAGATCACCACCACGCTGCCGAAGGCCAAGGACTTGCGTCCGGTCGTCGAGAAGCTGATCACGCTCGGCAAGCGCGGCGACCTGCATGCCCGCCGCCAGGCGATCGCCCAGATTAAGGACGTCGCCATCGTCGGCAAGCTCTTCGCCGTGCTCGGCCCGCGCTACAAGGAGCGCAATGGCGGCTATCTGCGCATCATGAAGGCGGGCTTCCGCTTCGGTGACAACGCCCCGCTCGCGGTCATCGAGTTCGTCGATCGCGACGTCGACGCCAAGGGCAAGGATTCCGGCCCGGTCTTCACCGCGGATGACGAGCAGGCGGCCTGAGCCTCACCGGCATCAAGCATTTTTTAAAAGGGCGGTCTTCGGGCCGCCCTTTTTGCTGGTCGGGACCTGACTTGCCGAGGCTTTGAAGGATATACGCATACGCGTGGATTCGAGGCTGGATATCCCGATGCGAGAGAGCCGTTTTGCCGCCTATGTCGATGCTGCTCGCAATGGGAAGAACACCCTCTGGCGCATCGTTCTCGCGGTGGCGATCATCGCCATCGTCTGGTTCGGCATATCGTTTGCCTTCATATATGCCGCTGAAGCCTTCATTTTGGTCCGCGAGGGGATTAGGCCGGGGAGCTTCGCCGGCGTCTTCGATCTCGTCGATCTGACAGAACTGACCGCCGATCGGATTTGGCCCTTCGTCGTGCTATTGTCGATCGCGTCGCTATGGCTGGCTGTCTGGCTGGCCGTGAAAATCGTTCATAGGCGGCCGTTCCGTGGCCTGCTCGGCATTGAACGCCGCTTGTATTGGTCGGATTTCGCGAGAAGCACCCTCGTCGCGCTGGTCGTCGGTTCCGTGCTCGGGCCGATCTCCCTGCTCATCGATCCGACCATCGTTCGTGGTAGTGTGAGCCTGTCTGGATGGCTGGCGGCGGCACCACTGCTCCTCATCAGCCTATTTCTGCAAAGCTCGGCCGAGGAAGTCCTCTTTCGAGGTTATCTTCACCAGGTGCTGGCGGCACGCTTCGCGACGCCACTGATCTGGCTTGGCTTGCCAACTGTGTTGTTCACGCTCGGGCACTGGCAAAGCGGAGCTTCGACAGCGATGAATCTGGCCGGTCTGTTCATCATCCTTGGCCTCTCGCTGAGCATGACCTGCCTACTCATGGCGAGCGGCAATCTGGCGGCGGCAATGGGCGCTCATTTCGCCAATAATATTGGTGCGGTCATGCTGTTCTCCTATGAACCGGGCCTAGACAGCGCCGCGTTGTTTATGGGGCGCTCCGTACTGGATCCGAACTGGACCGTGTCACAGGCGATCATGTTCGGCCTGACGGGTGTTCTGATCGTGGGCGTTACGCAGGTCCTACTCCTGCATCGTGCACCTCCACTCAGGCTGCGATCGTTGCCGTAGCGGCGGGTGCGCGGCCGCGATTGCTGCGAGAAATTGTTGCGCCCACTCGCGCTTTTCGCTGCGTCAGGCCGATGTTAGCGTCGTTCCAAACCGGGCAGGACGGTGCAACGCCCTTCATGAAACAAGTCCGGCAAAGAGAGGAATTCACATGAAGCGCGTCGCTCTGGCCGTGCTGGCCGCCATCGCCGTCCTGCCGGCGCAAGCCCAGGACAAATATCCGTCGAAGCCGATCAACATGCTCGTGCCGTTCGCCGCCGGCGGCTCCTCCGACGTGATCGCGCGCCTTGTCGGCGATGAGATGAGCCGCATTCTCGGCCAGCGCATCGTCATGGAGAACATGGGCGGGGCGGGCGGTGCGACCGCACTGACGCGGGCGGCGCGAGCCGAGCCCGACGGCTATACCATCGTGATCGGCAACAGCGGCACCAATGCCGCCTCCTACACGATCTACAACGACTTGAAGTACACGCCGGCCGATTTCGCGCCGATCGGCCTCGTCGCCAAGACCTCGCCGATGATCGCGCTGAAGCTCGACTTCCCGGCCAAGGATCTCAAGGAGTTCCTCGCCTACGCCAAGGCAAACCCCGGCAAGATCAGTCTTGGCCATGCCGGCGTCGGCTCCTCGAACTATCTGATCTGCCGCAATTTCCTCAAGGCGTCCGGGCTCGACGTGGCGCTGGTGAGCTATCGCGGCGCGGGACCGGCGCTGAACGATCTGATGGGCGGGCAGATCGACGGTGTCTGCGATGCCGCGACCTCGCTCTCCGGCGCCGTCCAGGGCAACAAGGTCAAGGCGTTGGTGGTGGCGACGCCGCAACGCCTGCCGAGCCTGCCGGATGTGCCGACCTCCGCCGAGGCTGGCCTGCCGGCCTTCCAGGCCCAGGGCTGGAACGCGATCTTTGCGCCGAAGGGCACGCCGCAGCCGGTGATCGACAGGCTGAACGAGGCGCTACGGACGGCGCTCGCCAGCGAGAGGCTGCATGGGCGCTTCAAGGAACTCTCGTCCGTGCTCCCTGAGAAGGACGAGATGTCGCCGGAGTTCGTCGCCAAGATGCTTCCGGTCGAGATCGAGAAGTACAAGGTGTTGCTCAGCGACGCGAAGTAGGTTTCAGGCCCGAGCATTGGCGAGTTCGTCGGCGAGATCGAGCAGTAGATCGAGCGGCTGCTCGAAGATTTCGGCTTCCGGCGAGACGCCATAGAGCCCGAAAATGAACGCGGTGGTCTCGTCCCGCTCGGCGAAGGCCATCGTCCAGCCGTCGAAGCGCCGCCGATCGACAGGCTCCTGCGTCAGCAGACGCAGATCGTCATGGCGCGGATCGACCATGATCCGGCCATAGGTCTCTTCGATATTGCCGATCTCGCCTTCGATGATCTGGGCAAATCCGCCCGGCGTTGCCATCAGGAAACCGGTCAGTTGATTTTGCGCATTCAGCCGCCGCGCCGTCTCGATGATGCGCGCCAGCTCGACGCGCCGATCCTTCTCGACGAGAAGGCTGCGGCTGGCATAAACAAGGCGCACGAGGCTCACGTCGTTGCTCCTTTCAAGGGCGGGGCGGGGAGTTTTTCGGCCCGGGACAGGATCACGCAAAGCGTGTTTCCAGGACTATCCGGGATGTTGCCGCGAGGGGCTGGTTCAGGAACTGAACGTCCAAGGCGGGGTTTTTGTTTCACGAAGGAGATCGGCATGCGCCGTTCCATCATGCCGAATCGAGATCATTTCATCGCCTTGACCCTCGGTCTGGGACTGTCCGTGGGCTCGTTCATGCCGGCGCTGGCGCAGACCCGGCAGGTGCCCGAGGCACGCCAGCAGATCACGCTGTCTTTCGCGCCGGTGGTGCAGAAGACGGCCCCTTCGGTCGTCAACGTCTATGGCGCCCGCGTCGAGCGGCGGCCGCAGAACCCGTTCATGGACGACCCGTTCTTTCGCCGTTTCTTTGGCGATGGCGGCTTCGGCCTGCCGCGCGAGCAGGTGCAGCGTTCGCTCGGCTCGGGCGTGATCGTCGATGCCGGTGGGCTGGTGGTCACCAATAATCACGTCATCGAGGGCATGACCGAGGTCAAGGTCGCGCTTGCCGACAAGCGCGAGTTCGAAGCGATGATCCTGTTGCGCGATCCGCGCACCGATCTCGCCGTGCTCAAGCTCAAGGGCGTCAAGGATCTCGCTGCGATCGACATCGGCGATTCCGATGCGCTGCAGATCGGCGACCTCGTCCTGGCGATTGGCAACCCGTTCGGCGTTGGCCAGACGGTGACGCAGGGCATCATCTCGGCGCTGGCCCGCACCCAGGTCGGTGTCGGCGACGCCCAGTCCTTCATCCAGACGGATGCCGCGATCAATCCCGGCAATTCCGGCGGCGCGCTGGTCGACATGCAGGGCCGGCTCACCGGCATCAACACCGCGATCTTCTCGAAGTCGGGGGGCAGCGTCGGCATCGGCTTTGCCATTCCATCGGCCATGGTCCGCGTCGTCATGGAAAGCGCCAAGGCGGGGGCGTCGACCGTACGCCGAGCCTGGTTCGGGGCGCGGTTGCAGGCGCTGACCCAGGACGTTGCCGACGGGCTCGGGCTCGACCGGCCGGCCGGTTCGGTCGTCGCCAGCGTGGTCGAGTCGGGGCCGGCGGCGGAGGGCGGCCTCAAGCGCTCGGATGTGATCCTCGCCGTCGACGGCGTCGGCGTCGACGATCCCGAGAGCTTCGGTTACCGCTTCGCCACAAGGCCGATCGGCGGCACGACGCAACTCACCGTGTTGCGTGGCGGCAAGCGCATTACGATTCCCGTCAAACTGACGCCGGCGCCGGAGACGCGGCCGCGCGAGCCGGTCAAGGTCGCCGGCCGCTCGCCCTTCACCGGCCTGACCGTGCTGAACCTGTCGCCGGTCGTCGCTGAGGAACTCTCGATCGACCTGTCGGCCGAGGGCGTCGTCGTCAGCGAGGTCGAGGACAACAGCGCGGCCGCCCGCGTCGGCTTCCGCAAGGGCGATCTCATCCTCGCGATCAATGGCGAGCGCATCAACGCCTCGCGCGACATTGAACTGGCGACGCGCGAGCGCAAGCGCTCCTGGGAGGTGACGATCTCGCGGGGCGGCCAGACGGTGACCTCGACATTCGGCGGGTGAGGTGAGCGACCTCTTCTCTGCATCAGGCCTCGACAAGTCCGGTCCACGTCCGCTCGCGGACCGGGTGCGGCCGACGACGCTCGGCGAGGTCGCCGGCCAGGATCATCTGACCGGCCCTGACGGCGTGCTGAGCCGGTTGATCGCCTCGAGCTCGCTCGGCAGCCTGATCTTCTGGGGGCCGCCCGGCACCGGCAAGACGACGGTGGCGCGCCTGCTCGCGGGGCAGACCGATCTCGGCTTCGAGCAGATCAGCGCGATCTTCTCCGGTGTCGCCGATCTGAAGAAAGCCTTCGATGCTGCGCGCGGCCGCCGGCTTGGTGGCAAGGGCACCTTGCTGTTTGTCGACGAGATCCACCGCTTCAACCGGGCCCAGCAGGACGCCTTCCTGCCGGTGATGGAGGACGGCACGATCACGCTGGTCGGCGCCACCACCGAGAACCCGTCCTTCGCGCTCAATGCCGCGCTCCTGTCGCGCGCCCGCGTCCTGACCTTCAAGGCGCTCGACGAGGGCGCTCTGCTCTTTCTGCTCGGCCGGGCCGAAGCGCTGGAGCATCGCGAATTGCCGCTGACGCCGGAAGCGCGCCTCGCGCTGGTGCGGTTCGCCGATGGCGATGGGCGGGCGGTGCTGACCCTGGCCGAGGAGACCTGGCGCGCCGCCAAGCCGGACGAGATCTTCGACGAGGCGGGCCTGAGCGAGGTGATCCAGCGCCGCGCGCCGATCTACGACAAGGCGCAGGACGGCCACTACAACCTGATCTCGGCCCTGCACAAGACGATCCGCGGCTCCGATCCGGATGCCGCCCTCTACTATTTCGCCCGCATGCTCGACGCTGGCGAGGATCCGCGCTTCCTGGCGCGACGGCTGGTGCGCATGGCGGTCGAGGACATCGGCCTCGCCGACCCGCAGGCGCTGGTGCATGCCCGCGCCGCGGCCGAGACCTATGAGCAGCTTGGCTCGCCCGAAGGCGAGCTCGCGCTGGCCAACACGGTGATCTACCTCGCCACCGCGCCGAAATCGAACGCGGCCTATGTCGCCTACAAGGCGGCAATGCGCACCGCCAAAGAACACGGCTCGCTGACGCCGCCCAAGACCATCCTGAATGCGCCGACCAAGCTGATGAAGAGCGAGGGCTACGGCGCCGATTACGCTTACGACCATGACGCGCCCGACGCCTTCTCCGGCCAGAACTATTGGCCGGACGCGCTCGGCCGCCAGCGCTTCTACGACCCGCCCGAGCGCGGCTTCGAGCGCGAGATCAGGAAGCGGCTGGAGTACTGGGAGAAGCTGCGGCAGGAGCGCGGGGAGTAGGACGCGCTCAGCTTGCGTCATGCTCGGGCTTGACCCGAGCATCTCAGGCCGCGCGGGGCTCTGATCAACTCCTTCTCGTCCTGAGATTCTCGGGTCTGCGCTTCGCTCCGCCCGAGAATGACGTCGGGATGCGGCCGAAGCATTCGGCTCAGAAACTCCGCTCGATGAAAACCTGCGTCGAGATCTGCCGCCCGGCCAGGCCGATCGGAATTTCGCGGCCGGTCAATGCGATCTTCGCCCAGGCGATCGAGCTTTCGATCCCGGCCTTGAAGCCCTCGACCGGGGTCCAGACCAGATTGGCGGCTAGGCGGTCGATCCTGACTTCGCCGCGGATTTGGCCCGGCAGCGGCACCTCCAGCCAATAGCGGCTGAGATAAGCGTTGCTGGCGATCTGCTCGGTCCATTCGTAGCGGCCCGAGACGAGCGCGGAGAAGCCGCGCGTGGCATCGCTCGCCAGCAGCACGCGGCTGACGGTGCGGGCATCGAGCTGCGAGCCGATATAGGGCGCACCGTCGATCGCGCCGGCAAGCTGGGCGGTCAGGTTCCAGCCATGCCCGAACACCTCGCCTTCATAGGTCGCGCCGATGATGCCGGCCCGGCCGAAGCGCGACGGCGTGCCGGGGATCTCGCGTAGCGCCATCGCACCATGCACGGTCCAGCCGCCTTGCGCATAGACCAGCCGACCGATGGCATCCGGTATCCGCCGGCCGGTCCCGACCGGCGCGGTCGAGGAGCTGTTGCCGAGTGCCGGGTCCTCGAGGGCGAGTGTCGCTGTCCAGCTCTCGGTCAGCGGCAATTCGAGCGCGATCACGCCGACGGTGCGGGAGGGGACGCGTGTCGAGAAGATGAACTCGTCACCGGTCCAGAACGAGAAGCGCGAGGCATCGAGCCCGAAAGTCCAGGGGCCGATCAGGATCGTCGCCTCGTCGATCGAGTTCTCGCTGACGCCGTCGACCGGGCTGTACAGGGTGAAGCCAAAGGCGGTGCCGATGCGCAGCCCCGACGAAAGCTCATGCGAAGTCGCGATGCGGAAGGCGGCGCTGACCGAGAAGGACGTCGCGTCGGAAGGCGGCGGCGGGCCGAGGCGTGAGGCCCGGTAGGAATCGCGCTGCATGCCGGCGCTGACCGTGCCGGTGATCGAGAGGCAAGTGGCCGAGCCGGGCAGGATGAGGCCGCGCTGCGGCGGGTCGTCGTCCTCTTCCTCGTCGCTGTCGTCGTCCGCGTCATCCTTGGCCGCCGCAGTTGCTCCTTTACTGGCGAAGATCGGCGGAGTCTCGGGCAGCTCGATGGTGCAGGCGCGGGCGAAGCTCGGAGCCTGTGCCGGGCGGGGCGGTAACCGTGCCGGCGTGGCGAGGGCGGTTTGCGAGAGCAGCACGAGGCCGACAGGCAAGGCCGCGCGCCAGAACGCTGCGCGGGTACGCTCGCCTCCCAGTTCGGAACCGCATGCCATCAGCGCAATGATCACCCCTATGTCCCGGCGTTTCTGCCGGTCGCGGAGGTGGCAAGTCAATCGCGCCGCAGAGACTGGGCATGGCGGTGCCCGTTCTTGTCGGTGTGGCCTGCGGATAACCGCAGGCCACGAGAGCGCTGGCAGGTCAGGCCGCAGCGGCGTCGGATGAGAGCGATCGGGAGGCCGAGCGTTCGCCGCGAATCTCGAACGCAACCAGAGAGAACCAGCCGAAGAGCACGAGGCCGGCGCCGGCCATGATCAATCCGGCGAGGGACGGGTTTGCGATGCCAACAGCGACGAGCGCCGGAGCGAGCAGGGCGGTGGCGATGCTGTAGATCGCCCAGCCGCGCCTGCCGACGGCGCCGAACCGGCGCGCCAGGACGAAGCAGGCGGCGATCAGCGACAGGAATGAGACGAGGAACGCCACCATGTGCAAGGCGCCCGTGACACTCATCTGCGGCGCCTGGCCGGGGGCGGGGAGTGGATCGGGCCCGAACAGGCCGGCGCCGATCATGCCGAGACCGTAAAGGCCGGCGAGGATGGGTCCCGCGCCGCCGCCGCGCTGGCCGCGCAGGGCTCGGCGCAGGCCGATCGCGCCGGCGAGTGCCAGGGCGCCGGTCACCAGGAAGTTCGCGACCTGGATCCAGCCGAGCTCGCCGAAAGCGAGAAAGCTGATCGGTTGGGTGCGGATGTCGTAGTCCGGCCTGAGCGCCAGCTGCAGCGCAGCGATAAGGTAGAACACGGGGGCGGTCGCCACCCCGCAGGCGAGCAGGGCGCGGTCGAGCGGCTGCGACGATGCGGTTTTCATCTGGCTCTCCATGAGCGCAAGGGGTAGAGTGAAACTGAACGGTTTAGTACAACTAAACTGTGTAGTTTCGTTCACTCTGTCAAGCCCGGAGGAGCCGCGCCATGTCGCAAGCCACTCTCGACCGATCCGAGCGCAAGCGCGGTACCGTCCTCGAAGCGGCGACGAGCCTGTTCCTGAGCAAGGGCTATGACGGGACGACCATGGACGAGGTCGCGGCGCTGGCCGGCGTGTCGAAGCCGACGCTCTACCGCTATTTCGCCGATAAGGAGCGGCTCTACGCCGAGATCGTCGCGGCGACCACGGACGATATCGACGGGTTGCTAAAGCTGGTGGCCGATGAGCTTGCCGCCTCCGACGATCCGAGGGAGGGGTTAGGGCGGCTCGCCAGCAAGTTCCTGACCGCGCTGATGCAGCCGGACCTGCTGCGCCTGCGGCGGCTGGTGATCGCCAATGCCGAGCGCTTTCCCGAGGTCGGGCAGGGCTGGTTCACCAGCGGCTTCGGCAGGGTGCTCCAGACGCTGTCAGGCGCCTTCCAGCGCTATGCCGCGAATGGGCGATTGCGGATGGACGATCCCTTGCTGGCGGCGGACCATTTCGCCGGGCTGGTGCTCTGGATACCCGTGAACCGCGCCATGTTCAGCGGCAATTGCGACAGCGATCCGGCCGAACTCGCCCGCTATGCAGAGGCTGCGGTCGATGCCTTCCTGCGGGGTTACGGCACGGAGGCGGCCAAGTAAGGGGCAGATCAGGCCGAAACGGACATATCCGCAGCGGATTTCGTTTGTGCGCGCTGGCGCGGCGCTCTATGCCTCAGCAATGCTTTCCACCGCTCTCGTCTTCCTCGGCGCCGGCATCGGCGGCGTGCTCCGGCACGGCGTCAACGTCGTCTCGCTGAAATGGCTCGGCGCCTCGTTCCCCTATGGGACGCTGGCGATCAACATCCTCGGTTCCGGCGTGATGGGGCTGGTCGCCGGCTTCCTAGCCTTCAAGGCCGGCGAGGGCTGGACGCAGAATGCGCGGCTCTTCCTCGCCACCGGGGTCCTCGGCGGCTTCACCACTTTCTCGGCCTTCTCGCTCGACGCGATGCTGCTCTGGGAGCGAGGCGAGGCGCTGCCGGCCGCGCTCTATGTGCTCGGCTCGGTCGTCCTCTCGCTCGCGGCGCTGGTCGCGGGACTATCCATTGTGCGGGGGCTGACATGAGAACCGGCAGTAAGGGAACCGGCGGCAAGGGAGCTGGAGCTCCTCCGCGAGGCAACGGCCCCAAGCGCGGCGGCAGGCCGCCCGCCTCCGGCGCGCCGAAGGGCAAGCGCCCGAGCCATGACGCGCGCCGCTCGGCCCGAGCCAGGCCGCGTCCGGCAGAGGAAGAGGTCGTGCGCACCGAGCCGACGCGCGACCCGAAACCACATCATCCGACGCCGAGGGCCGCAGGTCCGCGCACGCCTGCACCGCGCAAGCCCGCACCGCGCAAGCCGCCGATCACGGATGCGCCGACGCGCGCCGAGGTCAAGGCGGTGACCGCCGAGGTGCTCTCGACCGGTGTGCAGCAGCTCGTGGTGACGCCGGACGAGAACGAGATGCGGATCGACCGCTTCCTCGAGGCGCGCTTCCCGCAGCTCTCGTTCAGCCATATCCAGCGCATCGTCCGGAAGGGCGAACTGCGCGTCAACGGCAAGCGCGCCGACAGCAAGGACCGGCTCGAGGCCGGCCAGACCGTGCGCATCCCGCCGCTCAAGCTCGAGCAGGCGGCAGAGCGGCCGCGCTCGGCCAAGGCCGATGGCGACACGATCGGCTTCCTGCGCTCGATCACGCTCTATGAGGACGACGACGTCATCGTCCTCAACAAGCCGGCGGGCCTGGCTGTGCAGGGCGGTTCCGGCACGACGCGTCATGTCGACGGCATGCTCGATGCGCTCACCGGCAAGGACGGGCAGAAGCCGCGCCTCGTGCACCGGCTCGACAAGGACACGGCTGGCTGCCTCGTCATCGCCAAGTCGCGCTTCGCCGCGGCGACGCTGGCCAAGACCTTCCGCTCGCGCTCGGCCCGAAAAGTCTACTGGGCGCTGGTCGCCGGCGTGCCGCGCGTGCGCCAGGGCCGCATCTCGACTTATCTCGCCCGCGAGGAGGCCTATGACGGCGACCAGCGCATGGCGATCGCCGAGCATGGCGGGGAGGGCGCCATGCATGCCGTCACCTATTACGCCGTGGTCGAGACCGCGGCGCAGAAGCTCGGCTGGCTCTCGCTCAAGCCAGTGACCGGCCGCACTCACCAATTGCGCGCGCACGCCGCCCATATCGGCCATCCGATCGTCGGCGATCCCAAATACTTCAACATCCAGAACTGGGAATTGCCCGGCGGCATCCAGAACAAGCTGCATCTGCTCGCGCGGCGGATCGTGCTGCCGCATCCGCGCGGCAAGGGCACGATCGACGTCAGCGCGCCGCTGCCACCGCATATGCGCCAGAGCTGGAACCTGCTCGGATTCGAGGACGCGCCTTACGACCCGATCGTCGACGCGCCGGACGAGTAGGACGGCTCGCAACAGCAGGTTGCGTGACCTGACGTAAGAACACTTGCGGAACAAAACGCGTTATGTTCTAAGTTTGTTCCTGTGAATATCCATCACGGGAGGCTTTCCATGTTGCGCATTTCCCTGCTTGCCGCCGGTCTCGTTCTGTCTTTCTCCTCCACGGCTTTTGCCCAGGCGCAGCCGGCGCCGGCCGTCCCGCAACTAGCCGCTGCAACGGCCGATGAGCCGGTGCCGCGCGCTGCCCGCGCCGAAGCTCGGCGCGACTGCTATGCCGAGAACATCGCGCTCTCGGGCGACGATCTGCGCCGCGCCATGCGCGACTGCCTGCAGGAGCGCTTCCCGGGTGTGAAGCTCTATGCCAGCGACGGGCTGACCCGCGACGGCAAGCCGACAGCCGTGACGGCACGGGCGGCCTGCAAGCAGGAGGCCGATGCAAGCGGACTCAAAGGAGCCGAGCGGACGGCGTCGCTGGTCGCCTGCTTCAACGGCAAGCGGCCGGACCTCGCCCAGCGCGCCGAATGCCGCAAGGAAGCGCGTGGCAAGGGGCTCGACGGAGACGAACTGCGCGCCGCGCTTTCCAGCTGCGCCCGCAATCGCGGCGAGGGCTGAGGCGCTGCATGAGGGCCTTGCGCCGGCGGAGATGGCGGCACCCCGCCATCTCCTGTAGAGCGCCGGCATGGACCTCATTATCTTCGACTTGGACGGCACGCTGATCGATTCCGAAGCGATCATTCTCGGTGCCCAATACGAGACCTTCGCGCGTTGCGGCCGTGTCCATCCCGGTCGCGAGGCCGGCCTCGGTGTCATCGGGCTGACGCTCGACATCGCGCTGATGCGGGTCGCGGGGCTTACCGAGCCGGACGACGTGCTGACGCAGACCTACAGGGACGTCTTCAATGGCATGCGGCAGCAGGCGGAGACCGATCCGTCTTTGGCCGAGCCGCTCTTTCCGGGCGTCGCCGAGCTGCTGACGACGCTGTCGCAGCGGCCGCAGACGCTGCTCGGCGTCGCCACCGGCAAGTCGCGGCGCGGGGCGGACTACGCCATCGACCACCATGGCTGGGCCAGCCTGTTCGCAACGACCCAGACCGCTGACGATGCGATCTCGAAGCCGCATCCGGAGATGATCCTGCGGGCGATGGCTGAGACCGGCGCTACGCCGGAACGGACGCTGATGGTTGGCGACAGCACGTTCGACATGGAGATGGCGGTGGCGGCCGGGGTGACTCCTGTGGCGGTCTCCTGGGGGTTCCAGCCGGTCGCTGCATTGCGGGCGGCCGGAGCGCGACATGTGATCGAGAACTGCGCGGAGCTGACCGGCATCATCGACAGGCTGGCGCTAGCAGAACCAGCCTGAGGGGGCGGACGGAACGCCCCCCGAGCAGGGCTGTCGCATTTGTCCCGTGAGCCCTCATCCTGAGGAGCCATTCCATCAGGAATGGCGTCTCGAAGGATGCTCCAGGAGGTTCCGGAACCATCTGGAGGATCCTTCGAGACGCGGACCTGTGGTCCGCTCCTCAGGATGAGGGCTCAAAAAATCTAAATGCGATTGCCCCGCCTCCCGAGAGCTCGCCCCAATCAGCTTGCATCGCGAGCTGATCGGCAAAACAGTCCCTTTCCAAAAGTAAGAGACGGATTCACCCCTCAGGGCGCCTCGAGCTGGCCGAGCTCGTGCAACAGCGCCGCGCCGGTGCGAAGCCCGCTGTAGAAGCAGTCGAGCGTCAGGTTCTCGTTTGGCGCATGGTTGGCCTCGTCGGGATTGGCGTAGGGCGTGACGAAGGCGGGAATGCCGAGGATCTTGGTGAAGACATAGCCGGGCAGGCTCCCGAAACCGGCCGGAATCAGCAGCGGTTCCTCGCCCTGCGCGGCGACGAAAGCCCGGCGTAGCGGGGCGGTGAAGGGCGAGGCGATCGGCGTCTTCGAGGGCTGCATGCCCATATCGGCCGCGACGAACTCGACCTCCGGCGCGTGCTGCGCCACATGCGCCGCGACGTTGCGCAGGATGTCCTGCGGATCCTGCGCATCGACCAGGCGGATGTCGCATTTCACGAAGGCTTCATTGGGCAGGACCGTCTTGGTGCCGGGACCGCCATAGCCGCCGTGGAAGCCGTTGATGGTCAGCGTCGGGCGGAAGCAGAGGCGCTCATAGAAGGGCCGGTCGGCCGGCGCATCGAGCCTGACCAGGCCGAGGCTGTGCTTCACCGCTTCGATGTCGAGCGGCAGGCGCTCGATCGCGGCGAGTTCCTCCTGTGTCGGCGCTTCGATATCGTCGTGGAGGCCGGCAATGGTGATCTCGCCGGCGGCATTCTTCATGGTTCCGAGCAGATGGACCAGGGTCCAGATCGGGTTCGGCACGATGCCGCCGAAATTGCCGGAATGCACGTCGCGGACGGCATGGCGGCAACGCAGCTCGAAGGAAACCACGCCGCGCGAACCGAACTTGATCGCAGCCGCCCCGCTGACATGACGCGGCCCGTCGGCGGTGACGGCGAGATCGGCCCTGAGCATCGCCTTGTTGGCGCGCACGAAGCCGGCGATGTTCGGGCTGCCGATCTCCTCCTCGCCTTCCAGCAACAGGATGACGTTGCAGGGCAGCGTGCCATGCACCCTGAGATGGGATTCGATCGCGAGGATCTGGGCGAAATGCTGGCCCTTATTGTCGCCGACGCCGCGCGCATAGATGCGGCCGTCACGGATCGTCGGCTCGAAGGGCGGCGAAGTCCATTTTTCGAGCGGGTCGGGCGGTTGCACATCGTAATGGCCGTAGAGCAGCACGGTGGGCTTGCCCGGCGCCTTCTCCCAGCGCGCGACGACCATGGGATGCCCCTGCGTCGGCACCAGGCTCGTCTCCAGCCCGATCTCCGTCAGCATCTCGACCAGCAGCGCACCGACCTCGGCGATGCCGATGTTCTCGGCGCTGATGCTGGGGTGGCGCAGATAGGCGATCAGGCGATCGAGAAAGGCGCTTCGGTTGGCATCGATATGCTCGAAAACCGCAGCCAGCGTGTCGGGAGAAGCCATGGTCGCGCTACCTGCCTGAGATGAGGATCGGGATCACGGCAGAGTCGTTACGATGCTCTGCGCGAGTTCGTCCAATGCTCCAGACGCAGCCCGGAAGCGCGCCTGAGGGCGCGGGGGGCAGCGGCTGCGCTAGTAACATCCTCGCAACCACGTCCGATCAGAGCCGTTTAACCTGAACGCGCGTTCAGATTTGCGTGTTAACCACCTGATCACGGGCCCGGCGCATCGTCTTCATACGACAGGGACAAACCGACACAAAACAACGTCGGACAGGGGTTGAACAATGATCGGCCATGAACTTCGTGAATTCGTCGATCGCGTGATGGACAAGCACGCGATCGACGATGAAGACGTCCGAGTTCTTCAGCGCGAAATCTTGCACGAGGTCGTGCTGACTCGCGACATCATTGACGTGCTGGTGGCGCTCGACCGCGCTGTCGCCGACAAATCGCCGCTCTTCGCCGATGTGCTGCTGGCGTTCTGCGTCGACTTCTCGGTCTGGGAAAGCCGCCCGACCGGCAAGATCGATCGCGACAAGGCGCACTGGCTGGTGACGACGCTTTCGGCGGGGCAGGGCCCGACGCCGCTGGCGCAGAAGATCGCCTTCGAGGTGGTGCGTGAAGCCGAGATCTGCGACGAGGCGCTGGTCAGCTTTGCCCTGCGCAAGGCCGATGCTCGGCTGCCGCTCGGCTTCACTGCGCAGCGTGTGCTGCTTGCGAGCTGACGCCGCCTGACAGAACGGAGCGCCTGCGCCCGGCTGCCGCCGGGCGTTTGCGCACGTTACAAAACTTTCGCATCAGTGGACGGATGCGCTTGCCTCCCGTAAATCCCGCACTGCACAGTGAAGGCACCGGGTCTGGGGGAAGCCACGCATGTTCTCGAAGATTCTGATCGCGAACCGTGGCGAGATCGCCTGCCGCGTCATCAAGACGGCCCAGCGCATGGGCATCAAGACGGTGGCGGTCTATTCCGATGCCGATCGCGACGCGCTGCATGTCGAGATGGCCGACGAGGCCGTGCATATCGGCGCCGCGCCCGCCGCCGAATCCTATCTCCAGATCGACAAGATCATCGCCGCCTGCAAGCAGACCGGGGCGGAAGCTGTCCACCCCGGCTACGGCTTCCTCTCCGAGCGCGAGGCGTTTGCCAAGGCGCTGAAGGAGAACGGCATCGTCTTCATCGGCCCCAATCCGGGCGCGATCGCCGCGATGGGCGACAAGATCGAATCGAAGAAGGCGGCGGCCGCCGCCAAGGTCTCGACGGTGCCGGGCTATCTCGGCGTCATCGAGACCCCCGAACACGCCGTGACCATCGCCGACGAGATCGGCTATCCCGTGATGATCAAGGCGTCGGCCGGTGGCGGCGGCAAGGGCATGCGCATCGCCCATTCCGCCGGCGAGGTGGCGGAAAGCTTTGCCCGCTCCAAATCGGAAGCGGCGTCCTCCTTCGGCGACGACCGCGTCTTCGTCGAGAAATTCATCGTCGACCCGCGCCATATCGAGATTCAGGTGCTGGGCGACAAGCACGGCAACGTCATCTATCTCGGCGAGCGCGAATGCTCGATCCAGCGCCGCAACCAGAAGGTGCTCGAGGAGGCGCCGTCGCCGCTGCTCGACGAGGCGACGCGCCGCAAGATGGGCGAGCAGGCCGTCGCGCTCGCCAAGGCGGTGAACTATGACAGCGCCGGCACGGTCGAGTTCGTCGCCGGCCAGGACAAGTCGTTCTATTTCCTCGAGATGAACACGCGCTTGCAGGTCGAGCATCCGGTGACGGAGATGATCACCGGCATCGACCTGGTCGAGCAGATGATCCGCGTCGCCTTTGGCGAGAAGCTCGCGATCGGCCAGAGCGACGTGAAGCTCAACGGCTGGGCCGTGGAATCCCGCGTCTACGCCGAGGATCCGACCCGCAACTTCTTGCCCTCGACCGGCCGCCTCGTGACCTATCGCCCGCCGAGCGAGGGGCCGGATGGCGACGCGACCGTGCGCAACGACACCGGCGTGTTCGAAGGCGGCGAGATCTCGATCTATTACGACCCGATGATCGCCAAGCTGGTGACGCATGCGCCGACGCGCGAGGCGGCGATCAAGGCGCAGGCGCGCGCGCTCGATGCCTTCGCCATCGACGGCATCCGCCACAACATCCCCTTCGTCGCGGCGGTGATGCAGCATCCGCGCTGGATCTCGGGCAATATTTCGACCGGATTCATCGCCGAGGAGTTCCCTGAGGGCTTCTCGCTGCCGCAGCCGGAAGGCGAGGTGGCGCTGCGCATGGCGGCGATCGCGATCGCCTGCGACCACCGGCTCAACGCCCGCAAGCGCCATGTCTCGGCGCAGATGGAGGGCTGGCGCAAGGTCGAGTTCGAGCGCACCCGCATCGTCTCGCTCGGCGGTGAGCGGTTCGAGGGCGAAGTTACGGAACAAGGCGGGGCGGTGACGATCGCCTTTGCCGGCCGTGAGCTGACCGTCATGAGCGATTGGCGCCCAGGCGAGCCGGTCTGGCGCGGCACGCTCGACGGCGTCGCCATCGCGGCGCAGGTCCGGTCGATCCTGAACGGCGTCGCGCTCGGCCATGCCGGCGCCTATGCCAACGCCCATGTCTACACGCCGCGCGAGGCGGAACTGGCGGCGTTGATGCCGGAAAAGGTCGCTGCCGATACTGGCAAGGTGCTGCTCTGCCCGATGCCGGGCCTGGTCAAGGCGCTGCTCGTCACCGTCGGCCAGGAGGTCAAGGCGGGCGAGGCGCTCGCCATGGTCGAGGCGATGAAGATGGAGAACGTGCTGCGCGCCGAGAAGGACGTCACCATCGCCAAGATCCTGGCGAAGGAAGGCGATTCGCTGGCGGTAGACGCGGTCATCATGGAGTTTGCGTAGGTTTTCCATACCAGTCGTCCCGGGCGACCGAAGGGAGACCCGGGACCCATTCCGGAACCTCTCTCGGGAAAGCTTCGGAATGGGGCCCGGATCGGCGCCGCTTCGCGGCTTGTCCGGGACGACGAACAGGGGCAGGAGCTCCTCGTGATCGACGGGAGGATGTCATGCTGACGATCTGGGGGCGGATCAGCTCGATCAATGTCCAGAAGGTGGTCTGGGCCGCCGGCGAGGTCGGCCAGCCTTTCGAGCGTATCGATATCGGTGGCAAGTTCGGCGGCAATCGCGAGCCGGCCTATCTCGCCAAGAACCCGAACGGGCAGATTCCGACACTGGAGGACGGCGAGATCGTCATCTGGGAGTCGAGCAGCATCGTGCGTTACCTCGCCGCCCGCTATGGCGCCGGCTGGATCTGGGAGGAGGATCCGGCCAAGAGAGCGGATGCCGATCGCTGGATGGACTGGATGCTCTCCGAGCTACAGCCTTCGATGACACCGGCCTTCTGGGGGCTGATCCGGAAGACGCCGGGCTATACCGAGCCAGCGGCGATCGAAGCCTCGATCGCCAAGGCCGAGGCCAAGCTCGACATCCTCGAGGCCCATCTTTCAGGGCGGAGCTATCTCGCCGGCGAACGCTTCGGCATGGCCGACATCACGGTGGCGCCGGGCGCGCATCGCTGGCTCAACATGCCGGTGCCGCATAAGGACTGGCCCAATATTCGACGCTGGTATGCGCATGTCTCGGCGCGTCCGGCGGCCGGTCCGGCCCTGCCGTTGCCGATCACGTGAGGGCGGCAGAGCGCGCTTGACCCGGCCGATTTGGTCGTCATGATCGCCGCCATGCGCGGTTTTCTTGCCATTTCCCTCGTCTCGACACAGCTCGGCTGCATCGCTGCGCTCGCACAGGCACCGACCAACCCAGTGCAGTCAGGCGATCGTGTGCAGGTGGCGAACTGCGTCCGGCAGGGAATGACCGCGAGCCCGGGCTGCATCGGCCTCGTCGCCGTGCCCTGTGTCAGCGCCGCTTCGGCAAACGACCGGGCCCAGGCCGAGATCGCCTGCGCCCGGCGCGAGGAGGCGGTCTGGCGCGAGCGATTGACGCTGGCAGGTGCGGCGCTGGAGCGTTCGCTCGACGCCGGGGCGCGCAGCCAGTTCGCCGCGCTGCAGGTCGCCTGGCAAAGCTACGCCGTCCAGAAATGCGCCTTCTACGGTGCGTCCCAGCCGCCGGCGCGCTCGGCCGGGCTGCAGGCCGGCTGCGAATTGCGCGAGGTTGCCGAACGGGCGCTTGAGGTCGAGCGCTTCGCAGCACGCCAGACGCGTCGTCCGCCGGCACAGCCGCCGCAAATCATCCGGTAGGAATAGGGCTCGTCATGCTCGGGCTCGTCCCGAGCATCTCAGGCCGGATGGGACACTGAAGGCTCCTTCTTGTCCTGAGATTCTCGGGTCTGCGCTTCGCTTCCCCCGAGAATGACGGCGGTGGCCGCCGCCCTCATTCACCGCAACGTGATCGCAATCTCGCACCGAACCTCGACCGCCCCGGGCCGTTTCATAACGGCCTGTCAGCTTTCTATGCGTAAGGGGAGGCGGGTCTGTTCAAGAAAATCATGTTCTTCACCCTCTCAAAGATCCTCTGGTTCCTGGCCTCGCCGGTGAACCTCGCCATCGGCGGGCTCGTGCTGGCGAGCCTGCTCGCCTTCACGCGCTTTTCCGGGCCGGGACGCTGGCTCGGCCTCGTCTGCGTATTCGTGCTCGGCCTGCTCGCCTTCAGCCCGCTGCCGCGCATCCTCGTCAGGCCACTCGAGGATCGCTTCCCGCAGCAGGCGGTGAATTCCGGCAGGGTCGACGGCATCATCGTGCTCGGCGGCTCGATCGGCGTGGCGCGCGAGGACATCGTGCTCAACAATGCCGCGGCGCGGATGACCAAGGCGGTCGAGCTTGCCCGCGCCCATCCCGAGGCGAAGCTGGTCTTCACCGGCGGCGGCGCCAATCTGCTCTCGCCGGTGGTGAAGACCGAGGCCGACGGCGCGCGATTGCTCTTCCTCGGTCTCGGCCTGCCGGAGAACCGGCTCGTCCTCGAGGACAAGTCGCGCAACACGGTCGAGAACGCCGTCTTCACCCGCCGCCTCGTCGATCCCAAGCCCGGTGAGCGCTGGCTGCTGGTGACCTCGGCCTGGCACATGCCGCGTGCCATGGGCGTGTTCCGCAAGGCGGGTTTCCAGGTCGAGGCCTTCCCGGTCGACTTCCTCTCCAGCGGCGAGCGGGCGGATTTCCTGCGGCCCTATCGCAAGGCGGCGCGCGGGCTCGATATCGCCGACGACGCCTTCAAAGAGTGGGCCGGGCTCGTCGCCTATTACCTCGCCGGCTACACCGATGCGCTGTTTCCGGGGCCGGTGGCGGCGAAGGCGATCCGCTAGGACGGCGGCCTTTCCCGGCTGATCGCGTCAATCAGCAGCTTCGCGGCGACTTCCGCCCCGTCGCTGCGGATCGTGCGCGCCACGGCGGTCGCCCGTGCTCCGGTTTCCGGCGACAGCGCCTTGGCCAATGCTGCCGACAACGACTCGAAGGTCGGCGTCGGACCGTCATGTGCGGCGCCGATGCCCAATTCTGCCACCCGGCCAGCCCAATAGGGTTGGTCGACGATCTGCGGGACGATCACCTGCGGCGCGCCAGCGCGGGTTGCCACCGTCGTGGTGCCTGCGCCGCCATGGTGCATGACCGCCGCCATCCGGGGAAACAATGCCTGCTGGTTGACGTCGCCGGTGATGAAGCAATCCTCCGCGTCGTCGCCCAGTGCGAGGTCGGCCCAGCCCCGCAGCAGGACCGCGCGGCGGCCCTGCGCCCGGATCGCCTCGATCGCCACGCGGGCGGCATCCCTTGCCGACTGCATGAACATGCTGCCGAAACCGACATAGATCGGCGGTTCGCCTGCCTCCAGGAAGGCCATCAGCTCCGCTGGAAGCGGGCGCTCGTCAGGCAATATCCAGGCACCGGTCTGCACGGCGTCGCAGAGATCCGTGGGCCGCCACGGCCACAGCACCGGGTCCGATGCCAGCCACGGGCGCGTGGTGAAGACATGGTCGCGGGCATTGTCGACCGGTGGCAAGCCGACCGACGCGCGGTGCGTCCTGAGCGCTTCGCCGAACAGCGCATTCATGGTCCGGATATTGAAATCCCACAATGCGCGGTTGTCGGTCACCTCCGGCGGCAAAGGATGGCCGGGATAGGGGAATGGCCGATGGTGGTGAGATGGCAGGAAGAGCGGGCAGAAGGTGACGTGATGATAGGAGAGGCCGGTCAGCTCGGCGACTGACCGTGCGGCACTCGCAGACGGGAACAGGCCGGTCGCCACCATCGCATCGCAGCCCTCGGCTGCCGTGCCGATGGCGGCGAACTGCGCAGCCATCATCTCGGATGCGAGCCTGTGGAAGTCTGCCCCCGACGAAGGCTTTGCCCGCTCGCTCACCCATTGGCGTATCGGCATGAAGGCCGGCGCCGACGGCACGCCGGCCCGTGCGAGCAGCTCGACGAATTCCTGATCCGGCGGCGCAGACACCACGGCTTCAACGCCGAGAACCTGCAATTGCACGGCAAGCGCCACGAGTGGCTCGACATCGCCGCGCGAGCCGTAAGTCGATAATAAGACACGCATTTTGCTACTCCCTTTGGCCTGAGGTTCAGGCTGAGGGCAGCGTTCCTAGGACATGGAGGGGGGCTTGCCGCAAGCCCCCGGGCGCGTTAGACGACGATAGTGGCAAGGAGCGGAAGCGCTTCTTGGCCCTCTCCGCTGCAGTTGCGACCGCTCTTTGCGAGCTGGCGACGCAGCCCCGGACAACCTCCCCGACCATCCGGCGATTTTGCGAAACGTGTGTGGCATAGCGCCGTCCGAAGACGGCGGTTGCAGCGCGACGCGAGTCCCGTTGCCTGTCGCGACGGCCCTATCCCTGATCGGCCGGATCATCGCCCGGCAGGCGCAGGCGGTAGACGCCGCGAAAATCGTCGGGATCGACCGGGCGTCCTTTTCGGGTGATCACCAGTTTGCCGTCCTTCATCAATCGCACGGCGACCCGGCGGATTGGCTGCATCAGCGGCCCCCAGCCATCGGGATGGTCGCCGCCAATGGCGCGGGCGATATCCATCGGCGAGGTGGTCCGGTCACTCCGCTCGGTGGTGAGGCGCAGGATCGTCTCGGCGAGCTCGTCATCTGTCGGTGTGGTCATGCCGCTTGCTGAGCCGGCGGACGGATTTCGTCAAGCGGCGCGGCGCCCTGCACCGACGGCCGCTGCCGAATCCGAGGCGAATTGCCGGCGCCACATCACCGTCAGTACCGCTGCGGTGGCGATCAGGAAGAGCCAGGGCGAAATGAACCAGCCGAGATAGGCCAGCGCAAAGAAGAAGGCGCGCTGGCCGCGGTTGAAGTGCAGCCCGGCGACGACGTTCATCGCCACCGCCTCGCGCGCCGCGGCGATCGTCTCCGGCTTGTCGGCTTCGGTCCATGACGGGATCGCGCCGATCAGGATGGCGCAATAGTTGAACAGCCGGTAGCTCCAGCTGAACTTGAAGAAGGCATAGGCGAAGATCACCGCGAGGCCGATCACCTTGATCTCCCAGGCGGCGCGGGTCGTCGTCGTGGCGAAGGGCAGGTCGGCGAAGACCTGGACGACGCGGTCGGCCGATTGCAGCAGCGTCAGTGAGCCGCCGATGGCGATCAGCGAGGTCGAGGCGAAGAAGGCAGTGCCGTTCTGCAGGCCATTCATCACCTGCGTGTCGATGATGCGGTTCTCGCGCTTCACCGATTCCATGATCCAGCGCTCGCGGCGCTGGTTCATCAGCGTGTTCAGGCTGCGCCTGGCGTGCGGACCGGTCTCGACGGCCAGCAGGTAGCCGATCCAGGCGGCGGCGAAGAAAGCGATGGCGATGACATCGAGCATCCCGAATCCAGCCATGAGCCCCTCCTGGCGGCAGATTGGCGGGCGTTGTTAATGTGAGCAACCGGATTTGCAGCGATGCAGTGAGGCGTCGGTATTCCCTTCCCCCCGCTTGCGGTGGGGAAGGGTTAGGGATGGGGGGCCGGAAAGCCGCGTATGGGCCTTCTTTTCATGTTGCGTCGAGCGGAACTGCCCCCCACCCCGGCCCTCCCCACCGCAAGCGGGGGGAGGGAGAAGGTGCGAATTGACGCCAGCTGCGGCAGCCGCCACTTTGCCGGCCTCGCGCAGGAGGACCGGCGATGCCGCAGACGATCACCAAGGGCTACAAGGCGCTGCTGGCGGAGGCGGAAGCTGCGATCAAGACGCTGTCGGTCGAGGAGGCGAAGGCGCTGGCCGGGCGTGAGGACATCGTCTTCGTCGACCTGCGCGATCCGCGCGAGCTCGAGCGGGAAGGGCGCATGCCGGGCGCCTTCCATTGCCCACGCGGCATGCTGGAATTCTGGATCGATCCGGAAAGCCCCTATGCCAAGCCAGTCTTCCAGGAGGACAAGCAGTTCGTCTTCTTCTGCGCCGGCGGCTGGCGTTCGGCGCTCGCCGCCAAGACGGCGCAGGAGATGGGCCTGAAGCCGGTCGCGCATGTCGCTGGCGGCTTCGGCGCCTGGAAGAAGGCCGGCGCTCCCTTCGATGCGCCCGAGCCGAAGCAAGGCTGAGCCCACAGCTTGTCCCATATCCTGATTGTTCTGGCGGTTGTCGCCTTCCTGTTCCGCAAGCCGCTCGGCCGCCTGATCGCCAGGCAGTTCCCGGACCGGGCGAAGCGCCAGCGCGTGCTCGGCACGGTCATCGCGGCGTTCCTGCTGGTGATCGGGATGAGGCTGTTGGCGCTGTTCTGGTAGGGGTCGAAAACTCTGCTTCCGCTAAGTGCGAGGTTGATTCATGCCAGCCTCTGCTAGGAATTGACCTTCCAAGTAATCGATAGCGACCCGAAGCCCCCCGATCTCTAGCGCCTTCGCGTGCTCGACGGCTTGTGCTGGCAAGATGGCACGGAGAAGCTGATCGCAACCGCGATCCTCTCGCCAGCTTATGAATCGGTGCTCCTTGTATGAGTTGGTCAGGAGTAATGCTGCGCGGCCATATATGCCGTGCAGAACGAAGAAGATGGACCACAAGCGATGAGTAATGAATGGACGTTGGGTTGACGCGTCGTTGGCGCCTGCATTGGCGAGCTTGCGGAGGGCTATGTTCATATCACTGTATTCACGAACGCAGTCCGCGATATGAGCGTACTCTCTGTCTCTGAAGTACGCGTTAAGCTCTTGAATGGTAAGGATGGTGTCGATGAAGACGACACTTCCAAACTCACTGCTTAGGTTGCGTACCACTCGCCATAGATGTTCGACTGCCTGTATCTGTCGCTGATGTGTCAGGTGAGTTGTGGATGGCGCGCTCTGCACCGTGATATTTGAGGCGTTCACTGTGTAGGCTGATAGCCCACCGCTTTGGCCGACATTCATAACAGATTGCACAAATAGCTCAGCTACTGCTGCGGCCTCGGCATCTGGAATCGGAGCCGATTGAGATTCGTGTGCGACCTTAATCTTGCTAAGGCGGTCTACCGAGTACGCCTCTTCGTCATCATCAATCACCGTGTGGTGAATGGGGCACATCAGGATGAGATTTTCATACGCGTGCCGTTCTACGCCGACCTGGGCCGGATCAAAACGCGCGCTTCCAGGTCGTGCACCTCTGATGTGGCACACCTCGCCAGTCAACGTCCCGTTCAGCGCTAGCGGAGCGCGGCATTTGGGAAAGGCACATCGGTTTCCTGAACGAGCGAATAGAAGCTTGATATCTGTGATACCTGGGCCGCTGGCAGCCACTTAACTCTCCTCAAATTGCTCCATCTGGGACGGCGTGCGGAGCCTGAGCCAGTTGTTCTCGCGGATGTTGAACTAGCGCACCATAGCTTTGGAACTGCTCTGCACCGAACTCGCGCGCGTCGCCAAACATCGTGACCGCAATGCGAAGTCCGATCGGTTTCGGCTGCAACCGCCCCATGCATTGAACGCGGCTTGCACAATAAGCGGGCATGCGGCATGTTGCCTGCCTTGGCTCCAACTCAGGAAAGGGAGGGCTGAATGCGTTTCAATACCATCGTCGCTCCCACCATGCGGTCCCGCCACCACTAGGTCGGATCAGCACGAGGCCCGCCTTTGCGGCGGCTCGAGCCAGCATTTCCCATCGCGTTTTCTGAAGTCGCGGCCGCGGTCGCGCTTCGCCTGAATTTGGAGCCGGTCTCGTCGGGGCCGGATGCTTTCATGTCTCTTTCTCCCAAGAAGGAACGGCAAGAGCCGTTCCGGGCCGTTCTCGGCTTTACTTTTTCGCATTGGGGCCGCCAACGCTGGCGCGTCGCCGGCGTGGTCCTCACCGTGATGGCGGCGACCGCTGCCGACCTGTTCATGCCGCTCTATGCCGGGCGGCTGGTCGATGCGGTCGCCGGCGAGCGGGCAAGCGGGCTCGACGCTGCACTCGCGGCGCTCGTGATGATGATCGCGCTCGGCGCTGGCACGGTGTTCTTCCGGCACCTGTCGTTCATCGGCATCACCGCGATGACGCTGCGGACCATGGGCGACGTGGCGCGTGAGGCCTTCGCGCGCCTGCAGCGCTTCTCGACCGACTGGCACGCCAACAACTTTGCCGGCTCGACAGTGCGCAAGATCACCCGTGGCATGTGGGCGCTTGACCTGCTCACCGACACGATCGTGATCGCGCTGCTGCCGTCGCTGATCGTGCTCCTCGGCACGACGATGCTGCTGGCCTGGCACTGGCCGGCGATGGGCGCGGTCGTCTTTGCCGGCGCAGTGATCTACTGCGCCGTGACGATGGTGCTGTCGCTGCGCTTCGTCGCGCCGGCGGCGACGCTCGCCAACAGCTGGGACACCAGGCTGGGCGGCGCGCTGGCGGACTCGATCTCGTGCAATCCGGTGGTCAAGGCCTTCGGCGCCGAGGCGCGCGAGGACCAGCGCCTGACCGGCGTGCTGGCGAAGTGGGCCGGGCGAACGCGGCGGACCTGGGTGCGCGGAACCTGGTCGGGGACCGCACAGCAGATCGTGTTGCTGGGCCTGCGCGCTGCGGTGATTGGTCTGGTGATCTGGCTCTGGGCCAATGGCCAGGCCACGCCCGGCGACGTCGCCTTCGTGCTGACCAGCTATGCCGTCGTGCATGGCTATCTGCGCGATGTCGGCCAGCACGTCCACAATCTCCAGCGTTCGGTGAACGACATGGAGGAGATGGTGGCGATGCACGCGCTGCCCTTCGGCGTGCCGGATCGTCTGGGTTCTACGGCGATGGACGTGACCGCCGGCGAGATCGCCTTCGAGCGGGTGACCTTCCACTATGGAGGCCACATCGAGCCGCTCTATCGCGACTTCTCGCTGACGATCAAAGCCGGCGAGAAGGTTGGCCTGGTCGGGCGCTCCGGCTCCGGCAAGACGACCTTCGTCAAGCTGGTGCAGCGGCTCTACGACGTCACCGATGGACGCATCGCCATTGACGGGCGCGACATCGCCTCGGCGACGCAGACGTCATTGCGTGCGCAGATCGCGATCGTGCAGCAGGAGCCGGTGCTGTTCCACCGCTCGTTGGCGGAGAACATCGCCTATGGCCGACCCGGCGCCAGCATGGCGCAGATCGAGCAGGCGGCGATGCTCGCCAACGCGCATGAGTTCATCATGCGCCTGCCCAAGGCCTATGGCACGCTCGTCGGCGAGCGCGGCGTCAAGCTCTCGGGTGGCGAGCGGCAGCGTGTCGCGTTGGCGCGGGCCTTCCTGGCCGACGCGCCGATCCTGATCCTGGACGAGGCGACCTCGAGTCTCGATTCGGAATCGGAGGCGCTGATCCAGGAGGCGATGGAGCGGCTGATGGAAGGCCGCACCACCATCGTCATCGCCCACCGGCTCTCGACAGTGCGCGCCATGGACCGCATCCTGGTCTTCGACCGCGGCGAGGTCGTGGAAGAGGGCCGGCACGAGACGCTGCTGACCCATGACGGCGGCATCTACCGGGCGCTGTTCGAGAAGCAGGTCAGCGAGCTCGCCAAGGGGCTGGCTGTCTGAACCGCCAATGCCGTGCCGCCCCCCGCTGGGGCGGCACGGCGCTTTTGCCAATGGTTGCTGGTCTGCGGCGTCGGTTCCGATGCCGGAGAAAATCAGGCGCTATACCCCTGCTTTTGCTTATGGATTTATTGCGAAACCCGCATTCCGCTGTCGGGAGCGGGCCCCTAGCATCACGGCCGATGATTGGGGGGCTTCATGGATCGTCGTAGTTTCGGTATCGCATTGGCTGCCGCGATGGCCGCGCCGCTGGCCGCGCGGGCGCAATCGCCTGTTTTCCTCGACTACACGCAGGATGCGCTCGACAAGGCCTATGATCAGCGCGTCTGGGCGCCGAACGCGCAAGAGGTGATCGCCCGCTACGCCAGCGACAGCGCCGCGGTTCGACAAAAACATCCGCCGAAGACGGAGCGCTACGGCGAGAGCGAGGCGGAGACGCTCGATGTCTTCGCGCCGTCCGGCGCCAGGGACCTGCCGGTGATGGTGTTCATTCATGGCGGCGCCTGGCGCGCGCTCGGCCGGGAGGACGCCTCGGCGCCCGCACCGACCTTTGTCGAGAACGGCTGTCTCTATGTCGCGCTGAACTTCGCCAACATCCCGGCGGTGCGCCTGCCCGAGATGGCGGCGCAGTGCCAGCGGGCGCTCCTCTGGCTTCACAAGAACATCGCGCGCTTCGGCGGCGATCCGCAGCGCATCTTCGTCTCCGGCCATTCTTCCGGCGGGCACCTTTGCGGCGTCATGCTGACGAGCGACTGGCCGGCGCTGGGCGGTCCCAAGGATCTGATCAAGGGCGGCGTCGCGATGAGCGGCATGTACGAGCTCTATCCGGTGATGCTCTCGGCCCGCAGCTCCTACATCAAGATCTCGCAAGACGAGCTCGCGGCGCTCAGTGCGATGCGCCATCTCGACCGAATCGCCTGCAATGTCATCGTCGTCTTCGGCGACAAGGAGAGCCCGGAATTCCAGCGGCAGTCCAACGAGTTTGCGACGGCGCTCGCCGGGATGGGGCGCCTGAAACGGCGGATCGTGCTGCCCGGACGCAATCACTTCGTGGTGCCAGAGGAACTCAACGACGCGAAGACCGAACTGTCCCAGGCCGTCCTGGCGATGATGAAGGCCACCAGCTGAGGGGCACAATCAGACCAAGGATCAGCCGGGCTGGCAGCAGCCGGACAACAGGGCGCCCTTGTACCAGACCGAGATCGACAGCGGCTTGTTGTCGTCGCTGGCGGTCACCGAGCAGGTTTCGTGGCTGATGACGGCACTGATGTCGGCCTTCGGCTCGAAGATAACGCCGGCAATCAGCGTCGTGTTCCGACTCTGCTGCATGGTGAAGGGGGAGGTGGAGGCCTCGCCATCGCCATCCGAGAAGCGGGCTTGGCCATCGGCCCCAAGCCTCAGGCTCCAATAGGGCTCATCACCGCCGCAGGAGAGCGGGGCCGCCGGCGTTTCCGGCGAGCGGATAGGGACTGCTTCGGCCGTCGGTACGGCCAGGAGCATCGTGATGATCGCGGCCAGGATTGGCTTCATGGCTGTTCCACTCTTGAAGAGATGCGTCGACGCTGGTCGCAAACAATGGCATGCGCCGCCACCGAAGGGGCAGCGGCGCAGGAACATTGGCTAGTCGCGTCTACGCAGTCTGTTCCTCGTTCTCAGAGCGGCGGCGGCCGAGCCAGAAGAACAAAGCGGAGCCGAGGATGCCGATCACCCCGGCGCCGGCGCCGACATAGATCATCTCATGGTCGAGATCGGCCTGCTTGGCGGCGTCGCCCTGGATGATCACCGAGTCCTTGCCCGGCTCGTCCGGCAGATATTTGATCGGCAGGGTCGAGACCGTCAGCTTGTCGTTGGTGATGATGCGGCTGGCGAACTCGGTCGACACCGAGATCTTCTCCGCCGTGCGGTCCTGGCCGTTCTTGTCCTTCCAGGCGAGGTCGATCGAGTAGCTGGTGCCGCCGCGGCGCCGCTTGGTGCGGGTCGCGCCCTCGACCGAGGCCTGCGCCTCGATGCCTTCTGCGGCGATCTTCCTGACGCGTTCGCCATCCTGCCAGCTGAAGAAGGCGAGGACGGGCCCGCCGATCGCTGCGATCAGCAGCAGCCATTTGATCTTGCCGGCGATCCAGCCGATGATTCCGCTCATTGGAGCCTCCATCGAGACAGTTCGGGGAAGGGAGCCCGGATCCCGTCCGGACGCTCTTCCGCCTGTCCCGGCCAGCACGACTTTCGCGGTTGGAAAGGCTCACGCATGGCGTGCATGCGCCAGCGTCATCTTACGAGATTCGAACTATCCAGACGGCTTGCCGGCGCGGATCGTCGCGTTCGGCGTCGCCGCGCGCGGCCTGACGCCGGCGACCGGACCGGCGGGCAGCGGTTCGCTCAGCTCCCGAGTTGACGGCTTGTCTTCCTGTATCGGCTTGCTCAGAAAGCGATTCATCCCAGCGAGGTAAGTCTCTGGCAGGTCCCAGCTTCTGGCGCTGGTGATGATGCTTTCGAGATAGCCCGGGCGAGGCCGGCCGATGTCGCCGCTGCGTCCGACATAGATCAGCGCCCGCTTCGCGCCGCCCTCGACGATGACCGGCTGGCTGATCTTGGCGTAGAGGCCGCTGGCGAGCTCCTCGAACTTGTCGAGCGTGCGGATGTCGCCGAGCGCGCAGTCCCAGAGCACGCCATGGACGCTCTCGCGCGGATCGCGGATCACCGAGGCGTAGCCGTCGGTGGTGACGATGAAGCGATGGCGCGGCAGCCGGGCGAGGCCGAGCGGCTTCGAGCGCGGGCAGCGCTGCGCCATGCCGGCGATGTCCATGTTCAGGCCATAGGCGAAGTAGAGGGGCATAGGCTCGTCCGCTTGGTCGCAGAGCGCAGGGAACCCCTCTCCCGTATGGGAGAGGGGCAGGGGTGAGGGACTGCGGCTGATTACTGGAGCGCAACGGTGCCGCTGCGCCTTCAGCGGATAGGGCAGGCCCTCATCCGGCGCTCCGCGCCACCTTCTCCCATCCGGGAGAAGGACGAAAGCGCCGCGCTTCTCCCCTCACTTCGTCTTGTTGAACAGCTCCCGGCCGATCAGCATGCGCCTGATCTCGCTGGTGCCGGCGCCGATCTCGTAGAGCTTGGCGTCTCTTAGCAACCGCCCGGTCGGGTAGTCGTTGATGTAGCCGTTGCCGCCGAGCAGCTGGATCGCGTCGAGTGCCAGCTGCGTCGCCTTCTCGGCCGCGATCAGGATGGCGCCGGCGGCGTCCTCGCGGGTGGTCTCGGCGCGGTCGCAGGCCTTGGCGACGGCGTAGACATAGGCCTTGCACGAGTTCATCGCGACATACATGTCGGCGACCTTGCCCTGGACGAGCTGGAACTCGCCGATCGATTGGCCGAACTGCTTGCGCTCGTGGATATAGGGCAGGACGATGTCCATCGCCGCCTGCATGATGCCGAGCGGGCCGGCCGAGAGCACGACGCGCTCATAGTCGAGCCCGCTCATCAGCACGTTGACGCCGCGGCCGACCGACCCCAGCACGTTCTCCTCGGGAACCTCGCACTCATCGAAGACGAGCTCGCAGGTGTCGGAGCCGCGCATGCCGAGCTTGTCGAGCTTCTGATGGGTCGAGAAACCCTTCATGCCCTTTTCGATCAGGAAGGCGCTGATGCCGCGCGTGCCGGCCTCCGGATCGGTCTTGGCGTAGACCACCAAAGTCTCGGCGATCGGGCCGTTGGTGATCCACATCTTGTTGCCGGTCAGGACATAGCGGTCGCCCTTCTTGACCGCCTTGGTCTTCATCGAGACGACGTCGGAGCCTGAGCCGGGCTCGGACATGGCGAGCGCGCCGACATGCTCGCCAGAGATCAGCTTGGGCAGGTACTTCTGCTTCTGCGCCTCGTTGCCGTTGCGGGCGATCTGGTTGACGCAGAGATTGGAATGGGCGCCGTAGCTGAGGCCGACCGAGGCCGAGGCGCGACTGACCTCTTCGATCGCGACGCAATGCTCGAGATAGCCGAGGCCGGCGCCGCCATATTCCTCAGGGACCGTGATGCCGTGCAGGCCGAGCGCGCCCATTTGCGGCCAGAGATCGCGCGGGAACTGGTTGGTCTTGTCGATCTCCTCGGCACGCGGCGCGATCTTCTCCTGCGCGAAGGCATGGACGGTGTCACGGATCGCGTCGGCGGTCTCGCCGAGGTCGAAATTGAAGGGGCGGGGCGCGTTGGCGAGCATGGTATCCTCCCGGCTTGGATAGGGCGTTTGCCCGGTTATAGCGCGGTTGGAGCCTAAGTCAGTGGGCACGCGGCGACAGATGGCTCTGCGCCGATGCGCAGGCGCCGCGAAGGACGTGGAGCAGGGCAAGGCGAGCGGCCGGCTTCACGTGGGTAGCCGGGCAGCCTGCGGTGGTCGATACGCGTCCCGCACAGTCGAGCGATTGACGAGGCCCGTCTCGGTTTTCAGAAGCGACAGCAGATTGAGCGTGGCGGGGCTGAGATAGCCGCCTCGGCGAATGACGGCATAGACGGGATTGGCCACCTTGAGGTCAGCGATCGCGATGGTGGCCAGCGAGCCGGCGCGCAGCTCTTCCTCGATCGCGCTTTCCGGCAATAGCGCGAGGCCAAGGCCGGCCTCGACCAATCGCTTCATCGCGTTGAGGCTGTCGACGGGCGTCCAGCGGATCTCGCCGATTCCGCGTGCCTGAAACTGCGCGAATATGTTGTCCGCGAAGCTTTCGCGCAGATCATAGGCATTGCGGAAGGCGAACCAGCGCTCATCGCGCAAGGCCGACATCGACGTCAGGCCTTTACCGGCGAAGGGATGTTCGGGGGCACATGCGACGGCCATGGCTTCCGATGCGATGTGCTCGCAGACGAGGTCGGGCGCGATATCGAGAAGATAGCGCAGTCCAATCATGGCTTCGCCACGCCTCACCAACTCGCTGACTTCGGCGCTCGTGGCGGTGCTGATCGACAGATCGATGCCAGGATGATCGGCCGTGAAGCGTTTCAGCACGGCGGTGAGGTTCGATCCAGCGAGCGTGCCGACGGTGACGAGCGCGACACGGCCGGCAGCGCCCGTGCGCATCGCCGCGATCGCGCTCTGCGCATCGCGCAGCGCGGCCAGCACGCGTTCGGCATGGGGCAGTAATACTCCGCCTGCTTCACTGAGCACCACTCCACCGGCAGCTCGCTCGAACACCGGCACGCCGAGTTCGCCTTCGAGCAACGCGATGCGCCGGCTGATCGCCGGTTGCGAGCGGCCGAGGATTTCAGCGGCGCGGGAAAACCCGTTGGCGTGATGGATGGTGACAAAGGTCTCGAGGGCTTCGCTGTCCATGTTCATGCAAAAAGCTGATCGCTATTAGAGATACTATGACTTCGACAGATGGCCGTGCAAGCGGCATTAATGGACATGACGAAGGCGCCAAGGCGCGAACCGGATGGTGTCGACACATGCAGGTGATGACTTCGACAGACGGTGATCCCGCCCATGTTCGCGCGGCGCCGTCCCATCCTGACCCGTACCCCTATTATGCCCGTCTCTCGCGCGCGCGGCCGTTTTTCCGAGACGAGATCAATGGCTGGTGGGTGGCTGCGAGCGCCGCTTCTGTCGCCGAGGTCCTGGCCAGCCCCGTCTGTCTTACCCGCCCCTTGAACGGGCCGGTCCCAGAGGCGTTACGCGGCGGCGCGGCAGCAGAGATTTTCGGTCGGCTCGTGCGCCTGCGCGACGATGAGGCCCATGGCAAACTCAAGGATGCGGTAGCAGGCGCCCTGGCCAGCATCGACCTTCGTCAGGTCGCGGATACTGCGCGGCGGCGTGCGGCCGAGCTCTACAGCGAGCTTGGGCCGGCCCGCGACACATCGTGGATCGCCCGGTTCATGTTCGCGCTGCCGGTGCAGGTCATCGCTCACCTGCTCGGCATTCCCCAGAGGCACTTCGGCGACGTGATGGGTTGGCTCGGCGATTATGGCGCCGCCGCAGCGGCTGCCGGAACTGGAATCCCGGCAGCGACACCCGAGATGATTGCGCGCGGGCACCGCGGCGCGAAAGCGCTGCTGGACCTTGTCGGCACGCTAGCGGACGACCCCGAGCGGCGCGGGCCACTGTTCGATGCGCTGATCCGGGAGGCGGCGCGCCTCGGATGCGACGACAAGGATGTGATCGTCAACGCCATTGGTTACATGATCCAGGGCTATGCCGGGACCGCGTCGCTGATCGGGTCGACCCTTCTCGCACTCGCGCGAGACCCGGCGTTGTGTGCAAAGGTCGACGCCGACAGGACCTTGTTGCGTCCGCTTATTGGGGAGGTGGCGCGGCACGATACCGTGACCAGCAGCACCTTTCGCTTCATGGCGCGCGATGGCGCGATCGCTGGTCACGAGCTCCGCCAGGGTGAGATGATCATCGTCCTGCTGGCAGCGGCCAACCGCGATCCCACGCTCAATCCCGATCCCGATCGACTCGAAATTGCGCGGGCGGACCGGAAATCCTTTGAATTCGGCGCCGGCGCGCACGCTTGCCCGGCAGACAAGGCCGCCTCCCTGCTCGTCGAGATCGCAGTCGACCATCTGCTGACCTGGCGCGTGCCTCTCGACCGTCTCGAGGCATCGTTGACCTATGCCACGTCCGGACATGTCCGCACGCCCTTGTTCAAAGATTGAGGGGAAGATTGGTGTCCGCTACTGGCGCGGAGCCGCCGCTTTTAGGCGACGCCTAAGCGCATCGCGTACGCCGCTTCACCAGCCGATAGCCCCTACCGCCCTATCACCCCGCGCCGGCGCAGCAGGAACAGGGTCAGCATCGAGGCGGCGAGGCAGGCCACGGCGACCAGCCCGGCGCCAAAGTCCCACTCCACCCAGGGCAGCCCCTTCACATTGATGCCGAACAGGCCGGTGATGAAGGTCGCCGGCAGAAACAGCGCCGTCAGGATCGAGAGCGTATAGAGCTGCCGGTTGGTCTGGTTGGCGGAGCGCACGGCGATCTCGTCCTGGAGCAGGCGGGCGCGGTCCTGAACCGATTGGATGTCCTGGCGCAGCGTGTCGACCCGCAGCAGCAGCCGGAGTGCGCTGGCCCGGACCGCTTCCGGCGCCGAGCGGCCCGAGGGCGTCTCGGCGAAGCGCCGGAAGAGGAGGTGCAGCCCGGCGAGCTGGCGGTGCAATTGCACGGCCGAGCGGCGGACGGCGCCGACGCGTTGCGGGCCATCCTGCAGTTTGTCGAGCAGGATCTGGTCTTCGACGCTGTCGATCTCGTCGGAGAGCCTGACGACCGCATCGGTGACGTCATCGATCAGATACTCGATGATGTGTTCGAACAGTTCGGCCGGGGAGCCGATCCGTTCGCCGGCATTGAGGGCCTCGACCGTCTTGCGGATGGATTGCAGCGCCTCGCGCCGCCCGGTCAGCAGGAAGCGCTCGCCGACCGCCCAGGCGAGTGTCCCGACATTGTCGGTACGATCGACGATGTCGCGGGTGAGATCATGGGCGATGCCCCAGACCAGACTGGCGGTGTGGTCGAGCCGCTGATGGGTTTCGCGCGAGAGCAGGAGCTCGCGCGCTGCCGGCGGCAATTCCTTGCGCTCGTCGATCCAGGATTGGGCCCTGGTGTGGACGAGGTCGAGATGCAGCCAGACGAAGCCTTGGTCCGGCGCCAGCGTCGGCACTTCGTCGCGCGGCATCAGTTCAGGCGTGCCGTTCGCGTCGAAACGATAGGCCCAGACAATGCCTGTCTGCGACTGCAGGTCGTTCATTTGGAATGTACGCCTGTCCATGAGCGGCGGCCTCGTCGGACTGCTGGTGGCCCGACGGCAGTATCGGCCCCGCGCCGAAGGTGGCGCAGGGCCGATTACCGGCTCAGAAGACCTGGCGCAACAGCACGAACAAGGTGCCGGAGATCAGGATGGCGCAGGGCAGAGTGAGCACCCAGGCCATCAGCATGTTGCGCACCGTCGACATCTGCAGGCCGGACTTGTTGGCCGCCATGGTGCCGGCGACGCCGGAGGACAGGATATGCGTGGTCGAGACCGGCAGGCCGTAGATGTCGGCGGCCGCGATCGTGCCGGCGGCGACGAGCTCGGCCGAGGCGCCCTGGGCGTAGGTCAGATGCTGCTTGCCGATCTTCTCGCCGACGGTGACGACGATGCGCTTCCAGCCGACCATAGTGCCGAGGCCGAGCGCGATCGCGACGGCGACCTTGACCCAGAACGGGATGAACTTGGTCGCGTCGTCGAGCGAGGCCTTGTAGGCGGTCATGATCTTCAGGTCGTCGGCCGAGAAAATCTTCTCTTCCTTCTTGTCGGCCTTGAAGATGAAGCGCAGCGCCTCGGAGGCGAGATACATGTCGTTCCGGGCGTTGGCGACGGCGGTGGCCGGGAACTTGGAGGGGTGGCCGTAGGTCTCGATCGTCTTGACGATCTCCTTGTTCAGCGCCGAGAGCGCCGGGAAGGTCGAGTCGTCGATCTTCCGCTCCGAGACGTAGCGGGTCACGTTCTGGCGCGGATCGCCGATGATGGCGTAGCCCAGCGCCTTCTGGTCGATGACGGCGCTGGCGGCGATGGCGCTGCGGCGGAAATTGTCGAGATCGCCGGCCGGGATAGCGCGGTTCAGCGCATAGGCCGTCGGCGCGCAGCCGATCAGGATCAGCATGATCAGGCCCATGCCCTTCTGGCCGTCATTCGAGCCATGGGCGAAGGAGACGCCGGTGCAGGTCGCGATCAGCACGCCGCGGATCCAGAGCGGCGGCGGCTTGTTGCCCTTGGGTTCGGCATAGAGCTCGGGATTGCGCACCATGAGCTTGAGCGTCAGGAAGACCAAAGCGGCGGCGATGAAACCGAACAGCGGCGAGATCAGCAGCGACCAGCCGATCTCGGTCGCTTTGGTCCAGTCGACGCCGGAGGTGCCGCTGGAGGCGTTGTAGATCTGGTTGGCGAGGCCGACGCCGATGATCGAGCCGATCAGCGTATGCGAGGACGAGGCGGGCAGGCCGAGCGCCCAGGTGCCCAGATTCCAGATGATCGCGGCGATGAGTAGGGCGAAGACCATGGCGAAGCCGGCACCCGAGCCGACATTCAGGATGAGCTCGACCGGCAGCAGCGAGATGATGCCGAAAGCGACCGCGCCGGTCGACAACATCACGCCGAGAAAGTTGAAGAAGCCCGACCAGACCACCGCGAGCGGCGCGGGCATGGCGTGGGTGTAGATCACGGTCGCGACCGCGTTGGCGGTATCGTGGAAGCCGTTGACGAACTCGAAGCCGAGCGCGATCAGCATGGCGATGCCGAGGAGCAGGAAGGGCAGCCAGGTCGTCGCTGGCATGCCCGCACCGCTGATGTCCTGATAGAGCGACCAGACGGTGTAGCCGAGGCCGAGCGTCATGATCGCGGCGAAGACCAGGCCGGCAATCGCGCCCTGAGGCGCGTCGAGTTTCGGTTTTCCGGTCCCGGGCTCCGAGCCTCGGTCGTGATCCATCGTGATGCTGCTCATGGCGACGTCCCCGCAACTGCCGTTGAGATGCGGGGAAGCTGAGCGGCGTTGCCGACAGTCTGATGACGATCGAGCGTATTGATGCCAAGTTGTTGACGGTTTTGAAGCGTTCGATAAGTCTAGTTGTACGACTTTGGTCTAATCAATGAGGTTTTTACGAGACTCTCTTCTCAGTCGCTGGAGGCTCAGTCGTCGTCGCGCGTCGCCAGCGAACCCGTCGTCGCGACGTCGCGTGCCTGCGCCGATTTTGGAATCTTGCCGGGCGGCGCGAATTTCAGCGGCGTGTTGCCGGCGGCCTTCGGCGTCCTCAGGCCTGCCGGGCTAGCCGGGGGCTTGGGCGTGGTGGCGACCTTGGGCTCGTTGCCGCGCCATTTGCGGGCGCCGATGTCGAAGCGGCCGTCGCGCCAGGCGGCGAATTCGCGTTCCGTGCCGAAGAAGGCGTTGCGGTCGACGTCGCCGGTGATGCCGGGCACGCGGCCGGTGGTGGTGAACTGCCAGAACTCCCATTGCTTGCGCTCATAGCGGTGCTTGAGCGGGGCGGCGGTCGAACGCAGCCAGTAGGGGTGGTCGTTGAACTCGCCTTCGAGCACGTCCTCGTGGAAGGTGATGTCGGTGTAAATGATCGGCTTCTTGCCGGTGTGCTCCTGCAGGCCCCTGAGCATCTCGCGGATCTTGGCGAGCGCCTTCTCGCGCGGAATCTTTTTGCCGCATTTGCTGGATTCGCCGTTCCATTCGACGTCGAGCACCGGGGGCAAGGCGTCGGGGTCGCGCGGGATATTGCGCTTGAACCAGCGTACCTGATCCTTGGCCGGCCGGCACCAGTAGACAAAATGGTAGGCGCCGCGCGGCACGCCGGCCGCCTTCGCTTCAGCCCAGTTGCGCCGAAAGCTCGGGTCGAGATGGTCGCCGCCCTCGGTCGCCTTGATGAAGGCGAAGCGGGTGCCGGCGTCCTTGACCCTGGCCCAGTCGATCTCGCCCTGCCAGCGCGAGATGTCGATGCCCTGGATCGAGCGCTGGCGCGCATCGCGCACCCCGGCATGCGGGGAGGCATCGCCCTTCTTCGGGTAAAGCGCCAGCGCGGGCCCGGCGCAGAGCAGGCCGAGAACGGCGGCGGCGAACGCCTGCAACGGCAAAGCTGTGGCCGACCGCGCTTCTGGACTGGTCTCAGCGCGCCGCGCCATGCTTGTCTCCCGTTCGCGGGACAAGGATAGGCGGCGGCCGAGTTAAGAGGTGGTTAGCATTCGAGTGGCCGGCTTCAGGCTTGGTTAACCGGCGGGAGGCTGGCGATGGACGACCCGGAAGGCGCGGGGAAAGACAAGGGCAGCCGGATCCTGGCCTACGGCGTCCATGTTTTGACGGCGCTCGGCGCCGCGCTCGGCTTGCTGGCGCTGCAGGCGGTTTTCATGGGCGACCTGGCGCAGGCCTTCGCCTGGCTGGGCGTGGCGTTGGTCGTCGATGCGGTCGACGGGCCACTGGCGCGGCGCTTCGCGGTCAAGGAGCGGGCGAGGCGCTATGACGGGGCGCAGCTCGACCTCGTCGTCGACTTCGTCACCTATGTCTTCGTGCCCGCCGCGATGTTGCTGCGGCCGGAGGTGATAGCGCAGCCCTATGGGGTCATCGCCGGCCTCATCGTGACGCTGACGAGCGCGCTCTATTTCGCCGACACCGGCATGAAGACGGACGACTGGTGGTTCCGCGGTTTCCCGGCGGTCTGGAATATCGTGGTGTTCTACATCGTCGCCTTCGTGCCGCCGGCCTGGCTGGCGCTGGCGGTCATCCTGATCGCGACGGCGCTGATGTTCCTGCCGGTCGTGTTCGTGCACCCGGTGCGCGTGCGGCGCTGGCGCGGGCTGACATTGGCGCTGCTGGCGCTGTGGGGCGCCGCGGCCGTCGCTACGATCTGGCAGGGGATGGCGCCGGACGTCTGGAGCAAGGCCGGGTTGGCGCTGGCGGCCTGCTATTTCGTCGGGCTCGGCCTAGCGCGGGCGCGGGTGGGCTGAACTTCGTCCGTCTTTCCGGGGCGCGGCAAAGCCGCGAGCCCGGAACCCAGAACCGAAGCCTGTTCCGATAAGCGCTCCAAGGCCGGTTCCCAGATGATTCAATCTATCGGTTCTGGGTTCCAGGCTCAGGCCTTTCGGCCTGCCCCGGAAAGACGGTTGCACGTCCGGCCCGGCGCTACTCGGAATCCAGCGCGGTGTCGTCGACGACCTCGCCGAGCGGCGCGGGCTCGAAAGAGGCGGCAGCGACCGGCCTGCTCGCGCCCGGCATCGCCGCCACGGGCGTGTGCTCGGGGCCGGGGCTCGGATTCGGGGGCGCCGGGCGCTGGCGCGTCCAGGTCCGCGTGCCGATGTCGAAGCGGCCCTCGCGCCAGCCGGTGAACTCGCCCTCATTGCCATAGAAGGCGTTGCGGTCGACATCGCCCCTGATGCCGGGGACGCGGCCGGTGGTGGTGAACTGCCAGAAGGCCCAGGGCCGGTTGTCGTAGCGGACCTCGGGCTTCGCCGCGGTCGAGCGGATCCAGTAGGCGTAGTCGTTGAACTCGCCTTCCAGAATGTCCTTGTGGAAGGTGATGTCGGTGTAGATCACCGGCTTCTTGCCGGTGAGCTGCTCGAGCTCGGTCAGCATCAACCGGATCTTCTCAAGCGCCAGGGAGCGCTCGACCTTCTTCGGGCAGGTCTTGGAGTGGCCGTTCCATTCGAGGTCGAGCACCGGCGGCAGCGCGTCGGGATCGCTCGGGATCTGCTGCTTGAACCAGACCGCCTGTTCATGGGCCGGGCGGCACCAGTAGACGAAGTGATAGGCGCCGCGCGGCACGCCGGCGCGGCGCGCGCCTTCCCAGTTCCTCTGGAAGGCCGGGTCGACATGGTCGCCGCCCTCGGTCGCCTTGATGTAGACGAAGCGGGTGCCGGCGCCCTTGACCGCGGCCCAGTCGATCTCGCCCTGCCAGCGCGAGATGTCGATGCCCTGGATCGGGTAGCGCCTGGCAGCCTCGACGCCGGGATGCGGGCGCGCATCGCCCTTGGCCGGATAGTTGTCCAAACCGACGCAGCCGCCCAGCCCTGTCAGGGCGGTGAGCAGCGCGAAGGGGGCCAAGGAAAAGGGTTTCATGCGGCGGGCGGTCATTTCCCGGACAATTAAGGAGAAAGCTTGACGCCCGGTTTACGTTACCGGTTTTTCCGCTCCTGTCAGGTGAAACGCAGCAGCAGCGTCGCGATGCCGAGGAAGGAGAAGAAGCCAACCACGTCGGTGATGGTGGTGACGAAGGTACCGGACGCGATCGCGGGATCGATGCCAGCCTTGTCGAGTGTCAGCGGCACGGCGACACCGGCAAGCGCCGCGATGATCAGGGTCGCGACCATGGCGAGGCCGATGACCACGCCGAGCATGGGGTTGCCGAACCAGAAGCCGGCGACCAGCGCGGTGATGAGCGCGAAGGCGACGCCGTTGAGCACGCCGACGACCATCTCGCGCCGGAAGAAGCGGCCCATGTTCCAGCCGCCGAGTTCGCCGGTGCCGAGCGCGCGGACCGCCACGGTCATCGTCTGGGTCGCGGCGTTGCCGCCCTGGCTGGCGACGATCGGCGCGAGCACGGCAAGCGCGACGAGCTTGCCGAGCTGCTCCTCGAACATTGCCATCACGGAGGCGCTGACGAAGGCCGCTATCAGGCTGATGAAACGCCAGCGGAAGCGGCCAAGCGCGACCTGGCGTACCGAGTCGGAAATCTCTTCTTCCGCGTCGACGCCGGCGAGCTGCTTGACGTCGTCGTCGCCGGCCTCCTCGATGACGTCGACGATGTCGTCGATGGTCATGACGCCGACCAGGCGGCCGGCTGCATCGATCACCGGCGCGGCGACGAGATTGTAGCGCTGGAACATGCGCGCCACGTCCTCGACGTCGTCGGTCGCCTGCACGACGCGGCGATCGTCCTCGACGAGATCGGCGACGCTGACCGGGCGCTGGGTGCGCAGCAACTGGTCGAGCCTGACGGTGCCGACGAAATGGTGGCTGGGGTCGGCGACGAAGATCTCGAAGAAGCGCTCGGGCAGGTCTTCGGTCTCGCGCAGGAAGTCGATGGTGTGGCCGACCGTCCAGAACGGCGGCACCGCGATCACCTCGGGCTGCATGCGTCGGCCGGCCGAGCCTTCGGGATAATCGAGGCCCTGCTGCAGCACCGTCCGCTCGGCCGGCGTCAGCTTGTCGAGAATCTCGCGCTTGTCGGCCTCGTCGAGGTCCTCGAGGATGTAGACCGCGTCGTCGGTGTCGAGATCGCGTACGCCCTCGGCGACCGTCTCCGGGGAGAGTTCCTCGAGAATCTCCTCGCGGACGGCATCGTCGACCTCGGTGAGCGCGGTGAAGTCGAAATCGACGCCGAGCAGCGAGATCAGCTTCGGGCGCTCATCGGCGTCGAGAGCCTCGATCAGGTCGCCGAGATCGGCCTCGTGCAACTCGGCGACGAGCTGGCGCAGCGTCGTGACGTCGGAGAGCAGGACGGCTTGGGAGACCTGCTCGACGAATCCGGCATCGATTGCGCCGTCCTCGTCGCGGACCCGGCGTTCCAGCGTCTCGTCCGGAGCGTGCTCGGCTTCCACCATGGGTCGCTCCGCGATTCGAGGAGAGGGGATTGGGCGTAGGAGAGTCGCGCGGGAGCGCGTCAGCGCCCTTGTGTCAGCGCCGTCGTTACAAGGCAACGCGCGGGGAGCGGATTCGATGCAATCGCAACGAAAAACGGCGATCCTTGCGGATCGCCGTTTCCTGGGCCTTAGCCCTAAACTGGTGCGGTCAAGAGGACTCGAACCTCCACGGGTCTCCCCGCTACCACCTCAAGGTAGTGCGTCTACCAATTCCGCCATGACCGCAGCGGCTCTTGGAGGGCACCGCGCTGTGGCGGTGAACTCCGGAGCGGCGCGGGTCTAGCAAAAGCCGTGAGCCGGGACAAGCCCCGTTCGGACTGTGCTGTTGACGAAGTTGGTGCGGCCGGAGATCGTCACGGCACAACGCTGCCGGCCACACGCCCATATGGCGCAGCCGGCTCAGCGATAATCGCCGCCAGTCTGCGCACCCGCGCCGGCCATGGGCGGGCTCGGGAGGACGGCGATGCGCGCAGTTTCCATTGCTCTGGCCCTGAACGCCTGCCTGGCTGCGACAATGGCGCAGGCTGCGTGCCCCGACGCGGCCGCGATCAGCGGCTTCGTCGCGGATTGGGAAGCGAAGCGCCCGGCCAAGGCCTTGGCCGTGGCGAATGTCGAGGATGCGACCTGCGCACGCGGTAAGCTCGTCGCCGAACTCCACGGCAAGCTCGGCAAGATCGTGGGCTACAAGGCCGGCCTGACCGCCAAGGCCGTGCAGGAGCGCTTCAAGGCCGACGGGCCGGTGAGCGGCGTCCTGTTCGACAGCATGATCCTGAAGGACGGAGCGCGCCTGCCGGCGGCCTACGGCGCCCGCGCCGTGTGGGAAGCCGACATGCTTCTCGTCGTCAAGGATGATGGCATCAATGCCGTGAAGACTCCGGAGGAGGCACTGCGGCATCTTTCCGGCATGCGTCCCTTCATCGAGCTGCCGGATCTGGCGCTGGCGCCGAGCGAGACGCTCGACGGCGTGCAGCTGCTGGCAATCAACGTCGCCGCTCGCTTCGGTGTCGCCGGCGCCGAGGTGCCGCTCAAGGCCGATGCGGCGACACTTGCGCTGCTCGCCGAGACCAAGATCGTTGCGACCGATGGCGGCGGTGCGGTGCTCGCCGAGGGAACCGGCGCCGCGACGCTCGGCAACCCGCTCAACGCGGTAGTCTGGCTCGTACAGGATCTGGCCAAGACCGGCCGCAAGCTCGCCGCCGGCGACCTGATCAGCGTCGGCTCGTTCTCGCCGCTGACCCCGCCGAAGCCTGGCCAGCAGATCACCGTTCGGTATGAGGGCTTCGCCGGCACGCCGAAGGTCAGTGTCCAGTTCGAATGAGCGCCGGACCGGGCCGCTTCAGCGTCTCGGTCTCCGTCTCTAGCGTTCCGATCCTGCGAGCGCTGGGCGCGCAACGCCGGCGGCCTCGGTGATCAGCCAAGTGCAGAAGCTCTCGATCTTACGATTCGAAGGCGATTTGGTCCGCGCAACGTAATAGTACTCGGTGTGCGCGAACCCTAGCGGCGCAACCAAGCGACCAGCCTCGATATCGTTCATGACGAGATGCCAGGGGGCGATGCATATCCCCAGCCCGGCGCTGGCCGCCTCCAATGTATAGTAATAGTGATCGAACACCGCTCCAGTCGCATCGATCACCTCAAGCCCGGCCGCAGCGCACCACATCGGCCAGGCGTTTTCACGAGTCTTCGTGTGAAGCAGAAGGTGCGGAAGCAAGTCGTCCGCGGACCGGAACTGCACATCCGGCCGCGCCACCGGGCCAAGCAATTCCTGAAATAGTACATGCGTTTGTGGCCTGTCGCGGTTCGGACGAAAGTGCTCGTCGACCACGATCTCGATATCGAAGCGCTTGTGGCTGCGAAGAGCGGAATAATCGGTGGCGCTGAGGCGGACATCGACCTCGGGGTAAAGCTCCCGGAAGCCGTGCAGACGAGGTATCAGCCAGCGCATCAGGAAGGTGCTGAGGCAGCCGACGTCGAGGACCTCGTCCTCGGCGCGAATGGCCGTCTGAACGGCGGTCTCGATCTGATCGAAAGCGGAGGAAAGCGAGGGCAGCAAGGCTTGTCCGGCCGGGGTCAATCGCGGCCTCGTCCGTGGTCCGGCGAAGAGAGCGACGCCGAGAACAGCCTCCAGATGCTTGATCTGCCGGCTGATTGCGCCGTGGGTGACAGCGAGTTCGTCGGCGGCTGTGCTCATCCGGCCGAGACGCGCCGCAGCTTCAAACGAGCGCAGCGCATTCAATGGGATCGGCCGTCGCTTCATTTTGTGAGTTTATCACACATAGAAGCTGCCAAGATATCGGTTTGATTCAGGAGCCATTCCGAACATAAACGCTCGAAAATACCCTCTGAAGCGCCCGATATTGAAGGATTGAGACATGCCGTTTGTCCGCACTTCGGTTCGAAAAGACACAGACCAAGCCCGGGTAGCCGCGATCGTCGATGGCATTCACCAGGCGCTTGTCGCTGCGATCGGCATGCCGGTCGACGAGCTTTTCAATCTCGTCTCGGAATATGAGCCGGAGAAGTTTTTCTACAGTCGCTCGTTCAACGGCATCGCCCGCTCTGACGATCTGGTCGTCATCGAGATCACGCTGCGTCGAGGTCGTAGCGATGCAATGAAGCGCGCGCTGTATGCGGCGATTGCCGAGAATTTGTCAGCGGCCGGCGTTTCACCCAAAGACATCTTCATTTTCATGCACGAGAACGACTATTCCGACTGGTCGGTCGGCAACGGCGTCTTCGCCATGTCTATCGTTCAGCAGCGCGGCACCGATGGGTGAGATTGCGCCGACTCTCGCCGCAGGAACTCAGGCCGCGTCGGCGACGGTTTCGAGCGAGTAGACGGTCGGGCGCTTCAACATCTCGGTGATCTCGACCGAGATTCGCGTTCCAGCGACGACGACATGGCCCTTGGCGAAGGGGTGGTTGTTGGCGAGAATCTGGACCTCGTCGTTCTCGGTCGCGTTGAGCTCGATGATCGCGCCGCGGCCCATGCGCAGCAATTTGTAGATCGGCATCTGCGCCGAGCCGAGCACCACCGTCAGCTCTACCGCGACGTGATCGAGATCAGCCTTCAAAACCCGCCTCCGCAGACCTACTTCAAAATGATTCCACGAACTTGCCAGCGACGCGGAAACCGGCGCATGAGCAGCGGTGAAGCGATCGGACGCCGCACCGGTTGCCAAGAGTTGAACAAACTAGGTTAAGCCATAGTGAAGACGCGCGAGGCGCTGTCGGTCTCGTTCCTGCCGGAGGCGGGTTCAGAGCCGGTCGAATGGGTGATCGCCGACGAACCGGTCGGCTATGAGGCTGCCGTCGCCGAGATGGAAGCCCGTGCCGCGCTGATCGCGGACGGTGTTGCGCGCGAGCGCGTCTGGCTGGTCGAGCACCCGGCGCTCTATACCGCCGGCACCTCGGCGAAGGATGAGGATTTGCTGACGCCGGAGCGTTTTCCCGTGCATCGCACGGGGCGCGGTGGGCAGTTCACCTATCACGGCCCCGGCCAGCGCGTCGCCTATGTGATGCTCGACCTGAAGCGGCGCGAGCCGGATTTGCGCCGCTTCGTCTCGGCGCTGGAAGCCTGGCTGATCGGCACGCTCGGCGCCTTCAACATCCGCGGCGAGCGGCGCGAGGAGCGCGTCGGTGTCTGGGTGCGGCGGCCTGAGAAAGGGGCGGATGCCGAAGACAAGATCGCCGCGCTCGGTATCCGCGTCCGGCGCTGGGTCTCCTTCCACGGCATTTCGCTCAATGTCGAACCGGAACTGGCGCATTTCGACGGCATCGTGCCTTGCGGTGTCTCCGACCAGGGCGTGACTTCGCTGGTCGATCTCGGCCTGCCGGTGACGATGCCGGAGGTCGACAGCGCATTGCGGGCCGAGTTCGAGCAGATTTTCGGCCCGACCGTTGCCGTTTCCTGACGTTTACCTTCCGTTGACCATCCGCCCGGATGCTCTCCCCGTGACGCAAATCATGGGGACGATGATGAAAACAGTCATCTTCGCAGGCTGCCTGGCAGCCCTGCTTTCTGCTTGCACCAGCACCGAAGAGCGCATCGCGGGCGCCGCCGCCGGGGCTGGCACCGGGGCTATCGTCGGCGGGCCGATCGGCGCCGTCGCGGGTGGAGCGATCGGCGCATTCGCGGCTCCGACGGTGACCGGTTCGGTCAAGCGCATGCGCGAATAGCGCTCGAAGCGCGATCGGCTGCTAGGTGGCCGATCGCCCTGGCTGTTCGAAAGCCGCCCTGGAGCGCTCGACCTCGGCCCGGATGACGCAACCTTTGACATGGTCGTTGATCAGCCCCATCGCCTGCATGAAGGCGTAGACGGTGGTGGGGCCGACGAAGCGCCAGCCGCGCTTCTTCAATTCTTTCGACAGGGCGATCGATGCGGCGGAGCTCGAGGCGGTCTGCGGTGCTGCGACTTCATCGGCGGCCGGCTCGTAGCGCCAGATGAACGCCGCCAGCGAGCCGGCTTCGGCGACGATCGCCTGGGCCCGCTGGGCATTGCTGATCACGGCTTCGATCTTGCCGCGATGGCGCACGATCCCTTCGTCGGCGAGGAGGCGGGCAACGTCCTGCTCGGTGAAACCGGCGATGCGATCGAAGTCGAAGCCGGCAAGGGCCCGGCGGAAATTGTCACGCTTGGCGAGGATGGTCCGCCAGCTCAGCCCGGACTGGAACGCCTCGAGCGAGAGTTTCTCGAAGAGACGATGGTCGTCGCCGACCGGGTGCCCCCATTCCGTATCGTGATAGGCGAGGAATTCGGGCGCTGTCGCGCACCAGCGGCAACGCAGCCTGCCGTCCGGCCCCGGGATGGTCATGCTCATGATTGCTCTCCGCTTCCTCCGCCTCGTCAGCCGAGCAGGAAGGCGAGGCGCTCGTCGGCCTTGCCAGGCGCGATCGACAGGATTTCGGCCGTAACGACCTGTTCGGCGACGAACGGATCGTCATTCACGCGGGCCTGAAGCTCCGGCAGCGTGGTGGCGTGCGCCATGATCGCGCCGCCGAGCTTCGGCTGCAGGCTGCCGGCGAGCAGGAAGACGCCGTCGGCGAAGCCGCGCTTCAGCCAGGTATTGTGGCCATTCATCAGCTCGGCCGCCCGGCCGACATTCTCGGAAAATCTGAGCAGGACGATGAACATGCCGGTTGTCTCTTCTGGAAGGGGTGGTGGCTGACCGGCGGGGTCAGGTCGGTGACGGGGAGGGGCGCTGCGCATCCAGCCAGGCATGCATCTGCGCCACCTCCCGACGAATGAAGGCTTCGTCGCGAAAGGCGCTGGCGAGCGCGGCAACGCCCTGGCTGCGGGCCAACAGCTCCATGGCGAGCGCGTCCGCTGCTTCGGCAGCGTGCCCGAGCCGGGCAAATTCGCGACAAAGCCAGTCGCGGAACAGCGTGAAGATCTCGCCGGCCCGGGGGCGGGCGAGATGGTCGAGCTTCGCCAGTTCGTTGCAGAGCGTGCCGACCGGGCAGCCATAGGCCATGATCTTTGCCCGGTTGGCGATCAGCATGTCGATGAAGCTGCGGATGCGGGCGGCGGGGTCGTGATCGCCCTCTGCCCAGGCGGTGAGCATCGCGGCAGTGTTGGCCAGGCGTAGCTCGATGACAGCGTCGAGAATCTCGTCCTTGCTCTTGAAATGATAGTAGAAATTGCCGCGCGAAATCCCGACGGGGCCGGCGATGTCCGCAAAGGAGGTGTGATCGAAGCCGTTCTCGTAGAAGAGCCGGTCAGCCGTCTCGACGATGAGATTACGGGTCGTCTTCTCGGTCACCCCGGCGGCTCCTTGGACTGACGCGCTACTCCTGACGGAGCTCTAGGTCGTTTGTCCTACAACAGCCCTAGGACAAGTGTCCGATACGGTCAAGCGCGACTGCGGCGCCTGGCTCGGCTTTGCGCACGGCGCATCTGCGCGCCGTCGCCTGTTTGCCTTTTGGGCGCGGCGCGCCATAACCCGCACTGAAGAATTGTCGTGAGGGAGCGCGCCGTGGCGGTCATCGAGAGCAAGGTCGATCTCAACTCGGCCGAGGCGCGCGCCAACACGCAAGCCTGGAGTGTGCTGCGCGAGCAATTGACCGAGCGGCGCGCCACGGCCGCGCTCGGCGGCAATGCCCGCTCACGCGAGCGCCATACCTCGCGCGGAAAACTGCTGCCCAGGGAACGCGTGCTGCGCCTGCTCGATCCGGGCTCGGCCTTCCTCGAGATCGGCGCGCTCGCCGCCTTCGACATGTACGACAAGGAAGTGCACGGCGCCGGCATGATCGCCGGCATCGGCCGCGTCGCCGGCCGCGAGGTGATGGTCGTGTGCAACGATGCGACCATCAAGGGTGGCACCTATCACCCGATGACGGTGAAGAAGCATCTGCGCGCCCAGGAGATCGCGCGCGAGAACCGTCTGCCCTGCATCTACCTGGTCGATTCGGGCGGTGCGAACCTGCCGCACCAGACCGAGGTCTTCCCTGACCGCGAGCATTTCGGCCGGATCTTCTACAACCAGGCGACCTTGTCGGGCCTCGGCATCCCGCAGATCGCCGTGGTGATGGGCTCCTGCACCGCCGGCGGTGCCTATGTGCCGGCGATGTCGGACGAGACGGTGATTGTCCGGAACCAGGGCACGATCTTCCTCGGCGGCCCGCCCTTGGTGAAGGCCGCGACCGGCGAGGTCGTCTCGGCCGAGGACCTCGGCGGCGCCGACGTCCATGCCAGGCTTTCGGGCGTTGCCGATCATTATGCCGGCGACGACACCCATGCGCTCGCGATCGCGCGGCGGATCGCCAGCAACTTCAACAGCGTCAAGCGGCCGGATATCGACATCGCCGAGCCGGTCGAGCCGCTCTATGGCGCGGAAGAGCTCGAGTCGGTGGTGCCGACCGACCTCAAGAAACAATACGATGCCCGCGAGATCATTGCCCGGCTGGTTGATGGCTCGCAGCTCGACGAGTTCAAGCCGCTCTATGGCTCGACCCTGGTTACGGGCTTCGCCCGCATCCACGGCATCCCGGTCGGCATCCTGGCCAATAACGGCATCCTGTTCTCGGAGAGCGCGCTGAAGGGCGCGCATTTCATCGAGCTCTGCTGCCAGCGCCGCATCCCGCTGCTTTTCCTGCAGAACATCACCGGCTTCATGGTCGGCCGCGAGGCCGAGACGCGCGGCATCGCCAAGGACGGCGCCAAGCTGGTGACGGCGGTTGCTTCGGCGCGGGTGCCGAAGATCACGGTGCTGGTCGGCGGCTCGTTCGGCGCCGGCAATTACGGCATGTGCGGGCGCGCCTACTCGCCGCGCTTCCTGTTCGCCTGGCCGAACTCGAAGGTCTCGGTTATGGGCGCCGAGCAGGCGGCGAGCGTGCTCGCGACCGTGCGCGGCGACAATCTCGAAGCCGAGGGCAAGCCCTGGACGGCCGAGGACGTCGAAACTTTCAAGGCGCCGATCCGCGACAAGATCGAGGCCGAGGGCTCGCCCTATTTCGCCACCGCCAGACTCTGGGACGACGGCATCATCCTGCCCTCCGAAACGCGCCGGGTGCTGGCGCTGGCCTATTCCGCCTGCCTCAACGCCGAGGTGCCGGAGACGCGGTTTGGCGTGTTCAGGATGTAAGAGCTATCGCCGATGGATGTTACGATCGAACATTACGACGATTATTCGGAAGTAAATCTCAAGAGGATGAGCTTCTATAGTCACGGCGATGAGCGTAATTTCTATTTCCTGCTTGATGCAATGCATGTTCAAGTTTGGGCTCATCCGGACGTGATTCAGATCGCCATTTCGAAGCACCTAGCGGTTTGGCAACGCGAAGAGATCAGGGCACTTTTCCGGCGATACTCGATACCTCTCGACGCGATTCAGCAACTGATCGAAATCGAGTAGAGGGCGTGCCTGTCATTCCGGTCCTGAAGCAGAGTGCAAGAATCCACGACCCACAAGGCTGATCCAGTTCGTCATGCTCGCCCTTGTGGCGAGCATCCACGTCTTGAACACCGCACGCGACGAGCGAAAACGTGGATGGTCGGGACAAGCCCGACCATGACGGGTAGGGCAACGCCCCGCCCGAGAATGACGGCGCGCGGCGGGGCGTCCGCCGCGCTTCGTCAGTTCTTGGTCAGCCCCAATTCCTTCAGCACGCCGTTGCCGCGCTCGGTGAAGGCTTTCACATAGGCGGCGAACTCTTCCGGCTTGTCCCAGACCGGGGTGATGCCGCGATCGGCCATGCCCTTGCGGACATCCTCGCGCTGCATGGTGCGCTGGGCGGCGTCGAACAGGATCTTGCGGCGGTCGGCCGGAACGCCTTTGGGCGCCGCGAGCGCGAACCAGTTCTGATAAGTCCAGTCGAGACCCGCCTCCTTGGCGCTCGGCACGTCCGGGAAGTTCGGGTGACGCTCCTCGGTCATCAGCAGGATGGTGCGCACGCGCCCGGCCTCGAGCATCGCCTTGGCCTCGATTGGCGAGCCGGTGAAGACCTGGAGGCCGCCGGCGACGAGATCCTGCAGGGCAGGGGCGCCGCCATTGCTCGGCACCCAGCGTACCGCGTCGGGCGCGATGCCGGCCGCCTTCAGGATGCCACCCGAGGCGATGTGCCAGGAGCCGCCGACGCCGGTACCCGAAGCCATGATCGAGCCTTTCGGGCTGTCCTTCACCGCCTTGAGGTAGTCGGCCGCCGTCTTCCACGGACTGTCGGCCTTGACGGTGATGCCGGCCGGGATCAGCGACACCCGCGAGAACATGTCGATCGAGTCAGGCGTGAGATCGCCGAGGCCGAGCGACTTGAAGAACGAAATCTCCGGGCTGGCGCCGCCAAGGGTGTAGCCGTCCGGCGCTGCGTTCGCGATGGCCGAGTGGCCAGTGATGCCGCCGCCGCCGGTGCGGTTGACGACGTTGACCGGCTGCTTCAGCTCGGCCTCAAGCCCGTTGGCGAAGATGCGCATCACCGAATCCATGCCACCGCCGGCCGCCCAGGGCACGATCAATTGCACCGGTCGATCCGGGAAGGCGAAGGCCGGCACTGCACCGATGGCGAGCGCGCCCAAGGCCAGCGCGAGCTTGCGGAACCGCTTCATTGTCTTCCTCCCATGCTTGTCGCTTGTTCTTGCATGCAAGGAGTAGAGCGCTCTCGTGCGAGCGACAAGAGTGTATGCGGAATTTTGTATGCAGGATAATGCCGCGGCTTCCTGCATGGCCGTGGTCGCCTTGCGGCAATGGCGGGCCCCGGTTCGCCACGATAGGAGATTCCTCCGCACGAGCACGATGTGGCCGGCGGGCGGGAGAACGGGCAATGGTATCAGTCAGGCGTCTGGTTCCGGCGGAATGGAAGCAGGCCTTCCCAATCGTCGCGCAATTGCGTGGCGCGCTCGACGAAGCGGAGTTCCTGCGGCGCGTGCAGCGGCAATCCTTCTCCGGCTATGAGCTGGTCGGTGCCTTTCGCGACGATCAGCTCGTTGGCGTGCTTGGCATGCGCCCGGTCCACACGCTGGCGCGCGGACCGCACCTGCATGTCGACGATCTCGTGGTCGATGAGCGCGTTCGCAGCGGCGGCATAGGCCGGGCGCTGCTTGGCTTCGCCGAAGAAGATGCGCGCTCGCGCGGCCTCACCGCCGTCTTCCTCGACGCCCGGCGCGAGGCGATTCCCTTTTATGAGCGCGAGAGCTACGCCTTTCATACGGCTCCTTCGATGAAGAAGCTGCTTGGCGGGTGAGGGAGCTGGCCGACCGGCATCCGATCAAAGCGAAACCGCCGTCGTCTCCTTGCCGGTCTTGTTCACGACCATGGTGTAGTAGCGGGCGACGTTGCTGTGCTCGTCGAACAGCAGCTCGCACAGCGCCGTCACCTCGTCCATGTCGGCCACGCGCAGTATCAGGATCACATCGGTCTGGCCGGTGACGCCATAGGCCTGGACGACCGCCGGCTGGCGCGCTGCCAGCTCGAGGAACTGCCGCCGGCTCGGCTCGTCATGCCGGGCGAGCTCGACGGCGATGATCACCTTGAGGCCCTTGCCGGCCTTGGCGAGGTCGAGGATCGCCACGGTGCGCAGGATCAGGCCGGCCGCTTCCAGCCGCCGGATCCGCCGCAGGCAGCTCGATGGCGCGAGGCCGACTTCTTCCGCGAGCTGCGCATTGGTGCGCGAGGCGTCGGCCTGGAGCAGATTCAGGAGCTTTCTGTCGATTCGATCCATCGCGGCCATCCCGTCGCCTGTTGTGCAATAAAATTGCACAAAGTCGACGATTTTGACCACCGCCGCGCATGCATCGACGCTAGTTTCCCGGCGTCAATCGAGGACTACTGCCGATGCCGCTGCAAACCCAGTTTTACCGCAAGACATTGGAGACGCTCGCCGTCTACCGCGAACTGGTAGTGATCATGGTTCCGATCGCCGTGGCGACGCAGGCTTTGACCGAGTTCGGCGTCATCAAGGCCGTATCGCCCTGGCTCGCGCCGGCCATGCAGCTCTTTGGCCTGCCGCCGGAGCTGGCACTGGCCTGGCTGACGGGATTGCTGGTCGGGATGTGGGGCGCCGTGGTCGTCCTGTTCACGCTCGTGCCGATGACGGCGCTCAGCACAGCCGACATGACCGTGTTCTCCAGCCTGCTCCTGATGGCGCACGCCATTCCGGTCGAGCAGCGCATCGTCGCCCGGGCCGGGCCGAATTTCTGGGCGACGTCGATCCTGCGGATCGCCGGCGCAATGGCCTTCGCCGCGCTGCTGCATCAGCTCTTTTCCGCGACGGGCTGGCTGTCGCAGCCGATTGCCCCGGTCTCGAAGCCCGCAGCGGGCGAGGGCGGCTGGATCGGCTTTGCCTATGGCACCGCCAAGACGCTTGTCGTGATGCTCGGGGTCCTGCTTGCCTTGTCGTGGGCGATGGAACTGCTCAGAGCCGCCGGCATTCTCGATGTGCTCTACAAGGGGCTCGCGCCCTTGTTCCGACTGGTCGGCCTGCGCCAGGAGGCGTTGCCGTTCACCACTGTCGGCCTGCTGCTCGGCATTTCCTATGGCAGCGGGCTGATGCTGGCGGAGGTGCGCCGGCAGCCGATCGAGCCGCGCCAGGTCTTCCTCGCCAGCGTCTTCATGGGCTTCGCCCACAGCCTGATCGAGGACACGCTGGTCGTCGTCGCCTTGGGCGCCGATCTGACGACGGTCCTGTTCGGGCGGCTGCTCTTTGCGATCGCGGCGACGGCGGCCATCGCCTTTGTCCTCGACCGGTTCCCGGACGCCCCTGTCGCGCCCAGCGACTCTGCGAGCCGGTCCTAGTCGCCGGGATCACCCGAACTCGGCAACGACGAAATCGACGAAGCTGCGCAGCTTCGGGGTCGGGCGGTGGTCCGGCATGAAGACGATGTGCATCGGCCGTGTGGGCCCCACATAGGCCGGCAGGACCTGGACCAGGCGGCCGCTGGCGATGTCCTCGCGGAGCATGTCCTCGGCCTGCAGCGTAATGCCGAAGCCTGAGAGCGCCGCCTGGCGCAGCGCTTGGCCGTTGTTGGTCAGAAACTGGCTGCGCACGGTGACGCGCTCGATGCCGGAGGGGCCGGTGAACTCCCAGTCGAACAAAGGCGGGGCAGCCCAGTAGGCGAAGCCGAGGCATTCATGGGTGGCTAGATCCGCCGGCACCTGTGGCGTGCCGCGCTCGGCCAGATAGGCCGGCGAGGCGCAGGCGATCAGCTGGTAGGGCTTCAGCGCGCGGACGATCAGCCCTGAATCCTTCAAGGGCGAGATGCGGATCACCGCGTCATAGCCTTCCTCAGCGAGGTCGACGACGCGGTCGGTGAGCGAGAGGTCGACGCTGACCTCGGGGTAACGCTTCATATAGCGGGTCAGGGCCGGCGTCAGGCTGTGCGCGCCGAAGCTGAGCGGAGCGTTGATCCGCAGCTTGCCGCGCGGGGTGGCGCGCAGGTTCTGCGCGATCGCGTCGGCCGCCTCCGCCTCGGCCAGAACCAGCTTGCAGCGTTCGTAATAGGCCGAGCCGATCTCGGTCAGGCTCTGGCGCCGTGTCGTCCGGTGCAGCAGCCGTGCGCCGGTGCGTTCTTCGAGGGCGCGCAGATGCTTGCCGACCATTTGCGAGGACAGGCCGAGGCTGATGCCGGCGGCCGTGAGCGTGCCTGCCTCCACCACCCTGACGAAGACCTCCATACTGGCAAGACGGTCCATGATTGCAAACTCAAAGTTTCAAGTGTGGCGATGATACGCCGACTTATCGCGGCGTGGCGAGTAATCCATATCCAGCCTCATCCATCATGGACGAGGACAAATCCCATGCCGCGTATCGTTCGTTTTCATGAGAAGGGCGGGCCCGAAGTGTTGCGGATCGAGGAGATCGAGATCGCGCCGCCGGGGCCGGGCGAGTTGCAGATCGCGGTCAAGGCGATCGGCCTCAACCGGGCCGAGTCGATGTTCCGCGCCGGCCCCTATGTCGAGGAGCCGGTGTTTCCGGCCCGGCTCGGCTATGAGGCGGCCGGTATCGTCACCGCGCTCGGGCAGGGCGTCGCGGGCTTCGTCAAGGGCGATGCGATCAGCATCGTGCCGCCGCTCTCGATTACGCGCTGGGGCAGCTATGGCGAGGTCGCGACGGTGCCGGCGGCCGTTGCGATGAAGCATCCGGCCGAGCTCTCCTTCATCGAGGCCGCTGCGCTCTGGATGGCGCATGTCACCGCCTATGGCGCGCTGGTCGAGCTCGCCGGATTGAAGGCGGGCGAGCATGTGCTGATCACTGCGGCGTCGAGCAGCGTCGGCATTGCGGCGATCCAGACGGCGCGGGCCATCGGCGCGATCCCGATCGCGGCGACGCGGACGCGCGCGAAGGCGCAGGCGCTAGCTGAGGCCGGCGCGGCGTATGTCGTCGTCACGCAGGAGGAAGATCTGGCGCAGGCTGTCGCCAGGCATACCGGCGGGCAGGGCGCCCGCGTTGCCTTCGATCCGGTCGCGGGGCCGGCGCTGGAGCAGGTCTTCGGCGCCATGGCGCAGAACGGCATCGTCATCGCCTATGGTGCGCTCTCGCCGGAGCCGACGCCGCTGCCGCTCTTCCCGCTGCTGGCGAAGAACCTGCGGCTCGCCGGCTACCAGTACAAGGAGGTCGTGCGCGATCCGCAGGCGCTCGAGCGCGCCAAGGCCTTCATCCTCGACGGGCTGAAGCGCGGCGCGCTGAAGCCGGTGATCGACAAGGTCTTCGCCTTCGACGAGATCGTCGCAGCGCATCGCTATCTCGAGACGAACCAGCAGTTCGGCAAGATCGTCGTCGAGGTGCCGTAGGTAGGCTGACGTGATGGCGAGGCGGTTCGAGCTGGGACATCCAAGCCCGGGCGCCTCGTGCGGTGTTCCGCTTCCGACCCACGCCCGACGTACGTTACGTCCGCCTTGGGTGGGGCCAAGTCGTGAGCCGCCGTCAGGATCGGCCGGCGGTGGACGGGCAATGCGGCATGTTCGCGCTCCGCACCGGGCTGATGCGCTTCACTCGGGCATGACGATGCGAATCGGGCGTGTCCCGATCAGGGCGCCAGTCGCACGGTCTATGGTAACGGGATCGATCTCCGTGCCGGTCTCGGCGTCGAAGAACCGGGTTACACCGTCGTTGTTGCGGTGCTTTCGGCCCCACGCACCGATCGCGAACAACACCGGCAGAAGGTCCAGGCCAGCCGTCGTCAGCACGTATTCCTCCCGCGGTGGCCGTTCCGAGTAGCGGCGCTTTTCAAGAAGACCTTCCTCCGTCAAGGCCGCGAGCCGGCGCGTTAGGATCGTTGGGGCGATGCCGAGGCTTTTCCGGAACTCGTCGAAGCGGGTGAGCCCGGCATGGGCGTCCCGCATGATCAGCATGCTCCATGCGTCCCCGACCAGCGCGAGGCTGCGGGCGATCAGGCATGGCTGGTCAGAGAGATTTTGCATGTCGGTATCTTTTTGATAGTGACTTAGTATCGAAATGATAGTAACAGGGTGCTCGTCGATGTTCCATGACGGAATGAAAGCCGAGACCGATGAGCAAGACAGAACGTGGCGTCGCCCTTGTCACAGGCGCCTCCTCCGGCATTGGGCTGGCGACGGCGCGAGCGTTGAGGCGCAATGGCTACCGGGTGTTCGGAACCAGCCGGAAGGCGATGGCCGAGACCTCGGACGGCATCGATATGCTGGTCTGCGACGTCACCGACGAGGCCTCTGTGCAAAGGGCTGTCGACGAGGTTCTGGGTCGCGCGGGACGGATCGATCTTCTCGTCAACAATGCCGGGATTGGGCTGCTTGGCGGCGCCGAGGAGTCATCAGAAGCGCAGGCGAAGGCTCTCTTCGACGTGAACGTCTTCGGCGTCCTGCGGATGACGAATGCAATCCTGCCTGTGATGCGAGGCCAGCGGAAGGGCCGGATCATCAACCTGAGTTCGATCCTCGGGCTGATCCCCGCGCCCTATAATGCGCTCTACGCATCGACGAAACATGCCATCGAGGGCTACTCGGAATCCCTCGACCATGAAGTTCGCACGCAGGGAATCCGAGTCATTCTCGTCGAACCCGGTGTCACCCGCACCGCCTTCGAGGAGAACATCACGAGACCCGATCATCCGCTCCCCCTGTACGACACCGTTCGCGCCGACGCGGAAAAATTCATGCGCGAGATCGTCGAGAAGGGGGATGCACCGGAGGTGGTCGCCGACGCAGTCGTGAGGGCGGCCAAAGCGGTGGTACCCAGGAGACGCTACACCGCCGGAAAGGCGGCAGGGCAGGTCCGCTTCATGCGCCGCTTCTTGCCCGAGTCGTTCGTCGACAAGAGTCTTCGGAAATTCAACAGGCTCCCTGCCTGAGCGCTGGGTCGTCTGCAGATTTGGCAGCGTCAGGAATAGGCGGCGGGATCGACGGTACGGCTGCCCGGCCCAGTAAAAACCTCTCAGAAAAAAGAAAACTCCATGAAAGCCTTTATCGTAGATCGATACAGGAAGAAGGGCGCACTGCGGCTTGGCGAGATGCCGCAGCCGGCCTTGCGGGATGACGATGTCCTGGTCGAGGTTCACGCAGCCGGGCTCAACCTCCTGGATTCCAAGGTCCGCGACGGCGAATTCAAGCTCATCCTTCCATACCGCCCGCCTTTCATCCTGGGACATGATGTGGCGGGCACGGTGGTCCGCGTCGGATCGAAGGTTCGACGCTTCAAACCGGGCGACGAGATCTATGCCCGGCCGCGCGACGGCCAGGTCGGGACATTCGCGGAATTCATTGCCATGAACGAAGCCGACGTGGCGCTGAAGCCGAAGGACCTTACCATGGAGGAAGCGGCTTCCATTCCGCTGGTGGGGCTGACGGCCTGGCAGGTGCTGGTCGAGCGAGCTGGTCTGCGAAAAGGGCAGAAGGTCCTCATTCATGCCGGTTCCGGCGGCGTGGGGACATTCGCCATCCAGCTTGCCAAGCATCTTGGCGCGACTGTCGCGACCACCACGAGCACGGCGAATGTCGCGCTGGTCGAGAGCCTCGGGGCTGATGTGGTGATCGACTACAAGACGCAGGATTTCGAGAAGGTCCTGTCCGGCTACGACGTCGTCCTCAACAGCCTGGACGGCGACACGCTTCAAAAATCCCTGAACGTGCTGAAGCCAGGCGGCAAGCTGATCTCGATCTCCGGTCCGCCGGACCCCGATTTCGCGAGGGAGCAAGGGCTGAACTGGTTCTTGCGGCAGGTCATGCGCGCTCTGAGCTTCGGTATCCGGAGGAAGGCCAGAGCCCGGCGGATCAGCTATTCGTTCTTGTTCATGCGCGCGAACGGTGAGCAGTTGCGCCAGATCACATCGCTGATCGAAGCCGGGATCATTCGCCCCGTCATGGATCGGGTCTTCCCGTTCGAAGCAACCAATGCGGCCATGGCTTACATCGAAGCGGGACGGTCAAAGGGCAAAGTCGTCGTCAAGCTGAGGTGAAGAACGCACGGGCTACCCCAGACTGAACGCCTCGTGCACGGCACTCTGCACGCCGCCGCCCATGACCGGGCCGCCGCCGGCGACGTGGATGGCGTCGCCGACCAGGGCGGCGCCGAGGCCGTGGCGCGGGGTCAGCATCGGGGCGTATTGCTCCCAGCCGTCGCTGGCCGGGTCATAGGCCTCCATCTGGCCGAAGACGCGGTTGGTGCCCTCGCCGCCCATGATGAAGACCTTGCCGCGATAGAGCACGGCGCCATGACCTGAGCGGGCGGTTGGCAGCGGGTTGCGCGGCGCCCATTTGTCGGTCGCCGGGTCGTAGGCGTGGTGCAGGTTCGAGTTGGTGTGGAACGAGTCGACGCGCCCGCCAATGACATGGATCAGATTGCCGATCGGCAGCGTTCCGGTGTGGTCGCGCGCCGTCGGCAATGGCGCCCGCTCGCTCCAGGCATCGGCCTTGGGATCGTAGACGCGGTGCCAGTTGACCGAGGTCTTGCTCTCAGTGGTGTCGCCGATGGCGCCGCCGATCGAATGCAGCAGGCCGTTCAGGCCGACGATCGCAGCCGAGCCGATCGGGCGGGGCAGGGGCGCGATCTCGGCCCATTTATCCGTCTTGGGATCGTAGACGAAGCAGCGCGGATGCGGCTTGCGGTTCTGCTCGAGGAAGCCGCCGATGGCGTAGAGCCGCCCGTCGAGGAAGGCGACGCCGACATGGTTGGCGCCCTGCGGCAGTGGCGCGCCGTCATTCCATTTGTCGGCCTTGGGATCGTAGACGTGATGGTAGGCCCGGTCGGTGCGCTGCTCGCCATAGCCGCCGACGATGTGCATGCGGTCGTCATGGGCCGCTGCCCAGGCCATCTCCGAGCGCGGCAGCGGCAGCAGGGCCTTGGGCTGCCAGCGGCCGGGGTTGGCGGCCTTGGGTGCCGGTGAATCGAAGACGTTCTGCGAGGCGGCGAGCTCGGGCTTGCCGATCCGGCCCGGCTGGTTCAGCCGCTCGTAATGGCCGCCATGCTGCTCATGGCCGGGCTGCTGGGCGAAGGCGGGCAGGCTAAGGCCAGCGGCCCCGGCGGCGATGAAACGGCGGCGGCTCAGGCTGGTCATGATGCGTCCTCCCTCGCTAGAACTGTAGGGCAGACGCTGCGTCAGGCAAGCGCAGGCGCGGAGCCGGTTTGTCGGAAATGCGGTTCCGCATACTGCATACGCTGCTATGGTGCGGTACCTGAAACGGTTGAAATAACGCTAGGGCGAGGAAACGCATGTCAGGGCATAACAAGGTCGCGATCATCACCGGTGCCGGCTCGGGCGTCGGCCGGTCCGTCGCCATCGCCTTCCTGAAGGACGGCTATCGCACCGTGCTGGCCGGGCGCCGGGCGGATGCGCTGGAGGAGACGATCAAGCTCTCGGGCGCCCCGGCTGAGCAGGCGCTCGCCGTGCCGACCGACGTGACCGATCAGGTCTCGGTCAAGGCGCTGTTCGCCGCGACCAAAGCCAAGTTCGGCCGGCTCGACGTGCTGTTCAACAATGCCGGCGTCAACGCACCGGGCGGGATCATGCTGGAGGACCTGTCGCTAGCCGACTGGCAGAAGGTGGTCGACACCAATCTGACCGGCCCGTTCCTGTGCACGCAGGAGGCGTTCAAGCTGATGAAGGACCAGGAGCCGCGCGGCGGGCGCATCATCAACAACGGCTCGATCTCGGCCCATGCGCCGCGGCCGAACTCGATCGCCTACACCGCGACCAAGCATGCCATCACCGGTCTGACCAAGACCTCGTCGCTCGACGGGCGCAAATACGACATCGCCGTCGGCCAGGTCGATATCGGCAATGCGCTGACCGAGATGGCGCAGCGGATGACGACCGGCGTGCCGCAGGCGGACGGCTCGATCAAGGTCGAGGCGGTGATGGATGTCGGCCATGTCGCCTCGACCGTGCTGCACATGGCGGCGCTGCCGATCGAGGCGAATGTGCTGTTCGTCACGGTGATGGCGACCAAGGCGCCCTTCGTCGGCCGCGGCTGAGGGACATACTCTCGCAAGCGCCGGTGCGATGAGCGGCGACCCGCTGTCGTCATGGTCGGGCCAGTCCCGGCCTTCGACGTCTTGCGACGAGCATCATTTGCGCGACACTGTCCGGGGCGGCTCGGGAGTGCCTCGCTTGTCAGCCTTCGAAGCGTCGGAACAGTCCAAAGACGTGGATGGTCGCCACAAGGGCGACCATGACGGACAGCGTGCGACCGGGGGCGAGCCCGGCCATGCCGCGCCGGTCGATCCCAAAGTCGCCCGGGCCTATCGGCTGACGATCTGGGGCATCGCGCTCGGCATCCTGATCTTCGCCGGCAATGTCGTGCTCTGGGCGCTGGCGATCGGCAACAACCAGCTGTTCAAGGACGGCGTCGACTGGGTCTACGATGTCGCGCTCTACGGCATCGCCGCGCTGGTCTTCGGCCGCGACGAGCGGGCTGAAAAGGTCGCGGCGCTCGGCATCGGCGCGGTGATGGCGGTGGCGGGGCTGCACACGCTCTACGACCTCTGGGACAAGATCATGCGGCCGCGGCCGATCGAGGTCTTCGCGCTCGGCTTCTCGGCGGCGAGCGCGATCCTGATCGCCTATCTGATCATCGGCGTGCTCTGGCGTTTTCGGGCCGAGTCCAATCCGGTGATCAAGGCGACCTGGCTCTCATCCCGCAACGACGCGATCTCGACCACCGGCTTTGCGCTGCTCGGCCTCGGCGCAAGGCTGCTGCCGGTGCGCTGGCCGGAATACCTGTTCGATGTCTTCGTCGCCTTCCTCTGCTTCCAGGCGACCTGGGCGATCTGGCGCGCGACCAGGCAGTCGCCGGATCGGACGAAAGTCGAAGCAAAAGAAGATTATTCTTCCTAGACCAAGGTCGTACGACCGGGTTCTTCCGTCTTGGCGGCAAACAAAAAAATCCTGTGCGGCTTCTCCCGCGAGGGCTGTGGCGAAATCATGGCAACCCCTGCAATTCATGCCGAAGTGGGCCGGTATCCGGGCCGTTTCGGCGCCAAGGAGCGCCAGAATGTCCGTCCTCTCCCTCATCCGCCGTGGTGCGGCCATACTGGCCGCGAGCCTCGTGCTCGGCGGCGTGGCGCTGGCGCAGTCCGGCCCGCTGGTCTCGACCGAATGGCTCGAGAAGAACCTCAACGATCCCAAGGTCAGGGTCGTCGAGGTCAGCGTCGAGCCCGGCGTCTATGAGCGCGGCCACATCCCCGGCGCGCAGAACATCGCCTGGCACACCGACCTGGTCGAGACCGTCTCGCGCGACATTGCCGGCCCCGAAAAATTCCAGGCGCTGGCCCGCAAGCTCGGCGTCGACAAGGACGTGACCGTGGTTCTGTACGGCGACAACAACAACTGGTTCGCCGCCTGGGGCGCCTGGGTGTTCGATATCTACGGCCTGCGCGACAACGTGAAGCTGCTCGATGGCGGCCGCAAGAAGTGGGAGCTGGAGAAGCGCCCGGTTGCGACCAATCCGGTGCCGGTCAAGGCCTCGAGCTTCAGCGTCGGCGAGCCCAACAAAAAGCTGCGCGCCCGGCTGACGGATGTCGTCGCCACTGTCGAGAAGAAGTCCGAGGCGCGCGTGCTCGACATCCGCTCGCCGGACGAGTTCTCCGGCAAGATCATCGCGCCGGCCGGCTTCCAGGAACTGGCGCTGCGCGCCGGCCATATCCCGGGCTCGGTCAACGTGCCGTGGGCGCGCGCGGTCAACCAGGCCGACGGCACGCTGAAATCGCCGGAGGAGCTGAAGAAGCTCTATGCCGAGGTCGGCATCGACGGCTCCAAGCCGGTGATTACGTCCTGCCGCATCGGCGAGCGCTCGAGCCACACCTGGTTCATTCTCTCGCGCGTTCTCGGCTACCAGGCCGCCAATTATGACGGCTCCTGGACCGAGTACGGCAATGTCGTCGGCCTGCCGATCTCGAACCCGGCCGGCACGGTCTGGGGCGGCAAGTAAGACTGCAGCCTGAATGAGCATCTCAGACGATAGCGGCGCGCTGGACTATGAGCTGGCGCGCCGGCAGGCAGGGGCGGAGCCGATGAGGCTGCCGCCCTTGCGCTTCATCGCAGCAGCCGTCGTCGCCATCGCGATCGCGGTTTCCATCTACCTCGTCGGGCGCCATGGCGATCCGGCGCCGCAGCTCCAGCTCTCGCTGATTTTGGGCGCCGCCTTCGGCTTCGTGCTGCAGCGCTCACGCTTCTGCTTCTTCTGCATCTGGAAGGACTGGCTCGACCGGCGCGATCCGCGCGGATTGCTCGGCATCCTCACCGCGCTTGGCGTCGGGCTCGCCGGTTACACGCTGATCTATGGCGCCTGGCTGCCCGATCCGTCGGGCACGCGCCTGCCGCCGACGGCGCATATCGGCCCGGTCGGCCCGGCGCTGCTGCTGGCGGGTCTCGCCTTCGGCGCCGGCATGGCGATTTCCGGCTCCTGCATCAGCGCCCATCTCTACCGGCTGGGGGAGGGCTCACCGACCTCGCCTTTCGCGCTGATCGGCGCTGGCCTCGGCTTCATCCTCGGTTTCCTGAGCTGGAACGAGCTCTATCTCCGGACGATCTCGGACTCGCCGGTGCTGTGGCTGCCGCGTCAGCTCGGCTATGGCGGCGCGCTATTGGCGGGGCTCGCCGTGCTCGGCGCGGCGGCGTGGTGGTTGCTGCGAGCTGGTCGGCCAGGCGAACAGGGAGCCGCGGAGAAGGCGCTGGCTGACCCCGTCGCCGCGATCTTCCTTCGCCGTTGGCCGGCTTGGCTGGGCGGGCTCTTCGTCGGCTTGATCGGCGTTGCCGCTTATCTGCGCCTGTCGCCGCTTGGCGTTACCGCCGAGCTTGGCTCGCGCGCTCGCCAGTTCGCGACCGGGCTCGACCGGCTGCCGGCGCGGCTGGAAGGGCTCGACAGCTTCCGCGGCTGCGCCACCCTGATCCGCGAGACGCTGCTGACGCCGAACGGGCTCTTCGTCGCCGGGCTTGTCGCGGCGGCCTTTGCCGCGGCGCTGGCGGCGGGGGAGTTCAAGCCGCGGCGGCCCAATGGCGGGCATGTGCTGCGTGGGTTGATCGGCGGGACGCTGCTCGGCTGGGGCACGGTGTTCGGGCTCGGCTGCACGGTCGGCACGTTGCTCTCGGGCATCTCGGCCGGGGCGGTCTCGGGCTGGGTCTTCGCGCTCGGGCTGATCGTAGGCACGACGGTGACGTTGAAGCTCGGGCGGCGGTTCGGCGTGCTGGATTGAGCACGGCGTGGCCGTCATTCTCGGGCGGAGCGTAGCGCAGACCCGAGAATCTCATGACGCGAAGGCGCCGACTGGAACCCCCTCCGGCCTGAGATGCTTGGGTCAAGCCCGAGCATGACGCGTGCTTTTCGAGGCGCTGCGCCCATCCGCACCCTGCGCAACAAGGCGCAGACAAGGGCTTCGGCTGGGCTATAACGGGGCATCGGTTCGAGGATGCCCCATGTCGATTGCCGCAAAACTGCCCTCCATCCTGATCGCCAATCGCGGCGAAATCGCCTGCCGGGTGATCCGCACCGCCAGGCGCCTCGGCCTGCGCACCATCGCGGTCTATTCGGACGCCGATGCCGAGGCGCTGTTCGTCGAGATGGCGGACGAGGCCTATCGGATCGGCCCAGCGCCGGCGCGCGAGAGCTATCTCGACGCCGAGAAGATCCTCGCGGTTGCCAAGGAGGCCAAGGCAGCCTGCATCCATCCCGGCTATGGCTTCCTTTCCGAGAATGCCGACTTTGCCGATGCCTGCGCGGCGGCCGGCATCGTCTTCGTCGGGCCGCCGGCTTCGGCGATCCGGGCCATGGGCCTCAAGGACGCGGCCAAGGCGCTGGCCGAGAAGGCGAATGTCCCGGTCGTGCCCGGCTATCACGGCGCCGAGCAGGATGTGGATTTCCTGGCCAAGGAGGCCGGGCGCATCGGCTATCCCGTGCTGATCAAGGCGGTCGCCGGTGGCGGCGGCAAGGGCATGAAGAAGGTCGACCGGCCCGAGGATTTCGCCGACGCTTTGTCGAGCGCCCAGCGCGAGGGCAAGAACGCTTTCGGCGATGCGCGCGTGCTGGTCGAGAAATACGTGCTCTCGCCGCGCCATGTCGAAATCCAGGTGTTCGGCGACAGCCACGGCAATGTCGTCCACCTCTACGAGCGCGACTGCTCGCTGCAGCGTCGCCACCAGAAGGTGATCGAGGAAGCGCCGGCGCCGGGCATGACGGCCGAGGTGCGCGCCGCCATGGGCAAGGCGGCGACGGAGGCGGCGAGGGCGGTCGGCTATGTCGGGGCCGGCACGGTCGAGTTCATCGCCGACGGGCGCGACGGCCTGCGCGCCGACCGCTTCTACTTCATGGAGATGAACACCCGTCTCCAGGTCGAGCATCCCGTCACCGAGGCGATCACCGGACTCGATCTTGTCGAGCTCCAGCTCAAGGTCGCCGCCGGCGAGCCGCTCGGCTTCGCGCAGGAGGATGTCCGTGCCGAGGGCCATGCTGTCGAGGCGCGGCTCTATGCCGAGGATCCGGAGAAGGGCTTCCTGCCCTCGACCGGCAAGCTCTGGGCGCTGCAGTTCCCGCAGAGCGAGGACATCCGCATCGATACCGGCGTCGAGGCCGGCGATACGGTGACGCCGTATTACGATCCGATGATCGCCAAGGTGATCGCGCATGGCCGCACTCGCGACGAGGCGCTCGACCATCTCGCCTTCGCCCTCGGCGAGACGATCGTCGCGGGGCCGCGCACCAATCTCGCCTTCCTGAAGAAGCTGGCCGAGGCGGAAGGGTTCCGGAAAGGGCCGTTCGACACCGGTTTCATCGAGCGCAACATCGAAGCGCTCGGCGCCGAGCCGCAGCCGCTCGATGCGGCGGCGGTCGCGGCGGCGGCGCTGCAGCTCGAGGAGGAACGCCAGGAGGCGCTCTTCCGTCTCGCGGTCGAGCGTACGGCCGATGAAGGCAAGTCGCCCTGGCTCGACACCGATGCCTTCTCGCTGATGCCGCGCCTGGCGCTCGGCCTGCCGCTGCTGGTCGATGGCGAGCGGATCGAGGCCAGGATCGAATGGAACGGCGACGACGCCCGCGTCTCGCTGCCGGGCCATCCGCTGCCCGAGGGCGAGCATGAGGTGACTTTGGCTCGGGCCGAGGCCGGCACCTATCTCGCGCTGCATCGCGGCCGGCAGACCTCCGTCGCGCTGTTCGACCCGTTCAGCGTCGATCTCGATGCGGTCGCCGGTGCCGGCGGCGTGATCAAGGCGCCGATGCACGGCAAGCTGATCGCGCTCTTCGTCACGGCCGGTGAGGCGGTGGTGAAGGGCCAACGCCTCGCCATCGTCGAAGCCATGAAGATGGAGCATGTGCTGACCGCCCCGCGCGACGGCACCGTCACCGAACTCGGCGCCGAGCCGGGTGCGCAGGTGGCCGAGGGCGCGAAGGTGGTGGTGCTGGGGGAGTGAGCGCTGCGCACCGCTTCCGCGTGATCTCCCGACCGGCGGGTGTCAGATCGGGGTCGGCGAGGCGCTAAGCCAGCGGTTGACGAAGAGCAGCGCCGCCATCACGGCATTGTAGCAGTGCTTGGTGCAGCTCGAGATAGGGGGAGCTGGGCTTGCTCCATCAACGAGGGCCCGATCGCCAAGGGGGAATTCTATGGATTTCAACTCCTTAGATCGTGAAATGAAGGATCTGCTTAGGCCGTTCATTCCAAGAATTATCGTTTCCATGGAGGCGGTTGTTTCGGGCAAAACACATTTTGCATTAAAAAATTGCAGTTTGCCCGACAATATCGATGCTATATCAAATTATATCCAATCTCTAAAATCTGACGGATGCCAATTTGATCATATTCAAAATATGAATGAAGGTGATATATTTGTTTATACTGATAATCGCGTTCAATTCGACATTGATGTTTATTTTAATGGCAAGAAAAATAACAATGGGTTCTTTGCGGTTTTCTCCGCAAGAATTGACGCCAAAGGTGATTATCTAATTTTTGAGACAATAAAAACGTAGACTATAATCAACAACCACTTGGGATTGGCCTACCAGCGGATTCAGGGCTTGGCACTCGGCGCGAAGCGGTAGTGGATCAGGTCCATGACTACGGCTTCTTCGTTCGCCCGGTTGCGATAGCCGTGCCGGCGATCCGCCGGGAAGCGCAGCGACTGCCCCTGTCTGAGTGGCCGCCACTCGTCTTCCACCAGCAATTCGACCTCGCCTTGCAGCACGGTGACATGCTCCACAACCCCGGTGTCGTGCGGCTCCGAGATGCTCTCGAATCCGGGCGCGAAGGTGAGTTCGTAGAGTTCGAAGCCGAACCGCGCTTCGTATGGGAATAGCAGTGCCCGCTGCATCCCCTCCTGTGACGGGCGCACGCGTAGTTCGGCGGCGTCGCGCATGAGCAGGACGTCGTCGTCGCCGCGATCGGCCTCCAGCAGCGCGGTCATCGGCACGCCTAGGCCGGTGGCGATCTTCCAGAGCGTCGCGACGGTCGGCATCGATTCGCCGCGCTCGATCTGGCCGAGCATCGCCTTGCTGACGCCGGTCTGCGCTGCGGTCTGATCGAGACTCCAGCTGCGATCGCTCCGGATCGACTTCAGCAGTTTCGGCGTGTCGACGGGGCCGACTGGCTTCATTGCAGGTGCTCTCCGCTTTGTGCGTTATTGCGCACAAAGTGCTTGTGCGCTAAAGCGCACGCGCCGTTCCTACCATCCCGCTGAAGGCTTGTCCCATGCAGCCAGACACCAGGCTCGACCTTGAACGCATCCGGCAGGCGTGGCGGGAGATCTCGCCAGTGTTTCGCGACACACCGCAGTTCCTCGCGCCCACGCTCGGCGCGTTGCTGGGCTGTGAGCTCGTCATCAAGCTCGAGACTGCGAATCCGGTCGGATGCTTCAAGGGGCGCGGGACCGAGGTCGCGATGGCGCGGCTCGCTGGAAGTTCCGCTCCCAAGGCGGCAGTCTGCGCCAGCGCCGGCAATCTCGGCCAGGCGCTCGCCTATAGCGGCCGGGCACGCGGCATCGACGTCATGGTGATCGCTGGCAAAGGCGCCAATGCCGCGAAGATCGAGCGCATTCGCCGGCTGGGCGGGATGGTCGAGCTGGTCGAGGGCGATATCGAGACTGCCCGTGAGCGTGCGCGGGAGATCGCGGCTGGTGGAGAGGCTTTCCTCATCGAGGACAGCGAGAATCTCGATACCTGCGAGGGCGCGGGCACGATCGGTCTCGAACTCGTCGAGGGCTTCGATCGGATCGATACGGTCCTGCTCGCGCTCGGTGGTGGCGCGCTGGCCACCGGCGTCGGCCATGTCTTCAAGACCCTGGCGCCGGCGACGGAGATCGTCTGCATCCAGCCCAAGGGTGCACCGGCGCTGGCACTATCCTGGCGAGCCCGATCGGTCGTGACCACGCAGAGCACCAACACCATCGCCGATGGTGTCGCCGGACGATTTCCCATTGCTGCGGTTCTCGACGATCTGCTCGCCACCGCCGACCATGTTCCGCTGGTCGAGGAAGCCAGCATCATCGAGGGTATGCGGCTGCTCTACCGGCACGCTGCCCTCGTCACCGAGCCTTCGGCGGCCCTCGGCATCGCGGCCATGCTGGAAGACCCCGAGCGCTATCGCGGCAAGCGGGTGGCCACGGTGATCTGCGGGGCGAACGTCCTGCCCGATATCTTCAGCGCCTGGATGCGAAACTAGAGGGCATCGAGCGCGGCGATCGCCCGCCCGGCAACGGTGAGATTGATCTCCGCCAGCGGATCATCGTCGCCGAGGAACCAGGCGGTCGAGAGACCGCACCAGGCCAGGATCCATTGGAGCAGTCGCTTCCGCTCCAGCCCCGACTTCGCCAGCACGATCTCCAGCCGACGCTCGAAATAGCCCGGGACCGTCGCGACCGGCGGCTCGGGATCGGCGAGATCGGGATCGCAGAACAGGATGGTGTATTCGAAGGCGCGATCGCCGATCACCGACTTCGGATCGATGGCGAGCCAGCCTTTGGCTTCGAAATCGAGCACGTTGTCATGGTGCAGGTCGGCATGCAGCGGCAGGATCTCGCGCTGTGCCGCCAGCAATTCGGTTGCCGCCGCGGCGGAGCGGGCGAGAATGCCGCCACGCTCCTGCGCCATCGGGAACAGGTCCTTGAACCAGATATCGAGCGGGATCAGGCCGGCGGGGGCGGGGCCACGCGCTTTCTGCAGGGCGGCGATGGCGTCGCAGAGGGTGGCGGTCGCCTCGTCGTCGCCCGCTGCGCCGCTGCGGGCCATGGCCGCGAGCGAACGCATGCCGGTGGCGCGCTCGATCAGCATCGCCTCGCCATTCTCGCTGCGGGCGAGGAGGCGGGCGGCGCCGTCGCCGTTCCAGTATTCGAGCGGCAGGTAACCGCGCCGCTCATCCTCGACCTCGGGCAGCTTCAGCATGGCTGGTTGGCCGTCACGCAGGACGGGCAACAGCTGGCTGGCATGGGTCCTGATTGGCGCGCCGTCAGGCACGAGCGCCCAGCGCGCCAGCCAGGGTGCGAATACGTCGGTCTTAGGCATGGTCAATCCGCGGCGCGGCCGCGGCCCATCAGCGGATATTGCTCGACCTCGTAGATCTGGCCGGAGACGTGGCCGCTCTCCTCCGACAGCCAGAAGGCGGTGTGGGCGGCGATCTCGGCAGGCTGCATGATCTGGCCGAAGGGCGCGAATTCGAGCGGCACCTCCTTCTCCCAGCCCGGCTTCTTGCCCTCGCGCTGCTGCGTGGCGTCCTCGTTGGCGGTGAAGGTCCAGCCGACATTGAGCTGGTTGACCCGGATATGCTCGCGCCCGAGCGTGTTGGCGAGGTTGCGCGTCATCGTCATCAGCGCGCCCTTCGACATCGAATAGACGGTGAGGTTGGAGTTGCCGCACCAGGCGTTGATCGACCCGACGGTGAGGATCGAGCCGCCCGACTTCTGCAGGCGGAAGGCGCGGATCGCAGCCTCGGCGCAGAGCAAAGGCGCGCGGGTGTTGATCGCGAATACATGGTCGAAAAAGGCGCCCGTGGTCTCGCCGAGCACGCCGCGCGGATAGATGCCGGCATTGTTGACGAGGCCGTCGATGCGGCCGAAGGCTTTTCGCGTCGCATCGACCAGCGCCTGCGCGGTCGCCGGCTCGGCGAGGTCGCCGGTCGCGCCCGCCGTCGAGGGACCGAGCTTGTGGCAGGCGGTGTCGACCTCACCTTGCTCGCGGCCATGGATCAGCACCTTGGCGCCCTCGGCGATCAGGCGTTCGGCCATGGCGTAGCCGATGCCGGTCGATGAGCCGGTGACGAGAATGGCCTTGCCTTGCAGTCCGCGCATGTCGTGCCTCCGTTCGGATCGGAGGCCTTACTAGCCTGTGGGAAAGGCGGCGTCATGGTCGCGCTGGCGCCGGCCACCCCCGCGCAGCGCGGTTGTGGAGAAAGGCCGCAGGCTCTGGCGAGGGACGCCTCTGAGGATTAGGTTGCCGCCATGCCGCTCCATATCCTCAAGCTCTGCGTCGGCGCCGAATCGATCAGCGATCTCGAACAGTGGATCGCCGAGCGGCAGGCGCAGCGCCGCGCCCGCGGCGAGCCGGCCGAACAACTCCATACCACCCGCATGGTGCCGAAGCGCGTCGAGGAGATCGTCACCGGCGGCTCGCTCTACTGGGTGATCAAGGGCCAGGTCTCGGCGCGCCAGCGCCTGATCGACATCCGCCCGTTCACCGATGGCGAGGGCATCGGCCGCTGCCATCTGGTGATGGAGCCGGTTGTGGTGCCGGTCGAGCCGCGCCCGTTCCGCCCCTTCCAGGGCTGGCGCTATCTGCAGGACAAGGACGCGCCGCGCGACATCGACGAGCGCAGCGGCGATCTCGGCATCATGCCGGAACAGATGCGGCGCGAGCTGGCGGAGCTGGGGCTGCTGTAGAGTGCACCCTGCTTCCAGCCAGTAGCTGAAATAGGGACGAGACATGTTTGATCTCGAAAAAATTCGAGCAAAGATTGAATGTGTCGCCATCGATGAGATGGAGCGATCACCAGAGGAGGCCCGAGAGGTTGCCTTCCATATGACCGATTGGCTCGACGACCTGCATCGCTACGTTAAGTTCTGTGAAAATCCAGACGAGTCCACTCCAGCAGCGGTCAACGACATGCTGCTCGCGTTCTTGATTCATGTCCCTAACCATATGGCAGCCGCTGCGAAGCTGTACGCTGGCTTTCCGGTGTCAGATATTTTTGGGGTTGGCGCGATTGCGACGACCGATCTCTCTGAGGGGTGATGAAAAGGCCGGTTCGCAACTAAGCAGCTGATCCTCACACCCCGATATTGTCGATCAGCCGCGTCCCGCCGATCCGCGCCGCGATCAGCAGGCGGATCGGGCCGTCGGCGCGCGAGGTCACCGGCGCCAATGTCTCGGCATGGCGGGCTTCGAGATAGTCGAGCTCGAAGCCGGCGGTGATGATTTCGGTCTGGGCTTCCGCGACCGCCTGGAATAGCGGATCGTCATTGCGGATGCGGACGGCGAGTGCCTGCATGACCTTATGCAGAGTCGGAGCCAGAGCGCGCTCCTCGGCCGAAAGGTAGCGGTTGCGCGAGGACATTGCGAGGCCGTCGGCCTCGCGGAAGGTCGCGAGCGGCACGATCTTGATGCCGAGATCGAGGTCGCGGGCCATCCGCGTCACCACCTTGAGCTGCTGATAGTCCTTCTCGCCGAAGACCGCGAAATCGGCTTGCGACTGGGTGAAGAGCTTGCAGCAAACCGTTGCCACGCCTTCGAAATGCGTCGGGCGGAAGCGATCGTCCAGGCCGACGGCGGCCGGGCCGAGCAGCAGCACGCGGCTGGCGAAGCCGGGCGGGTACATCTCCTCGACGGCGGGGAAGTAGATCGCATCGGTGCCGACCGCTTCGAGCTGGGCGCGGTCGCTATCGAAGGTGCGCGGGTATTTCTTGAAGTCTTCATGTGGGGCGAACTGCGTCGGGTTAACGAAAATCGAGACGATGACGTGGCGGGCGTGCTTCTGCGCCTCGGTCACGAGCGCGATATGGCCTTCGTGCAACGCGCCCATGGTCGGCACCAGCGCGACCTTCTCGCCGGCAGCGTGCCAGGACGCGACGGCCTCGCGCATCGCCTTGACCGTCTCGAAAACCGCAACTTGTGACATGGTGATCCTCCCGAAGGCTGCGGGACGGGTAGCAAATGCCGGCGCCGCGGCCAATATCTTCCGAATGAGCGAATCCCGGCGGATGGCATGACACGCGAAGACGGCAAGGCAGTGGGCAAGGCGGGCGAAACGCGCCCGGCCGAGAACGCTGCACGCTCCAAGCCCGGCGAGATCGACCGCTTCCTCACCGCGGCCACCCAGCTTGCTCCGCTCGCGACCGGGCAGGCCGGGCGGCTCGTTTTTGCGCTCGACGCGACGATGAGCCGGCAGCCGAGTTGGGATCTGGCCTGTTCGCTGCAGGGGCAGATGTTCGAGGTCGCCGCCAAAACCGGTGGGCTCGCGGTGCAGCTCATCTATTTCCGCGGCTTTGACGAATGCCGCGCCTCGGGCTGGCTCGGCGAGCCGCAGCGCCTGACCGGGCTGATGAACCGGATCGATTGTCGCGGCGGGCAGACGCAGATCGCCCGCGTGCTCAAGCATGTCCGCGACGAGGAGCGGCGGGTGCCGATCCGCGCCTTCGTCTATGTCGGCGATGCGATGGAGGAGGATGTCGACCGGCTCTGCGCGCTCGCCGGCGAACTCGGCCTGCGTGGCATCAAGGGCTTCGTCTTCCAGGAAGGCGCAGATCCCGACGCCAGCGCCGCCTTCGCCGAGATCGCGCGCCTGACCGGTGGCGCCCATGCCCGCTTCGACGTCAATGCGCCGAACTCGCTGCTCGAGCTCCTGCGCAGTGCGGCAGCCTATGCCAGCGGTGGGCGCGAGGCATTGGTGAAGCTCGCCGGGCAGAGTGTCGCGGCGCAGAGACTGCTCACGGCGATGGAGGGCCGCAAGCCGTGATGTTGCTCTATGGCGTCGCCACGCTGATCCTGATCTGGTGGGTGGCCAAGTTCTTCGCCGGGGCCGATCCGAAGAAGCTGGTCAGGTTCGGCAAGGTCGTCGGCGGGACTCTTTCACTCGGCGTCGCGGCGTTGCTGATGATGCGCGGCCGGGCGGATATGGCGATCTTCCTCGGCGGGCTCGGAGCCTGGCTGCTCGGCTGGAGCGCCTATGGTCCCGGCGGACTCAAGATGCCGGATTGGGCGAAGGATTGGGGCGGGACCGGCGGCTCGGCCGGCCGTTCCAAGGTCGCATCCGCGATGCTCGACATGGAGCTCGACCATGACAGCGGCGGCATCAAGGGCAAAGTTCTGGCCGGCGCCTTCGCCGGCCGCGATCTCGACGAGCTGACGCCCGCCGAACTCAGCGCGCTGCTGCGCGAATGCCTCGCCGGGGATCCCGACGGGGCGCGCCTGCTAGAGGCATATCTCGACCGCCGGGCGCCCGGCTGGCGTGAAGACGCTGATGGTCACCGTGACGCGGGGCAGCGCGGCCCGACGCGCACGGGCGCGATGACGGACGAGGAGGCCTACGAGATCCTGGGGCTTCAGCCGGGGGCGAGCCAGGAGGCGATCCGCGATGCCCATCGGGGCCTGATGAAGCGCATCCATCCGGATGCCGGCGGCACTAGCGGGCTTGCCGTTCGGGTCAACCAGGCCAAGGATACCTTGCTGAAAAAGCATGGCTGATCTCCTTTCCCGACCAATCAGCTGCGGGTCGCGAAGCAGGCAAAGCCGCCGCGCTTGAGCTGGGCGCAGGCCTTCTCGGCGTCCTTGGACTCCTCGAAGCCGGCGAAGCGGGCGCGGAACAGGGTGGCGCCGCCCTTCTCGACCTTCTCGGTGAAACCGGAGGCGTCGGCGAGCGAGCCGGAGGCCTTGGCGCGGGCCCGGGTCAGGATGTCCTTGGCCTTGGCCTCGTCGTCGGTGGCGCCGAGCTGGATCAGCCATTTCGAGGCAATGACGGTCTTCTCGGCTGGCTTGCTTTCGGGAGCCTTGGCGGCAGCCTGCGCGACCTTGACCGGCAGCGGCGCCGGCTCGGGCAGGCGGGCTTCGTGCTTCTTCGGCATGGGCTGGACCTCGTCCTTGTCCGCGGGCTCAGCCAGCTTGGCGATCGAGGAGGTGACATCGACATTCGCCGGCGGGCGCAGGACCTTGCCCTCGGCCGCGGGGGCGCCGATCGACCAGCGCATGGCGGACGGTGTCGTGGTCGCCGCGACCGGGCGCATATTGGAGAGGGCGAGCGCCTGGGCGCTGCCGCTGAGCGCACGCGGCGGGGCGATCTGCGCGGTCGTCGTCGTTGCGGCATAGGCGCGGGCGGCGGGCGGCACGTCGGGCTCGGCGCGCGGACGCGGCACCGGGAGCGGGGCGGGAGCCGGGGCAGGCTCAGGCGCCTGGGCGATGACAGCCGGGCGAGCCGGCGGCTCGGGGGTAGGCGCCGGGGCGGGCGCGCGGTAGCGCTCCTGCTGCGGCTCTGAAGCCTCGGCGATCATCGGGGCGCTGCGGCCGCCGGTGGCGGCGCGCGGCAGGCTGGCGAGGACGAGATCGGACATGATCTTGTCGCGCGCCGCGCCGGAGCGGCCGCCAAGCACGATCGAGACGATCTGACGGCCTTCGGCCTTGGCCGAGGTCATCAGGTTGAAACCCGAGGCGCGGGTGTAGCCGGTCTTGATGCCGTCGACGCCCTCGATGCGGCCGAGCAGGCGATTATGCCCGCGAATGGTGCGGGAGCCGTACTGGAAGGAGCGCATCTGGAAGAGCGGGAAGTATCGCGGAAAACGCTCCTGGATCGCCCGTGCTAGGATGGTGAGATCGCGTGCCGTGGTGATATTCGGCGGCGAGTTCGGCAAGCCGTGCGGGTTGTAGAAGCGGGTCGAATCCATACCGAGCGAGCGCGCCTTGCGCGTCATCTGTTCGGCGAAGGCGTCCTCCGAGCCGGCGATGGCTTCGGCGACCACGACGGAGGAGTCGTTGGCCGAGAGGGTGATCATGCTCTTGATCGCGTCCTCGACCTCGATGGTCGAGCCGGCGCGCAGGCCGAGCTTGGTCGGCGGCTGCGAGGCGGCGTAGGACGAGACCTTGAGCTCGGAGTTCATGGTGAAGCGGCCGCGCTCCATCTGCTCGAACAGCATGTAGAGCGTCATGACCTTGGTGAGCGAGGCCGGGATGCGCGGCGCATCCTCGTTGACGGCGTGCAGGGTGCGGCCGCTCTTGGCGTCGACGACCATCGCCGCATAGGGCGGGGCGTAGCCGCCCGAGACATGGCGCCGCTTCTTGCGGGCCGCCTCTGCGGGCGAGACCGTCGCAGTCAGCGCAACGGCAGCAACACTCACCAGCCCGATGAACGCGAGCCAGCGCCCGCGCCGGGAACCAACGCAACCAAAAGCCATGCAACTCGCCTCAACTCACCCACCCGTCCGTCGCAGGCTTTGCAGCGTGGCGCGAAGGACACAGGAGAGGAGGTTAGGTTGATGCGGTTACGGAGGAGTTAAGCGCCAAAAGCTCGCTTTGAATCTGTCCGGTTGCAAACCGTCGCCGATGCACGCTGGGGGGATCTGCGTTTGGTGCATTGCAGCGTGAGCTTGACTTTTATGTTGCGGTGCACAATATCAGGAAGCGCCCCGGTGATGGATCTCTTTCATCTGACCTTGGGGGCACGGAACCCGGGCCATTTCGGCTCGTCACCAGAGGCGGCGCCCGCGAGCGTCGGAGGAAACGATGATCCAGCAGTTCGAGACCATCCAGAAGGCTTCCAAAGAAAACGTCGATGCGGCCCTGAAGGCGTTCGGCGCCACCTCGAAGGGCGTGCAGGCTCTCGCCGTCGAGGCGACCGACTACGCCAAGAAGTCGTTCGAGGCCGGCACGGCCACGATCGAGAAGCTTTCGGGCGTCAAGACGCTCGACAAGGCGATCGAGATCCAGTCGGACTACGTCAAGACCGCTTTCGAGGGCTATGTCGCCCAGGTCACCAAGATCGGCGAGCTCTATGCCGCGATCGCCAAGGACGCCTACAAGCCGTTCGAAGGCATCGTCGCCAAGGCCGTCCCGACCGCCGCCAAGTGATTTCGGCAAGCGGCTGACTTCGGTCGACCGCAGCTGATTGTCAGACGATTTCGAGAAGCCCGGCCTTGGCCGGGCTTCTTTGCATTTGTGGCCATGATCCAGGCCGAGTGTCCTTCCCGGCAATGCTCTTGCAACTGGCGGCCGGCTGCTTGCAGCCGTCGCAGCCCACAGGCGGCGAAGGCTGGAGCCAGATGCCGCAATGAGCAGTTCGACGACGACCGGAGACGCACGGGCCTCTGCAGAGGCGCCTCCGGCGAGCGAGTTTCGCGAGCCGCCCCGGGAAGCCTGGTACTGCGCCCGGAGCGCCGGCAGCCTGGCGCTGGGCGCGATGGCGAGCGTGACGGTCCTCGGCGATCAGATCGTGATCGGCCGCACCAAGGCCGGCCGGCTTTTCGCCTTGCGCGACCGCTGTCCCCATCGCGGTGCGCCACTGTCGGAAGGTCAGTTCGACGGCACCGCGATCACCTGTCCCTTCCATGGCTGGCGCTTCGGCGCCGATGGCCGCTGCCAGGCGATGCCGACGCTGGTCGACGGCGACGTCACCGATCCCGGCCAGGTCAAGGTCGGCGAATTCCCGGTCCGCGAGAGCGACGGCATCATCTGGCTCTATCTAGGCGCAGGGCTGGCCGAGGCGCCGCCGGTGCCGGCGCTGACCCTGGCGGGTGCGACTCGCTGCCGGGTTGCGGTATCGGTCCTGGTCGAGGCGTCCTACGATCTGTGCGTGCTCAGCCTGATCGACCCGGGCCATGTCGGTTATGTCCATAACTCCTGGTGGTGGCGGCCGACGGCGACGGCACGGGAAAAGGTCAAGGATTTCGAGCCGCTTCCCTTCGGCTTCCGGATGAAGGCGCACAAGGCGGCGGCGAACTCGCGTGGCTACCGCCTGCTTGGGCGGCCACAGACCGAGGTCGATTTCCTGCTGCCGGGCCAGCGGATCGAGCGCATCCGCATGGGCGAGCGCTCGATCGTCAACGCGACCTTTGCCACGCCGATCGATGCGCGCCGGACGCTGCTCACCAATGTGCTGCTCTCGGACCTGCCGCAGCTCATGCCGCTCGCGCCGCTGATCGGATGGGCCGGGCGCGCCTTCCTGCGGCAGGACCAGCGGATTCTCGAACTGGCTCAGCAGGGACTGGAGCGCAAGCCGACCATGCTGCTGCTCGGCCAGGCCGACCGGCTGGGGCAATGGTATTTCCGCCTGAAGCGGGATTATGCCGCTGCCCGCCATGAAGGGAAGGCGTTCAGCAACACGCTCGCGCCAGAACGGCTACGCTGGCGCACCTGACGCCGCACGGAAATCCACCTCGATCGTCCCGTTGGCGGGCTCTCACAGGGCTCGCGGCGGCACTTCTTTGTGACCTGCGGTCGCAACGGGCTGGCGGAGCCGTGGCGACGTCTGTAAATTCATGAGCGAAGCACTATCTTGAGGTCAGCCTTCGGGACGGACACCTTGAGCCACGCAGTCACCACGCCAATCGAACAGGACCTGCCAGCCGGCATCGCGCCGCGACTGGCCTCGAAGCCGCGTGCGCCATCGTCCCCGACCGATGGCGATCGGACCGGCACCGCCGTTCTGACCCGGACCCGGACGCGCAAGCCAAACCTCTATCGCGTGCTGATCCTCAACGACGATTACACGCCGATGGAGTTCGTGGTGCATGTCCTGGAACGGTTCTTCAACAAGGACCGGGCCGAGGCGACCCGCATCATGATGCATGTCCACCAGAACGGCGTCGGCGAATGCGGCGTCTTCACCTACGAGGTCGCCGAGACCAAGGTCACCCTGGTGATGGACCTCGCCCGTAAGCACATGCATCCGCTGCAATGCGTGATGGAGAAAAAGTAGCTTTGAACATCATCCTCTCGAAACTGGATTGGGAGCGCTGACCTTGCCGAGCTTCTCGCGCAGCCTCGAACAGGCGCTTCATCGAGCCCTCGCGCTCGCCAATGAACGCCACCATGAATATGCGACATTGGAGCATCTGCTGCTGGCGCTGGTCGACGACCAGGACGCCGCCGCGGTGATGCGGGCCTGCAGCGTCGATCTCGACACGCTGCGTCGCAACCTCGTCGACTATATCGACGCGGAGCTGACCAACCTCGTCACCGACGGACGCGACGATTCCAAGCCGACCGCCGGCTTCCAGCGCGTGATCCAGCGCGCGGTGATCCATGTCCAGTCGTCGGGCCGTGAGGAGGTGACCGGGGCCAACGTGCTCGTCGCGATGTTCGCCGAGCGCGAGAGCCACGCCGCCTATTTCCTGCAGGAGCAGGACATGACCCGCTACGACGCGGTCAACTACATCAGCCACGGCATCGCCAAGCGCCCCGGCGCCGGCGAGAGCCGGCCGGTGCGCGGCGCCGAGGAGGAGCCTGAGCAGCAGCGCGAGCAGCGCTCCGATTCCGGCAATGACGCCGACAAGGACAAGAAGAAAAAGGAAAGCGCACTCGACGCTTACTGCGTCAACCTCAACCGCAAGGCGAGGGACGGGCGCATCGATCCGCTGATCGGCCGCGAGGCCGAGGTGCAGCGCACCATCCAGATCCTCTGCCGCCGGCAGAAGAACAACCCGTTGCTGGTCGGCGACCCCGGCGTCGGCAAGACGGCGATCGCCGAGGGCCTTGCCCTCAAGATCGTGCGCGGCGAGGTCCCCGAGGTGCTGGAGGACGCGACCGTCTTCTCGCTCGACATGGGCACGCTGCTCGCCGGCACGCGCTATCGCGGCGACTTCGAAGAACGCCTCAAGCAGGTGATGAAGGAGATCGAGGCCCATCCCAAGGCGATCATGTTCATCGACGAGATCCACACGGTGATCGGCGCCGGTGCGACCTCGGGCGGGGCGATGGACGCCTCGAACCTGCTGAAGCCGGCGCTGGCCTCGGGCGGGCTGCGCTGCATCGGCTCGACCACCTACAAGGAATACCGCCAGTATTTCGAGAAGGACCGGGCGCTGGTTCGCCGCTTCCAGAAGATCGACGTCAACGAGCCGTCGGTGCCGGATACGATCGAGATCCTGAAGGGGCTGAAGCCCTATTTCGAGGAGTTCCACAAGCTGCGCTACACCAACGACGCCATCAAGGCGGCGGTGGAATTGTCGGCCCGCTACATCCATGATCGCAAGTTGCCGGACAAGGCGATCGACGTGATCGACGAGACCGGCGCCTCGCAGATGCTGGTGACCGAGGCCAAGCGCAAGAAGACGATCGGCGTCAAGGAGATCGAGGCGGCGGTCGCGACGATGGCGCGCATCCCGGCCAAGACCGTCTCCAAGGACGATGCCGAGGTACTGCGCAATCTCGAGACCACGCTGAAGCGCACGGTCTACGGCCAGGAGAAGGCGATCGAGGCGCTATCCTCCTCGATCAAGCTGGCCCGTGCCGGCCTGCGCGACGGCGAGAAGCCGATCGGCTGCTACCTGTTCGCCGGCCCGACCGGCGTCGGCAAGACCGAGGTCGCGCGCCAGCTCGCCTCGTCGCTCGGCGTCGAGCTGATCCGCTTCGACATGTCGGAGTACATGGAGCGCCACACCGTCTCGCGGCTGATCGGCGCGCCTCCCGGCTATGTCGGCTTCGACCAGGGCGGGCTGCTGACCGATCAGGTCGACCAGCACCCGCATTCGGTGCTGCTGCTCGACGAGATCGAGAAGGCCCATCCCGACCTGTTCAACATCCTCCTGCAGGTGATGGACCACGGCAAGCTGACCGACAACAACGGCAAGCAGGTCGATTTCAGGAACGTCATCCTGATCATGACCACCAACGCTGGAGCGGCCGACATGGCCAAGAACGCCTATGGCTTCACCCGCCAGAAGCGTGAGGGCGACGACACCGAGGCGATCAACAGGCTGTTCGCGCCGGAGTTCCGCAACAGGCTCGACGCGACGATCTCCTTCGGCCATCTGCCGAAGACGGTCGTGGCCCGCGTCGTCGACAAGTTCGTGCTGCAGCTCGAAGCCCAGCTCGCCGACCGCAACGTCACCATCGAGCTCTCGGACGAGGCGCGCGAATGGCTGGTCGAGAACGGCTATGACGAGGCGATGGGGGCCCGGCCGATGGCCCGCCTGATCCAGCAGACGATCAAGACGCCGCTCGCCGACGAGGTGCTGTTCGGCCGGCTGAAGAATGGCGGCGCGGTCAAGGTCGTGGTCATCCAGTCCGAGACCGGTATCAAGGTTCTCGGCCTCGAATTCCCCGACGGGCCGGTCAAGCCCAAGCCGGAGAAGGATGTCGCCGCCGCGGCCGAGAAGCGCACGCGCAAGCCGCGGGCGGGGCTGGGCAAGACGCCGGGCAAGGCCAAGGCGGCCACGTCCGGCAGTTCGAAGCGTGGCCCGAAGCCGGATGCTCCGATCGAGGCGCCCAAAGCGGTGCGGAGCGTGCGCACCGTGCCGAAAGTTCCGCTGACCAAGGCCTGATCCGGTGTTTTTCAAACGCAAGCCCGCCAGCGCCTGGGCACAGGACGAGGAGGTCGCCGCGCAAGCGGCGGCACCGGCGCCGAAAGAGAAGCTCGGCTGGTTCGAGAAGCGGGCGCGCCGCCGCCGGCGACGCGTCGTATTCGAGGAGGTGCTGGGCTGGATCCTGGTTCCGGCCTTCCTCTATCTGCTCTGGCTCGGCTATCGCGCCGTCGGCGGTGTTCCGAAGGAGATCGTCGACTTCGGGAATGAGCTGATGGGACTGGCGATGAAGAGCTTCTGATCCGGCTTGCGTCGGATGCAGGGCGGACGCGCGGCCCGATGGCTGTCATGCACCTGACGTGATGCGCTAACCGGCAGGCAGAGTGTTTCGTGTTCCTGCCGACTGCCGCTCAATGACTCGTTTCGCCAATGCCGGGCTGATGTTGATGACCTGGCATGGGCCGGGCGCGGCGCTATGAGCCAGGCGACCCGCAATCAATGGCTGCGACCATGGGCCCGCGGTTTTCGTGACGCGCTGATGCTGCCGGCCTGGGTGGTCGGGCTTTCGCTGATGGGTGTCGGCTCGTTGGCACGCGATGTCGGCTACCCGGTCGAGGCCGCCGTGCTCTCGACGATCCTGGTCTGGGCCGGCCCGTCCCAGGTGCTGTTCTTCGCCTCGATCGCGGCTGGAGCCGCCTGGAGCGCGATCGCGCTCGCCATCGGCTTCGCCTCGCTGCGCTTCCTGCCGATGACGGTGGCGCTGTTGCCGCTGCTGCGCCGGCCAGGGCAAGGCGTAGCGCAGCAGATGCTGCTCGCCCATTTCGTTGCGGTCACCGCCTGGGTCGAAGCGCTCCGGCGGCTGCCGCATATCCCGCCTGAACAGCGGGTCGGCTATTTCCTCGGCTTCGCCAATGCGTTGATCCTCGCGAGCTCGCTTTGCACCTATGCGGGCTTTCACCTCGCCGGTGTGGTGCCGGCGCCGGTCGCCGCAGGGCTGCTCTGTCTGACGCCGATCTTCTTCCTGTGCTCGATGACATCAGGCATCCGCGGCCTGGGCGACATGATCGCGATCGGGCTCGGCCTCGGGCTCGCGCCGGTGGCGAGCTGGGCGGTCGGCGGCGGCTTCGACCTGATCGCCAGCGGTGTCATCGGCGGCAGCATCGCCTTCCTCGTGCAGCGTTGGCGCAAGGCGCCGAAGGCGGGCGGATGACGCAGCCGATCGCCTTTCTCGATGGGCCGTGGTGGCCCTATCTCGCGCTTTTCCTGTTCGCGGTGCTGCCGACCGAGATCTGGCGCTGGCTCGCCGTCATCTTCGCGCGCCGGCTCGACGAGAACTCGCCCTGGCTCGAATGGGTGAGGTTGGTCGCGACGGCGTTGCTCGCCGGGGTGGTGGCCAAGCTGGTGCTGGCGGCGCCGGGCGCGCTTGCCGGCGTGCCGCTCGCGGTCAGGCTGGCGGCGCTCGCCGTCGCCGTGACGGTTGTGCTGATCGACCGGCGCAAGGTCATGCTGGCGGTGGTCATCGGTGAAACGGTGCTGATCGGCGGTGCCGTGTGGCTCGGCTGAAAGCCGAGACAATGCCCGGAAATCACTGACCGTGCTCATACGAAAACCGGCGCCAGAAGGCGCCGGTTCGGTGATGCGTCGATGCTGCCCGCGGCGACCTTATGCCGGTCGCGGTGCGAAGCTCGGGCGCACTGACGGGTTGGTCGCCGGCTGCGTCTTGGACCATTGCGTCACCGCCTCGACGCGGCGGGTGTGGCGCGGATAATGCGAGACGATCTTCAGGAAGAAGCCGGCGATGCCCGGAACCATCAGCTCCTGCTTCTGGAAGGCGTCGGGGTTCATCTGGGCGTTCAGCTTGGCGCTGCCGCAGGCCAGCATCTGCAAGCCGGTCCGGGCAGCCTGCAGATCGCGGGCGACGAAGGCGCCGATGCGGTCGCAGGTCAGCTCGCGGCCACGGGAATAGGCGGCGCCGAGGAACGGGATGATGTGGCCGGGGAGACGCAGATAGCTCCAGGGCTCGTCGAGATGGCCGGCGACATGGTGGCCGAGTTCATGGCCGATGACGAAGCGGACCTGCTCGTCATTGTCGGCGTCGAGCAGGGCCGAGGTCAGCCAGATATAGCGCTGGCGGCCGACGAGGCGCAGCGCCATCGCGTTCAGGACGCCGCTGGAGTTGTAGACGAAGGTCTGCGGGATCTCGCGCAGGCCGAGCGCGCGGGCGCCATCCTCGACCATGCGGTGGAGATGCGGGAACTGGTCGGGCCCGACCATGACGAAATGGCCGATCATGTAGGCGCGGGTGAGGGCGCGCGCCCAATAGGACATCAGCCAGAAGGTGAAAAAGTAAATCAGGGCGAGCATCGCGGCATGGAGCTGGCCGCGGAGCAGGCTCAGGGCGATGAAACCGACGACCAGAACCCAGATCAGGGTTCCGACGACGAGCATGATGCTGCCGTAGAGCTTTTCCTTTGGGTGCTTAACTTGGGAAATATCAAAATTCATTGCGCAAGGCTCCTGTGCGGATGCAAATCAGCTAGCCAGGTTGCCTTGCCCACATTTGAGCCATAATCGCGTCCGGAGCGCGAACGGGGTAGAGTGTTGGGAGTACCCTAGCCCGCCGTCAGCGAGATGTGCCGGAGCTTGTCGGGATTGCGCACGACGTAGATCGCGTGGACGCGCCCGTCGCGGATGTCGAGGGTCGTCGCCTGCAAGGTCTCGCCGCGTTCGAGGCTGAGATAGCCTGGCATGCCGTTGATCATGACCGGCCTGAACACGGTGGTCGTCTTATGCAGGTGGGCTACCTTGCTGGCGATGCCGGCGAAGAAGCGCAAGACGCGGTCGATGCCGTGCAGCGGATTGAGCACCGCCAGCACCTTGCCGCCGCCATCGCTGTGGAAGGCGACATCCTGCGCTAGCAAGGTCTGCAGATCGCTGGTGTCGGCCTTGTGAGCAGCCTTGAAGAAGGCCTCGACGAAACGCTTCGCCTCGGCGGGCTCGACCTTGTTGCGCGGCGGCATGTCGATGCGGACATGCTCGCGGGCGCGCTTGGCGAGCTGACGGCAGGCGCTCTCGCTGCGATCGATGGTGCGGGCGATCTCGGCGAAATCCAGATCGAAGATGTCGTGCAGCAGGAAGGCGGCGCGCTCAAGCGGCGTCAGCCGTTCCAGTGCCAGCATCAGTGCGATCGGCGCGTCGAGCTGAGTGTCGACGTCGGATTCAGCCGCGCCGATCTCCTCGACCAGGGGCTCCGGCAGCCAGGCGCCGACATAGAACTCGCGCTTGCTGCGGGCGGATTTCATCTGGTCGAGGCAGAGCCGCGTGACGGTGCGGGCGAGATAGGCGCGCGGCGCCTCGATCTCGCCCTGCGGCACATCGCGCCAGCGCAGCCAGGCCTCCTGGACGATGTCCTCGGCATCGCTGACCGAGCCGAGCATGCGATAGGCGAGGCGGGTCAAGAAGCGGCGATGCGTCTCGAAGAGATCGTCCGGGGCTTTCGTCATGGCGCTTGTCTCAGGCCGCAGTCGTCTCGGCCTTGGTCGGGCGGTCATGTGGATGGCTCGTGCGGAAGCCGATCGCGATGCGGTTCCAGGTGTTGATTGTGCCGATCAGCAAAGTGAGCTTCACCATCTCCTCCGGGCTGAAATGGCGCAGCACCTCGTCATAGGCCTCGTCGGGCGCATGCGTCTGCGAGATCAGCGTCAACGCATCGGTCCAGGCCAAAGCGGCGCGCTCGCGCGGCGAATAGAGCGCCGACTCGTGCCAGGCGTCGAGCAGGAAGAGGCGGGCCGGGCTCTCACCCTCCTTGATAGCATCGGCCGAATGCATGTGCAGGCAATAGGCGCAGCCATTGATCTGCGATGCCCGCATCTTCACGAGATGGATCAGGCTGTGCTCGAGGCCGCTCTCCTTGATCGTGGCTTCGAGCGCGATCATCGGCTTCATGGTGTCGGGGGCGGTGGTGTAGGGGTTGAGGCGCTTGCTCATAATGGGGCTTTCAGACTGAGGCGATTCTGGCCCGGCGACTACCGAGCCAGCAGGCTGTTCGGCGAAGCGTCAGGCTGCGGTCTTCTCGCGGCGACGATCATTCGGATGCAGCGTGCGGAAGCCGCAATTGATCCGGTTCCACAGATTGATCATGCCGATGGCGACCGAGAGGTCGACGCAATCCTTTTCGTCGAAGTGCTCGCGCAATTCGGCGAAGGCCTCGTCGCTGGGGCTGCGGTCGACGAGCCGTGTCAGCTCTTCGGTCCAGCGCAGGACGGCACGCTCGCGCGGGGTGTAGAGTTCCGACTCCTCCCAGGCGCTGAGCAGGTTGATGCGGACCTCGCTCTCGCCGGCCTTGCGCGCATCGGCGATGTGCATGTGCAGGCAGTAGGCGCAGCGGTTGATCTGCGAGGCGCGGATCTTCACCAGTTCGAGCAGGCTGTGCTCCAGCTTCGACTGGTTCACATAGTCCTGCAAGCCAAGCATGGCCTTGTAGGCGTCGGGGGCGGTCTGGAAGCCATTGAGGCGCTGGGTCATCGTTCTCTCCATCGGGTGGTGATGAAGACAGGACGAGACGGCCAGCGCCCGCGTGACATGCCCCTCAAAGATTTTTCAGCGCAGCCCGAATTTTTTCTGCGGCGGCCGCCAGATCCTCGGGCTTGGCCATCTCGCTGGCCGGTGGCTTCATCGTAACGCCGTCATGGCGCGGGATGACGTGGACGTGCAGATGGAAGACGACCTGGCCGCCGGCGCTCTCGTTGAACTGCTGCACGGTGATGCCGTCGGCAGCGAAGGCGGCCATCTGCGCCCGGGCGATGCGCTGGGCGATTCCCGCGACATAGCCGAGGTCGCCCTGATCGATGTCGAGGAGGTTGCGGGCCGGATTCTTCGGGATGACCAGCGTGTGGCCGGCCGCGCGCGGCATGATGTCGAGGAAGGCAAGCGCCCGGTCGTCCTCATAGACGCGGTGTGCCGGCAGTTCGCCGCGCAGGATCTTGGCGAAGATGTTATTGGGATCATAGGCGGTCATCGCGCAGGTTCCGGTCGTTGAGGGGTCAGATGTCGCCAGCCTTGCGGAAGGGGCTCTCCTGCGCAAGCGCAGCCACTGCAGAGCTGATCTCACGGCGCTCGCCGGGCAGATAGGCGGCAACGGCGCGGGCAAGGCCGGGATCGGCGAGGAGATGGGCCGAGCGAGTGATCACCGGGCGGTAGCCGCGCGCGAGCTTGTGCTCGCCCTGGGCGCCGGCCTCGACGCGGACGAGCTTGTGCGCGATCGCGTAGTCGATGGCCTGATGGTAGCAGAGCTCGAAATGCAGGAAGGGGTGATCCTCGATACAGCCCCAGTTCCGGCCATAGAGCGTGTTGCCGCCACGGAAATTGATAGCGCCGGCGATGTTGCGGCCGGCGCGGCGGGCGAGCATCAGCACGACGCGCTCGCCCATGCGCTGCCCGATTTCCGAGAAGAAGCGGCGGTTGAGATAGGGCCGCCCCCATTTGCGTGAGCCGGTGTCCTCGTAGAACGCGTGGAAATCGTCCCAGACGCTTTCGGTGAGCTCGGAACCGGAGAGCACCGCGACCTCGATGCCGGCGGAGAGGGCCTCGCGCCGCTCGCGCTTCAGCGCCTTGCGCTTGCGCGAGGCGAGCGTGCCGAGGAAGTCGTCATAACTGGCGAAGCCCTGGTTCTGCCAATGGAACTGGATGTCGTGGCGTTCGAGAAAACCTGCCTCGAGCAGCGCCGTCATGTCCGGCTCCTGCGCGAAGGTGACATGGATCGACGAGCCGCGGACCTGCTCGCGAAGTGCGTCCAGTCCGGCGATCAGGGCTTCGCGTGCCTCGCTCGCCTGAGCCCCCTCGGCGACGAGCAGGCGCGGGCCGGTGGCGGGCGTGAACGGGGCCGCGACCTGGATCTTCGGATAGTAGCGGCCGCCGGCGCGCATATAGGCCTCGGCCCAGCTCTGGTCGAAGACGTATTCGCCCTGGCTATGGCCCTTCACGAAGGACGGCGCGGCGGCGATCAGGCGGTCGTTCGCATCTTCGACCAGGAGATAGGCCGGCGACCAGCCGGTGCGGCCGCCGACGCAGCCGCTCTCTTCCAGCGCGCGCAAAAAGGCGTGCGAAACGAAGGGGTTGTCCGGGTCTGCTTGAGAGATTGAATCCGCTTGCTCGGATGCCGATTCAAGCGGCCGGCCGGCGCCCGGATTGGCGCAGGCGTCCCAGTCTGTGGCCGGGACGCTTTTCAGCGAGGTGACGACGCGGACTCGGAGAGTTTCGCGCGCGCCGGTTTCGCTCAAGGCAGAAAGCCCTCGAAGACCATCTGGTCGGCATGCTCGGCAGCGCGGGCGCGATCGTCCGGCGTGCGCACCGTCCAGCTCATCAGCGGCAGGCCCAGCGCCTTGCGGCAGAGAAAGGGCGCGGCGCTCGGCAGGTCGGCGACCTTCCAGGAGACGAAGTCAGGCCGGCTCTCCTCGAAGTGCAGGAGGTTGGCGAGCGCGTGCTTCTGCGAAGCCGAGAGATGGTCGTAATCGGCATAGCCGTATTCGTTCATCGCGACGATGCCGCGGGCGAAGCCGGGCGCGAGCTCGCGGAAGGCGGCGACGATCACCGGATCGAAGGATTTCAGCACGATCGGCTGGCCCTTGTGACCGGCGAGGATCTCAGCGGTGCGCTTGGCCAAGCGCAGGTCGCCGTCGAAACGGCTCTTCACCTCGATCACCAGGGGTGTCTGGCCGCCGATGGCGTCGAGGAAGGCGGTCAGCGTCGGAATACGGTCGCTCGCGCCCTTCAGGCCGATCTGCGCGAGCTCGGCAACCTTGCGAGCATCGACGCGGCCGGTCTCGGCGGTGAGCCGGTCGAGAACGAAGTCGTGGAAGACGACCGCATCCTCATCGGCGCTGAGCTGGACGTCGCATTCGATGGCGAAGTTGCCGGCGATCGCGCCCGCGGCCGCCGAGAGCGAGTTCTCGATCACGCCGCCGGCGGCATCGTGCAGGCCACGATGCGCGATCGGGCGGGCGGTGAGCCAGGCTTCCGCCTTCATCAGGCGATCTCGAACATGGCTTCGACCTCGACGGCGGCGTCGGCCGGCAGGTTGGCGACACCGACGGTCGAGCGGGCATGGCGGCCGGCATCGCCGAGAACCTCGACCATGAAGTCGGAAGCGCCGTTCATGATCGCCGGCAGGGCGGCGAAATGCGGTGCGGCGTTGATGAAGCCGCCGAGGCGGACGCAGCGCACGATCCGGCCGAGATCGCCGCCGAGCGCCGCCTTGGCCTGGGCGAGGACGTTGATGGCGCAGAGCTTGGCCGCCTCGAGCCCGGCCTCGTTGAATATCTCGGCGCCGAGCTTGCCCTTGTGCGCGTCGGAGAGCTTGCCATCGAGGCCGAAGCAGATCTGGCCGGAGATGATCAGCAGGTTGCCGGTGATGACATAGGGCACATAGTTCGCGACCGGGGCGGCCGGGGCGGGCAGGGTGATGCCGAGGGCGGCGAGCTTGGTGTCGACAGCGTTCATCGGAGGGCTCCTGACCGGATCTGAACAGGAGCCTTTCATCGCCGATGCCAAGCCGGGTCGCAAGCGCGACGCGGCTTGGCCGATGTGCCTGCCGAGCAGGGCGGATCAGGCGGCGTCGGCACGCACCGTGCGATAGCGCTCGGCGGGCCGGTTGCGCGAGAGATTGGGGCCGAGCGCCAGCCGCGCCGCGCTGTAGCGCTCGAAATCGGCCGGATCGGGCAGCGACGGTATCGTGACGAGCTCGCCCTGGTCGAAGCCGGCCAGCGCCGCATCGACCATGTCGTCGACCTCCATCACCATCTCGGGCGGGAAGCCGTCGACATTGACGCCTGCCCGGGCCCAGATCTCGGTGCGGGTGGCTCCCGGCAACACGGCGTGGACGCGGACGCCGGCCGCCTCGAGCTCCTTCTGCAATGAGAGGCTGAGGTTCAGCACATAGGCCTTGGTGCCGCTGTAGCTGCCGTTGAACAGCTCCGGCGCGAGCGCCAGCACCGAGGCGATGTTGATGATGGCGCCCTGCTTGCGGGCGGCGAAGTTGCGGGCGGCTGCGGCGGCGAGGCGGGTCGGTGCGATGACATTGAGCTCGATCATGGTCTGGAAGCGGTCGATATCGCCTTCGACCAGTGTCCCGGCGACGGACATGCCGGCATTGTTGACCAGCACGGTCAGGCTCTCGTCCTCGCGCAGGCGCTGCTCGACGAAAGCGAGATCCGCCTTGGCTGTCAGATCGGCCTTGAGCCATTCGACCTTGCGGCCGGTCTCGCGGCCGAGGCGCTCGGCGAGGGCGGAAAGGCGCGCCTCATCGCGGGCGACGAGGATGAGGTCATAGCCACGGCGGGCCAATCTGTCGGCGTAGACGGCACCTATCCCGGTCGATGCGCCGGTGATGAGGGCGGTGCCGAGCTGCTGCGTAACCATGTCCATCTCCTGTTCGGGTTCGACATCATGTTATTCATGATAGTCATCATGATTGAATTTAAATGACGATCATCATATAAAGAGTCAAGGCTGGATTTTTCGGATTCTCAGAGGAGCGGGTCGATGCGGGTCAGCCGCGAACAGATGCTGGAGAATCGCGAGCGCATTCTCGAAACGGCGGCGACGCTGTTTCGCGAGCGCGGCTTCGACGGGGTCGGCGTCGCCGATGTGATGAAGGCGGTCGGACTGACCCATGGCGGCTTCTACGGACATTTCGCCTCGAAGGACGAGCTGGCCGCGCAGGCGCTCGGGCGCGCCTTCAGCAATGCCAACAACTGGCTGGAGGAGGCCAAGGCGGCGGAACCGGAGGCGCCTTTGCAGGCGATCGCCAGCCGCTATCTATCGCCGCTGCACCGGGACGATCCCGGACATGGTTGCCCGGTGGCGGCACTCGGTTGCGATATCGCGCGCTTGGGCGAAGCGTCGCGTGCTGTCGCGACGGAGGGTGCGCGCGCGGCGATAACGAGCCTGTCATCCGTCATGCCGGGGACGACCGAAGAGGAGCGGCGAGCCGCAGCCCTTGCGAGTTACGCCACGCTCATCGGAGCGCTCGTGCTGTCCCGGATGGTCGAGGATAAAGCGCTTTCAGAAGAGGTGCTTGCTGCGGCGGGGGCTGCGCTGCGAGCAGAAGCCCCCTAATCGGACGCGCGACGATGCGGGCCGCCTTGTTTGCGCCATTGCCGCAATGCACCTAGATTCGCAGGGCTGCAGTTCGACTTAAGCAGAGCGCGAATCGAGGATCGGCATGAAGACGTATCGCGGCGGGATCGCAGGCCTGGCGGTGATGGCGGCTGCGGGAGCTTGGGCTCAGAGCCCGACAGATCGCGTCGTGCTGGTGCCACATCGGGCGGTCTATGATCTCGTTCTCGACGACGGCAAGCCGTCGCGCGACATCACCACGGCGCGCGGCCGCATCGCCTTCGACTTCTCCGGCGACGCCTGCGACGGCTATGCGCTTTCCTTCCGCCAGGTCACGGAACTGACCAGCGAAGGCGGGCCGCGCGTCATCGATGCCCGCACCACGAGCTTCGAGGAAGGCGACGCCAAGAGCTACCGCTTCAAGACCGAGAGCTCGGCCGCCGGTGCGCCCGCCGACATCGTCGATGGCACGGCCAAGAAGGGCGAGGCCGGCTATGAGGTCAGCTTGCGCGCGCCCAAGGCCGAGATGCATCGCGAGGCGAGCGCAGCGATGTTCCCGAACGAGCAGATGAAGGCGGTGATCAAGGCGGCGCGGGCCGGGCAGAACACCTTCAACGTCCGCCTCTATGATGGCGCCAATTCCGGCAAGGACGTCTACGACACGCTCTCGGTGATCGGCCGGAAGATTGCGACGCCCGCCACCGAGGCGCCGCTGCGGAAGCCGGAATTCGAAAAGCTCGCCCGCTGGCCGGTGACGATCTCCTATTTCAAGGTCGGTTCGGGTGAGAGCACCCCGGCCTATACCGTCTCCTTCGAGCTCTATGAGAACGGTGTTACCGGCGCGATCCGGCTCGATTACGGCTCGTTCGCACTGCGCGGCACGCTCACGCGTCTGGATCTGCTTCCGGCGACCGAGTGCGCGAAGTAGCGCGGCGGGTATCGCGCAGCGACAGGCCCTTTTCGATCGCGGCGTCGCCGAATTTGGCACGCACCGCGTCGAGCGCGCTTTCCATCGCTTTCAGCTTCGGCGTCTGCAGGTCGGCGAGATCGCCGCGGTCGGCCTCGGCCGGATCGGAGAAGTCGCTCATGCCGATGCCGATCAGCCGATAGCGCGGCCCGGTGCATTCGCGTTTGAGCAGGTCGCGCCCCGCGGAAAAGAGACGCGCCGCGAGTTGGCTCGGCTCGGGCAGGCGGACGGCGCGGGTGATGAGGTGGAAATCATGGGTCTTGAGCTTGAGGGTGACGGTGCGCCCGGCGAGCTCCTGTGTCTTCAGGCGCCGCGAGGTCTTCTCGCAGAGGCGCCAGAGGATCGGTTCCAGCTCCTCGAAGCGCGCGAGATCGACATCGAGCGTCGTTTCGGATGAGACGGTCTTGGCCTCGTGCTCGACCGTGACCTTGCGCGGGTCGATGCCGAGCGCGAGGTTTTTCAGGCGCGGCCCGTCCTTGCCGACCAGCCGATAGAGCGTGGCGATCTCGGCCTTGGCGAGGTCGCCAATGGTGCGAAAGCCCGATTGCGCCAGCTTCGCCGCGCCCGCCTGGCCGACGCCCGGGATCATGCCGACCGGCTTCTGGGCGAGGAAGGCGACAGCCTCGGCCTCACCGATGATCGAGAAGCCGCGGGGCTTGTCGAGATCGGAGGCGACCTTGGCCAGGAACTTGGCGTAGGACAGCCCGACCGAGATGGTGATGCCGATCTCGTCCTCGATCCTGCGCTGGAAGCGGGCAAGCGTGACGGCCGGGCTGGCGTGGTGGAGGCGTTCGGTGCCGCCGAGATCGAGGAAGGCCTCGTCGATCGAGATCGGCTCGACCAGCGGCGTCAATTCCTGCATCAGCTTGCGGACCTGGCGGCCGACGGCGACGTATTTCGCCATGTTCGGCTTGACCACGACCGCTTCAGGGCAGGCCTTCAGCGCCTTGAACATCGGCATGGCCGAGCGCACGCCTGACATGCGGGCAATGTAGCAGCAGGTCGAGACCACGCCGCGCTTGCCGCCGCCGACGATCACCGGCTTGTCGAGCAGGCTGGGGTCGTCGCGCTTCTCGATCGCGGCATAGAAGGCGTCGCAATCGATATGGGCGAGATGGAGGCTGTCGCGCTCGGCATGGCGCAGCAGCCGCGGCGAACCGCAGGCCGGGCAGCGGCGCAGACCGGGCGGTGAACGCGCCTCGTCATGATCCTGCAGGCAATCGCGGCAGAGCACCCGGCCTGAGCTGGTGGCGTCCGCCGACAAGGTCATGGCTCGAAGGCTTCGGGGGGGCCGGCGAGGATTTCGCGCGCTTGCGCGACGATCTCCGGATTCAGGCTTAAGTTTCCGGCAAACTCCAGCAGCAGCGAATCGCTGGCGCAGAGATGGTCGAGCACGCCCAGAAGGAAGCCAGGCTCCTGCGCGGCGCTGCGCAAGGTGGCCGGGCCGAGCCCGGTGACAGCAAGGAACGGCTCCAGCCGTTCAGGCTCGGATGCCAGGAAGGCGAGGGCCTTCAGTGCGAGCGTCTCGGCTTCCTCGCTGGTGATCGGGTGCGGCATGGCTATCTATCTATGACCGACGAGTCTGGTTTCAGGTTTGCGTTTCGTCAACGGCTCGCATGCTAAAGCTAGCACTGAACGCGGCCGCCGGCCCGGGAAATCCGTCTGATTGGATGCCTGGCGGGGCGGCCTTGGGGGACAGATGACAAAGACGGTTCTGATCGTCGAGGACAATGAGCTCAACATGAAGCTCTTCAACGACCTGTTGGAGGCCCATGGCTATGCGACGCTCAAGACGGCCGACGGCATCGAGGCGATCGAGCTCGCCCGTACGCACCGGCCCGACCTGATCCTGATGGACATCCAGCTGCCCGAGGTCTCGGGGTTGGAGGTAACGAAGTGGATCAAGGAGGACGACGCGCTCAAGTCGATTCCGGTGATCGCGGTCACCGCCTTCGCGATGAAGGGCGACGAGGAGCGTATCCGCGAGGGTGGCTGCGAGGCCTATATCTCGAAGCCGATCTCGGTGGGGAAGTTCCTGGAAACTGTTCGCGCCTATCTCGGCACGGCCTGAGGGGAAGCGCTGAACCATGTCAGCCCGGGTCCTGGTCGTCGACGATATCCCCGCGAATGTGAAACTGCTCGAAGCCAAGCTCAACGCCGAGTATTTCGATGTCGCCACCGCGACGAACGGGATCGAGGCGCTGGCGATCTGCGAGCGCGGTGAGGCGGATATCGTCCTGCTCGACGTGATGATGCCGGGCATGAACGGCTTCGAAGTCTGCCGCCGGCTGAAGAACAGCGCGACCACGGCCCATATCCCGGTCGTCATGGTGACGGCGCTCGACCAGCCGAGCGACCGGCTGAAGGGCCTCGATGCCGGCGCCGACGATTTCCTGACCAAGCCGATCGACGACACCGCGCTGTTTGCGCGCGTGCGCAGCCTCGTCCGGCTCAAATCGGTCACCGATGAATTGCGCCAGCGCGCGCTCGCCTCGCGTCAGCTCGGCATTGCCGATCCGCTCGCGGCGGCGGCGGCCGAGACCGGGCTCAATGGCCGCGTCCTTCTGATCGAGGACAGGCCCCTGGTCGCCCAGAGGCTGGTCCAGGCGCTCTCGGCCTTCCATTCGATCGAGACCGAGCCGGATGCGCAGGCGGCGCTCACCCGCGCTGCCGAAGGCGATTTCGAGATCGTGCTGGTGAGCCTCGACCTGCAAAACTATGACGGCCTGCGACTGTGCAGCCAGCTGCGCTCGCTCGAGCGGACCCGCAATCTGTCAGTGCTCCTGCTCGGCGAGGCTGAAGACCGGGCCCGTGTGCTGCGCGGCCTCGAGATCGGCGCGCATGACTTCCTGGTTCGGCCGATCGACCGGAACGAATTGCTGGCGCGCGCCCGGACGCTGGTTCGCCGCAAGCGCTTCGCCGAGCGGCTGCGCGACAGCGTGCAGTCCTCGATGGAGATGGCCGTGATGGACCAGCTCACCGGCCTGCATAATCGCCGCTATCTCGACAGCAGGCTTACGGTGCTGTTCGACGAGTCGGCGCTCCGGGCCAGGGCGCTCTCGTTGCTCGTGCTCGACGTCGATCGCTTCAAGGTGGTCAACGACAGCTGGGGCCACGACGCCGGCGACGAGGTGCTGCGCGAGTTCGCCGACCGCATTCGCGCCTGCACGCGCGGCATCGACCTGGTGGCGCGCATGGGCGGCGAGGAGGTCGTCGTCGTCCTGCCCGATACGGCGCTCGATGCGGCCCAGGCGGTGGCAGAGCGGATCCGCAAGCGGGTCGAGGGCGAGCCCTTCCAGATCCAGCGCGGGCAGAGGTCGATCACGGTGACCGTGTCGATCGGGGTCGCCAGCCGGCGCGCAGGCGATGCCGGGCCGGTCCAGATGATGAAGCGGGCCGACGAGGCGGTGTACCGGGCTAAGGCCGCTGGTCGCAACCGCGTCATTGTCGCGAGCGCCGCCTGAAGGGTAGGGGTGCCTGGCCGGTAAGGTTTCCAAGTAGGGTTAAGTTTCGATGAATATTGGTGAATCAATCGGATTCGATTGATTCGAGAGGGCTTCCACGTAGGGTGATTTCCACGAGAACGGCTGCTTGAGCGGCCGTCCGGAATGCCCTTCGGAAGCCCAGGTTCCGCCGCATCTCCTGGGTTACCGCTGGGCTCGGCCGGTCGATGGCGGGATCCTGGCCTCCTCAGCCCCGTCGTCGGCCGGCCACCTCATTCTCCGGTGGGTTTGGCTCGCAGCCTGTATCAGCGCCGATAGCGCTCGATCAGCTCCGGCAGCCAGTAACCGAGCAGGCCAAAGCCGGCGAGCAGCAGTAGAAGAAGAAGGGCGGCGCGCAGACGATGCGTCCAGCGGCGCGACTCGTCGACCTCGACGATCAGGCGCAGGAAGCCGCGCAGCAGTCCGCTCGGGCGCGGATGCGGTTCTGCTGGATCAGGATGGCTGTCCAAGACGGTGCTCCCGCAGGCATGGCTGCGCCATGTCGCTTGGCGAATGTATAAGATCGGCGACCGAGCCGCCAGCGACGCCGCACGACCGGCGGGTTCCCCTCGTGTTGATGGTTTCGGGGCGCCATTTTTCAGCGAATACTGGCCAAAAATTGAGCGTCAGCCTGGTGTAAGACCTCATTAACCGTCGTTGTCTCATGCTAACCTAGTAACGATTCGCATGCCCTGCTATTCGGCTGCGAAGATGCTGGCCTGACATCCTCGCCAAGGAGCGACCCATGCGTCTCATCGCATCGGCGCTCTGCCTCGCGATGCTGCCGTGGGGCGGAGGGCCTGTCTACGCGCATAGTTGGTACCCGTACGATTGCTGCAGCGACCGGGATTGCTGGCCGATGGGCCTGGATGCCGATGCGAAAGAACCGGATCCACGCATCGTTCCGGGCGGGTATCTCACCCATGACGGACATTTCGTGCCGGAGCAGGCAACGCGCGTCTCAAGGGATGGGCGCTTCCACGTCTGCCGCAGCGGCGGGATGCTTACGGGAACAGTGATCGCGCCGTCGCAGAGGCCATTCTGCCTGTTCGTGCCGAAGCCGGCGTTCTGAAGCCAGCGTTTCGGAAGGCAGACATGAAAAAGCCGCCGGAAACCGGCGGCTCTTCGAATCGGATCAAGCGCTTAGGGCGAAGCCCTTACTTGATCTTGGTTTCCTTGAACTCGACGTGCTTGCGCGCGACCGGGTCGTACTTCTTCTTCGACATCTTCTCGGTCATCGTACGCGAGTTCTTCTTGGTCACGTAGAAGTACCCGGTGTCCGCGGTCGAGATGAGCTTGATCTTGATGGTCACGGCCTTGGCCATGGCGGAGCCCTCGATACAGATGGGGCCGCCGTCGGCCCGCGCAAAAAACAAAATGGCCGGGCGAGCCCGGCAATCCGATGGGCGGGAAATGCCGTATCGGCGGTGGCAAGTCAAGGAATATCGGGCAGGGGATAAGGATTTTCCGCTGCCCGATGGAGTCAGAGCAGCTCGCGCACGAAGCTGCCGCGCTTCTCCCAATAGAACGGCACCGGCAGATGCTGGCCGAATCCAGCCTTCAGCCGCTCCTCGACCTCGGCGATGATCACTTTGGTGATGGTCGGCAGGTCGAGCTCACGGGCCTCGTCGAAGGTGACGGAGACGAGATCGACGAGTTCCGAATCAGGGCCGATAACGTCCTCGACCTTGGCGGCAACGGCGCGGGCATCGACCGCGAAGAAACGCGTGTCGAAGCGCTTGGGCCGCCGCGGCGGTGTGATGGCGCGAGCAACGAAGGTGATGGCGCCGAGGTCGGGGAAGACGCCCTTGGCGGCGAAGTCGGCCCAGACGCCCTCGGGCGGGTTTTCAGGCGCGCCGTAATCGGCGCTGCCGAAAAGCAGCCCAGTCTCCTCGAAGGTCTCGCGAATCGCGGCCAGCGCCAGAGCGCGGCCACGCTGGATGCTCGGGCGGACGCAGCGGGCGAGCAGGCGCTGCTCGCAGGGGCCCGAGAGCGTGCCGCTCGCGGCCATGCGGCGGTCGCCCGTCTCGATGCGCCCGCCCGGGAAGACGTACTTGCCCGGCATGAATTTGTGGCCGGCATGGCGCTTGCCCATCAGCACCCTGGGCTTCTTCCCGGAATGATCGAGGATCAGCATGGTCGCCGCATCGCGCGGGCGCAGGTTGACCGCGGTGCGGGCCCGCTCGGCCTGCGTCAGGGTGACCGTATGGTCGCTCATCGGCCCCCCACGGCCTTCATCGCGGGCTGGCGTTCGGGCTTGGGCATGGCGCCGCCGAAGCCGTGCATGCGCATGGCCCATTGCAGGCCGATGACCGCGCCCTTCGCCGGCTGCATCAGGGCGAGGCTGAGCAGCACGGTCAGCGGCAGCCAGACCCAGAGGTGCATGGCGATCGACCAGTTGCTGTACTTTTCCGCCAGCAGGATGCCGCCGACCACGACATGGCCGACGATGGTGATGACGATATAGGGCGGCAGGTCGTCAGCGCGCTGGTGGTGCAGCGTCTCGCCGCAAGCCTCGCAGGAATCGACCGGCTTCAGGAAGGCGCGGAAGAGCCGGCCCTCGCCGCAATGCGGGCAGCGGCCGAAGAGGCCGCGACGCATAGCCTGACGCCAGTCGCGGGCCTGGACCGGCTTGGGTTGGTGACAATGTATGGACATGGGATGTCTTCGTTATGCGGGGCGTCAGCGTTTGCGGCCCGATCGTTTGGGCGGGGGGCGGCCCTGCTTTCGCCCCATAGGTAAAGCAGGCCGTGACCTTTTGCCAGAGCGGTCGGATGTCGCGGGTCTGCCCTCGGTGAGCAACTCGAAGCGAAGGGCGCCGGCGACGGGCGCCGCCTCGACCAGTTTGACATGGACGCGGTCGCCGAGGCGCCAGCTCTCGCCGGTACGATCGCCGACCAGGGCATGGGCGCGCTCGTCATGACGATAATAGTCAGCGCCCAGCGTCGATGCCGGTATGAAGCCGTCGGCGCCGGTGCCGTCGAGCTTGACGAAGAGGCCGGCGCGGTTGAGGCCGGCGATGCGGCCGTCAAAGCTGGAGCCGATCTGGTCGGCGAGGAAATGGGCGATCAGCCGGTCGGTGGTCTCGCGCTCGGCCGCCATGGCGCGGCGCTCGGCCGCCGAGATCCGGGTCGCGACCTCGCGTAGTTCGGCAAGCGTCGTCGCTTTCGGCAGGCCGTCATCGCCGAGCTTCAGCGCCGCGACCAAAGCGCGGTGCACGATCAGGTCGGCATAGCGGCGGATCGGCGAGGTGAAATGGGCATAGCGGCGCAGGTTGAGGCCGAAATGCCCGTAATTCTCGGCGACGTATTCGGCCTGCGCCTGGGTGCGCAGCACGACCTCGTTAAGTAGGAGCTCGTTCTCCGAGCCCTTGATCATGGCGAGGATGCGGTTGAACAGCACTGGCCTGAGCGCGCCGTCCTTGGGCAGCTTGATGCTGATCGAGGCCAGCACCTCGCCGAGCGCCCGCATCTTCTCGAGCGAGGGCTCGTCATGGCAGCGATAGATCAGATGGCTGCTCGCCTTCTCCAGGGTCTCGGCGGCAGCGACGTTGGCGAGGATCATGAACTCCTCGATCAGCCGGTGCGCGGCCAGCCGCTCGGGCACGATCACGCGGGTGACCTTGCCGTTGGCATCGAGCACGAGCTTGCGCTCGGGCAGATCGAGATCGAGCGGTTGGCGGGCATCGCGGGCCCGCGCCGCCGAGCCATAGGCCGCCCAGAGCGGCATCAGGATGCTGTCGCGGATCGGGGCGGTGAGGTCGTCCGGCTTGCCGTCGATCGCGGCCTGGGTCTGCTGGTAGGAGAGCTTCGCCGCCGAGCGCATCATGATGCGGTGGAAGGAATGGCTTTTCTTGCTGCCGTCGGCCTTGAGGATCAGGCGGACGGCCAGCGCCGGCCGGTCTTCGCCGCCGCGCAGCGAGCAGAGATCATTCGAGATCCGCTCGGGCAGCATCGGCACGACGCGGTCGGGGAAATAGACCGAATTGCCGCGCTCCAGCGCCTCGCGGTCGAGCGCCGAGCCGGGCCGGATGTATGAGGCGACGTCGGCGATGGCGACGGTGACGATGTGGCCGCCGGGATTGTCCGGGTCGTCATCCGGCGCGGCGTGGACCGCATCGTCATGATCCTTGGCGTCGGCCGGATCGATGGTGATCAGCGGCAAGGCGCGCCAGTCCTCACGGCCGGCGAGCGTGGCGGGCTTGGCTGCCTCCGCTTCGGCGAGTGTTGCCGGCGAGAACTCGTTTGGAATGCCGTGGGCATGGATCGCGATCAGCGAGACCGCGCGCTCGGATTTCAGCGAACCGAGCCGCTCGCGCACCCTGGCCTGGGGCGGGCCGAAACGGCTCTCGCGGGCGAAGGAGACCGAGACGAGATCGCCATCCTCGGCATTGGCGGTTTGCCCCTTTGGAATAATCGCCTCGCGTCCCTGCGCCTTCTTGTCGACGGGGATGAGCCGGCCGGAGCCGTCGGGGAGGGCGCGAAAGATGCCGAGCACCTGCGCCTTGGCCTTGCCCATCACCTTGAGGGCGCGGCCGGACCATTGGTAGCCTTCGACGCCGCGCAGCTTAGTCAGCTTGAGCAGGACATGGTCGCCGACGCCCGGGGCCGCCGCAGCCGCGGTCTTCGGCTGGCGGCGCATGTCGCGCTGACGCTCGAGCAGGATTTTCGGCGCCTCGCCCTGATCGGCCTCGTTCCATTCGAGTGGGACGGCGATGAGGTCGCCCTCGCGGTCGCGCGTCTTGACCTCGCAGAGCAGGACGGCAGGCAGAGCGGAATGCGGCTTGACCGGCCCGGTTCCGCCGTTCTCCTCCAGCTCGAGCTCGCGCAGCAGGCGCTTCAGCCAGATCTTGCCGCCACCGTCGAGCTGGAAGGCCTTGGCGATGTCGCGTCGGCCGGGCTCGCGGCCGGCGGCGCGTTCCTCCTCGATGAAGGCGAGGATGGCGTCGCGGGAGAGGTCGGAATCAGGACGGGACAAAAGCTCGGGCCTCGTCAGCAGCGGCTGGGCGCGAAGGACATGGGAGGTTTCTGCCATGCCATGGCCGGGCGCGCCAGAACGGCCTGTGCAGAACTCCCGCCCGAAACGGAGAAGGGCTGCCCTTGCGGGCAGCCCTTCCATTGCCGAACCGCAGCCCCGGTAACAGGGCTAAGCGTCACGGAAACTCAAGCGCAACCGAACCCCTCATGGGACGAGACCAGGTCACGCAGTCCCCGCGACAGCGGTTGATGACAATGAGACACTGGATCACCTCCTTTCAGTTGTTACCGACAAGGAGGAGGCTAGGGTGATTCCAAGCACCTCGTAAACGGCAAAGATTCAGCGGCTCACAGGTCACGCGACTGCAACAAAATCAGGCGCTAGGCTGGCAATGAGTGCGGTTGCCTAATTTGTAGGCCGATGATCTGCCTATTGACTGGTCACTTGCTGCTGCGACGCATGATCCTTGCGTAAGATGGGAGCCTGTCGGCAGGAAATCGCTCGCGAAACCGCCGTGAACACGCCTTGTTGCGATGCCCCGATGGCCCGGACCCTGGTTGGCACGTCGCTTGCGAACTTCCCTGCCAGCTGGAACGGCAGCTGGTGCCCGGCAAGGGCGCGGTCAACAGGGACCTCAGGGGATATCGCAGTGAAACTCACTCGTCGCACGATCATCGGCGCCGCCTTCGCGGGCGCCACGGTTCTTTCCTCGCTGCTGCCGGCGGCGGCGCAAGAGACCATCAAGGTCGGCATCCTGCACTCGCTCTCCGGCACGATGGCGATCTCGGAGACGACGTTGAAGGACGTCATGCTCATGCTCATCGAGGAGCAGAACAAGAAGGGCGGCGTGCTCGGCAAGAAGCTCGAGGCGGTCGTGGTCGACCCGGCCTCGAACTGGCCGCTCTTCGCCGAGAAGGCGCGCGAGCTGATCGTCAAGGACAAGGTCGCGGCCGTGTTCGGCTGCTGGACCTCGGTCTCGCGCAAGTCGGTGCTCCCGGTGTTCAAGGAGCTGAACTCGATCCTGTTCTATCCTGTCCAGTACGAGGGCGAGGAGAGCGAGCGCAACGTGTTCTACACCGGCGCCGCGCCGAACCAGCAGGCGATCCCTGCCGTCGACTACCTCGCCAAGGAGGAGAAGGTCCAGCGCTGGGTGCTCGCCGGCACCGACTACGTCTATCCGCGCACCACCAACAAGATCCTGGAGGCCTATCTTCTCGCCAAGGGCGTGAAGAAGGAGGACATCCTGATCAACTACACGCCGTTCGGCCACTCCGACTGGCAGACCATTGTCTCCGACATCAAGAAGTTCGGCACGGCCGGCAAGAAGACCGCGGTGGTCTCGACCATCAATGGCGATGCCAACGTGCCGTTCTACAAGGAACTCGGCAACCAGGGCATCAAGGCGACCGACATTCCGGTCGTGGCGTTCTCGGTCGGTGAAGAAGAGCTCGCCGGCATCGACACCAAGCCGCTGCTCGGCCATCTCGCCGCCTGGAACTACTTCCAGTCGGTCAAGACGCCGGAAAACGAGGCCTTCATCAAGCAGTGGAAGGCCTACAAGAAGAACGAGAAGGCCGTCACCAACGACCCGATGGAGGCCCATGTCATCGGCTTTGCCATGTGGGTGAAGGCGGTCGAGAAGGCCAAGAGCTTCGATCCCGACAAGGTCATCGACGCGCTGCCCGGTGTCGAGGCGCCGAACCTGACCGGCGGGGTCTCGAAGATGCTGCCGAACCATCACATCACCAAGCCGGTGCTGATCGGCGAGATCAAGGCCGACGGCCAGTTCGACGTCGTGTCGAAGACCGGTCTTGTCGCCGGTGACGCCTGGTCGAAGGAGCTCGATGGCTCCAAGGACCTGGTCGGCGACTGGGTCGAGAAGAAGTGCGGCAACTTCAACGTCAAGACCGGCAAGTGCGGCGGCGGCGCCTGAGCTAAGAGGGGGAAGGGCGGCACGGTCGGAAAGCCCGGCCGCCCTTCGAATTGCCTGAGCATGCCGCCGGATCAGCCGGCGGCATGCAGGACTGCCGAACAGCCAATCGAAGCGAGCCATGCGGATCCTCCACAGCCTCCTGCGCATGCTTGCGCTCGCGATGACGCTTGCGCTCATGCCGGCCGTCGCCCTCGCGCAGGCCGCCGACGAAGCCTTTACCCGGCTCGGCGCCGACAGCTTCTCGGACACGGCGCGCGCCATCGACATCCTCATCCAGAGCGCGCATCCGAACGCCGCGGTGGTGATCGAGGCGCTGGCTGACGGGCGCCTGCTCGCCGGCGGTGGCGCGGTCGCGGTGAAGACCAAGGAGGGCGGCTTCCTCGATGCCCGGACCGGGCAGGCGCTCACCGCCGCACCGGCCGGCGTCAACCCGGTGAGACTCAACAACAATGTGCGGCGGGTGATCCAGGGCGCGCTCGGCGGGCTCGGGCTGATCAATCCCGATCCCGGCAAGCGCGTCGCCGCCGCCGAGGCTGTCTTTAGGGCGCGCGACGTCTCGGTGCTGCCGGTTCTGGAGGCCGCCATCGCCAAGGAAACCAATGACCGGGCGCGCCGGGCGCTGCGCGAGGCGCAGGCCGCGATCCTGATCGCCAAGACCGATGCGCCGCCATTCGACCGCATCGCCGCCGTCGACGTGCTGCGCGAGCGCGGCGACCAGGATGCGCTGGCGACGCTGCGCGCTTTGCCGGGCGACGCCTCACCGGGCCTGAGGGAGGCTCAGGGGCGCGCCATTTCCGAGATCGAGGGCAAGCTCGCTCTGTGGCGGGCCGGGCAGAACCTCTGGTACGGGCTCTCGCTCGGCTCGGTGCTGCTGCTCGCCGCGATCGGCCTTGCCATCACCTTCGGCGTGATGGGCGTGATCAACATGGCCCATGGCGAGATGGTCATGCTCGGCGCCTACACCACCTTCATCGTCCAGGAGGTGATCCGGTCGCGCTTCCCGGGGCTGTTCGACTGGTCGCTGGCGATCGCAATCCCGGCCGCCTTCATCGTCGCCGGCGCGGTCGGGGTCGCGATCGAGCGCGGCGTCATCCGCTTCCTCTATGGCCGACCGCTGGAGACACTGCTCGCGACCTGGGGCATCAGCCTGATCCTGCAGCAGGCAGTGCGCACCGCGTTTGGGCCGACCAATCGTGAGGTCGGCGCGCCAGCCTTCATGTCCGGCGCCTTCGAGCTCGGCGGCCTCGCCATTACCTGGAACCGGCTCTGGATCATCGTCTTCGCGGCCCTCGTCTTCGCGGCGCTGCTCGCGATCCTGAAGCTGACGCCGATGGGCCTGCAGATGCGGGCGGTCACGCAGAACCGGCGCATGGCTTCGGCAATGGGCATCCGCACCGGCCGGATCGACGCGCTGACCTTCGGGCTCGGCTCGGGCGTCGCGGGGCTAGCCGGCGTCGCGCTCTCGCAGATCGACAATGTCAGCCCCAATCTCGGCCAGAGCTACATCATCGACAGCTTCATGGTCGTGGTCTTCGGCGGTGTCGGCAATCTCTGGGGCACGCTGATCAGCGCGATGAGCCTCGGCGTCGCCAACAAGCTCCTGGAGCCTTACGCAGGCGCCGTGCTCGGCAAGATCGCGCTGCTGGTCTTCATCATCCTGTTCATTCAGAAACGCCCGCGCGGCCTGTTCGCGCTGAAGGGCAGGGCGGTGGAAGCATGATCACCCGCTTCCTGCTCTCGAACATGGACAGGCGGGGGCTCGTCTTCCTCGCCCTCATCGCTGCGATCGGCCTTCTGGTGCCGCTGGCCAACCTGCTGATGCCGGCGGGCTCGCCCTTCCATGTCTCGACCGCGACCATGTCGCTCTGGGGCAAGTATCTCTGCTACGCGCTGCTGGCGATCTCGCTCGACCTGGTCTGGGGCTATTGCGGCATCCTCTCGCTCGGCCACGGCGCCTTCTTCGCGCTCGGCGGCTATGCGATGGGCATGTATCTGATGCGCCAGATCGGCTCGCGTGGCGTCTACGGCAACCCGGTGCTGCCCGATTTCATGGTCTTCCTGAACTGGCAGGAATTGCCGTGGTACTGGTACGGCTTCTCCTCCTTCCCCTTCGCCATGCTGATGGTGCTGCTGGTCCCCGGCCTGCTCGCCTTCGTCTTCGGCTGGTTCGCCTTCCGCAGCCGCGTCACCGGCGTCTATCTCTCGATCATCACCCAGGCGTTGACCTATGCGCTGCTGCTCGCCTTCTTCCGCAACGACATGGGCTTCGGCGGCAATAACGGCCTGACCGATTTCAAGGACATTCTCGGCTTCAACGTGCAGGCGCAGGGCACGCGGGCGGCGCTGTTCGCGATGACCTGCGTGATGCTGATCTCCGGCTTCCTGATCGCGCGCGGCATCGTCTCGTCGAAGCTGGGCAAGGTGGTGATCGCCATCCGCGACGCTGAATCGCGCACGCGCTTCCTCGGCTACCGGGTCGATCGCTTCAAGCTCTTCGTCTTCACCGTCTCGGCCTGCATGGCCGGCGTCGCCGGGGCGCTCTACGTGCCACAGGTCGGCATCATCAATCCGAGCGAATTCGCCCCGGCCAATTCGATCGAGACCGTGATCTGGGTCGCGGTCGGCGGGCGCGGCTCGCTGGTCGGCGCCGCGCTCGGGGCCGTCGTGGTCAACTGGGCCAAGACGGTCTTCACCTCGGGCTTCATGGCGCCGTACTGGCTGTTCGCGCTCGGCGCGCTCTTCGTCTTCGTCACCCTGTTCATGCCGAAGGGCATTCTCGGCACCGCGCAAGGCTGGTGGGAGAGCCGCAAGCGGCCCGCGCCCGTGCCGGCGGCCGAACCGGCTCCGGCGGAGTAACGCGCATGAATGCTCCCACCCCCGGCGCGCTGACCTCCTCGCTGCTCTATCTCGACGGCGTCAGCGTCTCCTTCGACGGCTTCAAGGCGATCCGCGGCCTGTCGCTCACCATCGAGCCCGGCGAGATGCGCGCCATCATCGGCCCTAACGGCGCCGGCAAGACGACGATGATGGACATCATCACCGGCAAGACCCGGCCGGACGAGGGCACCGTGATGTTCGGCGGCTCGGTCGACCTGACCAAGCTCGATGAGGCGGCAATCGCCAATCTCGGCATCGGCCGCAAGTTCCAGAAGCCGACCGTGTTCGACTTCCACACGATCGAGGACAACATCCTCCTGGCGCTGAAATCGAAGCGGTCCGTGCTGAAGACGCTGTTCTGGCAGACCGAGAGCACCCAGCAGAAGCGCATCGACGAGATCCTCGGCATCATCAAGCTCGCGGACAAGCGCGAGCGCCTCGCCGGCTCGCTTTCGCACGGCCAGAAGCAGTGGCTCGAGATCGGCATGCTGCTGGCGCAGGACCCGAAGCTCCTCCTCGTCGACGAGCCGGCCGCCGGCATGACCGATGGCGAGACAGCGCAGACCGCGGTGCTGCTCAAGGAGATCGCGAAAGATCACTCCGTGATCGTGGTTGAGCACGACATGGGCTTCATCCGCGAGCTTGGCGTGAAGGTCACGGTACTCCACGAGGGCTCTGTATTGGCCGAGGGACCCCTCGATCAGGTTAGTGCCAATGAGCGAGTCGTCGAAGTCTATCTGGGGCGCTAAGCATGATGCGGAAACGTAAAAACCGGTCTTCCGATCAGATCATGTGGCGGGACAACTGCTCATGCTGACTGTGGACGCCATCGATCTGCATTACGGCGCGGCGCAGGCACTGCGGCGCGTCTCGGTCAGCGCCGAGGTCGGCAAGGTCACCTGCGTCATGGGCCGCAACGGCGTCGGCAAGACGTCGCTGATGCGCGCTATCGTCGGCCAGCAGCCGATCAGCGGCGGCAGGATCAGTTTCGGCGGTGAGGACATCTCGACCCTGCGCACCGAGGATCGGGCGCGGGCCGGCATCGGCTTTGTGCCGCAGGGCCGCGAAGTCTTCCCGCTGCTGAGCGTCAAGGAGAACCTGGAGACCGGCTTTGCGCCCTTGCCCCGCAAGGAGCGCTACATCCCGGACGAACTCTTCAACCTATTCCCCGTGCTCAAGTCCATGCTGGGCCGGCGCGGCGGAGACCTCTCGGGCGGCCAGCAACAGCAACTCGCCATTGCGCGAGCGCTGGTCACCCGACCCAAATTGCTGGTTCTCGACGAGCCGACCGAGGGCATCCAGCCCTCGATCATCAAGGATATCGGCCGCGCCATCGATTATCTGCGCCAGCGTGGCGACATGGCGATCGTACTGGTCGAGCAGTATTTCGACTTCGCCCGCGACCTCGCCGACACGATGTTCGTGATGGACCGTGGCGAGGTGGTGCTGGCCGGGCCGATGGCGGAACTCGACGGAGCGCAGGTTCAGAGGTTGATTCAGGTGTGAGGAAATGCCCCGCCGGCAACGGTCCGGCGGGGTGCTTCGCGTGTTGGTCAGATCGCGGCGTTTCGTGCGGCAAAGACCTCCTTCGCCGCGAACAGCCCGTTGAGCGCGGCCGGGAAGCCGGCATAGACCGCCATCTGTATCAGGATCTCGGTGATCTCCTGGCGCGACAATCCAACGTTCAACCCCGCCTCGATATGCACCTTGAGCTGTGGCTGGGCGTTGCCCATTGCGGCGAGTGCCGCGATCGTCGCGATCTCGCGGGAGCGCAGGTCGAGCCCCGGCCGGCAGTAAATATCTCCGAACGGAAATTCGAGGATGTAATCGGCGAAATCGGGTGCGATGTCGGCGAGCGCTGCAATCACCTTGCGGCCGGCTTCGCCATCGATCTCAGCGAGAGCCCGCTTGCCGCGCTCCAGCCTGTTGGTTTCGACGTGAGCGTTGATGTGCGTCATGGTCTTCGATCCTCTTCTCGATGTCGGCATAGCCGGCGATCTTGGTGTCGAGGACGAGAAGGCAGGCTTCGAGTTCGGCAACGCGAGCGCGAACCTGCTCGCGGTGCCGTTCCAGCAATGTACGACGCTCGGCTTCCGTGCCGGAGCCCTTTTCCCGCGAGGCAGCATAGCGCAGCATCTCGCGGATCGGCATGCCGGTGGTCTTGAGCCGGCCGAGGAATTCGATCCAGGTCAGGATCGAGGCGTCGTAATCGCGCTGGCGTGACCGGTCCCTGTCGGCATAGGGCAGCAGCCCGATCCGCTCGTAATAGCGGATCGTATGGGCCGACAGCCCCGATCGCCTTGCCAGTTCACCGATCTTCATGGCCGCCTTCTCATCTCGACGCGGGGGAAGCTACAAGTTCGAGCGCACTCTAAGTCAATGCCGTCGCGCGAGGTTTTTTGAGAGGGCTGCGCTCGGTCTCAAAATTCCAGCGGCGCGTTGTCGATGACCTCCTTCATCACGAAGAAGGTCCGGGTCTGGCGCACGCCGGGTAAAGCGAGCAGCGTTTTCGCGTGCAGCCTGTTGAAGTCGGCGAGGTCGCGCACGCGGATCTTGAGGAAATAGTCGAAATCGCCGGCGACGATGTGGCAGTCGAGCACGACGGGGAGCTGCTTCACCGCCTCCTCGAACAGGCCGAAGCTTTCCGGCGTCGAGCGGTCGAGCACCACCCCGACGATGGCGAGCGTGCCCTTCTCGACCTTGTGCGGATCGACCTGCGCGCGCACGCCGGTGACATAGCCTTCGGCGAACAGGCGCTGGATGCGGCGATGGCAGGTCGCCGCGCTGGTGTTCACCCGCTTGGCGATCTCGGCATTGCCCATGCGCCCGTCGGCCTGCAGCAAACGCAGGATTCTGAGGTCGGTTTTGTCGAGTTCGGCCTCCATGAATGATTCTTCCGTTTTTACTGCAGTGGATGTCGCTAAAAGCTAGCAGATTGCGAATTATGTGAAAGCAGAAGAAAAAATTTTGGCGAAGTTCGGGAGTACCTTTCAAAGGCGTTTTGCTAGCATTTGCGGGTCATTTCGAGAGGAAAACCCGCCATGCTCGCCAAGTTCGAACGCTATCCCCTGACCTTCGGGCCATCGCCGATCGAGAAGCTGCCACGCCTCTCCGCGCATCTCGGCGGCGGCGTCGAGCTTTATGCCAAGCGCGAGGATTGCAATTCCGGCCTCGCCTTTGGCGGGAACAAATTGCGCAAGCTCGAGTACATCGTGCCGGACGCGATCGCGTCGGGCGCCGACACGCTGGTCTCGATCGGTGGCGTCCAGTCGAACCATACCCGCATGGTCGCGGCGACCGCCGCCAAGATCGGCATGAAGTGCCGCCTCGTGCAGGAAAGCTGGGTGCCGCATGAGGACGCGGTCTACGACCGGGTCGGCAATATCCTGATGTCGCGGGTGATGGGAGCCCATGTCGAACTGGTCGACGAGGGCTTCGACATCGGCATCCGGGCGAGCTGGGAAAACGCGCTGGCGGACGTCAAGGCCAAGGGCGGCAAGCCCTATGCAATCCCGGCCGGCGCTTCCGTGCACAAATTCGGCGGGCTCGGCTATGTCGGCTTCGCCGAGGAGGTGAGGGCGCAGGAGGAAGAGCTCGGCTTCAAGTTCGACTACATCGTCGTCTGCACCGTCACGGGCTCGACCCATGCCGGCATGGTCGTCGGCTTCGCGAAGGACGGACGCCAGCGCAACGTCATCGGCATCGACGCTTCCTTCACGCCGGCGCAAACCAGGGCACAGGTGCTCGACATCGCCCAGAAGACCTCCGACCTCGTCGGCGGCAAGGCGATCACCGCAGACGATATCGTGCTGAACGAGGACTACGCCTACCCGGTCTACGGCGTGCCGTCGCAGGAGACGATCGAGGCGATCCGCCTGTCGGCCCGGCTCGAGGGCATGATGACCGACCCCGTCTATGAGGGGAAATCGATGCAAGGCATGATCGATCTGGTGAAGAAGGGCTTCTTCCCGGCCGGCTCGAAGGTGCTCTACGCCCATCTTGGCGGCGTGCCGGCGATCAACGGCTACAGCTACACCTTCCGCAACGGTTGAGCGTCATGGAGGCGCTCGTCCTTTGTGAGATCGCGGCGGGCCGCGACGATCTGCGCGAGGCCCTGCTGGCGCGCATCGGCCGGCTCGGCCTTGGCGGGCGGGCGAAGCTGAGCTTCGTCGCCCGCGACCGGAATGCGCCCGGCAACACGATCGTGGCTGCCGGCTTTCCGAGGCAGGCCGAGGCTGAGCGTTTCAGCGCCGAGGCTATCGGCGATGGTCACGATCCCGGTGCGATCAGGCTGCTCGCGGTCGAGCCCGCCTGGCAGGCCGAGCCTCTGCCGCTGATGTTTCCCTGACAGAGGTTGGCGCCGGCCGTTAGGGCCTGGCGCCGGCCGCGTCCGGCAGGTCGCCAACGACCGTGCCCTGCGCCTTCGGCTTGGTGAGCGGGGCGGGGGTCGGCTGGTTGCCGTGGATCAGGTCATGGCCGGCATGGATGTCGCTCGCGACCTGCAGGTCGAGGCGCTCGGCGTCGCGACGGCGGACATCCTCGACGATCTCGATGGCCTCGTCCTCGGGCACGCCCAGCGCGCGCAGGACCTCGCCGCCGAAGACCATGGCGGATTCGAAGGTCTCGCGGATCTGGTAGTCGACGCCGGCACGGATCAGGTCCATCGAATGACCGCGGTCGAAGGCGCGCACGAACAACTTCGCATGCGGGAACTCAGCCTGCGCCACCCGCACGATGGCGTTGGCCGTCTCGCGCTTTTCGACACAGACCAGGATCGCCTCAGCCTGATGGGCGCCCGAGGCATGCAGGATGTCGGCGCGGGTGCCGTCGCCATAATAGACCTTGAAGCCGAAGGTCGCGGCGGCCTGGATCATCTCCACATCGGTCTCGATCAGCGAGATGCTGCAGCCGCGGGCAAGCAAAGCCTGGCTGGCGACCTGACCGAAACGTCCGAAGCCGACGACGAGGATGCGTCCCTTGAGCCCCTCGGCATGCTCGATGCCATCCAGCGATTCCCGCTCAGGCGGCATGAAGCGGTCGATGGCGAGCACGACCAGCGGCGTGATCGCCATCGACAGGATCACGATGGCGCTGGCGATGGCGTTGATCCGCGCATCGAAGATGCCGGCCGCGGCGGCGGCGCTGTAGAGCACGAAGGCGAACTCGCCGCCTTGCGAGAACAGCGCGACACGGGTGATCGCGGCGCGCGTGCGGGTGCGAAACAGCTTGGCGACGATGAAGATGCCGGCCGCCTTGACCAGCATGAAGGCGGCGACCCCTAACGCGACGGCTCGCCACTCCTGGCCGATCAGCTTGAGATCGAGCGACATGCCGACCGCCAGGAAGAACATGCCGAGCAAGAGGCCGCGGAACGGCTCGATATCGGCCTCGAGTTGATGGCGGAAGGTCGATTCCGACAGCAGCACGCCGGCGAGGAAGGCGCCCATCGCCATGGAGAGGCCACCGAGCTGCATCGCCAGCGCCGAGCCGAGCACGACGAGCAGCGCGGCGCCAGTCATGACCTCGCGGGCCTGGGCATTGGCGAGCAGCCGGAACATCGGGTTGAGCAGCCATTTGCCGGCGACGACGAGGCCGACAAGCGAGCCGGCGCCGATCAGGAGCGGCATGATCCCGCCGGTCTCGGCCGCCTTGGCCGGTGCCAGCACGGCGACGACTGCGAGCAGCGGCACGATGGCGAGGTCTTCGAGCAGCAGGATCGAGACGGCCTGCTGGCCCTGCGGCGTCGAGGCTTCGCCGCGTTCGTTCAGCATCTGCATCACGACCGCGGTGGAGGAGAGCACGAAGCCCATGCCGGCGATGAAGGCCGCGGCGGGAGGCAGGCCGGCGAGAACACCGACCCCAGTCAGGAGCGCGCCGCAGAGCCCGACCTGGGCGACGCCGAGGCCGAAGATCTCGCCGCGCAGGTTCCAGAGCCGCGAGGGCTGCATCTCCAGCCCGATGATGAACAGGAACATGACGACGCCGAACTCGGCGACGTGGAGCACGCTTTCGGGATTGGAAAAAAGGCCGATTCCGGAGGGGCCGATGACGAGGCCGCCGGCGAAATAGCCGAGCACGGAGCCGAGCTTGAGCTTGCGGAAGATCGGCACCGCGATGACGCCCGCCCCCAGAAGCCCGACGGCCTGAACCAGATCCTGCGAGAAACCCTCCGCCGCCATAACGCTCCCTTTGCCTGCCTTCGCTGTGGATATTCGCGCCCTCGAAACAGAAGGCGCCGGAGCCGTTTAGGCAAGCTTTCGCTCGACCGCCAGGCTGCCCGGGCGATCTCATGCACCTGCCGTGCCGGTCACCCCTGCGCTTGCCCACTGCTCTCCGCCGGGGCATGTAGCGTCGCCAAAGCCGGCTTCCCGCCGGCCGGCAGGAGCGTTCGCGATGCAGCTTGGAGTGGTCGGCCTCGGCCGCATGGGAGCCAATATCGTCCGCCGGCTGCACCGCGCCGGGCACCAATGCGTGGTCTATGACCGCGACCCGAAGCCGGGCTTGGCGCTTGCCGCGGACGGTGCCGTTAACGCCAGCGATCTCAAGGACATGGTCGCCAAGCTTCAGGCGCCTCGCGCGATCTGGATCATGCTGCCGGCCGGCGAGATCACCGAGAAGACGCTCGCCGAGCTCGCCGGGATGATGGCGCCGGGCGACACGCTGATCGATGGCGGCAACGCCTTCTGGAAGGACGATGTCCGGCGTGGGCGCGAGCTCGAGGCGAAGGGCCTGCACTATCTCGACATCGGCACGTCCGGCGGCGTGCACGGGCTGGAGCGCGGCTATTGCCTGATGATCGGCGGCGACAAGGGCGTCTTTGATCGCCTGGAGCCGATCTTCCAGGCGCTGGCGCCGGGGAAGGGCGAGATCGAGCCGACCAAGCATCGCGATGGGCGCAATCCGACGGCCGAGCAGGGCTATCTGCATTGCGGCCCGGCCGGCGCCGGCCATTTCGTCAAGATGATCCATAACGGCATCGAATACGGGATGATGCAGGCTTTCGCCGAAGGGTTCGACCTCCTGCGCAACGCCTCGGCCAAGGACGGCTTGCCCGAGGAATACGGCTTCGATTTCGACGTCGCCGAGATCGCCGAAGTCTGGCGGCGCGGCTCGGTCGTGACCTCCTGGCTGCTCGACCTCACCGCGGAGGCGCTGGCTGCCGATGAGGAGCTTGGCGCCTATTCCGGCCATGTCTCGGATTCGGGCGAGGGCCGCTGGACCGTGCAGGCCGCGATCGAGACTGCGACGCCGGCCGAGGTGCTGACCTCCTCGCTCTACACCCGCTTCCGCTCGCGCAAGGACCACACCTTCGCCGAGAAGATCCTGTCCGCCATGCGCGCCGGCTTCGGCGGCCATGTCGAGCCGAAGAAGCAGGGCTGAAACCATGACCCGCGTGAACGGGGCCGGCGCGCCGGCCGTGATCGTCGTCATGGGCGTGGCGAGCTCAGGCAAGACCTCGCTCGGCGAGCGGCTGGCGCAAAAGCTCGGCTGGCCGTTCCGCGACGCGGACAGCTTCCACCCGCCTGCGAACGTTGCGAAGATGTCGAGCGGCATTCCGCTGACCGACGAGGATCGCAAGCCCTGGCTGGCGGCGATCGCAGCCTGGATCGACGAATTGCGTGCCAGCGGCGGCAACGGCATCGTCACCTGCTCGGCGCTGAAGAGGGCTTATCGCGACGTGATCGTCGGGAAGCGGCCGGATGTCGCGCTGGTCTACCTCAAGGGTTCGCGCGAGCTGATCGGCGAGCGCATGGCGGCGCGCCAGCACCATTTCATGCCGCCGGCCCTGCTCGACAGCCAGTTTGCGACGCTGGAGGAGCCGGGTGCGGACGAGAACCCGCTCGTCGTCCAGGTCGAGGCGAGCAAGGACGCGATCGTCGAGCAGGTGGTCAGCGAGCTGCGGCTCGGCTAGCCGCCCGGCGGCGCGCTGTCCCGCAACATCAGCGCCGCGATGTCGGCGGCGCGATGGCGCGGCTTGAGCGAGGCGGCGAACAGGGCCAGCTGGTGGCGCAGATAAGCCAGCACCAGCGGCAGCAACGGCGCCTGTGAGCGATCGGCAGTGTGCACGGAAGCCTCCGTCCACGTCGAACGAGCATATCCCGTCCAAAGAACAGCCTGCGCCCGTCCGGCGCCGGCTGCAAGCCCGCTCCCAGTTTCAACCGATTGAAAAAAGGCCGCAATCGGCGCATTGCTTGGGGGAGGCGGGGAAGCCGCCATTCCAAGGTATCATCATGCTCGACAAAGCCGTTCCGCCGCGCACGCTGAAGCTCAATGCCGCCGACAATGTCGCGGTCGCGGTCGATCCGATCGATGTCGGCGTCAGCGCTGCCGGGGTCACCGCGCTGAAGCGGATTCCGCGTGGTCACAAGATCGCGCTGGTGCCGATCGCCAAGGACGAGCCGATCCGCAAGTTCGGCCAGATCATCGGCTTCGCCACGCTCGACATTCCGCCCGGCGAATGGGTGCATGAGCATAATACCGGCTTTCACGCCTTCGAGCGCGACTATGCCTACGCCGCCGAGGCGAAGACGGAGTTCGTGCTGCCGGTCGAGCAGCAGGCGACCTTCGAGGGCTTTCGCCGCAAGGCCGGCAATGCCGGCACGCGCAACTATGTCGGCATCCTGACCTCGGTGAACTGCTCGGCCTCGGCCGCGCGCTTCATGGCCGAGGAGGTCAAGCGCTCGGGCCTGCTCGCCGACTATCCCAATGTCGACGGCGTCATCGCCCTGACTCACGGCACCGGCTGCGGTATCGACTACAACGGCGAGAGCTTCGAGGTCCTGAAGCGCACGACCTGGGGCTATGCCTGCAACCCGAACATGGCGGCAGTACTCGTCGTCGGCCTCGGCTGCGAGGGCTTCCAGATCAAGCGGATGAAGGAAGCCTATGGCGTCGAGGAGAGCGACGTCTTCCGGACGCTGACCATCCAGGAGACCGGCGGCACCAGGAAGGCCGTTGCGGCCGGGATCGACGCGCTGAAGATAATGTTGCCGATCGCCAATCGCGCCGTGCGCGAAACCGTGCGGGCTTCCGAGCTGATGCTCGCTTTGCAGTGCGGCGGCTCGGACGGTTATTCCGGCATCACCGCCAATCCGGCGCTCGGCAAGGCGGTCGACCTTCTGGTCGAGCATGGCGGCACCGCGATCCTCTCCGAGACGCCGGAGATCTACGGCGCCGAGCACCTGCTGACCCGCCGCGCCGCCACCCGCGAGGTCGGCGAGAAGCTCGTCGGCATCATCAAATGGTGGGAGGATTATACGGCCCGCGCCCGGATGGACATGAACAACAACCCGTCGCCCGGCAACAAGGCCGGCGGGCTGACGACCATCCTGGAGAAGTCGCTCGGCGCTGCCGCCAAGGGCGGCACCAAGACGCTGGCCGCGGTCTACCATTATGCCGAGCCGGTCCGGACCAAGGGCTTTGTCTACATGGACACGCCCGGCTACGATCCGGTCTCCGCGACGGGGCAGGTCGCCGGCGGCGCCAACATCCTCGCCTTCACCACCGGCCGCGGCTCGGCCTATGGCTGCAAGCCGACGCCCTCGGTCAAGCTCGCGACCAACACGCCGATGTATCTGAAGCAGACCGACGACATGGACCTCAATTGCGGCGATGTCCTCGACGGCGTGACGCTGGAGGAGAAGGGCAAGGAAATCTTCGATTACCTGCTGAAGATCGCTTCGGGCGAGAAGTCGAAGTCCGAAGAGATGGGCTATGGCGACGCCGAGTTCGTGCCTTGGCAGATCGGCGCGACGATGTGAGGGCCGTCATGCTCGGGCTTGACCCGGGCATCTCAGGCAGGAGGAGGCGCCGGCCGGCGCCTTCTCGTAACGAGATTCTCGGGTCTGGGCTTCGCCTTGCCCGAGAATGACGGCGCGCCAAAAGCTTTCAGCTGCGGCCAAGCGCTGCGCATCGGCCATTCCGGCTGCTTCTCCCAAGACATTCCAACGGAATATCATGCGCAATATCCTGATGGTCACGCTGCCTCGTCTGGTGCTCGGCCTGCTTTTCCTCGTCAGCGCCGTCGACGGTTTCTGGTGGCTCGCCACCGGCGCCCATCTGATCCACCCGCCGACCTCCGAGCGGGGGCTCGCCTTCGAGGCAGCCTTGCAGAACTCCGGCTTCTTCTGGCCCTTCCTCAAGGTGGTGAACCTCGCCGGAGGCCTGAGCCTGCTGCTCAACGTGGTGCCCGCCCTTGGCCTTGCCCTGATCGCGCCGGTGATGGCGGTGATCGTGCTGTTCCACTTCGCCATCAACCCGGCCGGCATTCCGGTCGCGATCATCCTGATTGTGACGGGCGGGCTCCTGGTCTTCGCCTATCGTGGGCGCTACGCGGCACTGCTGCGCTGAGGCCGTTCCTCAGAGCGCGAAGCCCTTCAGCCGCTCGCCGAGCCCGGCGATGCGCTCGGCTGCGACATTGGCGATGGCGATGCGCAAATGCTGCTCCTGGCCCGGACCGAAATAGGGGCCGGGCAGAGCGAGCACGCCGCGCTCCTGCACCAGCCGGCGAACCACTTCGGCTGCCGGCACGCCCTCGAACGGGTGGGCGACATAGGCGAAATAGGCGCCGGCGGCGAGGACGCTCCAGCCGTTCAGTGGTGCGATCGCCTGGCGGAAAAGCGCGGCGCGGGAGTTCATCTCGGCCCGGTTCGCCTCGCGCCAGGCGCGGATGCCGTCGATGCCCCAGGCGACGGCGCTCTGGCCGGCGCGGACCGGGCTGATCTGGACACAGTCGAGCACCTTGCCGATCTGGGCCAGCGCCGCTTCGCCGGCGGTGATCGCGCCGAGGCGCCAGCCGGGCACCGCATAGGCCTTGGAGAAGCTGTAGAGGCCGATCAGCGAATCCTGCCAGCCGCTTGTGCTAAAAAGCTCATGCGGGCGACCAGCGCCTTCGGGCAGGAAGTCGCGATATGTCTCGTCGAGCACGAGCCAGATCTTGCGCCGCCGGCAGAGCGCGGCGAAGGCGGCGATGGTGGCGGGCGGATAGACCGCGCCGGTCGGGTTGTTCGGTGTCACCAGCACGATGGCGCGGGTGCGTTCGTCGATCAGCGCCTCCGCGCGTTCGGCGTCCGGCACGAAGCCGCGCTGCGGATCGCAGGGCAGCGGGCGCGGCTCGACGCCGAGCATGTTCAGCGTCATCTCGTGGTTGAAGTACCAGGGCGTCGGCAGCAGCACATTGTCGCCGGCACGTGCCAGCGCCATCATCACGGTGACATAGGCCTGGTTGCAGCCAGCGGTGATCGCGACCTCCTGCGGCCGGATCGCCGCGCCATAGAAGGCGCTGCTCTCGGCGGCATAGGCCTCGCGCAGGATATCGTCGCCGGCGATCGGCCCGTAGCGGGTGCTTTCGGGCAGCGCGGCAGCCTCGGCGAGGCGCTCGAGCAGGGCGGCCGGCGGGGGAGCGCCGGGCACGGCTTGCGACAGGTCGATCAGCGGGCCATTGCCACCGGCATAGCCGCGTGCCCAGGCCTTGGCCTCGGGGATCGGCGGGGTCGCGGTGTCGATGAGATCGGGATTGAGCGGGGCGGGAGAGGGCGCAGGCATGGCTGAGCTTTGCGGCGCCTTCACCGCGGCGTCAACGGCTTGCGCGACCTGTCCTCTCCCCCCTTGTGGGGGAGAGATAGAGAGGGGGTATGCCACCCTCGACACCTGCTCAGCTTGGCGCGGAGAGGACTGTGGCTGCGATACCCCCCTCCCAACCCTCCCCCACAAGGGGGGAGGGCTTGCGCTCGCCCTACGATGCCGAATGTGCCCGATCTCGCCGCAGGCTTGGACCATGGCCCGTCGACCGCCATATTCGAACCGGAGCAATGCGAGGCTGACGGCATGGACGAGGCGACGCAGGACGCGATCGAGGAACTGCACGCCATGCTCGACCGCGCCCGGGTGATCGTGCCGTTCACCGGGGCGGGCATCTCGACCGAATCGGGCGTGCCGGATTTCCGCTCGCCCGGCTCGCCCTGGATGCAGAACAAACCGATCCCATTCGAGATCTTCCTCGCCAGCCGCGAGGCGCGGATCGAGGCCTGGCGGCGCAAATTCGCGATGGACGACCATTATCGCGATGCCAGGCCCAATCGTGGCCACCGGGCACTGGCGACGCTAGTGGCGGAGGGGCGCTCGCCCGGCGTGATCACCCAGAACATCGACGGCCTGCACCAGGCGTCCGGCATCGCCGAGGATGCCGTGATCGAGCTGCACGGCAACGGTACCTATGCGACCTGCCTGACCTGCGGCTGGCGACACGAGCTTTCAGCGATCCGGGCTGAGTTCGAGGTAAGCGGCGAGCCGGCCGCCTGCACCATGTGTGCCGGCGTGGTGAAGACGGCGACGATCTCCTTCGGTCAGCAGATGCCGCAGCAACCGATGCTCCGGGCGCATGAACTGACGATGTCGGCGGATCTCTATCTGGTCGCCGGCTCCTCGCTCGTCGTCTTTCCGGCCGCGACCTTTCCGGTGATCGCCAAGCGGAATGGCGCCAAGCTGGTCATCCTCAACCGCGAGCCGACCGATCTCGACCCGATCGCCGATCTCGTCGTGCGCAGCGAGATCGGCCCGGTGCTGGCGCGGCTGGCGAACTGATCAGTCGCGCGAGGCGAAGGCGAGGCGCAGCGCCAGCCCACCGAAGACGACGCCGAGGACGCGCTGGGGCCAGAGCGCCAGATGCGGGCGGCTCGCAATGGCGCGGCCGAGACGGCTTGCCGTCATAATAACGATGCCGTTGGCGATCAGGCCCATCAGGTTGAGGATCGAGGCCAGCACCACGACCTGGAGCAGGAGCGAGCCGGCCTCGGGCTTCAGGAATTGCGGCAGCAGCGCCAGCATGAACAGCGCCATCTTCGGATTGAGCAGGTTGGTCAGCAGGCCCTGCAGAAAGATCTGGCGCAGCGGGAAACGCGCCGCATCCGCCGTCGGCGTGAACAGCGTCGCGGGCGATCTGAAGGTCTTCCAGGCGAGCCAGGCCAGATAGGCCGCGCCGGCCCAGCGCAGCGCGTCATAGGCCGCCGGCACGAGCAGGAAGAGCTGCGACAGGCCGTAGGCGGCTGCGAGTGCCTGGAGATAGCTGCCGGTGGCAATGCCGGCATAGGTCGTGAAGCCGGCGACGCGGCCCTGGCTCATGCTGCGCGAGGCGATCAGCAGCATGTCCGGCCCGGGCGTCGCGGTCAGCACGGCGCAGGCGGCGGTGAACAGAGCGAGCGTGGCGAAATCGGGCATGACGGGCTCTCGGGTTCAGGAAAGCGGCTTGGCGAAACGCGCGAACGCATCCTTCGTCGGCGTGGTGCCGGCGCCGGGCTGCTGCGGGCGCAGGAAGCAGCCATCCGCGACATTGGCGGGCTCTACGAAAGCGTCCTTGATCCAGGGGATGTATTCGAGGACCGGCGTCGCCGGATGCCAGTAGGCGAGATGGACGTGGACCTGGCTCATCTCGCCGGCGTGAGGCGCTACCGGCAGGCGATGGGCGAGCGCCAGCTCCGCCACCTGGATGTATTCGGTGATGCCGCCGAGGCGGGTGACGTCGGGCTGGACATAGTGGACCGCGCCGGCCTGCACGAAGGCACGGAAGGCATCGAGCGTGTAGAGCTGCTCGCCGAGAGCGACCGGGATCGAGGTCGAGCGGGCAAGCTCGGCATGCGAGCCGATGTCGTCGTACCAGAGCGGTTCCTCGAACCAGAAGATGTCGAGCCCCTCGGCACGGGCGCAGAAGCGCTTGCAGGTCGGCAAGTCCCATTTGCCATTGCCGTCGATCGCCATGCTGACATGGTCGCCTATGGCACGGCGCACCGCTTCGAGCCGGCCGATATCGGTCATCGGATCAGCATGGCCGACCTTGATCTTGATGCGATGGAAGCCGTCGCGCTCGACCGCCATGCGCGCGCCCTCGACCAGCTCGTCCTTGGGGATCGAGAGCCAGCCGATATCGGTGTTGTAGGCTTCGAGCTTGGTCTTGCTGGAGCCGCCGAGCAGATGCCAGAGCGGCATGCCGGCCTGCTTCGCCTTGAGGTCCCAGAGCGCGATGTCGACGGCGGCCAGCGCGAGCTGGGTGATGCCGGCGCGGCCGACCCATTGCAGCGCCGGATGACGGGCGAGCTTGAGCCAGAGCCGCGAATGCTCGGACGCATCCTCGCCGGCCAGCAGCGGGGCATAGCAATCGCGGATGCAAGATGTGATCAGCCGGTCGGAGGCAAGGTCGGCATGGGTACCGGTGAAGCCGTAACCGACGAGGCCATCCTCGGTGGTGATTTGCGTGCCGACGACGCCCCAATGGCTGATCCGATGGGTCGAATCGGCGATCGCGCCGCCGGTCACCGGGATGTGCAGGATGAAGGGCTCGATATGGGCGATGCGCATGACTGGTCTCCCGAGCGCTGTCCGAACGATCATCGGCGCGATGCATGAAAGCGACAAGGCGCAGCTTTCGTCGGTCTCTCAGGCGCTTTACGCATGCTGATGATGTGGATGAGCCGGAAGCGACTGTTTCGCGACTCCGCCGGGGTGCTATCGTCACATCACGAATCACGTTCGCGGCGGAGATGAGCGGGACATGTCCGACGAATACGGCGACGGAGGCAGGCCACCGGTCGGCCCGCTGCAATCGCTCAACCGGATCGTGCGGCTGGACGGGCCTGACGACGTTGGCGAGCAGACGGTCGAGATCACAGGCCATGTCAAATGGTTCGACGTCAGCAAGGGCTACGGCTTTGTCGTGCCACAGGATGGCGGCACCGACGTCCTCGTCCATGTGACGATCCTGAAGCGCGACGGCTTCCACGCCATCGCCGAGGGCGCCCGCATCGTGCTCGAGGCGATCGCGAAGGCGCGGGGCCGCCAGGCTGTCCGCGTGCTCTCGATCGATACCTCCGCCGCGCGCCACCCGGCCGAGATGCCGATGCCGCGGACCAATGCGACGATCACGCCGACGAGCGGGCTCGAGCGCATGGTGGTGAAGTGGTTCAACCGCCTGCGCGGCTTCGGCTTCGTCTCGGCGGGCGAGGGCTCGCCCGACATCTTCGTCCATATGGAAACGCTGCGCCGCTACGGCATCGTCGAGCTGATCCCGGGACAGGTCGTGCTGGTGCGCTACGGGCCTGGCCCCAAGGGGTTGATGGCAGCCGAGATCCGGATGGAGCAAGGCGGGCCACCCAGCTCGCACTGAGAAAAGCTTTCTCCAAAAGGGCGCCTTCGGGCGCCTTTTTTGTTGTGCGACGCCCGCGATGTTCAGCGCCCCGATATCGGCGCGGCTTTTTGCCGTTTCTGAAAGGAAACGGCGAATTTGAGCGATTCAGTTTCACGGGACCTCAACGGACCCGCGGCTAGGGTATCCTCGTTATGAGGATATGCCGATCGCCGTGCTGCTGATCACCGACCGCCCGGAACAGAGCGTCAAGCTCGAGCGGCTCCTGTCGCTTTGGGGACCTTGCGATGTCATGGACCTGCATCGTCCGACGCAGGGCGGGCCGGCGCCGAAGCGCCTGCTCGTCAGCGATGTCGATCTCTCGAAGCGCGCTGCAGTCGAAGCTGTGCGCGACCGGCTGGCGGAGCACAGGCGGAACGGAACACCCTATCTCTGCCTGCTACGTGAGCGGTCGCCGCGCCTGACCACCCAGGCCAATGCGATCGGCGCCAGCGCGATCCTGCCGGCCGATATTCCGGCAAAGGCCCTGCTCGACGAGATTGGTCGCATCCTCCATCCGGAGGGGCAGGCTCCGATGCAGCGGCAATTTATTGCCGCGTCCGCCGCCATGGCCGAGATCCTCGCGGCTGCCACCGACGGCGCGGCACTGCCGGTCGCGGCCATCGAGGGCGGCGTCGAGGCGATCAACCGCGCGGCCGACGACCGCGATCTGGGCGCCTGGCTCGACATGGTCTGGAACCATGACGACGCGACTTATCAGCATTGCCTGCTGGTCGCAGGGCTTGCCGCCGCCTTCGCCCGCGAGCTCGGTTTTCCCGAGGCGGCACGCAAGCTGGTGACCAGCGCCGCCGTCCTGCACGATATCGGCAAGGCGCGCGTTCCGCTCACGATCCTGCATAAGCCCGGCAAATTGACGGTGGAGGAGTTCGCGATCGTGCGCGAGCATCCGCAGATCGGCTACGAGATGCTGTTGCGGCAGGGCGCCTTTGCGGCCGAGGTCGTCGAGGTGGCACGCAGCCACCATGAATATCTCGACGGGACAGGCTATCCACGCGGGCTGAGGGCCGACGAGGTCTCCGACGTGGTCCGAATGATCACGATCTGCGACATCTATGCCGCCCTGATCGAGCGACGCTCCTACAAGGAACCGATGGCGCCAGCGGAGGCCTATGCCATGCTGGTCGGGATGGGCGCCAAGCTCGACGCCGACCTGCTCCGCGCGTTCAGGCTAATGGTGCTGCCGGGCTGACGCCGCTTCAGAGTGCGAAGGATGTGCCGCAGCCGCAGGAACTCGTCGCGTTCGGATTGATGATCTTGAAGGACTGACCGACGAGATCGTCGACGAAATCGATGGTCGAGCCATCGAGCAGTTCGAGCGAGGTTTCGTCGATCAGCACGGTGGCGCCGTCGCGCTCCAGCACGAGGTCTCCGGGCGCCTTCTCGCGGTCGATGTCGAAGACGTACTGGAACCCCGAGCAGCCGCCGCCGGCGACGCTGACGCGCAGCATCGCTCCGGGGGCCTCGCTCGCCATGACCGCGACAATCCGGCTCGCGGCCTTGTCGGTCAGCGCGATCATGTGCGGATTGACTTCGATTGCCGTGCTCATGCGCAGAACATCCTTGCTCCTGCCTCGTTTGCAAAGGTAATGGCGCAGGCGCATCGCTTCAAGCCGCGCCTGCCGACGGGGCTGCCATGCAGCGAGCAGACATGCCGCAAGCACACAAAAACACCACAGCCCAGATTCGCGAGCCCGGCGATCGCTGGCGCGCGATCTATGCCTGCCGCTCGACAACGAGCCGCGGCCGGTTAGTAGAGGAACCCGGCTCGGCGACGCGCAACCAGTTCCAGCGCGACCGCGACCGCATCATCCATTCGACCGCCTTCCGCCGGCTGAAGCACAAGACGCAGGTCTTCGTCTCGCATGAGGGCGACCATTTCCGCACGCGCCTGACCCATACGATCGAGGTGGCGCAGATCGCCCGCGCGCTCGCCCGGGCGCTTGGACTCGACGAGGACCTGGCCGAGGCGCTGGCGCTGGCACATGATCTTGGCCACACGCCCTTCGGCCATACCGGCGAGGATGCGCTCGACGAATGCATGGCCGGCTTCGGCGGCTTCGATCACAACGCCCAGACGCTGCGGATCGTTACCCGGCTGGAGCGGCGCTATGCCGGCTTCGACGGGCTGAACCTGACCTGGGAGACTCTGGAAGGCCTCGTCAAGCACAACGGCCCGCTGCTGACCGCCGACGGCAAGCCGACCGAGCGCTACGCCAAGACCGGAATTCCGGTCGCGATCCTCGAATATCAGGAGAAGCAGGACCTCTGGCTGGGTAGCCACGCTTCGGCCGAGGCGCAGGTCGCCGCGCTCGCCGACGACATCGCCTACAACGCCCACGATATCGACGATGGCCTGCGCGCCGGGCTGTTCGATTTGCCCGAGCTCAGGGCGGTGCCGTTCCTGGGCGAGCTGCTCGATGAGATCGACGCCCTGCACCCCGGCCTGGAGCGGTCACGTGCCACCAACGAGCTGGTGCGCCGGGTGATCACGCGCTTCGTCGAGGACGTCATCGCTGAATCCGAGGCGCGGATCTCGGCGCTGGCGCCAGCCGATGCCGACGAGATCAGGCAAGCGGGCGCGCCGGTCGTCGCCTTCTCGCCGGCGATCGTTGCAGCCGACAAGGCGATCAAGGGCTTCCTCTATCCGAACATGTACCGCCACCCGCGCATCGGCGTGATCCGGAAGGAAGCGGCCGACGTCGTCCGCGACCTGTTCGTGCGCTTCAAGGTGCAGCCGCAGGCCATGTCACCCGAATGGGCGGCACGGTGCGAGGAGCTCGACGAGGCGCGCCTTTCGCGCCGAATCGCCGACTACATCGCCGGCATGACCGATTCCTATGCCCTCGACGAGCACCGGCGCCTGTTTGACGCCACCCCATCGCTGCGATAGGCGCTGGCCCGCTTCCCCATGCATCCTTGGTTGTCATGAACATTTTCGAGACTTTCTCCGCACGCCTTGCCGCCGTCCTGTCCGGGCTGGTCGAGGCCGGCCGTATCCCGGCCGGGCTGTCGCTGGCGCGCGTCGTGGTCGAGCCGACGAAGGACCCGGCCCATGGCGATCTTGCGATCAACGCCGCCATGGTGCTGGCCAAGGAAGCCGGCATGGCGCCGCGCGTGCTCGCCGAGCTGATCGTCGCCGAACTGGCCAAGGACAGCGACGTCCTCAAGGCCGAGATAGCCGGGCCGGGTTTCATCAACCTCTCCTTGCAACCTGCTGTGTTCACTCAGGTTCTGAAGGCGGCGGTACTGGCCGGGACCGAACATGGCCGCGGCGCGCCGAAGGGGGAGCCGAGGGTCAATGTCGAATACGTTTCGGCCAATCCGACCGGGCCGATGCATGTCGGCCATGGCCGTGGCGCGGTCTTCGGCGACGCGCTGGCGAGCCTGCTCGCCTTCGCCGGGCACGATGTGACCCGCGAATACTACATCAACGATGCCGGCGCCCAGGTCGATGTGCTCGCCCGCTCCGCCTTCCTGCGTTACCGCGAGGCGCTGGGCGAGGAGATCGGCCCGATCCCGGAAGGGCTCTACCCCGGCGATTATCTCGTTTCGGTCGGCGAGACGCTGGCGCGCGAGCATGGGCCGGCGCTGCTCGACAAGACCGAATGGGATTGGCTGCCGCTGGTGCGCGGGGCGGCGATCGATGGGATGATGGCGATGATCCGCGAGGATCTCGCCGCGCTCGGCGTCGTCCACCAGGTCTTCTTCTCGGAGCGCTCGCTACAGGGCAGGGACGGCAACTCCAACGCCGTACACCAGACGATCGAGGATCTGCGCGCCCGCGACCTGATCTATGAGGGCCGCCTGCCGCCGCCCAAGGGCCAGAAGGACGAGGACTGGGAGGATCGCGAGCAGACGCTGTTCCGCGCCACGCAGTTCGGCGATGACGTCGACCGGCCGCTGCTGAAGTCGGACGGCAGCTACACCTATTTCGCCAACGACATCGCCTATCACCGCTCCAAGTTCACGCGCGGCTTCGCCGAGATGATCGACGTCTGGGGCGCCGACCATGGCGGCTACGTCAAGCGCATGCAGGCGGCGGTGAAGGCGGTGACGAATGAGCAGGGCTCGCTCGACGTCAAGCTCTGCCAGCTCGTCCGCTTGCTGCGCAATGGCGAGCAGGTCAGGATGTCGAAACGCTCCGGCGACTTCGTCACCCTGCGCGAGGTCATCGACGAGGTCGGCCGCGATGCGGTGCGCTTCATGATGATCTTCCGCAAGAACGACGCGACGCTCGACTTCGACCTCGCCAAGGTTGTCGAGCAGTCGAAGGACAATCCGGTCTTCTACGTCCAGTACGCGCATGCGCGCTGCGCTTCGATCTTCCGCCAGGCGGCCGAGGTCTTCCCCGATCTCGACCTGTCGCCGCAGGCGCTGGCGGAAGCGGACCTCGGCCTGCTGACCGACGAGTCGGAGATCGGCATCGTCAAGATGATCGCTGCTTATCCGAGGATGATCGACGCCGCGGCTGCGTCACACGAGCCCCATCGTGTCGCCTTTTTCGTGCACGAATTGGCGAGTGCCTTCCATTCGCTATGGAACAAGGGCAAAGACTCGCCGCAATTACGGTTCGTTAATCAAACTGATCGAAAGTCGACATCGGCAAGATTGGCGTTCGTGCATGCAGTGCGCAGCGTCCTTGCCTCCGGTCTGGCGGTCGTTGGGGTGACGGCGCCGGAGGAGATGCGCTGACGGGATCCATCCCGGCGCATCGGACGCTTTGCGGATCAGAAGGATCCGGTCGGCGTCCGCCGGGTCCGACACGGAAGTGGTGTTGGCCGGTCTGCCGAAAGGCGATCGGCTAAGGCTTTCGTCAGATTGACCGCGCTGTGGCAACGTCCTTTGATGGGTGGCGGCACGCGCTGGAATGGATCATGTCATGAGCGAGCCAGCTAGAAACCGTTTCGCCCTCGATCTCGACGATCTCGAGCGCCAGCTGCGCGGAGCGGCCCAGCCTCAGAAGCCGGGCGCGGCGAGCGACCCGCTGATGGAGCTGACCCGGCTCGTCGGCCAGGACGATCCGCTGAAGGAACTCTTTGCCGGTCGATCCGAGCCGGTGCGCCCGGCTGCGCCGCAGCCAGCCTCCTGGGCCCGGACCGAGCCGAGCTTCCAGCCGACGCTGGTCACGCCGCCGCAGGCGCCGTCGACCCCGCCGCCGGCGGATGTGCGCGGCACGCTCGACGAATTCGAGGCGCTGCTGCGCCGGACCGAGCCGGTGCGGACTGCGCCCTCCCAGCCGATCGCGCACGCCCCTTCGGCGCCGGTGCACGACTACAACGAGCCAGAGCCGCTCCCGTCAAGCTCGCAGCCCTATGCGGTGCAGCAAGAGGGGCATCACGCTTATGTCCCCGAGCTGCCGCGCGATCTCGACGAGGCGGCCGGCCAGGCGCAGGCCCAAGCTTACGACCACGGCTATCATGCCGCGCCAAACTATGACGCGCAGTCGCAGATCGCCGAGGACGAGTCTCGCGACTTCCAGCGGCCGCGCTCGCGCAAGGGCCTGTTTACGGCTGCCGCACTGCTCGTCGTTGTCGTTGGTGGTGTTGGCGCTGCCACGGTCTTCCGCGACAAGAGCCCGGCCGGCGTCAACGGCCAGCCGCCGGTGATCGCGGCCGATACCGGCCCGTCCAAGGTCGCGCCGGTCAATCCGGGCGGCGCCGAGATCCCGAACCAGAACAAGCAGATCTACGAGCGCAGCGGCGACGCCGCGACCGACAAGACCAAGGTTGTCAGCCGCGAGGAGCAGCCGGTCGACGTCCAGCAGGCAGCGCGCTCGATGGCGGCGCAGCGCCCGACGCAAACGTCGAATGGCAGCATCACGCCGACCGACACGGCGGCCGCCGCTCTGGCTCCGACGGAGCCCGGCCTGATTCCGATCCCGGCCGTCCCCGGCCTCGGCGAGCCGCGCCGCGTCCGTACGGTCGCGATCCGGCCGGATGGCACGCCGGCGACCAGCAACGCAACCGCCACGAACGGGGCGGGGCAGGGCATCGTAACCGGTTCGGCGCCGTCGAACCGCCCGGCCGCGACACCTTCGGCGACGCCGAGCCCGGCCGCACAGGCACCCAAGGCCCAGGAACGCGCTGCTGCTCCGGCGACCCCGCCGGCTTCGCAGACGCCATCGGCCAACACGACCCGGACTGCCGCACTCGCGCCGCAGCCGGTCCAGCCCGCTACACCTGCCGCGGCAGCGCCGCGCACAGACCCGGCAGGCGGCTTCGTCGTGCAGCTCGGGGCGCCGGGCAGCGAGGCCGAGGCACGCGCCACCTTCGCAGCGCTGCAGCGCAAATATTCCGATCAGCTCTCCGGCCAGAGCCCGATCGTGCGCAAGACCGAGCTCGCTGGCGGCAAGACGGTCTACCGCCTGCGCGTCGGTCCGTATTCTCGCGAGGATGCGAGCTCGATGTGCTCGGCATTGCAGTCCGCCGGCGGCCAGTGCTTCATCGCCAAGAACTGAAGCACCACCGAGCTGCTCACAGATACCTGAAACGCCGGCCGCGATCGTCGCGGCCGGTGTTTTTGTTTGGCGCCTGAGCGCCTACCCCACGGCGATGTGCTTGCTTACCCGGATGCCCGGTGGCAGGCAGGCTGGAGAAACCACCGTCCGTCATTTGGTTCGTTCGCCATGCCTCTCGACCCGACTTCCCGCGCCAGCGAGACCTTCCTTGGCTGCGAAGCGGTCGCCTTCGACGCGGTACCGCGCGGCGCGGTCGCAGTGATCGGCATTCCCGGCGCGACGCCCTATCCGTCAGGCAGCCTGCATAGCGCCTCCGCACCGGCCGCCATTCGCCGTGTCAGCGCGCGGCAGGCCGCACGGCGAGGGCACTATGATTTCGATCTCGGCCGGGCGGTGGCCTGGTCGGACCAGAACCTGGTGGATTGCGGCGACATCGCTTTCGATCCCGGCGATTTCGCCGGTAATCGGGCAAGGATCGAAACCGTCTACACGGCTTTGTTGGCGCGTGGCGCTGCGCCCTTGCTGCTCGGCGGCGATGACAGCGTCCAGATTCCCGCCTTGAAGGCCTTCGCCTCGCACAGCGAGATCACGATCCTGCAGATCGATGCGCATATCGATTGGCGCGAGGAGGTCGAGGGCGAGCGCTTCGGGCTGTCCAGCACGATGCGGCGCGCGTCCGAGTTCGCCGGCGTCAAGGCGCTCGTGCAGGTCGGTGCCCGTGGCATCGGCAGCGCCCGTGAAACGGATGTGAGCGAGGCGCGCGCTGCCGGTGCGCAAATCATCGATATGCGCACGCTCAGGGAGAGGGGGATCGGCCACGCGGTTCAATGCGTACCGGCGGGCCGGCCGGTCGTGGTCTGCCTGGATGTCGACGGCCTCGATCCGTCGGTGGTGCCGGGCGTGCTCGGCCGGGCGCCGGGCGGCCTTGGCTATGGCGATCTCGTCGATCTCCTGAACGGTGTCGCGGCGCGCGCGCCGATCATCGGTTTTAACATCGTCGAGTTCGTACCCGAGGAGGACATTGGCGGCCTCGGTGCGCGGAGCGTCTGCCGACTGGCCATGCTCGGGGCCGGCCTGCTTGCTGGCAGCGCGGGCAGCTGAACCGCATCCCCATGCCGCCGTGCAGGAATCCCGAATTGCTCCCGCTATTTGGACATGCGCGCGTTGCGGGGCCGTGGCTGGAGCCCGGTCAGCGCGTGCTCTAGCTTCGCCCCCCGAGTCAGCGGCCTGGCCCCGTCCGAAAAAAGCCGAAGGCCTGCAAGCGAGAGGAAACACCATGGACCGCCGCAAGCTTCTCAAAACCTCGGCCGTCGCGGCCGCTGCCGCGACCATCGCCGCACCGGCGATCGCGCAGACCAATCCGAAGATCAATTGGCGCCTGACCTCGAGCTATCCGAAAAGCCTGGACACCCTGTTCGGCATCTCGACCCAGGTCGCCAAGCGCGTCGCCGAGGCGACCGACGGCCAGTTCCAGATCCAGACCTTCGCCGCCGGCGAGATCGTGCCGGCGCTGCAGGCACTCGACGCGGTGCAGAACGGCACGGTGGAATGCAGCCACACGCTGTCGAGCTTCTATATCGGCAAGGACACGGCCTTCGCCTTCGAGACGTCGCTGCCTTTCGGCCTCAACACGCGCCAGCAGAATGCCTGGCTCTATCAGGGCGGCGGGCTCGAGCTCTGCCGCGAGCTGATGAAGAAGTTCGGCGTGCACACGATTCCGTCGGGCAACACCGGCGCCCAGATGGGCGGCTGGTTCCGCAAGGAGATCAAGAGCGTAGCCGATCTGCAGGGTCTCAAGTTCCGCATCGCCGGCCTCGGCGGGCAGATCATGGCCAAGCTCGGCGTGGTGCCGCAAACCTTGGGCGGCGGCGACATCTACCCGGCGCTGGAGCGCGGCACGATCGACGCGGCCGAGTTCTCCGGCCCCTATGACGACGAGAAGCTCGGCTTCGTGAAGGTGGCGAAGTACTATTACTATCCCGGCTTCTGGGAAGGCTGCGCCAATGTCAGCTTCATCGTCAACAACGAGAAATGGGCCGGGCTGCCGGCGCATTACCGCGCCATCGTCGAGGCGGCCTGCGCCGAGGCGAACGCGCTCTGCATGGCGAAATACGACCACGGCAACCCGGACGCGCTGCTGCGGCTGATCGCCGGTGGCGCCGAGCTGCGCGCCTTCCCGCAGGACGTGATGCAGGCGGCGTTCAAGGAGGCCTTCGCCCTCTACGCCGACCAGGCGGCGAAGAATCCGGCCTTCAAGACGCTGTGGGATTCCTTCCTGCCGTACTGGAAGAAGGAGCAGCTCTGGTTCCGCGTCGCGGAACTGCCCTTCGACGCGTTCAACGCACAGGCGTCGCAGTCGCTGCGGTGAGGGCAGCATAGCCCGGAGTTCATGACCGGGACGCTGATCCAGCTCGTCATGCTCGCCCTTGTGGCGAGCATCCACGTCTTGAACGCAGGACTGCCCGAGGGAAGACGTGGATGGTCGGGACAAGCCCGACCAGGACGGGAAGGGTAAGCCCGCAATGACGCAATGCGGCTCGCCTCCGAATCGGCGATAATCGCTCCATGACCTCGCGCGCCTTCATCGCCGGCTGCCTCGGCACGAGCCTAACCGCCGACGAGCGCGCCTTCTTCCGCGACGCCCGGCCCTGGGGCTTCATCCTGTTCAAGCGCAATACGCAGGATCCGGCGCAGGTCGCGGCGCTGACGGCGCAGATGCGCGACTGCGTCGGCTGGCAGGCGCCGATCCTCATTGACCAGGAGGGCGGCCGGGTCCAGCGCATGGGGCCGCCGCATTGGCCGCCCTATCCGCCGGCGCTGGCCTTCCTCGCGATCAACGATCCGATCCAGCAGCGCGAGATCGTCCGGCTCTCGGCGCGATTGATGGCGCATGACCTGAAGAGCGTCGGCATCGATGTCGACTGCCTGCCGGTGCTCGACGTGCCGATCGCCGGCAGCCATGACGTGATCGGCAACCGCGCCTATGCACGCGATCCGGCAATGGTGGCGACGCTCGGCCGGGCGGCGGCCGAGGGGCTGCTGGCAGGTGGCGTGTTGCCGGTGATCAAGCACATGCCGGGCCATGGCCGGGCCAAGGCCGATAGCCATCACGACCTGCCGGTGGTCGAGGCTGATATCGACGAGTTGCGGGCCCATGATTTCCGGCCATTCCGGCATCTGGCCGACATGCCGCTGGCGATGACGGCGCATGTCGTCTTCACCGCGCTCGACAAGCGTCGTCCGGCGACGATCTCGCGGAAGATCGTGCGCGAGATCATGCGCGGCGAGCTCGGCTATGACGGGCTGATCATGACCGACGACATCTCGATGAAGGCCTTGTCCGGCTCGTTCGCGCAGAAGGCGCAGGCGGCGATCCGGGCCGGCGTCGACGTGGTGCTGCACTGCCATGGCATCATGGAGGAGATGGTCGCGGTTGCCGGTGCCGTCCCTGCGATGAGCGGCCAGCGTGCCCGCCGCGCCGCAATGGCACTCGCCCGCATCCGGCACGAGCCAGAACCGCTCGACATCGAGGCGACGCGGGCACAACTCGCGAGCGCCCTTGCCATGGGCGGCAGATAAGCTGATTCTATCCCCGGGGTTGCGGCCCCGCCGTGAGGGCGGGGCGGGACATGGGGAACAGGCCATCGATGGCCGCTGAGCTGCCATTCCAGGAGGACGGCACGTCGGAACGCGCGAGCGGCGAGCCGGCGTTCGTGATCGACGTCGACGGCTATGAAGGGCCGCTCGACCTGCTGCTCGATCTTGCCCGTCGCCAGAAGGTCGATCTCGCCCGCATCTCGATTCTGGCTTTGGCGGAGCAATACCTCGTCTTCGTCGAAAAGGCGCGGGAGCTGCGGCTCGAGCTCGCCGCCGACTATCTCGTCATGGCGGCCTGGCTCGCCTATCTGAAATCGCGCCTGCTGCTGCCGGAGCCGCCCAAGGGCGAGGAGCCGAGCGCAGCCGATCTTGCCACCGCGCTGGCGCTGCGCCTGAAGCGGCTGGAGACGATCCGCGCCGCGGCGCAGCGGCTCGCCACCCGCGAGCGGCTCGGCCGCGACGTCTTCGCCCGCGGTGCGCCGGAAGTGATCGCTTTCGAGGGGCGGCCGGTCTGGGAGGCGGAACTCTACGATCTGCTGGCGGCCTATGCGCAGCAACGCCAGAAGCGCATCCGCCAGCCGATGAGTGTCGGCCAGCGCCAGGTTCTCTCGTTGGCCGAGGCGCGCGAGGCGCTGGCGCGGCTGGTCGGCGAGGCCGGCGAATGGACCGCGATCGACGGCTATCTTACCCGCTACATGAGCAGCCACGGCCTGCCGGCAGAGACGATGGCGGCGACGGTCAGGGCCTCCTCGCTCTCGGCCATGCTGGAAATGGTGCGCGAGGGCGTGCTCGATTTGCGTCAGGATGGCGCTTTCGCGCCGCTCTATGTCCGCCGCCGCTCGGCGCGGCCACCGACGCTCGACCTGTGAGGCGCTGATGGCCGTGGCTGAAGCCGAGCGCGAGGACGAGGAGGCATGGGATGCCGACGAGGCGCTGGCGCGCGCCTGCCGCATCGTCGAGGCGCTGCTGTTCGCTTCGGTGCAGCCACTCTCGGCCGAAGACCTGGCGAAATCGGTGCCGGCGAACGTGCCGATCGACCGGGTGATTGCCGAGCTGGAGCAGAGCTATGCCATGCGCGGGGTGACGCTGCATCGCGTTGCCGGCGGCTATGCCTTTCGCACTGCGCCGGATCTTGCCTATCTGCTGGCGCCCGAGGCCGAGCCGCCGCGCAAGCTTTCGCGTGCCGCGTTGGAGACGCTCGCCATCATCGCCTACCACCAGCCGGTGACGCGCGCCGAGATCGAGGAGATCCGCGGCGTTGCCACCGCCAAGGGCACGCTCGACATTCTGCTGGAGGCCGGCTGGGTGCGCCTGCGCGGTCGCAGGCGCTCGCCGGGGCGGCCGGTGACCTTCGGCACGACGCCGGCTTTCCTCGATCATTTCGGACTCGACCGGATCGACGACCTGCCGGGGCTGGAGGAGCTGAAAGGCGCCGGCTTCATCGAGGGGCGCCTCGCCAAGGACCTCTCCGTGCCGGTGCCGGACGACGATCCGAGCCTGCACGATGACGAGGATCCGCTCGGCGACCTGTTCACGCCGCTTGACGACGGCGACGCCAGCTAGCACAGCGCAGGCGATTGAGCCCGGCGGGCCGGCAGGAGAACGACTTGGCTCGCAGCGAAGGCAGACCGCGTTGGCTGGGGTGGGGACGGCGTGGCACCGCCGGCGCCGCCATCCCGATGGCGCTCGGCTTCGACGGCGTCACCCAGCGATTCGGCAAGGTGACGGCGCTGGACCAGGTCTCGCTGAACGTTGCACCCGGTGAGATCGTCGCGCTGCTCGGCCATTCCGGCTGCGGCAAGACGACGCTGCTGCGGCTCGCCGCCGGGGTCGAGCGGCCGAGTGCCGGCCGTATCCTGCTCGAAGGCCGCGATGTTTCCTCGCCCGGCCAATTCGTCGAGCCGGAGGCGAGGGGGGTCGGCCTGGTCTTCCAGGATTACGCGCTGTTTCCGCATCTCTCCGTGCGCGAGAACGTCCGTTTCGGCCTGCGTGGCTATGGCAATGCCGAGGCCGATGCGACGGCCCTGCGTGCTATCGCCCGCGTCGGCCTCGCCGACCTCGCCGAGGCCTATCCGCACATGCTCTCGGGCGGCGAGCAGCAGCGCGTGGCGCTGGCGCGCGCGGTGGCGCCGCGTCCCGGCGTGCTGCTGATGGACGAGCCCTTCTCCAATCTCGACCGGCGCCTACGCGATGCGGTGCGCGACGAGACGATGGCCTTGCTGCAGGAGATCGGCGCGACCTCGATCATCGTCACGCACGATCCCGAGGATGCGATGCGCGTCGCCGACCGGATCGTGCTGATGCGCCAGGGCCGCATCGTCCAGAGCGGAACCGGCGAGGAGCTCTACCGCCGCCCCGCCAGCCTCTTTGCCGCCCGATTTTTCTGCGACCTTACCGAAATCGAGGCGAGCGTCCGCAATGGCGAGATCGACACGCCGCTTGGGCGCTTCCCGGCGCCTGGACTGCCGGACGGAGCCGCTGTGCTCGGCGTTCGGCCGCAAGCGATCCGCCTGGTGCCCAAAGGGTACTGCCTGCCGGCGCGGGTGGTGACGCGGCGCTTCCTCGGTGAGGTCGACCATATCGAGCTCGCGGTCGATGGTCTCGACAAGCCGTTGATGGCGCGGCTGCCAACACGGCGGGATTCCGTCGCAGAGGGCGAGGATGTCGGTATCGACATTACGATGGACGAAGTCCTTGTGTTCCCTGTAGGGGACACCTAGTTTCCGGCACAAGCATCTGGCCCGTCGAAACAAGTCGGGCCGCGCGTTCAATTTCGGAGGAGTTCCACCATGGGTGGCGTCAGCATCTGGCACTGGATCGTCGTCGGCGTCATCGTGATGCTGCTGTTCGGCCGCGGCAAGGTGTCCGAACTGATGGGCGACGTGGCCAAGGGCATCAAGTCGTTCAAGAAGGGCATGGCCGAGGACGAGACCCCGCCAGCGGCCGCGCAGCAGCCGGCCGATCCCAAGGTGATCGACCAGACGGCCCAGACCACCAATCCGCAGCCGGCCAAGGCCGAGACCAAGGCCTGAAGCTCGCGCCGCTCTTAAGGTGGCGTTCGAGGTTTGGCGGAACATGTCCGCGATCACGGACATGTTCCATTCTACTGTTCTGACACAATTCCTGACGCAAAACCGCTTCGCACTTTTGCTGGAATGGCTCTAGAGGACCGGCCGTCGATGTTCGACATCGCCTGGAGCGAAATGCTGCTGATCGGGGGCGTCGCGCTCGTCGTCATCGGCCCCAAGGATTTGCCCGGGGCGCTACGCGCCGCCGGGCAGGCGATCGGCAAGATTCGGCGCATGGCCTCCGAATTCCAGGGGCAGTTCAACGACGCGATGCGCGAGGCCGAGCTGACCGACCTGAAGAAGCAGGTCGAGGACATCGGCAATTCGGTGCAGGCCTCGACCAATTTCGACCCGATCGAGCCGATGAAGGATTTTGGCGCAGCCGACGCCTCGAAGCCGGCGGCCGACGACAAGGCCATGAAGGATGCCGAGGCGACGCTGGCAAAGCTCCCGGCGCCCGACCTGCCGGCCCCCGTCAGCATCGATCCTGCTCCCGTGGCGTCTCCCGAGCCGGAGGAAAAGCCGAAGCGCCGCCGCAAGACCGCCGCGACCGAAGAGCCGGCAGTGCCGGCTACCGCGGTCGCGGCTGAGGAGCCGCCGGCCAAGCCGGTGCGCAAGCGCAAGGCCAAGGCCGCTTCGGTCGAGGGCGGAGAGACGGCATGAGCGTCGTCGAGGCCAATACCGATCCGAAGCGCGCCGGCGAGGACGAGATCGAAGCGTCGCGCGCACCGCTGATCGACCATCTGATCGAGTTGCGCTCGCGGCTGATCAAGTCGCTGATCGCCTTCCTGATCATGTTCTTCATCTGCTTCGCCTTCGCGACGCAGATCTACAACATCCTGGTCCAGCCCTATATCTGGGCTGCGGGGCCGGGCGCCAACGTGCAGCTCATCTACACCGCGCCGCTCGAATATCTCTTCACCCAGATCAAGATCGCGGCCTTCGGCGCCGGCTTCTTCGCTTTCCCGGTGATCGCGACGCAGATCTACAAGTTCGTGGCGCCGGGGCTCTACAAGAACGAGCGCCAGGCTTTTGCGCCCTATCTCGCCGCGACGCCGATCTTCTTCCTGCTCGGCGCGGCGATGGTGTTCTTCTTCGCCATGCCGGTGCTGATGAAGTTCTCGATCGGCATGCAGCAGGCCGCGAGCGAAGGGCAGGCGGGTATCCAGCTCCTGCCCAAGGTCAGCGAGTACCTCTCGCTGATCATGACGCTGATCTTCGCCTTCGGCATCTCTTTCCAACTGCCGGTGGTCCTGACCCTGCTCGGCCAGGCGGGAATCATCGACGCGCAGTTCCTGAAGGACAAGCGCCGCTACGCCATCGTCTTCGTCTTCGTCATCGCCGCGGTGCTGACCCCGCCCGACGTGATCTCGCAGCTCATGCTGGCGATCCCGATGCTGCTGCTCTACGAGCTCTCGGTGTTCTCGGTGCGCCATGTCGAGAAGAAGCGCGATGCGGCGAAGGCGGCCGAAGACGCAGGCGCCTAGCGCAGCTCAAACCCCCATCCAGCTCATGCCGTCGATTGCTCAATAGCGATGCAATCCGTCACAGGCCGTTGAAGCCAATGACGGATTTGCGGGGCTGCGCATGCAATAATGCAGCGGCAAACCTTGTGCCTCTCCATACGGCAGTGCACAGGCTTGTGATCCGCATCTGCGGAGCCTTGCTGGCAACACAATGTTAAGATGAACCGCAGATGAACAAATGTGCAGCTACCTCTTCCGGGCTGCGCATGAGGAGCGGTTCGAGTGAGCGGATTCTGGCGCCTGGTGCTGTTCGGAAAAGGGCCCCGCGATGCGGCCTCGCCCGGCCGCGACCTGCGCATCGACGTGATCCGCGGCCTGATCCTGCTCGTCATCTTCGTCAACCACATACCGGGCAACATCGTCGCCTCGGCGATGCCGCATAATTTTGGCTTCTCCGACGCTGCCGATGTCTTCGTGCTGCTCGCAGGCGTCTCGGCCGCCTTCGCCTATGGCCGGCTGATCGACCAGCGCGGGCTGCTTGTCGGCTCGCTCAAGGTCGGCGCGCGGATCTGGACGCTCTACATCGCGCATCTGGCGCTGTTCGTGCTGGTCTGCGGCATTGTCGCGACCGCAGTGGTGCGCACCCAGAACGCGCTCTATGTCGAGGCGATCAACATCCAGCCCTTCTTCAGCGATACGCAGGCTGCGATCGTCAACGCGCTCGGGCTGGTCTATCAGCCCTATTATCTCGACATCCTGCCGCTCTACATCGTGCTGCTGGCGCTGTTTCCGCTGATCTATGTCGCGGCGCGGACCAGCCCGCTCGCGACGCTGCTCGTCTCCTTCGCAATCTGGCAGGGCGCCACCCATGCCGGGCTCAACCTGCCGAACCATCCGGGCGAGGGCGGCTGGTTCTTCAACCCGTTCGCCTGGCAGATGGTGTTCACGCTCGGCGTGGTGATCGGTCGCCTCGGCATCGTCGGCGCCGCCTTGCCGAAGCTGGTCATCGCCGATCTTGCAGCTGCGGCCATCATCCTTTTAGCGGCGACGGTGAAGCTGTCTTCCGGCAACCCGTTCGGCATCGCGCTCCTGAACGACTGGATCGAGAGCCTGCAGATCGGCATCGACAAGACCAATCTCGCCTGGCTGCGCGTGGTTCACCTGGTGGCGTTGACCTGGCTCGTGCTGCGCTTCCTCAAGCCCGATGCGAACCTGCTGAAGGGGGCGGTTGGCAGGAGGCTGGCCGCGCTCGGGCGGCATTCGCTCGAGGTCTTCTGCGCCGGAATCGTGCTGGCGATCACCGGCCAGATCATCCTTGCGGAGACCTCCTTCGCCCTTTTGATGCAATTGATCGTAAACCTCGCCGGGATTACCATCCTGATCGGGCTAGGAACATTTCTCTCGTGGTACAAGTCGCTTACGGCACGCGCCGCCAGCGCCCCTCGCGAGCAGGCCGCTACGGCCTGAGCGCCCTTCTTCTGATCCTGGGGTCGGCCCTGCCGGCATTCGCCGGGCCAAAGCCGCTCGCTCAAGTGGTGGATGGGCGCTGCCGGGCCGGCGCGGCCCAGCACCCCTTCAGGCCGTCGCTATCGGCAGCGAAGCGTGCCCTGACCGAAACCAATAAGCTCACAATCGTCGCGCTCGGCTCGTCCAGCACCGCCGGGACGGGTGCGAGCGATGCCGACCGCAGCTACCCCGCCGTGCTGGAGGCCGAACTGCGCCGGCGCTTGCCGGGGCGCGAGATCAAGGTCGTGAACCTCGGTGTCGGCGGCCAGTCGGCCTATGAGATGTATCTGCGGCTCGAGGGCGAGGTCATTCCCGAGAAGCCGGCGCTGGTGATCTGGCAGACGGCGGTGAACGACGCCATCCGCGATATCGGCGAGGAGAAGCTGGCGAAGATCCTGCGCAAGGGCGCCCACAAGCTGCAGGAGGCCGGGGTCGATCTCGTGCTGATGGATATGCCCTGGCTGCAGCGCGAGGGCCGCTACCCCAAATACGACGACTACCGGGCCGTGCTGGCGAAAACGGCGAGCGAAAGCGGCGTTTCGGTCTTTCCGCGCTACGCCATGATGAAGAGCTGGTCGGGCTCGAAGCAGTTCAGCGAGGAGGAGATCGTCGGCATGGACGGGCTCCAGGTGGTCGAGGCCGGTTATCGCTGCTTCGGAATTCGTCTGGCCGACGGCATCATCAACGAGCTGACGGGTGGGCGCGAGCCCGGCAAGTCGACGAATTGAGCCGCAGCAGGCGCGTCAGCGCGCGATCACCTCGATATCGCGATCGCGTCCAGCCTCGACCTTGAAGTCGCGCGAGAAGACCTGCCCCTCCTGCCGGGCGATCAGCACATAGTCGCCCTCGGACAGGATCACCTGCGGGAAAGCGCCGATCGCCTCGCGGATGACGTCGCCGCCGGGGGTGAGCACGCTGAAGGCGGTGCCGGCGAAAGCTTCGCCGCCAGGACCGGCGACCAGTTTGAGCGTCACCTGCGCGGCGCGGTGATGCAGCGTCGCCTGGGTGACCTGGCCCGACTCGACCCGGACATCGGAGCGCTGGATGGCGTTCGAATCGCCATAGGTCGAGACGATGTGATAGGTGCCCTCCGGCAGGCGGATCAGCTCGCCGGACTTGACGTTGGAAGCGACGAGGCGGCCCTCGGAATTGCCCTGCAACGGCACGAACACCGAGAAACTGAGCTGGGCCGGCGCGATTGGGGTCTCACCGATCGAGCCGGCGAGGGAGAGCCCTCCGGCGCTGATGCTGAGCTTGTCGCTCAGACCCTGCGCGCCGAGCGTGACGCGCTTGGTGGCGCTGGCGAAACCATAGGCGGCGTGCAGAAGATAGACGCCTGGGTCGAGCGCGAAATTCGGCTCGGCATCGTTCGAGCGGGCGACGATCCGGGGCGGCGAGCCGTCGAAGGATTCGGTCAGCACCCGCCAGACCAGGCCGGAGCGGATCGGCTTGCGGTTGCCGGAGAACTGGGCGCCGAGGGCGAGCGTCGCCTGGCCGGGTCTTGCGGCTGGTGCCGCGTTCGGCGGCGAACCGGGCGTGGTGGCGGATGTCGCGGCACCGGGCGTTTGGGCAAGGCTGGGCGATGCTGCGAGCGCGGCGGCAAGCAGCGTGATGCCGACCCTGGCCATGGTCCGCATCTGAATCTGAAACTTGTCGCGTTGAAACATGCGCTGCGCCGTCATCGTCCCTGCGCCAGCGAAGGAGCAGGTTCGCTTGTCCTCATCATGGCGAAACCTTAACTGGGAGACCATCATCCCAGCCGCGCCATTTCCGGATCGTTCATGACCGACACGCTCTCCCTGCTCAAGCTCCGTCGCTCGGTGCCACCGCAATTTCTCGCTGCTCCCGGGCCGGACGAAGGCCAGCTGCGCGAGATCCTGACCGTGGCGGCGCGCGTGCCGGACCATGGCAAGCTCGCGCCCTGGCGCTTCATCGTCTTTTCCGGTGCAGCGAAGGAGCAGGCGGCCGAGATCGTTGCGGGCGTCTTCAAGGAGCGCAATCCTCAGGCCGATGAGGACAAGGTGGCGTTCGAGCGCAAGCGCCTGCTCCACGCTCCGGTCGTGATCGCCGTCGTCTCGCGGGCCCGCAAGCACGAGAAGATCCCGGAATGGGAGCAGGAGCTCTCGGCCGGCGCGGTCTGCATGAACATGCTGATCGCCGCCGAGGCGCTCGGCTTCAACGGCTCCTGGTTGACCAACTGGTTCGCCTTCGACCGCAAGGTGCTCGATGCCTTCGGGCTCGAACCGGATGAGCGCATCGCCGGCTTCGTCCATCTCGGCAAGGCCGACGGCCGCCCGGCCGACCGCGAGCGGCCGGACCTCGCCGCGATCGTCAGCCGGTTTGGAGCGTGAGCGTCATGTACTATACCGACGAAGGCCGTGACCTCGACTTCAAGCACGATCCGTTTAAGGCGATCGTGGCGCCGCGGCCGATCGGCTGGATCAGCGCGATAAATGCGAAGGGCGAGGTCAATCTCTCGCCCTACAGCTTCTTCAACGCGGTCTCGGCGCGCCCGAACATCGTGATGTTCTCCTCCGAGAACAAGAAGGATGCCGTCGCCTTCATCGAGGAGACCGGTGAGTTCACCTGCAGCCTGGTCACCAAGGCGCTCGACCAGCAGATGAACCTGACCTCGGCTCCGCTGCCGCGCGGGACAAGCGAATACGGCCATGCCGGGCTTGAGATGGCGCCGTCGCGCGTGGTGAAGCCGCCGCGGGTCGCGGCGAGCCCAGCCGCGCTCGAATGCAAGCTCCTGTCGATCCAGCAAGTCAGGGACATCGATGGCAATGACGTGCCGCACTGGATAGTGTTCGGGCAGGTTGTCGCGGGTTATATCGACGAGGCCTTCATCCGCGACGGGCGCTTCGATACGGCCGGCGCCAACCCGATCGCCCGCTGTGGCTACAGCGATTACGCCGAGGTCAGCGAAATGTTCTCGATCATCCGGCCCGCCGGCGGCGGCTGACCGCCATGGTCCGACGCCAGGACGAGGAGCCGGACGAGCAATGGCGCATGACCGTGAACCTCCTCGCGGTCATCGCCGTGCTGGTGATGATCGGGGCGGGCTTCTGGCTGCTGCGCGAACTCAATGCCGCCAAGAAGGCGCAAGAGTGCCTGGCGAGCGCGGCGCGACATCAGTGCCGGCAACTCAAATAGGTGAGGCCGCTTCTCCCGTCATGGTCGGGCTTGTCCCGACCATCCACGTCTTCTCTTTGCTAATCGAATGCGGTGTTCAAGACGTGGATGCTCGCCACAAGGGCGAGCATGACGAGCTGGAAGAGTATCGCGGTTAGGGGCGGGTCTCCAAAACCCGAATCACCAGAATCGCTTGCGCCCGGTCATTGACGCAATCTGTCAGCCCGCGCCTTCAGCCGGCGGGCGCGCATCAGATGCGGCCGGTCGAGCATTTCGCCGTCGAGCCCGATCACGCCGAGATTGGGATTGGCGTCGAACAGCTTGATGATCGCCTCGGCCCGGGCCAGCGCTTCGGGCGAAGGCGAGAAGACCTCGTTGATCACCGGCACCTGCGCCGGGTGGATCGCCATCTTGCCGGTGAAGCCGTCGCGCCGTCCCGCAACACATTCGGCGCGCAGGGCTGCTTCGTCGCGGAAGGCAGTGAAGACGGTGTCGATCGCGTCGATCTGCGCTGCCGCGGCAGCGAAGAGCAGAAGCGAGCGGGCCATACGATAGGGATCGGCATAGGAACCGTCCTCGAGCCGATTGGTCTCGGCGGCGAGATCGGCCGATAGATCTTCCGCACCCCAGGTCAGGCCGGAGAGTCGGTGGCTGGCGCCGGCATAGCTGCCGAGGCCGAAGATGCCCTTTCCGGTCTCGGTCGCAATCGCGATGATCTTGGTCGCACCGTCGGGCAGATCGTACTCGGCCTCACGCACGGCGATATGCGCGGCAAGATGGCTGAGATCGGAGCCGCCCTCGGATTTGGGCAGCATGATCGCGTCGGGCCCGCTTTGCATGACGACATCGAGATCGGCCGCGGTCATGCCCGTGATCAACGCGTTGACGCGGACGATCAGGCGTGGGCGCCGCGGCAAGGCCGCGACCTCCTTCAGGAAATCACGGGCCAGCTCGCGCGCTGCCGGCTTGGCGTCGAGCGCAACGGAATCCTCTAGATCGAGGATCAGCGCGTCGGCGCCGCTTTCGAGACCCTTTTGCAGCTTCTTCTGGTTGTCGGCGGGGACGAAGAGAAGCGAGCGCATCAGGCCTGTCCTCCGGTCGGGCGCTTTTTCATGAAGGCCTGGCGGCGGCACTGGGCCACCAGCGTGCCGTCCTGCTTATAGGCGCGGTGGTGGAAGTCGACGATGCCGGCATCCGGCCGCGACTTCGATTCGCGCTTGGCGACGATCTCGGTGACGCAGTTCACCGTGTCGCCCTCGAAAAGCGGGGCGGGGAAGGTGACGTCGGTCATGCCGAGATTGCCGATGGTGGTGCCGACCGTGGTGTCGTTGACCGAGATGCCGATCATCAGGCCGAGCGTGAACAGCGAGTTCATCAACGGCTTGCCCCACTCGGTCTCGGTCGCGCAGAAATGCGCGTCGATGTGAAGAGGCTGCGGATTCAGCGTCATGTTGGAGAACAGCATGTTGTCCATCTGCGTGACCGTGCGGGTCAGCCGATGCTCGATCGAGGCGCCGATCTCGAAATCCTCGAAATAGAGCCCGCCTCGCTTGTGCCGCGTCGCTTCCGCCATCGTCTTGCTCCTGTGGCACTTTTCCGCCCGGAACCGGCTTTGGCGAACGCCCGTTTTAACGGTTCGCTTACCATAACCGGTCCAGTCTCTTCGGGTGCTCCGGTCCGCCTGGAACGGCAGCGGACCGAGTGACCTCATGTTCCTTTTCAGCACGCCGAGTACCCGCGAGACAACGCCTGCCAACCCGGTCGTTAACGCGATCAAGGAAGGGGCGGACAAGACCGGCGTCGGCTTCGACTATCTCCTGAAGACGGCGCAGCGGGAATCGGCGCTCGCGCCAGATGCGAAAGCGCGGACCTCGAGCGCGACCGGACTGTTCCAGTTCATCGAGCAGACCTGGTTGTCGATGGTGCGCCAGGAGGGGCCCAAGCAGGGGCTCGCCAATTATGCCGGCGCGATCAGCGAGGATGGCAGCGGCCGGCTGACCGTGGCCGATCCGGCGCTGCGCGAGAAGATCCTGCAGCTGCGCACCGATCCGCATGTCGCGACCGTGATGGCCGGCGCGCTCACGCAAAAGAATGCCGAGCAGCTCGGCCAGGCGCTCGGGCGTCAGCCGCAGGCGGGCGAGCTCTATATGGCCCATGTGCTCGGCGCACGCGGCGCCACCGACCTGATCCGCACCGTCGGAAACGACCCGACGCGTGCCGCGGCACGCGACTTCCCGGACGCCGCGGCGGCGAATCGCTCGATCTTCTTCGACAAGGGGGGCAGGGCCCGCAGCGCCCAGGAGGTCTATGGCCTGCTCGCCGCCAGCCACGCCAACACCCAGGTCGCGGCGACCACGGGCGCCATGCTGGCGCAGGCCAAGCCGACAGGCGCGGCTACGACCGCTACGGCCTATGCGGCTGAGCCACCGGTCGCGCCGATCGCCGCCGCGCTGGCACCGGGCCGGGCGAAGGGGCTGATCGGCCTGTTCTCGACCGAAGGGCCGCGCACTCCGGTCTCGAAGGCGGTCGCCAATCTCTGGACCACGCCGCGTAGCAGCGCTGCGTCCCGCACCACCGATGACGATCCTGCGACCCGCTATTTCCCGCGCGTGAGCTCGGCAGCGAGTGGCGGCGATGTCTCGTCCGCGGGCAAGGTCGCCAAGACGGAAAGCGCGGTCAGTTCGACTGCTCCGGCCAGTGCCATGGCTCCGTTGCCGCCGTCGCGGCCGCGTGACCTTGCCGTGGCGGATACGCAGACCGCTTCCAGCGAAACGGTTGCGCCCCGCAAGCCACGACGCGGCCCGCTCGACCTCAGCCAGTTCATGCTCCATGGGAGGCGCGGATGATCGTCCGCCGTTTCCTGCTCTGGGCCCGCACCGCTCCGGCCGAGGCGCGAGCGAAAGGGGCCGCTGCATTGGCTGGCGCCTATCTGCGCTCGGCGATGTCGCCGGAAGACAGACGCGAGGCCGAGACGGCGCTGATTTCGCTTGTCGACGATCCCTCGCCATTGGTGCGACGTGCGCTCGCGGAAGAATTCGCGGCTACGCCGCTGGCACCCCGCAATGTGGTGCTTGGCCTGATCGCCGAGCAGAGCGATATCGCCGCTCTGCTGCTGGCGCAGTCGCCGGTGCTGACCGAGGCCGACCTGGTCGATGCCGCCGCGATCGGCGACGGACTGGCGCAGCGTGCGATCGCACAGCGGCCCTGGTTGTCGGCCGGCATCTGCGCTGCGCTTGGCGAGGTCGGGGTCGAGGAAGCGCTGGTTGCGCTGCTCGCCAATCCCACCGCCGAAATCCCGGATTTCTCGCTGGAGCGCATCTTCGAGCGCGCAGGCGAGGTTGGCACCGTGCGCGAAGCCATGCTGGCGCGCGATGATCTTCCGGCAGGCCTGCGCCAGGCGATCGCGGCCAAGGTCTCCGACGCGCTTGCCGCCTTCGTCTCAGGCTGCGGCTGGCTCACCCAGGAACGCAGCGCGCGCCTCGCTCGCGAATCGACCGAGCGGGTCGCCGTTGCGCTCGCCGCGGGCGGCGAGGCGAGCGACGCCCCGGCTATCGTCGATTGCCTGCGCGAGAATGGCCGACTAACCGCCGGCGTGATCCTGCGCTCGCTGCTGAGCAATGAACCGGCCCTCGCAGAAGCGGCCTTCGCCGCGCTCTCCGGCCTGCCGCTCAACCGCGTCCGCGCGCTGCTCTGGGACCGGCGTGGCGCCGGCCTCAAGGCGCTCTATCGCAAGGCGGCAATGCCGGAGGCCTTGCTGCCGGCCTTTGCCGCCACCGTGGATGCACTCAAGCAGGCTGGTCCAGGCCAGCGGGGCGCGGGCGGTATCGATCGCGATCTGCTGGCGCACGTCCTGATCGCTTGCGAGGGCCTGGAAGGCCCGCAGGCCAATGCGCTGATGGCGCTGCTGCGCCGGCTCGATGCGGAAGCTGCGCGCGACGAAGCCCGGATGCTGGCCGATTCGCTCGCCGACGACGCGGCGCTGGCGCTGCTGATCGAGGCTGATCCGGACTTTCTGGTCGAACTCGATCTGGACGACCTGCGCGACGCGGCCTGAACGAGCCGCAGGCTCGTGCGCGGCCGGCTTGACCGGCCGCTGGCATGCTGATTGCCTGAGCGCTGCCGTATCGCCAGGGCTTCACCATCCCGGATCGACGCCCTGTTGCAGGGAGCCTGAAATGCCGACACGTCGCGCTTTCATCGCAGGCACGGCTGCCGCCTTTGCGGTCAGCAAACCCAATATCGGCCGTGGCGCCGACAAGAACGTAATCAAGTTCGTGCCACAGGGCGATCTTGCCGTGGTCGACCCGATCTGGACGACGGCGACCGTCACCCGCAACCATGCCTTCCTCGCCTATGACACGTTGTTCGGCCAGGACGAGAGCTACAAGGCCCAGCCGCAAATGGCCGAGGGCGCGCTTGCCGAGGCCGACGGCAAGACGTGGACGATCAAGCTGCGCGAGGGTCTGACATTTCATGACGGCACGCCGGTGCTGGCGAAGGATTGCGTCGCCAGCCTGAACCGCTGGGGCAAGCGCGATTCCTTCGGCCAGACGCTGATGGCGCAGACCGACGAGCTCGCCGCGGTCGACGACAAGACCCTGCGTTTCCGACTGAAGAAGTCGTTCCCGCTGTTGCCGGATGCGCTTGCCAAGATGACGGCTTCGGTGCCGGTGATCATGCCGGAGCGCCTGGCCAGGACCGAGGCGACGACGCAGGTCACCGAAGTGATCGGCAGCGGGCCGTTCCGCTTCATCGCGAGCGAGCGTCAGTCCGGAAGCCGGGCGGTCTACGAGAAGTTCGCCGGTTACGTGCCGCGGAGCGACGGCAGGCCCGGCCGTACCGCCGGACCGAAGATCGTCCATGTCGAACGGATCGAGTGGCACACCCTGCCGGACCCCGCGACGGCAGCGGCGGCGCTGCAGAGCGGCGAGATCGACTGGGTCGAGCAGCCCTTGCCGGATATCCTGCCGCTGCTGGCGAAGGATCCCAGGCTCGAGGTCGCGATCAAGGAGACGACCGGCTCGATCGCGATCATGCGGATGAACCATCTGCATCCGCCCTTCGACAATCCGGCGATCCGCCGCGCCGTGCTGATGGCGATCGACCAGGCCGAGTTCATGGAGGCGGTCGGCGGTCCCGACAAGGAGCTGTGGCGCACCGGCGTCGGCCTGTTCCCGCCCGGCACGCCGATGGCGAACGATGCCGGCATGGAGGTGCTGAACGGCCCGCGCGACATCGCCAAGGTCAAGCAGGCATTGGCGGCGGCCGGCTACAAGGGCGAGAAGGTTGTCCTGCTCGGCGTTACCGATCTCGCCAATCTCAAGGCCGAATGCGAGGTCGGCGCCGAGATGCTGAAGCGCATCGGCATGAACGTCGACTACCAGGTGATGGACTGGGGCGCGGTGGTGACGCGGCGCGCCAACAAGGAGCCGCCCGGCAATGGCGGCTGGAATTGCTTCTTCACCGGCTGGAACGGCATCGACATCCTTGATCCGGTCGGCCACATCTCGCTACGCGGCAATGGCACCGCGGCCTGGCCGGGCTGGCCGGTGGCGCCGAAGATCGAGGCGCTGCGCGAGGCTTGGATGGAGGCCACCGATCTTTCGGCCAAGCAAAAGATCGCGGCCGAGCTGCAGAAGCAGGCCTTCGAGGATGTGCCATACGCGCCGCTCGGCCAATATTTCCAGCCGACGGCGTTCAGCCGCAAGCTCACGGGTGTGCTGCCGAGCTTTCCGACCTTCTGGAACGTCAAGCGCGTCTAGCGATTGCGGCCCTCGCGAGGAGGGCGCCGAGCAGCAGGCAGCCCGCCCGCAGCCAGGCCGCCAGGGCCTGGCGGCCGAGTTCCGGCATGGGCTGGGCCGCCGGAGGCGGCAGGCCGAGCGAACGCAGGAGCTGGTCGGCGAGGAGAGCGAGCACGAGGACTGCGGTGAAGCCAGCGAGCGCCGCCATGAGGCTGCGCAGCCAATACAGGGCCGGCAGTATGGCAATGGCGGGGGCGGCGGGCGGGCGCATCGTCTGGTCCTCGGCGGGTTTGCTTCGAGGACGGACGGGGGGCGGTGCTGCCGACAGGCGGGTGAAACTTTTTTTGAGGCGCCGGGCCTGCAGGGCAGCTAGGCGCCTTTCGACATGGACAAAGCCGGCGAATTGGCCAATGTCCTGTTATCGCCACGCTTTCCTGCGAAAACCCTTCCCATCATGACCATTCACGATCCTGCCGTCCCCGCGCTCTCCGTCTGGGTAGCGCTGGAGAGCCCCACTCATCATGTCCCCGGCGTCAACGGCATGATGGACCTTGTCGCCAGGGAGGTCGAAGGCCTGCCGATCGCCGTCGAGCGCATTCCCGGCCGCGACGGGCTCGGCGACAACCTGATCCTGCGCGCCGGCGTTCGTAACGGCGAGAAGGCGATCGCATTGATGTCGCATCTCGACACGGTCCACCCGGTCGGGACCAGCGCCAAGGACCTGCCGGTGCGGGTCGAGGGCGACCGGCTCTACGGTCCCGGCGTCTATGACATGAAGGGCGGTGCCTGGCTGGCGTTGCAGGCTTTCAAGGATGCGGCCAAGGCCGGCACGGTGCAGCGGCCGTTGGTGTTCCTGTTCACGCCTGACGAGGAGATCGGCTCGCCGACCTCGCGGGCGTTGATCGAGGATATCGGCCGCGAAGCGATGGCGGTGCTGGTGACCGAGCCGGCGCGCGAGGGCGGCAAGATCGTCACGGCGCGCAAGGGCGTCGGCCGCTTCGAGGTCAAGCTTGAGGGCCGGCCGGCGCATTCCGGCTCGCGCCATGCCGATGGCCGCAACGCCATCCGCGAGGCGGCGCACCAGATCCTCGCGATCGAGGGCATGACCGACTATTCGCGCGGCATCACCACGACCGTCGCGCTGGTCGGCGGCGGCACGGCGGCGAACGTCATCCCGCAGCACGCCTGGTTCAGCGTCGACTGCCGCGTCACCTCGGTGGTCGATGGCAAAGTCATGGAAGAGCGCATCCTTGGCCTGAAGCCCCATGATCCGGACGTGAAGCTCACCATCACCGGCGGCATGAACCGGCCGCCTTACGAGAAATCGCCGGAGGTCGCGGCGCTCTACGAGCAGGCGCGGGCGGTGGCGGCCGGGCTCGGCCTCGACCTGCAGGACTGCCCGATGACCGGCGGAGGCTCGGACGGCAACTTCACCGCGGCGCTCGGCATCCCGACGCTGGATGGGCTCGGCATCGACGGCGACGGCGCCCATACCTTGCAGGAATACGCGCTGATCTCCTCGGTCGCGCCGCGTCGTGCGCTGATCAAGGGGCTGCTCGAGACGCTGTGATGAAGGCTTCCTTCTCCCCTCGGGGGAGAAGGTGGCAGCGCGAAGCGCTGACGGATGAGGGAAGGACAGCCGTAACCTATCCTTGTCTCGCCCGGTCGCACTGCCCTCATCCGTCTGCTGCGCAGACACCTTCTCCCCCGAGGGGAGAAGGAAGGCCCCTTCCGTTAGCCGGACAAATCCGCTCTGATCCCCTCAAGGCCGTATGACGGCCGGAGCGGGAGGAGTGCGGCATGAAGGCTTGGATCGCGGGAGTTCTCGGTGTCGTTGGCGTGATGGTGACGGGAATGGCGCAGGCGCAGGATCTGATCGTCGAGAAGAAGGTCTTCGACCTGCCGAGTTACACCACGCAAAGCGGGCGGACGCTGAAGAACGTCAAGGTCGGCTGGGAGAGCTACGGCACGCTCAACGCCGACAAGTCCAACGCGATCCTGATCTGCCATTTCTTCTCGGCCAACTCGCACGCTGCCGGCAAATACGCGGCTGCGGACGCGGCACCGGGCTATTGGGACGCGATCATCGGCCCCGGCAAGGCGATCGACACCAACAAGTATTTCGTCCTCTCCTCCGACACGCTGGTGAACCTCAACGCCGGCGACCCGAAGACCACCACCACCGGCCCGGCCTCGATCGACCCAGACACCAACAAGCCCTATGCGCTCGATTTCCCGGTCGTGACGGTCGGCGATTTTGTCAATGTCCAGAAAGCGTTGGTCGAGAGTCTTGGAATCAAGAAGCTCGTCATGGTCGCCGGCCCGTCGATGGGCGCGCTGCAGACCTATGAATGGGCGGCGAGTTATCCCGACATGGTCGGCAAGGCGATGGCGGTGATCGGTGCGGCGGAGGCGGACGCCCAGCTCATCGCCTGGCTCGACGTCTGGGCGGCGCCGATCCTGCTCGACCCGAACTGGAACAAGGGCGACTATTACGGCAAGACGCCGCCCAATGCCGGCCTCGCCAAGGCCTTCACAGTGCTGACGCTGCAGGCCAATCATAGCGACTGGGCCAACGCCACCTTCGGCCGTCGTCCGGCCAAGGAGGGCGAGGATCCCGCCAAGGCGCTCGGCAACAAGTTCCAGGTCCAGAGCATCCTCGACAATGCCGGCGAGGCCCGTGCCAAGGTCTCGGACGCCAACCATTTCCTCTACCTGGTCAAGGCCAACCAGCTCTACGCCGCCGGTGGCAAATCGCTTGCCGATGCGATGAGCCGGATCAAGGCGCCGCTACTGATCGTCAATCAGCCCAAGGACCTGGTCTTTCCGGACGAGATGATCCAGCGCACCGTCGCCGAGGCGAAGAAGGCCGGCCGCGACGTGACCCACGTCGCCATCCAGGGCACACGCGGCCATCTCGACGGGGTGATCTCGATGAAGCAGGCCGAAGGGGCGGTGAAGGCGTTTTTGGAGAAGTAGCCGCCGACCGAGCTATCCCGCAAAGCGCTCGCGATAGGCCTGCGGGCTCGCCCCGAGCCGGCGCAGGAAGGCGCGGCGCAGGGTCTCCTCGGAACCGAAGCCGCAGCGGCGACCGGTCTGCGCGACGGAGAGGCCCTGTTCGAGCAACCGGCGCGCAGTCTCGATCCGGAGCTCTTCGACGGCGCGGGCCGGCGTGCGGCCGGTCGCCTGGCGATAATGCCGGGCGAAGCTGCGCAGGCTCATATTGGCTGCGCCGGCGAGCCGCTCCAGCGAGAGGTCGCCGCTCAGGTTCTCGACGATCCAGCCATGCAGGCGGTCGAAGCGCTCGTCCTTTTCCTGCAGCGTCAGTGCGGCGCTGAACTGGGCCTGCCCGCCGGGACGCTTCAGGAAGACGACGAGTTGGCGGGCGATGGCGAGCGCCGGCTCGCGGCCAAGATCGGCCTCGACCAGCGCCAAAGCGAGGTCGATCCCGGCGGTGACGCCGGCCGAGGTCCAGACAGCGCCATCGCGGATATAGATCGGATCGGGCTCCAGCCGCACGGAAGGGAACATCGCCGCGAATTCGGCGCAGCGACCCCAATGCGTCACGGCGCGTTTGCCGTCGAGCAATCCGGCCGCCGCGAGCAGGAAGGCGCCGCTGCAGACCGAGGCGACGCGCTCCGCTGCTCCAGCGCGCTGCCGGACCCAGGCGACCAGCGCCGCATCGCGACAGGCGGCGTTGACGCCGTAGCCGCCGGCGACGACCAGCGTGTGCAGCGGTGCGGTCGGCTCGGGGAGCGAGGCTGCGCCGAGTTCGAGTTTCGAGCTGGTGACGACACGGCCCTCAGTGGCAACGACAGCGGTCTCATAGGGCAGGGGCCGGCCGGCGAGGTGCGCGAGGTCGTTGGCGGTGGCGAAGACCTGCAAGGGCCCGGCAACGTCGAGCAATTGCCCGCCGGGGAAGGTCAGGATCTCGATGCGGCGCTGGTTTGGCATGAAGCGAGGGATGCTTGGCAGTTCGGCCAGAGCTTTGCGCGCTAGGCTGCGTCAGTCAATCAGGAGTTCGCACCATGCCCCTCAGCTTCGGCATCCTCGTCTTCCCGCAGGCCCAGCAACTCGATCTGACTGGCCCCTATGAGGTCTTCGCCTCGGCCCGGGATGCAGAGGTTCATCTCATCTGGAAGGATACCGCGCCGCTCAAGGCCGCGACCGGGCTTGTGCTGACGCCGACCACGACCTTTGCGGACTGCCCGCCGCTCGACGTGCTCTGTGTGCCGGGCGGTGCCGGGGTCAACGCCTTGCTGCAGGACGAGGTCGTTCTGGCTTTCCTGCGCGAGCGGGCGGGGCAGGTGCGCTATCTGACCTCGGTCTGCACGGGATCGCTGGTGCTCGGCATGGCCGGGTTGCTCAAGGGCAAGCGCGCGACCAGCCATTGGAATGCGCATGATTTCCTGGCCCGGTTCGGTGCAATCCCGACGCAGGGCCGCGTCGTGCGCGACGGCAATCTGATCACCGCAGGCGGCGTTACCTCAGGCATCGATTTCGGGCTGACGGTGATCGCCGAACTGCTTGGCGAGGAGGAGGCGCAACTGATCCAGCTCTCGCTCGAATATGCGCCTGAGCCGCCGTTCAAGGCCGGTACGCCGCAGGAGGCGCCGGCGGCCATCCTGGCTGCGGCACGGCAGCGTCTTGCCGGCTCGCGTGCGGCGCGCGAAAAGCTGCTGGCGGCGCTCTAGAGCCGGATGATTTCAGATGGAATCGCTTTGCGGTTCCATCTGAAATCTGAATCCGTCTCTCATCAAAGAGTTAGAGCAGGATTCTTGCGAAAACCGGTTTCCACTTTTTCGCATCCTGCTCTAGCCGCGTGAGGCGGAGATCGCGAGCATGGCCGACGAGCGCAGCATTCTCCTCTTCTCCTATGGCACGCTGCAGCAGGAGAACGTCCAGCTCTCGTCCTTCGGCCGCCTCCTCGGCGGCCATGAAGACGCCATGCCGGGTTTCTCCCAGACCATGCTGGAGATCACCGATCCGGAGGTGATCCGCACCAGCGGCAAGCGTTTCCATCCGGTGGTGGCGCCGAGCGATAATCCGGCCGACAGCGTCCCCGGCAAGGTGTTCTCCATCAGCGCCGAGGAGCTCGCGGCAGCCGATCGCTACGAGGTCGCCGACTACAAGCGCATCAGTGTCCGGCTGGCCTCCGGCAAGGAGGCTTTCGTCTATGTGAAGGCCTAGCCCGCTGCGGCGGTTCGGCTGATGGACAGGGGCCCGGCACCTCGCTATCGACGATGCCGGAGAGCCTGTCCTTGAGCGCAGCCAAGTCCATCAGAGCAAGATCCTGGGTCGCGATCGTCGCGGCCTATGTGCTCGTGCTGCAGGGGCTGTTCGGCGCGGTCGTGTCGGGACAGAACCTTGCGCCGGCGCTGCTCGATCGCGCCGCGCATCTGACGCTCTGCGCGCCGGGCGCCGAAAGCGTTCCGCTCCCGGGCGAGGAACCTGCGCCACATCTGCCGGCCTGCTGCCTGCTCGGCTGCGCCTGGATCGGCGCCGCCTACGCTCCTCCGACCCGCGCCGCGGTTATCGAAGCGGTCGTGCCGCGCGCTACGCTCGTCTGGTTCGACGACCTGGCTGAGTCACGGCTGCCGGGACAGGAGCGGCTCGCTGCTCGCCCCAGAGGACCTCCTCTCCAGACCTGACGCCACAGCGGCTCCGGCCGCATTCGTCGCAACGACCGGACCTTTGCCGGGCGAGAGCTCGCCGGCAGGTGACCGGCAGGTCTATCGAGGAAACCAGCAATGACCGCCCATGCGGATGTCCAAGCGCGTGCCGGGGCCGGCCGCGCCTTCGCATTATCGTCTGAATTCAAGGCCTTCATCGCGAGGCTGCATTTCTATGCCGGGCTGTTCGTCGGCCCGTTCATCCTGGTCGCGGCGCTGACCGGCACGCTCTATGTGCTGACGCCGCAGATCGAGAACCTCATCTATCGCCAGCAACTGGCCGCGACGACGGCAGGCGAACCGGCTTCGCTCGCCGCTCAGGTCGAGGTCGCACGCAAGCATATCGGCGAGGGGCCACGCTTCTTCGCCATCCGTCCCGCTCCGAGACCGGGCGAGACGACGCGCGTGATGTTCGCGCAGCCTGGTCTCGGCGATTCCGAGAGCCGGGCGATCTTCATCGATCCGGTCTCGCTGGCGGTGAAGGGCGATCTCACGGTCTACGGAACCAGTGGAATCCTGCCGTTCCGGACGACGCTCGACTATCTGCACCGCAATCTGCTGCTTGGCGAGTTCGGGCGCCATTACAGCGAGCTGGCAGCATCGTGGCTCTGGGCGGTGGTGCTCGGCGGCGTGCTGATGTGGTTCTGGCGGCGCAACCCGCGGGCCGCCGAGCGGGCGCGGGCGAACCCCGCACTGCGCGACCGGCGCTGGCACGGTCTGATCGGGCTGACGCTCTCGCTCGGCCTCGTCTTCCTGTCTATCACCGGGCTGACCTGGTCGAAATACGCCGGCGACCGGATCGACGCCTTGCGGGCCAATCTCGGCTGGGTCACGCCCTCGGTCTCGCTCAAGCTCGGCGCGGCGCCCCCGGCCGACGAGCATGCTCATCATGGTGGCGGTGGGCAGGGCGCTGGCATGGCCGCGCCCGGCAGCATCGGACAACTCGACGCAGCGCTCGCCGCGGCCAAGGTGGCTGGCATCGATTCCCCGCATGTCGAGATGCGACCGCCGCGTGGCGAGGGTCAGGCCTGGCTGGTGCGAGTATATGACCGGAGCTGGCCGACGCAGGTCGACACTGTCGCGCTCGATCCGCGCGATCTCTCGGTGGTCAGCCGGGCCGATTTCGAGACCTTCCCGCTGATCGCCAAGCTGATCCGCTGGGGCATCGACGCCCACATGGGCATCCTGTTCGGCTGGCCGAACCAGCTCTTGATGGCGGGGCTCGGCATCGCACTGATGGTGACGACCCTGCTCGGCTACCGGATCTGGTGGCGCCAGCGGCCGGCGCCGGGCTCATTGCCGCGCACGCTCGTCCAGGCATGGCTGAGGCTCGGCTGGCCGGGCAGGACGGCGGCGGTTCTCGTTGCCGCGGGATTGGGCTGGGCGCTGCCGCTGGCCGGCATCAGCGCCTCGCCCTTTTCGTGCTGATCGATATCGCCCGCTGGCGGCTGGTGCGAACTGTCTGAATCGAAACTCGATCCGGGGCGGCTCAGCCGCTCCGGATCACGGCGCGAATGCCGTCGATGACGAACTGCACGGCCAGTGCGGCGAGGATGACGCCGAGCAGGCGGGTCAGCACGACATTGCCGGTGACGCCGAGCAGGCGCGCGATCGGCACGGCCAGGAAGAAGACGGCGAGGCAGGACAGGATCACGAGGCCGCAGATCACGGCGAGCGAGGACAGCATGGCGATGTTGCCGTCGGCGCGGCCGGCGAGCAGCATCATCGCGGTCAGCGCGCCGGGGCCGGCCATCAGCGGGATCGCCAGCGGGAAGGCGGCGACGTTGCGGATATGATCCTGGGTGATCGCGGTGTCGGCGGTCTGCTGCTTGCGCTCGTTGCGGCGCTCGAACACCATCTCGAACGAGATCCAGAACAACAGCAGCCCGCCGGCGATGCGGAAGGCCGGCAGCGAGACGCCGAGCGCCTTCAGCACGACGTCGCCGGCAAGACCGAAGAAGGCCATGATGCAGAAGGCGATGATGCAGGCGCGGACCGCGACCTGCCGCCGCTCGCTCTCCGACATACCGCGCGTCAGCGACAGGAAGATCGGCGCCAGCCCCGGAGGATCGAGCGTGACTAGCAGGGTGACGAGGGCGGAGGAGAGATATTCGGCGAACATGTCTCTCCCCGAGCTTATTGCTCTGCTCTTGCGGGCCCTCACCATTTCAGCGGAGCGCCTGATTCCATCGTAGTGCCCAATACTCGTCGATGGAAACCCGGGCTTGCGCTGCTTGTTCGGTTTGTCCAGCTCGATTGTAGCGACGATCACGCCGAGGCTTGCCTCTCTTGCGGTCGGTTGCGTTACGCGTCCGGATTGGCGAGCATCCGACATGCGCGGCTGCCAGCCGCCAGCCGCCAAGCCGGAGCATCGAGATGGACTACGCCTTGTCCCGCCGCCAGCTGGCCGCAGCCTTTGCTGCGGCTCCGCTGATCGCCATTGCCGGTCGGGGGCAGGCGCAGGCCTATCCCGGCAAGCCGATCCGCTTCATCGTGCCCTATGTCGCCGGCGGCACCACCGATCTGGTCGCCCGCCTCGTCGGCGACAAGGTTGGCGCGCGCCTCGGTCAGCCGGTCGTGATCGAGAGCCGGCCGGGCGCCGGCGGCAATATCGGCATGGATGCGGTCGCGAAAGCGGCGCCGGACGGCTACACGATAGGCTTCGGCGCGATCTCGACGAACGCGCTCAATCCGCACATCTACAAGAGCGTCCCGTTCGACCCGCGCAAGGATTTCACCGCGATCAGCCTGCTCGGCACCTCGACGATCGTGCTCGAGGTCGGGCCGAAGCTGCCGGTGAAAACCGTCGCCGAGTTCATCGCCCGGGCCAAGGCCGAGCCGGGGTTGCAGTACGGCACCGCCGGGAACGGAACCTCGATGCATCTCGCTGCGGTGCTGTTCGGGCAGATGACCGGCACGCAACTGACCCATGTCGCCTATCGCGGCAGCGCGCCCGGCATCAACGATCTCCTCGGCGGGCATCTCGGCGCGATGTTCGACAATCTTCCGGCCTCGCTGCCGCATATCCAGGCCGGCAAGCTCACCGCCTTGGCGGTCGCGAGCGCGACGCGCTCGCAGGCGCTGCCGGATGTCCCGACGATCGCGGAGGCTGGCTTGCCCGGCTATGCGGTCGAGCCCTGGTTCGGCGTCTATGGACCAAGCGGCCTGCCGCAGGCCGTCGCCGAGGTTCTCAACGCGGCTTTCGTCGAGGCGCTCGGCGCGCCGGAGGTCAAGGACAAGCTGCTGCAGGCCGGCTTCAATCCGAAGGCATCGAGCCCGGCCGAACTCACGGCGCTGACGGCATCCGAGTACGAGAAGTTCGGCAAGATTGCGCGCGAGGCCAAGATCACGATCGAATAGCCTGGCGGTACCGTGCTCTGCCAAGCATGGCGAGGCTGCGGATGGGGCTTGAAAGCGAGGCAGACCAGATGAGCACCGTCGATGTGCAGGCCGAAGCCGAAACATCGGCGATCATCGAGTTTGAGAGGAGCAAGGCCGACTGGATACTCGTGGCCTATTTCGTCCTTGGTGTGATCGCTATCGGGTATTTTCTGTCGCGTGGCGGGTTGGTGGTGGGTCTCTTCGGCTGCCTGCTTTTCAGGGCGGCCTACGGCAGGGCGATCACGATCCCGGAGCGAAAAGTCGATCTGGCGTTCGATCACGAGGGGCTGTCGGTCCCGACGGTCTTCGAGCAGAAGCTGCCCTGGGGTGCGATCACCGGCTTTGCGCTCGAACACGGACATGAGGGCGGGCTGGAGCTCTACGTCGAGGTCATCGAGCCCAAGTCGTACGGACCGAGGTCAAGGCTATCGTTGACTGCGTGGCCGGTCTTTTCGCGCGGCTTTCGTCTCGCTCTCGACTCGATTGCTTGTAGCGACGTGGGAGTCGAAGCTGCCTTTCGGCGCTTCGCTCCCCATGCCCGGAAGGTCTAGTTTCGATTGAGTTCGGTCATTTGGGCGCATCGCCATCGGCGAAACATGGCGAGAATGCGGAAGGGGCGCGAAAGCGAATCAGAAACGCCCCGTAACCCGCTGTAGAGAAACGGTTTTATTTTCTCTGAATAGAGTCGCGTTTTGCTGGCTTCGCGCGCCGGAATCGGCTAGCCAGAACGTTGAAAAACCAGCGGTAAACGGGACTTTTTCCCTTGAGCGACGACACAGACGACAAGCGCCCCGACGAGCCGCATTTCGGCGGCGACATCAAGCCGATCGCCATCACCGACGAGATGAAGAAGAGCTATCTCGATTACGCGATGAGCGTGATCGTGAGCCGCGCTCTTCCCGATGTCCGCGACGGCCTCAAGCCCGTGCACCGGCGCATCCTGTTCTCGATGCACGAGAACAAGAACACGCCAGAGCGGTCCTATACGAAATGCGCCCGCATCGTCGGCGACACGATGGGTAAATACCATCCGCACGGCAATCTGGCGGTCTATGACGCGCTGGTGCGCATGGCGCAGGACTTTTCGCTGCGCCTGCCGTTGATCGACGGCCAGGGCAATTTCGGTTCGATGGACGGCGATTCTCCGGCGGCCGATCGCTATACCGAGGCGCGTCTCGACAAGGCGGCAATGAGTCTGCTCGAGGACCTCGACCTCGACACCGTCAATTTCCAACCGAACTATGATGGCAAGGAGCACGAGCCGACGGTCCTGCCGGCGCGGTTCCCGAACCTCTTGGTCAATGGCGCCGGCGGCATCGCGGTCGGCATGGCGACCAACATCCCGCCGCATAATCTCGGCGAGGTCATCGACGCCTGTATTGCGCTGATCGACAATCCCGAGATCACGATCGACGAGCTGATCGAGTTCGTGCCCGGCCCCGATTTCCCGACCGGCGCCTCGATCATGGGCCGCAGCGGTATTCATTCGGCCTATCACACCGGGCGCGGCTCGATCGTGATGCGCTCGAAGACCCATATCGAGGAGCTGCGCAAGGAGCGCGAGGCGATCATCGTCACCGAGGTGCCCTACCAGGTGAACAAGGCCTCGATGGTCGAGAAGATCGCCGATCTCGTCCGCGAGAAGCGGATAGAGGGCATCTCCGACCTGCGCGACGAATCGAACCGCGAGGGCGTGCGCGTCGTCATCGAGATCAAGCGCGACGCCGTCGCCGATGTCGTGCTGAACCAGCTCTATCGCTTCACCCCGCTGCAGACCTCCTTCGGCGCCAATATGGTGGCGCTGACCGGCGGTCGGCCCGAGGTCCTTAATCTCAAGGACTTCATCTCCGCCTTCGTCGAGTTCCGCGAAGAGGTTGTTTCGCGGCGCACGCGCTTTCTGCTCAACAAGGCGCGCGAGCGCGCCCATGTGCTGTGCGGCCTCGCTACCGCCGTCGCCAATATCGACGAGGTCATCCGCCTGATCCGCACGGCGCCGACACCGGCTGCCGCACACGAATCGCTGATGGCTCGCGACTGGCCGGCCGAGGACATCGCGCCGCTGATCGCGCTGGTCGACGATCCGCGCCATCCGATCAATGCCGACGGCACCTACCGCCTCTCCGACGCGCAAGCCAAGGCGATCCTCGAGCTGCGCCTCGCACGCCTGACCGCTCTCGGTCGCGACGAGATCGGCGACGAGCTGGAAAAGCTCGCCAAGGAGATCGCCAATTATCTCGACATCCTGCGGTCGCGGGTGCGCATCCAGGAGATCATCAAGACCGAGCTTTCCGAGGTGAAGGCCGCCTTCGCCACGCCGCGCCGTACCGTGATCCAGGACTGGGGTTCTGATCTCGACGACGAGGACCTGATCGCCCGCGAGGACATGGTCGTCACCGTCAGCCATGCCGGCTACATCAAGCGCGTGCCGCTCTCGACTTATCGGGCGCAAAAGCGCGGCGGCAAGGGCCGCTCCGGCATGTCGACGCGCGAGGAGGATTTCGTCACCCGCCTCTTCGTCGCCGATACGCATACGCCGATCATCTTCTTCTCCTCGCTGGGGCAGGCCTACAAGGAGAAGGTCTGGCGGCTGCCGCTCTCGGCGCCGAACGCGCGCGGCAAGTTCCTCAACAACATGCTGCCGCTGGACAAGGACGAGCGCATCACCACGGTGATGCCGCTGCCGGAGGACGAGGAGAGCTGGGGCCGGCTCGACGTGATGTTCGCGACCAGAACCGGCAATGTCCGGCGCAACAAGCTCTCCGACTTCGTCCAAGTCAACCGCAACGGCAAGATCGCGATGAAGCTCGACGAGGGCGATTCCATCGTCGACGTGCAGATCTGCTCCGAGCATGACGACGTGCTGCTGACCACGGCCGAGGGCCAGAGCATCCGCTTCGCCGTGCCGGAAGTGCGCGTCTTCAAGGGCCGCGACTCGACCGGCGTGCGCGGCATCAACCTGGCTGATGGCGACGAGGTGATCTCGCTCGCGATCCTGCACCATCTCGACGCTACGGCCGATGAGCGGGCTGCTTACCTGAAGCTCGCCTCGGCGGCGCGGCGCGCCGTGACCGGCGATGGCGAGGAGACGGCCGCGCCGGTCGCGGATGCGGAAGAGGCTGCGGGCGACATCGAGCTCGGCCAGGACAAGTATGCCGAGATGGGCGCGTCCGAGCAGTTCATCCTGACCGTGTCGGAGAAGGGCTACGGCAAGCGCAGCTCGTCCTTCGAGTACCGGGTCACGGGGCGCGGCGGCAAGGGCATCACCGCCATGGTCGTCAACGAGCGCAACGGCAAGCTGATCGCCTCCTTCCCGGTGACCGAGACCGACCAGATCATGCTGGTCACCGATGGCGGCCAGGTCATCCGCATGCCGGTGGAGGGTCCCAAGCCGATCCGTATCGCCGGGCGCTCGACGCAGGGCGTCACCGTGTTCGACACGGCCGAGGGCGAGAAGGTCGTCTCGGTCGAGCGGATCGGCGAGGAAGCCGACGAGGGCGGTGAGAACGGCGAGGTCGAGAACAGCGGGGGCGAGAACGGTGGGGGCGAGGAGCCGGCTGGGGAGGCGTGAGCCGACTCCGGCGGGGCCCGCCGTGAAGTGACGTCATGCTCGGGCTTGACCCGAGCATCTCAGGCAGGATGAGGCGTCAATCAGCGCCTTCGTGTCCGGAGATTCTCGGGTCTGCGCTTCGCTTCGCCCGAGAATGACGCCGAGTCCAATCAGCGCAGTAGCGGCATCGCCGGCCCGAGCGTCCGTAAGGCCGCGTCGATCTCGGGGGTGAAGGCGGCGCCGAAGAAGGGGCCGCGGACCTCGAACGGCACGCGCGCCGAGGTCGTGGTCGAGCTCAAGGCGCCATTGAGATCGAGCCAGCGCCGGCTGAGATCGGCAGTGCCGTTCAGGACGACGCCGTAGCCGGAGCCGGCGAGCTGGGTATCGGTGAGGTAGACCACGCCGAGATTGGCGAGCGCGGAAAGCTGCAGGGTTTCGAAGGCGCTCTTGCCCTGGCGCCAGTCGCGGGCGGAGGCCGGAGGCTTCTCGGCCTTACGCAGCAAATCGGGGAAGGCGATGCCGCGGAACTCGCCCTGCCGGATCGTCAGATTGGCCCGGCCGGTCAGCGAACTCACGACCTGGTCCAGGCTGCTTCCGACGCCGTCGAAGGCGAGCTGCCCAGTGGCCGTGCCGCTGAGGCGGGCGAGTTCCGGCAGGTCGTCCGCCACCAGCGCCAGGTTCACCTTGTCCAGCCCGAGCTGCAGCTTGACGTCCGAGCCGGCTGCAACCGGTGTGGCGAGGATGCGGGCGCGGGCCGAGCCGCCATAGGCGGCGGTGCGCAGCAGCGAGGCTTCGAACCGGCCCTTGCGGATCAGCAGTTGCGCCGCCAGATCGCGGAAGCGGGCAGGGCCGACCTTGGCGGAATCAAGCGACAGGCGCAGGTCGATGTCGTTGGTCGTCCAGCCGTCGAACTCCAGTGGCGTATTGCCGGCATCGCCGCCTCCGGGGGGCGCTAGCAGCCCAGCCTGCTGGAGCAGGCGGCCGAGATCGAACTCGGCTCCGGCAAGCGTCCCGGAGAGCGCCCAGTTCGGCATCGAGCCGTCGAGCTTGAGCGCGCCTTCGAGCTGGTCGCCATCAACAGTAGCGACGACCGAGTCGAGCGAGGCGCTATCCTGATTGAGCTGGGCCTGCGCGGTCAGCTCGACCTGGCGAACCAGCGAGGCGATACGCGGGCGCGGGCCGATCCAGGCCAGGGCGTCCGGGAGCGATTTCGTGCTGAACTCGATCTGGCCATTGGTGACGCCCTGCGCGGCCGAGCGCGTGCCGTTGAACCGCAGGCTCATCAAGCGCGAGCCGAGCGAGAAGGCAGTGCGCGCCCGCTCACCCGCCACCGGCCAGAGCAGGTCAACCTTGGTGGCTTCGCCACGCCAGGTGAACGAGCCGGTGAGGGTGACCGGTGCCTGGGCAGAGCGCTCGTCGATCATCACATTGACGTCGCGCAGCGTGGTCAGGACCGTCTCCCCAGCACGGACCATGACGCTACCGGAGGTCAGGACGAGCCGGGTCTGGCTCTCGAGGCGGGTGAGATAACCCAGCGCGCGGTTCTGCCACTCGGCATAGCTGCCGCCGGTGTCCGCGACAGCGAGATGGAGCTCCGGGGCGACGAGGTCGATGCGGTCGAAATCGAGCTGGCCGCCGATCAGCGACAGCAGCCGGGCGCGGGCGCGCAGGCGCGCCGCCTTGCCGGACAGCACGCCCTGCGGATCGATGAAGCTCACATCCGACAGGCTGATCCGGGGCAGAGGCAGAAAGGCGATCTCGGCGCGGCGCAGCGCCGTCACCTTGAGGCCGGTCCGGGCCTCGATGCCGGCGACGACGGAACGCTCGACATGCGACAACGCAAGATTCCACGGCCGCAGCCCGAGGACGAGCAGCAGCGCAGCGGCGGCGAGGCCGAGGAAGAGAGTGCGTCGTGACATGGCCTGGCGTTTGGCCTTCATCGGCCCGACGGCGGAGGGGTCGTCGTCAGGCAACCTGATATCGCGGCCGAATCGGCTTGAGGCGGCCGATATATGTCGCGCGGCAAGGGTTTAGCCCCCCGATTTACGAATGTCGAGTTCAGCACCCCAGGAGAAGGTCGCAAAGCCGGGGAAACAATTCAATTCTCCCGCGAATCCGGCAAATGCTCGCCGGCGCGGGCGAGCCTGAGCGCCGGATAGATGCCGATCGCAACGATCAGCAAGGCTGCCAATGCACCGTCCTCGAACACGCCGCGAGCGGCATGTCCGTAAACCAGCGTGGCCAGAGTGTCGAAGTTCAGTGGCCGCAGCAGCAGCGTCGCCGGCAGCTCCTTCATGCAGTCGACGAAGACGAGCAGGGCGGCGGCGGCGATGGCGGGGCGCATGAGTGGCCAATGCAGCCGGTGCAGGAGCTCGTGCCTGTTCGCGCCGAGTGAGCGGGCCGCGTCGTCGATGCGCGGCGAGATGCGGGCATAGCCGCTTTCGACGCCGTTCACCGCGATGGTCAGGAAGCGTACCAGATAGGCGATCACGAGCGCAGCGCCGGAACCGAGCAGCAGCAGGCCGGGGCTCGCGCCAAAAACTGCCCGGCTCGCATCGGCGACGAGGTTGTCGAAGGCTGCGAGCGGCACCAGCAATCCGAGCGCCAGCACCGTCCCGGGCAATGCGTAGCCGAGCGAGGCGATGCGGGCGAGGGCCGGCAGGGCGCGCTCGCGCCCGAGCCGCAGCGCCGCCGCGATGCCGAGCCCGATGGCGACGATCAGCGCGGCCGAGAGCGCCGAGATCGCGACGGTGTTGGCGAGCGCCCGCCAGAGCGCCGCATCGGCCTGGGCGAAGAGGTCGCGGCGCCACAACTCGCCGAGCAGATAGGAGAATGGCAGCACCGCGCCGAACAGTGCCGGCAGGAAGCAGGCGACTGCCGCCACCCAGGCGCGGGTACCCGTAAGCCGGATGCGGCCGACCGGTCGCGGCCGTTTCACCGGCAGGGTGAAGCGCCGCGCCCCGCGCGTGCGCGCCTCGGCGACCATCAGCCCGACGACGACGAGCAGCATCACGCAGGCGATCTGGGTGGCGCCCGCCAGCGAGCCGCGATTGATCCAGGTGGTGTAGACCGAGATGGTCAGCGAGCGGACGCCGAGATATTCGCTGGCGCCGATGTCGTTCAGCGTCTCGAGCAGAGCGAGCGTCAGCCCGGCGGCGAGGGCGGGACGGGCCATCGGCAGGCCGATGCGCCAGAACAGCGGCCAGCGCCTGGTCCCGAGCGTGCGGGCGGATTCGATCAGCGCGGCGCTCTGCATGGCAAAGAGCGCGCGCACGCTGAGATAGACATAAGGGTAGAGCACGAGCCCGAGGATCAGGATCGCGCCCGGCAGGTTGCGCGGATCGGGGAACCAGTAGTCGCGCAGCGAGCGCCAACCGGTGAGTGCCCTGAGCGCGCTCTGGAACGGTCCCTGGAAGCCGAGGATTTCGACGTAGACGTAAGCCGTGATGTAGGTCGGTAGCGCGAGCGGCAGCACGAGCAGCCATTCGAGGCTACGGCGGCCGGGAAACTCGTATTGCGTCACCAGCCAGGCCGCGCCGGTTCCGACGGCCCCGCAGAACAGCGCGATGCCGGCGAGCAGCAGGGCCGTGTTCCAGAGCGCGACCGGCAAGACGTTGGCGGTCAGGTGCGGCCAGACCGTCAGCGCCTCGCGCGACAATGCAGTGAAAGCGAGCGCCAATACCGGCAGCGCGACAAGAGCGGCCGCAGCCGCCGCGACATAGAGCAGACGCGTCGACGGCCGCCAGCTGGTTGCTGGCGACCGTTCTGCAGGTGTCGCGGATGCGTTTAGGTTCAATTGTCGAAGCCGACCTTGTCGACGAGCTCGGACGCGGCCTTGCGGTTCTTGGCGATGTCACCGAGCGGGGTGGTGTCGGGCGTCAGCGCGCCGAGCAGCTTCACGGCTTCGGCTTCCTTGACGTCGGGGTTGACCGGATACTCGAAGTTGCCATCGGCATAGAGGTGCTGTGCCTTCTCGCCAAGCATGTACTCGATCAGCTTGACGGCGCTGTCCTTGTTCGGTGCGTTCTTGGCGATCGCGGCGGCCGAAACGTTCACATGGGTGCCGCCGCCGGCGAAGGTGGTCTTCAGCGGCTTGATCGCCTCATACCAGCCCTTCTGCTCGTTCGTCGCCTTGCTCATCAGCCCGATATAGTAGGTGTTGATGAGGGCGATATCGCACTGGCCCGAGAGGATGTCACGGGCGACGTCGCGGTCGCCGCCGCCGGGCTTGCGGGCGGTGTTGGCCTTGATCGCCTTCAGGAAGGTCTCTGTCTTCTCGGCGCCGTTGCGGGCGAGATAGGCGGCGAAGAAGGCGTTGTTGTAGGGGTGCTGGCCGGCGCGGATGCAGAACTTGCCCTTCCACTTGGGATCGGCGAGCTCGTCATAGGTGATCGCGTCCTGCTTCACCCGGTCCTTCGAGACGACCACGATCCGGGCGCGCTGGGTCAGCGTGACCCAGTTGTTGCCAGCGCCGCGCAAAGCCGCGGGAACAGTCTTGTCGACGAGCGCCGACTGCACCGGCTGGGTGATGCCGGCGTCGGCCGCGGCCTGGATCTCGCCGACATCGACGACGAGCATCACGTCGGCCGGGCTGTTGGCGCCCTCGGCCTGGATGCGCTGCTGCAGGCCATCCTTGAGGAAGACCGCGTTGACCTTGATGCCGGTGTCCTTGGTGAAGGCCTCGATGACTGGATTGAGCAGGGCCGGCTCGCGCGTCGTGTAGAGGTTGACGCTCTGCGCTAGGGCAGGGGCGGCCAGCAGGCAGGAGGCCAAAGCTGTCGCGGCAAGCGCGGTCTTGATGGTCATGTTTCGCTCCTTCAGGCTGGGGCTGTTAAATCGGCCATGTAAGGCGGAGCGGTAGAGCGACAAACCGAGGTGGTCAAGAAATTTCCCTTTTATTTCAACGTGTTATATAAATTCTAAACTGCACTTTGATTGTACAAATTCTAATCTGATGAGTTCGGGCTCCGCCTTCCGACACAGGGCGACACCCGTCGTACGATTCAAAAATCGTAAGACTCCAATGACTTGAGAGTGGTGCGCTTGCCGCCCCAGGGCGACTGGCGCGACCCGATGTATCGCCAGGATCAGCTCATTCCATCCGAAGGCTTTTTCCCGCGCCTCGCCGGTACCGGGATTGTGAACCGCTGGGCTCTCTCGGGGCGTCGGGGTTGCAGTTGAGATACCGCATGTCCCGCCGCGATCCCTAAAATTCGTGACATTTCTACAACATCGGCAGCTATTGCAGTGCTGACCCAGCGCGCGGCCATGATTGCCGCGAAGCCGCCACAAAGCGGCCCCAGCGCTGAATTTCGATAACTATCTGAGATACGGAAGAATTAAGCCCCGTCGGGCAGGGTGCGGAGCAGAAAAATGCTTCGCATGCCGCCTCGGGGCAGATGATTGCACCGGCGGGCAACAGCGTGGCACATCTGGCGCCCGCCAGGTGGGGTGGCGGGACAGAGTTTGCATGAACGCGCGCGTTTTCGATAAGTCGAAGTTGCCCAGCCGGCATGTCAGTGTCGGGCCGGCCCGTGCGCCGCATCGATCTTATTATTACGCGATGGGCATGACCGCGAAGCAGATCGCGCAGCCCTTCGTCGGCGTCGCCTCCTGCTGGAACGAGGCCGCGCCCTGCAATATCTCGCTGATGCGCCAGGCCCAGGCCGTGAAGAAGGGCGTCGCCTCGGCCAGTGGCACGCCCCGCGAGTTCTGCACGATCACGGTGACCGACGGCATCGCCATGGGCCACCAGGGCATGAAGTCGTCGCTGGCTTCGCGTGAAGTGATCGCCGACTCGGTCGAGCTCACCATGCGCGGCCATTGCTATGATGCGCTGGTCGGCCTCGCTGGCTGCGACAAGTCCTTGCCCGGCATGATGATGGCAATGGTGCGCCTCAACGTGCCGTCGATCTTCATCTATGGCGGCTCGATCCTGCCCGGCACCTTCAAGGGCAAGCCGGTCACGGTCCAGGACGTGTTCGAGGCGGTCGGCAAGCATTCGGTCGGCGCCATGTCGGACGAGGACCTGAAGGAGCTCGAGGAGGCGGCCTGCCCGTCCGCGGGCTCCTGCGGCGCCCAGTTCACCGCCAACACCATGGCGACGGTGGCCGAGGCGATCGGGCTGGCGCTGCCCTATAGCTGCGGCGCGCCGGCGCCCTACGATGTCCGCGACGCCTTCTGCTACACCGCTGGCGAGATGGTGATGGAGCTGATCGCCCGGAACATCCGGCCGCGCGACATCGTCACCCGCAAGGCGCTGGAGAACGCCGCCATGGTCGTCGCCGCTTCCGGCGGCTCGACCAATGGCGCGCTGCACCTGCCGGCGATCGCGCATGAATGCGGCATCGACTTCGACCTGTTCGCCGTCGCCGAGATCTTCAAGAAGACGCCCTATATCGCCGATCTGAAGCCGGGCGGGAAATACGTCGCCAAGGACATGTTCGAGGTCGGCGGCATCCCGCTGCTGATGAAGACCCTGCTCGACCACGGCTTCCTGCACGGCGACTGCATGACGGTCACCGGCCGTACCATCGCCGAGAACCTCGCCTCGGTGAAATGGAACGACGAGCAGGACGTGATCCGTCCGGCGAACAAGCCGCTCTCCGACAATGGCGGCGTCGTCGGCCTCGTCGGCAATCTGGCGCCGGAGGGCGCGATCGTGAAGATCGCCGGGATGACGTCCGAGCAGCTCGTCTTCACCGGGCCGGCGCGCTGCTTCGATTGCGAGGAAGACGCCTTCGCCTGCGTCAGCAAACGCGAATACGAGGTCGGCGACGTGCTGGTCATCCGCTATGAGGGGCCGAAGGGCGGCCCCGGCATGCGCGAGATGCTGTCGACCACGGCGGCACTCTATGGCCAGGGCATGGGCGACAAGGTGGCGCTGATCACCGATGGCCGCTTCTCGGGCGCGACGCGCGGCTTCTGCGTCGGTCATGTCGGCCCCGAGGCTGCCGTTGGTGGGCCGATCGGCCTGCTTCGCGACGGTGACATCATCGAGCTCGACGCGATCACAGGAAAGCTCGCAGTCCGCCTTTCTGATGCCGAACTTGAGGAGCGTCGTAAGGCCTGGACGCCGCGCAAGACGGATTACACGTCGGGCGCACTCTGGAAATACGCGCAGACGGTCGGTTCCGCCAAGGGCGGCGCCGTCACCCATCCGGGAGGCGCAGCCGAGATACAGTGCTATGCGGATATCTGACGCCATCATTGCCGGAGCGTTGCTCGCTCTAGGCTGCCAGCAGGCAGCTTGGGCGCAGGACGCTTCCGCCGGGCGCATGCTAGTGCCGCCGCGCCCGATTCCGGGCATCGCCCTGCCGGAGCCGGAGTCGCAGGATCTCGCCGTGCCCGTGCCGCTCGCTCCCGGCCGTGGCGCGATCGCACCGGCTCCGAGCGGTCCTGCTGCGCATACCGCACTGCCGCTCGCCCCGTTCAGCAGCGCCCGCGACGCGCTGAAGGCCTGGATGCGCGATTCGACTGCCGGCGATCAGGCCGGCGCGGTCAAGGCGCTCGAATATGCTGCCGCCCAGGGGCACCTGGCGGCGCAGTTCAAGCTCGGCCGGGTCTATGCCAGCGGCGATGGCGTACCCACCAACGATCTCAAGGCCTTCGAGTATTTCTCGAAGATAGCGGACGAGAATGCCGACGAGATGCCCGGCACCTCTGACGGCCGCATCGTCTCGGCGGCCTTCGTCGCGCTCGGCGGCTACTTCCTGGACGGGATCAAGGGCACCTATGTGAAGCCCAATCCCGATCGCGCCTTCGACATGTTCCATTACGCCGCCTCCTATTTCGGCGACCCGGACGGCCAGTACAATCTCGCCCGGCTCTATCTCAACGGCACCGGCGTCTCGCGCGATCCGCGCCAGGCGGCGCGCTGGATGAAGCTCGCGGCCGAGAAGGGCCATGCCCCGGCGCGCGCCGTCTTCGGCGACATGCTGCTGCGTGGCGGCGATGGCGTGCCACGGCACCCGATCATCGGGCTGATGTGGCTGGCGCTGGCCCGCGAAGGCGCCGACGCCACGCGTGAGACCTGGATCGTCGAGCGCTACGACGCCGCCTTTGCCAGTGCGAGCGCAAACGATCGGACGGCGGCACTCGCGCTGGTCGAGCGCCAGCACGGCCGCGCCGAGCGGCGCTAGATCATCGCGCGTCCGAATGGACGCGATCACGATGATCTATCACATAGTTTTAGCATCGGATTCTTCCGAAAAGTGGATTCCACTTTTCGGCCCGATGCGTGCGCGACTGCATCCAAGCACTGTCAGGCCACGTAGCCGAGGTATCGGACCTCGGAGGCCTTGCCATGCGCGACGCCGCATTCTTCAGCTTCATCGCAGCGTGTACCGCGCTCGCCATCCACGGCGCCGGCGCCCAGGAGAACTTTGGCGATTGGTCCCCGCTGACCAACCCGTTTCCGAGCACGGGCGGCGGCGGGATCATGATCCACGACTATGATCCGGTGGTCTCCGGCGACAAATGCGCGACGAAGTTCCGCGCCGTCGAGCCGAACGGGACGACCTATCACAACCTGATCGAGTTCGAGGCGACGCAGACGCAAGGCGGCGTGCTCTGCAGCAAGGGCCAATGGCGCTCGGCCGATGGCAGCGCCAGCGGCACGACGCCGTTCCGGGTGTTCATCAAGGACGGTATCAAGCGCGGCTCGTCGCAATAGCCGCGACGCCTGAAGCCAGCCTTTGCCTAGGCTGCGAACGCACCCATCAGCGTGACGATGCAGTCCTGCCGCTGGTGCTGGTTGATCAGCGGCACCAGCCGGGTGAAATGCTCGCTCCGGCAATGGGCGTCCAGCGCCGCCTGATCCGGCCATTGCTCGACGAAGACGAAATGCCCGGGATCCTTCTGGTCGATGAAGAGATCATAGGCGAGGCAGAGCGGCTCAGCCCGCGTCTTCTCGACCAGTTCCCGGTAGAGCGGCTTCACCAGCTCGATGCTCTCCGGCCTGATGAAGTCCTGGGCGATGACCTTCAGCATGCTCAGTTCAGCTCGATCAGCACCGGCACATGGTCCGAGGCCTTGTCCCAGCCGCGGACATGCTTGGCGATCGAGACGGCGCCGAGCTTGTCGGCCGCCTGCGGCGAAAGCAGGAGATGGTCGATGCGGATGCCGTTGTTCCGCTGCCAGGCGCCGGCCTGATAATCCCAGAAGGTGTAGAGCCCGGCTGCGTCGGTGGTGGCGCGCAGCGCCTCGGTGAAGCCCAGGCTCTGCAGCTTGCGGAAGGCGGTCCGGGTCGGCGGCAGGAACAGCGCATCGCCCGTCCAGGCGGCCGGATCGCGGGCATCGCGCGGCTCGGGGATGACATTGTAGTCGCCGGCGAGCACCAGCGGCTCCTCATGCGCGAGCAGGCCTTTCGCATGCACTGCCAGCCGCTCCATCCAGGCGAGCTTGTAGGGGTATTTCTCGGTGTTCGGCGGGTTGCCGTTGGGCAGATAGATCGAGGCCAGCCGCACCACGCCGTTGCCATGCGGCAGCACGCCTTCGAGATAGCGCGCCTGCTCGTCACGATCATCGCCCGGCAGGCCGCGGCGGACATCCTCGAGCTTGCTGCGCGAGATGATAGCGACGCCGTTGAAGCCCTTCTGGCCGTGGATCGCGACCTGCCAGCCGGCGTCCTCGATCTCGGCGCGCGGGAAATCGGCATCGACGCATTTCAGCTCCTGCAGGCAGAGCGCGTCGGGCTCGGCTTCCTTGAGGAAGGCGAGCACATGCGTCAGGCGCTGGCGGATCGAATTGACGTTCCAGGTGGCGATACGCACGGGGCCGGCTCCGATTTCAGACGAGCGGAGAATAAGAGACGGCCAAGCCGTCAATGCAAGTCAGCAGCGACCACAAAAAACCTCCCGGCCAAGGCCGGGAGGTTTGGATTGCTCTGCGTATCCGACAAGGCCTTACGGGCAGGCGCGGACCACGCCGCCCGAGCCGATATAGGTGCCGGTCTCGGGGTCGTAGGTGCGGAAGCGGCGCGAGCAATAGGCGATCGCGTCGCCATCCGGTGAGGCGTAGACGGGAGCCGGTGCCATGTAGACCGGCGGCGGCGGCGCGGCATAGACCGGGCCAGGCGCGAGCAGGGCGCCAGCGGCGAGGGCGCCGAGCGCACCGGCGGCGATGCCGGCGCCGACGGCCGCGCCGCGGTTGTAGCGATAGCCGCGTCCATAATAGCCGCCGCGATAGCCGTAACGCGGCCCGTAATAGCGGCGATACTGCACCTGCTCGACGAGATTGGTCGTGCCGGCGGTGGCAACCACGGCCGTAGCGGGCGCAAGCGGCGCGGCGCCTGCCGGCGTCGCGAGGGCGAAGCCGCCCGCAAGCGCGGCGGCGATCATCGTCGTCCTGATCATCTCGAACTCCTTTTCCCTCCCGGATGGGAGGATTTGCCGGGCGTGCTTACCGATAACGCCCGAAGCTGTGACCTCAGCCTCGGAAGTAGACGCAAAACACGGCGAAATTTCAACAAATTCCTCGGGCAGGAGGCGCGATCCGGGTTGCATGGCGCCGGTTTCGGCCCCATCTGGCTAACCCTTGACGCATGCATCAACCCGACTGGGAGCCCCATGGCCGCCGCTGATCCATCCGACCTTCCCGCCAACGCGCCGCTGCGGCCGCTGCCGATGGTGATCTTCGCCTCGCGCTGGCTGCAGGTGCCGCTCTATCTCGGCCTGATCGTGGCGCAGTGCGTCTACGTCTTCCTGTTCCTGAAGGAGCTCTGGCACCTCGTCAGCCACGCCTTCAATTTCAGCGAGCAGCAGATCATGCTGGTCGTGCTCGGCCTGATCGATGTGGTGATGATCTCGAACCTGCTGATCATGGTGATCGTCGGCGGCTACGAGACCTTCGTCTCGCGCCTGCGGCTGCAGAACCATCCTGACCAGCCGGAATGGCTCAGCCACGTCAACGCCTCGGTGCTCAAGATCAAGCTCGCCATGGCGATCATCGGCATCTCGTCGATCCACCTGCTGCGGACCTTCATCGAGGCCGGCAATATCGGCGGGCCGACGGCGACGAACTACACGACCACGGGCGTGCTGCTGCAGACGCTGATCCACACCATCTTCATCGTCTCGGCACTCGGCATCGCCTGGGTCGACAAGATGACCCTCAGCGGCACCAGCAAGGGGCATTGAGGCTAAGAACCAGCCTCGGCCACGATATCGGCAAGGCGTAGTGGGGTCGCCCAGTGGGCGGCCCGCCAGCCGGCTTGCCGCGCGGCGTGAACGTTCTCCACGGTATCGTCGATCAGGAGAAGCGCTTCGGGCGTCTCGCCCAGATCGCTTTCGATGCGGCGGTAGAAGGCGACGTCTGGCTTTCGGGCGCCGATTGCCGCCGAATAGTAGAAGTGGTCGACCTGCGCTCCAAGGCCGAGCCGCTCCGAAAGGTAGCGAGCCCGTAGATGCTCTTGATTGCTCGCCAAGGCGACGATCAGGCCGTCACGGCGCAGCGTCGCGATCTCCTGCATCAAAGCCTCGTTCAGCTGCGCATCGCGACCGAACCAGTATTCCAGAAGGACCTCGCAGCTCACTGCGGGGGCGATCTCAGCCAGGACTGGCGCAAGCGTTTCGCGCAGTCCGGCGCGGCCGGTGACGACATCCGGCCAATATCGGGCGAAGAAGTGTTTTTGGAGCAGGTCGGGCGGGATGCCGAGATCGCGCTCGAGGCCATGGCTCCAAGGCAAACCGTCCTCAGGACGGCCGGTCACGAGCACACCATCGATATCGACGAGGAGCGCTCGGATCACACCTACCCCCGCGCGCGTCGGGGCGGCAGGCCCTTGACCAATGGCGAGGCGAGGCCCGGCGCGGTCTCGACGCCGAGCGTCGGCAGCGCCAGCGTGCGCTGGCCGCGGAAATCGACATGGCAGACGAGGAGGCCGCGCTCCTCGATATAGCCGATCAGGCGGCGCGCTCGGCTCGGCGAATGGCTGCCATAGGCCTCGGCCAGCTCGGCGTCGGACGGGCAGGGCGCTCCCTCGATCGCGCTGCGGGCGATGAACAGGAAGAGCCCGTGCAGATCCTCCGGCAGGGTCTCGGCCGCCGTCAGCGCCTTCTCCCAGGCCTCCGACGACAACACCGCTTCGCTCGCCCCGGCGCGGGCGACGGCGAGGCGCTTGCGGAAAGCGTCCAACCCGGTCTCCGGGCCGCTGACGCGGCGCATCCGGCAGCGCACGGTGAAGTCCTGGTAGAGCACGGCGACCGGCCGGTCGCGCGCTTCGGGATCGTCGAGCAGTTCGTTCAGGATTTCGACCAGCGCCGCCGCGCGCTCGGCCGGGTCCATCTCGATCTCGGGCTCGGGCGGCGGCACCGGCTGGTGCGTCTCGATCCGGCGGATGATCTCGGGCGCCACCGCCGGACGCGGGCGCGGCTGGCGCGGCCAAGGGGCAGGGGCGGCCTCGCCTTCGCCGGCGGTGAAGATCAGCTTGCTGGCATCTTCTGGCGCCTGCTCCGGCAAAGGCAGCAGACTCGGCGCGCCGCCGCGATCGACTGAGGCGACCGGGCCGATCCGGACCGGCAGCGGCTTCTTCGACAGGGCAGGCCCGAGCGCGACGAACTGGCCGCGCTCGAGATCGCGGAACATCTCGGCCTGACGCCGGTCCATGCCGAGCAGATCGGCGGCGCGCTGCATGTCGATGTCGAGGAAGGTGCGGCCCATCAGGAAGTTGGAGGCTTCCGCCGCGACGTTCTTGGCGAGCTTGGCGAGGCGCTGCGTCGCGATCACGCCGGCGAGCCCGCGCTTGCGGCCGCGGCACATCAGGTTGGTCATCGCGCCAAGCGACTGGCGCCGCGCCTCGTCCGAGGCCTCGCCCGCCATCACCGGCGCGAAGAGCTGGGCTTCGTCGACCACGACCAGCATCGGATACCAGTGGGCGCGGTCGATCTCGAACAGCCCGCCGAGGAAGGCGGCGGTGGCGCGCAATTGCTCGTCGGCGTCGAGCTCTTCGAGGTTGAGCACGACAGAGACGCGGTGCTGGCGCACGCGCAGCGCGATCTTCTGCAGTTCGACCGGGCTCGCGGTGCCGTCGACCACGACATGGCCGAACTGGTCGGCGAGCGAGACGAAGTCGCCCTCGGGATCGATGATCGCCTGCTGGACCAGCGGCGCGCTCTGCTCCAGCAGGCGGCGCAGCAGATGCGACTTGCCCGAGCCGGAATTGCCCTGGACCAGGAGCCGCGTCGCCAGCAGTTCGGCCAGGTCGAGCTCAGCCGGCCCACCGCCCGCCGTCGCGCCCATCTCGATGCCCGTCTTCATGCCAGCCAGCGTGTCGCCTTGAGGTCCCCGCGGCCCGCCCCGGAGCGGGACGAGCGAGCGGGGTGGTCTAGCACGCGGGCGCGAGCACGCTGGTGCTGCCGGATGCCGCATCCACAACAAATGCGCGGCGGTTCCGACACCTCATGTCAGGGGCGGCGACGCAGGATCATGCCGCCATGATGCAGCGTATCGGCGTCGACGAAGGTCCCGTCGGCGGTGAAGCCGGTGTCGTCCCAGTACTCGATATAATTGCCGCTGACCTTGTAGCGGCCGCGATAGGCGCTCTCGCGATTGCCGCGTGCCTCGTCATAGCGGTCGTTCGGCAGGAGGTTATGGCGGACATGGCCGTCGGCGGTGACCCACATGCCGACATAGGGGTGGGTCTGCGGGCTTTGGGCCGCGGCGGTCTGGGCAATCATCATGCGGGTCGATCCTTCAGGTTCAGTCTTGATGGTCGTGGTGGCAAGGCCGACGCCGGCGGCCAGCAACAGCAAGGCGTTCACGAGCAAGGGGGTCATGATCGTTCCCTTCACGGCTTGCGGCGCTCGGCGAAGAGTTCAGACAGCGCCTGGGATGCCGTGATCGCCCGCGAAATGCCGGCCGGCACGGTGATCAGGTAGACGATCTCCTTCAGTTCTCCCTCGGACACGCCGATGTTGAGCGCGTAGCCGGCGTGGACCTTCATGAAGGCGGTCTGGCCGGTCGCGGCGAACGCCGCCACCGCAGCGAGCTGGCGCGTCCGGCTGTCGAGGCCGGTCCGCGACCAGACATCGCCGAGCGCATAGGCCTCGGTCGCGTCGGCGAGGAAGGGGAACTCCTGCCGCATGCGCTCCAGCGCCGGCTGGGGGGCATTGTTGTTCAGGCTGCGGACGACGGCCTCGCCGCGCTTGCGGCGCTCCTCGCTCGACTCGGCGATGGCAGGAGCGGGCATCACCGCGATGGCGAAGGCCGTGGCTGCGGCGCGCAGCGGGGACTGTATCGACATGGTCATGGTGTTCCTCCTCAGCGGGCGGCGGTGGGGCGGATGACGATCTCGTTGACGTCGACATCGTCCGGCTGCTCGATCGCGAAGCGCACGGCCCGGCCGATCGCGTCCGGCTGGAGCGCGATGGCGCGATAGCTCCGCATCAATTCGGCCGCGGCCGGATCGGTGATGGTGCCGGCGAGCTCGCTCTCGACCACGCCGGGATGGATGCAGGTGACTCGCAGGTCGGCGTGTTCCTGGCGCAGCCCGTCCGAGATCGCGCGCACGGCGTATTTCGTCGCGCAGTAGACGGCGGCTGTCGGCGAAACGCTGAGCGCGCCGATGGAGGCGATGTTGATGACATGGCCGGAGCCGCGTGCCGTCATCTCCGGCAGCACCGCGGCAATGCCGTAGAGCACGCCCTTGATGTTGACGTCGACCATCCGGTCCCACTCGTCGACCTTCAGCGAGGCCATCGGCGAGAGCGGCATGACGCCGGCATTGTTGATGATGACGTCGACGCGGCCGAAGGCGTCGCGCGCTGCGTCGGCGAAGGCGGCGACATCGGCGCGGTCGGTGACGTCTAGCCGGCGGGTGCGGACCTCGCCGCCTTTCGCCGCGATCTCTTCGGCGAGCGCATCCAGCCGGTCGGTGCGCCGCGCGCCGAGCATCAGCGTCGCTCCGGCGGCCGCGAGCTCGCGGGCGATGCCGGCGCCGATCCCGCTGGAGGCGCCGGTGATGAGGACGACCTTGTCGAGAGCCATGTCGATCTCCGTCTGGATGTTCGGTGGAACCGCATCGTTGCGGTTGCCCGAAAGCTAGGAGCAGGTCATTGTCGCGATAAGCCGCCCATTCCTTTCCAATCTGGAGAGTTTTTCTAACCAATGGAGATGGAACTCAACGCCCTCGCGGTGTTCGCGCTCGTCGCCGAGGAGCGGAGCTTTCGCGGCGCGGCGGGCCGCATCGGCGTCACGCGCTCGGCCGTCAGCCAGACGATCAGAAAGCTGGAGGAGCGGCTCGGCATCGCGCTCGTGCAGCGCACCACGCGCAGCGTCAGCCTGACCGAGGCGGGCGAGCGTCTCCTTGCCGATCTTGCGCCCGCGCTGTTTGACCTGCGCGCCGCCGTCGAGGCGACGCGGGATTTGCGCGCCGGCCCGCGCGGGCGCTTGCGCCTCGCGGTCTCGTCGATCGCCGAGCGCTTCCTGTCGGGGCCGTTCCTGTCGAGCTTCGCCGCGGCCAATCCGGAGGTCGAGCTCGACATCACCGTGACCGACGAGGAGTTCGACATCGTCGCCGCCGGCTACGATGCCGGGGTCAGGCTCGGCGAGGTTATTGAGCAGGACATGATCGCCGTCGTGATCGGCGGCGAGGAGCGCCAGCTGCCCGTCTGCGCGGCGAGCTATCGCGAGCGCTTCGGTGTGCCGGAGCATCCGCGCGAGCTGGCGGCGCATCGCTGCATCGGCTGGCGGCCGGGGCCGAAGCTGCCGCCCTATCGCTGGGAGTTCGCCGAGGATGGCAAGGAATTCAGTGTCGCCGTCGCGCCGGAGATCACCACCAGCGACATGGCGTTGATGATCAAGCTCGCGGTCGCGGGTGCCGGCATCACCTTCGGCATGGAGGAGAGCTTCCGCCCGGCGATCGCGCGCGGCGAGCTCGAGCCACTGCTGCAGGAGTACTGCCCGTATTTCGCGGGCTTCTATCTCTATTACCCGAGCCGCCGCGCCGCCGCGCCGAAGCTGCGCGCCCTCGTCGACCATCTGCGCAGCTTCAATTGGGATCGGCATGAGGCGACGGCACGAGCAGCATCGGTTATGCTCTGATTCTGGCGCTGCCCGCGCCTCCTCCCTCCAACCGGGAAGCACGCTGCCGTGCAGGGCCTATCCGATCGTCGAACCGACTGTTCGAGCGCTGCGCATAAGGAGGGGTTGCGGAAACGGCTCGCATCAGGAGGTCATCGATGAAGCTCACCGCACCCGTCTATCGACTGAAGCGCCAGGCCAGGGTTCTGGCGCGCAAGGAAAGCATCCCGCTCCATCTCGCGCTCGACCGCGTCGCCATCGGCGAAGGTTTCGGCGCCTGGAGCCTGCTCGCGGCCAAATCGGCCGGTTCATTTTCGGCCGATGAGTTGTTCGCCCGCCTGACGCCCGGAGATTTGCTGCTGATCGGCGCGCGGCCGGGGCATGGCAAGACACTGCTCAGCCTCGAGCTCGCCATGGAGGCGATGAAAGCCGGCCGCCGGGCGGTGTTCTTCACGTTGGAGTACACCGCGAAGGATGTGCTGGATCGTTTCAGGGCGCTCGGCACCGATCCGGCGCAATTCGAGGCGTTGTTCGGCTTCGACGATTCGGACGCGATCAGCGCCGATCACATCATGCGGTCGCTGGCCGAGGCGCCGCGGGGCACGCTCGCGATCGTCGACTATCTGCAACTGCTCGACCAGAAGCGCGGCAATCCCGAGCTTATGGTCCAGATCCGTGCGCTCAAGGCCTTCGCGCAGGAGAGGGGCCTGATCCTCGCCTTCATCTCGCAGATCGATCGATCCTACGATCCGGCGATCAAGCCTTGTCCGGACCTCCGCGACATCCGCCTGCCGAACCCGCTGGACCTCTCGCTGTTCAGCAAGACCTGCTTCCTGAACCAGGGCGAGGTGCGGTTCCAGGCGGCGAGCTAGCGATGGTCCGATAAGCCGGAAGCATGCTCAGACCGAGTAGAATCGTCATTGCGAGGAGCGAAGTGACGAAGCAATCCAGGGGCGGCCGCGCTCTACGTCCCCCTGGATTGCTTCGCTTCGCTCGCAATGACGACTCAAACCAGTCGAAATCGCTTCAAACGAAGCAGGAAACGCCTCAGCGCGGGCAGCTATGCGTGCGCTCGGCGCGCTGGATGTCGGCGATGACGCGGCGCTGGGTCGCCGAGAGCGGCACGTCCTCGACATTGTCGTACTGGCAGCCGGCATTGCCGAAAGCGCTGATGCCACGCTGGGTGCGGAAGCAGTAGCCCTGGGCCTTGTAGATCTCGTTGCGCTGATACCAGAGATCCTCGCAGCTCTGGGCCGCTGCGGGCGTCGCGGTCGCGAAGAGCGGCAGGACGAGCCCGAGGGCGAGGGCAGGGAGGAGCAGCTTCGACATGACGGCCTCTTGCGGTTGCGCGTTATCTGTTGCCCTGCCTTGCGGGCGCGACAAGCCTTTTCGCGCTTTGCCATGGCAGGATCACGATCCTGTTGCAGGAACGCAGGGTCGCTCCGCTGGCAAAGCTGTGAATTGACGCTGCCGCGCCCGTGGAGGACAAGAATCGCCAGGGTCGTGCAGCCCTTTCGTCTTCAACGCCCACATTTTGCCAAGGACGAGTGGACCATCGCCGATACGCAAGCGAGCCGAGCCTTGGCTAAATTGCCGCAGGGGTCGCCTGGGGCACTGCGCGCTCGCGACATCGTCGCCTATGTTGCACCCGACAAACAACAACGATAGTGCGCTCGAATCGCGCCCTGAAAGGACCGTCGCCATGATCTTCTCCTCGCTGCGCCGCCTGGCTCTCGCCGGCATCGCCGCCTGTGCGCTCGGCGCCGCCGCTGTGCCGGCGCAGGCCCAGGCGCTGTCGCCCGACCAGCGCAAGGCGGTGGTCGAGCTGATCCGCGAGACGCTGCTCAAGAATCCCGAGCTGATCCAGGAGGCGATGGTCGAGCTCGAAAAGCGCAATCAGGTCGCGCAGGTCGAGGCTCAGCGCAATGCGCTCGCGGCCGAGAAGGCCAGCCTGACCGATCCCGCGACCTCGGTCATCGCCGGCAATCCGCAGGGCGACGTCACCCTGGTCGAGTTCATGGATTACAATTGCGGCTTCTGCAAAAGGGCGATGGAAGACGTCCGCGTGCTCGCAAAGGACGATCCCAAGCTCAAGGTCGTGATCAAGGACTTCCCGATCCTTGGCCCTGATTCCGTCGAGGCGAGCCGCGTCGCAATCGCGGTGAAGAACCAGCTCCAGGGCCAGAAGTATTGGGATTTCCACCTCAAGCTGATGGCGACCAAGGGCAGGATCAACGGCGCCAAGGCGCTGGAAATCGCCAAGGACGCGGGCGCCGACATCGAGCGCGTCAAGAAGGAGATGGACGCGCCGGCGACGCGCGCCGTGATCGAGCAGACGGTCGCGCTCGGCGATCGGCTCGGCTTGACCGGCACGCCGGCTTTCATCGTCGGTGACGAGGTGGTGTTCGGCGCGGTCGGCGCCCCGGCGCTGAAGCAGAAGATCGACGCCGTCCGCAAATGCGGCAAGACGAATTGCAGCGGCTGAGGCCACACGATTTCGTTAAGCTCAACATCAGAATCCCGCCTCGTCAGAGGCGGGATTTACAACATCTAGATGAGTGTAAGGTGGTCTAGCTCCTAGTTCGGAGTGTCTGCCGTGAGTTCGATGAAGTTTTTTGTAACGGCCTATGCCTTGTCGGTAGTCGTTGCGGTTCTTTTTGTATTATCTTTGTATTTTCCGTTATTGTTAATCGTTTTTACAGTTGTTTTTCTTGGTTTCTTTTTTTATGCGCCGACTCCGCTGATTTATATGACGGCGATTGCTCCCGGATTCTTTCTTTCGAGAGATATGCGGGATTTTCGTGCGGGCGTGATACTCGGAATCGTCGGTATCGTTCTGGTCTCAGCCGGGCCTAGCTTATGGGGGCGGTGGTTGGCTTATCGCGACGCCTGGCCAATCCTTGCTCAAGATATATCCGGCCGCCTTGTTGCTCCGCCGCGGCGGTTGGAAATCCTGTCGAACTCATCCGGGTATGGCGGACCTAACGATCCGCTGCTTAATGCGCGATGTGAGGAATACTGCCAAACTCTCCTTTTGAACGGCGAAGTCGACGAGCTTCGTGTCACGCCGATCCAAGAGGCCTACGATTCTCCGCGCGATCGCAAAGGGGGAGCGGCGCGGTTCACCATTACCCACTCCTCCGTTGTCTACAGCTACGCAAAACGCTGGAGCTGTCCAAAGGCTTTTGCACAGGCCGAAATCGCCTTACCTGCCACACGGCTGCGCGCCTTGCGTGGCGAATGCATCATCGCGACTATGGGTAACGCGTGGCTACCGAGCGTCAGGATTCTCGTCACCAGGGCTTCGGACTGGTTGCTGCTGGAAAAACCCGCAGAGTTGGGCCGCTCGCTCATACGCTTCGAAGTTTTCGGCGAAGGAGGGAGTTCGACATCGCCATTGGCAAGGCTGACCGAGATGAGGGCGTCAGTGCCGGTTTTCCCTCTCATCTACGGAGCTGTCAGTCTTTCTGGGTCGTCGATGCTCGGCCTCCTGAAAACGCAAGCCGTGCTAAAATCAGCTGATCTCGGCTTGGTGTTGCGCGAGACGCTGGGTTTCAAACTTCGGGCACTGGAAACTCCTCCTGAAGAGCTGCCTCTTGATACAATAGAGCGCCTGCTAAGTTCTCCCGGCAGCGACGCTTTCGGGCCTGAGCTGAAGGTGTTCATCAGCGCTTATCTGGGCAGCCTGCAGGGGAAGAAGGACCTCGCGCCCACAGATGTTCGAATGCTCGAGCGTCTCATCACGGATCCGCGCGTGACCGAGCAGGCGCGCATTTTCGAGGTCATGCAGAAGTTCGACCTGATCGGTGCGGCTGCGATCGAGGCGATTCTCGATCGTCTGCAGCGTCCCGCACCGGAATCGATCGGGCATGAGCAAAATCAGTTGGTCTGGATTCTTATTCGGGTGCCGCTGAACAGGTTGAAGCCCTATGGCGAACGTCTCCTGGCGACAGCGGCGCTGTCCGATCAGTGGCACTACGCGCCCCTGCTGCAGGTTGTGGGTCGCTTCGGAATTGATCCGACCGGGCTTTTGCAGTCCCGGTTGAGCAGCGGGCGAAGCGCGAGGCGGGACTCGGCAATAACCGGCGTTTGTGCGGCTGATGAGCCATGGCGCGGGCAACTGCTTCCCGCCGTCGAGACGATTGTCGAGGAGTATCGGGGCCAGCCTGACCGAGGGAACTCCGAACTCGTGGTAGGCATTTTCACCTTGGGCGAGCAGAATGCCACAGCGGCTGGCGTGTTGGCGTCTATGATCGAAGCGGATCGTCGCCGCGTTCTCCATCAGGTCGCAGGGATGCGCCGGCGCTTTCCAGATGGTCGTTGTGGAACGGCGTAGAACTCCGTCGCGAAGCTCTACTTCGTCCAATACAGATGCTGGGCGATCGTCGTTTGGACGAACGATGACGGGGATGCCTCGACCTTCGCCCTTTTCCTGACCCGCCAATCCGGGTAAAGACGCGCGACATCGCGAGGCCGCCGGCTTGATCCGGCGTCATTCCTTCGCATATGCGCATCTCCTTCGGGACCCTGCCGTCCCGCCCATCGAGCTCACGAAGACGGTGAAATCCGCCATGGCGACCAAGAGCCCCATCGATCCCGAACTCGTGCGCGAGCTGGCGCAACTGATCAACGAGACGGATCTCACCGAGATCGAGGTGCAGAAGGGCGACCTGCGCATCCGCGTGGCCCGCACCATCACCGCGACGATGATGGCGCCGGTCGCGGCCCCGCCGAGCTTTGCCGTGGCGCCTGCGGCGGCTCCAGCCGCCGCCCCGCTCGAAGCCAAGGCCGCCGCCGCTCATCCCGGCACGGTCAACTCGCCGATGGTCGGCACCGCCTATCGCCGGCCCTCGCCCGAGGCCAAGCCCTTCATCGAGATCGGCCAGGAGGTGAAGGCGGGCGAGCGCGTGCTGCTGGTCGAAGCCATGAAGACCTTCAACGACATCGTTGCGCCGCGCGCCGGCAAGGTCGTTGCGATCTTCGTCGAGGACGGTCAGCCGGTCGAATACGGCGAGCCCCTGCTGGTGATCGAGTGAGGATCCATCCGGGCGGGAGCGGGCTGAAGATGTTCGACAAGATCCTGATCGCCAACCGCGGCGAGATCGCGCTTCGGGTGCTGCGCGCCGCCAAGGAGCTCGGCATCGCGACCGTTGCGGTGCATTCGACCGCCGACGCCAACGCCATGCATGTGCGCCTCGCCGACGAGAGCGTCTGCATCGGCCCGCCGCCGGCGCGCGAGAGCTATCTCAACATCCCCGCCCTGATCGCCGCCTGCGAGATCACCGGCGCTGACGCGGTCCATCCCGGTTACGGCTTCCTTTCCGAAAATGCCCGCTTCGCCGAGATCCTCGAGCGGCACAACATCGCCTTCATCGGCCCCAAGGCCGAGCATATCCGCAGCATGGGCGACAAGATCGAGGCCAAGCGCACCGCCAAGCGCCTCGGCATCCCCTGCGTGCCCGGCTCGGAGGGCGGGGTCACCGATGACGATGAGGCGCAGCGCATCGCGCTCGAGATCGGCTTCCCGATCATCATCAAGGCGGCGTCCGGCGGTGGCGGCAAGGGCATGAAGGTGGTGCGCAACGCGGACGAGATGTCCGTTGCGCTCTCCACCGCCCGCACCGAGGCCAAGGCCAATTTCGGTGACGACGCGGTCTACATCGAGAAGTATCTCGAGAAGCCGCGCCATATCGAGATCCAGGTGCTTGGCGACGGCAAGGGCCGGGCGATCCATCTCGGCGAGCGCGACTGCTCGCTGCAGCGCCGCCACCAGAAGGTCTGGGAGGAGGGCCCGTCGCCCGCCCTCAATGCCGGCGAGCGCGACCGGATCGGCGAGGTCTGCGCCAAGGCGATGGCCGATATGGGCTATCTCGGCGCCGGTACGATCGAGTTTCTCTACGAGGACGGCGAGTTCTACTTCATCGAGATGAACACCCGCATCCAGGTCGAGCATCCGGTGACCGAGATGATCACCGGGATCGACCTCGTCAACGAGCAGATCAGGATCGCCGCCGGGGCGCCGCTCTCGATCCGGCAGGAGGACGTCGTCATCGAGGGCCATGCCATCGAATGCCGCGTCAATGCCGAGCACCCCGCGACCTTCCGGCCCTCGCCGGGCAAGATCGCCTCGTTCCACACCCCGGGCGGGCTCGGCGTGCGCGTCGATTCGGCCGCCTACCAGGGCTACGTCATCCCGCCGCACTACGATTCGCTGGTCGGCAAGCTGATCGTGCACGGCCGCAACCGGGACGAATGCCTGATGCGCCTGCGCCGTTCGCTCGACGAATTCGTCGTCGACGGCGTCGATACCACGCTGCCGCTGTTTCGCACGCTGGTGCGCAACCCGGACATCCTGAACGGCGACTACAACATCCATTGGCTGGAGAAATTCCTTGCCAATGGCGGCATGGAAGAGCCGGGCGAGGGGTGAGGCGCGCGCCCCGTCATGCTCGGGCTTGACCCGAGCATCTCAGGCGCGATGAGGCTCTTGTCGGAGCTTCCTCGTCACGAGATTCTCGGGTCTGCGCTTCGCTCCGCCCGAGAATGACGTTCTGAGTTTGACTCCCCCGCCGACCCGCGCTCCCATCACCTCATGAAGGCCCGCTCCACACCCGCGCGCGCGCCGGCGATCACGCCGGAAATCCTGCTGCGCGCCTATGCGGCCGGCGTCTTCCCGATGGCCGAGAGCGCCGACGATCCCGCCCTGTTCTGGGTCGAACCCGAGATCCGCGGCATCATTCCGCTCGACGCCTTCCATCTGCCAGGCCGGCTGGCGCGCGTTGTCCGCTCCGATCGGTTTGAAATCCGGGTCGATCAGGATTTCGCGGGGGTGATCGCAGCTTGCGCCGAAAGCCGGCCGGACCGGGCCGAGACCTGGATCAACGGTCGCATCCGGGGGCTCTATGGCGAGCTCTTCCATCTCGGCTACGTCCACACCGTCGAATGCTGGCGCGAGGGCAGGCTCGTCGGCGGGCTCTACGGCTTGTCGCTCGGTGGCGCCTTCTTCGGCGAGAGCATGTTCCACCGCGAGACCGACGCCTCGAAGGTGGCGCTGGTGCATCTCGTCGCCCGGCTGCGGCGCGGCGGTTACCGGTTGCTCGACACCCAGTTCCAGACCGCGCATCTCGCCCAGTTCGGCACGCGCGAGATCCCGCGCGAGGCCTATCGCGACCTGCTCGACGCGGCGGTGGCGGCTGAGGGCGACTGGTGGGCCTGGCCACCGGGCGAGCGCGTCAGCGGCGAGGTGGCGCTGGCGGAGTTGCTTGGCTGAACGCCTCTCAGGCTGCTGGCCCGCCGATCGCCATCGGCGACGGTTCCCATAGCTCGATCGGATTGCCCTCGGGATCGTGGATGCGGCAGAAGCGGCCGACCTCGGAATCCCATTCCGGCCGGGTCTCGACCGGGATGCCCGCCGCGCGCAGCGACGCCATCATCGCGTCGAGATCATCGACGCGGAAGTTCACCATCCATTGCTGGCTCGGCCGCCCGAAATAGTCGGTCGTTGCGGCGAAGGGACCGAAGATGGTGGGGCCTGCCTCTTGGCTCCAGACTGTCTTGTTCAGGTCGGCGATGCCGAGATGGCGCTCATACCAAGCCGCCAAAGCTTGCGGATCGCTGCTGCGAAAGAACAGGCCGCCGATGCCGGTGACCCGCGCCATCGTCAGTTGCTGCCGGTGGGATCGCGCCCCTGGACCGGGTTGGTCGGGAAGAAGCGCTGAGTAGGCGCACGTGGCTGAACCGGAACACCCTGCGGTGGTGCAATGTCGATGCGCTGGTTCGGCGGCGGCTGGTTCGGTGTCTGCTGAGCCGGGCGCACCGGACGCTCGGGGCGCTGGCCGGCCGTCGGCGGGGGCGGCGCTTCCGGCTCCTTCGGGTCGACCACCAGTTCTGTGCCGCCTTTGCAGTCGGTCAGCCAGACATCGTAGATCGCGTGCTCGACGCCGTGCAGGCCGGGGCTGGAAGCATACATCCAGCCGGTGAAGATGCGCCGGTACTCGTTGTTGAAGGTGACCTCGTCGACCTCGGTGAAGGAGGTCGTCTGCGGCGCCTCGGTCGGCGGGCGCGTCCAGCAGATGCGCGGCGTGATCTGCAGTGCGCCGAACTGCACCGTCTCGTCGATCGCCACCTCGAAGGAGATGATCCGGCCGGTGATCTTGTCGAGCCCGGCGAAAACCGCGGTGGGATTGCGGATGCGGTCGGCCTTGGCGGGGACGGCCAGCGCGAGCGCTGCGCCGGAGACGGCGGCGAGGGCGAGGATCCTGCGGAGCGAGAGCATGCTGGCTTGTGATTCTCTTGCAGCGCGGCCGAGCCGCGACGGGGCGCAGTAGCACGGCAATCGCAGCGGAAAAAGGGCGGATGGCCTAGAGTCTGCTCGGCCGGGCTGGCCGAAAAGCCGACGGCGTCCTGCGTGCTTGCCATGGCTGGCATGCTCACAGGCTCAAAAGATGCAGTTGCAAGCCATTTGCAAGTCGGTATCTTGCGAATGGCTTGCAACTGCAAAATTGGGGTCCGTATGGAAGCGCGCGTCGAGGGAAAGCCGACCGGCTGGCGTGGCGAGCGGGGGGAGGCTTCGCTGGCCGACGTCCATCGCTCGATCGCAGTACGCAATTCCGGGCCCGGCTGGCGCCGCGCCGCCGCCTTCGTCGGCCCGGGCTATCTCGTCGCCGTCGGCTATATGGACCCGGGCAACTGGGCGACCTCGCTCGCCGGCGGCTCGAAGTTCGGCTACACGTTGCTCGTCGTCGCGCTGGTCTCCAACATCATGGCGATCGTGCTGCAGTCGCTCTGCGCGCGGCTCGCCATAGCCTCCGGCCGCGACCTCGCCCAGGCCTGCCGCGACGCCTTTCCGAAGCCTGTCGCCTATACGCTCTGGTTCCTCGCCGAGGTCGCGATCATCGCCACCGACATCGCCGAGGTGATCGGCACCGCGATCGGCCTCAACCTGATCTTCGGCATCCCGCTCGAACTCGGCGTCATTATCACCGCCCTCGACGTCTTCCTGATCCTTTACCTGCAACGGCTCGGCTTCCGCTGGGTCGAGGCGCTGATCATCACCTTGCTCGGCGTGATCGCGATCTGCTTTGCCATCCAGATCGCGCTCGCCGATCCGGATTGGGGGCAGGTCATCCGCGGCTTCGCGCCGACGACGCAGATCATCACCAATCCCGAGATGCTCTATCTCGCGCTCGGCATCCTCGGCGCGACGGTGATGCCGCATAACCTCTATCTGCACTCCGGCATCGTGCAGACGCGGGCCTATGGTGAGAGCCTGCCCGAAAAGCGCCAGGCACTGAGATATGCCACGATCGATTCGACGGTGGCGCTGATGTTCGCGCTGCTGGTCAATGCCTCGATCCTGATCCTGGCGGCGGCGACCTTCCACAAGACCGGGCAGACCGAGATCGCCGAACTCGGCGAGGCTCACAAGCTGCTCGGCCCGCTACTCGGCCTGGCCATCGCGCCGACCTTGTTCGGCATCGCGCTGCTCTGCTGCGGCATCAATTCGACGGTGACGGCGACGCTCGCCGGCCAGATCGTCATGGAGGGCTTCCTGAAGATCAGGCTGCCGCCCTGGCTGCGCCGGCTGATCACGCGGGCGATCGCGATCGTGCCGGCGGCGGCGGTGACGATCTGGTATGGCGATGCCGGGACGGCGAAGCTCCTGATCCTGACCCAGGTCGTGCTCTCGCTGCAGCTCTCCTTCGCCGTCTTCCCGCTGGTGATGTTCACCGCCGACAGGGCCAAGATGGGCGAGCTCGTCGCGCCGCGCTGGCTCGTCGCCTTCGCCGTGCTGATCGCGGTGGTGATCGCGGCGCTGAACGTCAAGCTGCTGGTCGATTTCGCCGGCGGGGCTGGGTGAGGCGGGCGATCAGCGCCCACGCTTGGCCGCGATCAGGAAGCCAACCAGAGCGAGCGCGGCGAAGGCAGCTCCGTTGAGGAAGGTCGCGGCGGCGCCATAGTGTTCCCAGAGCACTCCGGCGACGACATTGCCGATGAGAACCGAAAGACCGGTCGCGAGGTTGAGCGCGCCGAAGGCGGTGCCGCGCGCTGCGGCCGGGGCCCTGTCGGCAATCAGCGTTGCGAGGATGCCCTGCGAAAAGCCCATATGCAGGCCCCAAAGCGCGATGCCCGCGATCAGCGGCCCCGGCGTCTGCGCGAAGGCGAGTACGAGATCGGCGGCGATCAGGAAGACGAGGCTCGCAGCCAACATGCCATGACGGCCCATGCGGTCGGACAGGATGCCGACGGGATAGGCCGTGAGGCCGTAGACCAGATGCATCAGCACCATGATCAGCGGGACCCAGGCGAGGGCGAAGCCAGCCTGCTGCGCCTTGAGCAACAGGAAGGCTTCGCTGAACCGAGCGAAGGTGAGGACGGCGCAGAGCCCGATCACCACCCAGACCGCCGGGTCGAGCTGCGCCAGTGTGGCGAGGCGGGGGCGCTCACCGCGTTTCCCGGTGGCCGGGGTCTCAGGCTCCTCGATGCCGATCGCGATGACCGCGACGGCGATCAGTGCCGGCACCGCTGCGATCCAGAAGACGGTGACGAAGTTGTTGCCGCTCAGCAGCATCAGGCCGATCGCGACCAGTGGGCCGACGAAGCCGCCGACTGTATCGAGCGACTTGCGCAGGCCGAAGCTGGCACCGCGCAATTCGGGCGGGGTGACATCCGCGATCAGCGCATCGCGCGGCGCGCTCCTGATGCCTTTGCCGATACGGTCGAGGAAACGGGCGCTGGCGATCCAGCCTGCCGTATCCGCGAGCGGAACGATCGGCCTCGACAGGGCCGCAAGCCCGTATCCGGCGAGGATCAACGGTTTGCGACGCCCGGACCAGTCCGACAACACACCGGCGAAGAGCCGGGTGACCATGGCGGTCGCAACCGCGAAGCCCTCGATCAGGCCGATGGTGATGGCAGAGGCGCCAAGTCCGGTCACGAGGTAGAGCGGCAGCAGCGTCTGGATCATCTCGGAGGAGATATCCATCAGCATGCTGACGAGACCGAGCAACCAGACGCTGCGCGGGATGGCGCGGGAGACGGCGGCGAGGGAGGCCGGTGTGGTCACGACATGCCTCGACGACTCGTGCGGCCTACCGCCCGAAATGCCATAGCCTCATCAAATGATGGGAAGCGCGCCCGTTCGTGACAGGCGCGAATCGTTCAGCGCCCCGGCGTCCAGGCCTGGTAGTCGCCGGTCGCCGCCGGGGTCTCGTTGTCGCCGAGCGTCGAGCCCTTCGGCCGATAGGCCAGCGCCGTGCCAGTATGGTTCGGCTGGTGCGACTGCTCCCATTCGCGGGCGACGTATTTTTCCTCGGACGGGGCGACGTCGACGGTGTGGTGCAGCCAGCCGTTCCAGCCGGGCGGGATCATCGAGGCCTCGGCGGGGCCGTTATAGACGACCCAGCGGCGCTGGATGCCGAGCGCCTTGTCCTTCTTGCCGCCCTTGGTGCGGTAATAGATGTTGCCGAACTCGTCCTCGCCGACCTTCTCGCCGAAGCGCCAGGTGTGGAAGCGCGTGCCCATGGTCTGGCCGTTCCACCAGGTGAAGATCTGGAGCAGGGTCTGGTTCATCGCTTCGCGTCCGCGCAGGTCGGGGCCGTCGCGCGACTTATGAAGATGCGGGTGCGCGATGTCCAGTGCGGCTCAGCGCAGCAGCGAGCGGGCGGTCGGGACGAGGCGGGCGATATCGGGAACGCGGCTGCTGCCGATTGGAACCGCGCGCAAGGCGGCCTCGAGCGCCGGTATTGCCTGCGCTACCGCAGGCCGGGCGAGCGTGACGGCGACGCATTCGCCCTCGCGCACGGGTAGCTGCTTGAAGTCGTTCTCGCTGCGATCACTGATCAGGCTGGCGATCACTGCGCCGCCAGTTGAGCCTACCGCATCGGCGATCGCCTTCGCCGCAACCGTGGCCTCAACGTCGGCTGCCTCCGGCGCGAGATGATGGATGGCGACGATGTAATTGCGCCCGTCATCGAGGTCGGCCGTGCCCGGCGGCAGCCGTTCGAGGCTGGATGTATCCAAGCCGGAGCCAGGCGTTGCCGGCTTCAGCATCAGCACGTCGTGCCATTCCAGCATGGTCTCGTTTGCGGCGGGGCCATGCTCGGCCCAGACCGAGCCGTCATAGAAGGCGGGGAGGGAGCGGGTCCGCGCCTCCTGATCGGCAAAGCCGCGGAACCAGACGAACTGGTCGGGCGCAGCGGGATCGCGGAACTGGCAGACGACATTCATCCCAACCGCCTCCTGCGTCTCGACGAGATGAGTGTCGAAGACGTCGATCAGGGCCTCGCGCGCGCCAGGCTTCAAGGTGTAGCGGCGCAGTTCGAAGACGGTGTCGGTCATGGTGGCTCTCCCGTGGTCCTTGCAGGTAGGCCGCGGGGCGGACCAATTCCGTCAGCAGCGTCATGTGGAGCCTCGCCACGATTCGGTCATGATTCGAGACGCGCCGTGGCCGGTTCCGAAATCGCGTCAGCCAGCCAAGCATCGCGCGGATTCAAGCACTTGTGGTCGCTGCTGCAGAGAGCGCTTTCGCTGGTAGGTCGCGCTAGCCCGATTAGGGCTCGGTTAACCATGGTCCGGTGGATTTTAGGGATTTCACAGCGACAAGGATCGTTGCAAGCTGGCAACGGCGCGGCGATTCCGCATGCGATTCCTTGGGCTTAGCCAGTGCCTTGAAACTTATCCCCATGATCCACATCTTCCTACAAGATGTCGTATCCACACCTGTCACCGTGCACTAGTCCTTGACGTCGCAGCCCATTCGGGACTAAATTTTGACAGTCGCGTGACGGCTGGCGGAGACGCCTTTTTCGGCCCGCGAAACGAGTTCCCAGACGGGTCAGGGCGATCACCGCGGCGCGCCAGCTATGGCGACGACGAACGGCGACGTGCGTGCTTCGCCTGGTCGCAACCGGACGCTCGACGGCGGGGTGACACCGCCGCGGGATCCAGGGGCATCAAACCGAGTTGGATTGACATCAGGAGCCGGTGAGCAACCGGCCGCGCGGGGCGCCAGGGTGCGTCCGCGGCAAGCATTGGGGACGAAGCTTATGCGCATCGAGCGCCGCCATACCACCGCCGGCCAGTCGCCCTATGCGGCGATCCCCTTCCGCTCGACGGTGAGCGAGATCCGTAACCCGGATGGTTCGATCGTCTTCCGGCTCGAGGGCATCGAGGTGCCAGAAGCCTGGTCGCAGGTCGCCAGCGACGTGCTCGCGCAGAAGTACTTCCGCAAGGCCGGCGTTCCCGCCGCCATGAGACGCGTCGAGGAGAACGACGTTCCCTCCTTCCTCTGGCGTTCGGTTCCCGACGAGGCCGCGCTGGCGAAGCTGCCTGAGGCTGAGCGCTACGGCTCCGAGATCTCGTCCAAGCAGGTCTTCGACCGGCTCGCCGGCTGCTGGACCTATTGGGGCTGGAAGGGCGGCTATTTCTCCTCGGAAGAGGATGCGCACGCCTTCCATGACGAATTGCGCTTCATGCTGGCCCGCCAGATGGTCGCGCCGAACTCGCCGCAATGGTTCAACACCGGCCTGCATTGGGCCTATGGCATCGACGGGCCGAGCCAGGGCCATTTCTACGTCGACTTCAAGACCGGCAAGCTCGTCAAGTCGAAGTCGAGCTACGAGCACCCGCAGCCGCATGCATGCTTCATCCAGGGCGTGCAGGACGACCTCGTCAACGAGGGCGGCATCATGGATCTGTGGGTCCGTGAGGCGCGCCTCTTTAAGTATGGCTCCGGCACCGGCTCGAACTTCTCGATGCTGCGCGGCGAGGGCGAGAAGCTCGCCGGCGGCGGTCGCTCCTCCGGCCTGATGTCGTTTCTCAAGATCGGCGACCGCGCCGCCGGCGCGATCAAGTCGGGCGGCACCACCCGCCGCGCCGCCAAGATGGTCGTGGTCGACGTCGATCACCCGGACATCGAGACCTATATCGACTGGAAGGTGAAGGAGGAGCAGAAGGTCGCGGCCCTCGTCGCCGGCTCCAAGATCGTCCAGAAGGCGATGAAGGCGGTGATGAAGGCCTGCGTGAACTGCGAGGCTGCCGACGACGCCTGTTTCGATCCCGAGAAGAACCCGGCGCTGAAGCGCGAGATCAAGCTCGCCCGCAAGGCGATGGTGCCTGACAACTACATCAAGCGCGTCATCCAGTTCGCCAAGCAGGGCTACACCGATATCCAGTTCGACACCTACGACACCGACTGGGATTCAGAAGCCTACCTCACCGTCTCTGGCCAGAACTCGAACAACTCGGTCTCGCTGACCGACGACTTCCTGCGCGCTGTCGAGAACGATGGCGACTGGAACCTCATCGGCCGCACCACCGGCAAGGTCACCAAGACCCTGAAGGCGCGCGACCTCTGGGAGAAGATCGGCTACGCCGCCTGGGCCTCGGCCGATCCCGGCCTGCATTTCAACACCACGATGAACGACTGGCACACCAGCCCGGCCTCTGGACGCATCCGCGCCTCGAATCCGTGCTCGGAGTACATGTTCCTCGACGACACCGCCTGCAACCTGGCCTCGGCCAACCTGCTGCAGTTCTACGACCGCGAGGCGAAGGCCTTCGACGTCGCCGGTTACGAGCATCTCTGCCGGCTCTGGACCATCGTGCTCGAGATCTCGGTGACGATGGCGCAGTTCCCCTCGAAGGAAATCGCCGAGCTCTCCTATGAGTACCGCACGCTCGGCCTCGGCTACGCCAATATCGGCGGCCTGCTGATGACCATGGGCCTCGGCTACGACTCCGACGAGGGCAGGGCGCTCGCCGGTGGCCTGACCGCGATCATGACCGGCGTCGCCTATGCGACCTCGGCCGAGATGGCGGGCGAGCTCGGACCGTTCCCCGGCTACAAGAAGAACGCCCGGCACATGCTGCGCGTCATCCGCAACCACCGCGTCGCGGCCCATGGCCAGGCTGCCGGCTATGAGGACCTGCAGGTCACGCCGGTGCCGCTCGACCATGCCACGCTGGAGCGCCTCGGCGGTTCCTCGGCGACACTGTCGGAGCGGGCGAAGGCGAGCTGGGACGAGGCGCTGGCGCTGGGCGAGAAGCACGGCTACCGCAACGCCCAGTCGACCGTGATCGCGCCGACCGGCACGATCGGCCTGGTCATGGACTGCGACACCACCGGCATCGAGCCCGATTTCGCGCTGGTGAAGTTCAAGAAGCTCGCCGGCGGCGGCTATTTCAAGATCATCAATGGTGCGGTTCCGGACGCGCTGCGTGCGCTCGGCTATCGCGAGGCGGACATCGCCGAGATCGAGGCCTATGCCGTCGGCCATGGCTCGATGAAGCAGGCGCCCGCCGTCAACCCGGGCTCGCTCCGGGCCAAGGGCTTCAGCGACGAGAAGATCGAGGCGATCGAGAAGGGGCTGAAGAGCGCCTTCGACATCAAGTTCGTCTTCAACAAGTGGACGCTGGGCGAGGACTTCCTCACCGGTACGCTGAACGTACCGGCCGAGAAGCTCGCCGACGTGACCTTCGAGCTCCTGCCCTTCCTCGGCTTCAGCAAAGCCGAGATCGAGGCCGCCAACGTCCATGTCTGCGGGGCGATGACGCTGGAAGGCGCGCCGCACCTGAAGAAGGAGCACTACAACGTCTTCGATTGCGCCAATCCCTGCGGTCGCATCGGCAAGCGCTATCTCTCGGTCGAGAGCCATATCCGCATGATGGCGGCGGCGCAGCCCTTCATCTCGGGCGCGATCTCCAAGACCATCAACATGCCGAACGACGCCACCGTCGAGGATTGCAAAAGCGCCTATCTGCTCTCCTGGAAGCTGGCGCTGAAGGCGAACGCGCTCTACCGCGACGGCTCGAAGCTGTCGCAGCCGCTGAACTCGGCCCTGATCGCCGACGAGGACGACGACGCCGACGACGCGACCGAGGCGCTCTACCAGCAGCCGCTGGCGGCGCGCGCCACGCAGATCGCCGAGAAGATCGTCGAGCGCATCGTCGAGCGGGTCGAGCGGGTGCGCGACCGCGAGAAGATGCCCTCGCGCCGCACCGGCTACATCCAGAAAGCGGTGGTCGGCGGCCACAAGGTCTATGTCCACACCGGCGAGTATTCCGACGGGCGCCTCGGCGAGATCTTCATCGACATGCACAAGGAGGGCGCGGCCTTCCGGGCGATGATGAACAACTTCGCCATCGCGGTCTCGCTCGGCCTGCAATACGGCGTGCCGCTGGAGGAGTATGTCGAGGCCTTCACCTTCACCCGCTTCGAGCCCTCGGGCTTCGTGCAGGGCAACCAGTCGATCAAGAACGCGACCTCGATCCTCGACTACGTTTTCCGCGAGCTCGCGATCTCCTATCTCGGCCGGCACGACCTCGCCCATGTCGATCCCTCTGAGATCGGCCATGACGTGATGGGCGGCGGCGTCGAGCAGGGCAGGGCGCCGGATGCGGCCGGGCCGATCACCTCGACCCCGCTGGCCTCCTCGGGCTTCCGCCGCGGCAAGCCGATCAACCTGCTCGCCATCCAGGGCGGCGCTGCGGCCAACGACGCGGTCGCCCGCGGCGGCGCCAGCCTGACCGGTATCTCGACCCTCGGCGCGACCGCGCTGAAGGAGGAGCCGGAGGCCTATGGCGAGGCTGAGATGAGCAAGCTCGGCTTTGCCGCCCCCGCCGCCCAGCCAAGCGCCTCCGAGCGCCGGGCCGAGGCGATCATGAAGGGCTATGTCGGCGACTCGTGCGGCGAGTGCGGCAACTTCACGCTGGTGCGGAACGGCACCTGCTTGAAGTGCAACACCTGCGGCTCGACGACTGGGTGTTCGTGAGGTTGGATTTCAGCTGAAAGTTCTGCAATCGCGAGAGGGCGCCCGGCTTAGACCGGGCGCTTTTTCTTGGCGTGAGCGCTTCAGGGTCGACGTCAACGGGAACCAGGACGTGCCGGCTCGCATGTGGAGCAACTAGTAGACATCTAGGCAGTGACCCCCGTTTATGGGCCTTCTAGAACCCTTCAGCTTTGCGAGGTTTTGGCTCGCACCAGCCGGCGTCATCTGCCGTCTTGCTCCAAATGGCGCAGATGGGCGCAAAACATGTCGGCGAGGGCGTCGGCATAGGCCTGGATTTCGGCATCGGTCCGCGCAGTTGCCGAGAACTCCTTGCCGACGGCGCTCAGCGTCATGGTGATGAGATTTTTAGCCAGGGCGCGTTCACCGGTCGAAGCGGCTGGCAGCGCCGCCACCATAAACGTCTCGAAAAGCCGGCTGCCGGCCGCGCGTGCCTCCCGCGCCTCGGGAGTGTCGCGGTATAGAGGCGCCGCATCGTTGAGTGCGATACGCACCGCGGCCTCGTCGCATTCGGACTGGATGAAGGCGTGGACCAGCGTTCGCAGGCGGGCGAGCGGTGGTTTGGTTGCATCGCCGAGGATGCCGGCCAGCATCGCGTTGGTCTGCCGCCACTCGTCGCTCTGCAGCCGGAACAGGATGGCCGCCTTGTTCGGGAAATACTGATACAGCGAGCCGACGCTGACGCCGGCCTTTTCGGCCACTCGCGCCGTGGTGAAACGCTGCGCGCCCTCCTTTGCCAGAACCTGAACAGCGGCCTCAAGGATGGCCGACACCAGCTCCGCCGAGCGGGCCTGCTTCGGCGCTTTTCGTGAGGAAATCCGGGAGGTTGGCCGATCGGCCATATTGCGCTCCGCCAATGCGAATAGGAAACGCGACGAATTATTCGTATTTTCTGCGCCGAGACAAGACCCGCCAACTTCCGATCGGAGCAGACCCCATGACGACCCTGACAGCAGCGCCGCTTGCGCCCCTCCTGGACCACCTGTTCGAGCAGGCGAACGCGGCCTCCAGCCCTGCGCTGGTGGGCTTCTCGCATGAGGAGCGCGAACGCCTCATGCGCAGCAAGACCGAATATCTCGACCTCTATGGTCGCCTGAAGGATCTCTGGCTTCCCGTTTCGCGGGAGACGGGCGTGCTGCTCTACATGCTGGCACGCAGCAGCCGCGCCCGGACGATCGTCGAGTTCGGCACCTCCTTCGGCATCTCGACCCTGCATCTTGCTGCTGCCTTGCGCGACAATGGCGGGGGGCGGTTGATCACCTCCGAGTTCGAGCCCGCCAAGGTGGCACGAGCGCGCGAGCATCTGAATGCCGGGGGCCTCGCCGACCTGGTCGAAATCCGGGAGGGCGATGCGCTGAAGACGCTCGGTGCCGATCTTCCTGAAACGGTCGATCTGCTGCTGCTCGATGGCGCCAAGTCGCTTTATCCCGACATCCTCGGCCTGGTGAAGGGCAGCCTCCGTTCCGGTTCGTTCGTCGTCGCGGACAACGCCGATGACTGCCCGGAATACCTGCAGCAGGTGCGTGCACCCGGCAGTGGTTACCTGTCCGTCCCCTTCGCCGACGACGTCGAATTGTCCATGTGCCTCGGCTGAGGCGCGGGGCAGGTCTTGACCAATCGGCCCGGAGACCATGCCAAGCGTGCCATCACGCGGCCCGAGTTCCGCACTGTCGGTAGTGCGAGCGCCGAGCCCTCACGCACCGGTTGCGGCGATGACGGCGTCGACATCCGTCACGACGCCGACATTCTGCAGCGCGTAGTTGACCGAGGCGGTGTGCCATTCGGCATTCATCGTCGAGCAGGCATCCTCCGGCACCACCATGAAATAGCCCTTGTCGGCGCCGGTGCGGGCGGTGTGCTCGATCGACATGTTGGTCCAGGCGCCGGTGACGATGACGATGTCGCGGCCGAGCGCCTTGAGCACGGTCTCCAGCCGCGTGCCTTCCCAGGCGCTCATGCGCTGCTTCTCGACGACATGGTCGCCGCCTTGCGCCTCGAGGCCCGACACGGGCGCTGCGCCCCAGGTGCCGCGTACCAGCGCCTTGGCATCGGCCAGGCCTTCGAACAAGGGCGCGTTCATGGTGACGCCGGGCGTGCCGGCCTCGACAATGAACCAGACATGGATCACCGGAATGCCGCGCGCTCGCGCCGCCTGTGCCAAACGCGCGCCATTGGCGATCGCGTTCTGCTGGCGGCAATGCTCCGGCGAGCCCGAGCTGGCAAAGGCGCCGCCCTCCATGACGACGTCGTTCTGCATGTCCTGGATGATCAGGGCGCAGCGCGACGGATCGAGCCCGTAGCCGGCGGCGGCCTTCTTCGTGCCGTTCGCCGAGACGGAGGCAGCGGGGCTGGCGTCAGCGAGCGGCCGCTCCGCCGCGGCGCTGCGGCCGGGCTGCTGGGCGGCAGCCTTCATGTAGGGCTCGCGGCGCGGCCCGACCTTGGTCTCGACCGCGTAAAGCGAATGGCTCGCGGTGAGGAAGAGCGTGCGCCAGTCCGGCCCGCCCCAGGTGAGATTGCCTACGAGCTCCGGCACACGCAGCTTGCCAATCAGCTCGCCCTTGATCGAATAGACCCAGACGCCACCTGGGCCCGTGACCCAGATATTGCCCTGCGCATCGCATTTCATCCCGTCCGGGACGCCGGGCTCGGTCCCGACGATGCCCGAGGCGAAGATCCGGCCGGAGCCGAGCTGGCCATCCGGTTTGACGTCGAAGACGCGGATATTGTGCTGGACGGTGTCGTTGACGAAGAGCCGGTCCTCGCTCGGGCAGAAGCAGAGCCCGTTCGGCTGGTCGAAGAGATAGCGGTCGACCAGGAGCTGCGGCGCTCCGCCTTCGGGCGGAATGCGGTAGACCCCCTGGAAACCGAGCTGGCGCGGGCGCTCGACGCCGAAGACCGGCATGCGGCCATACCAGGGATCGGAGAAATAGATCGCCCCGTCCGACTTCACGACGACGTCGTTGGGGCTGTTGAGCTCCATGCCTTCGAAATGCGAGGCGATGACTTCGCGCTGCCCGTCCTCCCGCTCGCGCACCAGCGCCGAGGTCGCGTGCTCGCAGACGATCAGGTTCAGCGTGGCATCATAGGTCATGCCGTTGCATTTGTTCGCCGGCCGCCTGACCTCACGCACGCCGTCCTTGTCCCAGCGGCGACGCACATCGCCCGGCATGTCCGAGAACAGCAGGTGCTGCTCGCCCGGATGCCAGATCGGGCCCTCGCTGAACTCGAAACCGGTGCCGAGCTGGCGCACCGGCGCCCAGAGGTCGATCAGGTCGGCGAAGCCGGGCTGGACGGGCAGATGCGTGGTCATGCTGCCGGCCCCCGTCAGGCCGCGAACCAGTTGCGCGCCGGCAGCGACTGCACCACCGGGCCGGGCACTGCCATGTCCATGCGGCCGACGACCTGGCCATGGGCGATCTTGGCCGGCTTGTCGTGCACAGGCAGCAGGAACGCACCGGCCGAGAGCAACTTCTTGATCGCCGCCTTCTCCTCGCGCTTGGAGACCCCGTGATTGCCGGTGGTGCGCGGTTCGTTGGCGTGGAGCTCGTGGAAGGGCGTGACGATCTGGTCGTTGAAGTCGTAGATCACGTCGCCGCAGATGATGGCGCGGCCCTCGTTGGTGTCGACATGGACGTTCATCGAGCCCTCGGTGTGGGCGCCGGCGGCTTCGAGATAGCAGCCGGGAAAGAGCTCGATCATCCCGGAGAGTTCGAGATCCTCGAAGCGCAGCGCGTCGCGCGTGTGCAGCCGGTCGATCAGGTGCTTGATGTCGGGTGCCGGATATTGCGGGTGCATCAGCCCGGAGACCGAGTATTCGAGCTCGCGCCGGTTGACGAGCACCGTGGTGTTCATCGGAAAGAGCTCGTCCTTGCCAGCATGGTCGATATGGAGATGGGTGTGCATGACATAGCGCACATCGCCCATCCGCACGCCGTGCCTGGCGAGCTGGTTCTCGATCATGTTCTCGTGGAACTGGAGGCCGCGCATGCCGAGGCTCTCCATGATCTGGTTGTGGCGGTAGCCGGTATCGACCACGACCGGCCAGGGTCCGCCGAGGATCAGGAAGCCGTAGGTCGGCACCCGCCTTGTGCGGCCGCAATCGCGGCCGAGCACGAGGAAGCTCGATTCCAGCTCGATATCGCCATAATCGAGAATCTTGATTTCGAGGGCCATGAGCGTCCTCCCCTTGATTATTGGCCGAGGCGGTAGACCCGCCTTGCAGTCTCGTTGAACACGGCGGCCTGCGCCGTTTCGGGCACGGCAGCGCGATGCGCATCGATCAGCTCGGCGTAAGTCGTCCAGAGCTTCTCGATCGGGAAATTGGAGCCGAACAGGCAGCGCTCCGCGCCGAACAGATTGAGCGTCTCGCCGATGATGAAGGCGATGGTCTCGGGATCGTTGCGGCGCAGGAAGGTGCCGAGACCCGAGAGCTTGCTGACGATGTTGGGCTGGGCTGCGAGCAGCGTCATGCCCTCGCGCCAGGCGGCGATGCCCGCCGGCAAAAGGTCCTCCAGCATGCCGGCATGCTGGAGCACGAAGGTCACGCCCGGGCAGGCGGCTGCGAGCTCGGCGGCGCCCGCCATCTGGCCGGCGAAGACCTGGAGGTCGAAGCTGAAGCCATACTCCGCCAGCCGCCCGACATTGGCGATCAGCCGCGGATCGCGCGCAAGATCGGGGCCGCTGGCGAAGCGGTAGAGCGTGTTCTCGTGCCAGTGCAGTTGCATGCGCACGCCGCGCACTCGGGCGTTGCGCGCGAGTTGGTCGAGCTGCGGACGGACATCCGCCGCGAGCATGTCGGCATAGGCGACGATGGCGATCGGGAAGCCGGATTCCTCCGAGGCCTGCGAGACGTAGGCGATCTCGTCGAGATAGCGGTCGGTCGCCCAGTTGGCCTGGACATAGACGGCTTCAGTCACACCCGTCGGGCGGCAATCGCCGAGATATTCCGTGACCGCGTAATCGCGCCGGATCGGCTCGTAGGGCCCGAAGATGCGCGGCTGCATCGGCCCGAGCAGCCAGGGCAGGTCAGCCTGCCGCCAGATGTGAAAATGAGAGTCGACGATATCGATCATGCAGCGAGCGTGCCTCCGAGCGAAAGGATGTGCCGGCAGATCCGCGCCGTGCTGCCGCCATCCGACAGGCTGGCGAGGCGCGGCGCTATCAGCCTGAGCGCCTCGGTTTCGGGCCGATAGCCGGGATCGGCCGCCAGCGGCGTCAGCCAGTCGATGCGGTGGGCGCGCTGCGCGAGCCGAGTGACGGCGCCGACCAAAGCCGAGGGATCGCCGCGTTCGAGACCATCCGAGAGCACGATGACGATGGCGCCGCGCGCGTAGGAGGCGAAGCGGGGGACGGCGAGGAAGGCCTGCAGCGCGTCGCCGATGCGCGTGCCGCCGTCCCAGTCGGCAACGAGCCCGGAAGCCTCCGCCAGCGCCTGCTCGCGCCGCTTGCGCCGCAGCGCCCGCGTGACGCGGGTCAATCGCGTGCCGAAGGTGAAGACCTCAACCCGCTGGGTCGCCTGCACGATCGTATGCGCGAGCGCGAGATTGGCGTCGCTGCGCTGCTTCATCGAGCCGGAAACGTCGATCATCAGCAGGATCGGCCGCGGCCGCGTCACGCGCCGGAGCCGCTTCAGGCTCATCACCTCGCCATCATGGCGGATCGCATCCTTGAGGCTGCGGGCGAGATCGACGACGGGTCCGCGTCGTGCGGTTCGATGACGATAGCCGCGGCGGCGGGGCAGGGCGGCCGGCAGCGCCCGGCCGAAGCGGCGCAAGGTTTCGCTTTCGTCCAGCGTCTTCAGCCAGCGTACCGACAAAGCCTCAGCGCCGGTCGCGACCTGGCCGGTCTCGTTGGCTTCCTCGCCGATCAGCACCTCGCGCGAGCCGGTATCCTCTTGGACCGAGATGTCCTCGTCCGGCGCGAAGTCGTCGTCGCTAGGCTCGGCGAGGGCGCCGCCGAGGAAATGCATGTCGAACAGCGCATCGAAGCGCTCGCGCTGTTCCGGATGGGGCGCGAGCGTCGCGATGGCGGCCTTGCGGATATGCTCGATGCTGCGCGGGCCGAGCAATTCGACCGCCATCAGGAAGCTGGTCGTCTGCTCGGGCGCGGCCGCGATGCCATGCTCGCGCAGCAACGCCGGGAAGGCGACGAAGAGCCGGGCGGCTGCGGGGAGTGGCGCGATCATGCCGCCAGCCCGGGGATGAAGAGCGGCAGGCGCGGCCGTAAGTGCGCGAGGTCCTCCTCATCCTTGATCGCGGCGCCGAGCGAGCGACGGAAGGCCTCCGGCCAAGCTGCGCCGGTCTGCGCGAGGGCAGTCGCGGCCTCGGCCCAGTCGACCGCCTCGGCGACGCCCGGCGGCTTGGCCAGCGGCTCCTGCCGCAGCAGCCCGACGGCCTGGACGACGGCACGGGCCGTGCTCTCGGCAACGGCCGAGGAGCGCAGCATGATGATCTGCGCCTCGCGCTCCGGTTCGGGATAGGCAATGTAGTGATAGACGCAGCGGCGGCGCAGCGCCTCATGCAGTTCGCGCGTGCGGTTCGAGGTCAGGATCACGACCGGTCGCTCGGCCGCGCGCAGCGTGCCGCGCTCGGGGATCGAGATCGAGAAATCCGAAAGGAATTCGAGCAGGAAGGCTTCGAACTCATGGTCGGAGCGGTCGATCTCGTCGATCAGCAGCACGGTCGATTCCGGTCGCCGCAACGTCGTCAGCATCGGCCGTTCGATCAGGAAGTCGTCGCGATAGATGTCGAGCTGTTCGCCTTCCTTGGCCTGGCGGATGGCGAGCATCTGGCGCGGATAGTTCCACTCGTAGAGTGCGGCGGCCGCATCGATGCCTTCGAAGCATTGCAGGCGGATGAGCTGGCGCCCGAGAATGCCAGCGAGCGCCTTGGCGGCTTCCGTCTTGCCGACGCCGGGCGCGCCTTCGAGCAGCAGCGGCTTGCCGAGCGCGAGCGAGAGGTAACCAGCCGTCGCGATGCCGTCATCGGCGAGATACATCGCCGCCTGCAGGGCCTCGGCGAGGTCCTCGGGGCTGGAGATGCCGGCGACGGTCGTCCTCAGCGCCATGCCGTCACCGCCAGTTCACCGGGCCGCCGCGGCGCGGGCCCGGTTTGACGCCGCCATTGGCCTTGATGCCGCGCAGGATCTTCTCCGGCGTGATCGGGAGTTCATCGACCCGCACGCCGATCGCGTTGTAGACGGCATTGGCGACCGCGGGCAGCACCGGGTTGGCGCACATCTCGCCCGGGCCTTTGCCGCCGAACGGCCCGTCCGGCGCCGGGCGCTCCAGCACGGTGACGTGATAGGGCGCGATGTCGCCCGGTCCCGGCATCAGGTATTCATTGAAGTCGCGCGGGCCGTGCTCGGGGCTGGGGTAATACGGTTCCGGCGTTTCATACAATGCGTGGCTGATGCCCATCCAGGCGCCGCCGACCAGTTGCTGCTCGACCATGCGCGGATTGATGACGCGGCCGAGCTCATAGGCGCTGGTCATCCGGAGCACCTCGACCTCGCCGGTCTCGTCGTCGACGCTGACGTCGGCGACGAGGCAGGCATGGGCGAAGGCGGTGTTCGGGTTCATCTCGCCGGTCTCGGCATCGACGGCCGAAAGCGGGATCAGGAAGATGCCGCGCCCGGCTATGGTCTTGCCCTGCTTGAACTGCGCCGCCTGCGCCGTCGCCTTGACCGTGATGCTGCGCGAGGGCGCGCCGCGGACATGGATGTTGCCGAGCCCGTCGGTGACGAGATCGGCGGCGTTGACCTCGAGCTCCTCGGCTGCGGCTTCGAGCAGCACGCCGCGGGCCTCGCGGGCGGCGACGATGATGGCGTTGCCCATCCGGTGCGTGCCGCGCGAGGCGAAGGAGCCCATGTCGTGCGGGCCGGTGTCGCTGTCGGCGGTGTCGACATAGACGTCCTCGACGGGAACGCCGAGCGTCTCTGCCGCGATCTGGCGCGAGACCTGCTTCATGCCCTGGCCGAGATCGATCGCCGAGAGCGCGACGGTGAACTTGCCGTCGGGGTTGGAATGGATCAGCGCCTGGCTTGGATCGCCGCCGAGATTCATGCCGATCGGATAGTTGACCGAGGCCATGCCGCGGCCTTCGTGACGGGCCATCTCAGCGCCTCCTCGTGCCGAAGACCGACGAGAACCGCACCGCGCCGTGCTGCGTCGGCGCGGGGGCAACAGGCGGCGGAGCAGGGGGAGCGGGCGGCGGCTGGTAGGCGGGTGGTGCCGGATGCGAACTGGCCGGCTGATAGGGTGACGGTGTCGGCTGATAGGGCGCTGGAGCCGGTGGGGTGCCTGGCCGTGGCGGCTCGTAGCGCGGAACCTGCGTCGGCGCGGCGCGCCCATCACGAGCGCCCTCCATCACCGGCTGCTTGCTCAGCGCGATCCGGGTCGTGCCGGCCGGCAACACCTGCGTCACCGGCCCGCTGCGCGTGTCGGGCCGGCCGATCTGGCCGCGGGCGTCGAGCTGGGTCGCCGGGATCTGCGCGCGCTCGCCGACGCCACCGCCGCTCAGCGAGGACGCCCGTTTCGCCTGCTCGGACAGCGGCCAGTTCGCCTTCTCGGCCGCAACCTGCACGCATTCGACCAGCGCCGTATTCTTGGCGGCGCGCCGATGCGGTTTCATATCGCCATCGCGATAGGCGTTGAGGATACGCAGCTCCATCGGGTCCATGTTCGCGGCTTCGGCGAGGCGGTCCATCTGGACTTCGAGCGCGAAGTCGACCGCGGTGACGCCGAAGCCGCGCATGGCGGTGGACGGGCAGCGATTGGTGTAGGCGACATAGACGTCGGAGGCGACGTTGGGGATCCAGTACGGCCCCGGCAGATGCGCCGTGCACTTGACCGCCGCATAGCTCGACAGCCGCGTATAGGCGCCGGCGTCGAAATAGCTGCGGATATGGCGGGCGATGATCCGCCCGTCGCGCATCAGCCCATCCTTGATGTAGATGCGCTCGGCGCCGCGCGGCGAGCCGTAGAGCATCTCCTCCTCGCGATCGAGGACGAAACGCACCGGCCTTCCGGTCAGCATCGCGCCGAGCACGGCCAGCGGTTCGGTCAGGGTGTCGACCTTGCCGCCAAAGCCGCCGCCGACCGTGCCGCCGATGAAATGCAGCTGGTTCGACTCGACATTGACGATCTTGGCGGTCGTGCCCAGCGCGAAGAACAGGCCCTGGGCGCAGGAGTGCACGACGAAGCGGCCGTTCTGCTCGGGCGCGGCGATCGAGCCGTTGGTCTCCGTCGGCGCGTGCTCGATCGGCGACATCTGGTAGCGATGCTCCATCACGATGTCGGCGCCGGAAAAACCGCGCTCGACATCGCCGAAGCGCAGCTTCTGATGGTCGAAGCGCTCGTGATATTCAAAGTAGTTGCCGGGATAGGTCTCGTTGACCACCGGCGCGCCGGTTTTCAGGGTTTCCTCAACGTCGAACACCGCCGGCAGCGGGTCGTAGTCGATCCGGACCAGCTTGCAGGCCGCCTGCGCCTGCGCCTCGCTGTCGGCGAGGATCGCCACGACCGGCTCGCCCTTGTAGGCGACCTTGCTCACCGCCAGCGAAGGCTCGTCGTCCTTGCCGAAATTGATCAGGCTGAGCAGCGTGTTCTTGTTCACGGGGACGTCGGCGCCGCGCAGCACGCGCTTGACGCCGGGCGCGCGCTCGGCGGCCGAGGTATCGATCGCGCGGATGCGGGCATGATGATGCGGGCTGCGTACCACCTTGAGATGCAGCATGCCGTCGAAGGCGTGGTCGTCGAAGAAGCGGGTGCGCGCCGTGACATGGCCGGGCATGTCCTGGCGCTGCAAGGCTTTGCCGACGACGTTGAGATTGTCGTCGCGCTCGTCGGCGAACAGGTCCTTGCGCATCTCGAGCATGGCGGGTTCCTTCTTCAGGCCCGGCGCGCGCCGGGCGCGCCCGCTGCGGCGAGAATGGCGGCGATGATCGGCTCGTAACCGGTGCAGCGGCAGATATTGCCGCTGATCGCCTCGACGACCTCGTCGCGGCTCGGCTGCGGGTTCTTCGCCAGCAGCGCCCGCGCGGCGGTCAGCATGCCGGGCGTGCAGAAGCCGCATTGGGCGGCGAAATGGTCCATGAAGGCGGCCTGCAGCGGATGCAGCTCCGGGCCATCAGCCATCCCCGAGGTGGTCTCGATCTGGCGGCCCTCGCAGGAGACCGCGAGCGTCAGGCAGGCGAGCTGCGGTTCGCCGTCGACCAGCACGGTGCAGACGCCGCAGGTGCCCTGGCCGCAGCCATATTTGGGACCGAAGTCGCCGAGCCCACGCCGAAGCGTATCGAGCAGATTGCTCGCCGGATCGACGAAGGTGGCGCGATCGCTGCCATTGAGGCGGAACTGGACCGGGAGCTTGGCCATGGCGCGCCTCCTCAGCGCGGCTCGCCGGCGAGCAGCCGGCCGAGATGGACGGGGAGGATCTCGCGCCGGTACCACTCGCTCGCGATCGCATCTGTCGCCGGCCGGCAGCCTTCGAGCGCCGCCTGCTTTGCGGCCTGGATCGCCGCCTGGTCGAGCGGCTTGCCGTCGAGCGCGCGCTCGACGCCGCGAGCGCGGATCGGGGTCGGCGCCATCGCGCCATAAGCCACCCGCGCCTGCGCGACGCGGCCGCCCGAGAGCGGCAGATAGGCCGCGATCGAGAGCACCGAGATGCCCTTCGGCTTGACCCGGCTGATCTTGCGGAAATGGAGCTCGGCCGGGTTCTTCGGCCTGGCGAACTGAACCGCGGTGACCAGGCCCTGGCCGCCGCGCTCGCGTGCGCTCAGGAAATCCTCCAGCGATACCGCGCGGCCCGAGCCATAGCCGGATTGCAGCACGATTTGCGCATCGAGCGCCAGCAGCGCCACGGTGAAATCGCCATAGGGCGTAGCGGCGAAGAGGTTGCCGCCGATCGTCGCCATCGTCCGCACCGCCGGCCCGCCGATGCCGCGCGCCGGAGCGTGCAGATAAGCAAGGTCGCGGCTTGCCAGCACCATCGCCATGGTCACGCCGGCGCCGAGCTCGACGCGGGCGCCGCCGGCGCTGATCTGGCGGAAGGCCGGATCGGTGACGCGCACGAGCGTGCCCTCGGTCAGCCGGCCCTCATTGACCTCGCGCATCACCAATGTGCCGCCGCCGATGAGAAGCGCCTGACGGTCGCCGGAGAGGATGCCGGCGGCCTCCGACAGGCTCGCGCAGGTTCTCAGATCGAGCATGTCAGACCTCCTCGCCGACGATCTGCGGCAGGCGGCGGACCGCCTCGATGCCGTTGGTGTAGACCTCGTCGCCGACGAGCCTGGCGAGCTCCGCCTCCCGCCCGGGCGGCGTGGTGAAGCGGCTTTCCCAATGCCAGAAGCTGCGATTGCCGTCGGTCACCGGCAACAGGCGGACATGGGCGACGTAGTTGAACAGCGGGATCGGCGTATCGAGCAGGCAGTAGCTGAAGGTCATTTCGAGGTCGGAGAGCGTCAGCAGCTGCTCGCGCAGTTCGCTGCCGTCGCGCAGGACGAAGCGCCTGATGCAACCGACGCGGTCGGCCGGGTAGGCGCGTTCGATCTCGCTCCGCGCCACGATCGGGTGCCACTTGTCGTGCCCGTTGAAGTCGCGCAGGACCGACCAGAGCCGGTCCGCCGGCGTATCGATGATCGTGCTGCGGACGACATGGGGCATGGCTATCCCCCAAAGGCGCGCTTGAGGGCGTCGAAGCCGCCCTGGAAGACATTGGTGCCGATGCCTGCGACCAGCTCGGCCTCCTTCTCCGGCGCGCAGTCGAAATCGGCAGACCACTCGATGAAGGTCCGCTCCTGGTCGGTAATCGGCGTCAGCCGCAGCGTCGCGACGTAGTTCGTCAGCGGCATCGGCGAGTCGAGGATCGCATAGGTGCAGAACATGTCGTAGTCGGAGAGACCGAGGAGCTGCTCGCGCAACCGGTCGCCGCTGCGCAGCGAGAAGGCGCGGATGCAGCCGACCTTGTCGGCGGGCTCGCCGTTCTCGATCCGGCTCTCGGCGATGCGGGGGTGCCAGTTCGGCAGGCCGTTGAAATCGCGCAGCCGGGCCCAGACCTTGGCGGCGGGGGCGGCGATGACGCTGGAAACGTAGACGCGGGCCATCGGTCAGCGCCTCACGATTTCTTGCCGGAGCCGGAGCGGCCGCCGCCTTCGGGGGCAGGTTCGCCACCACCGTCCTTCGGCTTGGCCGGTTGCGCTTCCTTGGCGACGCGCTGCAAGTCGGAGGCCTCGCGCATCAGCCCGCCCATCTTGGCGAGATTGCCGCCCTCGATGCCGATCTCCTTCAGCACCTGGTCGATCATCGGCGCCTGGACCCGGTAGCGCAGCGCCGACTCGATGACCTCGTCGGTGGGCGAGCGTGCCGCGCCACCGCTGCCGCTGGCCGCTCCGGCGAGCCCGTCGACATGCAGGATGCGGATGCCCTCGATCTTCTCCAACGGCTTGACGCTCTCGCGCACGATGCCCTCGATCTTGTCGAGCAGGCGGCGGCGGAACAGCCCGTAGCGGGCGCCATCGCTGAGCACGTTCTCGGCCTCGTAGAGCAGCTTCTGCGCCTCGGCATCGACGGCGCGGCGCACCTTCTCGGCCTCGGACGCGATACGGGACTCTTCGGCGGCCTTCTCGGCGAGCAGGATCTCCACGGTCTTGCGCCGCTGCGCGCTCTCGCTCTCGCGGACGGTCTTGACCTTTTCCTCGGCCTCGACCGCCTTGGCGCGGGCGATCTCCGCACTGGCCTGCGCCGCCGATTCCTCCAGCGACTTGGCGTAGATGGCGATGGCCTTGTCCATGGCGGCCGTCTCGACCTCGCGTTCGCGCCCGATCTCGAGCTTGCGCAGTTCGCGCTGGCGGCCGACGCGGGCCTCGTCGAGGCCGCGATCGGAGGAGATGCGGGCCCGCTCGACCTCCTCGTTCGAGACGATCTGCGCTTCCTGCAGCGCCTGATTGCGCGCGATTTCCAGTTGCTCCAGCGCACGGCGACGCTCGATCCGCACCGCTTCCAACGCCTGCTCGCGGGCGATGTCGACGGTCTCGACCTGCTGGCGCGCGGTGATCTCGGCCTGGCGCAGCGACTTGTCGGCGTCGGTGCGCTCGACCTTCTTGGCGGCGAGCACGATCGCGCGCTCTTCTTCGGCGACCTCGATCGCCTCCTTCTGGGCGATCTGCAGCATCTCGCGGGTCTTGCTCGAATTGATCCGCTCTTCGTCGAGACCGAGCTCGGTCGCAATCCGCTGGCGCTCGACCGCGTCGCGGCGCTTCAGCTCAGCGGTGTCGAGCTCGGCATTGCGCTTGATCTCGAGCCCCTTGGTCGCGAGCTCGGCGGCGATGCGCCCGGCCGCAACGACCTTCTCCTGGCCGATGCGGGCGGCTTCAGTCGCTTCGCGGGCCGAGATTTCGGCCGTGTCGATCGCTTCGGTGCGCCCGATCTCGAGGAGGCTCTTGCGCTGGTCGAGTGCGATCCGGTCGGCCATGATCGCGTCTTCCTGGGCAATCCTTGCCCTCTCGACCGCTTCACGCGCGCTGATCTCAGCCTCGTCCAGTGCTCTGTTGCGGGCGATCTGGAGGGCGCGCACGCGCTCCTCCTGGCCGATGCGGGCGGTTTCGACCGCCTCACGCGCCGCGATATCTTCCTGGTCGAGCGTGCGGGTGCGCTCGATCTCGCGGTTGCGGACCTCCTGCTCGCGGGTGATGCGCTCGCCATTCACCGAAGCCTCCTGCAGGATGCGGGCCTTCTCGGTGGACTCGCGCGCGTCGATCTCCGCGGCTTCCAGCACCTTGGTGCGCTCGATCTCCTGCTGCCTGATCTCGCGCTCGGAGGTGATGCGGGCGGCGTTGATCGTCTGCTCGTTGGCGATGCGCGCCTTCTCGACATGCTCGCGAGCGACGATTTCGGCCTCCTCGACCGCCTGTGTCCGGGCGATCTCCTGCTGGCGGATATCCCTTTCCGAAGCGATGCGCGCTTCGCTGATCCCGCGCTCATTGGCGATGCGCGATTTCTCGATCTCTTCGCGCGAGGAAATCTGCGCCTGCTCGGCCTCGGTATCGCGGATGGCGCGCTCGCGGGCGACCTCGGCGCGCTGCATGGCGCGCTTGATCTCGATCTCGCGCTGCTGGTCGAGACGCGCCGTCTCGCTCTCGCGCTCGATGTCGAGCGCCTGGCGCTCGGCTTCGAGATTGCGGGTGCGGATGCGGATCATCGAGTCCTGCTCGATGTCGTTGCGCAGCTTCCGCTTGTCCTCGATCTCTTCGATGATCCGCGTCAGACCGGCGGCGTCGAAGCGGTTGGACGGGTTGAAATATTGCAGGTCGGTCTGGTCGAGGTCGGTGAGCGCGACCGATTCCAGCAGGAGGCCATTCTGGTCGAGCGCCTCGGCGGCGGCATCCTTGACGCGCTGGACATAGGCGCCGCGCTGCTCGTGCATCTCCTCCATCGTCATCTCGGAGGCGACCGTCCTGAGAGCGGAGATGAACTTGCCGGACAGGAGGGCATGAAGCTGGTCCGGCTGCAGGGTGCGCCGGCCGAGCGTGGCCGCGGCGATCGAGACCGACTGCCGCTCCGGTTTCACCCGGACATAGAACTCGGCGTCGATGTCGACGCGCATCCGGTCGCGAGTGATGAGCGCGTCGTTGCTCGCCCGCGTCACCGCGAGCTGCAGCACGTTCATGTTGACCGGCGTGACGTCGTGGATGATCGGCAGCACGAAGGCGCCGCCATTGATCACGACCTTTTCGCCGAACAGGCCGGTGCGGACGAAGGAGACCTCCTTCGAGGACCGGCGATAGAGCCAGTTCACCAGATAGACGACGATGGCGATGATGATCACCGCCACGATCAGCCAGAGGATCAGCGATCCGATCAGCTGCCCCGTCATGTCATCATCCTCCCGCCCGTGCCCGGGTCATTTCGTCTTGCCGGGCTTGCGCGCCGGCTTGCTGGCTTTGAGGTCGCGGCCGATCTGCTTGAAGGCGCGGGTCTGATCGCGGATCGCGACCTCGACCGGCAGGCGCTCCATCGAGGACGCGCCGTAGAAGCCGTGGCAGTTGACCGTGTTCTTCATGATGAAGTCGGCATCGGCCGGCTCGGCGACCGGCCCGCCATGGACGAGGATGATCGCATCCTTCTTCACGGCGAGCGCAGCCTTGGCCCAGCGCTCGACCAGCGCCGGGCTATCCTCGAGCTTCAACGCCGTCCCGGCGCCGATCGAGCCGCCGGTGGTGAGGCCAAGATGGCAGACGATGATGTCGGCGCCGGCCTTCGCCATCGCCCGGGCGTCGTCCTCGCAAAAGACGTAAGGCGTCGTCAGCAGGCCCTTGGCACTGGCGAGGGCGATCATCTCGACCTCGAGGCCAAAGCCCATGCCGGTCTCTTCGAGATTGGCGCGGAAGGTGCCGTCGATCAGCCCGACGGTCGGGAAATTCTGCACGCCGGAGAAGCCGATGCGCTGGACCTCGTCGAGGAAGGTGTCCATCCGCCGGAACGGATCGGTACCGCAGACGCCGGCGATCACCGGCGTCGCCTTCACGACCGGCAGCACCTCGGCCGCCATCTCCATGACGATGGCGTTGGCGTCGCCATAGGGCATCAAGCCGGAGAGCGAGCCGCGGCCGGCCATGCGGTAGCGGCCGGAATTATAGATCACGATCAGGTCGATGCCGCCCAGCTCCTCGCATTTGGCGGACAGACCCGTGCCGGCGCCGCCGCCGACGATTGGCTCGCCCCTGGCGATCATCGCCCGAAAGTGCTTCAGCAGGGCCTTCTTGTCGAAGCGCGTCATGACCTGCCTCCGGCCCGCTCGCGCCGCCGGCCGGCGTGCAGCGCGCGGAACTGTTGCACCAATGCGGCGGCGAAGGCGGGGTCGTTGATGTGGAGCGGCAGGCGGATGAGCTGCCGGTTCGGGCCGGTGCGCACCGTCTGCTCCAGCGCCTGGAACAAGGCCGCGTCGGCGGCCGGGTCGTGAAATGCTTGGCCGGGCGCATCCAGCGCCGAGACGCCGAGCTCGGGGATCAGGAAGCGGACCGGCCCTTCCATCTGGTTCAGCCGCTCGCCGATCCAGCGGCCCATGCGCGTGTTCTCCTCCGCCGTCGTCCGCATCAGGGTGATCTGCGGGTTGTGCGGGTAGAGCAGGCGGCCGCGATAGCGCTCGGGCACGCTGTCAGGCGCGGCGAAGTTCACCATGTCGAGCGCGCCGACCGAGCCGACATAGGGGATGCGGGTGCGAATGATCGCGCCGAAGCGATCTTCAGTCGCCGGCAGGATGCCGCCCATCAGCATGTCGCAGATCTCGGTGGTCGAGACGTCGATCACCGCGCCGACGAGCTCGGAATCGACCAGCTTCTCCAGCGAGCGGCCGCCGGTGCCGGTGGCGTGGAAGACGAGCGGCTCCCATTCCCCGGCGAGGAGTTTGGCGACCTGCTGCACGCAAGGCGTGGTCACGCCGAACATGGTGAGCCCGACCAGGGGCTTCTCGGGATCCCGGCGGCGCGGCCCTTCGGGCTTGAGCTCGGCGAGGCGGGCCTTGGCCATGGCGGCGATGGCGTGCGCGCCATTGCCGAGCACGAGGCGGGAGACGCGGTTGATGCCCTGCACATCGGTGACGGCGTGCAGCATCGCGATGTCGGTGGCGCCGACATAGGCGCGGACATCGCCCGAGGCCATGGTCGAGATCATCAGCTTGGGCAGGCCGACCGGCAGCGCCTGCATCGCCGGCGTCACCATCGCGGTCGCGCCCGAGCCTCCGGCCGAGATGATCCCGAGCAAGCCCTGCTGGCGCGGCAGCCAGGCCTTGAACGCCTCCGTCATCGCCGCGACCGCGGTGCCGCGATCGCCAGAGGCGATGCCGGCCGAGCCTTTCGGATGGGCGAGGGCGACCTCCTGCGGCGTGACATCGCCGCCGGCGCTGCGGCCGGATGTCGACAGGTCGACGAGGCGGGTGCGCAGGCCCTCGGCCCGGATCAGGTCGCGGATGAAGCGCAGCTCCTCGCCCTTGGTGTCGAGCGTACCGGCGATGACGACGTAAGGTTCGCTGCTCGCCGCGGCCGCGAGCGGCCGGATCCCGCCGATCGGTTGGCCATCGCGGGTCGCCAGCGTCGGGCGCGAGATGGTGCGGGCCTGAGCCTCGATCCGTGCGGCCGGCACGGCTTGCGACCAGCGGTTCGGGATGACCGGGTTCGAGACATAGACGCGGATCGGCCCGGTCGGAGCGGGGGAGGCGGCCTCCGCGGCCGCGCCGGGACGCGCCGCGTCCGACACCGCATCGGTCTCGTCATGGCCATGGCGGCCGACGCCGAGCAGGCGCTGCTGCAATTCGCGATCGCCGGCGAGCGTCGCGGAGGCGATGATGCGGTTGATCCGGCCGTTGACCATGATCGCGACGGGGTCGGACATCTGCGTGGCGACGCCGATGTTCTGCTCGATCACCAGGATCGCGACCTCACCCTGCTCCGCGAGCCGGACCAGCATCTCCTCGACATGGGCGACGATGACCGGGGCGAGCCCTTCGGTCGGCTCATCCATGACGAGGAGGCGCGGATTGAGCAGCAGCGCCCGGCTGATCGCCAGCATCTGCTGCTCGCCGCCGGAGAGCTGGCCGCCGCCATTGTTGCGGCGCTCGGCCAGGCGCGGAAAGGCTTCGTAGATGCGCTCGGGTGTCCAGGGCCCGCGCTTGCCGCGCTGCATCAGCCGCAAATGCTCGTCGACCGTCAGCGAGCGCCAGAGCCGGCGGCCCTGCGGCACGTAGCCGATGCCGAGCCGCGCCACCTCCGCGGGGGAACGGCCGGCGATCTCCTCGCCGAAGAAGCGGATCGAGCCGGAGCTGATCGGCACCAGTCCCATGATCGCCTTGCACATGGTCGTCTTGCCCATGCCGTTGCGACCGACGACGGAGAGGACGCCGTGCTGCAGCGTGAGGTCGACGCCCTGGACGGCGTGCGAGCGGCCATAGAAGACGTTGAGGCCCGCGATCTGCAGGATCGGAACGCCGGCGGCGGGCGGGGCTTTCAGGCGCTCAGCCATGACCGCCCCCCAGATAGAGTTCCTGCACCTCGGGATCGGACTCGATCTCGTCCGGCCGGCCTTCCTTGAAGATGCGGCCGTTGTGCATCATCGTCACGCTCTCGACGACGCGCAGCGCCACGTCCATGTCGTGCTCGATGATGATGTAGCCGATATGGGCCGGGAGCGAGGTCAGGATCCGGACGAGATCCTGACGCTCGGTCGGCGACAGTCCAGCCGCCGGCTCGTCGAACAGGATGAAGCGCGGCGCGCCCGAGAGGGCGAGCGCGATCTCGAGCTGGCGCTGCTGGCCATAGGCGAGCTCCCCGACCAGCCGGTCCTTGACGGCCGTCAGGTGAACGGCATCGACCAGACTCTCGGCCGCATGCTGGAGCGTATCGTCACGGCGCGGCCGCCGCAGCGAGAAGCGGTTCCGCGAGACCCCGCGGCAGGCGAGGTAGACATTGTCGACCACCGTCAGCCCGGCGAAGAGCGAGGAGATCTGATAGGTGCGCCTGAGGCCGCGGCGGATACGCTCATGCGGCGGGAAAGTCGTCACATCCTCGCCGAAGAAGCGGATGACGCCGGAGCTCGGCGTGAAATCGCCGGTGACGCAGTTGAACAGCGTGGTCTTGCCGGCGCCGTTCGAGCCGAGCACCGCCCGCCGCTCGCCGGGCCGGACCGACAGCGTGACGTCGGACAAGGCCGCGAGCGCCCCGAACAGGCGCGAGACACCGCGCAGTTCGAGCGCATTGGCCGAGCCGGCCGTGCTCAGCCGGTCCAGGCTCGGCACGGCGCTCATGGCGCGCCTCCGCCGACCCGCATCTGTGCTGCCTGCGTTTCGCGGCTCTTGCGATAGCGGTCGCGCAGGCGCTGCCAGATGCCGATCAGCCCGTCCGGCGAGAACAGCACGATGACGAGGAAGCCGAGGCCGATCAGCAGCTGATAGCGCTTGCCCTCGAACCCGACCGCTTCGAGCAGGTCGAGCGCGAAGGTTCGCAGCAGCACATAGACCAGCGCACCGATGAACGGGCCGATCGGGCGGCTGAGGCCGCCGACTACGGCGATGATCAGGATGTCGACCACCGGTCCGACACCGCCGGTTCCGGGCGAGACCTGGCGCTGGTACCAGACCAGCAGTACCCCAGCGAAAGCGGCGATCACCGAAGCGAAGGCATAGGCGGCGATGCGATGGGCGACGACGTCGAAGCCGAGCGCCGCCATGCGCCTGGGATTGTCGCGCGTGCCCTGCAAGGCAAGGCCGAATGGGGCGCGCGAGACATAGACGACCACCGCATAGGCGAGGGCGGCACAGCCGAGCGTCAGGTAGTAAAACGGCACGGTGCTGCCCCAGTCGACCCCGAGGAAGATCGGAGGAAGAACCCCGTTGAAGCCGCTGAAACCGTTGAAGATCGTGTAATTCTGCAGCGTCAGGTAATAGAAGGCCGATCCGATCGCGAGCGTGATCATGATCGTGTAGATGCCCTCGGTCCGGACCGAGAGCATGCCGCCCAGCGTGCCGAACAGGGTGGCCAGCAGGATCGCGACCGGGACCGCCGTCCACCACGGCCATTTCAGGCTGATCTGGGTGATGGCGCTGTCGCCGAAGATGGCGACGAGATAGGCGGCGAAGGCCGCCACGGTCATCTGAATCAGGCTGACGATGCCGCCATAGCCGGCGAGGAACATCAGGCTGAGCGCGATCATGCCGAGGATCATCGCGTAGGCCAGGATCTGGACGAGCCAGAACGGGTTCGCGATCAGCGGCATCACCAGCAGCAGCGCGGCGACGATCCAGAACGCCGTGCCCTGCCGGGCAATTACCTCGCTGAGCCCTTCGCGCGGGCGCGGAGTGGCAATCGCGAGGCGGGGTTCTGCGAGCGCCATCTTTAGCGCCTCACCGCCGCCAGGCCCTGCGGCCGGATCGCCAGCACCACGACCATGATGACGAAGGTCAGCATCACCGCGTAGGTCGGCATGTAGACCGAGCCGAACTGCTCGGCGAGGCCGACGATGAGCGCTCCCATCGCCGCGCCGGGGATCGAGCCCATGCCGCCGACGATGACGACGACGAGCGATGACAGCAGGATCTTGGTGTCTTCGCCGGGCTGGAGCGACTGGAAGGTGCCGCCGACGACGCCGGCGAGGCCGGCGAGCCCGGCACCGAAAGCGAAGACCATGATGAAGACGAGCTGCACGCGCACGCCGGTCGCCGAAAGCATGTCGCGGTCATCGACGCCGGCGCGCACCAGCATGCCGATGCGCGTGCGGTTGAGCACCAGCCACATTCCGACGCCGAGGATGATCGCGCCGATCAGGATCGCTATACGGACCAGCGGGTACATCATCATCACTGCCTCGCCATTGCTGCGCAGCGCGACGACGAAAGGCAGCTGCACCGGGCCGGAGAGCCAGTCCGGCGTCGTCACCTGGAAGGTGTCGCCGCCATAACCCCAGAGCAGTAGGTCGGCGACGATGATCGAGAGCCCGATCGTCACCAGCGTCTGGCGCAGGTCCTGTCCTTCCATCCAGCGGAAGAGCAGCACCTGCATCAGCATGCCGGCCAAAGCGACGACGACGAAGGCGCCGATCAGCGCGGCGAACCAGGATCCGGTGAGGTTTCCGATGCTGTAGCCGACATAGCCGCCGAACAGATAGAGCGAGCCATGCGCCAGGTTGACGTTGCGCATCAGGCCGAAGATCAGCGTGAAGCCGCTGGCGACGAGGAAATAGAGCCCACCGAGCGTGATGCCGTTGAAGAGCGCGCTCAGGAAGACGCGCTTCCTGCCGAAGGTCAGCTCCATCCACGGCGTCCAGACCGCGAAGACCAGGAAGGCGAGGAGGGCGATCGCGATCAGGATGATCAGCGACCAGATCGGGCGGCGGCCGATGAAATCAGACATGGCTCGCCTGCGATTGCGGCAGGCCAACGGTCCGCAGCGCTCGCCGATAGTCGCGCGGCGCCATGCCCATATGAGCGGTGAAGAAGCGGGTGAAGACGCTCTGGCCGGAGAAGCCGAGGCTGTGGCTGATGCTGGTCACCGGGTCGCTCGAGAGAACGATCCGGTCAAGCGCCGCGTCGAGCCGGACCGTATTGGCGAAGACCGTCGGCGTGACGCCGACCTGCTCGCGGAAGAGCTTGAAGAAATGGGCGCGCGACAGCCCGGCTTCTCGTGCGACACGGGCGAGCGCGCCTTCGCAGGACGGGCGCTGCTCCAGCAGCCGGCAGGCGCGCAGCACGCGCCGGTCGACCGCGCCTTCCGCGGAGAGGTGCAGCAGCGAGGAGGCGAGCTCGGGCCCGATCGGTTCGCTGGAGGCCTGCGCCAGCGCCATCAGCACCGGGGCAAGGTTGAGCTCGCGATGCTGCGACAGCAGCATCTCGACCGCCTGATCGCGCCAGGCGGCGAGCTCGCGGGTCATGACCAGCTCGGAGGACGGGAAGACCAGCGAACCGGCCGACGGCATGGCCTGTGCCGCCAGCCATTCCGGCTTGAGATAAACGACGAGGAACAGCCCGAAGGCACCCGGCTGCTCTGGCTGGAAGTTATGCGGCTCCCAGGGATTGATCGCGACGCCCATGAAAGGATCGACCCGAACCGTGCAATCGTTGACGGTCACGAGCCCGCGCGATCCGTCGAGGAAGAAGATCAGATGAGCTTCCCTGTGGGCATGCACCACGAGCGGGCGGTCGAGATCGTAGATCGATACCCGTCCGAACGGACCGTGGCAGACCGCGACTGCGCGACTCATGGCTCCTCGCGTAGCAATGTCCGGTGGGTCAAGGCCGCCTCATCAGGTGAGCCTTGGCCCGATGGCGCACGCGAGCCGCGCGCGACATCGTCGACCGGAATGGGACGGCAGGCGGGAAAGGGCGCGTTTCCGGTTGCGTCCTTTCCCGGGAGTCAAGTGCTGGCGACTACGGCTTGCATTCCGGATTGGTCCGGGACGGAAGCCCGACAGCCTTGAACGCCTCGGCGGAGAGACCGAGCGTCTGCGAGACGTTCGGCACCGTCTTGACGAACTTGTTGGTGAGATCGCCATTGGCCGCCTCGACGACCTCGGTGATGAAGGTCGTGGCGATCGCCTGCCGGTTGTCGTCGAGCTTGATCGGGCCGTTGGGCGCATCGAGCTCGACCTTGGCGAGTTCGGCCCGAAGCTTGGCGCCGCCGTCGGAGAGATCGGCGTTCACTTTCTCAAGGCCGGTGGCCAACCCGTTGAAGGCATTGTGATAGTTTGTCGCGAACAGCGACGGGCTTGCGAAGCGCTTATCCGCCGGGAATGCGTCCTGATAAGCCTTGACCCAGGCCTTCCATTTCGGATCGTCCCAGGCATCCGCCACACCGCCCGAGGACGGGGTGCCGACGAGCAGGCGCTTGGCGTTGCCGCGAGACGACAGCACGGTCTGGTCGACCATGATCGAGCCGCCGACGAACTTCGCCTTGCCGCCTGTCTGGCCGTACTGGTTGAGGAAGTTCACGGAGTCGCCGCCGCCAAGCGCGAGGAAGACCGCGTCGACGTCATCGGGGATGTTGGCGATCACCGAGCCGAAATCCTTGGTGCCGAGCGGCACCCACTGACGCTGCACGATCTGGCCGCCGGCCTTGCAGTAGCCGAGCGCAAAGCCGAAGACCTGCGTATAGGGGAAGGAGTAGTCCTCGCCGATGACCGCAAGCTTCTTGTAGCCCTTGTCCTTGAAGACATACTCGCCGAGGCCGGCCATCCACATCGCGCCGTTGCTGTTGAAACGGAAGTAATTCGGCGATGGATTGACGTAGGTGGTCTCGAGCGCTCCCGAAGACGCGTCGACGACGGTGACGTTGGGAACCGTCTTCGAGTAGTCGCGCATCGCGATGCCCTCGGAGCCCGAGAGCGGGCCGAGGATGAGCTGGACCTTGTCCTGCTCGACGAGCTTGCGCGCGGCCCGGAGCGCCGAGTCCGGGCTGGCGTCGGTCGCCGCGATGATGAACTCGACCTCCCGGCCGGCAATCTTGCCGCCGCGTAGCTTCAGGGCAACCTGAGCACCGCGCACGCCGTCCTCGCCGCCCGACGTCAGCGCGCCCGAAAGCGTCGCCAGCATGCCGATCTTGAGTTTTTCCTGAGCCTGGCCGGTTCCACCGGCCGCAATCAAAGCGCCGACCGCAACGGCGGCCATAAGTGCCTTCCGCATTGCATTCACCTCCCTGCGTGGCCGACCGCGCCGAAGGTTTCCAACGGCGGAGCCGATGGCGGATTTTTGTTCCGCTCTAAATCTAGGCTAGCACAGGCCGGTCTACTGCCAAGGTCGTAGACATTGCCGAGGGTCTGCTTTTCGCCGCCGGAAGGGCTCGGCTGGGAGATATCGAACGTCAGCTATCGGTATCAAGGCGACGGCCCTGGAGTGAACTGGGTCGCGTTATAGAACGCGCTGCGCCTCTCATCCCCGCGATCGAGGAGAGAATTTGATCGCAAGGGCGAACGCCCCAAACGCGATCAACTGACCGGCGACGAGGATGAAGGGCCAGGTGAAGCTCCCGGTCTTGCTGGCGAGCATGGCAAAAGCCAACGGCCCGCAGATCGATCCGATGAACCCGAACATGCTGGCGCTCGATGTCACATCACCAATGATCGCAAGCGGCGAGACCCTCGCGAGCTCGGCCATGTGGACCCCGTTCCAGCCCATCGATGTCGCCCCGACCAGCGCCATGCAGCCATAGACCAGCCAGGGGCTTGCCGTTGCCGACCACACCAGCAGCAGAATTGCGCCGCCTGCGGCGAGCGCCAGAACGGACAGTACCAGAAGGCCCGATCCCAACCGGTCCGCCAGCCAGCCGAAGGCGATGCGTGCGAGCGTACTCGTCGCAAGCAGCACCGACATGTAGAGCCCGGCCTGGGCCAGGCTCGCGCCATGCTGGATGACCATATAGGTCGCGGTGAAGGCGGTGATGCAGGCTTGCGTGATCGAGAACGACACGCCGATCGCGGTGAGCATCGGCAAGCCCGGATGGGCGTTGATGATCCGCGCGGCTCTCGTCAGCGACGATGGCGACAGGAACAGGCGAGCCCAGCCCTGGTTCCGTGGTCCCTTTTCCGCATCGAGCCGCGGTTGAAAGACCTGAACCAGCACGACGCAGGCAAGCACGCTGGCGACGAGCGCCGAAACGGCGCCGACGAAGCCGAATGCCAGGACAAGAGGGGCGACGGTGATCCCGGCAATGGCTCCTCCGAGCGGCACGCCCGCCTGCTTGATCGAGAAGATCAGCGTGCGATGCTCGGCTGGCGCAGCGCGCATCAGGACCTGGCTGCCGGCAGGTGTGTTGGGCGCCAGTCCAAGGCCCACGAGCAATGCCCCGGCGAGCCCGAGCGAGATGGCCGGCTGCGACAAGAGTGCCAGGCCCGCGGCGACGAAGATCAGGCCCAATTGCAAAGTGCGGATAGGGCCGTAATGATCGAGCATCGGGCCGCCGCAGGCCAGAAACCAGCAGATCCCGACGGAGACAACGGCCGAGACATAGCCGATGTTTTCAGGCGCCAGGCCCCAGCGCAGCGTCAGGATCGGCCCAAGCAGCGGGATCGCGGCAGCGGCGAACGAGCTCACGACTTGCACGAGGAGAGTCGCGCTCAGGGCGCTCCCCCACAATGGCAGCTTCAAACCAGGTCCCCCGGCCTCGCCGACGTTAGGTTATGCCCCAGCACCCGAACAGGCGGTGCTGGAGGGTCGCGACGTTGGATTGGTCTTCCGGCAATGCGGGGGAGCAGTCGAGGCCGGAGATGGGCTGACGGGCCTGCATCGGGCGCATGCGCCGGCTGGTCTTATTGCCGTTTGATCTCGTTCGAGCTTGGCTGCGAGGGCGGGCTGGAACGTTGGGGCGGCCGTAGGGATCTTTGCCGCTAGCCTACAGCTGGCGCCGTCGTCTCCAGCCCCATCTGCCAGAAATCGGCTTCCAGTCTTGAGGCCTGGCCAAACAGGGCTGCGAGCTCGCTGAAGCGCGCTTCGGTCATGGCGCGAGCGGCGAGGGCGTCGAGATGCCGGCGGGCGTCGCGGGCGACCTGCTGGTAGGCTTCTCCGGCATATTCGCCGATCCAGTCGCGATAGGGATGGGTCGCGAGCGCAGGGCCGAGCCCGGTGGCGAGGCGAGTGCCGATCTCGGCATAGCCGACGACGCAGGGCGCGAGCGCGACGTGAAGATCGAGCAGATCGCCAGCCTGCCCGCAATCGAGCACGAAGCGGGTATAGGCGACTGTCGCCCGGTGCTCGGGGGCAGCTTCCAGCTGTTCCGGGGAGAGGCCCCAGCGCTCGCAGAGCCGGACATGCAGATCCATCTCGAGATCGAGGATGGCGGAGAGGCCAGCTTTGGCGGCGCGCATGTCGGCGAGGTTGCGGCTCTTATAGGTCGCCAGCGCATAGGCGCGAGCGAACTGGATCAGGAAGAGATAGTCTTGGACGAGATAGGTCCGGAAGGCCGCCTCGGGCAGCGAGCCGTCGCCCATCTGCCGGACGAAATCATGCTCGACATAAGATGCCCAGTCCGCCGCCGCAGCGGTTCTCAATCTGTCGAAGATGTCCACGGCTTCCTCTCGCGACTCAAAGCGCCGGCCGCAGTCTTAGCGCAGGCGGGACCCGGAGGAAGCCGTGCCTGGTGCGGCGCCCTCCAGTTACAGCACGAGCGCCTTCATCGCCTCGTTGATCCACCGCCATTCCTGGCCGGGCGCATCCTCGCCGCGCAGGGTCGCCAGCAACTGCTGATAGCGCAGCGAGCGGTCGTGGTGCCGGCGGTGCTGATCGAGATGCCAGGCGCGGAAGCTCTCGTCCGGCTCGCGCTTCATCGCTGTGGCCGAGGCATCCAGCCAGCCCTGAGCGATGGCACGGCCCACCTGCGAGTCAGGAGCTTCGCCGGCCGCCATCGCCTTGCGGATCTCGGCGAAGATGCGCTCGGCGGCGGCGTGATAGGCGGCAGGGTCGAATTCGGGCGTCCACATCGCCGCGGCATCGGCCTTGGCGCTGGCGATGACGGTTTCGTCGCTCAGCATCGCCCTGAGCTCGGCGAAGGCGTCGATCTGCTCCGGCGTCGGGTCATCGGGCAGCTCTGGCGCTCCGGCCTCGATCGCCTTCTGCCGCCAGTCTGGATTCATCCTGTCGCCGGTGACCTCGTCGTAGAAGCGCTCGGTCAGGGCCCGCATATCGGCATTGGACAGATTGGTCATGGTCCACAATCTCCTGATGTCGTCGGCGGTGGGTTCGGGATTGCGCAAGGCGGCGCGCAGTGTCGCGGCGATGCGGCGCTTGCCGGCGATCTCGGCCTCGAGCGCCGAAAGGCGCAGGGCCAGCAATTCGGCGAGCGAGCCCTTGCGGGCGAGGATGCCCTGGATCGCGGCGAGACTCGTGCCCATGGCACGCAGCGCCTGGATCAGGTCGAGCCGCGCCGCGTCGGCGTCGGAGTAGACACGGTAGTTCGCCATGGTGCGGGTCTTCGGCGGCAGCAGCCCCTTGTCGGAATAGAAGCGGATGCGCCGCACGGGCACGCCGCAGAGGCGGGCGAGCTCGCCGATGGTGTAGCGCTGGTCGGTCATGGTCATGAGGCCGTCCTAGCGTCTCCACCTGATGGAGGGTCAAGCGCCACTGCGACGGAGGCCTCACTCAAATGCACTGGATTCCGAACAGAGATGCGAAACCCTGTGCGGCGAAAGCTGTGTGTCGCCGGCGATGCGTCAAAGCGAAATTAGTGTGTCGCGGCCATCTTCCTGCGCGTGCACGCCCCACGCCACGATCCGATCTCCAGGCACGCCGAACCGGCGAGCGAAGCGCCTCGCAGCGCCACGCTGGTGCGCGGCTTCGATGGTCTCGGCTACGAGCCCGCGCTGGAACGCGAGTACCGGCAGCACATGCGCACCGATCAGCGCAGCAGCACGCTGGTCTGCCTCATCACGGCGCTCGGTATCTGGCTGACCTTCATCGGGCTCGATCTGACACGGCTCGACAATCTCGCCGCGATCGCAAGCGGTGACGGCTCGGTCGAGCTCGCCATCGCGCTCCGGCTGGGGACGCTCGCCGTGATCCTGCGGCTGGTCTGGATCGTGCGCCGCAACCGGCAGGCACGTTCCTATCATCATCTCACCATGCTGGCGCTGGCGCTGATCGGCGTGACCTGCGCCTTCATCGCCAACATGTACAAGCTGCGCGGTCTGCCGCAGGCGGACATCGCCCAGCTCGTGATTATCGCCGCGGTGTTCCTGCCGGTCGGGCTGACCTTCCTGCAGAGCCTCGGCGTCGCCCTGCTGATCGCCCTGTTCACCACCGTACTCGGCTTCGTCATGCTCGAACCGGCGCAACTGGCTGAACATGGCCGGCTGTCGATCTTGCTGTTCTTCGCCGTCTTCGTCAGCGCTGTCGGCGCCTGGCTGCGCGAGCGGGCCGAACGTGACCAGTTCCTGTTGCGGCGTATGCTGCACAGCCGGGCGATGTCGGATGCCCTGACCGGGATCGCCAACCGGCGTGGTTTCGAGGAGCATGTCGCCATGGCGTTGCTGCAGGCGCGGCGCGACCGCATGCCGGTTGTCTTTGCGGTACTCGATATCGACCATTTCAAACGCTACAACGACCGTTATGGTCATCAGGCCGGCGACATCGCGCTGGCGCTGATCGCCCGCGCCGTCGATGGCACGCTGCGCCGGCCGATGGATATGGTCGGGCGGCTGGGCGGCGAGGAATTCGGCCTGTTCCTTTACGACACCACGCCGGAGAAGGCGCAGGAGCGACTGGAGCAGGCGGCGCAGGCGATCGCCGAGCTCAGGATCGAGCATGCGGCCTCGCCGACGGCGCAGTACATCACCGTCAGCATGGGGGCCGTCGGTTTCGACGGGCAGGAAACGGCCGTCGATCTCTATCGGCGTGCTGATGCCGCACTCTACGCCGGCAAGGCCTCGGGCCGGAACCGGGTCGAGTTGGGCGAGAGCGGCGAGCGCCTGGCAGGCTAGCCGCGTCCGCCGCCGAGCTGCTATGTGGCGCGCCTCCCTTCGCGATGAGAGAATTCCCATGTCCGAACCCGTTTCCATCGGCCTGATCGGCGCCGGCATCATGGGCGAACGCATGCTGCGTGCGATCCTGGCGCAGGCGCCCGAGCTCGTGCGCGCCACCGGGATCTGGGATCCGTCCGAGCAGGCGATGGCCCGGATCGCGCAGGAGTTGCCGCAGGTCGCGCGGGTTGCCGATGCCGCTGCGGTGATCGTGGCGAGCGATTGCGTCTATGTCGCCTCGCCGCCGGCCTCGCATCTTGGCCATGCGCGCGCCGCGCTCGCGGCTGGGAAAAGCGTGTTCTGCGAGAAGCCACTCGCGATCGACGTTGCCGATTCCCGCGCTTTCGTCGCCGAGGCGGGAGCGCGCGGCGCAGTCAACTTCCCCTTCGCCTCGTCGCCCGCGGTTGCGCAATTGCAGGATTGGCTCAAGGCCGGGGCTGTCGGCGGCGGCAGGCGAATTTCGATCGAGGTCGCCTTCGCGACCTGGCCGCGCTCCTGGCAGGCCGATGCGGCCGGCTGGCTCGACCGGCGCGAGCAGGGCGGCTTCACCCGCGAAGTCGTCTCGCATTTCCTCTTCCTGAGCCGCCGGCTCGGCGGGCGGCTGCACAGCCTGCAGGCGAGCGCCTCCTTCCCTGAAGCGGGCAAGTCGGAGCGCCGGATCGAGGCACGGCTGCTGGCCGGCGACACCCCGGTGACGCTCATCGGCAGCGTCGGCGCGACGCAGAAGGACGACCACAACATCTGGCTGCTCGAAGGCGAGGCGGGAGCGATTCGGCTCTGCGACTGGTCGTTGGCCGAACGCCGCCAGCCGGACGGCTCTTGGCAGCGCGCACCAGATGCCCTGACCCAGCTCGAGGCGCGCCCGGTCGCGCTGAAGCGGCAGCTTGAAGGCGTCGCGAAGCTGACGCGCGGAGAGGCTCACCAGCTCGCTACGCTGGAGGAGGCGCTCAACGTGCAGGAGATCGTCGAGGCGATCCTGGCCAGTTAGATACCTTCATTGAGGCGACATGGCAGGAGGGCTATGATCGGTGGGCTCAGGAGGCCTGCCGATGCGCCATGCCTTCCTAACCGACGCCCAGATCGACGCGCGCGCCCTGGCGCATCGGCGCGAGCTCGGCTTTGCCGACGATCAGGCCGTCGACGCCATGACGCTGCTGGCCAGGCTCAAGGCGCGCTATCCGGAGTTCGCCTATGAGCGTGTGCCCGATGGCTCGCTTGGCGAGGCCGAAGCGCAGTGGGATTCGCTGGGGAAGCGGCTGCTGATCCCGGAAAGCGTGTTCCAGGCCGCCGATCGCGGCGAGGGCAGGGCGCTGATGACGGTAGCCCACGAGGTCGGCCACGCGCTGCTTGGTCATGAGGGCAGTCTCAACCGCGCACCCGCCGGCAGCAGGGCTGAGCGGGTTTCGGTGAAGCTGCGGTCGATGGAGTATCAGGCGCGGCGCTATGCGGCCGCCTTCCTGATCCCGGACACGCCGGCGGTGCGCCAGTTCGACGCGACCGCGCTGAGCGAACGCTACCGGGTCAGCATGAGCGCCGCGATCGTGCGTCATAGCGAGCTGAGATCGGGCGCGAGCGCGCGAGCCCTGTCTCTGCGGCAGGCCGGCCTCGACCTCTGAGCGGCTTGCCGTCGACGCGCTCACAGGGCATGGCTCGGGCAACGCGATCACTACGAGGCTGCCATGACCATCGCCGTTTCCGGCCTGCCGCCGGCGCCGAGGCCCGCCCAGCGGGCGCAGGCCGTTTCGCCCTTCATCGTGATGGACGTGATGAACGCGGCCGAGGCGATCGAGCGGCGTGGCGGCTCGGTCGTGCATATGGAAGTCGGCCAGCCTTCGGCGGCGACGCCGGCGAGCATCCGGGCGGCTGCGTCGCGGGCGCTGGAGGATGGCCGGATCGGCTATACCCAGGCGCTCGGCATCGGCTCGCTGCGAGCCCGGATCGCCCGGCATTATCGCGAGCGCTACGGCGTCGAGGTGCCGGCCGAGCGCGTCGTCGTCACGACCGGCTCCTCCGGCGGCTTCATCCTGAGCTTCCTCGCCTGTTTCGAGCCGGGTGCGCGCATCGCCATCACGGCGCCGGGCTATCCGGCCTATCGCAATATCCTGATCGCGCTCGGACTCGAGCCGGTGGCGATCCCGGTCGGCCCGGAGACGCGCTATGCGCTGACGCCCGAGCTGATCGCCCGGGCGCATGCAGAAAAGCCGCTCGCCGGCGTGCTGACGATGAGCCCGGCCAATCCGACAGGCGTGGTGATGGCGCCCGAAGCGATCGCCGCCGTGGCGGCTGAATGCCGGCGGCTCGGGCTCTGGTACATCTCCGACGAGATCTATCACGGCCTGACCTATGAGCGGCCGGCGACGACAGCGCTCGCCGCCGATCCGGACGCGATCATCGTCAACTCCTTCTCGAAGTACTATTGCATGACCGGCTGGCGGGTGGGCTGGCTGGTGGTGCCGGAGCGATTGGTGCGTACGATCGAGCGGTTGCAGCAGAACTTCTCGATCTCGGTGCCGATGCTGAGCCAGGTCGCCGGCGAAGCCGCCTTCGACGCGACCGCGGAATGCGAGGCGATCAAGGCCGGCTACGCCGAGAATCGCGCCTATCTGCTCAAGGCGCTGCCGGAAATCGGGCTCGGAGATTTCCTGCCCGTCGACGGCGCCTTCTACATCTATCTCGACATCGGACGATATTCGAACGATTCTATGAGCTTCTGCCGGGATGCTCTCGAAAACGCCGGCGTTGCCATCACGCCGGGTCTCGATTTCGACGAGGGTCGCGGCGCGCGGACCGTCAGGCTTTCCTTTGCCGGCTCGCTGGCCGAATGCGAGGAGGCGGTCGCCCGCATGGGGCGCTGGCTGAAGACGCGCTGAAGCGGGTGCTTGCCAAGGCGACGCGACGGACTCAATCTGATCCGGCTTGGGGGCAGGACATGGTCGCAATGCGGAACTGGCTGAAAGCCCTGGCGTTTTATAGCGCGGTCGCGCTGGCTAGCTTTGTCACGGGCCCGCAACCGGTCGCGGCGCAGCACGCCAAGACGGACTCGTCGACCGTGCTGACCCTGCGCGGCGATGAGACGCCCGAGACGGTGCGCAAGCTCGTCGATGCCCTGTCAGCCGGTGGACGCAAGGTCGAGATCAGGTTCGCCGGCAAGGGCGAGGCAGCTGCGGCTCCTGCGGCACCGGCGTCTGCCGCAGCTGGTGCAGCGCTGCCGCCATCGTCGAGCAGCACTCCGGCAGAGCATGAAACCCCGGCCGAGGCCTTCTGGGATCATTTCGTCGATGGGGTGTCGCAGGGCCTTGGGGCCGTACCGCGCCTTGCCCAGATACCGGATGCCTGGCGTAGCGCCTGGGCGCAGAACCGCAACGGCGCAAGCGGCGTCTCGGCCGGCTGGCGGCTCGCAATTGGTCTTTTGCTCGCGCTCACTGTGGCCGGGCTGTTCCGGCTCGCGACCGCAGGCTGGTTCGCTCGCCGGCTGCGGCCGCAAGGGCCGGAGTTCACGCCGCGCCTGATCGCGTCCTCCTGGGGCTTGCTGCAGGACCTGGCGACGCTCGGGCTCTGGCTCGCAGTGCTGCATGCGGCGCGCAGATTCTGGCTGCCGGAGCCCGACCTCGCCCAGATGGTGCTGCGCACGATCGCCAACGGCCTCACCATCGGCGCCGGATATCTGATCATCGGACGCTTCCTGCTCGCTCCCGGCGCCTCGGAACGTCGGGTCATGCCGCTGCCGCGGGCCGAGCGGGCTTTCAAATTCCTGATCTTCTTCGGCATTCTCACGCCCGTCCTGCTGACGGCGACGGTGTCGATCCAGCATGCCACCGGCCCCGGAGCCGTCGTCGGGCTATTCGCTCTGGTCGGCATTGTCGCGACCTTGTTCAAGGTCTGGTGGTTCATCGATGCGCGGCACGATCTTGCGGCGCTCATCCTCGGTTCAGCGCATGAGCCCGGGCCGACGCGCCGCGTGATCGCCCTGACGACGGGCTGGCTCTATGCCGCACTCGCCGTGCTGATCTGGATGGTCGGCAATGCATCCTCGATGATGGAGGGTGGGGCGCGCTGGGCGGAGGCTGCCGCACTGACGCAGTTCATCATCGTGCTGGCGCCGATCCTGGCCGTCGGCATCACCAGCCTGATGGCCTGCCGGCAGGCACATGCAGCCGCACTCGGCGAGACCGCGCCACTCTCGCTCGCGATCGGCCATGCCCTGCGCGCTGCGGCGGGCGGTGCGATCTGGGCCGGTGGCTTCTATTTGCTCGCGCGGCTCTGGGCCGGTTTCCTGTTCGGCGTCAGCTCCGACCAGTTCGCCGTGCTCATGCGCCAGGCCGGTGGCGTCGCCGCGCTCGCCTTCGGCGGCTGGGTCGCGATCGTCTTCCTGCGCAGCTTCTTCGACGCCTATACGCCCAAGTCGACGGCAAGCATGCCGGGCGACGAGGATGCGGTCGCGCACGACCATGTGCCGTCGCGGCTGGCGACCGTGCTACCGGTGCTGCGCGGCGTCGTGCTCACAGCCGTGTTCGCCCTGACCGGACTGGTGCTGCTGTCGCGGCTCGGCGTCGATATCGGGCCGCTGCTGGCGGGCTTCGGCATTCTCGGCCTTGCCATCTCCTTCGGCTCGCAGGCACTGGTGCGCGACATCGTCTCCGGCTTCTTCTTCATGCTGGAGGACGCCTTCCGCGTCGGCGAATACGTCGACAACGGCCGCCTCAAGGGCACGGTCGAGAAGATCTCGCTGCGCTCGATGCAATTGCGCCACCAGAGCGGACAGATCCATACCGTCCCGTTCGGCCAGGTGCAGTCGCTGACCAATGCCAGCCGCGATTGGGCGACGGTGAAGTTCAACGTGAGGCTCGACCACTCCGCTGATATCGAAAAGGCCCGCAAGACCATCAAGAAGGTCGGGCTCGCCTTGCTCGAAGACCCGGAATACGGGCCGCATTTCATCGCCCAGCTCAAGATGCAGGGCGTTGCCGACATCACCGATTCGGCGATCGTGATCAGGTTGAAGTTCACCGGCAAGCCGAACCAGGCCTCGATGCTGCAGCGCGAGGCGCTGAAGCGGGTCTATCGCGGGCTGAACGAGGCGGGGGTTCCGTTCGCCTCGAATGCGGTCACGGTGAAGGAAGGGGGCGGCAGGAGCGCTGCCGCGGCGATCGCGGCCGTGCCGCCGCCGACCCCGCTCGCGCCGGCGGCTGAATGAACCTCGACCGGGCCGGGTGCCTTCACCCGGGCTGGTAGCCGAAATCCAGCATGAAGAAGAAGCCGAAGCCGATCAGCGCCAACAGGGCACCGATGCCGGCGGCGAGGCGAGCGGCGGAGAGCTGGTTCACCCATTCATGGCGCTGGCCGGCGCGTTCGGCGGCGTGCTCGCGACCGTGCTTGTGGAACTGGCTGGCATAGAGGTCGGGCGTCATCTGCGGGCCGACAGGCAGGTTGCCCTCCAGCTCGTAACGCACCGCGACGAAGAGGGTGAACAGGCCGAGCAGGCCGACGCCGAGCCAGCCGATCGTCTGCTGGGCAAGCCAGGCAAGGCCGAGCAATCCGGCACAGGCGATCGCCCTCACCACCAGGCGCTCACGGCTTCGCGGCGGGCGCATTCCTTCCTCCCGCAATGAAAAAGGCCGCCGCGATTGCTCGCGACGGCCCCGATTTTTACTTGCGTCCGGCCAGCTTGTTCCACCAGCCGCCGCGCTTGGGCCGGTCCGGATCCGGTTGTGTCAGCACGACTGCGACCGGCTCCTCGACTATGCGTGGTGCAGGCGGGGTAGGCGGCTCTTCGGCAGCAGGCTCCGGCTGAGGGGCTGCGGCTTTGGTCGGCTTGGGAGCGGTCACCGGCTCGACCGGAGCGGCAGCGACGCCATCCTCGGTGATCGGCACGACCTTCTTGCGCGAGCGGCTGCGCTTCGGCTTCTCGGCCGGCTCGGCGACGCTCTCGCCCGTGCTCTCCACTGCCTTGGCGGCTTCTTTTGCCGCTTCCTTTGCGGTTTCCTTGGGGGCTTCGACGGTTTCAGCCTCCGCGTCGGCCTTCTTGGCACGGCCGCGGCGCGCGCGCTTCGGCTTGGCCTCGGCCTCCGGAGCAGGCGCTTCGGTTACGGCCGGGGTTGCGTCCTCGGCGGCAACCGCGACGGGAGCCGGAGCAGCGTTCTCGTCCGAGTCGTCATCATCGCCCTCGGCCTGGTCGTCGCCCTCGGCAGTGCCCTGCTGGTCCTGCCCGTCACGCTCGCCACCGCGCCGACGACGCCGACGCCGACGCCGACGCCGACCGTCGCGGCTCTCCTGGCTTTCGCCCTCGGCAGCGGCGCGCGGCTCAGCCCCGGTCTCGCCTTCGGCCTCGCTCTCAACCTCGACCTCAACCTCGACTTCGGCCTCGACGACATCGTCATCCTCCGGCTCGTCGATGATCGCCTCGGCGCGCATGCTCGACACCGGCACGACGCGGTTCTCGTTGCCGACGAACTCGCCGCGCTCGACCTCGAAGTAACGGGTGCCGAGCAGAGCGGCGTCGGCCGAGATGATGATGGCGATGTTGAAGCGCTCCTCCAGGTCGCGCAGATGGGCGCGCTTCTGGTTGAGCACATAGAGTGCGACCTCCGGCCGGGTCCGGACCTCGAGGTTATGCGAGGCGCTCTTGATCAGCGCCTCCTCGAGCGCGCGCAGGATCTGCAGCGCGATCGACGGCGTCGAGCGGACGAGGCCGGCGCCGGCGCAGTGCGCGCAGGGCACCGAGGAACTCTCGAGCACGCCGGTGCGGATGCGCTGGCGCGACATCTCCAGCAGGCCGAAAGCCGAGATGCGGCCGACCTGGATGCGGGCGCGGTCGTTCTTCAGGCAGTCCTTGAGCTTCTTCTCGACGGCGCGATTGTTGCGGTTCTCCTCCATGTCGATGAAATCGATCACGATGAGGCCGGCAAGGTCGCGCAGGCGCAGCTGGCGGGAGATCTCCTCCGCCGCTTCGATATTGGTCTTGAGGGCGGTGTCCTCAATGTTGTGCTCGCGGGTCGAACGCCCGGAGTTGATGTCGATCGCGACCAGCGCCTCAGTCTGGTTGATGACGATGTAGCCGCCCGACTTCAGCGTCACCGTGTTCGAGAACATCGCGTCTAGCTGGCTCTCGACGCCAAAGGCGGCAAAGAGCGGGGTCTGCTCGCGATAGGGCTTCACGCTCTTGGCATGGCTCGGCATGAGCATGCGCATGAAGTCCTTCGCCTCGCGATAGGCGTTCTCGCCGGCGACGTGAACCTCGTCGATATCCTTGTTGTAGAGGTCGCGGATCGAGCGCTTGACGAGGTTACCCTCCTCATAGACCAGCGCCGGGGCGACCGAGCCGAGCGTGAGCTCGCGCACGCTCTCCCACATCCGCATCAGATATTCGTAGTCGCGCCTGATCTCGGGCTTGGTGCGGGAGGCGCCGGCGGTGCGCAGGATGATGCCCATCCCCTCCGGCACCTCGAGCTCCTGGGCGATCTCCTTCAGGCGCTTACGGTCCTCGGCATTGGTGATCTTGCGCGAGATGCCGCCGCCCTTGCCGGTGTTCGGCATCAGCACAGAATAGCGGCCGGCGAGCGAGAGATAGGTGGTGAGAGCCGCGCCCTTGTTGCCGCGCTCTTCCTTGACAACCTGGACCAGGATGATCTGGCGGCGCTTGATCACCTCCTGGATCTTGTACTGGCGGCGCGAATGGCGATGTGGCCGTTCGGCGATGTCGTCGAGGGCGTCGCCGCCACCGAGCTGCTCTGGCTCTTCCTGGGCCTCTTCGCTGCCGTTTTCGTCGTCGCCGCTCTCGTCGTCATGCGACGGCCGGCGTGCCTTTGTCTCCTCGCCACCATCTTCCGATGCGGCGACCTCGGTGGTCTCGAAGGTCAGCGGCGCAGCGTTCTCGACGACATTCTCGCTGTCGGATTCGGCAACGGCCGGGGCGAAGGACTGGCCGAAGGCGGGCGCGCCTTCATTGACCATGGCGGCTTCCTTGCCGTCGGTCTCGACAGTTCCGTTGGGTGCCTCGGCCTCGGCGCTGACGGTCTCGCCGCTCTCGGCGGTGCGCTTGGCGCGGTTGTCGCGGCCGTCACGATCGCGGCGGCCACGGCGGCCGCGGCGCTCGCGCTTTTCCTCATCGTGCTCTTCCTCGCGCTCGGCGCGGGCATCCTCGGCGAGCAGCGCCTGCCGGTCGGCGATCGGGATCTGATAATAGTCCGGATGGATTTCGGAGAAGGCGAGGAAACCGTGGCGGTTGCCGCCATATTCGACGAAGGCGGCCTGGAGCGAGGGCTCCACGCGCGTCACCTTCGCCAGATAGATATTGCCGCGGAGCGGCTTGCGGCTGGCGGATTCGAAATCAAACTCTTCGATACGAGAGCCGCGGGACACCACGACCCGGGTCTCTTCCGGGTGGGTGGCATCGATAAGCATCTTGTTGGCCATGGGACAAATCCATTGGCGCGGCGGCCTTGGCAATCCGCCGGGCTGCGGATGCGAATCCGCGGCCGCGGGCAGGGGCACCGCGCGTAAGCCGGCTGTGGCCGGCATGTTGCAGGGGAAGGAATTCGATCAAGAGACGACGACGGGAGCGAGCGGCGGGGCGGGCAAAAAGCCCGTCGCCACCTGAAAGGTCTCGACGAAACACCGAAAGGGAAAGCGGCGTCGTTTGCCCCGACATCTGACCTTTGACCTACAGCGCACCTCTAGAACGAGGCACACCGCGTTTGACACGCTCGCGGACAAGAAGACCGGCGCCGATTGCTGCCTGGCGCAGGCTCGTCCGCGGACGATTCCGTTGTTGGCTGCCTCCGCGCCGGCGCGGATCGGTTTAACCGATCCGGTCGTTCGGCCAATTCGCAGGGCGCGGGCGGGCCAATGGCCCAGCTTGTGCGCTGCGGTAGCCTTCGCGTTGCAACCATCTCCATTACAGACAGGCGATGCATTTTTGCAAGCGCGTTAACAGTGGCCAAGTTTTGGCGGGCGGTTCCCGGCGCTACGCCCGCATGGTAACGGGTTGTCAACGAATGGCGGCGCTATGGTTAACCTTCGTTAAGCGTCGAGCAAGCGAATCGAGGAGCTTTCTCCTGCTGCACGGGCTTCGCCTTTCTGTGGCGTGCATCGGCCGAATCGCCATGCTGGCGCGGCATTTTGTCGTGACCGCGGCGCTGGGCTGCCTGCTTGCGACCACTGTGGCGGCGAACAGCGGCCGCGGCGCCAGCGATTCTCCCGTCGCCACCGATGCGCGCATCGAAGCTCAGGGCGATACGGTCCGGTTGACGTTGACATTGTCGCGACCGGTGACCGCGAGCGCGACCGTGATGGCGGGCCCGGATCGCGTCATCGTCGACCTGCCGTCGATCAATTTCCAGATCGAGCCGAAGCAGGGCCGCAAATCGGCCGGTTTCGTCTCCGGTTTCCGCTACGGCCTGTTCATGGCCGACCGTGCCCGCATCATCCTCGACCTTGCGCAGCCAGCCATGGTGGCGAGCGTCTCCGTCAAGCCGCAGCGCGGCGGCTTTGGCGAGCTCACCATCGAGCTGAAGCGCACGAGCCGCGAGGAGTTCGTCGCTCTCGCCCGGGAAGAAGCCGCCAAGGCACAGCTGCCGAGCATCCCGGTCGAACGCAAGGCCGAGGGCGATTCGCGCCGCATCGTGGTGATCGACCCTGGCCATGGCGGTATCGATCCCGGCACCCAGGTTGCTGCGATCGCCGAGAAGGCGGTCGTGCTCGCCTTCGGGCTGAAGCTGAAGGAGCAGCTCGAGGCGCAAGGGCGCTACCGGGTGATCATGACCCGCTCGGACGATACCTTCATCTCGCTGGGCGACCGTGTCCGTATCGCGCGGGGAGTCGAGGCCAGCCTGTTCATCTCGATCCATGCCGATTCGCTGGCACAAGCGCAGGATGTGCGCGGCGCCACCATCTATACCGGCTCGGAGCGCGCGAGCGATGCCGAAGCGGCGCGGCTGGCGGCAAAGGAAAACCAGGCGGATGCCGTCGCCGGCCTCGATTCGAGCGAGGACGTGCATGATGTCGCCGGCATTCTGATGGATCTCGCCAAGCGCGAGACCCGCAGCTTCTCGACGATCTTCGCGCGAAATCTGGTCGAGCGGCTCGGCGGCTCGGTCAAGATGCACAAGGTTCCGTTGCGTTCCGCAGGTTTTCGCGTATTGACCGCTCCCGATGTGCCGTCGGTTCTGATCGAGCTCGGCTACATGTCGAGCCCCAAGGATGCCGAGTTGTTGAATTCCGAGGGCTGGCGCAACCAGGCCTCGGCGGCTGTCCAGCAGGCGATCGACCAGTATTTCGAACGCCTGCAGACACCGGGCAAGGCTGCGCAGAGCAAGCCTTGACGGTGGAGTGGTCGAAGATGGCGATTTGTGGTCGTAAAGCCACGGTTCCGCCATGTCCGCCATGATATAGAGACGAGTTCAAGATTAGCCGGGCACGGCGCGACGCCAACGGGGGAGGGCGCCGCCGCTGCCGTTAGCCGAGGTCAAATTTCTCGATGCGGTTCATATTGCGCCTTTTCGGATGGGCGTTCGCCGCCGGTACGATCCTGTTCGTCATCGGTGTCGCAGGCGCAGCCGGCGTGATCTGGCACTACTCCAAAGACCTGCCCGATTCGGCGCAGCTGCGGAATTACGAGCCGCCGGTGATGAGCCGCGTCCATGCCGGCGACGGCAGCCTGATCGCCGAGTTCGCCAGGGAGCGCCGGCTCTATTTGCCGATCCAGGCAGTGCCGAAGCTGATCATCGACGCTTTCCTCTCGGCCGAGGACAAGAACTTCTACAAGCATTTCGGCGTCGACCCCGAGGGCCTCGCCCGCGCTGCGATCTCGAACTTCCGCAATCGCGCTTCTGGCCGCCGGCCGCAGGGCGCCTCGACCATCACCCAGCAGGTGGCGAAGAACTTCCTGGTCGGCTCCGAGCAGAGCATTGAGCGCAAGATCCGCGAGGCGCTGATCGCGCTGCGCATCGAGTCGACCTACTCGAAGGACAAGATCCTTGAGCTCTATCTCAACGAGATCTATCTCGGCGCACCGGCACCGGGGCAGGGCAGCTATGGTGTCGCCGCGGCGGCGCTGAACTATTTCGGCAAGTCGGTGCATGAGCTGAACGCGCAGGAAGCGGCCTATCTCGCGGCGCTGCCGAAGGCGCCGACCGACCTGCACCCGTTCCGCAACCGCGAGCGCGCGATCGAGCGCCGCAACTACGTGCTCGACCGCATGGCCGAGAACGGCTTCCTCAAGCGGCCCGATGCGGAGGCTGCCAAGAAGCAGCCGCTCGGCGTCAATCCGCGCACGGTCTCGCCGAACCAGATCGCCGCCGGCTATTTCGCCGAGGAAATCCGGCGCGAGCTGCAGGATCGCTATGGCGAGAAGAAGCTGCTCGAGGGCGGGCTCTCGGTACGCGCCACCGTCGATCCCAAGATGCAGCTGATGGCGCGCAAGGCGCTGGTCGATGGTCTCGTGCGCTTCGACGAGGCGCGCGGCTGGCGTGGCGCGATCCAGAAGATCGATGCGGCGAGCCGCGAATGGGGCCTCGCCATCGCCGAATTGCCGGTGCTCGGCGACGTCAAGCCCTGGCGCCTCGCCGTCGTGCTCGACGTTGCCGGCGACAGCGCGCGCCTCGGCTTGCAGCCGGTGCGCGAGACATCGGGCCAGCTCCGGCCGGAGCGCGAGACGGTGACGCTCGGCCCGGACGGTATCCGCTGGACGCGGCGCACCCGCGTCTCGCAGGCGGTCGCGCCGGGCGACGTGGTCTATGTCGAGCCGCTCGACGGCAAACCTGGCCAGGTCCGCCTGCGCCAGATGCCCGAGGTCAATGGCGCCATCACCGTGATGGACCCGTTCTCGGGCCGCGTGCTCGCCATGGTCGGCGGCTTCTCGCATGACCAGTCGGAATTCAACCGGTCGACGCAGGCGCTGCGCCAGCCGGGCTCGTCGTTCAAGCCCTTCGTCTATGCGACGGCGCTCGACAATGGCTACACCCCGTCCAGCATCGTGCTCGACGCGCCGATCGAGGTCGACCAGGGTGGCGGCCTCGGCATGTGGACGCCGAGCAACTATGACGGCAAGTTCACCGGCCCGCGGACGCTGCGCTACGGCATCCAGTTCTCGAAGAACCTGATGACGGTGCGCCTCGCCAAGGATGTCGGGATGCCGCTGATCGCGGAGTATGCCCGCCGCTTCGGCATTTATGACGATATGCTGCCGGTTCTCTCGATGTCGCTTGGCGCCGGCGAGACCACGGTGATGCGGATGACCGCGGCCTATTCGATGCTGGCCAATGGCGGCAAGCGCATCCGGCCGACGTTGATCGACCGCATCCAGGACCGCTGGGGCGCGACGATCTACAAGCACGACCAGCGCACCTGCGAGGGCTGCGAGGCCGATAAATGGGCGAACCAGCGCGAGCCGCGCCTGGTCGATAATCGCGAGCAGGTGCTCGACCCGCTGACCGCCTACCAGATGGTCTCGATGCTGGAAGGCGTCGTCAACGCCGGTACGGCGCAGGTGGTCAAGTCGGTCGGCAAGCCGCTCGCCGGCAAGACCGGCACCACCAACGACGCCAAGGACGTCTGGTTCGTCGGCTTCTCGCCCGATCTCGCCGTCGGCGTCTATATGGGCTTCGACAAGCCGAAATCGCTCGGCAATTCGGCGACCGCCGGCCAGTATGCCGCACCGATCTTCCGCGATTTCATGACCGTCGCGCTGAAGGAGAAGCCGGCGACGCCATTCCGCGTGCCGCCCGGCATCAAGCTGATCCGGGTCGATCCGCGTACCGGCATGCGCGCCGGCGGCGAAGGCGGTATCCTGGAAGCGTTCAAGCCGGGCACGGCGCCGCCGGACAGCTATTCGGTGATCGGCGCGTCCGACGGCACGGGCGGGGCGATGAGTGTTGCTCCGGCGGGCGGTCGCTCGGTCGGCTCCGGCACCGGCGGGCTCTACTGAGCCCTCCCATTCCCGCCAGGGCGGCGGCGCTCGCCGCGCCTTTGCGGGATATCCTGCGGGCGGAACTGGCGCGCGGCAACCGGATCGCGGAGATCGCCGACTGGCCTCCGCATTGCGAGCTGCTGGTGATCCTCCAACGACCCTTTCGCAAACGCTACACGCTGACGGCGGGGCTCGACTACGCGGACATCAACGACCCGCATTACTGGAAAGCCGAATATCGCCATGACGGCGGGCGCCATTGCCTCGCCTGCGGCTTCTGAGCGCCGGCCATTCAGGGCCGGGCATTTACAGCGCCGCGCATCCTTTCTATGCCAGCGCCCGGACAGCCCCTTTTGTACAGGACTTCGATCCAGCTCCATGCGCCCAGAGATTCAGACGCAACTCGACAACGCCAAGCAGTCGATCGGACTGCTGAGGAGGCATCTTTGACTGGGATGTCGCACAACGACGCCTGGCGGAGCTGAACGCGCTCTCCGAAGGCCCGGATTTCTGGAACGACGCCGAGACCGCTCAGAAGCTGATGCGCGAGCGAACCTCGCTCGAGGATCAGATCAACGGCATCGCCAAGCTCGAGCGCGATCTCGACGATGCGCTGACGCTGATCGAGCTCGGCGAGATGGAAGACGACGAGGCGACCGTCTCCGAGGGCGAGGCTGCGATCAAGGCGGTCGAGGTCGAGGCGGCGCGCCGGCAGGTCGAGACCCTGCTTTCGGGCGAGGCCGACATGCTCGACACCTATGTCGAGATCCACCCCGGCGCTGGCGGCACCGAGAGCCAGGACTGGGCCGAGATGCTGCTGCGCATGTACCGGCGCTGGGGCGAGCGGCGAAAGTTCAAGGTCGACGTGCTCGACTATCAGGACGGCGACCAGGCCGGCATCAAGTCGGCGACGCTGCAGTTTAAGGGCCACAATGCCTATGGCTGGCTGAAGACGGAATCGGGTGTGCACCGGCTGGTGCGGATCTCGCCGTTTGACTCCAATGCAAGGCGGCAAACCTCCTTTGCATCGGTTTGGGTCTATCCGGTGGTCGACGACCGGATCATCATCGACGTCAAGGAATCCGACTGCCGGATCGACACCTACCGGGCCCAGGGCGCCGGTGGCCAGCACATCAACACGACCGACTCGGCGGTGCGCATCACCCATATCCCGACCGGGATCGCAGTGACCTGCCAGCAGGAGCGCTCGCAGCACAAGAACCGGGCCAAGGCCTGGGACATGCTGCGCGCCCGCCTCTACGAGGTTGAGCTGAAGAAGCGCGAAGACAAGGCGAATGCCGAGCAGGCCTCCAAGACCGACATCGGCTGGGGCCATCAGATCCGCTCCTATGTGCTGCAGCCCTATCAGCTGGTGAAGGATCTGCGCACGGGCGTCGCCTCGACGGCGCCGGCCGACGTGCTCGATGGCGAACTCGACCCGTTCATGGAGGCGTCGCTGGCGCAGCGCGTCTATGGCACGACCGTCGAAGTCGAGGACCTCGATTGAGCGGGGGCAAACGCTCCCGCGGCCGCGAGATCCTGATCAATCTCGCGGTCTCGGTCGGCAGCGTCGTCGTCTTCCTGCTGTTCTGCGAGCTCGTGCTGTTCCGCTTCGTGCTGCCGGCGAGCGATGTGCCGCGCAATGCATTCGTCAACGAGGTGGTGCGCTACCAGCCGGGGCAGAACGGCGTTTGGCGCGTGCGCGACGAGATCGCGGCGCCTTATCGGATCAATGCGCAGGGCTGGAACTCGCCGCTGCCGGACTACCCGGTCGAGCGCAAGCCCGGCGTCACCCGCATCGCCTTCGTCGGCGACAGTTTCGTCGAGGCGCTGCAGGTGCCGTTCGACAAGAGTTATGCCGAAGCGGTTGGCGCCAAGCTGGCTGTCGCGGGGCCGGTCGAGATTCAGCGCTTCGGGGTCGCCGGCGCTCCGCTCAGCCAGTATCTGCAGATGATCGAGCGCGAGGTCGTGCCGCGGCGGCCCGATCGGATCGTCGTCAACCTGGTCCATAATGATTTCGACGAGAGCTTCGCCTTCAAGCCGGGGCGCTACACCTCGAGCTTCCTCAAGCTGAAGATCGAAGGCGGCAAGGTCGTCGGCGAGGTCACGCCCGAGCCCTGGCGCGCCGGCTGGCTCGAATTCGTCCGCCAGAGCGCGACGGCCCGCTTCCTGCTCTATCGCTGGCAGGTCAGGCCACAGGCGCTGGTCGATGCGATCCTCGGTCCGGCCAGGGCCGCGGGCGAGGACGGCTTTGCGGCCAATATCGACGTGGCGAGCGTGTTGGCGCAGGAGGCCGATATCCGCATCGCGACGGATTACCTGTTCGGCCGGCTAAAGGCCCGCGCTGACGCGATCGGGGCAAAGCTCCAGATCGTTATGGATGGCGATCGCGAGGCGATCTATGCCGGCCGGGCCGACAGCCCGGCGCTGAAGCTCAACCGGATCGCCGCCGAGATGGCCGGCAAGCACGGTATCGCTTTCCTCGACCTGCATCCGGTTTTCGCCGCCGAATGGGCCAGGGCTGGCAAGCGCTTCGAGTTCCAGGCCGACGCGCACTGGAACGAGTACGGCCATCAGGTCGCAGCCGCCGCCATCGCCGAAGCCTTGCGTTGAACTGATTCACGAATCAAAACAGATCGCTGCGCGTAAGTGTTTCGGCGATCTGTGAAGATGATTGAGCTTGGAAAACTACTCCTGAGGACGTGAGCCTCAGACCCGGCCGGCGAGCTTGTTGCCGGCGCGCAGGAAACGGTTGGGATCGATCGGGTCGCCGTCGAGACGGGTTTCGTAGTGCAAATGCGGCCCGGTCGAGCGGCCAGTCGAGCCGACGCGGCCGACGAGGGTTCCGCTGGCCACCGTCTGCCCCAGGCTGACCAGGATCGCCGACATGTGAGCGTAGCGTGTGGTCAGGCCGTTTGCGTGCTCGATCTCGACCATGTTGCCGTAGCCACCCGAATACTCGGCGGTCACGACTTTTCCCGGGCCCGTGGCGCGTACCGGCGCTCCGTGCTCAGCGCGCAGGTCCATGCCGGTGTGCAGAGCGGCCCCACGCGTAAAGGGATCGGCGCGGTAGCCATAATTGGAGCTCAGCTCGAGCTCTCCGTCGAGCGGCCTGTTCAGCGGCAACCGTTCGGCGAGGCCACGCAGGTTGAATACAGTCGCTATGCGGGGCTGCAACGAACTCAGTGTCGCCTCGAAGGGGCCGGCGGCAGGATCGATGTTGAGGGGGACGAGCGGTCCACCGACACCCTTTGCGACAGAGCTCGCCGCTGCGAGCTTGTCTGTGTCCAGCCTGGTTTCCGCGAGCGCGCCGCGCAGCGTCTTCTGGGTTTCGCCGAGGGTCCGGTCGATGTCGCGCAGGGCTGCAAGCTGGGCGGCCGAGCTGCGCTCGATCGATTGATCGAGCTGGATCAGCGCCCCGGCGACACGCTTGGCTGGCGGCACAGGCTCCTCGGCCTCGCCCGATTGCCAGGGGGCCGGACGGTCGTCGGCGCCGCGCAGCGGCAGGGTCTCCGGCGCCGGTGTCGGCTTGCCGGAGGCGAAAGGCGCGAAGCTGGTGACGCCGGAGGCACGGATCGGCTCCTCGGGCTTGATCATGCGCTGGCGCAGCGGGTTCTTCGCGGCCTGCGACACGCCGATGCCGGCCGATTGCAGACTCTCGGCAACGGCGTTGACCAGGGACTGCCGCGATTCAAGCTCGGCCTGGCGCGTGGCGATCTCGCCGACGCGGGCCTCGACCCCGTCCTGATCGAGCAAGGCACGGCTAGCGAGCCGATCGACATCGGCGCGCAGCGCCGCGATCCGGTCCTCATAAGCGTATTGGCGCGAGGTCTCGCGAGTGATCAGCCGTGCGGCGAGATCGTCCTTGCGCAGGATGTACCAGCTCGTGGCCCCACTCCATGCGGTGGTCAGCGCCAGCAGGCTCAGGCCGAACAGCGCGGTCGAGCGGCTGATCGTGAAGCTGCGGCGGGACAGGATCCCGGTCACCGGGAGTGCGGGGCCAGGAGCTTGGGCACGAGAATCCGAGGGAATCATACGCAAAACCGAGTTGACGCTGCGATGGTTCGATTAGACCCCGTTAGGGTTAATCAATCGCAAACCGCGGCCGATTTCGCAGGATTTCGGCCTGTAAGCGTCAGAGTTCCCGGGCGGCGGCGAGCACCTCCTCGGCATGGCCCTTGACCCTGACCTTGGCCCAGACGCGAGCGATCCTGCCCGTCGCATCGATCAGGAAAGTACTGCGCTCGACCCCCATATACTGACGTCCGTACATCTGCTTCTCGACCCAGAGGCCGTAGGCCTCGATTGCCTTGCGCTCCTCGTCCGAAACCAGAGTGAGGTGCAGCCCGTACTTCTGTTTGAACTTGTCGTGGCGCTTCACCGAATCGGGCGAGATGCCGATCACTGTGGCGCCCGCAGCAGCGAATTCCTCGCGCAGTGCGTCGAAGGAGAGCGCCTCGTTGGTGCAGCTTTGCGTGTCGTCCTGCGGGTAGGCGTAGAGCACGACCTTGCCGCCGAGCAGGCTGGAGAGTGTGAGCGAGCCGCCGCCATCCGTCGACAAGGTGAAGTCCGGGGCCGCAATGCCTTCGTTCAACGCCATCTTCGCCTTCCTTTGGTCTCGATCACGTGCAAGGGCCGGGCAAGCCGCCTGCGACAAGCCGGCTCAGACCACAGACCAGAACCGCCCGGAACGAATCAGCTAGCTTGCGTGTTGCTGTACCGCTCCCGGGATCAGGCGCATCATGCGGACAGCAAGGCGGCCCGCCGCCGGAGCCGTTACATCGATCCGCACGATTCGAGCAGCAAGACAAGAAGCGTTTCCGTTTGACCGAGAACAGCAAGATCAGTGTTACTTCCGCATCTGGCGCGACTTCCGCGGCGGAATGCCAGGAGGTGGCCGCCGTAGCGAAACGCGCCTGGCGCGGTATCGTCACCATTGCAGTGGCCGTTTGCGTTGCGGTGGTGACCCTCGGTTTTGTCGCGGCCGCCTTGCTGGTCAGCGGCTTCATCCCCCTTTCAGGGCTCGAAGGCCGCATCTCCACCGCCATCGAGGAGCGGCTCGGGCCGAACTGGAAGGTCACGGCCGCGCAGGCCGAGCTCGATCGTGTCGACGGCCGTTCGCGCTTGCGGGTTCGCGAGGTGTCGTTCCGGCATGCCGGTGGGGCATCGTTCCGGGCGCCGGAGGCTGTCCTCGGCTACGACGCGATGGCGCTGCTCCGCGGCAATATCCGCCTGGTCTCGCTCGACCTGCGCGGCGTCAATATCCGGCTCGGTGTCAGGCAGGACGGATCGTTGCTGCTGGAGCAGGATGCCCAGCCGGAGCAGGTATCGAAGACACCCGTGGCCGGTGATCCGGTCGACTGGGACGCTTTCGCCGGCGCCATGAATGCGATCGGCGCACTGGTCTCGAACGAAGGCCTGCTCGGCTCGCTCGAGGTCGCCGGCATTGGTGGAGCGCGTGTCACGCTGATCGATCCGGCCGGGCGGCAACGATCCGGCCTTGAAGACGTCGACGTCAGATTGGAGCGGTTCGGCGGCGGGCAGGCCCGCCTGTCGATGAAGGGGCGGATCGGGCCGCGCTGGAAGGAACTGGCCATCGACCTGTCGAACGCTCCCGACGGAACGCGCAGCGCGACCATCGATATCCAGCGTTTCGAGCCGGCCGAGGCCGTGGCACTCGCCTTCGGTAATGCCATGGTCGCGCTGGATGGCATGGCGCTCAGCGGCAAGATTTCGCTGACCCAGGCAGGCAACGGTGAGCGTAAGCTCACGGCGGGGCTGACCGTCGCGCCGGGCGTTGTCCGTGTCCACAATGCCGGGCTCGACCCGATCGCGGTGCAAGGGGCGAAGCTCGACTTCACCAGCGAGGACGGCCTCAAGACGATCAAGGTCGCCACTGCCGAACTCCAGGCCGGTGAGACGAAGCTTGCCGGCAGCGGGCAGGCGCGGAACGAGGGTGGCATCTGGCGGCTGGCCCTGGACGGAGCCGGGCAGGTTGCCGGCATCGGCAAGGATGCCGCCGTCGCGATCTCGGCGCTGCGCACGCAGCTCGATGTCGATCCCGGTGCGGGCGAGATCCGGCTCGGGCAGCTTTCGATCAAGGGGCCGCTGATCAACGCCGAAGGCTCGGGCGTGGCGCGCCGACGCGACGAGCAGAACTCGCATCAGTTCCAGATCAGGGCCGTCGACACCGATATGCGGGCCGCGCTCGCGGTCTGGCCGGCGGTGACTTCGCCGGGGCTGCACGCTGCCCTGTCGGAGATGGTACAGAGCGGGCGGGTCGAGGAGATCGACGTCAAGGTGACGATGTCGCCGGAAGCAAACATGCGGCTGTCGAGCGGCAAGGGCATGGACGAAGACGCCGTCGCCGTGAAGCTGAAGGCCTCTCAGGTCAGCTTCCTGCCCAATCCGGGCCTGCCGCTCCTCACCGATGCGCGTGTCGTGGGTTCGACGACCGGCCGCACTGTCGACCTCGTGATTTCGCAAGCCACGGCCGAACTCGGCGACGGTCGCAAGCTGACATTGAGCGAAGGCACCTTCGCCATGTCCGACACCTGGGCGGATCGGCCGCAGGCGCGGATGAGCTTCAAGTCGACGGGCTCCGCCGATGCGCTGGTCGCTCTCCTCAACTTCCCGTCCCTGCGCGAATTCTCGCCGCTCAAGATCGAGCCGGGGGCGCTGCGTGGGGCAGTCGATCTGACCAGCCAGCTCTCCTTGCCGCTCGTCAACGACCTGCAATTCGCCGACGTCGTGATCCGCAGCAGCGGCACCCTGTCCAATGTCGCTTCCGACAACCTGCTCGGCGGCGAGAAGCTCGACGGCGCCAATCTGGCCCTGGTCTATGATCGTGGTCAGCTTTCGATCAAGGGTGAGGGCAAGGTCGGCGGCGACAAGGCGCCGATCGAACTCAAGCAGAACGCCAAGGGGCAGGGCGAGGCGACCGTCTCGCTTAGCCTCGACAACGCCGCGCTCAAGCGGCGGGGCTTCGGCCCCGAGACCGGCATCAGCGGGCCGGTGCAGCTCAAGGTGATCAAGCCGCTGGGCAAGACCCCGGAGGCGCCGCCGCGGGTCGAGGTCGACCTGACCAAGGCCGCGATCGATTCAGGCGTACCAGGCGTGAGCAAGCCTGCGGGCCGGGCCGGCAAGGCAGCTTTCACCTATGTCGTCGACGACGATGGCCCGGATCTCGAAGACCTGACGATCGAGAGTGCGCCGCTGCTGGCCAAGGGGCGGATCTCGCTGACCAAGCAGAACACATTCGAGAGCGCGAGCTTCTCGCAATTGCGCCTGTCGGCCGGCGACAATCTGACAAAGGTCGAGATCGGCCGCGACGGCAATGTGACCAAGCTTTCGGTGCGCGGGGCCGTGCTCGATGCAAGGCCTTTCATCCGCGACCTGTTCGACGCGCCGGCAGCTCCGACCCGCGGCGCGCGCGGCGGCCAGAGCGCTGCATCGGGCCCGGATTTCGATCTCGATCTCGACGTGCCGATCCTGACCGGTTTCAACAATGAGGCGCTCGGCAATTCGCAGCTCAAGCTCTCGCGTCGGAACGGGACGCTGCGCTCGGTCGCCTATCAAGGCCGCATCGGCAAGGCCGATCTCTCGATCAAGCAGGCCAAGCAGGGCGATGGCGCCGGCCAACTGGTCATGCAGTCGGAGAACGGGGGCGCCACGCTGCGCTTCCTCGACCTCTATCGCCGCGCCTATGGCGGCGACCTGGTCCTGCAGCTCGGGGCCGGCGAAGGGCGCCAGCCTGGCGAGCTGCTCCTGCGCAATTTCACTGTGCGGGACGAGCCGGCCTTGCGCCGCGTCGTCGGCCCACCGGGCTCCCAGACGCCGAACGCGCTCGACAGCACCGGAGCGCCGGCTGCGCGCATCGATGCGAGTGATGTCGCCTTCACCAAGCTACGGGCGGAATTCGTGCGCAGTGCCAGCCGGATCGATGTCAGCGACGCGGTGCTGTGGGGCCAGCAGGTCGGCTTCACCATCCAGGGCAGCGTCGACTATGGCCGCGACCGTGTCGACATAGGCGGCACTTTCGTGCCGGGCTATGCGTTCAACAACGCCTTCGCCCAGGTGCCCGTGGTCGGCATGATCCTTGGCGGCGGGCAGTATGGCGGCCTGTTCGCGGTGAATTTCCGCGTCTCGGGCTCGGCCAGCCAGCCGACGATGACCGTGAACCCGCTCTCGGCGATCGCACCCGGCATCCTGCGCCGCTTCGTCGATCCGCTCGGCGGCGGGCCATTGGAACAGCCGCGTCCGGGCGCCAGATTACCCGCGCCGAGTGCCGCGGAACGCTAGATGCAGAAGCGCCCAGCTTGCGTTGCAAGCCGGGCGCTCAAACCATCTCTTGCCTGGCGATGGGCGTCCGTCAGACCGGCCGCAGCAGGACGTGCTTCTTCTTGCCGAAGGAGAGCTTGATCGCGCCGTCGACCAGGTCGGCCGGCGACAGCGTCGCGCGCTCGTCGCTGACCTGGGCATCGTTGACGCGCAGGCCGCCGGCCTTGATCTGGCGGCGGGCCTCGCCGGTCGAAGGCACGAGACCGGCGGTGACGAAGGCGTTGAGCACGCCGACCCCGGCCTTGAGCTCGGCTGACGGCACCTCGACGCTCGGCAGGTCGTGGGCGGCCCCGCCTTCCTCGAAGGTCTTGCGGGCGGTCTCGGCCGCGGCTTCAGCCGCCTCGCGGCCATGCAGCAGCGCGGTCGCCTCGGTTGCGAGCACCTTCTTGGCTTCGTTGACCTCCGAGCCGCCGAGCGCCGCGAGCCTGGCGATCTCTGCGAGCGGCAGGCGGGTGAACACCTTGAGGAAGCGGCCGACATCGGCGTCCTCGGTGTTGCGGAAATACTGCCAGAACTCATAGGGGCTGAAGAGGTCGCCATTGAGCCAAACGGCGCCGCTGGCGGTCTTGCCCATCTTGGCGCCGGAGGAGGTGGTCAGCAGCGGCGTGGTCAGCGCGAACAGCTGCTTGCCGTCCATGCGGTGCGAAAGGTCGACGCCGTTGATGATGTTGCCCCACTGATCGGAGCCGCCCATCTGCAGGCGGCAACCATAGCGGCGGTTGAGCTCGACGAAGTCGTAGCCCTGCATGATCATGTAGTTGAATTCGAGGAAGGACAGCGATTGCTCGCGATCGAGCCGCAGCTTGACCGAGTCGAAGGACAGCATGCGGTTGACCGAGAAGTGCCGGCCGACCTCGCGCAGGAACTCGACATAGTTGAGCTTGAGCAGCCAGTCGGCGTTATTCACCATCAGCGCATCGGTCGGGCCGTCGCCATAGCGCAGGATGCGCGAATAGACCTTCTTGATGCTCTCGATATTGGCGTTGATTTCCTCGATGGAGAGAAGCTTGCGCTGGTCGTCGCGGAAGGACGGATCGCCGACCATCGAGGTGCCGCCGCCCATCAGCGTGATCGGCCGATGCCCGGTCTCCTGGAACCAGTAGAGCATGGTGACCGAGATCAGATTGCCGATGTGCAGGCTGGTCGCGGTCGCGTCATAGCCGACATAGGCGGTCTGCGGCCCCTGTCGGCAGAGCGCGTCCAGCTCCTCCGGGTTGGAGACCTGATGGATGAGGCCGCGCTCGTCGAGCGCGCGCAGGAAATCGGATTTGAAGGCGGTCATGGCGGCCTGGGATCTGCTCTTTATCGTCTCGCCGTCGTCTAGAGCATGTTCCGCCAAAGTGGAAACCGGTTTTGCGGCGGAACCGCCGCGGGTCTCATCCGGGAATGCGATCGAGCCATAGTCCGGCGCGGATGCTGCGGTGCGGTGGCTCCAGGACTTCGCGTGTGAGCCCAAGGTCGCGGAGCGCGCGATCGTCCAGCGTCGCGAGAGGGTAACGCGTGCGAGCGCCGCTCGCGTGGCGCTGCCAGAGCGCCAGCAGGCCGTGCAGGAGGGAAGCACCGCCGCGTGGGGCGAGCGGCACGGTTTGCGAAAGGCAGGTCATGATTCGATCCTCGGTGGAGCAGGCGGCAGTGCCCGCTGATGTGAGGTGAATCTGGGCCAGGCGGGGCAGGGCGACAAAGCTGAAGATTGTCATCTGCCATAAAGAGAGCTTATGCTTTGGCATGCCCGTGCCTCCGCCGCCGCCGAAGCTTCCGCCCCTCGCCGCGGTCCGCGTTTTCGAGGCTGCGGCGCGCCACCAGAATTTCACCCGCGCCGCCGAGGAACTCGGCATGACGCAGGCTGCCGTGAGCTATCAGATCCGGCTGCTGGAGGATCGCGTCGGAGCTGCGCTGTTCGTGCGCCAACCGCGCCAGGTCGTGCTGACGGCGATCGGTCAACGGCTCGCAGGGCCGGTGGGCAAGGCGCTCGCCGATATCGGGACGGTGTTCCGCGACATCTGCGAGGCAAACCAGACGGTCCTGACGATCTCCTCGCTGCAGACGATGGCGATCAACTGGCTGTCACCGCGATTGGCTCAATTCCAGATCGAGAACTCGCAGTTCGCCGTGCGCGTCCGGACTTCGCAGCATCTCGTCGACTTCGCCACCGAGGCTGTTGATCTTGCCGTGCGCTATGGGCCGGGCTCATGGCCAGGTGTCGCGGCGGAGAAGCTGTTCGCCTGCCACTATGCGCCGCTCTGTGCCCCCGAACTGCGCGACCGGCTGCAACTGCGCGAGGCGGCCGATCTGCTGCGCGCGCCGTTGCTCAGTCCCGACGAGACGTCCTGGAAGGTCTGGTTCGCCGATCTCGGCCTTGACCGGCCCGAGCAGGGCGGGCGGGCGATGTCGCTGGAGATGCAGGCGATGAACGTCCAGGCCGCGATGCGCGGGCACGGCGTCGCGATGGCCGTGCCCGAGCTCTTCGCCTACGATATCGCGGCCGGGCGGCTCGTCTTCGCGGTGGAGCACGCCATACGCGACCAATGGGCCTACTGGGTCGTCTATCCGGTGGAACGCCAGCGCGAGCGCAAGATCAGGCTGTTCCGGGACTGGATACTGGCGGAGGCGCGGGCAGCAGAGATGACGCTGCCCTTCATGGCCGCGAGCCGGGGCTTGATCCACCCATCAGCGTGAGCCAGGCGGCTCAGGCCTTTTCCTGCTCGCTCTTCAGGATCTCGGGGCCGACCTTGCGGTCGAGATAGACGCTGACCTGCTCCATCAGCTGCTCGACGCGGCCGTCGAAGAAGTGGTTGGCGCCCTCGATCACGACGTGCTCGATCTGGATGCCCTTCTGGGTCTTCACCTTCTCGATTACCGCCATCACCTCCTTGACCGGAGCGACGCGATCCTCAGAGCCGTGCACGAACAGGCCGGAGGACGGGCAGGGGGCGAGGAAGGAGAAGTCGTAGCGGTTCGCCATCGCCGCGATCGACATGAAACCCTCGATCTCGGGGCGGCGCATCAGGAGCTGCATGCCGATCCAGGCGCCGAAGGAGACGCCGGTGATCCAGCAGCTCTTCGCCTCGGGGTTCAGCGCCTGCATCCAGTCGAGGGCGGCGGCCGCGTCCGAGAGCTCGCCGGCGCCGTGGTCGAACTGGCCCTGGCTGCGGCCGACGCCGCGGAAATTGAAGCGCAGGGCCGAGAAGCCGCGGTTCACGAAGGTATAGAACAGGTTGTAGACGATCTGGTTGTTCATCGTCCCGCCGAACTGCGGGTGCGGGTGCAGGATGATCGCCAGGGGCGCGCCACGCTTCTTGGCGGGCTGGTAACGGCCCTCGATCCGGCCGGCCGGTCCGTTGAAAATTACCTCAGGCATTCTGATCCCGCCTCTTGCTGGACGAAAGCCGCCGGTGAATCGGGCCGAAAGCGGCCATGCGGCTGCCAACTACCCGTTCCACCCTTGACGACCCCGCCGCTCGCGCCCTACATCAGGCACTTAGAATGGTTCTAACGGCCGTGAACAAAACTGGAACGTGCAAGCGGATGTCGCTTACTGTTCCGGTTCATCGCGGCTCGGACGGGCGGCTATAGCACGGCGCAGGGGTGCGATTTCAAGCATTTCGTGCCGCGTCTTCGGGCAAGCCCTCCGGAGCGGAGCAAAAGCGCAGGTGTTTGCGACGACCCGCAGCTATCTCGACCATAACGCCACGACGCCGGTTCGCCCGGCCGTGGCCGAGGCGATGCTGCGCGCGTTGCAGATGCCGGGCAACCCGTCTTCCGTCCATAGTGAGGGCCGTGCGGCGCGTGGCGCAATCGAACAGGCGCGCGAGCAGGTCGCCTCGCTCGTCGGCGCGAAGGCGAGCAATGTCGTTTTCACCAGCGGCGGCACCGAAGCCAATGCGACGATCCTGTCTCCTGGCCTCAGCGATTGCAGCGGCGCGCGCGATTGCGTGCGGGCGCCGGTGACGCTGCTGCTGCACAGCGCCAGCGAGCATCCTTGCGTGCGCGACGGCCACCGTTTCCCGGCCGGCCAGGTCGAGGTGATCCCGGTCGATGGCGAGGGGCTCGTCGATCTCGGCTGGCTCGATACACGGCTGTCGCGATTTGGAGTCGAGTGCCCCGCTGAACGCGCGCTGGTCTCGGTCCATTTCGCCAATAACGAGACCGGCGTGGTGCAGCCGATCGCCGAGATCGTCGGCATCGCCAAGCGCCATGGCGCACTCGTGCATTCCGACGCGGTCCAGGCCGCTGGCAAGATCGCAATCGATATCAATGCCTTGGGCGCCGATGCTCTGACGCTGTCCGCCCACAAGATCGGTGGCCCCAAGGGCGTCGGCGCTATCGTCTTCCGGACCGGCGCTCTCGAACTCGCCGACAAGCCCTTGCGTGGCGGCGGTCAGGAGCGCGGCTGGCGCGCCGGCACCGAGAACCTGCCGGGCATCGTCGGCTTCGGCGTCGCCGCAGATGAAGCAGGCAGGGCGCTTGCGGCTGAGGCGACCCGTCTGGCTGCCTTGCGTGACCGGCTTGAAACCCAACTCGTGGCGCTGGCGCCCGATACGGTGGTGTTCGGTGGCAAGGCTCTGCGCCTGCCCAATACCTCCGCCTTCGCCTCGCCCGGCATCAAGGCCGAGACGGCGCTGATCATGCTCGATCTCGCCGGCGTCGCTTTGTCTTCGGGCTCGGCCTGCTCGTCCGGCAAGGTCAGGCGCTCGCACGTCCTGTCAGCCATGGGCGTCGACCCTGTCATGAGCGAAGGGGCCTTGCGCGCCTCGCTCGGATGGACCACCTGCGAGGCAGACATCGACCAGTTTATCGCGGCCTATGCGAAGGCGCTGGCCGCGAACCCGAACCGGAAGGTTCAGGCAGCCGCCTGAGGCCATCCGCAAGAGCAAGACCGAACCGGCGGGCCTTGAACCCGCGACAGGAGTGTAGAGATGGCAGCGGTCCAGGAGACCATCGATCAGGTCAAGTCGATCGACGTGACCGAGTACAAATACGGTTTCGTCACCGAGATCGAGATGGACAAGCCCGCCAAGGGCCTGACCGAAGACACGGTGCGCTATATCTCGGCGCGCAAGAACGAGCCGGCCTGGATGCTGGAATGGCGGCTCGACGCCTTCCGGCGCTGGAAGACGATGACCGAGCCGACCTGGTCGCGCGTCAACTACCCGCCGATCAACTACCAGGACATCTATTACTACGCCGCGCCGAAGAGCGGCGCCTCGCCGCAATCGCTCGACGAGGTCGATCCGGCGATCCTCGAAACCTACAAGAAGCTCGGTATCCCCTTGCGCGAGCAGGAGATTCTGGCCGGCGTCGCACCCGAGAACCGGGTCGCGGTCGATGCGGTGTTCGACTCGGTCTCGGTTGTCACCACCTTCAAGAAGGAGCTGGCACAGGCCGGCGTGATCTTCTGCTCGATCTCGGATGCGATCCAGGAGCACCCCGAGCTGGTGCGGAAGTACCTGGCGACCGTCGTGCCGGTGACCGACAATTATTTCGCCACGCTGAACTGCGCCGTCTTCACCGACGGCTCCTTCGTCTACATCCCCAAGGGCGTGCGCTGCCCGATGGAGCTGTCGACCTATTTCCGCATCAACGAGCAGAATACCGGCCAGTTCGAGCGCACGCTGATCATTGCCGACGAGGGCTCCTATGTGAGTTATCTCGAAGGCTGCACGGCGCCCAAGCGCGACGAGAACCAGCTGCATGCGGCGGTGGTCGAGCTGATCGCGCTCGACGATGCCGAGATCAAGTACTCGACCGTGCAGAACTGGTATCCGGGCGATTCCGAGGGCAAGGGCGGCATCTACAACTTCGTGACCAAGCGCGGCGATTGCCGTGGCAAGAACTCGAAGATCTCGTGGACGCAGGTCGAAACCGGCTCGGCGATCACCTGGAAGTACCCGTCCTGCATCCTGCGCGGCGACGGCTCGCGTGGCGAGTTCTACTCGATCGCGGTGTCGAACGGGGCGCAGCAGGTCGATAGCGGCACGAAGATGCTGCATCTCGGCAAGAACACGACGTCGAAGATCATCGCCAAGGGCATCGCGGCGGGCAAATCCGACTCGACCTATCGCGGCATGGTCTCGGCCCACCGCAAGGCGACGAACGCGCGCAACTTCACCAATTGCGACTCGCTGCTGATCGGCGACCAGTGCGGCGCCCACACCATCCCCTATATCGAGGCCAAGACCGCGACCGCGATTTTCGAGCACGAGGCGACCACGTCGAAGATCGGCGAGGACCAGATGTTCTATTGCCAGCAGCGCGGCCTCTCCGAGGAGGAGGCGGTGGCGCTGATCGTCAACGGCTTCGTCAAGGAGGTGCTGCAGCAGCTCCCGATGGAGTTCGCCGTCGAGGCGCAGAAGCTGATCACGATTTCCCTTGAAGGCTCCGTGGGCTGACGCCCGATCGTTTCCGAGATGCCCGGGTCAAGCCCGGGCATGACGCCAGGGTGAACCGCGTCATGGTTGGGCCTGATCCGACCATCTCCAGCAGAATGGAACTCTGAACTATGCTCGAAATTCGCAATCTGGTCGTTAAGATCGCCGACGAGGACAAGCAGATCCTCAACGGCCTCAACCTCACCGTGAACGCCGGCGAGGTCGCTGCGATCATGGGGCCGAACGGCTCCGGCAAGTCGACGCTGAGCTACGTCATCGCCGGCAAGGAGGACTATGAGGTCCTCGACGGCGAGATCCTGCTCAATGGCGAGAACCTGCTGGAGATGGAGGCCGATGCCCGCGCCGCCGCTGGCATCTTCCTCGCCTTCCAGTACCCGCTGGAGATCCCGGGCGTCGCCACCATGACCTTCCTCAAGGCGGCGATGAACGCCCAGCGCAAGGCGCGCGGCGAGGCCGAATTGCTGACGCCGGAGTTCATCAGGCAGGTCAACGCTGCCGCCGACAGCTTGAGTATCGACCGCGAGATGCTGCGCCGGCCGCTCAATGTCGGTTTCTCCGGCGGTGAAAAGAAGCGCATGGAGATTCTGCAGATGGCGCTGCTGGCGCCGTCGATGTGCATTCTCGACGAAACCGATTCCGGCCTCGACATCGACGCGCTGCGCATCGTCGCCGACGGCGTCAACGCGCTGCGGGCCCAGAATCGCGGCTTCCTCGTCATCACCCACTATCAGCGCCTGCTCGATCATATCGTGCCCGACACCGTGCACGTGATGTCGAAGGGCCGGATCGTGAAGACCGGCGGCAAGGAACTGGCGCTTGAGCTCGAGAAGAGCGGCTACGCCGCCTATGCCGAGGCGGCGTGATGGCGCTTATCACCCCGCTCAAGACCGCGGCCGAGCAGCAGCTCGCCGAGCAGTTCGCCAGCATCAAGGCTGAGCTGCCGGGCGCCGGCGCGATGCGCAAGCTGCGCGAAGACGCCTTCGCCGGCTTCGAGGCCAAGGGCCTGCCGCATCGCCGGCTCGAATCCTGGCGCTATACCGATCTGCGCAATCTGGTGCGCGAGGCGATGCCGCTGGCGCGTCGCCCGGCACGGCCGCAGGCGATCGCCGACCGGCTGGCGCTGCAGACCATCGCCGGCCGGCGCTTCGTCACCATTGATGGCCTGTTCAGCGCTGCCGATTCCGATCTGCAAGGCCTGCCTGCCGGGATCACGGCGCGCAGCCTCGCCGAGGCGCTGACCGAGACGCCGGACGAGATCGCGGCCGCTTTCGCCGTGCCTGAAGTGGCGCGCGACGACAGCGCCCTGATGCTCAACTCTGCCTTCGCTCAGGACGGCGTGGTGATCGAGATCGCGCCCGGGACCGAGTTCGACCAGCCGCTCGTGCTGCTCGCGCTCGGCTCGGGTGAAAGCGAGGCAGCGATCATCTCGCGCTCGCTGATCAAGGTCGGTGCCGGCGCCAAGGTCACGATCGTCGAACTACACGAAGGCGTTGGCGCGGCGCCGGTCCAGCTCAACCATGCCACCGCCTTCGTCATCGGCGACGGCGCCGAGGTCGAGCATGTGCGCATGGTCACCCGCCAGCGCGCCGAGACGGTCCAGGTTCAGTCGCTGCTCGCCGAGCTTGGCGCGCATGTCTCGTTCGACTCGGTTGCGGTCGCCGTGAATTGCGGCGTGCTGCGCCAGCAGAGTTTCCTGCGCTATGGCGGCGAGCACACTCGTGCGGCACTGCGCGGCATTAACCTGCTGCGCAAGCAGGAGCATTCCGACGTCACGCTGGTGATGGACCACGCGGCAGCCCATGGCGAGAGCCGCGAGCTGTTCAAGACCATCATCGAGGGCGAGGGCACCGGCGTCTTCCAGGGCAAGGTCATCGTCCGTCAGCACTCGCAAAAGGTCGACGGCAGCATGAAGAGCCACGCGCTTCTGCTGAACGACGGCGCCACCATGTTCAACAAGCCGGAGCTCGAGATCTTCGCCGACGACGTGGTCTGCGGCCATGGCGCGACCGTGGCGCAGATCGATGCCGAGCAGCTCTTCTACCTGATGGCGCGCGGGCTGCCGCGGCCGCAGGCCGAGGCGCTGGTACTCGCCGCCTTCGTCGGTGAGGTCTCCGACCTGGTTGGTGACGAGGGCGTTCGCGAGATCGTCAGCCGCGAGATCGACTGCTGGCTCGGCCAGCGCGATGGCGCACCCAAGCTCGGAGCGGCCTGATGCCCTACGTCAACCTGCAGATCACCAAAGGCGCGACACGCGAGCAGAAGGCCGAGATCGTCAAGGAGTTCACGCAGACGCTCGTCCGCGTGCTCGGCAAGAACCCGCAGAGCACCCATATCGTGATCCAGGAGATCGAGCGCGAGGATTGGGGGCATGCCGGCACGCTTGTCGCCGACCGGCCCGCCCAGCCTGCCGGAAAGGCCTGAGATGAACGCGATCGCCAAGCCCTACGACGTCGAGACGATCCGCAAGGACTTCGCGATCCTCTCGCGTGAGGTCTACGGCAAGCCGCTGGTCTATCTCGACAACGCCGCCTCGGCGCAGAAGCCCGAAGCGGTGATCGAGGCGATGACGCGGCTGATGCGCGAGGACTACGCCAATGTCCATCGCGGCCTGCACTACCTCGCCAACGCCTCGACCGAGGCCTATGAGGCGGCACGCGAGAGCGCCCGGCGCTTCCTCAACGCCGCGCATATCGAAGAGGTGCTGTTCACCCGCTCCTCGACCGGGGCGCTGAACACGGTCGCCTCCTCGCTCGGGCAGTATCTCAAGATTCAGGAGGGCGACGAGATCATCCTCTCGATCCTCGAGCACCACTCCAACATCGTGCCCTGGCACTATTGGCGCGAACGGCATGGCGCTGTGATCAAATGGGCGCCGGTCGACGAGGACGGCAATTTCCTCATCGAGGAATTCGAGAAGCTGATCACGCCGCGCACCAAGGTCGTGTCTCTGACCCATATGTCGAACGCGATCGGCACCATCGTCCCGATCGCCGAGGTCGCGAAGATCTGCCAGGCCTATCGCATCCCGCTGGTCGTCGATGGCTCGCAGAGCGCGGTGCACCTGCCGGTCGACGTCCAGGCCCTGGGCTGCGATTTCTACGCCTTCACCGGCCACAAGACCTATGGGCCGACCGGTTCCGGCATTCTCTGGGGCAAGCGCGAATGGCTCGAGAAGCTGCCGCCCTATGAGGGCGGTGGCGAGATGATCGCGACCGTTAGCGAGGATGCGATCGTCTATAACGACCCGCCGCACCGGTTCGAGGCGGGGACCCCCGCGATCGTCGAGGCAGTGGGTCTCGGCGCCGCGCTCGAGTACATGATGGCGCTCGGGCGCGAGAACATTGCCGCGCATGAGGCCAGGCTCAACGCCTATGCCATGCAGCGCCTCGGCGAGATGAACTCGATCCGCATCTTCGGCAAGGCGAAGGAGAAGGGCGCGATCATCGCCTTCGAGCTCGCCGGTGCCCATGCCCATGACGTCGCGACGGTGATCGACCGGGCCGGCGTCGCGGTCAGGGCCGGCACGCATTGCGCCATGCCACTGCTCGCCCGCTATGGCGTGACCTCGACCTGCCGTGCGTCCTTCGGCCTCTACAATACGCTGGAGGAAGTCGATATATTGGTGGAAGCCCTGCGCAAGGCGGAAGAGCTGTTCTCGTGACGCTCCGCCTCGTGCCGACCGGAAGTTTAGCGATGACCGAGACCGTTGTTGAAGACTTCAAGCCGAACGCGCCGACAATGGGCGCCAGCTCAGGATTGCCGCCGGAGGAGATCGACCGGCTGACCGACGACATCGTTGCGGCGCTCAAGACCGTCTACGATCCGGAAATCCCGTCCGACATCTACGAACTCGGCCTGATCTATCGCGTCGACATCGCCGACGACCGGCAGGTGGCGATCGACATGACTCTGACCGCGCCGGGCTGCCCGGTCGCCGGCGAGATGCCGGGCTGGGTCGAGAACGCGGTCGGCGCCGTGCCGGGCATCTCGGGCGTGACCGTCAACATGACCTTCGATCCGCCCTGGGACCAGTCGCGCATGTCGGACGAGGCCAGGGTCGCGCTCGACATGTGGTGAGCGCGGGAGCCTCATCCCTGTAGGATTTGAAGGCCGCTGTCTTGGGACAGCGGCCTTTTTCGTAGCTGTGGTCGCTCGTCAGAAGCCGAAGTTGAAGCCGGCCTTGACGATGTCACCTGCCGTGCGCATCCGCATGGTCGCGTACTGGCCGGGCGCCAGCCCGGTGAAGTCCTGTAGCAGCATGCGCTTCTGGCCGAGCTCGTAATGGGTGTAGTCGAGCCGGATCGTCATCCTGGGCGCGATCGCATACTCGACGCCGCCGCCGAGCGCCCAGCCGTGGAAGAGGCCCGAGCGCGAGCCGCTGGCGGCCGAGGTAGTCTGCAGGTTGTCGGGCGTGATCGAGCCCTTCTGCTCGACGAGGCCGTAGGCGTAGCCGCCGGTGCCGTAGATCAGGAAGTCGCCGAGGGCGACGCCAGCGCGCGCGCGTACCGTACCCAGCATCGAGAGCTCGTTGCTGGAGCGCGTGGTGAACTGCGTGCCGGGATTGGCGGAGACGCTCTTAGCGCCGCCCAGGCGCGTGGCTGAGAGATCGCTTTCGGCGCCGATCACGACTGCGCCGATCTGGTAGTTGAAGCCGAACTGGGCGCCGCCGACTGCGCCTGCTCCGTCCGGCGTCAGGCTGCGCGGGACCGCCGACGGATTGATTGCCCAGGGAGCCAGCCCCGGGACGCCGACAGCTGTGACGGCCGAGCTGTTCGTCGCGGTCGTCGTGGTGGTGGTGACCGTCGTGCCTGGAATGGGGCTCGTGACCGTCGTGCTGGTCGTCGTGGTCGTGGTCGTAACTGCCGTATTGGTGGTCGTGGTCGTCGGTGTGGCCAGCGGGCTGCCGAACGGGCCTTCTACTGTGGTGCGACCGCTCTGCTGCCCGCCGCCGAGCGAGCCGCCGACATAGAAGCCAGTCCAGCGCGGCTGGTCGGGCAGGATGGTAGGCAGGGCGGGGGCATAGATCGGAGGCGGAGGAGGCGGTGCGCTCAGCGGTTGCCGCGGCCCACCGGGGCCGCCCGGCGAGCGCGGCGTATAGTCGGCGCGGCGGACCCGGGGCTGCTGCACGGCCGGGCAGATCGGGCAGGTCTGCGCGACCTGGACGCGGTTGCGGCTGGGTGCGGTGGCAGCCAGGCGGAGCGCCTCGTTCTCATGCTGCGAGCCGGGATAGAGGCGGGCGAAGAGCTTGAGGGACTCAGCGTCGCCGGCGAGCACGGTTTCGGCCCAAGCGGTTTCCTCGGTCCGCTGCGCCAGAACGCGGTGCAGCCTCAGCGCGCTCTGGTCGTCGGGATTGGTGTCGAGTGCAGTGCGATAGATGTCGCGGCGATCCCAGGCGATCGCGGTGCGAGAGGCGTCGGCCGGCGACATGGCGCGCAATGTCGCCGCTGTCGGGCGGGTCGCGAGCGGGACGGCGCCGGCGATCGCAGGCTGTGCCTGGGGGGCGCCCGCTGGACGCTGGAAGAAGCTGACATCAGTGATCAGCGAGGAGGTGTCCCAGGGAATCTGGATACCATTGGTGGCGTCGTGAACGGCGAGGCGGATGCGCCGGAAGACCTGCTCCACCGGCAGGCCCGGCTCGCGCGCCTCGCGCAGGAAGGCGGTGGTGAAGGGGCTGTTGGGGCCGGTGCCATCGGCTGCGGTCGATCCCGGCGAGGTCGCGAAGGCGACGAAGGTGCCGCTGTTGGAGTCGATGCGAGCGAGGCCGGCTTCGCTGCGAATGCCCTCATTCGCACCGTCGACCATCTGCAGCGCCAGGCCACGGGACAATTCGCGCGCGGCGAAGGGGTTGTTGCGACACGCATCGAGAATGGCGATCTTCGACCGGGCGCCGGCCGCGTCGAGCTTGCGCAGGATCTCGGTCAGCGAGAGCGACTGGTTCGGGATATTCGCCGAGGTTTCCGGGCGAACATCTGTTGGCAGGATGTAGTTCGCACCGTCGAGCTGGACGGCGTGGCCGGCATAGTAGACGAGCGCGGTCGAACCGGTGCCGCCCTGCTTGACCTTGTCGACGAAGACATCGAGGGCGCTGCGCAGTCCGGCCAACGAGAGATCGGTCGCGGCGGTGACGTCGAATCCGGCCTCCTGCAGCATGGCGCGCGTCGCATTGGCGTCGTTGAGGGCGTTCGGCAGCTTCGCGATGTTCTGATAGGCGCCGTTGCCCATGACGAAGGCGAAGCGCCGCTGTTGCGCCGCCGCGGGCGACATTGTCAGGGCGAAGGCACTTATAATCGCACCAAATGCCAGCAGGGCACAGATAGGTAGCCGCAGGCCATTGCGCATGGCGCCTCCTCGGCGGCCCCCCGCTTGAAACCGGAGCCGCCCGATTCGTGTCGTACCGTCAGCCAGATGAGCTTAGCTGCCGTTGCACCGTCTGGTGAACAAGATTATGTCGCGAAATCGACGCAAGACGAACACTGTGTGCGTTCCGCCACGGTCGACTGAACGATCCAATCGACGCACTCGGGGAGCGAGCCACTGGGTTCGCCATTGCGAGAGGCGCTTGCCAGGGACGATGGCGAGAACGGCTGTAACCGTCACAAGATCCGGTCGATGCCCTCCGGAGGCGCTCCCTGACCGCAAGGCTGGTGGCGGACCGAAGGAGGCGAGCAACCCGCCTGTCGCTATGGGCGGATAGAACTGGATTTTCGGGGTCACTTTCCTTAGGGTGACGCAGGGAATGGTGCCATGACCGCAGTCGTCAGATTTTGCGCACTGATCGCTCTTCTTGCGAACCTTGTCGCGCTGCCGGCGCTTGCCCAGACCCAGGAGCGCCGTGTCGCGCTGGTGATCGGCAACTCGGCCTACAAGAACGCGCCCGCCCTGCCCAATACGCCGAATGATGCGCGCGACACCGCCGAGGCGCTGCGCAAGGTCGGCTTCGAGGTCGTCGACGGCATCGATCTCGACAAGCGTGGCATGGACGCCGCCGTGTCCCGCTTCGCGCGCCTCGCCCAGGACGCCGATGCGGTGATGTTCTATTATGCCGGCCACGGTTTCCAGTTCAACGGCGAGAACTTCCTCGTGCCGATCGAGGCCAAGATCGATGACGAGGTCTCGGTCCAGTACGAGACGGTCAAGCTCAGCGAGGTGACCACGGCGCTGAGCTTCGCCAAGGGCGTCAAGATCATGGTGCTCGACGCCTGCCGCAACAATCCCTTTCTTGCCCAGCTCTCGAAAAAGCAGACAACACGCAGCTTCTCGGTCGGCACCGGCCTGGCGCCGATCGTCAAGGCGCAGGGCATGGTGACGGCCTATGCGACCCAGGCGAACGATGTCGCCGCCGACGGCGCCGGCCGCAACAGCCCGTTCACGGCGGCGCTCGTGCAGGAGATCAAGCAGCCCGGCCTCGAGATCGCGACCCTGTTCCGCCGCGTCCAGAAGGCAGTCTACGACTCCACTGGCGGCAAGCAGACACCGGAGCTCTCGCTCTCCCTGCTCGGCGATTTCTACCTCAATCGTGAAGAGACCGACGCCGATATCTGGAAGCAGCTGCGCAGCAGCGACAACGCCGCCGAGATCAAGGCCTTCATCCAGCGTTTCCCGACGAGCTTCTTCGTGGTCGACGCCAAGACGCGGCTCGACCTGATCGAGCGTCGCAGTGCCTCGCCCGATCGCGAGAAGAGGGAGCAGGAATTCGCGGCGCGCGAGAAGGAGCTGCTCGATCGCGTCCAGAAGGCCGAGAAGGACCGGCAGCAGGCTGCGGTCGATCTTGCGGGGCGCGATGCCGGCAAGGGCGATGGCGAGCGTTCCGTGCCAAAGCCGGGCGAGACTCCTGCGGCGAAGCCTTCCGACGCCAGCGAGCGTGAGCGCCTCGCCAAGGAACTCGCCAAGCGCGAGCAGGAGCTGGCGGCGCTCGAGGCCGAGAAGGCGAAGCTGATTCAGGAGCGCCAGGACCGCGAGAAGACAGTGGCAACGCGCAATGACGCCAGCGGCGCGACCGAGCTGCCCGTGCCACCAAAGCCGCTGCTGCCCAGCACGAGCGCCCGCCCGCAGCGGCAGGAGCCGCGCGAGCTCAAGCCGGCGCAGCGTGTGGTGGTCGACCGCAAGTCGACCGGAATCCTGACCGGTGGCGTCGAGGCGGAGCCGGAGCCGCGCAATGCTCGCGGTCGCCGGCCAAGCAAGCCCGCCGCCACAGACGATTGCGCCGACGCCCTGCGGGCCCAGATCGGCGGCAGCGCTAACAACTGCCGCTGAGACCGTCTCGCGCCGACTGCGGCGAGGGCAAAGGGCTGGCGAGCGCGAGCTGACGATCGTTCGCGGGCTCAGGCCGTCTCAAGAATGACCGAAATTGCAGTCCAACGCATGCGATAGGCGGATTTCCTCGATGAACGACATGGCGACGAACCCTTACGACGCGGTCGCCTATCCCGGGCATGCCTTCGCGCAGACGCACCCAGCGCATCTGGCGACGATCGGGCATGTGCACGGCATGAACCCAGCTCCCACGACGGCGATGCGCGTCCTCGAGCTCGGCTGTGGCCGCGGCGGCAACCTGATCCCGATGGCGCTGCAATGTCCGGGTGCGGAACTGGTCGGCATCGATTTGAGCGGGCGGGCGATCGCGCATGCCAGGGCGGACGCCGCCGAGCTCGGCGCTACCAATGTCAGCTTCCACCATCTCGACATCATGGCCGCGTCGGCTGCGCTCGGCCGCTTTGACTACATTCTCGTGCACGGGGTCTATTCCTGGGTGCCGCAGATGGTGCGTGAGCGGATCGTGGCGCTGTTCGGCGAATTGCTGACGCCGCAGGGCATCGCTTATGTCAGCTACAACGCCCTGCCGGGTTGCCGGCTGCGCGATCTTGCCCGCGACGTCATGCTGTTCGAGACGCGCGACATCGACGATCCGATCGAGAAGGTCGGGGCGGCGCGAGCTGCGATCAAGCGTTTCGCCGAGGCGACCGATGCCGAGACCTTCTATGGCGCGGCCCTGCGCGAGCGCATGAAGCAGATCGAGACGATTCCGGACAACGTCCTCTATCACGACGATCTCAACCCCGGTGCGCGTGCCTTCGCCCTGCACGAGGTTCTGGCGGCGGCGGAGCCCCATGGGCTGCAATTCCTGGCCGAATCGTCCTTCCCTAACAATTTCGGCGGCGCCCGTGGCCCGGCGCAGCAGGTGCTCAACGAAATCCCGATCACGGAGCCGCTCCGACAGGAGCAATCGCTCGACCTGCTCATCGGCCGCTGCTTCCGCCAGACCCTACTCTGCCGTGCCGACGTCGCGCTGCATCGCGGCTTCTCGGGTTTCAGCCTTGAGCCCTACCATCTTGCGGCGAGTGTCAGCGAGGTCGAGGAGAAGGACGAGAAGCGGCCGGAGGCTGTGAGTTTCCTGTTCGCGGAAGGGGTGCGCCTCGCTTTGGACCTGCCGGCAGCCATCGCGGCCCTGCGGGCACTAGGCAAGGCCTGGCCCGGCAGCATTGGCCATGGCGAGCTCGTGGCGCTGGCCTTGCACGAGGCGAAAGACAGCCTGGGGCCCGATCTTGTCCGCGAAAAGGGCCGTCTCAACGAGGCGCTGACCGCGATCTACCGCGCCGGCTTGCTTGAGATCAATCTGGAGCCGCATCGGCTGACCACGCGCATCAGCGAGCGGCCGCTTGCGAGCCTGTTGGCGCGGCGCCAGGCGCTGACCAGCCAGGAGGTCACCGATCTGCGCCATCGCGCGGTCGCGCTCGATGGCGTCGTGGTGCGCAAGTTCGTCACCCTGCTGGATGGGACGCGGACGCCGGCGATGCTGCTCGACGAGGTCAACGCCTTCCTGACGGAAGCGCACGCTTCCGGCGGCGATACCTCGGCTTTGCCGAAAAGGGCTACGGCAGCGGAGGTGGACATGCATTTGAAGGATGTCGCGCGGCTGGCCTTGCTGGCAGGCTGAGCTTGCCGTGGTCGGACCGCCTGCGTATTGCGGAGCGCGGCAGCAGCGGTAGCGAGGGATGAGTCAGCGCTTCAAGCAGTTTCAGGCCGCATTCCAGGAGGATGCCTGCCTCGAAACCATCATGCAGGCGCGACAGGGCGGCATCACGCTGGCCTGCTCCGCCTGCGGGAAGACCGCGGCCTTTGCGCCTCGGGTGAAGTTGCGCGCCTATGCCTGCCCGCATTGCGGTTTCCTGGTCTCGCCCTGCAAGGGGACACCGTTGGAGAGCCGGCGCGCTTCGCTGCAGCTCTGGTTCTTCGCGCTCAAGGCGTTGACCGAGCAGGGCCCGCGCGGCGCGGCCACGACGCTGGAACGCGAGGGACATATCCCGGCCCAGCAGGCGCGCCGGATGATTGCCGAATTGCAGGAGGCGGCCGGCAAGGACGCCAAGGGGCCGGACTGGCTCGTGGCGGCGCAAAAGTCGGTGATCGGCAGTGCCAATGTCACGAACATGGCTGCCGGCGCGCCGTTCGCTGCAGCAGGCGGCGGTTCCCGGCTCAGGCTCGCCTCCTATATCGGCGGAGGTGCACTGGTTCTGGCCATCGCGGGAGGCGTCGCGGTCGCGACCCTGAGGCCGGGGTCGACCGAGCTGAGCGGCGGGTTCGAGCCGATGGAAAGCGTCGAGGCGCCGTCGCTGAAGGCGCCGACCCGGCCTTCGCTGATCCTGTCCTCGGTCGAGGGCGATCTCGAAGCCGCGCGACAGGCGACGCAGTTCGCCCTGAATGCCGATCCATCGCTCAAGGCGATCACCGAGCAGGTGGGGTCGGCGGGCGCATCAAATCAGCAGGCGATGCCGATACCGGTCATGCCGCCGTCGAACATCATCCTCGTTCCACCGAGCCTTCCGGGCAAGCCCGGCGCGCCCGCGACAGCGGCGCGCTCGCAGCTGCCGCAGGCGCCGATCAATTACAACGGCGACCCCAATCAGATCCTGACCTTCGGGCCGATCAAGATCCGCCGGCATCTGGTCGAGATGATTGTCAGGGCAGGGCGCGTCGTCGGCGCCGACCCGACCCTGCTGATGGCGGTCGCCGACAAGGAATCCTCGTTCGCGACGGAGGTGAAGGCGAAGACCTCCTCGGCGACGGGGCTCTACCAGTTCATCGAGCAGACCTGGTTCGGCGTGATCTTCGAGTTCGGCCGCAAGCACGGGCTCGTGGCGGAGGTGGCGCTGATTTCCCGCAGCGGCCGGCAATTCGTCATTGCCGACGCCAATGAGCGCCAGCGCATTCTCGACCTCAGGCGCGAGCCCTATCTCTCGGCCTTGCTGGCGGGCGAGATGCTGAAGCGCGACACGCTCAGGCTGGAGAAGGCGATGGGGCGCCATCTCACCGGCGGCGAGATCTACCTGATCCATTTCCTCGGGCCGGATGCGGCGCAGACCTTCATCGAGACGATGGAGGAGACACCTGGCGCCAGCGCTGCGGCGCTGCTGCCGCGCCCGGCGGAGGCGAACCGCCCGATCTTCTATGCGCAGTCCGGCGGTGAGACCAAGACGCTCTCGGTCTCCGAGGTGCACAAGAAGTTCGACGAGATGATCAAGGTCAGGCTCGATCGCTACAAGGTCGTGCGTGGGCCCGCTGTCGCGCCGGCGAGGGCGCAACAGAAATAGGAGCCGGATGCGAATACCGGCCAGGTCAGGCCAAAGCGAACGCGGGAGCAGCGAATTTGCCGCGAAAGCTGCCATGGCCCATGATCAAGCGAGCGCAGAGGCGAGGAGACGACGATGGCGAATAACCGGTTCGAGCAGGTCGATGAGCCGCAGCCCGATGCCATCACGCTGAGCCTCGGCCAGCGCGACGGCAAGAGCTTCATTCGCATTGCCTGCCCGGCGGAGCTGGCCGCTGGCCATCTCGCCAATGATTTCGTCAGTGACGAGCTCGATCCGATCGAAGGCTTCCGCTCCGCCGTGCGTCTTGCCAATGAGATCAAGGCGCCGATCGTGGTCGAGGATAATGCAGGCCTCTGGCAGGCGGAATGGGGCGAGCTCTTCCGGGAGGAGTGAGGGGCGCGCGCAACTTCGGCCGTGTTTCCGTCATGGTCGGGCTTGTCCCGACCATCCCCGTCTTCGCTTCAACTATCGAACGCGATGTTCAAGACGTGGATGCTCGCCACAAGGGCGAGCATGACGGCGGTGGGCCTGCCGCTGTCACTCGATCCGGAAATACTTGATGCCGAGGCCGACCTTGCCGCCGGCGCGGGCGATGTCCTGGTGCAGGCCGGGGAAGACGTCGCCGGCCGGAGCCGGGTTGGGCCCCGATAGCGTCGGCAGCGGCGCCTGGCTGACGAGGGCCAGCACGGTCTGCGGCCGCACCGGGGCGCCAGAGGCGGCGGTCGATTCCAGTTTCAGGCTGAAGCTCGCCTTGCCACCCTCGCGGCGGGTATAGTTCGCGAGATTGTAGACCAGACCGTCATCGCCGATGAGCAGGATGTCGAGATGCCGGCTCGGGTCGCTCTCGACCGTGCCCGTAAGCGTGTCGCCGCTCTTGATGGTGAAGGCACCGATCTGCATCACCGGACTGCGGTCGACGCCGCGGCCGAGCTGGCGCAGGAAGTCGACCATCGGACACTGCGCGGCCGTCACCGAGCGGAGACTGATCTGCGCCTCATAGCCCTGCGCCTTCTTGAAGGCGGCATCGAAGCTGACGAAGGGCTCGGCCGAGCTGCCGAATCCTTCGATCGTGGTGCGCTTGTCGGCGATCGCCGTCGGCCACAGGAAGAAGCAGGCACCACCGTCATAGGTCGCGACATAGCGCTCGGTCCGCTCGGCAGCGGTACGCGGCTCGGGTTCTGGGCCCGATGGCGTCGGTAGCGGGACGGTCGGTGTCGGCTTGGGACCGGTCGTCGATGCCGGGCTCGGTGGCGGTGAGGCTGGCGTCGATTTCAACTCCGGTGGGGCTGCAGCAGGCGGCTGTGGCGGCGCAGTCGGACCGGGAGCCGCCGGCGGCTGCAGGGCGGGTGGCTCGTTCTGGCTCGCTGGCTGCGGCGACGGCCCCGGAGTGGCCGGCGGAACCGGGTTCGCAGGGGTGAGCTCGGGTGGCGGGCTGCCCGATCCCGTACCCGAGGGAGGCGATGGACGATCATCGCTCAGGGTAGGCGGCGACGTGTTCATTGCCTGTTGGGTTGGGCTCGCCCGGCCCAGCATCTGCCAGGCGACGAAGCCGCCGCCCGCGAGGAGCGCGAGCGCCGCGACCCCGGCGACCAGCGGCCAGGGGAAGGCACGCTTGCCGCTGGGCCCCGCGCTACCCTTGGCCTGCCAGGCGGCGACCTCGGCCATGTCGGCCTGGCGATCCTTGGGATCGGGCGCGAGCATGCGCGCCAGCAGCGGGCGGATGCGCTTGTCGATGGCCGAGAGATCCGGAATGCGGCGGCGCTTCTCGAGGATCTGCATCTGCGTTCCGCCCATGTCGAGCGGACGGCCGCCGAGCGCCTCGGCGAGTACGAGGCCAAGGCTGTAGATGTCGGACTTGCCGGTGACCTCGGCGCCGTAGAGGCCGAGCTGCTCGGGCGAAACGTAGTTGTACTTGCCGGCGAAGCCGGAGCCGATCACCGTCTTCTCGGCCAGCTTCGACTTGGCGATGCCGAAATCGATGATCTTGGCGCGGGTGACCTGGCCGCCAGGGAGGATGATGTTGTCGGGCGAAACGTCGCGATGGGTGATGCCGAGCATATGGGCGGCGTGCAGGCCGGACGCGATGCGCCGGCGCAGCAGGTCGACCTCCTCGAGCGGCAACGGCCCCTGTTTCAGGCGGTCCGAGAGCGGCTGGCCGTCGACGAACTCCATGGCGAGATAGGTCGCCTGCGTCGCCGGGTCCACGGTGAAGACGTAGTAGCGGACGATCGCCTCGTTATAGAGGTTGTGCAGCGCCGACGCCTCGTTGCGGAACAGGGCGATGACATTGGCATCCTGCGCCATGTCGGAGCGGACGATCTTGATCGCGACCGCGTCGCCGGTCTGGATGGCGCGGCCCTGATAGACCTCGCCCATGCCGCCGGTCGCGATCAGGCGCTCGATCTCGTAGATGCCGTTCAGCCGGACGCCCGGTGCCAGGCCGGTGCGTGGCAGGAAGACGGTGCGGTCGGGGTCGCTCATGGCGCATCGCTCCGGCGCTGGCGCATGTTCGGCACCCAGCGTGTCTTCTCGGTTCCGCCATCGTGATGATAGCGCACCACGATGACGGTGACATTGTCGGTGGCGCCGCGCTCCAGGGTCAGTGCCAGCAGTGCGTCGCTGGCGGCCTGCGCGCCGCCCGAGCCGGCCGCTCGCAGGATCTCCTCGTCGCGGACATGGTCGGTCAACCCGTCCGAGCAGAGCACGAAGACGTCGCCGCCTTCGAGCTCGCCATTGTCGATCTCGAGCTCGGGCCGATCATGGACGCCGATGGCACGGGTGATGACATGCCGCCTTGGCCAGGTCCGCGCCTCCTCGGCGGTGAGCAGGCCGCGCTCGATCATGTCCTGCGCCTCGGTGTGATCGCGCGAGACTTGGGTGATCTGCCCGCCGCGCACGAGATAGACGCGGCTGTCGCCGCACCAGACGCAGGCGAAATGGCGGCCATGGATGAGCAGCACGGCGAGCGTCGAGCCCATGGTCGCGCCGTCATGCTCGCGGATCTTGCGGCGCAGTTCCGCATTGGCCTCGATCACGCCGCGCTCGAGCCGGTCGAGCAATTCAGCGGCGGAGGCGGCCGGGCCGATGGCGGAAAGGCTCGCGGCTACCGTCGCGCTCGCCATGGCGCCATTCTGATGACCGCCCATGCCGTCCGCGACGGCCCAGAGGCCATGCTCGGGCCGGACGACCAGATTGTCCTCGTTGTGACTGCGCACGCGCCCGGCATGGCTGACTGCGCCCGTCTCGAAGGCGGCGCCGGGGCTGTGCTCGTTCATGCTGTCGATCCTGCACCGAGGAAGGCGTCGAAGCGTCCGGTCAGAAGGCCGGTGAAGAGATAGGGGCTCGGCAAGCCCTGGCCGACCAGAGCGAGCGGCTCGAAATCGTCGCCGCCGACCGTCCAGAGATAGCTGGCGTGGGCAAAGGAGCGGGTGTGGTCCTCGACCCGCAAAGCGGTGAGCCTTGCCGGGAAGGTGGCGGAATCGAGCGCGCTGACGATCGTGCCGTCGGAGAGCCTGACCATGTCGGCCGGCGGGGCGGCCATGAGGTCGTCGCTCGGCATGGCGAGCCCGCCGAGCGCCTGCGAGACCGTCTCATAGCTCGCCTCGGGCTCGAGCGCATGCAGCAGGAAGTCCTCGGCTTGCGCGAACCAGGCGTCCTGCGGGTCGAGCTCCGGCGGTGGGATTGCCGCGCCAGGGCCGGCGAGCGCGAAGACCGTCAACGGGAAATAGCGGCCTATGCCGTCGACCGACGGCATGAAGGCGCCGGCGACCGTGGTGCCGCAGAAGGCGCTGCCGAACCAGAAGCGCCAGATCGGGGCGTTCAGGAAGGCATTCTGCCAGCCGGTGCCGAGCTCGACCCGGCTGGCGGTGAGCCCGCCCTGGAGCCAGGGCTCGTAGGCCGAGAGAAAGGCGGTGGGGGCACCCAGCGCGATGAAATCCCGCTTGCCGGGAAGCTTCCCGAACAGTCCGCAAGGCATGTCAAATCCCCGCCGGACAACGGATTTCGCGCAGTGCCGGCAGCACCAGCGGGTTCTTCAGCGAGCCGACGCCGAACTGGTAGCCGACCTGGCGGCCACTGGCGGCGAGCGTGAAGACGACATTGTCGCCCTGGCGCAGCACCGAGCCGGCATCGAGCAGACGGAAGAACGACCAGTCGCCGTCGCGCTCGAACATCTTGACCTCGCTCGGCGCCGCCGGGGTCGGGCTGTTGGAGAAGAACCCGCCGCCGAAGATGCCGCCGGCATTGCTGTTGTTGGCAGCAGCGCCACCGATCGCGAGGGTGATCGAGGTCTTCTTCAACCCCGCTCCCGGCCACATCACTGGCGTCGGCGTGTTGACGCCCTGCTGGCTGGCGACCGTGAAGCCATTGATCTCGAGCTTGGCGCTCTGCGCATCGGAGGAGATGGTCGTCGGCACGACCACCATCTGGAAGTTGGGCAGGTTGCCGCCGGTCGGGAAGAAGGCCTCGCGGATGTCGCTGGCACGCTGGAATTCGCGCAAGGTCGTCGGCGAGAGGGCGCGCGCGACCCGGCTGTCCTGACGCCAGCTCCAATTCTGGCCGGACTTGTCGATATAGGGGTCGAGCCGCTCCTTCATGAACTTGTCCATGCTGCCGCCGGGAGCGAACATGCTGGCGAAGGCGGTGAGCGGGACATCGCGCGCCGAGCCCTTCACGAAGGGGTAGCGGTTGGTCAGGATGTCGGCGCACTGGCGCGCGACATCGCTGGCGAGCGCTTGCCGCAGCAGCGAGACGGTGGCGCCGGTCGCGTCGCCCTCGAAATCGTTGACGGCGGCGACGATCATCGCGTCGAACGGCGCCGGATAGCGCGAGGAGTTGCCGCGCAGCGAAGCGATCAGCGGCACCAGCGCCGCATTGGCGGCGGCAGCCTGCGCCGGCGTGGTCGCAGCGATGGCGAGGTTCTGGTTGATCTCGGCGAAGATTTGCAGCGCCTGATCGACCGGCCGCTTGCCGCCATCGCCCTCGACCAAGACGTGGAAGGCCTTGAACTGCGACTCGATATTGGCGCCGAGTGCCTCGCCGCCACCGCCGCCGCCGAGGACGCGATCGACGCCGGGTGCGCTGAGCGGCAGGCTGGTGCCGAGGCGGCTCAGCGAATAATTGGCGCGCTGCTCCAGGGTCTTGGCGGTATGGGTGGCGACCTGTCCCGCCATCTTCTCGGCGCCCTGGGCGGCTGCGGCTTGTTTCGGCGCCGCTCGTTCCTTGGTCAATTGCGTCTCGTCGCGGATCGATTCCAGCAATTGCTTGAAGGGCGAGGTCGGTGCGGCGATCGCCGAGAGCGCGATGTATTTCGGCTTGTCGGCATTGAGCGGCCGGAGCTTCAGCCGGCGCAGCGTCCGCTGCCAGGAGGCGGTGAAGTCGCGCGCATAAAGCTTGAGCAGGTCCTGGAACAGGCTGGCATATTGCGAGGTGATCGCCGCCTGGTCGGCATTGTCGCCGAGCACCCAGCGTTCCTTCTCGATGCGCTCGCCGATATCGCCGAGCCGGTCGACGAAGGCGCTCTGGAAGCCGTCATAGGTGTAGAAATAGGGCACCCGGATCGAATCCAGGTCTTCACCGGAGACACCCTCGAAGACCAGCCGCGCATCCGAACCGCCGCGGATCGCCGCGACCCAGTCGCGGCTGGCGTTGCGTCCCTGGGTTCGCAGCAATTCATAGGCACGCTCGGCAATGCTGAGCCGGCGCAGCGTGCGCTGGCTGCTCTCGATCAGCGGCTGGTTGAGTTTGACCACCGGTTCGCTGCCGTCGTCGAGCTCGAGGAGCGCGATCAGGTGCTCCTCCAGCGCCTCACGGCCCTTGGCATTGGCGGCGCCGGGGAAGAGGTTCTCGGCCCAGTCGAGCCGCATCCAGGCGAGCACGAGGTCGCGGTCGAGCGGAGCGCGGCCGCCGACCATCAGATAGACCTTGAGCGCCTCGTAGATGAAGCCGGGGTTGTTGACGTTGGCTTCGAGCTGTTCTTCCAGCCGGAAGATGATGCGCGAGCGCAGCAGCCGTTCCAGCGCCTGATGGTAGCTCTCCTGCGCCGCCGATTGCAGCCGCTCGCGCTGGCTCAGGCCGAAGGTGGCGGCGACCGGCGTCGGCTCGTCCTTGTCGGCGTAGCCGGCCGGCATGTGGCGCAGCTTGTGCAGCAGCGGCAGGACGCGGCTGAAATTGCGGTCCGACAGCGTCGTCTCCTGCAGCACCGGGGCGGCGCTGGAGCGGTAGTCGGCGAGGCCGTAATTGCTCTGGTTGATCAGGTCGCTGTTGCGGGCATAGCTCGTCCACCACATGCCGCCGAGCGCCAGCGAGACCAGCGCGACCGCGCTGAAGCCGGCGATGCGCATGAGGGTCGAACGGCGCGCGGCGCGAAGATCGGTCGAGACCCAGCCGGATTCGCCGATGATTACCTTCTGGATCAGGTCGGTGAGGAAGAAGCTCTTGCCACGGCCGGAATAGCTGCCGGAATCGGCGTGTTCGCTGCCGAAATTGCGCGAAAGCGCGCCGATCAGCTGGTCGATCGGCGTACCTTCCTGGGTGCCGGAGGTGAAGTAGAAGCCGCGCAGCGTCGCGCTCGACTGGTAGCGCGTCGGTTCGAAGACCCGGCCGAGAAAGTCGTTCACGATCGGCTTCAGCGCCGCCATCTGGCTCGGCAGGCCGAAGAGCTTGGCGCGCGAGGTCGGGTTATGCTCGTCCTGCAGGCGATCGGAGAGGCGCTCGTTCAGGCGCTCGATCAGCGCGTCGAATTCAGGCGGCACGTCGCCGATCATGTTGCGGGTCTTGTCGACGGTCTGGAAGGTGTGGCCCCAGACCATGCGCCGCTGCGGCTCGGAGAGCGCGGCGAAGAACTCGTTGAAGCCGGCGATCAGGTCGGTCTTGGTGAAGACCGCATAGACCGGGAAGTCGATCTTGAGCCGTTCGTTGAGCTCGAGCAGGCGGGCGCGGATCGCCTCGGCATGGGCGGTGATCTCCTCCTGCGAAGAGGTCAGCAGGTCCTCGACGCTGATCGCGACCATGACGCCGTTGATCGGCTGGCGCGGCCGGTTGGCCTTGAGCAGGTCGAGGAAGGAAAGCCAGCTCGTCCGCTCGGCCTTGGCGTCGGTGTCCTGGGTGGTGTAGCGGCCGGCAGTGTCGATCAGCACCGCCTCCTCGGCGAACCACCAGTCGCAATAGCGGGTGCCGCCATTGCCGGCGACCGCCGCCGGCGCCTGGCCGCCGCGGGCGAGGGGGAACTTCAGCCCCGAATTGACCAGGGCGGTCGTCTTGCCGGCGCCGGGCGGACCGATGATGACGTACCAAGGCAGGTCGTAGAGATAGTTGCCGCCATCCTTGCCGCGGGTGCGCCTGAGCGTCGCCAGCGCATCGCGCATGCCGGCGCCGAGTGCGGCGCCGTCGCCGGCTTGTGACTCCTCCTTGGCCATTGCGTCGGAGAGCGCCGCGACGGCCCTGCGCCGGCTGATCACGATCCAGGCGATCCAGCCGAGCGCGCCGAGCATCAGGATGAGCGCAATCGGCAACCTGACCCAGAACGATTCGAACGGACGCACCTCGCCGAAAGCGACAAAGGGGCCGCCGAACCAGATCAGCAGCGTCAGCGCGAGTGCGCCGACAAAGATGGCTGCGATCCTGAGCCACGTCGCGAGATTCATCGTCTGCCCGTCTCCTGCATCATCGTCCGCCCTAGCCGTTACGCTGGATCAGGATCTCGACGCGCCGGTTCTTCGCTTTTCCGGCTGCGGTTGCGTTGGTGTCGATCGGCGCGTCGGTGCCCTTGCCCTCGGTGCTGATCCGGTCGGGTTGCTTCAGCTTGCTTTTCAAGAGGTCGCCGACCGCTACCGCGCGTGCCTTCGACAGTTCGAGGTTGGAGGGGAAGCGGGCTGTGCGGATGGGGTCGGAGTCGGAGTGGCCGACGACCTTGATCGCGCCGCCCTCCTCGTTGAGCACGGCGGAGATCCGCTCGATCAGCGGGCGGAATTCGTTGCGCACCACGGCCTGACCCGGATCGAACAAGGTGATGTCCATCAGGCGCACGATGATCAGGTTCGGCGTGACCTGGCAGGTGATCGGCGGCTGCACCGTAGCGCAGACCTTGGGCTGCTGCGCGGGGGGCGGCAATGGCGGTGGCGGCCTTGCTGCGATCTTGCGGATGATCTCGATGTCGCTCTTGGGATGAACCGAAAGCAGGGCGGCGGCCGAGGCCTCGGCATTGCCGCCGAGCAAGGCGCGGAAGATGAAATAGAGGCCGAGCACGGCGACCGCTGCGACGGCCGCGACCGACCAGACCGGTATCTTGAAGCGCGCCAGCCGCGCGACCAGAGCCTGGCCCTGCCAACGCGGCGAGAGTTCGGGATCGGGCTGCTTCACGCGCCTCAGCGTCTCGAACAGGCTGCGCTGGATCATCTGCAGGTTGGCGGCGCCGCCGGCCGAGGTGCGGTGCACGCCCTCGAAGCCGAGCGCCAGGCAGGCATGCATCAGTTCGAGCAGGTCGTAATTGACGCTGGGGTCTCGCTTGGCGCGCTCGAGCTCCTCGAAGAAGCGCACGCCGCCGGTACGCTCGCCGAAGAAGCGCGACAGCATGCTGTACTGCGTCCAGACATGGCGCTCGTCGCCGGGGATGTTCTGGACGATGTCGTCGGCGAAGGCGCAGATGATGTATTTCGCAGTCCGCGTCTGCTCGGCGGTGAAGCCGGCGGCGCGCACCTCATGGTCGAAGGCCTCGATGGTCTCGCCGACCTGTCCGATCATCTGCGTCGCCGGCGCGCTGCTGATGTTGGCGCGCAGGCGCCCGAGCAGGAGCAGCAGCGGGCCGGCCGCCTTGAGCAGCGGGTTGATGTTGGGCGTGAGCATCTGCTCGCGCTTCGGCAAAGCCTGCGGCACATAGCCCTGAGGCGGCGGTGCGCTCGGCCGCGGTTGTGGCTGCGGCTGCGCCATCCACTCCTCGCCGCCGGGCACGCCGGGCGAGGGGGCTCCTTGCGGGTATTGCGGGGCGCCCGAGGGCCCATAGGGCGAGGCCTGCGGCGGGTAACCTGCGGGCTGCGGCGGCGGGTAAGGCTGGCCCTGTGGCGGTTGGCCCGGCGCTCCCGGCGCCGGGCGTGAGGCTGGCGGCACGCGCCGTCCCGCCGGGTTCGGCCGGATGAAGGTCCGGTCCGAACGGCCGAACGGATCGGAGCCGTCGTTGCTCATCGCCTGCCCTCGAGCACGGCCCAGAGCTCCATTTCGAGATCGGGCCAGTCACCGGAGAAATGCATGCCGATCGAGCTCGCCGTGCTGAACTCCGGCCAGAGCGGCGAGGTGCGGTCGAGGTAGAAATAGACGTGGTCGGTCAGCGCCCGGATCTGGGGCGGCGGCGTCGGCAGGTGGACGAGATTGATGCCCGGCAGATGGGCATGGACGATCTCGTTCATCTTGGTGTTGGGGCCGATCTTGAACAGATGCGGGAACTGCGACTGGATCTCGGTGAGGGGCCGGCGCGCCGCGACTTCGAGGATCAGCGTCGCATTGCGCATCAGCGCGCGGTCGCGGATCGTCGACATGAAGGCGTTCTGCGCGCGCTCGACGATCTCGAGCCGGATGGCGCGGCGGCCGAGCTGGGCCGAGAGGAAGTCCTGGATGTCGCGCACCAGCGGGGTGAAGCAGCCTTCCAGGTCGTCATGGTCGTAGGCCGGGTAGTCGCGGGCGCGGCGCTCGGCGGTGGTGAAGGTCGCGAGCTCGCCGGCGATGGCGAGCAAGGCGATGAACAGCCGCTCAGGGTGGACGAAGCGCGAGCCGCGCATGTGCTTCAGCACCGGAATGTGCCGGTTGAGCAATTGCAGGATGAAATAGTCGGCGCTCTGCAGGCCGCCGCCGGCGGTCGGGTCGGCGGCGTAGCGGGCGAGCTCCTCGAGCTTGTTGTCGATCCAGCCGATGACACGGTCCATCCAGCCGTCGACGACTGGGTGGGCCGAGCAGAGCAGTACGGGCGGGGCGAACTTCTCGTCGAACAGGATGGCGCGGTCGCGCACTTCGAGGATGCGCCCGAGCGCGAGGCCGACATAGCCGGGCTTGCCGGTCTTGCGCAGTTCCAGGCCGAAGCGCGGATGGGCGATGTCGATCTCCTCGTCGACCCGCAATGAGGCGGTTGAATCGATCAGCATCTCGGTCGCCGGATAGAAGCGGCTGGCCGAGCCGTTCAGGCTGTCCTCGACTTCGCGGGTGTTGGAGGCGGCCAGCGGCAGCGAGAGCCAGGCGATCTGGCCGGAAGCGTTTTCCGGCACCTCGATCGCGGGCGGCAGCGGTGAATTGTCCGGCATCGCGAAAGGCGTGCCGTCCGGCATCACGCCTACGGCCCGCCGCAATCCGATGCGGCTCTGCTGCGCCAAGTCGCGGTCGATCTCGAGCACCGAGAACCCCCACGGGTAGGGCGTGACGTGCCGGGCACGATTCTCCAGCAGATTCTCGAGATAACGATCGTTCTGCTGCAGGTGATGTGGCCGCAGGAACAAGCCTTCGGACCAGACGACCTTACTATACCACGACATCCGGTTCTCGCTATCTCAAGGCCTTGCGGGGAGCATATACAGCTCGTTCCCGAGCGTCACCATTCGTATGGGGGAGGGCAAGACCGGCTCTGCCTGCCACAAGGCGGTCTTTGCCGGGGCAAGCCGCCTCGTTGACTTGCCCGGCCGGCCGGAGCGAAGCTCCGGATCGAGCGATCCATGAAGGTGTCCCATGCCGAAAGGCCCAGCCGCGCGCATTCTCGATCCCACCATCCATCCGTTGCCCGGCGTGCTGCAGCCAGGTCCCGGAAGCGTTAATGTGATCATCGGAGGCAAACTCGCCTGGCGCGGCGTTCCGGCCGGCGCCGCGGCGGCGATCCAGGGGGCCAAGGCGGTCTCCGACGCGGCGATCCAGGTCGCCGAGGCGGCGACGCTCGCGGCGGCGGGCACGCCAGGGGCGCCGGCCGCCAAGGTCGCGGAAGAAACCGCGAAGGCGACCGCTGCCGCCAGCATGGGCTCGATGATCACCGGCGCCGCCGGGGGAGCCGACATCCATATCTGCGCGACGCCGCTGCCGATCCCGCCGCATGGGCCGGGCGTGGTGATCGACGGCTCGCAGACCGTGCTGATCAACGGGCTGCCCGCCTGCCGCGTCGGCGACACCATCATCGAGGCGGTCGGGCCGCCGAACAAGATCGCCATGGGCATGCCGACCGTCATCATCGGCGGCTGAGATGGGACGTCGTCGTTCTCCCGACCGGGTTGTCGCGGCCGAGGAGCGCTTCCGCCTGCTGCGGGTCCAGCGCTTTTCCTCCGATAATGAAAAGGCGATCTGGCACGGCCAGTCGCGCAATGCGCGTGTCGCCAAGGTGCTGGTCTACATGGCGGCGATCCGGATGCCGGGCCAGGGAGGGCTGCCGCTCACACCCAATCCCAGCGTGACCTGCAAAGGCGCCGAGCAGCAGTTCTTCAGCGCCTCCGGCGAGAACGAGGCCGCGCATCTGCTGCCGGGCCAGATCCTGATCGACAACGCCCATCCCTGGCTTTTCCTCCAGGGCGAGCCGGCGCGACTCCTGCAGAACGAATTCGCCTATGTCGACCCGATCCACGCCAACTACAACGCGGCCGACCGGCTGGCCGAGCGCAACGGCATGGTCGACAGCTTCGCCGCGGCTTGCCGCGCCGTGCTGACCAGCTCGGGCGAGCCCGAGCGCGACGTCTCGAATGCCTATCATCGCGTCTGGGTGTCGGGGGCTTTGGCGGCGATCGCGGCTGCCGAGCATGAGCTCCGATCCGAGCCACTACCGCCGCCGCTGGTCTATGGTGCGCCCGGCACCGAGGATTACGGCATGATCCTCAATCTCGAGGAGCGCGGCCAGGCGATGAACGACGAGGAGATCTGGGACAATTTCGAGCAGCTCAGCATGCTCGACTATTACCGCGCGGCCTTCGACGAGACGCCGTCCGAGATCGAGCCGCGTGCGATCATTGGGGTGCTCTCGGGCTTGGTCCGGTAGCTTCCCCCGCAGATTGCGGGCACCGACGGCTGCGAAACCTGACCTTAAGGAATTCGCGTGCAGCACTGGCCTCCCTCAACTGGAGGTCGCTGACATGGTGCAGCGCCATATGCTTGATCGCCTGCGGGCGATCAGCCTGCGCCATCAGCTCTATGCTGCGAGCTGCACTTTCTTCGTCGTGATCTGTGCGCTGGTGGCGGTCGCTATCCTGTCCTTCCGGCAGCAGGCGGAATACCAGGACAAGCTCGGCCTGTCGTCACGTTCGGCCGCATATATCGAGCGGGTGAACGGTCTGATCTACGCCGTCGTGATGGAATCGCGCGGCATCTACATGTCGAGCGATGCGGCGACCGTGGCGCGCTACGGCGACAACCTGTTGCGGCGCAATCGTGACCTCGCCGACGTCGTCGAGGCCTGGGAGAAAATCGTCCGAAACGACGATGCCGAACTCTTCGCGGCATTCAAGACGCGCATCACCGACTTCATCCGCTTCCGGGCCGAGCTCGTGCGCCGCGCCAACGTCATCGGTCAAGCCGCCGGACGGGCATGGGGCGACAACGAGGCCAATCGCACGACCCGGGCCGCCCTCAATGACGACCTCGAGGCGCTCGGGCGCGTCTATGCGCGACGGGCCGACGAGATCGTCGCCCTGAACCAGCGCGCCTGGTTCACCACCTGGCTGATCGTCCTGCTCGGTCTCGTCGCGCTCGCTCTCGCTGCTTACGTTGGCGCGGTGATCCGCCGCTCGCTGATTGCCCCGTTGCACGACATCACTGAAACCGCCGACCGCATCGCGGCCGGCAAGGTCGTCGTCACCGTGCCGCACAGCGAGCGGCTCGACGAAGTCGGCAAGCTCGGTCAGGCCGTGCAGCAGCTCCAGGACACGCTGGTTCGTAACAAGGAGCTGCGGACGCTTGAACGGACGAGCTCGCGGCAGCGCGACAATCTCGAAATTCAGCTCCAGGAGAACAAGCGCCATCTGCTGGCAGCGATCAACAGCATGATGCCGGGCCTGATGATGCTGGATCTGGAGGGCAGGGTCATCCTGATGAACGAGTCCTACCGGAAGATCTATCGGCTTCCGCAGGACATGCCGCAATCGGGCCTGACGATCCGCGATATCCTCCGGCGCCGGATCGAGATCGGCACATTCTCCGGCGACGTCGAGAGCTATGTCGAGGCCATCCTCGCGCGGATCGAGCAGGGCAGGCCCGCCGTCAAGCATGTCGACCTGAAGGACGGACGGGTCATCCGCATCGTCGAGCGGCCGATGACCGGCGGCACCGGCTGGGTGTCGACGCATGAGGATTTCACCGAGCAGCGGCATCTGCAGCGCTCGCTCGAGCGCACCGAGCATCTGCTCGCCGCGATCATGGAGAACATCCGCGTGGCTGTCGTCGCCAAGGATGCGGCCACGCTCCGCTACATATTCGTCAATCGCGCGGCAGAGATCCTGTTCGGCGTCGACCGCGCAGAAATGGTCGGTCGGACGGCACGCGACGTCTTCGGTGCCGAAACCGCTGAATGGATCGAGCGCGAGGATCGCCAGCTCCAGCGGGCGGATGCCGGTGCGGCGATGACGGTGCGCAGCATCGAGACGCCCGGGAACGGTCGCCGCCTGATCGGCATCAGGCGTGTGCCGATCGCGAGCCATGATGGTGAGTCGCGGGTGCTGCTGAGCCTGATCGAGGAGCGGACCGAGCAGGCGACGCAGGCTGCCGGCTGAGACGCGCGTCGCCTCAGCTCTCGCGGCGTGCGGGTGAAGTGGTCGCAACGATCAGCCCGGCGACGACGATCACGGCGATCCCGGCCCAGGTCATCGGCGAAGGCAGGTCGCCGAACACGACAAAGCCGAGCACGGTTGCGCCGATCAATTCGAGATAGACGAAGGGCGAGAGCGTTTGCACCTGCGCCAGGCGGAAGGCGCTGATCGTCATCAGGTTGCTGAGCGTCGAAACCAGGCCCATCAGCAGGATCAGCAGCAGCCCTTCGCGCGTCGGTGTCGTCCATTGCAGCAGGGCTAAGGGCATCAGCATCAGGATGCCGAGTACGAGCTGGATCGTCAGCGTCGCCACCGGCGGCCTGTCCTGGGCTGTGGCGCGAGTCAGCACCAGATAGCAGGCCATGCAGAAGCCGGAGGCGAGCGCGATCAGTGTGTCGGTGCTGGTTTCGGTACCCGGGCGCACGACGAGAACGGCGCCGACGAAGCCGAGGGCGACGGCGAGCAGTTTTCGCCGGTCGAGCCGCTCGCGCAGCGCGACCGAAGCGAGCAGGGTCGCCGCGATCGGGGCGATGAAATAGGCGCCGAGCGCATCGGCGAGCGGAATGCGTGTGATCGCCACGAAATAGAGCGTCATCGCCGTGACGAGAAAAGCGGTGCGCAGGATCTGCGCCAGCCAGTATCGGCCTGACGATGCCGAGGGAGCTACGGGGGCACGCCCGCGCTGGATCAGGGCGACCGGGAGGATGAAACCGAGCGCCGCGACATAGCGTATCCAGCTCAGGAAGGCTGGAGAGTGCGCGCCGCTGAGGTATTTGGCGATGGCGTCGGAGGTCGGGATGATCAGCATCGCCACCGCCATCAGCACGACGCCGAGCGTCTCGTTGCGGAGGCGAGGGCGGGGCTGATCCGAGGAGGAGTTCATGCGGCCGAGCCTTACATGATTCCGCCTGACGGCAGGCGCTGTCGTTAATGCCTTTGAAGCCCCGGTAAATGCTCGTTAACCGCTTCCGGCGTCAGCCGACCAACAGTGCCTTTGCGACATTGACGCGAACAAACAGAAAACTAATATGAACATATAAAGAACATTGGAGATCGGACATGCTGGTTGCTCGCAAGCTGATGGCCGGAGCCGTGGAGTTCCTGGCGCTCGCGCTCTTCGTTGGAATGATCTGGGTCTGGGCGGCGCTCGCCTCGGGGCCGCACGTCTGACAGCGCTGCGGACGGGGGCGGGGAGGCTTTGGCGGCATGTCCACAGCCTCGCATCCCGGCCCGCTCGACCCGGATGGGGTGGCGCGCCATAACCGGTTCGGAGCATGCTCTAAGGATCAAGAATCGGCGCAGGTCCCCCCGCTCGGCCCACTGGCTGAACGGATGGTGCGCCGGAGGGCGCGATGACCGACCGCAAAGACGATACTCAGGTGAAGGACGAGGTCGGCTTTGTCCACCTCCATGTCCATTCGAGCTATTCGCTGCTCGAGGGCGCGATCCAGGTCGGCACACTCGCCAAGCTTGCCGCCAGCGACGGCCAGCCGGCCATGGCGCTGACCGACACCAACAACCTGTTCGGTGCGCTCGAATTCTCCGAGAAGCTGGCGAGTTCCGGCATCCAGCCGATTGCCGGCGTGCAGCTCTCCGTCGATTTCGGCGATGAGGAGAATGGCGGGCGCAAGCCGATCCAGAGTGTGACGCCGCATCTCGTCCTGCTGGCGACGAGCGAGGCCGGCTACAGCAACCTGATGAAGCTGGTGACGCAGGCCTGCCTGGTGGCGGGGGCCGGCGCGCCGGTCGCGGCGATCGACCATGTCGCCGCATGCGGCCATGATCTTATCGCGCTGACTGGCGGCTTCGGTGGGCCGCTCGACGCAGCACTGCGTGCCGGCCAGCCGGCCCAGGCTGCCGCACGGCTCGCGCGTCTGCGGGAGATCTTCGGCGATCGGCTCTATGTCGAGCTCCAGCGCCATGATCGCGAGGACGGAGCGACGATCGAGGCCGGCTTGCTGCGGCTCGCCTATGATTCCGACCTGCCGATCGTCGCGACCAACGAGCCTTATTTCGGCAAGCCCGCCGATTTCGAGGCGCATGACGCGCTGCTGGCCGTCGCGGCCGGCAGGCTGGTCTCCGACAATGAGCGCCGGCGCGTCACGCCGGAGCATTATTTCGCCAGCCGCGCCGAGATGAAGCGGCGCTTCGCCGACCTGCCGGAAGCGCTGGCCTCGACCGTCGAGATCGCCCGGCGCTGCTCCTGGCGCGTCGGCCTGCGCAAACCGATCCTGCCGCGCTTCGGCGAGGAGGGGCGCGATGAAGCCGAGGAGCTGGAGAGCCAGGCAAGGGCGGGGCTCGAGGCGCGGCTGGCCAAGCATGGGCCGGCCGCGGGCTTCACCGTCGAGGACTACGAAAAGCGGCTCGCCTTCGAGCTCTCAATTATCACCCGGATGAAATTCCCGGGCTATTTCCTCATCGTTGCTGACTTCATCAAATGGGCCAAGGATCATGACATCCCGGTCGGTCCGGGACGTGGTTCCGGCGCCGGCTCGCTCGTCGCCTATGCGCTGACCATCACCGACGTCGATCCGCTGCGCTTCGGCCTGCTGTTCGAGCGCTTCCTCAACCCCGACCGCGTCTCGATGCCGGACTTCGACATCGACTTCTGCCAGTACCGGCGTGAAGAGGTGATCGAGTACGTCAAGCATCGCTATGGCGAGAAGCGCGTCGCCCAGATCATCACCTTCGGCACCTTGCAGGCGCGCGGCGTGCTGCGCGACGTCGGCCGCGTGCTGGAAATGCCCTACGGCCAGGTCGACAAGCTGACCAAGCTGGTGCCGCAGAACCCGGCAAAGCCGATCACCTTGCCCGAGGCCATCGCTGGCGAACCGAAGCTGCAGGAGGCGGCGGCGGAGGAGCCGGTCGTCGCGCGCCTGCTCGAGATCGCCCAGAAGCTCGAAGGGCTGCACCGCCACGCCTCGACCCACGCGGCCGGCGTCGTCATCGGCGACAGGCCGCTGGAGGAGCTGGTCGCGCTCTCGGTCGATCCCCGCACCGGCATGCGCGTCACCCAGTTCAACATGAAATGGGTCGAGCAGGCCGGGTTGGTGAAGTTCGACTTCCTCGGCCTGAAGACGCTGACCACGCTGACCATCGCGGTCAAGCTGATCGCCCAGCGCGGCATCGCGGTCGACCTGGCGCAGCTGCCCTTCGACGATCCGAAGACCTACGAGATGCTGTCGCGCGGCGAAACGGTTGGCGTGTTCCAGGTGGAATCGGTCGGCATGCGCAAAGCGCTGGTCGAGATGAAAGCCGACCGGATCGAGGATTTGATCGCGCTAGTGGCGCTCTACCGCCCCGGCCCGATGGACAACATCCCGACCTATTGCCGCCGCAAGCTCGGGCTGGAGGAGCCGACCTATCTCCATCCGGGCATGGAGCCGTTCCTGGCCGAGACGCATGGCATCATCGTCTACCAGGAACAGGTGATGCAGGTGGCGCAGGCGCTCTCGGGCTATTCGCTCGGCGAAGCCGACCTGTTGCGCCGCGCCATGGGCAAGAAGATCAAGTCCGAGATGGACGCCCAGCGCGACCGTTTCGTGAAGGGCGCCATCGAGGGCGGGCTGAAGAAGGACATCGCCTCGGAGATCTTCGAGCTCCTGGCGAAATTCGCCGATTACGGCTTCAACAAAAGCCACGCGGCCGCCTATGCCGTCGTCGCCTTCCAGACCGCCTATCTCAAGGCCAATTACCCGGTCGAGTTCATCGCGGCGTCGATGACGCTCGACATCGGCAATACCGACAAGCTCTCGGAGTTCCGTCGCGACGCGGAGCGCCTCGGCATCAAGGTTGAGCCACCCTCGATCGGCCGCTCCGGTGTCGATTTCGACGTTGCGGATGGCGCGATCCGCTATGCGCTCGGGGCGATCAAGGGCGTCGGCCGGGTGGCGGTCGAATCGATCGTCGCGGCGCGGGCCAAGGAGGGTCCGTTCCGCGACCTCGCCGATTTCGCCCGCAGGATCGACACGCGCCTGGTCAACCGGCGCACGATCGAGGCGCTGATCTCGGCCGGAACGCTCGACGAGATCGAGCCGGAGCGGGCCAAGGCGATGGCGGCTGTCGACGGCATGCTCGCGCTGTCGAACCGCACCCGCGACGCAGCCGAGGGCGGCCAGTCCGAAATGTTTGGCGGCGGCGGGGTGGCGGAAGCCTTCCGCATCCCGCCGTTCGAGCCCTGGGCGCCGGCCGAACGGCTGCAGCGCGAGCACGATGCGGTCGGCTTCTTCCTGTCGGGGCATCCGCTCGACGATTACGAGCATGTTCTCAAGCGCCTGCGGGTGCAGAGCTATGCCGATTTCGCCCGCAATGTCCGCGCCAGCGGCACCTCGATCGCCAAGGTCGCCGCCTCCGTCATCGACAGGTCGGAACGGCGGACCAAGTCCGGCAACAAGATGGGCATCGTCCAGCTCTCCGATCCTAGCGGCCAGTTCGAGGCGATCCTGTTCTCGGAGGGTCTGCAACGCTATCGCGAGCTGCTCGAGCCTGGAGCTGCGCTGGTGCTGCGGCTCTCGGCCGTGCTCGACGGCGAGGAGGTTCGCCCGCGCATCGAGGATTGCGAACGGCTCGACGAACTCGCAAACCGGCAGAAGCAGGACCTCTGCATCTTCCTGCGCGACGACAAGGCGCTGTCCTCGATCGCCGAACGGGTGAAGCCGCGCGACGGTGTGCGCGCCGACGGCAAGATCTCGCTGGTGATGATCCTCGACGACGGCGCCCAGGAGGTCGAGATCGAATTGCCGGGTCGCTATCCGGTCAACCAGCAGGTCGCCAATGCGGTGCGCGCCGCGCCGGGCGTGGTGAACGTCGAATTGCGCTAACGGAACTCGTCAGTGGCCAGCCTTGCGCTGCCGGCGGCCAAGGCATCAGAGTGCGCGCAGACAATGATGATGTCCGGGGGGACTGAATGAAGCAGTATGTCGCGCGCATCCCGATGAGCCTCGCTGTTCCCGAAGCGATGCACTGGGCAATCAAAGACGTGCTCGAAGGCGAATACGAAGCTGGCTTCGATGGCGTCGGCCTCGACATTCTCGACATCGGCGCCAATGTCGGCTCGTTCGCGCTCTGGGCGAGCGCGCGCTGGCCCGGCAGTCTGGTGACCTCCTACGAGCCGCATCCCGGCACCTTCGAGCTCTTGAAGCGCAACACGCATCAGCGCCGCGACATCGTCACGGTCAACGCCGCGCTGTTTCCAGGCGGTCAGAAAACAGCGACCTTCCTCAGCCGCTTTGCCGGCGACGGTGAATCGGGGCTCGCTTCCTATGCCGGCGACACGTTCGTGGCCGGAGCGATGGTCGAGCGCTACGAGGTGGCGGTGGTCGATCCGGCGAGCCTGCCCTCGGCCGATATCGTCAAGATCGACATCGAGGGCGGGGAGGGTGACGTGCTCGATCATCTCGACCTGTCGAAGACCTCGCTGGTGCTGCTCGAATACCAGAACCGCAAGAACCGCTTGCAGCTGGAGGCGCGCCTCGCCGCCGATTTCGAGTTGATCGATACGGTCGAGCACATCTGGGACCCGCTGCTCGAGCAGCGCTGCTACCGGCCCGATCTCGCCGGCGACGTCTATGGCCGCATGTTCGCCGCCCGCAGGGGCATCACGCGGATGACTCGCACCGCAGTTGCGTGAGGGGAAGCCGTGATCGACGCCAGGACCGCGCTGATCGCCGTCGACGTCCAGAACGATTTCTGCCCCGGCGGCAGCCTGCCGGTCACTGGCGGCGACGAGATCGTCCCGCTCGTCAATGAACTCGGCCGGCGCTTTTCGACCGTGGTGCTGACGCAGGACTGGCACCCGGACGGGCACTCGTCGTTTGCCTCGAGCCATCCCGGCAAGACTCCGTTCGAGACGGTTGCCATGCCGTACGGAACGCAGGTGCTCTGGCCGGATCATTGCGTCGAGGGCAGCAAGGGCGCTGCCTTCCATCCCGACCTCGACCTTTCCATGGCGCAGGCGATCATCCGCAAGGGCTATCGCCGCGAGGTCGACAGCTATTCCGGCTTCGTCGAGGCCGATCGCACCACGCCGACCGGGCTTGGCGGCTATCTCAAGGAGCGCGGCATCGCTCGCGTCGTGGTGGTCGGTCTCGCTACCGATTTCTGCGTGAACTGGACGGCGCAGGACGCGGCTCGCCACGGTTTCGAGGCCATCGTCGTCGAGGACGCATGCCGCGCCATCGACCTCGATGGTTCGCTGGGCCACGCCTGGGCGGAGATGACGGCGCTCGGCGTGAGGCGGGCGCGGCTCGCCGATCTGACCGGCTGAGCGAGCAGTGTCGCGCGCCGAGCGCCTCCTCGACCTCGTCCAGGTGCTGCGCCGGCATCGCCGGCCGGTCAGTGGCCGTAGGCTGGCCGAGGAGACCGGCGTCAGCATACGCACGCTCTATCGCGACATCGCCACCTTGCAGGGGCAGGGCGCCCCCATCGAGGGCGAGCCCGGACTCGGCTATGTGCTGAAGCCCGGCTTCATGCTGCCGCCGCTGATGTTCGACGAGGATGAGATCGAGGCGCTGGTGCTCGGCTCCCGCTGGGTCGCCGGGCGCGCCGATGACCGGCTCGCCGGCGCGGCGCGCAACGCCATGGCCAAGATCATCGCCGTGCTGCCGGCTGATCTGCGCGACAAGGCCGATGCCTCGGCACTGCTCGTCGGCCCTGGCGCGAAGATCGTTTCGACGGGCGTCGATCTCAGCCTGATCCGCAAGGCGATCCGCTCGGAGCGAAAGCTGGCGCTGACCTATCAGGACGGCAAGGCAGCGGCGACGCAGCGGCTGGTCTGGCCGTTCGCGCTCGGCTTCTTCGATCATGTCCGCGTCGTCGTCGCTTGGTGCGAATTGCGTAACGATTTCCGGCATTTCCGCGCCGACCGCATCGCGCAGTCCGAATTGATCGACATCCGCTATCCGCGCCGCCGGCAGGCGCTGCTCAAACAATGGCGCGAGCGCGAAGGCATTCCATCACCGGCTTGAGATACACTGCCGGAAACTGGCAGCATCTGCAGCGATCATGCGCGTGTCCCGAAACGGAGGTCACCGCGATGCTCGATGCCAATTTCATCATTCTCTATGTCGATAGCCCTGAGGTCAGCGCCCGCTTCTACGCCGAGCTGATCGGCGCTGCGCCGCTCGAAAGCTCGCCCACCTTCGCCATGTTCGCGTTGCCGTCGGGAGCAAGACTCGGTCTTTGGTCGCGCCATACCGTCGAGCCGAGCACCCAAGCGGCCGGAGGCGGCGGCGAGATCGCCATGGTGGTCGGCAGCGGCGAGGCAGTCGACGCGGCCCATGCCGACTGGCAGCAGCGAGGCCTCGCGATCCTGCAGCCGCCGACCGATCTCGACTTCGGCCGAACCTTTGTCGCGACCGATCCGGATGGACATCGCTTGCGCGTCTTCCATCCGTCCGAGGGATAGGGGCTCAGCTCGCCAGCGCTTCGACCTGGACTCTGTCGCGACCGAGCCGTTTAGAGCGATAGAGCGCCTGGTCGGCGCGCCGCAGCAGGGTTTCCAGCGGCTCGCGCACCGCATCGCCATCGGCGATGCCGATGCTGAGCGTCGCGCGGATCACGGCGTTGGGCTCGGCTGCGAGCACGCGGCTGAAGGCAGAGCGGATGTCGTTGGCGACGGATACCGCCTGGCCCATGCCCAGATGCGGGAGGACGACCACGAACTCGTCGCCTCCCAACCTGGCCACGATGTCGCCCGAGCGCAGTCTGCCGCCAGCGGCTTCGGCAAAGGTCCGCAGGATGCGGTCGCCGGCGAGATGGCCGTGCGTGTCGTTGAGCTGCTTGAAATGGTCGATGTCGATCAGGAGCAGCGCGACGGGGCATTGCCGCCGGCCCGCTTCCTGCGTGAGCCGGGCGATCGCGCGCTCCAGTCCGTTGCGGTTCATCGCGCCGGTGAGGGGATCGTGGCGGGCAAGGGTCACGAGCGCGTTGCGGCTGCGCTCGGTGGCGAGCAGCAGCAGGGCGCTGCTGCGCAGGACGATGAAGGCAACGCCGGTGACCGTGAGCCATTGCCGCGAATTATCCGGCGGGAACAGCTCGGAGCCGATCTGGTTGGTGGCGGCAAGATAGGCGCGGAAGGCGAGCAGCACGGCGGTCGGTGCGAACACGGCCGCAAGGATCGCGCCAGAGAGCAGCTTTTCGCGTTTCACCAGGCGCAGGCCCTCGCGCACGACCGCGAGGTCGCAGGCGGCCAACAGGGCGGAGATCAGAACAGCTCGTTTGGTGTAGTCGGCGGGTTCGCGCCAGAACAGTATCGGAACGAAGGCCACGGCGACGGCGAGCACATAAAGCGGCAATCGTGCCGGGCGGCCGGCGAAGCTCCTCACGCTGAACAGCAACAGCAGGCAGCCGATCCAGGTCACGCCATTGCCGAGCTGGATCGTGATCGCGTCCGGAGCGATATCGCGTAGTCCGAGGCCGGTGAGGCCGATGCCGACGAGCAGGTTGCTCAGTCCCCACCAGAGCGGCCAGCGCTCGAAACGGCCCGTGGCATAGGCGGACAATTGCACGACACCGAGAAACAGGCAGGTGATCGCGCCCGCGAGATAGATCGTCCTCAGATCGAGCATCACGTCAGGCCATCCAAGTCGACTCGGATGAGCTCTAGCAGCATGACGTGAACGGAGCGTTCACAGGGGAGCTGCGTCGGCTTGGCCTGCCTTGGTTTCCGCCAGCATGTCCATGAGCCAGCTGCGGAACAGCCTGGCCTTGCGCGGCAGCTCCGTCCCGGCCGGGTAGTTCAAGAAATAGTCCGCCCCGATATGGACCTTGACCGGGAAGGGCTGCGCCAGCCGGCCCTGCATGAGATCGTCCTCGATCAGCTCGGCGAAGAACAGCGCGACGCCATGCCCGTCGCAGGCGACGCGGCGCAGCGCATGCGAATCGCTGAGTCGCAGACTCTCAGCCAACACCGCGTCGGCTCTGCCGGCGGCCTGTGCCCATGCACGCCAGTGACCAAGATCGAATTCGTAGAAGAGCGGCAGCCGCAGCAAAACCACCGGGTCGGCGAGCGGTCCGGCCTCGTCGAGAAGTGCAGGCGCCAGCACCGCTGTGAGCGAGCCGTCGAGAACCTTCTCGGCGCGCACACCCGGCCAGGCGCCGCTGCCCCAATTGATGCCGAGGTCGATACCTTCGCGGCGATGGTCGGCCGGGTGGTAGGAGTGGTGCAGTCGCAAGTCGATCTCGGGGTGGCGCCTGACGAAGGACATCAGGCGCGGCGTGAGCCAGGCTGCCGAGAAGTAGGGCGCGACGCTGACATTGAGGATCTCCCGCGCGCCGCTGCCGGTAACCTGCTCGACGGCCTGCTCGATCGTCTCGAAGGCGGCATAGACTCCGGCGAACAGGATCTCGCCCGCATCAGTCAGCCGATTGCCGGCCGGCTCGCGATGGAGCAGGCGCACGGACAAGCTCTCCTCCAGCAGCCTGATCTGCCGGCTGACCGCGGCCTGCGTCACCCCTAGTTCGTCTGCTGCCCCGGTGAAGCTCAAGGTCCGCGCGACGGCCTCAAAGGCCCGCATCGCAGTCAGGGAGGTCATCCGCTTCCGGCGCATCAGCATAATCTCAAGTTATGAGGCTCTTTAAAAACTCATTTTTCCTCAAATCCGCGCTGCGTCAAACATAACCCGAGTGATCCGCGGGCCGCCCTCGAGAGGTGGGGCCGGCGCAGTTTCGAACACGAGGACATCGATGACTTTCGCCGCCACCATCGCGCCGAGGCGCAGCGCTGCCGAGATCGGGAAGGGCGCCTTGCCGCTGCTGCATCTGAGCGAGGCCGATGTCGTGCGCCTGCTCGATCCGGCGCAGCTGCTCGATGGGCTCGCCGACGGGTTCAGGGCGATGGCGCGCGGCGAGGTCCAGGCGCCGGATCGGCCCGAGATCACGGTTCCCGGCAAGGGCTTCTCGCTGGCGATGCCAGCCTGGACCGCGGGGATGAATCTCACCGTGAAGATCGTCAACGTCTTCGAGGCCAATCTCGATATCGACCTGCCAAACCACCTTGCCGTGATCATGCTGTTCGATTCGCTGACCGGTGCGCCCGTCTGCGTCATGGATGGCACCCACATCACCGCGATCCGCACTGCCGCTTCGGCCGTCCTCTCGGTCCGGGCTCTCGCGCGGCCCGAGGCCAGGATCGCGACACTGATCGGTGCGGGAGTACAGGGGCGCGAGCATCTGCGGCTCCTGCCGCTGGTGCGCGATTTCGATGAGATCCGTATCGCTTCCCTGCATTACGAGGATGCCGAGAGGCTCGCCGCCAGCTGTCCTCGGGCGCGGCCCGTGCGAGATGTCGAGGCGGCGGTGCGCGGCTCGGACGTCGTCTGCCTGGCGAGCCATGCCTATGAGCCGGTGATCGCGAGCGAGTGGGTCCGGCCCGGCACGCATGTGTCCTCGGTCGGCTACGCCCCGCCGCGAGGCGAGCTGCCAGTCGGGCTTCTCAGCAGGGTGCAGCTCTTCGTCGAAAGCGACGAGGCCTTCAGACCACCGCCGGTCGGCTGCGCCGAACTCGCCGGACGCGATCCGGCCAGCGCGATCACGCTCGGCGATCTTTTCTGTGGCGTCAGGCCGGGCAGGGCGAGCGCCGACCAGATCACGCTCTACAAGGCAATGGGCATCGCCATGGAGGACATGGTCGCGGCCGACATCGTCTATCGGCGCGCGCTCGCCGAAGGAAATGCCCAGAGCATCACGCTCTGATCGCGAGAGTTCATCGGGCCCGGCCAGGCGCGCCCTCCGGCGCCGCTCATGCTCGCGCCTGCCACCCAGCCGGCCCGGCCGGCAGCAACGGAGATATCCCATGCACAGGATCATAGGTCCGATCATGCTTTCCTGGCTTTCGGCGGTCGTGTCCGTGCCGGCCTTCGCGCAGGTGCGGATCGCCCTGGCGGGACCGATGACCGGTGCGAATGCCAGCTTCGGCGATCAGTTGCGGGCGGGAGCCGAGGCGGCTGTCGCGCAGATCAACGCCAAGGGCGGCGTGCGCGGCGAGAAGCTCGAACTCGTCGTTGCCGACGATGCCTGCGACCCGCGTCAGGCGGTCTCGGTCGCGAACAAGCTGACGGGCGACGGCGTGCGCTTCATCGCCGGTCATTTCTGCTCCGGCTCGACCCTGCCTGCGAGCGAGGTCTACGCGGAGGCGGGCGCGGTCGTCATCACCGTCTCGACCAATCCCAAGATCACCGAGCGCGGCATGAAGGCGCTGTTCCGCATCGGCGGGCGCGACGATCAGCAGGGACCGACCGCGGCCGACTTCATCGTCAAGAGCTTCGCCGGCCGCCGCATCGCGATCGTGCACGACAAAAGCTCGTTCGGAGCAGGTCTGGCAGGCGAGGTCCGCAGCCGACTTACCGCCGCGGGACAACGGATCTCGCTCGATACTGGGATCAATGCTGGCGAGAAGGACCACAGCGCCCTGATCTCGCGGCTCAAGGCGGGCCGCGCCGAAGTCCTCTTCTTCGGCGGCTACCATACCGAGGCTGGATTGATCATGCGCCAGGCGGGCGATCAGGGGCTGAAGCTCGACATGGTCGGCGGCGATCCGCTCGCTTCGAGCGAATTTGCGGCGGTGGCCGGCGATGCGGCCAACGGGGTCCATTTCACCTTCGCGCCGGACCCGCGCAAGAACCCGGCTTCGAGCGAGGCGGTGCAGGCGATGCGTGCGCGAAATGTCGAGCCGGAAGGCTGGGCGCTCTATTCCTATGCCACCGTGCAGATCTTCGCCGAGGCAATCGCGCAGGCGAACTCCACGGAGCCGCGCGCGGTTGCGCAGGCCGTTGCCGGCTCGCGCTTCACGACTGCGGTCGGCGAGGTCCGTTTCGACGCCAAGGGCGACAACCTGCAGCCTGGCTTCGTCGTCTATCGCTGGCAGGGCGGCAAATCAGACTACGCCACCGGCCAGGCAAGGTGAGGATGCCGCTGGCTGGCCCGCCTCAGGCGGCAGCGATCACCTCGATCTCGACGAGCCAATCCTCGCGCAGCGTCTGCGCCACGATCGCGGTGGTCGGGATCGCGCGGCCGCCGAGAGCGGCAAGACGAGCATTTTGGTTGGCCTCGACGAAGCTGGCATCGCGCAGATAGCTGGTCAGGCGCACGATGTTGTCGACGCCCATTCCTGCCGAGGCGAGGATCGCTCGCAGATTGTTCCAGATCAGTACGAGCTGCTCGTCGAGGGTGGCGGCGGGTTTGCCGGTCTCGTCTAGTCCCATGGTGCCACTGACGAAGAGCAGGCGCTGCGGCGCGACGACCTCGATTGCGTGGGCATAGTCCGAGGTCGCCGGGTAGATGCCGCGGCTCGGATTATGGGCGATCACCTGCATGGTTTCCTCCTCGCCGTCGTTGGGCTGAACGTTGTCTGGCGAGGGAGTGTTATGGCTGGCGGAGCTTTCTGCAGTAGCGAAAAAGCGAACGCCGGGCGAAATACAGATGGCATTCCGCTTCGGCCGTCTGTGCGGCGGGGAGGTGGCGCTTTTGGCGAAACGGTATCAGGCCTTCACAAGGACGGCTCGCTTTCGCAGCGCGCCCGAGTCGTCTTGTCGCGTCCTTGTCGCACCCGGCAGGAAGGCTATTCTGGTGCTGGGGAAGCGGGGCTTGCATCTGCGGATGCGTTCAACTTGAGAGAGATTGATATGCTGCTTTCCTTCAAGCGTTTCAGCGCGCTCGCCGCCTTTGCGGCTCTGTCCAGCGGCCAGGCTTTCGCCCAGAGCCAGGCAGATCAGCTCGCGATGGCCTACCAGGCCGGCCGCAACCAGCTCGGAATCCTGAGCTACTGCGCCGAGAAGGGTCATGTCGGCGCCGATGTCGTCGCGATCCAGGCCAAGGTGCTGGCCCTGATTCCGCCGCCGGCCGACAAGAGCGCCGGCGATACCGCCGAGGCCGCCGGCAAGAAGGGCACGATCGCGATGATGGGCGTGACCCAGGATCTCGAGACGATCGCCAAGGCGCAGGGTGGCACGGCCGCGGCCTACTGCAAGCAGATCGGCGACGTCGTGCAGAAGGCGGCGGCATCGCTGCCCAAGTGAGCTCTGCAATGCCCGCTCCTGCCAGCGGCTGGCAGGGCGTGACTTGACCTCAACCACGCTTGAGGTCGTATCGACCCGGCTCCTAATCATCTGTGCCGAAGGAGCCGGGCATGTCAGACAAGCCGATCGTCAACATCAGCATCATCACTCCGAAGCCGGAATGCTTCGCCGAGTTCATGGACTTGCAGCTCGCCCAGCACCACCGCCTGCGCGGCAAGGTCGACGGGCTGATCGGCGGCAGGCTGTTCCGCTCGCGGGAGGACCGCGACGTGGTGCTGGTGACGATGTTCGAATCCGAGGAGGCGGCGCTGCGCTTTGCTCGCGACGAGCGCTTCACCAGCCATATGGCGCGTATTCGTCCCTTGCTGGAACGCGCCGTGCCAGGGGGCTATCAGGTCGCTTACGAGGTCGGTTCGCTCTGACGATCAGGCTCCTGGCCTTGCATTCCGCCGCCACGGCGTGTAAGGCGCGCCCTATCCCACATGGGGAGCATCACCTCGACACCGAGGCGTTCCGGTGACTGGCCAGCTTATGGTCGGCTCATTCGCTCCCCAGAGGCTCAACCGGAAGGACAAGAATACCATGGCTCTGCCAGATTTCTCCATGCGTCAGCTGCTCGAGGCCGGCGCCCACTTCGGCCACCAGTCGCATCGCTGGAACCCGAAGATGTCGCCGTTCATCTATGGGACGCGCAACAACATTCACATTCTCGACCTGTCGCAGTCGGTGCCGATGCTGTCGCGCGCCCTGCAGGCGGTCAGCGACACCGTCGCCCGCGGCGGCCGCGTCCTCTTCGTCGGCACCAAGCGCCAGGCGCAGGACGCCATCGCTGATGCGGCCAAGCGTTCGGCCCAGTACTATGTCAACTCCCGCTGGCTCGGCGGCATGCTGACCAACTGGAAGACGATCTCGGCTTCGATCCAGCGCCTGCGCAAGGTCGACGAGCTGCTGAACGGCGCCAGCACGGGCCTGACCAAGAAGGAGCGCCTGATGCTGGCGCGCGAGCGCGACAAGCTCGAAAAGGCGCTCGGCGGCATCAAGGACATGGGCGGCACGCCCGACATGATCTTCGTGATCGACACCAACAAGGAAGCGCTCGCGATCAAGGAGGCTCAGCGCCTCGGCATTCCGGTCGCGGCCATCATCGACTCCAACAGCGATCCGGACGGCATCACCTTCCCGGTTCCGGCCAATGACGACGCCGGCCGCGCCATCGCGCTCTATTGCGATCTCGTCGCGCGCTCGGCCATCGACGGCATTTCGCGCGCCTCGGGAGACCATGGCGTCGATCTCGGTGCTGCCGAGGCCCCGATCGTCGAGCCAGTGATTGCCGAGCCGGTGGCCGTCGAGGGCCAGGCTCAGGCTTTCGAGCTGCTGACCGGACCGCGCGGCGCGCCGGACGACTTCATGAAGCTCTCGGGCATGGGCCCGGAGATCGTGCAGAAGCTCAACGATGGCGGCATCTTCCACTTCTGGCAGATCGCTGCGATGACGCCGGAAGAGGTCACCAAGGTCGATCACGACCTGAAGCTCTCCGGCCGCATCGAGCGTGACGGCTGGATCGCCCAGGCGCGCGCGCTCATCGACGCCTGATCTCCCGGGTTGCGACGCGTCATCGGCGCGTCGCGCTTCGATATGTGACTAAAGCCGAAGCAGCGCCGACGACCGGAAACGGAGCGTCGGCGTTTGCCAATCCAGGCTTCCGCTTTTCGATAGTGCGGTGCGCCACCGGGCGAACGCCGCAAGACAGCAAGGACGACGCAAATGGCTGCGATCACCGCCGGCATGGTGAAGGAACTCCGCGACAAGACCGGCGCGGGCATGATGGACTGCAAGACCGCGCTCTCGGCGACCGACGGCAACATGGAAGCGGCCATCGACTGGCTGCGCGCCAAGGGCCTGTCGAAGGCTGCCAAGAAGGCCGGCCGCGTTGCCGCAGAAGGCCTTGTTGCGGTTGCCGTGCGCGGCCATAGCGGCGTCGTCGTCGAGGTCAACTCCGAGACCGACTTCGTCGCCCGCAATCTCGAATTCCAGGCGCTGGCCCGCACCATCGCCGATGTCGCGCTCGAGCGCGGCGGCGATGTCGAGGCCCTGGCTGTCCATCACTATCCGGGCGGCGGCACCGTTGCCGACGCGATCGCCAACGCCATCGCCACCATCGGCGAGAACATGACGCTGCGCCGCGTCGCCCAGGTCTCGGTCTCGGCCGGCCTGATCGGCTCCTATGTCCACGGCGCGGTTGCCGACGGCCTCGGCAAGATCGGCGTGATCGTTGGCCTGGAGACCAGCGGCAAGGGCGACGAGCTCGCGGCGCTTGGCCGCCAGCTCGCCATGCATGTCGCGGCCACCAATCCGGTGGCGCTCGACCTCGCTTCGGTCGATCCGGCGGTGCTGGAGCGCGAGAAGGCGATCCTGGCCGAGAAGAACGCCGGCAAGCCCGAGCACGTGCTCGCCAAGATCGTCGAGAGCGGCATGAAGAGCTACGCCAAGGAATATTGCCTGCTTGAGCAGGGCTATATCCATGACGGCTCGAAGTCGGTCGCCCAGGTGCTGAAGGAAGCCGAAGGCAAGGTCGGCGGTCCGATCAAGCTCACCGGCTTCGCCCGCTTCGCGCTCGGCGAGGGCATCGAGAAGGAAGAGACCGACTTCGCCGCCGAGGTCGCAGCCGCCGGCGGCACGACGGGCTGACAAGCTCGTTGATAGAGATGAGAAAGGCCGCGCCTGGCGCGGCCTTTTTTGTAAGTAGGAAAGACCGGCCTGCCGATTCGGCTGCTGCCGGAGCATGGCGCAGGCAATGGAGAGCCCCGATGAGACCTAAACGTGTTCTCGTGAAGCTCTCCGGCGAAGCCCTTGCAGGAACTGCAGGAAACGGCCTCGACGGCGCGACGCTGACAGCGCTCGCTGCCGACATTGCCCATGCCTCGCACGAGGGTGTCGAGATCGGCATCGTCGTCGGTGGCGGCAACTTCTTCCGCGGCGTGCAGGGCCTCAACAAGGGCCTTGACCGGACGACGGCTGATTCGATCGGCATGCTCGGCACCGTGATGAACGCACTCGCCCTCGAACATGCCATCGAGGCGGCCGGCGCCCCGGCGCGCGCCATGTCGGCGGTGCCGATGCCCTCGCTCTGCGAGAGCTATGCCCGCAAGCGGGCGCTCGACCATCTCAGCCACGGCAAGGTCGTCATTCTCGGCGGCGGCACCGGCAATCCCTACTTCACCACCGATACCGGCGCGGCGCTGCGCGCGGCCGAGCTCGACTGCAGCCATCTGCTCAAGGCGACGCAGGTCGACGGCGTCTATTCGGCCGATCCGAAGAAGGATCCGCACGCGACCCGCTTCGACACACTGACCCATGAGGACGCGATCAGGCGTGATCTCAAGGTGATGGATACCGCCGCCTTCGCGCTGGCGCGCGACGCGAGCCTGACCATTGTGGTCTTCTCGATCGCGGAAAAGGGCGCGCTCGCGGCCGTGCTGCGCGGCGAGGGCAGGGCGACCTACGTCACGCCCTGAACGTCGGCCGGCATCAGAAGTTCGACCAGAGACCGGGCGTCGCCAGTTCGAGCAGATGCCCGTCTGGATCGTGGAAATAAAGGCTTGTCCCGCCGCGATTCCAGCTCATCCGCCCTTCGATCGCGATGCCATGCTGGGCCAATTGCTCCTCCCAAGCGGGCAGCTCCGCTACATCGACGGCGAAGGCGATGTGCAGCGGGCCATGGCCGTCATGTGGCGGAATGCTGCCATTCTCCGAGGCCTGTGTCTCCACCGAGGCGCCGCGCAGAAAGAGCAGCAGCACGTTCTGCCCGCCAACATCGTAGGCGATGAGCGTCCTGGTCTTGAGCATGGCCGCGAGCCCGAGCTTGACCTCATAGAATTCCGCGGCACGGTCGAGGTCGTCGACATAGAGCGCGGTTTCGACGATGCGGTTCAGCCGGGGCATGGGAATCTCCTTGAAGCGATGGCCGTCGCTGGCACCGTCGCAGCAACGCTGACCTAGGAATTGGTACTGGCTTTAGCCAGCGCGGCAGCCGGTCTATTGGCCATACGCCGGCGGTCGAGACCCGATTCCCCTTGCAGACCAGCGGGGGAAGTGCTGTTGACGCATAAATCCTTGACCCTGGGGCGGGTGCTCGCCATGGTCGCGCCATTTCCGGCTCTATCCGGCCGGTTTCGACAAGGTTTTGAAGACGATGGCCCAAACCACTTTCGATCTCGCCGATCTCAACCGCCGCATGGACGGCGGCGTGCAATCGTTCAAGAGCGACCTGGCCTCGCTGCGCAGCGGCCGGGCTTCGGCCAACATGCTCGACCCGATCCAGGTCGAAGCCTATGGCGCGCGTTCGCCGCTGAGCCAGCTCGCGACCGTCAGCGTGCCGGAGCCGCGCCTGCTCTCGGTTCAGGTCTGGGACCGCAGCATGGTCCAGGCGGTCGAGAAGGCGATCCGCGAATCCGATCTCGGTCTCAACCCCCAGACCGAGGGGCAGGTGCTGCGTATCCGCATTCCGGAGCTCAACGAGCAGCGCCGCAAGGAGATGGTCAAGGTCGCGCATAAATATGCCGAAGAGGCGAAGATTGCCATCCGACATGTCCGCCGTGACGGCATGGACCTGATCAAGAAGCTGGAGAAGGACGGGCATATGCCCAAGGATGACGTCACCAAGCAGACCGATCTGGTCCAGAAGGCGACGGACAGGCATATCGGCGAGATCGATCAGGCGCTCGCCGCCAAGGAACAGGAAATCCTGCACGTCTGAAGTGCGTGACGCGGCGCCGGCATGTATCATCGACGCATGGGCTTTTGCCCTGAAGAGGCATTCTAGATGTCAGATGGCCCGCGCCCGGTAGCGCCTGATCCGGCACCCATCCATGTCGCGATCATCATGGATGGCAATGGCCGCTGGGCGCAGATGCGTGGCCTTCCACGCCAGGAGGGACACCGGCGCGGCCTGGAAGCGCTACGTCGCACTGTCCGCAACGCCGGCGATCTCGGTATCAAGATCCTGACGCTCTACTCGTTCTCGACCGAGAACTGGAGCCGGCCGATGGCAGAGGTCTCCTTCCTGCTCGGGCTGCTGCGCCGCTTCGTCGAGAACGATCTCGCCGAGTTGAACGAAGCCGGCGTGCGCGTACGCATCATCGGCAGCCGTGAGGATCTGGCGCCCGACCTGCGTGGGCTCGTCGAACGCGCCGAGACGATGACGCAGGGCAATACCGGACTGACTCTGGTCGTCGCCTTCAACTATGGCTCGCGCGACGAGATCACGCGCATGGCGCGCAACCTCGCGCGGGACGTGGCGGCTGGTCGGCTCATGCCCGAGGCGATTGACGAAGAGACGCTGGCATCGCGTCTCGATACCGCCTCGCTGCCGGATCCGGATCTGGTGATCCGTACCTCCGGCGAGAGCCGCATCTCGAATTTCCTGCTCTGGCAGGCGGCCTATGCCGAGTTCGTCTTCACGCCCGTGCTCTGGCCGGATTTCGATCGCGAGGCGCTCGAGGAGGCAATGGCCGAATTCTCCCGCCGTGAGCGTCGCTATGGCGGCGTCGGCCAGCCGGCCGAAGCGAAGGTCGGGGTCGCGTGAATGAGGGGAGCGCCGGCACGGGCGCATCCGAGCTTCGCCTGCGGATCGTCTCGGCGCTGGTGCTCGCTGTGGTCGTCCTGGGCGTCACTCTGCTCGGAGGCTGGCCCTTCCGGCTGATCTGGACGGTCGTCGCCGGCCTAGTCGCTTATGAATGGCTCACGATCGTCAGCCGCAGGAACGCCGTCGCGGGCGGGATCGGCGTCGGGCTCGCCGGACTCGCGCTCGGCTTCCTGCCGTTGAGCGGCCCGGCATTGGCGGGTGTCGCGGCGCTGGCCGCTATGATCGGCGCGGTGGTGACGCCGCAGACGACCAATCAGCGCGTGCTCGAAGCCTGTGGCGTCGCCTATGCGCTCAGCTTTGCGCTGGTGACACCGGCGCTGCGCGAGATGCCCGTGATCGGGCTCGCGCTGATCATCTGGACCTTCGCGGTGGTCTGGTTCACCGATATTGCCGCCTACTTCACCGGCCGTGCGCTGGGCGGGCCGAAGCTGATGCCACGCGTCAGCCCGAAGAAGACCTGGTCGGGCGCACTCGGTGGCGCGGTAGCGGGAACCCTGTGCGGCACCGCCGTCTGGGCGTTCTTCTTTCCAGGCCTGCCATCGGGCGTCTGGCCGGTGCTCGCCGTTTCGTTTGCGGCGTCGGCTGCAAGCCAGGCCGGAGATCTGTTCGAATCGTCGATCAAGCGGCGTTTCGGCGCCAAGGATTCGAGCCATCTGATTCCCGGCCATGGCGGCTTCCTCGACCGGCTCGACGGCTATTGGGCCGTGCTGGTCTTCGTTGGGCCGCTGCTTTATCTGGCGCGGCTGGGACACTGATTTTCTTATGCGCCGCACCGTAATCATCCTGGGAGCCACCGGCTCCATCGGCCGCTCGACACGCGCCGTCATCGCCGAGAACCCCGAACGGCTGCAGATTGCTGCAGTTGTCGCCGGCCGGGATGCGGCCGGCCTGGCGCAGATCGCCCGCGAGACAGGCGCAAGCTTCGCCGCGATCGCGGACGAAGGGCAGGGCGCGGAGCTCGCTGCGGCGCTTGCCGGCAGTGGTATCCGCCACGGCGCGGGTCGGGAGGCGGTGCTCGAAGCGGTGGCGCGCGACAGCGACATCGTGGTTAGCGCCATCTCCGGCGCCGCCGGGCTGGAGGCGACCTTCGCCGCGCTCACGCCAGGCCGTATCGTCGCGCTCGCCAACAAGGAGAGCCTGGTCTGCGCCGGAGCTGCGGTGATGGCACGGGCGCGGGCGGTCGGCACCCGCATCCTGCCGCTCGATTCCGAGCATAACGCCTTGTTCCAGGTGCTGGGAGCCGAGCCGATTTCGGCGGTCCGCACCATGACGTTGACCGCTTCTGGCGGCCCATTCCGAACCTGGTCGGCCGAACGCATCGCGAGTGCGACGCCCGAGCAGGCGCTGGCCCATCCGAACTATGCGATGGGCGCCAAGATCACGATCGACTCGGCCAGCATGATGAACAAGGGGCTCGAGCTGATCGAAGCCTCGTTCCTGTTCGGGCTCGGCGCCGAGCAGATGGAGGTGCTGGTCCATCCACAGCAGATCGTTCACGGCCTCGTCACCTTCCGCGATGGCTCGGTCAGCGCCGGCATGGCCGTACCGGACATGCGCGTGGCGGCTGCACACTGCCTCGGAGTCGATGGCCGGCTCGATGCGCCGCCGAGCCGTTTCCTCGATCTGGTTGCCGCCGGGCCGCTGGTCTTCGAGCGGCCCGATCTCGCCCGCTTCCCGGCGCTGGGCCTCGCTATGGCGGCCCTCGCGGAGGGCGGCGCGGCGCCGGCCGTGTTGAACGCTGCCAACGAGGTTGCCGTCGAGGCCTTCCTCGCCCGACGAATCGCCTTTCCAGCAATTCCGGCGCTGGTCGAGGCCGTCTGCGCGCAGGCAGGGGCCGTGTCGCGGCCGCCCGCCGACGTCGCCGAAGCCCTCGCCGTTGACCAAGATGCGAGAATCCGGGCGCGCGCGCTCTTGTCGGAGGGCGGCTTCGCTGTCACCTAGTGACTGAAGTCGGGAGAGTTTTATGGATATTGTCGGATCGGTCTGGCACTCGGGCAGCTTCCTGCTGGGCTATCTGCTGCCGTTCCTGTTCGTCCTCACCCTTGTCGTGTTCGTGCACGAGCTCGGTCATTTCCTGGTCGGGCGCTGGTGCGGCGTCGATGTGAAGACGTTCTCGATCGGTTTCGGCCGCGAGCTGTTCGGCTTCAACGACCGGCACGGCACGCGCTGGCGTTTCGCGCTGATTCCGCTCGGCGGCTACGTCAAGTTCTCCGGAGATCTTGACGCCGCGAGCTCGACCGATACCGGTGCTCTCTCCGGCATGAGCCGCGAGGAACGCGAGCGGTCTTTCCCGGCCCAGTCGATCGGCGAACGAGCGGCGATCGTGGCCGCAGGGCCGATCGCGAACTTCCTGCTCGCCATCCTGATCTTCGGTGCGACCGCTTATTTCATGGGCAAGCCGACCCTGGCTCCGCGCGTCGACAGCGTCACTGTCGGCGGCGCGGCGGCGCGCGCCGGGCTGCAATCCGGTGATCTGGTCCGCGAGGTCGACGGGCGCGCGATCAAGAGCTTCAGCGATCTCCAGCGCGCGATCTCGATCCGCCCCGGTGAGACCCTGCCCTTGACGGTCGATCGCGGGGGCGCCTCGGTCGTCCTCTCGGTGACGCCTGATCTGGTCGAAACCTCGTCGCCGCTCGGCAAGCAGAGGCTGGGGATCATCGGCGTGCAGGCGTCGGCAAAACCCGAGGACTGGTCGACCCAGCATTTCAGCCTGGGCGAATCCGTGCTGCTCGGCATGAGCGAGACCTGGTTCGTGGTCGAGCGGACCTATGATTACATCGCCAAGCTGATCAAGGGTAAGGAATCAACCGACCAGCTGTCGGGGCCGATCCGCATCGCCCAGGTCTCGGGCATGGTCGCCTCCAGCGGCGGTCTACTGGCGCTGATCAATCTGGCGGCGCTGCTGTCGGTTTCGATCGGGCTGATGAATCTGTTCCCGGTACCGATGCTCGATGGCGGCCATCTGCTGTTCTATGCGATCGAGGCGCTGCGCGGAAAACCACTGAGCGAGCGAGCGCAGGAGATTGGCTTCCGACTCGGTTTGGGACTGGTCCTGATGCTGATGCTCTTCGTGACCTGGAACGATCTCGTCCATGTCCGTTCGCTGCTCTAACGCCGCGGCTATTGTTGCCGCTGCAAACTAGCTTGCGCCGGGCTGACATATTTATTTCCAAGGCCGGTCTGCGTTGATGGATTGTGGCTTTTTATGGCCCTTTTTCATTGGATGGCTCGGTTTTCCGGGCTGTGCGCGTGACCTCCCAGCAACGACTCCCGCAAAAATCTTTTGTTAACGACAATGGCGGTTTGCACCCCGCGGGAAACTTTGTAGAAGCGTTTGGTCTTCAATGTCGCCGAGCCTCGCCCGTAGCGGGGTCCCCCTTTCTCGGGGTGGCGACCCAAAGAATGGAATAGGCGACCCGATGACGTCGACGCTTCAGAGCCGGTCCTTGCACATGCGGCTCTCTCGATCAGTCGGACTTGCGGCCATCATGGTGGCCGTCAGCGGCAGCGTGGTGTTTGCGCAGTCCGTGCTTGTCCAGGGCAACCGCCGTGTCGATGCGGAGACGATCCGCTCCTATGTGACAGGGCAGGGCTCAAGCAACCCGCAGGAGATTCGCCAGAATCTCATGGCGACCGGCCTGTTTTCGAACGTTCAGGTCAGCCGCCGCGGCGCGCAGACCGTCGTCTCGGTTCAGGAGAACGATACGATCAATCGCGTTGCCTTCGAGGGCAACCGCCGCCTGAAGGGCGATGTCCTGCTCGGCCAAGTCCAGTCCAAGGCCCGCGGCCCGCTGAGCCAACAGCTCATCGACGCTGACGTCGAGCGCCTCAAAGAGGTCTATCGCCGCGCCGGCTACGGCCTGGCTACGATCAGCGGCCGTATCCAGCCGCTGCCGAACGGCCGCTCGGACGTGGTCTTCACCGTGGTGGAGAGCGGCAAGACCGGCATCAAGTCGATCAATTTCGCCGGCAACGGTGCCTATTCCTCGTCGCGCCTTCGCGGCCTGATGAGCTCGACCGAGTCGAACTTCCTGAGCTGGATCAAGACCTCCGACGTCTACGATCCGGATCGGATCAACTCCGATCTCGAGCTGGTTCGCCGCTATTACCTGAAGAACGGCTATGCCGACTTCCGGATCATCTCGAGCGATGCCCGCTTCGATGATGCGGCCGGTGGTTGGGTCGTCGACGTCACCGTTGACGAAGGGCCGCAGTACAAGGTCGGCAATGTCTCGGTTGATTCCCGTCTGCGCGACGTCGATCCGGCTGCTTTGCAATCGCTGGTCAACACCTCTGCCGGCGATACCTACAATGCCGAGGCGGTCGAGCGCTCGCTGGTTACCCTGACCACCGAGGTGGCCAAGCGCGGCTATGCTTTCGCGCAGGTCCGTCCGCGCGGCGAGCGCGACGCGGCCGGCCAGCAGATCGGCATCACCTACGTGGTCGAGGAAGGCCCGCGGGTCTATGTCGAGCGCATCAATGTGCGCGGCAACACCCGCACCCGCGATTATGTCGTCCGCCGCGAGCTCGATCTCGGTGAAGGCGACGCCTACAACAAGGTCTTCGTCGACCGCGCCGAGCGTCGTCTGAACAATCTCGGCTTCTTCAACAAGGTCCGCATCACCAACGAGCCGGGCAGCGCACCCGACCGCGTGGTCGTCAACATCGACGTCGAGGACAAGGCGACCGGTTCGTTCTCGGTCGCCGGTGGCTACTCGACCTCGGACGGGGTCATCGGCGAGGTCTCGCTGTCGGAGTCGAACTTCCTCGGCCGCGGCCAGTATGTCCGTATCGCCGGCACGATGGGCCAGCGTACCCAGGGCATCGACTTCTCGTTCACCGAGCCCTACTTCCTCGGCCACCGCATCGCGGCCGGCTTCGACCTGTTCTCGAAGTTCAACGACAACACCAATATCGGCTATTTCGAGAGCCGCGTGACCGGTGGTCAGGTTCGTTTCTCCTTCCCGATCACGGAGGAGTTCTCGATCACGCCGCGCTATTCGATCTATACGACCGAAATCAAGATTCCGAACAGCTACTCGAAGCCGTATAATGACTGTAGCTTCCCGCTCGCCGGCATCACCCCCGGCACCCCGGGCGCTTCGACTGCGACCACTGCCTTCAACTGCTTGACGAACGGCGAGGCGACGGTCGCGGTCAAGGAAGCACAGGGGACGACGCTGACCTCGCTGGTCGGCCTGAACTTCAACTACAACTCGCTCGACAGCTACCAGAGCCCGCGCAATGGCTTTGTCGCCGAGATCAAGCCGGAGTTCGCGGGGCTCGGCGGCGACTCGAAGTTCCTTCGCGTCAGCGCCGATGCTCGGTATTACCGCGAATTCCTCGAAGACTTCGTCGGTATCGCCCGTATCCAGGGCGGTCACGTTCAGTCGACCGGCGACGATCTGCGTATGATCGACCACTACTTCCTTGGCCCGACACTGGTGCGCGGTTTCGCGCCGTCCGGTATCGGTCCGCGCGATCTGCGCAACGATCCGACTGCGAACGCGCTTGGCGGCACCACCTATTTCGGCGGCTCGCTCGAAGTGCAGTTCCCGATCTTCGGTCTGCCGCGCGATCTTGGCCTGAAGGGTGCGGTTTTCGCCGACGCCGGTACACTGTTCAACTATGACGGCGGCACCAAGGTTGGAGGCGTCAACTGCCCTGCGGGCAGCGAGGCGCGACAGTTCAACGTTTCGACCGTTGAGCTCGGAGGCGTTTTCGCTCAGAACAACATCGCTTGCGTGCGTGACAAGAACGTCATTCGCTCGTCTGTCGGCGTGAGCTTGCTCTGGCAGTCGCCGCTTGGCCCGATCCGCTTCGACTATGCTTATGCCCTGTCGAAGGATGACGGCCAGTGGGGGACCGACCCGCGTACTGGCATCTCCGGCAAGTTCGGCGGCGACCGGACGCAGGCCTTCCGCTTCTCGGGCGGCGCCCGCTTCTGACCGGCGGGGCGCACGCGCCCCGCAACGGATCATCTTATGGCAGATCCCAGCTTCTTTCCGATCGCGACCTCGCTGTCCTTCAGCGAGGTCGCTTCCTTGTCGGGCGCCACCTTGCCTGACGGCGTCGATCCGGAGCGCCGGATCGAGGGCGTGGCGCCGCTCGAAACCGCCGGCGGCAGCGATGCAGCCTATATGGACAATCCGAAATATGTCGCGGCGCTGGCTGCGACCTCGGCCGGGCTCTGCTTCGTCTCGCCGCGCTTTGCTGCGCGCGCGCCGGCCGGCACCGTGGCGCTGGTCACGCCGGCGCCTTATCATGTCTTCGCCAAGCTGCTTTCGGTCTTCCATCCGCAGGCGTTGCGGCCGGGTTCGATGTTCGGCTCCGCCGGCGTCGCGCCGGGCGCCTTCGTGCATGCGACGGCAAAGCTCGAAGCCGATGTCACGGTCGATCCCGGCGCGGTGATCGGGCCCGGCGCTGAGATCGGTGCCGGCACGGTGATCGGCCCGCATGCCGTGATCGGCCCGCAGGTTCGGATCGGGCGGCAATGTGCTGTTGGAGCCGGCTCGACGCTGCAGGCGGCGCTGATCGGCAATCGCGTCATCATCCATCCGGGAGCGCGGATCGGCCAGGATGGGTTCGGCTTTGCCATGGGGCCGAAGGGCCACATGAAGGTGCCCCAGGTTGGCCGCGTGATTATCCAGGACGATGTCGAGATCGGCGCCAACACCACGATCGACCGCGGCGCCAGCCGCGACACGGTGATCGGCGAAGGCACCAAGATCGATAACCTCGTGCAGATCGGGCACAACTGCGTCATCGGACGGCATTGCGTCATCGTCTCGCAGGTCGGCATCGCCGGCTCCACCACGCTCGAGGACTTCGTCGTGCTCGGCGGGCAGGTCGGACTGGCGGGGCACCTGACGATCGGCATGGGCGCGCAGATCGCGGCGCAGAGCGGTGTCACCGGTGACGTTCCACGGGGTGCGCGGTATGGTGGCTCACCGGCGCAGCCCGCGCTGAGCTGGGCGCGCGAGATTGCGTTGCTCAAGCAACTCGTCGCCAAGCGGGGCAAGACGACCGGCGGTAGCGAAAACGCTTGATCTCACGCCGACTTCCGGCAAAGCAGCTTTACATGACAGGTGACGTGCGCTGGCGCGGGGCGCAAGGCGTTCGAGGAGGCGAGATACGATGACGGATGCGACGAAAGCGCTTGGCGTGGCCGATATCCAGAAGATCATGGCCTGCATCCCGCATCGCTACCCGTTCCTGCTGGTCGACAAGGTCGTCGAGATCGATGGCGACGCGTCAGGCGTCGGCATCAAGAACGTCACCTTCAACGAGCCGCAGTTCACCGGGCACTTTCCGGGGCGGCCGGTGTTTCCTGGTGTGCTGATGATCGAAGCGATGGCGCAGACAGCGGGTGTGCTCGTCGTCAGCGCGCGCGGCAGTGACGAGCTTGCGGTCACCACCGTGCTGTTCACCACGATCGACAAGGCAAAGTTCCGCAAGCCGGTCGTCCCAGGCGACACGCTGCGCTTCCACCTCACCAAGCTGGCGCGTAAGCGCAATATCTGGTTCTACCGCGGTGAAGCCAAAGTCGACGGCGTGCTCGTCGCCGAGGCCGAGCTGTCGGCGATGGTCGTGTGAACGGGAGATCGCGATGCACGCTCCCGTTGCTGATCAGTTGCAGGATTCTGCCATGAGCACTTCGATCCATCCGATGGCGATCATCGACCCGTCCGCCAAGCTGGGGGCAGGCGTCCAGATCGGCCCGTTTTGCACGGTCGGTCCCGATGTCGTCCTTGGCGACGGCGTCGAGCTGATCAGTCATGTTGCTATCGCCGGCCGCACTACGATCGGTCCGCGCACCAAGATCTACCCCTTCGCGTCGATCGGCCACCCGCCGCAGGACCTGAAGTACAAGGGCGAACTTTCGATACTAACGATCGGCGCCGATTGCGTGATCCGCGAAGGCGTGACGATGAATCCGGGCACCGAGGGCGGCGGCATGAAGACCGTCGTCGGCGATCGCTGCCTGTTCCTGGCCAATTCGCATGTCGGCCATGACAGCGTCATCGGTAACAATGTCATCTTCTCGAACAACGTGATGTGCGCCGGCCACGTGACCGTCGGCGATTTCGTCATCGTCAGCGGCGGCACCGGCCTGCAGCAATTCGTCCGGATCGGCGATCACGCCTTCATTGGCGGCGGCGCCGGCGTCCTGCTCGACGTCATTCCGTTCGGAATGGTGCGCGACAACCCCGCCCATCTCGCCGGACTCAACCTCGTCGGTCTCAAGCGGCGCGGCTTCTCGCGTGAGCAGATCCACGAGTTGCGCCGCGCCTACCGCCTGCTGTTCGCCGATGAGGGCACGCTCTCCGAGCGGGTCGAGGATGTCGCCGGCGAGTTCGCCGAGCATCCGCTGATCCACGAGATTCTCGACTTCATCCGTGCCGGCGGCGACCGGGGCATCTGCGTGCCGCGCGACGTGAACGCGCCCGAGCGGTGAGTACAGGGCCGGCCGACGCAACTGGCCGGCCGCAGGGCCGGCGCATCGCCGTCCTGGCCGGCCGTGGCGAATATCCGCTGCGGGTCGCGAGTGCGGCTGCAGCGCAGGGCATGAGCGTCTATATCGCAGTGCTTTCCGGCGCGGGCGATCCAGCCGACTACGCCGCCTACGACGCCAGGGAGTATCGCCTGGGTCAGCTCGGGCGCTTCCTCGACGAGATCAAGCGCCGCGAGATCGGCGAGATCGTCATGGTCGGTGCCCTGCCGCGGCCGAGCTTCGGTGCGCTCGCGCCGGAACTGTCGACGCTGAAATACCTGCCGCATTTTGCCCGCGCTTTTCAGGGCGGCGACGATCACCTTTTGCGCGGTGTCGTCACCTTTTTCGAGGGCCAGGGGCTGCGCGTGCTTGGACCGGCCGATGTTGCGCCCGATCTCGTTGCTCCTGTTGGGACGCTCGGACGCCACAAGCCGTCGCCGATCGCGCGCGAGGCGATCGCGACCGGTTTCAATCTGCTCTCGGCGCTCTCGCCCTTCGATATCGGACAGGCAGCGATCATCGCCGACCATCGCGTCGTCGCCGTCGAGGCGGCCGAGGGCACCGACGCCATGATCGAGCGCGTCGCCGGACTCGTCCAGTCCGGGCGCCTCAAGCCCGGGAAGGGCGACGGCGTCCTCCTCAAGGCGCCGAAGCTCGGGCAGGACCTGCGGGTCGACATGCCGGCGATCGGCCCGGACACGGTGGCGCGCGTGGCGGCGGCCGGTCTCGCCGGCATCGCGATCAAGGCCGGCAGCGTTATGATCGGTGACCGGGATCGACTGGCGGCGCTCGCGGACGCGTCGGGCCTGTTCATCGAGGGCGTGGCGTGACCCGCCCATTCAAACTCTTCCTCGTTGCCGGCGAAGCATCAGGCGATGCGCTTGGCGCGCGCTTCGTGGCGCGGCTGCGCGAGGTGCTGGGCGAGCGGTCGCTCGAGCTCTCGGGGGTCGGTGGCGAGGCTCTGATCGCGGAGGGCCTGCACAGCATCTTCCCGCAGGAGGACATCGCCGTGATGGGCTTTGGTCCGGTGGTAGCGCGCCTGCCGTTGCTTTTGCGCCGGATCTCGGATGCGGCGCGCGCTGCCGCTGCCTTCAAGCCCGACCTGATGCTCACCATCGACTCGCCTGATTTCAACCTGCGCGTCGCCAAGAAGGTGAGGCGGCTGGAACCCGCCGTGCCGATCGCGCACTGGGTCTGCCCGAGCGTCTGGGCCTGGCGCCAGGGGCGGGCAAAGCGCATGCGCCCGCATGTCGACCGGATTCTGGCGCTGCTGCCTTTCGAGCCGGCTGCGTTGACGCGCCTCGGCGGGCCGGAGACCGTCTATGTCGGCCATCCGTTGATCGAGCGGCTGGCGGCTTACAGACCCGGTCCGGATGAAGCTGCGCAGCGTGATGATGTGGCGGCGCCGACGATCCTGATCCTGCCTGGTAGCCGACGTTCCGAGATCCGGCATCTGATGCCGCCCTTCGGCGAGGCGATCGCGCTGGTCGCCGAGCGGCTGCCGCAGGCCCGCTTCGTCCTCCCCGCCGTGCCACGTCTGGCCGAGGAGATCGGCGCGCTCAGCGCCGGCTGGCGTATCAAGCCGGAGATCGTCACTGGCGAGCCCGCGAAGCTGGCGGCATTCCGGCAGGCCCGAGCGGCGCTGGCCGCCTCGGGAACCGTGACGCTCGAACTCGCTTTGGCGCAGGTGCCGACGGTCGCAGCCTATCGCGGTGCCGGCTGGGAGGCCGTTCTGGCGCGGCGCCTGATCAAACTGCCGACCGTAATCCTGCCGAACCTGATCATCGGCGAAAGCGTCGTGCCGGAATTCATCCAGGACGGAGCCTCGCCTCAGGCCCTCGCCGAGGCGCTGCTCGCGGCAGTAACCGAAGGGCCCGCGCGCCAGCGCCAGCTCGACGGCTTCGCAACGATCGAGCAGAACATGCGCAGTGCCGGCCCGAGGCCGGCAGCGAACGCCGTCAGTGCGGCGCTCGCCCTCGTTCGGGAGCCGACAGGCGGCTAACCGATCACTTATTCAACGACTGCGCCGGACGCCTTGGCGATGGGGGCCCATTTCGCCAGCTCGGCCTTGACGTGCTCGCCGAGTGCTTCCGGTGTCGAGCCGACGATGACGGCGCTGATATCCTCCAGGCGCTGTTTCACATGCGCGTCTTTCACGGCCGCATTGGCGGTCGCGTTGAGCTTGTCGACGATCGGGCGCGGCAGGTTGGCCGGGCCGAACAGCGCGTTCCAGGTATAGGTCTCGTAGCCGGCAAGCCCGCCCTCGGCGATGGTCGGCAGATCCGGGAAGGAGGCGACGCGTTCCTTGGTGGTGACACCGATGGCGCGCAACTGGCCGCTGCGGATGAACTGGGCCGAGGAGGGCAGGTTGTCGAACATGATCGGCACGGCGCCGGAAACGACGTCGTTCAGGGCCGGACCGGCGCCGCGATAGGGCACGTGGTTCATGCTGACGCCGCCGAGCGACTTGAACAGCTCGCCGGAGAGATGCAGCGGCGTGCCGACGCCGGAAGAGGCGTAGGAATACTTGCCGGGGTTGTCCTTCAGCAGTTTGATCACCTCCGGCACGGTCTTCGCCGGAAAACTCGGATGCACGACCATGACGTTAGGCACGACGGCGAGCAGCGAGATCGGCGTGAAGTCCTTGACGGCGTCGAAGGTCACGGTCTTCAGGATGGCCGGATTGAGCGCGTGGGTCGCGATCGTGCCCATCAGAATCGTATAGCCATCGGGTGTGGCACGGGCGACCGCCGTCGAGCCGATATTGCCGCCGGCGCCGGCGCGGTTGTCGATCACGAAGGACTGGCCGAGCAGTTCGCCCATCTTCTGGCCGACGAGGCGCGCGACGATATCGGTCGAGCCGCCGGCGGCGAAGGGCACGATCAGCGAGATCGGCCGCGTCGGAAACGGTGCCTGAGCAGAAACGGAACCGGCCGCGCCCACGAAGGGCAGGGCGGACGCGCCGGCGAGAAATCCGCGGCGGCTGAGACCTTCGGTTGTCGACATGAGCGATGAACCTCTCTGGTGGGTCGGCGACTGTAACGTACCAGACGCAACCGTCATCTGCGTCAGATGCATCAATAAGTTGAAACAATAAAGGCCGCGACGGGGTTCCGTCGCGGCCTTGCCTGCATCAGTTTCGAGCCGTTCAGCGGCGACCGATCGGCGTGTAGTCGCGCTTTGGCGCGCCGGTATAGAGCTGGCGCGGACGGCCGATGCGCTGGGACGGATCCTCGATCATCTCCTTCCACTGCGCGATCCAGCCGACGGTGCGCGCAAGTGCGAACAGCACCGTGAACATCGAGGTCGGGAAGCCCATCGCCTTCAACGTGATGCCCGAATAGAAGTCGATGTTCGGATAGAGCTTCTTCTCGATGAAGTATTCGTCGTGGAGGGCGATGCGCTCGAGCTCCATGGCGACGTCGAGCAGCGGATCGTCCTTGACGCCGAGTTCGGCCAGAACTTCATGCGTGGTCTTCTGCATGATCTTGGCGCGCGGATCGTAGTTCTTGTAGACCCGGTGACCGAAGCCCATCAGGCGGAATGGATCGTTCTTGTCCTTGGCCTTGGCGACGTATTTCGGGATGTTGTCGACGCTGCCGATCTCCTCGAGCATCTTCAGCGCCGCCTCATTGGCACCGCCATGCGCCGGACCCCACAGGCAGGCAACACCGGCGGCGATGCAGGCGAAGGGGTTGGCGCCGGACGAGCCGGCGAGCCTGACCGTCGAGGTCGAGGCATTCTGCTCATGATCGGCGTGCAGGATGAAGATGCGGTCCATCGCGCGCGAAAGCACCGGATTGACCTTGTACTCCTCGGCCGGCACGGCAAAGCACATGCGCAGGAAGTTCGAGGTGTAGTCGAGCGAGTTGAGCGGATACACGAAGGGCTGGCCGATCGTGTACTTGTAGGCCATCGCCGCCAGTGTCGGCATCTTCGCGATCATCCGCATCGAGGCGATCATGCGCTGCTGCGGATCGGAAATGTCGGTCGAGTCGTGATAAAAGGCCGACATGGCGCCGACCGAGGCCACCATAACAGCCATCGGGTGCGCATCGCGGCGGAAGCCCTGGAAGAAGCGGGCCATCTGCTCGTGCACCATGGTGTGGCGCGTGACGCGATAGTCGAAATCCGCCTTCTGCGCAGCGGTCGGTAGTTCGCCGTAAAGCAGGAGATAGCAGGTCTCGAGGAAGTCGCCGTGCTCGGCGAGTTGCTCGATCGGGAAGCCGCGATAGAGCAGGACGCCCTCGTCGCCGTCGATATAGGTGATCTGCGACTCGCAGCTCGCCGTCGAGGTGAAGCCGGGATCGTAGGTGAACATCCCGGTCTGGCCGTAGAGCTTGGCGATGTCGATGACCGAAGGCCCGATCGAACCTGTTTTGATCGGCATGTCGACGGCCTTGCCCTCGACAGTCAACTGACTGGTAGTTCCGCTCATGGATCCGATCCTTTCAGGCTCGTTCTTCAGTCATGCCCCGGCGGACGGAAACGCCGGCTGCTTGTCGCGTTCCGGCGTCATCCGAACGTCCCACGATGACGGCTCCATGACGGGAATGTCGGGGGCGGGCAGGCGGGAAGAGTTCATCAGACTGATTCTGAAGCATTTTTTGTGCCGGGCCGGCAGCGCGAGCAGCCGGTCCGCAGGGCGTTGCTAGACCAATTCCGCGAGGCGTTCAACCGAGCGGTCATTAGCCTTTCTGCCGGCCTTCAGGCGGCGTCGGCGAGGCGCGCCAAGACCTCGTCACGGCCTAGCACAGCCATGACGTCGAACAGGCCGGGCGAGGTAGTCTTGCCGGTCAGTGCCGCCCGCAATGGCTGCGCCACCTGGCCGAGCTTGACGCCGCTCTCCTCGGCGAAGTCGCGGATCGCGCTCTCCAGCGGCGGCGGAGCCCAGTCGACAATGGCCGAGAGTTTCTCCGCAAGTTTCGGCATGCGCAGGCGCGCGGCGTCGTCGAGCAGAGCGGCTGCCTTCGGCTCGAGCGCCAGCGGGCGTTTCGCGTAGAGATAGGAGGCGCTGTCGATCAGCTCGATCAGCGTCTTGGCGCGATCCTTCAGGCCCGGCATGGCGGCCATCAGCTTGGCTTCGAGCTCCGGGGTCGGCTCGGTGCCGATGCCGCGTGGCGGGCCGATCTCCGACCAGATCGCCTTCAGTGCCGTCATCAACTCATGATCCTCCGACTGGCGCATATAGAGGCCGTTGAGGCTCTCGAGCTTGGCGTAGTCGAAGCGCGCCGGCGAGCGGCCGATCGAGGAGAGATTGAACAGCGCGATCATCTCTTCGGGAGAGAAGATCTCCTGGTCGCCATGGCTCCAGCCAAGGCGCAGCAGATAGTTGCGCAGCGCGATCGGCAAATATCCCATCGAACGATAGGCATCGATGCCGAGTGCGCCATGGCGCTTCGACAGCTTGGCGCCATCCGCGCCGTGAATCAGCGGGATGTGCGACATGCTCGGCACGGACCAGCCGAGCGCCTGGTAGATCTGCGTCTGGCGCGCGGCATTGGTCAGGTGGTCGTCGCCGCGGATGATGTGAGTGATGCCCATATCGTGATCGTCGACGACGACGGCGAGCATATAGGTCGGGTTGCCGTCGGACCGCAGCAGCACGAGATCGTCGAGATTCTCGTTCTGCCAGACGACACGGCCTTGGACCTCGTCCTCGACCACCGTCTCGCCGGTCTGCTCGGCACGCAGCCGGATCACCGGCTTGACGCCTTCTGGCGCCGTTGCCGGATCGCGGTCGCGCCAGCGCCCGTCATAGCGTAGCGGCTTGCCCTCGGCGCGCGCGCGCTCGCGCATCTCCTCGAGCTCCTGCGGCGTCGCGTAGCAATAGTACGCCTTACCGGTCGCGAGCATCTGCTCGGCGATCTCGCGATGGCGAGCGGCGCGCTGGAACTGGTAGACGGTCTGCCCGTCCCAATCGAGGCCGAGCCAGGCGAGGCCGTCGAGGATCGCGGCGATCGCACCCTCGGTCGAACGTTCGCGGTCGGTGTCCTCGATGCGCAGCAGCATCTTGCCGCCCTGGCGCCGGGCATAGAGCCAGTTGAACAGCGCGGTGCGGGCACCGCCAATGTGCAGGAATCCGGTTGGCGACGGCGCGAAGCGCGTGACGACCGTGTCACTCATGAAGGGGGGCTCCGGCGGAACGGGTAAGCGTGAGGCGAGGGCAGGTTGCTATGCGGGCCTCGGCCGGGGCTGACATCCGGCGCCGCCGCTGTAACATGGCTTGCCAGCCGCCGTTAAGAGCCTCCTGTGGGGACAGGCACACCATTCGCGCGGTGGCGATGGGGGGACGGATGCTCTCCTACGGGCCAGAAGAGCGCCGTAGCAGGGGACGTGTCGGCGTGCTGGCTCTGCCGGCGCGCCTGCGACGCGTCGGTGGCCTGTCATGGCCAACAGCCTTGCCGCTCCCCGAATGGGGTCGTCGGTTTCGCCAAGCCCTCGAAACCGAGGTCGAACGGCGACGTCTCTTCAACTGGCTTCCGGTCTGCATGGGCGCCGGCGTGCTGCTCTACTTCCTGGCCGATCGCGAGCCGGGCCTGGCCGCGCCCCTGGCCGGGCTGGCGCTGTGTGCGCTCGCCGGTTGGCTGACGCGCCGCCGGCGCGCCGTCATGGCGGTCTGCATCGCGGCTGCGGCCGTCTTCGCCGGCTTCGCAGCGGCAGCCTGGCGCACTGCCGGCATCGCCGCACCTGCGCTCGCCCGCAATCATGTCGGCAAGCTCACCGGCTTCGTCGAGGCGCTGGAGCAACGCGACAAGGGCGTACGGATCGTCGTGCAAGTCACGGACCTGCCGGGCATCGAGCTTGGACAGAGGCCGCGACGGGTGCGCGTCACCACGCCGGTGACCACGTTGAAGCCGGGCGACCATATCAGCGCGACGGCGCGCCTGTTGCCGCCGCCGGGACCGGCACGCCCTGGCGGCTACGATTTCGCCCGCGACGCCTTCTTCCAAGGCATCGGCGCCGTCGGCAGCATCGCCGGCAAGATCACGCTCGCGCCGGCGCCGATCGAGATGCCGCGCCGGCTCGCTTTGGCGGTCGCGATCGACCAGGCTCGCAACGCGCTGACCGAGCGCATTGCGACGAGCGGGGGCGGACAGGCGGGGGCGATGGCGGCGGCGCTCGTCACCGGCAAGCGTGGGCTGATCAGCGAAGCAACCAACAACGACCTGCGCGCCGCCGGCATCTACCACATCGTCTCGATCTCCGGCCTGCACATGGTGCTCGCCGCCGGCACGATCTTCTGGCTGGCGCGGGCGCTGCTCGCGCTGTCGCAGACGGCGGCGCTCTACTGGCCGGTGAAGAAGCTTGCGGCGCTCGCAGCCATGCTCGGCGCCACCGGTTATTGCATTTTCTCCGGCGCCGAGGTCGCGACCGTGCGCTCGCTGATCATGACGCTGGTGATGCTGGGGGCGATCCTGGTCGACCGGCCGGCGCTCTCCATGCGCAATCTCGCACTCGCCGCGATCATCGTGCTGTTGCGCGAGCCCGAGGCCGTGCTCGGCCCGAGCTTCCAGATGTCGTTCGGGGCGGTCGCGGCTTTGATCGCCTTTGCCGAACGCTGGCAGGAACGCCCGCCCGACGCCGCAGCCGCATCATGGCCCTGGCCGCTGCGCCCGCTCTGGCTCTCAGCCGTCGGTATCGTGACCACGACCATGGTCGCGACCGCGGCAACGGCGCCCTATGGCGTCTACCATTTCCAGACCTTCAACCCGTTCGGACTGCTCGGCAATGCGCTAGCGCTGCCCTTCGTCTCGCTGATCGTGATGCCGGCCGCCGTCTTCGGCGTGCTCGCCTATCCGTTCGGGCTCGACTGGCCGGCCTGGGCGCTGATGGGCTGGGCTTCCGGTCTCGTGCTGAAGCTGGCTCACTGGGTCGCCGGTATCGACCGCTCGACCGTCGTGCTGCCCGCCTTCGGTTCGCTCGCCCTAATGTGCTTCTCGTTGTCCTTGCTCTGGCTGACGCTGTGGACGACGGCGCTGCGCTTCCTCGCCGCGCTGCCGCTGGTCGGTGGGCTGGCGCTGGCTTCGCATCCGTCGCGACCGGACATCCTGATCGAGCGCGACGGCTCGGGCGTGCTGGTGCGTGGACGAGAAGGGAAGATGGTGCTCGCCGGCAAGCCGAGCCGCTTCGTGCTGACGCAATGGCTGCATGCCGACGGCGATTCGCGTTCGCCCGACGATGCGGCCCTGCGCGAGGGCGCCGCCTGCGATGTCCGTGGCTGCATCATCCGCCTGCCGGATGGCCGCAGCGTCGCCTATACGCGCGACCGCATCGCCCTGGTCGAGGACTGCCAGCGCGCCGATCTCGTGGTGACGTCGCTTTATTGGAGCGCGCCTTGCGCTGCCCGGTTGATCGACCGCAGCGCACTCATCCGCGATGGCGCGACCGCCTATCATGCGGCCCGCGGCGGCTGGCGCGCCTATACGGCCGATGAGGCGGCGCGCCTGCGTCCGTGGACGCGTGCACGGCCGGAAACGCGGCCGGCGCCTGACCCCGCTCCTGCACCGACACCCGCGGCTGCGGAGCCGGCACAGGATGCGGAGATGCTTCAGTAACGTCGCATCAGGTTGACGAGACGGCCCTGGATCTTGACCCGGTCGGGCCCGAGAACGCGCGTCTCATAGGCGGGATTGGCGGCTTCGAGCGCGATCGAGGAGCCGCGCTTGCGCAGCCGCTTCAGCGTCGCTTCCTCGTCGTCGATCAGGGCGACGATGATGTCGCCGGTATTGGCGCTGTCTTGCTTGCGGATCACGACAGTGTCGCCGTCGAGGATGCCGGCCTCGATCATCGAATCGCCGCGAACCTCGAGCGCGTAATGCTCGCCGCTGCCAAGCATGTCGGCGGGCATGGACACGCTATGACTGCGGTCTTGGATCGCCGAGATCGGCGTGCCGGCGGCGATTCGGCCCATGACGGGGATGGAAACGGTGGCGCGCCCGTTCTCCTCGGCGCCTGCGGGGCGCGGCTTCGCCAAGGTGGCTGCCGGCGCTGGCGGGGTCTGGCCGAGTCCACCCTGGACGATAGAGGGGCTGAAGCGGCCGCGCTGCGCCTGCTGACCGCCGATGCCGTCCGGCATCTTGATGACTTCGAGCGCCCGCGCCCGGTTCGGAAGCCGGCGAATGAAGCCGCGTTCCTCAAGCGCCATGATCAGTCGGTGGATGCCGGATTTCGAGCGCAGATCGAGCGCGTCCTTCATTTCGTCGAAGGAGGGCGGTACGCCGGATTCGCGTAGGCGCTCATGGATGAAGCGAAGCAGTTCGAACTGTTTGCGTGTCAGCATGGTCGCGCCGCTCGCCTCTCGGGCTAGAATCGAAACAAAGCACGAACACCATAGCTGTTCGCTTTGTGTTCCGCAAGGCGCGCCTTGTCGTTACGCGAGGCCGTCAGCGCAGCCGGATGATGCGGCAGGGATCGCCCGCCTTGGCGGCCTCGGCGAAGACCGGGCGGATCACCAGCGCCTCGGCGCGCGACAAGTTCGCCAGCATCGATGAATCCTGCTTGGCGAAGGGCCGCACGCGACGCTTGCCATCGACGATTTCGAGGGTGGCGCGCAGATAATCCTGGCGCTCGTCATTGGCAGGTAGATCGATGACAAGGATGGCGGGCTCGCTGCGGTCGCGTTCGGGATCATCGATGCCGAGCAGAGCTTCGACCAGCGGGATGGCAAAGAGATGCCCGCAGACGATCGAGGAAACGGGATTGCCCGGCAGGCCGAGCGCGACCATGGCGTCGAGGCGACCCATCATCATAGGTTTGCCTGGGCGCATCGCGATCTTCCAGAAGCCGAGCTCCATGCCTTGCGCCTTCAGCGCGGCCTGGACGAGATCATGCTCGCCGACCGAGGCGCCGCCGAGCGTGATCAGGACGTCGGCTCCAGCCTCGCGCGCCGCCTCGATCTTGCCAGCGAGATCGGGGTGGTTGTCGCGGGCGATACCGAGGTCGAGCGCCGTGCCGCCGGCCTGCTCGACCAAAGCGGCGAGTGAAAAGCTGTTGGAGGCGACGATCTGGTCGGGGCCGACCGGCTCGCCCGGCAGGACGAGCTCGTCGCCGGTCGCGAGGATCGCGACCAAGGGCTTGCGGCGGACGGCGAGCGTCGGATGGCCCGCTGCCGCGGCGAGGCCAAGTGCAGCGCTGTCGAGCCGGCGGCCAGCTTTCAGCAAGACTTCGCCGGCCCTGAAGTCGAGCCCCGCCAGGCGCACGAACTGGCCGAGATCTGTAGGTTTGACGACCCGGATGACCGGACTGCCGACGTCTTCGGCATGCTCCTGAATGAGGATCGTGTCAGCGCCCTCGGGCAACGGTGCTCCCGTAAAGATCCGCACCGTCTCACCGAGGGAAATTCTCCCAGAGAAGCCGCGGCCAGCAGCGGACTCGCCAATGACGCGAAGCTGTGCGCCCCGCGCCAAGTCTTGGGCGCGCACGGCATAGCCGTCCATGGCCGAATTGGCGAAAGGGGGCTGGGTCCGCAGCGCGGCGACATCTTCTGCCAACACGCGGCCAGCACATTGCGCCAGCGGCAGTGTCTCGGCAGGCGTCGGGCCGGGTACGCTGTCGAGCAGCGCCCTGAGCGCGACGGGAACGGGAGTGAGGCTCATGCCGATTGCCCTGCGAGCTCATAGGTTCCGGACTTGCCGCCGGATTTATGCACGAGCTTGATGCCTTCGATATGCATGGCGCGGTCGACCGCCTTCACCATGTCGTAGACGGTGAGGCAGGCGACGCTGACGGCGGTGAGCGCCTCCATCTCGACGCCGGTCTTGCCGGTGAGCTTGACCTCGGCGCGAACGCGCACGCCAGGCAGCGCCTCGTCGATCGCAAGATCCACCGCGATCTTGGTCAGCAGCAGCGGGTGGCAGAGCGGGATCAGCTCATGGGCGCGTTTGGCCGCCATGATGCCGGCGAGGCGGGCGGTGCCGAGCACGTCGCCCTTCTTGGCTTCGCCGTCACGGACAATCGCCAGCGTCTCAGGCTGCATCACCACATGGCCTTCGGCGACCGCGATGCGGACGGTCTCGGCCTTGTCGCCGACATCGACCATATGGGCCGCGCCCTTCTGGTCGAGATGAGTGAGCCGGCTCACGCCGCCGCCTCGGTGGTCTTGCCAGTCAGCAGCTGTCGCGTTGCAGCCGCGACGTCCGCCTGGCGCATCAGGCTTTCGCCGACCAGGAAGGTGTTGACGCCGCAGGCCTGCAGGCGGGCGATGTCGGCATGGCTGAAGATGCCGCTCTCGCCGACGAGCAGGCGGTCCTTCGGCACGCGCGGCGCCAACCGCTCGGTGACGGCGAGATTGAGCTCGAAGCTGCGCAGGTCGCGATTGTTGATGCCGACCAGCCTGGTGTCGAGCTTCAATGCGCGCTCCAGCTCGGCCTCGTCATGGACCTCGGCGAGCGCGGCCATGCCGAGCGCCTTCGCCGTGGCGGTGAGCTCCCGCGCCGCGGCATCGTCGAGCGATGCCATAATGATCAGGATGCAGTCGGCGCCCCAGCTGCGGGCTTCGAAGACCTGATAGGGCTCGAACATGAAATCCTTGCGCAGGCCGGGCAGGCCGGAGGCGGCGCGCGCCTGCGCAAGGTCTTTCGGCTGGCCCTGGAACGAGGGCGTGTCGGTCAGGACCGAAAGGCAGGCCGCGCCGCCGGCGGCATAGGCCTTGGCCAGCGCCGGCGGGTCGAAATCGGCGCGGATCAGCCCTTTGGACGGGGAGGCCTTCTTGATCTCGGCGATCAGGGCCGGGCCGCCGGCGCGGTGCTTGGCCTCGAGCGCACCGATGAAATCGCGCGGCGCCGGCATCGCCGCAGCACGCTTCTCGATCTCGGCTTGCGGCACCGCGGCGCGCGCTGCGGCGATCTCCTCGCGCTTATAGGCCTCGATCCGCTTCAGGATGTCGGGCATGGGGCAGCCTCACGCATTGGAGCTGGCGACGAGGGTCGCGAGCGCAGCCTTGGCCTTGCCATTGTCCAGCACCGCATAGGCCTGCGCCAGCCCCTCGCCGAGCGTGGCGGCCTTGCCGGCGACGACGAGCGCGGCTGCGGCGTTGAAGGCGGCGATATCGCGGAAGGCGGTCTTGGCGCCGCCGAGCACCTCCTGCAGCGCCTGCGCATTTTGCGCCGGCTCGCCGCCGCGCAGATCCTCAGGCCTGGCGCGGGCGATGCCGACATCCTCAGGCGCGATCGAGAAGCTCTCGATCTTGCCGTCCTTCAGCGCGATCACGCGGGTCGGGCCTGTCGTGGTGATCTCGTCGAGCCCGTCCGAGCCGTGCACGGCCCAGACGGTCGTGGAGCCGAGCGATTGCAGCACCTTGACCATCGGCTCGAGCCAGGTCTCGGAGAAGGCGCCGATCAGCTGCTTCTTGACGCCGGCCGGGTTCGAAAGCGGCCCGACCAGATTGAAGATGGTGCGGGTGCCGAGCTCGGTGCGCACCGGTCCGACATGGCGCATCGAGGCGTGATGGGTCGGCGCGAACATGAAGCCGACGCCGGCCTCTGCGATGCAGCGCTCAGTGCCGGCCGGTTCCAGCCCGACCTTGACGCCGAGTGCGGTCAGGACGTCGGCAGCGCCGGAGCGCGAGGAGGCGGCGCGATTGCCGTGCTTGGCCACCGGCACGCCGCAGGCGGCGACGATGATCGAAGCCAGCGTCGAGACATTGTAGGAGCCCGAGGCATCGCCGCCGGTGCCGACGATGTCGATCGCGTCGGCAGGGGCGTCGACGGTGAGCATGCGGGCGCGCATGGCAGTGACGGCGCCGGCGATCTCCTCGGTGGTCTCGCCGCGCACGCGCAGCGCCATCAGGAAGGCGGCCGCCTGCGCATTCGTGACTTCGCCGGAGAGCATGGCCTCGAAGGCGTCGCGGGCTTCCTCGCGCGACAGCGAGGCGCCGGTCGCGACCTTGGCGATGAAGGGTTTGAAGTCGTCCATGGGAACTCGATCGATCAGGCTGTCGCGGAAAGGGCGGCTTTGTTGGTCTGGCGCGACCATCGCTGGGCGAGATCGAGGAAATTGCGCAGGATCGTCGCGCCATGCTCCGAGGCGATGCTCTCGGGATGGAACTGCACGCCATGCACCGGCAGCTCGCGATGCGACAGCGCCATGATCATCCCGTCGCCGGATTCGGCCTCGATGGAGAGCTCGGCCGGGCAGCTTTCCCTGCGGATGACGAGCGAGTGATAGCGCGTCGCTTCGAGCGGGCCGTTGATGCCATGGAACAGGCCGCGCGCCCGGTGGGTGATGGTCGAGACCTTGCCATGCATCGGCAGGGGGGCGCGCACCACCTCGCCGCCGAAGACCTGGCCGATCGCCTGAAGACCAAGGCAGACACCGAAGATCGGCTTCCTGTCGGCGCCTTCGCGGACGAGGTCGAGGCAGATGCCGGCCTCGTTCGGTGTGCACGGGCCGGGCGAGAGCACGATCGCGTCATGGTCGCCGGAGAGGGCTTCGCCGACTGAGAGCGTATCGTTGCGGCGCACATCGACACTCGCGCCCAGCCCGCCGATCAGGTGGACCAGGTTCCAGGTGAAGCTGTCGTAATTGTCGATCAGCAGGATGCGCATCGCTTCGGGGCCGTCCCCACCCAGTTTCTTGGGTTTTGCACATGCCCCCGAACGCGCATGCCGGTCAAGCGCGAGGGCGCGAAGCAGGTGCTCCGCGCCCTCGATCAATGGGCAACCGTGCCAGCGAAAGCCGTCACTTCACCCGGCGGTAATGCGCCGTCATGAACTGGACCCACTCGCCATTCTCGCCCCTGGTCCGCGAGGACAGGATATGGTGGTCGGCGCTCTTGATCTCGACGAGATCCTGATAGGCCGCCGTCTTGCCCGGCTGGGTGAAGTCGGGACCTTCGGTGTCGAGCGTCAATACCGTCCCCGCGGCGTCGCGCGTGCCGGTATAAACCCATAGATTGCCCATCATCGAGCCGATGAAGGAGCCGACATAGCGTTCCTTCTGCGGGTCGTAGCCGAGCGTCATCCGGGTTACGGCCGGGCTACCGTCCGGCATGGTGCCGGTGCCGTCGCCGACGAGCCAGAGCCCGCCAAAGGACGAGAACGACTGGGTGCCGGACGACTTCATCGGCGGCTGGTCGGGGCCCATCAGGCATTCGGCCTCATAGGTCCATTCGCCGACGAGCTGGTGGAGCCATCCATGCTCGGCCTGGGGCTTGGCCGGCATGCAGCCGGTCATGTCGCTGGCCTGAGGCTTGTCGCGTTCCGCTGCGTTGGTCATGGCTCTTCCTCCTTTGCTTTGTGCTTCTTGAGTGGACTGTCGATTGCGCGCTGGTCAGGCCGCGGCAGCAACCAGTTTCGGCCGTTCGGCAGCCTGCTTGAGGTCGGCGAGACCTTTGTCGAAATCGCCGCCTACCATGCGATCCATGTTGAAGATCGTGCCCATCAGCTTGCCCATGAACGGACAGGCGCCCTGCATGTGCCAGGTCACCAGCGTGCCGCCTTCACTCGGGGCGAGCGTGAAGGTGATCAGGTTGCTGCAGGCCATCGGGCGGGTCATGTCGAGCGTCACGGCGAGCTTCTTCGGCGCCTGGACCTCGATAATGGCGAGTTCGCCGGTGCCGACCTGCTTGTTGCCGTCGAAGGCATAGACGGCGCCGACGCCGGAGGTCGCGCCCTTGAAGCTGCGCTTCATCGCCGGATCCTTCTTCTCATAGGGCGACCAGGCGCCCCATTCCTGGAAATCCGCGAGCAAAGCGAAGATGCGCTCGGGCGTCGCCCGGATCGTCGCGGAGCGGCTGACCTCGAAAATATCGGGCTTGCGCGCGGCGGCAATGAGGACGCCGGCGACGAGGGCGAGCACGGCGATGACGAGATAGGTAAGCATGGCACTCTCCTGTGTTGCGTGGGGTATGGATCAGGCGCCGAGACGGAAGGGGATCAGGCGGCGTAGCCGCGGATCGCGCAGATAAAGGCCGCCCCAGGCCAGAAGGCCGAGATAGAGGCCGAAGAAGAGATGGCTGAAGACCGGGCTGCCGACGCGCAAATGCGTCGCCATGGCGCCGCCGAGCAGGCCGGTCAGCAGGATCGCGCCGAGCACTGACGTGCGCGGCAGCGCATAGAGCAGGGCGATGACGAGCGTCATCACGCCGAGCCCGCGCGCCAGTTCCGGCGAGCCGGAATAGCCGAGCTGCTGCATCGTCTCGGTGACGATGCCGAGCGGCGCGAGCTTGATGCCGCCGTCGAAGATCAGGAAGGCGACGACGAGGCCGCTCATGATGCGCCCGGTCCAGAGCTGTCCGGCGGGCGTGTTGGTGGTCAGGGTGTCGGACTGCATGGAACGCTCCGATTGGATAAGGCTCTGCCGGCCCGGCCGGCGCCGGTGTTTACTTGGCGGGCGAGACCAGGGCCCAGAGTACGCCGAAGGGGTCGCGGTACTGGCCGTAGTGTTCGCCCCAGAACATCAGATCGACAGGGGTGACGACCTCCATGCCGGCGGCGACGCCGCGCTTCCACCAGAAGTCGATGTCGTCGACGCGTATGGTCAGGGTGAAGCCCTGGGGCTTCTCGGCGGGATAGCCGTGCTCCGGATAGGGATCGCTCAGCATCAGCGAACCGCCATTGACGTAAAGGTGGATGTGCATGGTCCGGCCCTTTTCGTCGACCGGCATGCGGGCCACCTCCTCGGCGCCGAAGGCCTTCTGATAGAATTCCGAAGCCTTCACCGCGCCTTCGACGCTGAGATAGGCGACGACGCCGCCGCGGGTTTCGGGCTGGGCCTGTGTCTGAATGGCTTCTGCTGGCTGGGACATTGTCGAACTCCGATGTCGGGTTTGCAGGCGTTTGTTCTGAACTGAGCCGGTGTTTCCGGTGGATTTGTTACGAGGACGTCGGCGGTGCGGGTGGTCCGACATCACGCGAGATTTTTTTTCTCAGGCGTGATCTGGCCCGTTCCATCGCTCACTCGGCCGAGCCCTTGAGCTCGATAGCGTTGCCGTCCGGATCCTTGACGTAGATCGCCTGGCCTTCGCCCTCGGCGCCGTAGCGCGAGCCGGCGGCGACGATCGCGACGCCGTGGCTGGCGAGATGGGCGCGGACGGCGCCTTCGTCGAAGGGGCGGATGCCGAGGCAGATATGATCGACATTGCGGCCTTCAGCGCCGGCTGCGGCTCCGCCGGCGCGGCCGAGCGGGCCGGCGACATCGACGAGGTCGATCAGCGAGCGGCCGACGCGGAGTTGAACGAGGCCGAGCTCGTCCTGGCGGCGTTCGACCGGGCAGCCGAGCACCTCCTGATAGAAGGCGAGCATGCGCGGCGTGTCGGCGGTGCGGAACACGACATGGTCGAGCCCGGCGAGGGTGAAAGGAATGGTTTGCATGGCGATCTCCATTTATCTTGATGTCAAGATAAATCCGATATTGTCTTGATGTCAAGATATCTACATCATGTCCATATGAGATCAGCGGAGGCCGGAATGGACGATGAAACGGGGCCGGGTGGCGACCATATCGAGCGGCTGCGCGAGCAATGGCGGCGCGAAGTGCCGGAGCTGGACACCTCGCCCATGGCGGTGATCGGCCGGGCGCGCCGGATCACCTTGCGGCTGCGGCCGGGGATCGAGGCCGTCTTCGCCCGTCATGGTCTCGATGCCGGCGAGTTCGACGTGATCTCGACGCTGCGGCGGGCCGGAGCGCCCTGGCGACTGACGCCGACCGAGCTCTACCGCACGCTGATGATCTCGTCGGGCGGGCTCACCGCTCGCCTCAACCGCCTCGAGGCGGCCGGGCTGATCCGGCGGCATGAGGCGGAAGAAGACAAGCGCAGCCTCCTGGTCGAACTGACCGAGGCTGGCCGCGCCAAGGCCGAGGCGGCGTTCCGCGAGGATATGGAGCTTGAGAAGCGCCTGCTCGGGGGCCTGAGCGGGCGCGAGCAGGCGGAGTTGGCGGCACTGCTGCGCAAGCTCGCGCTCAGCCTGGAGAGCGAAGGCGCCGGCGCAAGCTAGCTCGCCGCGGGGGCGTAGCAGCAGGCCGTCGCCGGTTCCTCGCGCCAGCGGCCGGTCATGTCGGTCTTGCCGGGCGTCTCATAGCGGTCGTGCGGGCGGACCCAATCGGTCAGATTGCCGGCCGGACCGGTCTCGTTGCGGCCCTTCGGTGTCATATCGAGGAACATGTAGGTGCCGAGCACCTCCTCGGCGCCGCGGCCGAAAGTCGAGTAGGTCTGGTAGATTGCCCCTTCCGCATCCTTCTCGAGGACGGTGAAGCCGGAGAGGTCCTCCAGCGGTGAGGCGATCGTCTCGAAATTGTAGAAGGCGTCGCTATTGGCGAGCTGCTCCGGTGTGTAGGAGACGTCGAAATCGTAGTTGAAGTCGCTGCCGTGGGACGAGACCCAGTGGAAGCTCCAGCCCATGCGGTTCTTATACGCCTCGATCTCGGCGAGCGGCGCGCGCGCCACCGCGACATAGGCGACATCGTGCTGTTCGAGATGCCTCAGCACGCCGTCGACATGGTCGGCCTCGAAAGAGCAGCCGACGCAGCCTTCGAGCTGGCCGGGCGCCAGCATGAAGTGCTTGACGATGAGCTGGCTGCGGCCACGGAAGAGGTCGGCCAGCGTCTGCTTCCCGTCCGGCGTGTCGAAGACATAATCCTTCTCGATCCGGATGCGCGGCAAAGCACGCCGCTCGGCGGCGACCGCGTCGCGCCGGCGCGTCAGCTCCTTCTCCTTGACGAGCAGCGCCTTGCGGGCGGCGATCCAGTCTTCCTTGCTGACGGTGGTCTGCGTCATGGTCGGTCTCCTCGCTGCAAAAGCCGCTTCCGATCCCGAAATTGAGGATTCCGAAGCAAGCGGTTGTCATTGATGAGTTTTCGGCACTGCCAGGAGCTGGCCAATGCCGTCCACTCACCGCCCCTTGGAGCAAGGACGAACGAGCAGACGCGGTGCCGACACCGCGCCGGAGGAATTTTCGGAGGCGATCCGTCGCCGGCCTCAGCCGGCTGCGGCCTGTTCGCCCTCGCGCATCAGCCGGTCGATATGCTGGCGGATATGGGCGGCTTCGCTGGCCGATCCGGCGAGCCCGATGGCACGGTCGAAGGCGGCGCGCGCCTCGCGGCTGCGGCCGAGCTGCATCAGCAGCCAGCCCTTGAAGCCGAAGAAGTAGAAATAGCCCGAGAGTTGCTGTTCCAGCGGCTCGATCAGCGCAAGGGCCGCCTCCGGCCCGCGCAGCTTGGCGATGGCGACGGCACGGTTGAGCGTGATCACCGGCGAAGGCTGGATATGCTCCAGTGTGGCGTAGAGCACGTCGATCCGGGCCCAGTCGGTCTCGCCCGGCTGCGCCGCGCGGCTATGAACGCCTGCGATCGCCGCCTGGAGTTGATAGGGGCCGGGCCTGCGATGGCGCATCGCCTTGTCGACCAGAGCGAGCCCCTCCGCGATCATCTCGCGATCCCAGAGCGAGCGGTCCTGATCCTCGAGCAGGATGATCTGGCCGCTGGTATCGAGCCTTGCTGGGGCGCGGGCGTGCTGGAGCAGCATCAGCGCCAAGAGGCCCATGATCTCCGGCTCGGTCGGGAACAGCCGCAGCAGCAATCGCATGAGCCGGATCGCCTCCTCGCTGAAGGGGCGGCGGCGGTCGCTCTCGGCGCCGCTGGCGGAATAGCCCTCGTTGAAGACGAGGTAGAGCATCGCCGCCACCGCCGCGAGCCGCTCGGCGCGCTCGACCGGGCCGGGTGCCTCGAACGGCACGTTGGCGGCAGCAACCCGGCTCTTGGCGCGGGTGATGCGCTGCTCCATCGCGCTTTCGCCGACGAGGAAGGCGCGGGCGATCTGCTTGACTGTAAGCCCCGAGACGACGCGCAAGGCAAGTGCGACCTGCTGCGTCGACGGCAGGTCGGGGTGGCAGCAGATGAACAGCAGCCGCAGGATGTCGTCGCGGTAATGCGCCCCGTCGAGCCGCTCGGCGACCTCGCTCTCGGCATCGTCGAGATCGGAGAGCTGGTCGTCTTCCGGCAGAGCCGTCTGCTTCTTCTGCCGCCTGACCTGGTCGAGCGCGACATTGCGGCCGACGAAGATCAGCCAAGCGGCGGGATCGCGCGGCGGGCCATTTTGCGGCCAGGTTCGGAGCGCCCTGAGGCAGGCCTCCTGATACGCCTCCTCGGCGACGTCGAGATCGCGGAAATAGCGCAGCAGGGCGCTGATCGCCTGAGGCCGCGCCGAGGTCAGCGCCGCATGGATCCAGGCGATCTCCGCCATGATCAGACTCCGGCCGGATAGTAGACGGCAAGCGGGCGGACCTCGAAGGCGCCGCCGGGATTGGCCTCGCCGAGCTCGCGCGCGATGCCGAGCGCCTCGTCGAGATCGGCGACGTCGACGATGTAGAAGCCGAGGAACTGCTCCTTGGTCTCGGCGAAGGGGCCGTCGAGGATCAGCGGCGGATCGCGGTCCTTGCGCAGCGTCGTCGCGGCGGTGGTCGGCAGCAAACGCGCGACCGGGCCGAGCTTGCCCTCCTTGGCGATGCGCTGGCGGATCTTTTCGAGGCGGCCCATGACCTCGTCGTTCTGCTCCTTCGACCAGGCCATGACGACCTCTTCGGAGTGATAGCAAAGGATGGCGTAGTGCATGCGCAGCGCTCCGGTTCAGGCCAAGGACGTTTGGCTAGGCCGGCAGCCGACAAGGCCGGGCGGAAAAAATCAAGCTGCGTCGATCTTCCTTCAAGTCGTCCCGGGCGGGCGAAGCCCGACCCGGGATCCATGCCGGAGCGTTATTCGGATAGGCTCCGGCATGGATCCCGGATCTTCGCTTCGCTGCGTCCGGGATGACGGCGCGGGAGGCGAGAAGGGGCTAAACGGCAGGCGGGTTCAGCCGGGCGAAGCCCTCCTGGCGATGATAGGGGAAGGCCGGATAGGGCGGAACGGTCGCGCTTGCCTTGTCCAGCCTGGCGATCTGCTCGGACGTCAAGGCCCAGCCGACGGCGCCGAGATTGTCGCGCAGTTGCGTCTCGTTGCGGGCACCGATGATCACGGAGGCGACTGTCGGGCGCTGCAGCAGCCAGTTGATGGCGATCTGCGGAACGGTTCTGCTGGTCTCCTTGGCGAGCGCGTCGAGCACATCGACGATGTCGTAGAGCTTTTCGTCGTCGACCGGCGGGCCGAAATCGGCGGTCTGGTGCAGGCGGCTGCCTTCGGGCAAAGGCTGGCCGCGGCGGATCTTGCCGGTGAGCCGGCCCCAGCCGAGCGGGCTCCAGACGAGGGCGCCGACGCCCTGATCGAGGCCGAGCGGCATCAGGTCGAACTCGTAATCGCGGCCGACCAGCGAATAATAGACCTGATGCGCGACATAGCGCGGGAAGCCATGCTTCTCGGCAAGGGCGAGCGATTTCATCAACTGCCAGCCGGCGAAATTGGAGACGCCGACCTGGCGGATCTTGCCGGCGCGGACCAGCGCGTCGAGCGTCGAGAGCACCTCCTCGATCGGGGTGAAGGCGTCGAAGGCATGGAGCTGAAGCAGGTCGATATGATCGGTGCCGAGCCGGCGTAGCGCGGCCTCGGTGCCGTCGATCAATCGGCTGCGCGAGGAGCCGGCTTCGTTCGGGCCGTCGCCCATCGGCAGGGTCATCTTGGTCGAGATCAGGACCTTGTCGCGGCGGCCCTTGATCGCGGCGCCTAAGACCTCCTCGGAAGCGCCGTTCGAATAGACATCGGCGGTGTCGAACAGGTTGACCCCAGCCTCCAGGCAGATGTCGATGAGGCGGGTCGCCTCCTTGGCGTCGCTGGTGCCCCAGGCACTGAAGAGCGGGCCCTGGCCGCCAAAGGTCCCGGCGCCGAAGCTAAGCGCCGGCACCTTCAGGCCGGAGTGGCCGAGATATCTGTAGTCCATGGTCGAGTTCCTTCTGCGAAGCCGTTGATATTTATGATTATGGGCAGGAAACGGGGGCGGTCTGCAGCGCCGTCCGCTCGCGCTTGTCGAGGCACAGGCTGATCACGGCCAGCACCAGGCTCGCCAGCGGCACCAGGGCTGCGACCCAGGTCACGGCGCCGAGCCCCGGCCCATGGTCGATGGTGACGCCGCCGAGCCAGGCGCCGAAGGCATTGCCGAGGTTGAAGGCGGCGATGTTGAGGCTGGAGGCAAGATTACGCCCGGCCGGCCCGGCCTTGTCGAGCACACGCATCTGCAGCGGCGCGACGGTGGCGAAGGCGGCGGCGCCGATCAGCCCGACGAAAATGGTGACAGCGACGGGCGAGCGCAGCGCCGCCGTCATGGCGAAGAGCACGATGGCGAGCGTCGCCGTTGTCGCGAGCAGTGCGACCGGCAGGTTGCGGTCGGCGAACTTGCCGCCGAGCATGTTGCCGACGATCAGGCCAAGGCCGAAGAGCAAGAGGATCGGCGAGACGGCCTCCTGCGAGAAGCCGGTGATCTCGACCAGGATCGGCTGGATATAGGTGAAGACCGCGAAGACGCCGCCGAAGCCGAGCACGGTCATGGCGAGGCCGAGCAGGACCTGCGGATCGGCCAGCGTCGCGAGTTCCTGGCGCAGCGGCGCGACCTCGACCTCGCCCTTATCGGCCGGAACCAGGCGGGCGAGCACCAGCATGGCGATGACGCCGATCGCGGCGATGGTCCAGAACGTGGCGCGCCAGCCGAAATGCAGGCCGAGCCAGGCGCCGGCGGGGACGCCGAGCAGGGTCGCGATGGTGAGGCCGGTGAACATCACGGCAATGGCCGAAGCCTTCTTGTCTTCGGGAACGAGGCTGGTCGCCACGACCGAGCCAACGCCGAAGAAGGTGCCATGCGCCAGCGAGGTGATGATGCGTGCCACCATCAGCAGGCCGTAGCTCGGGGCGATCGCACAGGCGATGTTGCCGAGGGTGAAGATCGCCATCAGCAGGATCAGCACCTGCTTGCGCGGCAGCTTGCGCGTGGCCAGCGTCAGGATCGGCGCGCCGACGAAGACGCCGAGCGCATAGCCCGAAATCAGCAGGCCGGCCATCGAGACGGAGACGCCGAGATCGGTCGCGACCTGGAGCAGCAGGCCCATGATCACGAATTCTGTGGTGCCGATGCCGAAGGCTCCGGCGGTGAGGGCGTAGACGGCAATGGGCATGGCAGGCTCCGCGCGAAGCGCAAGGGTACGGGTCCCAGCCAGATGGTGCAGCGCAACGGGATGAATTAGGATGCCGGCCGTAACATCACTTGTGACTTGAGTTCACCATGGCAGCCCTGCTCAGCAACCGCTCCGGCGAGATGGAAGTGTTTTCGGCCGTGGTCGAGCGCGGCGGCTTCTCGGCGGCCGCCAAGCTCTTCGGCATGACGCCGTCGGCCGTCAGCAAGCTGGTCACGCGGCTGGAAGCCCGGCTTGGCGCCAGATTGATCAATCGCTCGACGCGCAAGCTTCAGCTCACGGCGGAGGGGCAAGGCTTCCACCAGCGCTGCATTACTATCCTCTCCGACATCGCCGAGGCGGAGTGCGAGGCCGCTGCGGGGCGGGCGCCGCGTGGACGGGTGCGTGTCAACGCGAATATCGCCTTCGGCAATCATGTGCTGCTGCCGCTGGTGCCGGCCTTCCTCGCCGAGCATCCTGAGCTCTCGCTCGATCTCGTCCTGACCGACCAGGTCGTCGACCTGATCGAGGAACGGGCCGACATCGCGATCCGGGTGGCGCCCGGGCCCCTACGTGGCAATCAATTGATGGCGCGCAAGATCGGCGAGAGCGGCGTCGCCGTCGTCGCCTCGCCGGATTACATCGCCCGCCATGGCGAGCCGAAAACGCCGGCCGAGCTCGAAAAGCACAATCTGATCGGCTTCAACTTCGCCCGCTCGGTCGAGGGCTGGCCGTTTCGCGTCGGCAGCGAGCTGATCTCGATCGCCGCGGTCGGCAATACGATGGTCGGCGACGGCGAGACGGCGCGCCAGCTTGCCGTCGCTGGCGTCGGCCTCGCGCGACTAGGACGCTTCCATACCGAGGCCGAGATCGCCGCAGGGCGGCTCGTCACGGTGCTGGAGGATTTCAACGCCGGCGACATCGAGGTGATCCACGCCGTCTATCTCGGGCAGGGCGGCTTCGTGCCGGCGCGGATGCGGGCGTTCATCGACTTCCTCGCGCGGAACGTCAGAATCCGGGCCTAGCCAGCGTCCTTGGTCAGCTCAGCAGCAGGCTGTCGTCGGCGAGTTCTTCGCCACGCACCTGTTTGAACAGTTGCAGCAGGTCCGGCACGTCCATCGTCTTGCGGCGCTCGCCGGCGATGTCGAAGGCGACCTTGCCTTCGTGCAGCATCACGGTGCGGCTGCCATGGTCGAGCGCGTCGCGCATTGAGTGGGTGACCATCAGGGCGGTCAGCTTCTGGTCCTCGACGATGCGCCGGGTCAGGTCGAGGACGAAAGCGGCCGTGCGTGGATCGAGCGCGGCGGTATGCTCGTCGAGCAGCAGGGTCTTGGTTCCCGCCAGCGTCGACATCAACAGGCTGACCGCCTGGCGCTGCCCGCCCGACAGCAGCCCCATCGAATCGCCGAGCCGGTTCTCCAGTCCGAGACCGAGCATCGCCAGCTTGTCGCGGAACAGCACCCGGCGCGGCTTGTCGAGGGCTGGGCCGAGGCCACGGACGCGGCCGCGTGCCTGCGCCAGCGCCATGTTCTCCTCGATCGTCAGCCGTTCGCAGGTGCCGGCCATCGGGTCCTGGAAGACTCGGGCGATCAGGCCGGCCCGCTTTGCGGTCGGCCAGCGCGTCACGTCGATACCGTCGACCTCGACCGTGCCGCTTTCGGCCCGGGCATCGCCGCTGAGGACATTGAGGAGCGTCGACTTGCCGGCGCCGTTCGAGCCGATGACGGTGATGAACTCGCCGTCATCCACGGTCAGGTCGAGGCCGCGCAGCGCCCGGTTCTCCAGCGGCGTGCCGCGCCCGAAGGTGACGTGAACGTCGCGGACGGAGATCATGGCGTGCTCCGCTTGAACAGGCCGCGCAGCGGGTTTGCGACACCAGGCAGCATCAGCGCGATGCCGACCAGCACCGCCGTGACGAGATTGAGATCGGAGGCGCGCAGGCCGAGCCAGCCGGCATTCAGGGCGAGCGCGATGGCGAGGCGGTAGGCGATCGCGCCGATCAGGCAGGAGAACACCGCCACGACGATCGATCTCGAGCGGAAGATCGTTTCGCCCAGGATGACGGCCGCGAGGCCGGCGATGATGGTGCCGGTGCCGATGCTGACATCGGCGAAGCCCGCGGTCTGCGCGAACAGGGCGCCGGCCAGAGCGACGAGGCCGTTGGAGAGGGCGACGCCGACATAGATGTACATGTCGGTGCGGATGCCTTGCGCCCGCGCCATGCGCGGGTTGGCGCCGGTCGCGCGCATGGCGAGCCCGAACTCGGTCTTCAAGAAGCGGGCGAGCAGCGCGGCGATCACGGTGACGATGATCAGCAAGGCGAGCACGCGCAAGGTGGGCCGCGCGGGTAGCCCCAGGGTAGCGATGAACGGGTTCAGCCAGGCGAAGAAGTCGATCACCGTCGGCCGGTTCATCAAGGGTATGTTGGGCACGCCCATCACCCGCAGATTGATCGAGAACAGCGCCGTCATCGTCAGGATGCCGGCGAGCAGATGCAGGATCGCAAAGCGGATGTTGAGCCAGGCGGTGACCGTGCCGGCGAGGCAGCCGGCGATGATCGCCGCCACTGTGGCGAACACCGGATTGACGCCGCCAGCGATCATCGCTGCCGCGACGGCGGCGCCGAGCGGCAGGGTGCCGTCGACCGTCAGATCCGGAAAGTCGAGCACGCGAAAGGTGATGTAGACGCCGAGCGCCACCAGAGCGAACACCAGTCCGATCTCGATGGCGCCCAGGGTGGCGATGAGGCTCATCGGTCGCCCTGCTTGTTCTTTTTTGACATGACGAGTGAGGCGGCCGTTGGCGGCAGCGTGTGGTGCTGCCGCTTCACGTCAGTTGATCACCTGCTTGGCGCGAGCCTGCACGGCCGCCGGAATGGTCACGCCCATGGCGGCAGCAGCCTTGGTGTTGATGACGAGATTACTGCCGCTGGCATTCTTGACCGGGATGGCGCCGGGCTTCTCGCCCTTGAGGATGCGCGCCACGACGGCGCCCGTCTCCAGCCCGACCTGGAAATAGTCGAAGCCGATCGAGGCGACCGAGCCTTTCTGGACCGACTCGGTGTCGCCGGTGAAGACCGGCAGCTTGTTGTCGGCGCCGACGTTCAGAACCGTGCCGAGCGCCGAGATGATGGTGTTGTCGGTCGGCAGGTAGATGGCATCGACCTTGCCGACCAGGCTCTGCGCCGCGCCGGAGACATCGGCGGTCCGGCCGGCCGAAGCCTCGACAATCTGGAGGCTGCGGGCGGGCGCCAGGGCCTTGATGGCGTTGAGAAGCGCGACGCTGTTGGCCTCGCCCGGGTTGTAGACGACGCCGATCTTCTTGGCCGTCGGGACCAACTCCTTGATCAGGTCGAACTGGGCCTCGAGCGGAGAGAAGTCGGAGATGCCGGTGATGTTGCCGCCCGGCGCCTGCCTGTCCTTGACGATCTGGGCGGCGACCGGGTCGGTCACGGCGGTGAACACCACCGGAATCGTCTGCGTCGCCGTGACCATCGCCTGGGCGGAGGGCGTTGCGATCGCGACGATCACGGTCGGGTTCTCGCCTGCGAACTTCTGCGCGATCTGCGCTGCCGTTGCCGGCGAGCCCTGCGCCGATTCATAGCGGAAGGTGAGATTGGCCCCGTCCTTGTAGCCGGCCTCCTCCAGTGCCTTCTTGACGCCGTCGCGGGCGGCATCGAGTGCCGGGTGCTCGACGATTGCCGTGACGGCAACGGTCACCTTCTGAGCCTGCTGCGCGAATGCGGCTGTCCCGGCGAGAAGTGCCAGAGCAAGAACGCTGCCGATCATGGTTGCCTTGAAACGCATCGTTTCGTCTCCCAGTGTCGAGCCTTGTCTTGCCAGCTGCAAAGGTCGGCTGAGCCGACAAGGTCTTGTCGTGTTCGATGATGAGGGCTGCCCAAAGCAACCTCAGGCTATGGAGCGGTGCCCTCGACTACCGGCAATATGCGCGGGCGAAAACGCGCCGCGCAAGTGAGCGGGCTGCATGCGCCTCCGGGGCGCACGCATGCAAAAGAGCGCCCCTGGTCATTGCCCCCGCCGGCTGCGCGCCGCGAAGCGGACGGCTTCCTCGGCGGCCTTGAACAGGGCTTTCGCCTTGTTGATGCATTCGAGCTGCTCGGAGGCCGGGTTCGAATCGTAGACGATGCCGGCGCCGGCCTGGACCTGCATGCGGCCGTCCTGGACGACCGCGGTGCGCAGGACGATGCAGGTGTCCATCTCGCCATTGGCGCCGAAATAGCCGATGCAGCCGCCATAGGCGCCGCGCCCGTCCTTTTCGAGCTCGTCGATGATCTCCATAGCGCGCACCTTCGGCGCGCCGGAGACCGTCCCGGCCGGGAAGCCGGCGGCGAGCGCGGACAATGCATCATGCTCGCTCGAGATGCGGCCCTCGACGTTCGAGACGATGTGCATCACCTGGCTGTAGCGCTCGATGAAGAAGGAATCGGTGACGCTGACGCTGCCGATCTCCGCGACCCGGCCGACATCGTTGCGGCCGAGATCGAGCAGCATGAGGTGCTCGGCCCGCTCCTTCGGATCGGCCAGCAATTCATCGGCGAGGGCTTCGTCAGCCGCCGGCGTCGCGCCGCGCGGCCGCGTTCCCGCGATCGGCCGGATCGTGACCTTGCCGTCGCGCAACCGCACCAGGATCTCGGGGCTGGAGCAGACAATCTGGAAGCGCTCGAAGTCGAGATAGCAGAGGAACGGCGCCGGATTGACCCGCCGCAGGGCCCGGTAGAGCGCAAAAGGCGGCAGTTCGAACGGCGCCTCGAAGCGCTGCGAGAGCACGACCTGGAAGATGTCACCGGCGCGGACATATTCCTGCGCCGTCGCGACCATGGCGCGGAATTCGGCCTCGCTGGTGTTCGAGACGGATTCGGGATGGGGAATCGCGGTGATGTCGATGCCGGCCTCGGCGGGCAGGGGACCCTCGAGGGCTCGAACCACCGCATCGAGCCGCTCCTGCGCGCGTTCATGGGCGATGCGGGCCGAGACGGCGGCCTGGGGCCGGACCGGTGTGACCACCGTGATCTCGTCACGGATCGAATCGAACACCACCATCAGCGTCGGCCGCGTCAGGATGGCGTCGGGCACGTCCGGCCCGGTCTCCTTCGGCTGCGGCAGGCGCTCCATCAGGCGCACCATGTCGTAGCCGAGATAGCCGAAGACGCCGGCGGCCATCGGTGGCAGGCCGTCACGATCGGGGATCGCACTCTCGGCGAGCAAAGCGCGCAGGCTGTCGAAGGCAGGGCGTGAATCGGAAACGAAATCCGCGCTTTGCGCAGGGTGGCAGAGCGAGGCCTCACCGCGCTGGCAGCGCCAGATCAGGTCGGGGTCGAGTCCGATCATCGAGTAGCGGCCGCGCACGGCGCCGCCTTCGACGGATTCCAGCAGGAAGGCGGGACCGCGATGAGCCTGGCGCAGCTTCATGAAGGCGGCGACCGGCGTCTCGCAATCACCGACCAGCGACAGGGTCAGCAATTGCGCTTCGCCGGCCGCGTAGGCGGTGGCGAAGCGGGCGAAATCGGCGGCCGGATCCATGCGCCCAGCTTCAGTTCTGGCCGCCGGTGGCGTTGCGCAGCGCCGCCTGATTGACCTGGACGCCGAGATCGTTCTGCAGCTTGCCGACATATTGCGCGAGGATGTCCTCGCTGATGCTCGAGGTCAGCAGGCGTACGAAGTTCTCGGCTTCCTCGGCGGTGCGGATATAGGGGCTCACCGTCGCCGTCTTGACCTGGAAGACGACGCGGCCGGCATTTGCCGCCGCGGCCGAGCCTGCCTTTCCGGAAGGCGTGCCGAAAACCAGCGAAACGACGTTGCGTGGCAGGGTGTCGCTCTGGTCCTGACGGCCGAGCGTCGCATCCTCGAATGCGAAGCCCTGAGCGAAGGCGATCGCGTCGAGCTTCTCGCCGGCGTCGAGCTTCTGCACGATCTCGCGCGCCCTGGCCGAGAGCCGGGTGGCGACTTCGTCGGCATGCCATTGCTTCTCGACCTCGGCCTTGACCTCGTCGAAGTTGCGTTCGCGCGGCGGGTCGATCTTGCTGACGTCGTACCAGACATAGCCGCCATTGTTCGGCAGGCGGACCGCCTCGTTGTCGACGCCGATATCGGTGCGGAAGATCGCCTGCTGCGTCGTGTCGCCACCGGGGAGGGCGGTTTCCTGCGTGCCGTCGGCCTTGCCGAGGCTGGAGTCGACCGGGCCGAAGGAGCGTAGCGCCAGGCCGAATTCCTTGGCGATCTCGGGCAGCGGCTTGGCCGAGGCGCGCTGGTCCTCGATCTTGTCGTGCAGATCGGTCATCTGCTCGGCGGCGCGCGAGGTGGCTACGTCGCGGCGGACCTCGTCGGCGACCTCATCGAAGCTCTTGAGCCGGGCCGGCTCGATCGTGGGAACACGCAGCAATACGATGCCGAAGCCGCCCTGCACGGGCTCGCTGACCGCGCCCGGCGCCAGGGCAAAGGCGGCATCGCGCACAGCCGGGTCGAACAAGCCGTCGCGGGTGAAGGTGCCCAGTGTGAGGTCGGCCTCGGCGATGTTGCGGCTGGCGCCGACCGCCTCGAAGGTCTCGCCGGCATCGATCCTCGCCTTGGCGGCTTTGGCCTCCTCCACGGACGGGAAGCCGATCTGCTGGACGATGCGGCGCTCGGCCGAGCCGAAGCGCTGCGTCTTGATCTGCTCGTAGCGGGCGCGGGCGTCGGCCTCGCTGACCTTGGCGGGGTCGGCGAGGTTGGCAGCCGTCAGGACAAGCAGATTGGCGGTGCGGTATTCGGGGGCACGGAAGGCAGCCTTGCGCTCGTCGAAATACTTGCGCAGCGCGTCCTCGGCAGGAGCAGCGATCTCGCCAGCGGCGCTGTCGGGCAAGGTGATGTAGGCGATCTCGCGCTTCTCATGACGCAGGCGATGGCCGAGTTCCTGCAGCGCAGCCGGAGCGGTGACCGCACCGACCACCATCTCGGCGAGTTCCTGGCGCATCGTCACGGCGCGCTGCTCGCGCACGAAGCCCTGTTCGTTCAGCCCCATCGCACGCAGCAGCTCGTTGAAGCGATTGGGGTCGAACTGGCCGGCGGCGTTCTTCAGGTTCGGATCGTTGAAGAGGCTGTTGCGAACGGTCTCGTCGGAAACGGCGAGGCCGAGCTTGCTGGCGGTCTGGTCCAGCGTCGCATCGGTCACGAGGCGCGAAAGCACGCGCTGATCGAGGCCAAGTGCCCGTGCCAGCTCGGGACTGATCGGGCGGCGCTGCTGGCGCGTCAGCTGCTGGACCTCGTTCTGATAGGCCGTGCGCAGCTGCTCGAGGCCGATCTCGGTCTTGCCGACGACGGCGACGGCATTGCGGCCATAGCCGCGGAAAATGTCGCCGATGCCCCAGACCGCGAAGGAGATGATCAGGAAGCCGAACATCACGGCGATGATGAGCTTGCCGATCAAGCTCTGCCCCGCCTTGCGGATGCCCTGCATCATCATGGTCTGATCTTCCCGTCCTCTCGCGGCCGTGCCGCTGCGCGCCGCTTATAGGAAGAGCAACGCCTTCCGGCAATCACTGCGAACGGCCTCGATTGCGATCAGGAGGCGGCATTGCTAGAGCCGAGGGACAAGAATTGGAGAGCAAGCCGTGACGCGAACGATCAAGCCGCTGGTGGCGGGCAACTGGAAGCTGAACGGGGTGAAGGCTGATCTCGCTATCGCCGCCGAGATCGCCAAGGGTCACGACGCCGCGCTGCGGCGCGCCGTCGACCTCGCCATCTGTCCGCCCGCGACGCTGCTCTTCACACTGACGGCATCGCTGATCGGCTCGCGCATCGCGACCGGCGGGCAAGATTGCAGCGCCCACGCGAGCGGCGCCTATACCGGCGAGGTTTCGGCAGCGATGCTGGTTGATGCCGGTGCGAGCTACGCCATCGTCGGTCATTCCGAGCGCCGCACCTTGCACGGCGAAAGCAATGCGACGGTCAAGGCCAAGGCTGAGGCGGCGTTGGCGGCAGGGCTGACGCCGATCGTCTGCGTCGGCGAGACCAAGGACGAGCGCGAGGCCGGCAAGGCGCTGGCGATCGTGAAGAAGCAGCTACGCGGCTCGGTGCCCGACGGCGCGACGGCCTCGCTCGTCGTCGCCTATGAGCCGGTCTGGGCGATCGGTACCGGCTTGACGCCGACCGCAGCCGATGTCGCCGAAATGCATGAGGCGATCCGCACCGAGCTCGGGCGCATCCTCGGCAAGGCGACGGCGGCCGGTGTCCGGCTGCTCTATGGCGGCTCGGTCAAGCCGAGCAATGCGGCCGAACTCATGAATGTCGCCAATGTCGACGGCGCGCTCGTCGGCGGCGCCAGCCTCAAGGCCGATGACTTCCTGGCGATCGCACGCGCCTGCGCCCGATAGCAGTCGACATCGAATTCGCGGGTGGCATGGGCGGAAAGCCCATGCTATGGCCAGCGCCGACCCGCGGGATGCCGCCATCTTGGCAGGCGCCCGCGCCATACCCATTTCGTGAGCCATGCAGAACGTTCTCATCGTCATTCACCTGCTGATCGTGATCGCCCTCGTCGGCGTCGTGCTGCTCCAGCGTTCCGAAGGCGGCGGCCTCGGCATGGGCTCCGGCGGTGGCGGCGGTGTCGGTGGCTTCATGACCGGCCGCGGCCAGGCCAATGCGCTGACCCGCGCCACGGCGATCCTGGCCGGCCTGTTCTTCATCACCTCGCTGGTGCTGGCGGTGATGGCGACGCAGGGCCGGACGCAGCGCTCGATCATCGATGGCGCCCCGGCTCCGGCGGGCACGACCGCGCCGGCGGTTCCGAGCGGACCTTCGGCGCCGAATGCCGGCGGCGTGCTCGACCAGCTCAGGCAGATGCAGAACCAAGGCGGATCACAACCGCCGCAGCCGGGCGCACCGACACGGTGACCGGGATGGGACAGGGGCCGGGAAACCGGCCCTTCTCTTTTGTGGACAAGCGTGCGGCGCGGGATCGGTCTGCACCGAGCCGCTTAGCGAATCGAACTCAAGGCGTTAAAGGTCACCTCCCATGACGCGGTATGTTTTCATCACCGGCGGCGTGGTGTCCTCGCTTGGCAAAGGCCTGGCGGCGGCTGCTCTGGCTGCTCTCCTGCAGGCGCGTGGCCATACGGTCCGCCTGCGCAAGCTCGACCCCTACCTCAACGTCGATCCGGGCACGATGAGCCCGTATCAGCACGGCGAGGTCTTCGTCACCGATGACGGCGCCGAGACCGACCTCGACCTCGGCCATTACGAGCGCTTCACTGGCCGGCCCTGCAACAAGGGCGACAACATCACCACCGGCCGCATCTACATGGACATCCTGACGCGCGAGCGCCGGGGCGACTATCTCGGCGCCACCATCCAGGTGATCCCGCACGTCACCAACGCGATCAAGGAATTCGTCCTCTCGGGCAATGACGGCTACGACTTCGTGCTGGTCGAGATCGGCGGCACGGTCGGCGACATCGAGAGCCTGCCCTTCCTGGAGGCCATCCGCCAGACCGGCCAGCAATTGCCGCGCGGCCAGTGCATCTTCGTGCACCTGACGTTGCTTCCCTATATCCCGACCGCCGGCGAACTGAAGACGAAGCCGACGCAGCATTCGGTCGCCGAGTTGCGCTCGATCGGCATCCAGCCCGACATCCTGCTCTGCCGCACCGATCGCGAGATCCCGGTGGAGGAGCGGCGCAAGCTCGCGCTGTTCTGCAATGTCCGCGAGACGGCGGTGATCGAGGCGCGCGACGTGTCCTCGATCTACGACGTGCCGCTGTCCTATCACGCCGAGGGGCTCGACACCGAGGTGCTGGCGGCCTTCGGCATCGAGGACCACACCGCGCCCGACATCAGCAACTGGCGGCGCATCTCCGAGCGGATCAAGAACCCGGAGGGCGAGGTCACCATCGCCATCGTCGGCAAGTACACCGGGATGAAGGACGCCTATAAGTCGCTGATCGAGGCGCTGACCCATGGCGGCATCGCCAACCGGGTCAAGGTCAATCTCGACTGGATCGAGTCGGAGGTCTTCGAGAAGGAGGACCCGGCGCCCTTCCTCGAGCATGTCCACGGCATCCTGGTGCCCGGCGGCTTCGGCCATCGCGGCGCCGAGGGCAAGATCAAGGCGGCGAGCTTCGCCAGGCAGCGCAGGGTGCCCTATTTCGGCATCTGCTTTGGCATGCAGATGGCGGTGATCGAGGCGGCGCGCTCGCTCGCCGGCATCGAGGACGCCAACTCGACCGAGTTCGGCCCGACCGACCAGCCCGTCGTCGGCCTGATGACCGAATGGATGCGCGGCAACGACCTGGAGCAGCGCTTCTCCGGCGGCGATCTCGGCGGCACGATGCGGCTCGGCGCCTACCAGTCGAATCTGTCGGCCGACACCAAGATCGCCAGCATCTATGGTTCGACCGAGATCTCCGAGCGGCATCGCCACCGCTATGAAGTCAATATGGGCTATCGCGAGCAGCTCGAGGCCAAGGGCCTGCGCTTCAGCGGCGTCTCGCCCGACGGCTTGCTGCCGGAGACGGTCGAATACCCCGACCATCCCTGGTTCATCGGCGTGCAATACCATCCCGAGCTGAAGTCGCGTCCGTTCGAGCCGCATCCGCTGTTCGCCAGCTTCATCGAGGCGGCCGTGGTGCAGAGCCGCCTGGTCTGAACCTTCCTTCTAATCGAGCGGCACCGCGACCCAGGGGTGGCGGTGCTGCGTGTAGACCTGCTTGCCGGGCGCCGGAAAATCGGGATCGGCGAAGGCGCCGACGGCGACCGCGATCATCTCGGTTTTGCGCAATGGTTCCCAGTAGACCGTGCTGCCGCAGCGCGGGCAGAAATGCTGCGCCACGTCGAAGCCGCTGTCGGCTTCGCGGCGATAAGCCGTCGCATCGCCGCTGATCTCGACCTCCGAGCGCGGAAAGAAGGCGGCGATGCCATAGGTGCTGCCGGTCCGGCGTTGGCATTCGCGGCAATGGCAGAGCGAGACGAGCGCCGGCTCGCCGCGGCAGATCAGGCTCAGAGACCCGCAAGAGCATTGGGCATGTCTCTCCTTCATGGGGTTCTCCGTGACCTCGTTCGCGCCCCCACAGCACAAGCCGCGACAGTCTGGCGCAGCGCCGCCGCTGACGTATAGTGAGTGCCTTGACCATCATGGCATGCAAGGGGCGGCAGCATGACGATCTCGATGGCCGGCTTGCCGGCGTTCCTCCTTTATTTCTGCGTCGGCTTCGCGCTGATCGCCGGCTTCGCCGCGGTCTATATGCGGTTGACGGCCCATGACGAGGTCGCGCTGATCCGGGGCGGCAACCTCTCGGCCGCGATCGCCTTCGGCGGCAATCTCATCGGCTTCTCGGTGCCGCTGGAGAAGGCGATCGAGCAGGCGGCCAGCATTCCCGACCTTGTGATCTGGGCGGTAATCGCCATGGTCATCCAGTTCGGCGCCTATGGCTTCGCCCGCATCGTCATTCCCGATCTGTCGCGCAAGATCGAGGAGGATCGGATCCCCTCGGCCGCGATGCTGGCGGTGATCGCCATCCTCAGCGGTACCCTTGCCGCTGCCAGCATGACCGAGTGAGGAGGCGTCGATGAAGCGCTCGACCCAGATCGGGCTTGCCGCCGCTGGCGTGGTGCTGGTGGCTACCTACTGGTCGCTCTCCGGCGGCGAGACCGACGATTCGCTGGTCTACAACAATGTCGCCGAGTGCCGGGCGGCCAACCAGCTCAGCGCCAGCCAGTGCGAGCAGCGTTTCAACGAGGCCTCGGCGAACCATCTGCGCGATGCCAAGAAATTCACCAGCAGCGCTTCCTGCGAGCAGGAATTCGGCTCCAGCGGCTGCCAGAGCGCGACCTGGAACAATGCCCAGGTCTTCATCCCGGCGCTCGCCGGCATCATGCTGGCGCGGCAGTTCATGTCCGGCGGCGGTGCGGCCCAGCCGCTGTTGCCGCCGACCAGCGCAGCCTGTCCGCCAGGCTCCCGCCAGGCAGGCTCCGGCCGCCCGGAATGCGAGCAGCCCGCACGCAGCTCGGGGTCTTCATCGTCCAGCGGAGGCTATTATGGCGGTAGCAGCAGCCGCTCGCGCGCCTATACGACGACCTCGGGCCAGGCGATGGTCGCGCGCAACATCTCCTCGACGGGCATGGCGAGCACGCCGAGCGTCGCCTCGCGCGGCGGCTTCGGCTCGACCTCGCGCTCCTTCTCCTCCTCGTCATCATCCTGATCGATGCAACGGCTTCGCGTAGCGCCACGCAAGAACTGGCCGGCGGAGGTCGAGCGCCTCGGCTTCGCCTATCATACGCTCGATGGAGCGATCTATTGGGACGAGAGCGTCGCCTATTCCTTCTCGCTGAAAGAGATCGAGGAGAATATCGAGGCGCCGACCAGCGAGATCGAAGGGCTCTGTTTTGCCTTCGTCGAGCGCGCCCTCAAGGACGAGGAGATTCTGCGCCGGCTCGCCGTCCCGGAGGGGCAGTGGGAGCTGATTCGCGAGAGCTGGCAGCGCGGCGATCGCAATCTCTACGGCCGACTCGACCTCGCCTATGACGGCAAGGGGCCGGCCAGGCTGCTGGAGTACAACGCCGATACGCCGACCTCGCTGTTCGAGGCTGCCGTCGTGCAATGGGACTGGCTCGAGCAGGCGATGGCGCAGGGGCTGATCTCGCGCGGCTGCGACCAGTTCAATTCGCTGCACGAGCGCCTGATCGCGGCCTTCGGCCAGCTGCGCAATCCCACGCCCGAGCGCATGCATTTCACCTGCGTGCAGGGCAGCTTCGAGGACAAGGGCACGGTCGACTATCTGATCGATTGCGCCAGCCAGGCCGGCATCGACGCCCGCTTCACCTTCATCGAGGAGATGGGCCTGCTCGCCGACGGACGCTTCTGCGATGGCGCCAGCCTGCCGATCGAGCTGTTGTTCAAGCTCTATCCCTGGGAGTGGCTGTTCCGCGAGCAATACGCTTCGGCGCTTGCCGGCTCGCGCTGCCAGTTCGTCGAGCCGCCCTGGAAGGCGCTCGTCTCCAGCAAGGGGCTGTTGCCTTATCTCTGGGAGATGGCGCCCGGCCATCCCAATCTGCTGCCGGCCTATTTCGAGGGCGATCCGCGCTGTTCCGAGCTTGGCGCCAATCATGTCCGCAAGCCGCTCTATTCGCGCGAGGGCGCCAATGTGACGCTGGTCGAGGGTGGGGCGGTCCGGGACAGCGACGACGGGCCCTATGGCGCCGAGGGCTTCATCCTGCAGGCGAGTGCGATGCTGCCGAATCTCGACGGCAATTATCCGGTGCTCGGCTCATGGCTCGTCGCCTCGCAGCCTTGCGGCTTAGGGGTCCGCGAGGATACGACTCCGATCACCAAGAACACCTCGCGCTTCGTGCCGCATTTCATCGAGCCGTAGCGCCAACGCCTACGGCTTGCCCATGACCATGCCTTCAGAATCGCGCGGCCTCGACCATCTCGTCATCGGCGTCGCCGATCTCGACGCAGCCGGAGCCTTCTATGAGCGGCTCGGCTTCCGCGTCGGCGCGCGCAATCGCCATCCCTGGGGCACCGAGAACCGGGTCGTCCAGTTCCCCGGCGCCTTCCTTGAATTGATAACCATCGGCGACGGCACGCTAATTCCACCGCATGCGCCCCGGCACTTCTCCTTCGGCGCCTTCGTGCGCGGTGCACTGACGCGCGGCGAGGGGATGTCGATGCTGGTGCTGGAGAGCCGGGACGCGGCCGGCGATGCCAATGGCTTCCGTACCGCCGGGATCGGCGATTTCGAGCCCTTCTTCTTCGAGCGGCAGGCGCGCAGGCCGGATGGCAGCGAAGTCCGCGTCGCGTTCTCCCTCGCGTTTGCAGAGAATCAGGCGGCCTCCAAGTGCGGTTTCTTCGTCTGCCAGCAGCACGAGCCGCAGAATTTCTGGAACCCCGCGTTCCAGCAGCACGAGAACGGCGCGAGCGGGCTCTCGGCCGTGTTCATGGTCGCCGAAGAGCCGGCAGCACAGGTCAACTTCCTCGACTCCTTCTCGGGAGCGGAGAGCTTTGCGACACCGGAGGCGAGCCTGCGCCTGCCGCTGCCGCGCGGGCGCCTGGACGTGCTGACACCCGAGGCGGCTGCGGACATGCTCGATGACGACAGCGGACGGAAGCAGCCCTATTTCGCCGGCTTCGCGGTCACCGTGCCGAATCTCGAATCCATCCGCGCCAGGCTTGTAGAAGGCGACATTGCGCATGGCCAGGACGGTGCGCGCCTTGTCGTCCCCGCGAGCACGGCGCTTGGCTGCGCCATCGTCTTCGAGCTGGGCTGACCCCGAGGCCCGGCCGATCAGCCCGTGCGGGCCTCGGCCCCGGCATGGGCCGGGCCCTCTGGCAAGTTCGCCAGCAGGCCGAGCAAGGCGCGGTCGTGCAGCACGACCATGCGCTCCTTCGGTTTCAGCCAGATCACCGCGTCGGCGATCGTCTCGGCATCGATCAGCTTGGCCTGCGCCACGGCGCGGTCCGATTCGATCTCGCCGCGCCGGCGTGGCTGGACCTGGGGCAGCATCGCCTCGTGCGTCGCGCGCAGCATCTGATCGGCATGGAGGGCCGCAAGGCCGTCGGCGTCGTCATGGCCGGCTTTGGCGAACTCGGCCTGAAGCGCATTGGCGCGCAATGCGATCCCCGGTGGGTCGCCTTCCTCAGGCGTGATCAGGAGGCCCCGCCGCTTCAGCCAGAGCCCGAGCGCGAGGTTCCCGGACGCCCATGACAACGGAATCGCCAGCACGAGACCGACGATCGTCGGCGACATCCAGGCGAACAGCGAGGTCGCGATCATGAAAGCCGAGAGGCCCGCGACCAGGCCGAGCACCGTATGCATGCGATGCCGGCGGACGATGTCCTTGTACGGAATCGAGCCGTCGTCGCGGCGCTGGGGGTTCCAGCCGGTATCGCGCCCGACCAGGATCTGGAACACCGAGCCGGACTGGATCACCATCATGATCGGCGCGAAGAAGGCCGAGAACAGGATCTCGAGCAGGGCCGAAAGGGTGAGGCGGATGCCGCCACCGCAGGCGCGCCGGAGCTTGCCGTCGAACAGCGTCAACAGCAGGCCGAACAGCTTCGGAGCCAGCAGGATCGCCATGGTCAGCCCGAACAGGTTGAGCGCGCGCTCGGGGTCGAAGCGCGGCCAGATCGGGAAGAGCCTGAATTCCTCGGTGAAATACTCTGGCCTGGCGTAGTTGACCTGCAGCACGATCAGGATGCCGACCACGAGCTGCATCAGCCAGAAGGGCGAGGCGAGATAGGCCATCATGCCGGTGGCGAAATGCTGGCGGGTCGCCGTCAGCAGGCCCTTGGCACCGATGACGCGCGAATGCTGCAGATTGCCCTGGCACCAGCGCCGGTCGCGGGTCGCGATGTCGATCAGCGAGGGCGGGCTCTCCTCATAAGAGCCGGTCAGGTCGGGCAGCATGTAGACCGACCAGCCAGCCCGCCGCATCAGCGCGGCTTCGACGAAGTCGTGGCTGAGCACATGGCCGCCGAAGGGCGGCTTGCCCTTGAGGTCGGGCAGGCCACAGTGGTCGGCGAAGGCCTTCGTCCGGATGATCGCGTTGTGGCCCCAATAGTTGCCGTCACGGCCGGACCAGATCGCGAGCCCGGTCGCGATCACCGGACCGTAGACCCGTGCCGCGAACTGCTGCAGGCGCGCGAAGAACGTATTGCGGTTGATGATCAGCGGCAGCGACTGGATGATGCCGGCGTCGGGGTCGGCCTCCATCGCGGCGGCGAGGCGCACGATGCAAGTGCCGGTCATCAGGCTGTCGGCGTCGAGCACGACCATATGGGGATAGTGCCCGCCCCAGCGCGTGACGAAGTCGGCGATGTTGCCGGCCTTGCGATGATGGTTCTTCGGCCGGTGGCGGTAATAGATGCGGGCATCCGGCCCAAGCCGCTGGCGCAGAGCCAGGAAGGCGCGCTCCTCTGCGACCCAGATGTCGGGATTGGTCGTGTCCGAGACGATGAAGTAGTCGAAATGCGCGCCGAGCCCCGTCGCCTCGATCGACTCGCGGATCGCCGCGACCGCAGCGAAGGTCCGTGCCGTCGATTCGTTGTAGATCGGCATGACCACGACGGTCTTCTGCGTCAGCGTCTCGGCTCGCGGGCTCTTCATAAGGCGCAGGAGCAGGGCGAAGAAGCCGAGGACGGCACTGGTGAAGGCGAGTGCGATCCAGGAGAAGTTCACCGTGAACAGGACGAGCAGCACGTACTGCAGGAACGTCGTGCGGCTGACCGACACGACGTTGTACATTTCCCAGGCGCCATAGGCAGTCACCAACCAGGCGCCGCCGAAGACGAAGGCTCGTGCCAGCCAGGGCGTGCGCCAGGCCTGCGGGACGGCCGGCTTACGCGCTTCGGAAGCCTTCCAGCTGCGGAAGGACTGCACCGGCATCTCAAGCCGGTTCTCGGGCGGCGTCGCCTCGACCGGGGCCGGATAGCCGGCCGCGACCTCCGTCTCGGCGGGGCGAACAGCTAAGTCCACGGTCACCAGGTCCACCGGTTCAACAGGGTTTCCGAAACCGGCTGCCCGCCGGCGTCCAGTACCAGGCGCAGCTCGGAGAGCGTCTCGCTTCCAGGGTCAACCTCGAAGGCGACGCGCATTGTCCGGCGCTCCGGATAGGGCCAGAGACGCAGGTTCTGGATCGTTCCCGGCGTCGCCGTGACATTGGCGCGGATTGCGGCGACGAGCGCCGGGTCGGCGAGCCGGTCGCCGGTGAAATCGATGAGAAAACGGCGTCGGCGCGCCTGCGAGCCGCGGCCTTGCCGGATCCGGGTGGCGGTGGCGAGCGGCGGTCGCTCCGGCGGCTGCCAGCACCAGGCTTGACGATAGGCGATCGTGGTCTCGCTGCCGGCGGCGATCGGCTGGCGCGGCCGCCAATAGCTGATGATGTTGTCGTTGAGCTCGGATTCACTGGGAATCTCGATGAGCTGCACCGAACCCGGGCCCCAGTCGCCGAGGGGCTCCATCCAGACGCTCGGCCTGAGCTCGAAGCGCTGATCGTCGTCGACGAAAGCGTTCGGATCGCGCTCGCGCTGAATCAGGCCAAAGCCGCGTGGGTTGGAATCCTGGAAGGAGGAGACCTGCAGGTTGGCGGGGTTGCTCACCGGCCGGTAGATCCACTCGCCATTGCCGGTGAACATCTGGACGCCGGAGACCTCGTGGACCGCCGGTCGCAGATCATCGAAGCCGCGCCGGCTCTGCGGGCCGGACAGGTAGGTGCCCATCACACAGCCGAAGCCGACATGATCGAGATTGGCGCGGGCGAACAGTGTCATCTCGACATCGATGAAGCTGACGTCGCCGGGCCGCAGCGTCATGCGCACCGCGCCGGTGACGCTCTCGGAATCAAGCAGCGCATGGATGATCAGCACGCCGGCGGCCGGGCTCGGTCGTTCGATCCAATAGGCGCGGAAGAATGGAATTTCCTCGCCGCGCTGCTCGCCCGGCCGCAGGATCAGGGCGCGGGCCATCGCTCCGAAATTCTGGCCGCGCGCCAGTGAGCGGAAGAAGGTCGCGCCCTGGAACAGCGCGAGCTCATACGGACGTTCGAGTCCCGCCGAGACGCGGAATCCCGAGAACTGCAGATCTGCGCCGGCCGGCGGCGGCGTCACGCGGCCATAGTTGAACTTGCCGGGATCGAAGGCGACGCGCCTGACGACGTCGTCCTCGACCGTGAACAGGCTGACCGGCGAGGAGAAAACATTGCCGCGATGCAACGGCTCGACGGTGAAGCCGCGATTCTCTCCCGCCCAGATCATGCCGGAGGGCTGCGCCCGGATGCCGGTATACTGATCGAAGGGAAGCGTGGCGTAGCCTTCCGGCAGGTCTGTCGCGACCAGCGGCACCATGGGCCGGCGCGAGAGCACGCGGGCGGCCTCGATCACGAGAGCCGGATCGAAGCGCTGCCCTTCGGCGATGACCGATTGCACTAGCCCGGCCCAGCTCGTCGGCGCCTGCGCCGCCGCAGGGCCGACAGCAAACCGCTGCGCGATGGCGCCGGTCGCAGCGAGGCTCAAAAATCGACGGCGATTCAAGGATTTCGACATCAGGTCCAACTTGGGCCGGCAAAGCTCTGCCGCCATGCGCTTCTAGAGCATTTCGCGCCGGGCTGAAAAGCGTGGCGCAAGGCCAAAGGCGAAAAAAGGGGCGCCGTGCATGCAGGAATGCCATGTCGAAAACGAAGCCGCGCCAGATGGCTCGCTCAGAGCCGGCGTGATGGCATATCGTCCGCTGGGCTTTGCCAAATCCGCTCGCTATCGGCTATCCACCGCCGGTGCGGCATTCGCCTGCCCCGGGACGACGGCCGGTCATGGCCGCGTTTCCTCTCGAAGTGCATGTGACAGGACGATCATGACGGAAATGCAGCCCGCCCGGACCTGCCTCGCCATCGTGCTGGCGGCGGGCGAGGGGACCCGGATGAAATCGGCGCAGCCAAAGGTGCTGCACGAGGTGGCTGGCCGCTCGCTGCTCGGCCATGCCCTGGCGGCCGTCACGGCCGCCGGCGCCGACGCGCTCGCCGTGGTGATCGGGCCCGACCGGCCCGATGTCGCGGCCGAGGTGAAGAAGCATGCTCCGCATGCCGCGATCTTCGTTCAGACCGAGCGCAAGGGCACGGCGCATGCGGTGCTCGCAGCTCGCGAGAGCCTGGCGGGCGGCCATGACGACGTTCTGGTTGCCTTCGCCGATACGCCGCTGGTGCGCCCCGAAACCTTCGCCGGCCTGCGCGAGCCCCTGCGTGCCGGCGTCGCCGTTGCCGCCCTGGGTTTTGAGGCGCGCGATCCGACAGGCTATGGCCGCTTCGTCACGCAGGCTGGCGAGTTGCAGGGAATCGTCGAGCACAAGGACGCCGACGAGGCGACGCGCGCGATCACGCTCTGCAATGCCGGGCTGATGGCGCTCGACGGCAAGATGGCGCTCGGCATCCTCGATGCGATCGGCAGCGCCAATGCGCAGAACGAATTTTATCTGACCGACGCCGTTGCGGTGGCGCGCGCGCAGGGCCTGAAGGCCGTGGCGCGGGTCGCGCCGGAGGCCGAGGTGCAGGGCGTCAACGATCGCGCCCAGCTTGCCGCGGTCGAAGCCGACTTCCAGCGCCGCAAGCGGCTTGAAGTTATGCTCGCCGGCGCCACGCTGATCGCGCCCGAGACGGTCTTCTTCAGCCACGACACCATCGTCGGGCGCGATGTCGTGATCGAGCCCAATGTCGTCTTCGGCAGAGGCGTCAGGATCGCGGACAACGCTGTCATCCACGCATTTTCGCATCTGGAGGGGGCGAGCGTCGGTCCAAGCGCCTCGATTGGCCCCTATGCACGCTTGCGGCCGGGCGCAGACTTGGCGAAGGGCGCCAGGGTCGGCAACTTCGTCGAGATCAAGGCGGCAACAATCGGTGAGGGCGCCAAGGTCAACCACCTGACCTATATCGGCGATGCCGAGATCGGGGCGAACGCCAATATCGGCGCCGGCACGATCACCTGCAATTACGACGGCTTCTTCAAGGCGAAGACGATCATCGGGGAGGGCGCCTTCATCGGCTCCAACTCCGCGCTGGTCGCGCCGGTGACGATCGGCGCTGGCGCCTATGTCGGCTCGGGCTCGGTCATCACCCGCGACGTCAAGCCGGATGCGCTGGCGGTCGCGCGCGGCCGGCAGATGGAACGCGAGGGCTGGGCCGCGGCGTTCCGGGCGGCAGCTCAGGCCCGAAAAGCCAGGCAATAGGCGATTTGCAGGGCATTTCGTTCACAGTTCGACATTCAACGTGATTTCGCAATTGCGCCGCCTCGGACTATTGCGATGCGCATCGACATCAACGGATGAGGCACATTCATGTGCGGGATTGTGGGCATTCTCGGCAAGCAGGCCGTCGCAGGCCAGGTCGTCGAGGCGCTGCGGCGGCTCGAATACCGCGGCTATGATTCAGCCGGCGTCGCGACGCTCGAAGGCGGCCGGCTCAGCCGCCGCCGCGCCGAGGGCAAGCTCAAGAATCTCGAAGTGCGCCTCTCGACCGAGCCGCTCGAGGGCCTGATCGGCATCGGCCACACCCGCTGGGCGACGCATGGCAAGCCGAACGAGGTCAACGCCCATCCGCACGCCACCGAGAAGCTCGCCGTCGTCCATAACGGCATCATCGAGAACTTCCGCGAGCTCAAGGCCGAGCTCGAGGCGGACGGTCATGTCTTCTCGACCGAGACCGATACCGAGGTGATCGCCCATCTCGTCACCCGAGAGCTCGATCGCGGCAAGGATCCGGTCGCAGCGGTCGGCGCTTCCCTGCCGCGCCTACGCGGCGCGTTTGCGCTCGCCTTCCTGTTCGAAGGACAGGACGATCTGCTGATCGGCGCCCGCAAGGGCTCGCCACTGGCGGTCGGCATCGGCGACGGCGAGATGTATCTCGGCTCGGATGCGCTGGCGCTTGCCCCCTTCACCAACCTGATCGCCTATCTCGATGAGGGCGACTGGGTGGTGCTGAACCGCAAGGGCGCGACCTTCTATGATGCCGACGGCCAGCAGGTCGATCGCCGCGCCCAGCGCGTCGCCGCCGGCGCCTTTCTAGTCGAGAAGGGCAATTACCACCACTTCATGGCCAAGGAGATCCACGAGCAGCCGGAAGTGGTCGGCCACACGCTGACGCATTATGTCGACATGGCGAATGGCAAGACGCGCTTGCCCTTCGAAGTGCCTTTCGACTGGAAGAGCCTGTCGCGCCTCTCGATTTCGGCCTGCGGCACTGCCTATTACGCCGGCCTCACCGCCAAATACTGGTTCGAGAAGCTGGCGCGCCTGCCGGTCGAGATCGATGTCGCCTCCGAGTTCCGCTATCGCGAGGCTCCCTTGCCGGCGAACGGGCTTGCGCTCTTTGTCTCGCAATCGGGCGAAACGGCCGACACACTCGCCTGCCTGCGCTACGCTCGCCAGGAAGGCCAGCACGTCATGTCGGTCGTCAACGTGCCGACCTCGACGATCGCCCGCGAGAGCGACGTCGTCGCCCCGACGCTGGCCGGTCCCGAGATCGGCGTCGCCTCGACCAAGGCCTTCACCTGCCAATTGACCGCGCTCGCCGGCCTCGCCATCGCCGCGGCCCGCGCCCGCGGCACACTCTCGGCCGAGCAGGAAGCGGCTTACGTTCAGGAGCTGATCGCGCTGCCGGGCCTGATGGCGCAGGCGCTGACGCTGGAGCCGGAGATCGAGAAGCTCGCCCGCAAGCTCTCCAAAGCGCGCGACGTGCTCTATCTTGGCCGCGGCACCAGCTTCCCGCTGGCACTGGAAGGCGCGCTGAAGCTCAAGGAAATCAGCTACATCCATGCCGAAGGTTATCCGGCTGGCGAACTCAAGCACGGCCCGATCGCGCTGATCGACGAGGACATGCCGGTCATCGTGATCGCCCCGCACGACGCGCTCTTCGAGAAGACCGCCTCGAACATGCAGGAGGTCGCGGCACGCGGCGGGCGGATCATCCTGATCACCGACGCCAAGGGCGCGGCCGAAGCCGGGATCGTGCCGGAAGCGACCATCATCATGCCGGAGATGGACCCGCTGTTCGCGCCGATCGTCTATGCGGTACCGATCCAGATGATCGCCTACCAGACGGCCGTCTTCATGGGCAAGGACGTCGACCAGCCGCGCAATCTGGCGAAATCCGTCACCGTCGAGTGAGCTATCTCTCGTCCGGCTCCGGCCGGCTCGCGACATAGGTGCCGGCCGCGATCAGGCCGGCGCCGCTCAGCCAGAGCGCGATCGGCGGCGCATCGGTCGCTGCCAGGATGATAAAGCTCAGCAGCATCGAGCCGCAGGCGACGTATTTCGCCTTGCGGGCGATCGCGCCCGTCTGGCGCCAGCGCACGACCTGAGGCCCGAGCCAGGGGTGATTGATGAGCCATTGCTCGAAGCGCGGTGAGGAGCGCGAGAAGCACCAGGCTGCCGCGATCAGGAAGACCGTGCCCGGCATCACCGGCAGGATCAGCCCGATGATGCCGAGGACCGTGCAGAGCCAGCCGGCGGCAAGGTAAAGCGGCCGATGCCAGCGGCGCTGCTGTCTGGAAGGTTCGGACACGAAACTCGTCGATCCCGGCGAATCGGGGGTGGCCAGCGCCGCACGCTCGGCTATCGTCTGATATTGCGGCGCAATGTAGCCGAGCCGCAAGAGTCATGGAGTCCTGGATCGCCGATGAACGCCCGCACGCCCGATCCGCGCCTCGTCGTTCAGACGGATCTGCTGCGGCCGACCTTCGGTACCAGGCTCAGGCGCTATTTCCTGACCGGCCTCGTGCTCGCAGCGCCGCTCGCGATCACCGCCTCCGTGACCTGGTGGTTCATCAATCTGGTCGACGGCCTGGTGAAGCCGCTGGTGCCGGCCCAGTTCTGGCCCGAGAACCATTTGCCATTCCCGCTGCCGGGATTCGGGCTGATCATCGCCCTGATCGGCCTGACGGTGATCGGCTTCTTCGCCGCGAACCTGGTCGGGCGCACGCTGATCGGCGCCGGAGAGTCGATCCTTGATCGCATGCCGGTGGTGCGAGGCCTGTACAAGGGCGTGAAACAGGTCTTCGAGACGATCTTCTCCCAGTCCGGCACCTCGTTCCGCAAGGTCGGAATGGTGCAATTCCCGCAGCCGGGGATGTGGTCGATCGTCTTCATCGCGCAGGAGGCGGCGCCCGAGATCGCCGGCAAGCTGCCGGATGGCGAGGAGCAGATCGGCGTCTTTCTGCCCTGCACGCCGAACCCGACGACCGGCTTCTTCTTCTACCTGCCGCGGCGGGAGGTGGTGGAGCTTACGATCTCGGTCGAAGACGGCGCCAAGTTGATCATGTCGGCCGGGCTGATCCAGCCCGGCCAGCCGATGTCAGACGGGGCAAAATAACTCAGCTCTTCAGCGGCACCCAGATCTCGACGACGCCGTTGCCGGTCGCGCCGTCGAAGCGCTCGTCCATGCGCTCGAGCGTCACGCCCATGGCCGGCTCGCGGCCCGATTTCGGCAGCCAGTCGCGCCAGATCGCCTCATAGGTCTGCTTGATGCCGGTGATGTGGCCGCTGTGCTCGAAGACGGCACAGAGCTGCTCGGGTACGCTCAATCGCGCGAATTCGTCCGGCAGATCGCTGAAGGACGAGACCTCGGCACCGGCGATATAGTCGAAGGCGCCGACATCGTCGCAATTATAGCTCGCGCCATAGGCGACATAGCCCTTCTGGCCGGGGATATGGCCGAAATGCGGAACGATCTTCTGCCAGAGCAGCGGGATGCCTTGCGTGTTGTCGACCGAGAAATGGCCATTGAAGCCGGCGATCAGCATCGGTTTTCCGGTGACGAGGCGCGGTTCGGCGAGAGGGGTTCGGACTGCGGAGTGCATGGACAGGGACTCCACGAGAGCAAGGGATGAGAGGTCGCGCCTGGCGCGCAGTTCTTCCGGCGTGAGGCCGAACTGCTCGCGGAAAGCGCGGGTGAAGGCCTCGTGAGAGCCGTAGCCCCAGTCGAGCGCGACCTGGAGGATGTCAGGTGCGCCGTTCGCCAGCTGGCGCGCCGCTTCCGAGAGCCGGCGTTCGCGGACATAGCGCATGACCGAGCGCCCCGTCGCCACGCCGAAGGCGCGGCTGAGGTGGAAGCGGGAAACACCGCTCACCTCCGCGATCTCGTCGAGCGAGAGTTCGGAGGCGAAGCGGCTTTCGATGCACCAGAGGGCTTTCTTGATCGGATCCATGGCTCACTCACGAAACGCCGGCACCATGTCGGAGGCAAGATGGCCGCGCTTGATCAGGATTGCTGCTGCTTACGATCGCGGCGCTTTGACGACATCGAGGAAGGCCCGCAGCGCCGGCGGAACGGCGCGATGGCCGGGATAGTAGACTGCGATCCTTTCGGGAGCGGGCGCCCACGCGGCAAGAACCCGCAGAAGGCGTCCTTCGGCCAACGCTGCCTCGGCAGCCGGGCTGGCGACGTAGGCGACACCTAAGCCTTTCACCGCGGCATCCACCATCAACTCCTCGTCGTCGAGGATGATCGGGCCGGCTGCCTCGATCATCAGCGCCTGTCCGGCCCGCTCGAACTCCCAGCGATAGAGCTTGCCGCCCGGCACGCGGTGGCCGATGCAGCGATGGCGCCCCAGCTCGTCGGGCGTGGCCGGCTCGCCGAAGCGTTCGAGATAGGCCGATGACGCGACGCAGATGAAGCTGACCTCGCCGGCGAACGGCACGGCGACCATGTCCTTCGGAATCGAGTCGACGAGGCGCACGCCGGCATCGAAACCGGCCGAGACGATGTCGATCAGCTTCCCCTCGACGACGAGGTCGATGATCACATCGGGAAAGCGCTCTGCCACCAAAGGCAGAACGTCGCGCACGAGAAGCGCCGCCGCCAGTCGTGGCGCGTTGATCCGGACGGTCCCGGCCACGCTGCCGCGGAACGTGGCGATGCTGTCGAGTGCTTCGTCCAATGTGGCAAGGGCCGGCTGAAGACGGGCGAGCAATTCGAAGCCGGCCTCCGTCGGCGAAACGCTGCGCGTCGTGCGATTGAGCAGCCGCACACCCATGCGCTCCTCGAGGGCGCGCATCGCATGGCTCAAGGTCGAGGGCGCGGTGCCGAGTTCATCCGCTGCGCGCCGGAAGCTGCGGCGGCTGGCGACAACCACGAAGGCCGTGAGGTCGTTCAGAGACGGGCGAGCCATTGCTGGTGATTTTGCATCAGCCTGTACAGATTTCAACGGCTAATCCGAACAGTGATCGCTCTCTATCTCCTGTCGGCAGGAACGCAACCCCGTGGCTTCGGCCCGCTTGCGTTTCGAAAACTTAAGAAAGGAAACGAGATGCCTAAACGCGACGCTATTTTCCCTGCCGATCGGCACGCGCTGTACGATCTCCATCAGTACTCGGCCGCCATCCGCTCGGGTGATTTCCTCTTCGTCTCGGGGCAGGTCGGCAGCCGTGAGGACGGTACGCCCGAACCGGTGTTCGAGGATCAGGTCCGGCGGGCCTTCGCCAATCTGCGCGCCGTGCTGGCGGCGGCAGGCGCGAGTTTCGACGACGTGATCGACGTCACCTCTTTTCACACCGACCCGCAAGCGCAGTTCGACACCGTGCTGGCCGTCCGAGCCGAGGAAATCGGCGATCCGCCCTATCCGAACTGGACGGCGGTCGGCGTGACCTGGCTCGCGGGGTTCGATTTCGAGATCAAGGTGATCGCCCGCATCCCGGCTGCCGCTGCCGCGAGCACTCCGGGGGCGCAGGGCTGAGTGTCGCCTCAGCCGGCCCGCAGCAGGCGGATCGCGACGTCGCGCTCGAACAGATAGAGCAGGGTCCTCACCGCCTGTCCGCGTTCCGTCTCCAGATGCGGGTCGCGCTCGATCTGGAGGCGGGCATCGTCGCGCGCTGCGGCCAGCAGGTCCCCGTCGATCTCCGGCCGGGCGATGCGCCAGTCCGGAGAGCCGGATTGCTTGGTGCCGAGCACCTCGCCTTCGCCGCGCAGGCGCAAATCCTCCTCGGCGATGCGAAAACCGTCCTCGGTCTCGCGCATGATCGTCAGCCTTGCCTCCGCCACCGGGCCGAGCGGCCCCTTGTAGAGCAGGAGGCAGGTCGAGGCCGCCGAGCCGCGCCCGATCCGCCCGCGCAATTGGTGAAGCTGGGCGAGGCCGAAGCGTTCGGCATGCTCGATCACCATGACTGATGCATTGGGCACGTCGACGCCGACCTCGATCACCGTGGTCGAGACCAGCAGACGTGTCTGACCGGCAACAAAGGCGGCCATCGCCGCGTCCTTGTCGCGCCCTGGCATCTGGCCGTGCAGCAAGCCGACCTTGTCGCCGAACTCTTCCTGCAGCGCCTCGAAGCGCTGTTGCGCGGCCGCGACGTCGAGCGTGTCGGATTCCTGCACCAGCGGGCAGACCCAGTAGACCTGCGCACCGGCATTGATCGCACGGCCGACCGCGCCGACCACCTCGTCGAGCCGCTCGGAGGAAATCGCCTTGGTCGCGATCGGCTTGCGCCCGGCCGGCTTCTCGGCGAGGACCGAGATGTCCATGTCGCCGAACCAGGTCAACGAGAGCGTGCGCGGGATCGGCGTCGCCGTCATCACCAGGATGTCGACAGCCTCGCCCTTGGCGCCGAGCAGCAGGCGCTGATGCACGCCGAAACGATGCTGCTCGTCGACCACGGCAAGCGCGAGGTCATGGAAAGCGACGCCTTCCTGGAACAGGGCGTGGGTACCGACCGCGATGTCGATCTCGCCATTCGCCAGCCCTTCCAGCACCTGCCGGCGCCCGGCGCCCTTCTCACGGCCCGTCAGGAGGGCGAGTTTTAGTCCGGCCTTGTCCGCCAAGGGGGCCAGTCGCTCGGCGTGCTGGCGGGCCAGAATCTCGGTAGGGGCCATCAGCACCGATTGCCTGTTGGCCTCGGCGGCGGCGGCCATCGCCATCAGCGCGACGACGGTCTTGCCCGAACCGACATCGCCCTGGAGCAGGCGCAGCATGCGCTCGGGCTTTTCCATGTCGTCATGGATGTCGGCGATCGCCTTGCGCTGGCCATCGGTCAGGGTGAAGGGCAGGGCGGTCTCGATGGCGCGGCGCAAGGCGCCGTCGCCGCCAGTGGCACGACCGGCTGCCTTCTTCTGCTGGCGACGAACGAGCGCGAGCGCGATCTGGCTCGCCAGTAATTCGTCATAGGCGATGCGCCGGCGTGCGACGGTTTCGCCTGTGGCGGCCTTGATGTCGGCGGGGTGATGCAAGGCGTCGATAGCACCGCGGAACGAGGCGAAGTCGTTGCGCGCCAGGAAAGCTCCGTCCTGCCATTCCGGCAGTTCCGGGCAGCGCTCGGCCGCGCCGGCAGCGATGCGCGCCATGATGCGCCCGCCGACGCCCTCGGTCAGGCCGTAGACCGGCTCGACCGAGGGCATGGTCGCGGCGAGCTTCGGGTCGAGGATGCGGTCGGGGTGCACCATCTGGCGCATGCCGTCCCAGAGCTCGAGTTTGCCCGAGATGATGCGATAGGCGCCGATCGGTAGGGTCTGCAGGAGATGGCGGACATCGGCGTGGAAGAAGACCAGCGTCACGTCGCCGGTCTCATCCTCGACGAGGATGCGATAGGGCGCCTTGGCCTTGGTCGGCGGGGCAGGGCGATGCTCGGTCACCCTTGCCGAGAAGGTCGCGATCTCGCCGATCGGCGCCTCGATGATGCTCTCGCTCGGCCGCCGGTCGATCGCGCCTGTCGGCAGATGGAAGAGCAGGTCGATGACGCGAGCGGCATGCGTTTCGTCGCCCAGCAGCTTGTCGAGCGCCTTGGCGAGCTTGGGCCCGACACCGGAGAGCGTCGTGGACGGGGCGAAGAGTGGATCGAGAGCGGAGGGGCGCAATGGGCTCACGGCATGTCAGGAGTGCGAGGCCTCGCGGCGTTTCAGCCGCTGACTTCGCTTGGGTCGCTCGCTATATAGCTCGCGACGGCAGGCTCCGCGACGGGGCCGGCCCGTTTCGCATTGGACTGCGCGAGGGCAAACGATGAGTGGCTCGACGAGAACCAGCGCCGACCTCGACCCGCGTCGGCGCAAGATCCTGTTTCGCGCCTGGCATCGTGGCATGCGCGAGACCGATCTGATCATGGGCCGCTTCGCCGATGCGCAGATCGGCACGCTGAGCGAGGCCGAGCTCGACGAGTTCGAGCGGCTGATCGAGGTGCTCGACCGCGACCTGCTGAGCTGGATCACCGGCGAGGCGCAGGTGCCCGAGAACTACGATAGCGACGTGTTCCGGCGGCTGAAGGCGTTTCACCAGCACGACAAACCGATCCACGTCTGAGCTGCCGTCATGGTCGGGCTTGACCCGACCATCTCGGAAACCAGAGCCCGCTGGTCCTGAGATTCTCGGGACAAGCCCGAGAATGACGCCTGAGAAAATTACCCAATGAGCATTCCGCCTCCCGCCCAGATCGCCAAGCCACAACTCGAGCGCGTCCTCGATGCGCTGAATCGTGGCGACAAGCCGACGCTCGCCGGCGTGCCCGATGGCTTCGACGCCGTCGTGCTTGCCGATCTGACGCGCGCCCGCGCCAAGAAGTCGGAAGGGCCGGCGCTGCTCGTCTTCGTCGCCCGCGACGGCCAGCGCCTCCAGGTGCTGGAGAATGCGCTGCAATTCATCGCGCCCGATCTCGAGGTGATGAGCTTCCCTGCCTGGGACTGCCAGCCCTATGATCGCGTCTCGCCTGCGCCCTCGATCGTCGCGCACCGGATGACGACGCTGTCACGGCTCGCCAGGACCAAGTCGGGCGACAAGCCGCGCTTGCTGCTGACCACGGTCAACGCCGCGCTGCAGCGCGTGCCGGCCTTCGGCAAGGTCGCCTCCGAGAGTTTTTCGGCCGCGCCGGGCAATATGGTCGATACCGAGGAGCTGGCACGCTGGCTCGACATCAACGGCTATCTCAGGACCTCGACGGTGCGCGAGACCGGCGAGTTCGCGGTGCGCGGCGGTATCGTCGACCTCTTCCCGCCGGGCATGCCGGCGCCGATCCGGCTCGACTTCTTCGGCGACACGCTGGAATCGATCCGGACCTTCGATCCGGAGACGCAGCGCACCACAGGGCAATTGCGTGGGCTCGACCTCGTGCCGATGTCCGAAGCGCAGATGACGAGCGACAGCATTCGTCGCTTCCGCCAGTCCTATATCGCGACCTTCGGCACGCCAGGGCGCGACGACACGCTTTACGAGGCAGTGAGCGAGGGGCGGCGCCCGGCGGGACTTGAGCATTGGCTGCCGCTGCTGGCGGAGAAGCTCGACACGCTCTTCACCTATCTGCCGGATGTCCCGATCGTGCTCGACCACCAGGCCGAGGATGCCGTCGGCGAACGCATCAGCCTGATCAAGGACTATTACGATGCCCGCCGGAGCGCGCTCGGCCAGCCTTCGCCAGGCTCGATACCCTACAAGCCGCTGCCGCCGGAGGCGCTCTATCTCTCGCCGGCCGACTGGCGCGGTATCGTCGGCGAGGCCGGCGTCGCCTCATTGACGCCGTTCCAGCTGCCGGAGAGCGAAGGCAAGCTAGTCGTCGATCTCGCCGGCAAGCAGGGCCGCAGCTTCGCGGCCGAGCGTGCCGACAATGCCGGCAGCGTCTTCGATGCCGCCGTCGCCCATGTGAAGTCGCTGGAGGCGGACGGACGCCGCGTCATCCTCGCCGCCTGGTCGGAAGGCTCGCGCGAGCGCCTCGCCCATGTGCTCGCCGATCACGGTCTCAAGAGCGTGCAGATGACCGGCTCGCTGCGAGCCGCCTTCGACCTCAAGCCCGGCACGACCGCGCTCGCTGTCTGGGGGTTCGAGACCGGCTTCGAGGCTGGCAAGCTCGCGGTCATCGGCGAGCAGGACATCCTCGGCGACCGGCTGGTGCGGCCGCGCCGCAAGACGCGCCGGCCGCAGGATTTCATCAACGAGCTGTCGTCGCTGATGCCGGGCGACATCGTCGTCCATGTCGACCATGGCATCGGCCGCTTCGTCGGCCTGCAGACGATCACGGCCGCCGGCGCGCCGCATGACTGCCTCGAGATCCACTACGCCGGCGACGCCAAGCTGTTCCTGCCGGCGGAGAACATCGAGCTGCTGTCGCGCTATGGCTCGGAGGACACCGAGGTCGTGCTCGACCGGCTCGGTGGTGGCGGCTGGCAGGCGCGCAAGGCCAAGCTGAAGCAGCGCATCCGCGAAATGGCGGGCAAGCTGATCCAGATTGCCGCTGCGCGCGCCCTCAAGGAAGCACCGCGTCTCGTGCCGCAGGACGGGCTCTATGACGAGTTCTGCGCCCGCTTTCCCTATGAGGAGACCGAGGACCAGCAGAACACCATCGACGCCGTACTCGACGACCTTGCGGCCGGCCGCCCGATGGACCGGCTGGTTTGCGGCGATGTCGGCTTCGGCAAGACGGAAGTTGCGCTGCGCGCCGCCTTCACAACGGCGCTTGCCGGCAAGCAGGTCGCGGTCGTGGTGCCGACGACACTCTTGGCGCGCCAGCACTACCGCAATTTCGTCGAGCGCTTCGCCGGGCTCCCGGTCAAGGTCGGGCAAGCCTCGCGCTTCGTGTCGGCGCCAGACCTCAAGGCGGTGAAGCAGGGCATTTCCGACGGTACCATGGACATCACCGTCGGCACCCATGCGCTGCTCGGCAAGGGCATCGACTTCAAGGATCTCGGCCTCGTCATCGTCGACGAGGAGCAGCATTTCGGCGTTGCCCATAAGGAGCGGCTGAAGGAGATGCGCGCCGAGGTCCATATGCTGACACTGACCGCGACGCCGATCCCGCGCACGCTCCAGCTCGCCATGACCGGGGTGCGCGAGCTCTCGATCATCGCGACGCCGCCGGTCGACCGCCTTGCGGTGCGCACCTTCGTCACGCCCTTCGACCCGCTGATCGTGCGCGAGGCGTTGCTGCGCGAACGCTATCGGGGAGGGCGCTCGTTCTATGTCGTGCCGCGCATCGAGGACATCGCCGAGGTCAAGGACTTCCTCGACAAGCAGGTGCCGGAGGCCAAGGTCGGCATCGCCCATGGCCAGATGGCGGCAGGCACGCTGGAAGACGTGATGACCGCCTTTTACGAGGGCCAGTACGACATCCTGCTCTCGACCACGATCGTCGAATCCGGGCTCGACATCCCGACCGCGAACACGCTGATCGTGCACCGCGCCGACATGTTCGGCCTGGCGCAGCTCTATCAGCTGCGCGGCCGCGTCGGCCGCTCGAAGGTGCGCGCCTATGCGCTCTTCACCGTGCCGGCCAACCGCAAGCTGACCGACCAGGCCGACAAGCGCCTGAAGGTGCTGCAATCGCTCGATACGCTGGGGGCCGGCTTTCAGCTCGCCAGCCACGACCTCGACATCAGAGGAGCCGGCAACCTGCTCGGCGACGAGCAGTCCGGCCATATCAAGGAGGTCGGCTACGAGCTCTACCAGCAGATGCTGGAAGAGGCGGTGGCGGCACTCAAGGCCGGCATCGAGATCGAAAGCGACGCACAGTGGTCGCCGACCATCCAGATCGGCGCGCCGGTGATGATCCCCGAGCACTATATCGGCGATCTGACGCTGCGGCTGACGCTCTACAAGCGGCTCTCGACCATGGACGACGATGGCGAGCTGCAATCCTTCGGTGCCGAGCTGGTCGACCGCTTCGGCCCGTTGCCGGAGGAGGTGAAGCAGCTCCTGGAGATCGTCGCGATCAAGGCTTTGTGCAAGCGCGCCAATGTCGAGAAGGTCGAGGCCGGGCCCAAGGGCATCATCGTCGCCTTCCGCGACAACGAATTCGCCAATCCGGAGGGGCTCGTCTCCTATGTCGCGAAGATCGGCACGCTGGCCAAGGTCCGCCCCGACATGCGCGTCGTCTTCATCGACGATTTGGAGACGGCCGAGCAGCGGCTGACGGGTACCCGCCGGCTGCTCAACGATCTCGCGCGCATCGCCGAGCGGAAGAAGGCGGCGTAGGTCTCGGCCGTCATTCTCGGGCGAAGCGTAGCGCAGACCCGAGAATCTCATGACGAGAAAGCGCTGTGGGCGCCTCATCCGGTCTGAGATGCTCGGGTCAAGCCCGAGCATGACGGTTAGGTTCAGCCTGGATTGCGCCGCTGGACCGAGACATTGGTCGCCGTATCGGTCACGACATCGACGATGGCGAGATCAGGCCGGTCGAGCTGCGGCAGCCCATCCCCCTCACCGGCGCGGCGGGTGACGACGAGGCTGGCCAGCGCCTTGTGGCCGCCGAGCTTCGAGCGCGCCAGGGCGGGCTCCATCGCCGCGGGAATGACGAGATGGACCGGGCGTCCGCCTTCCAGGCAGGCGCGCAGGTCGTCGAGCACGAACAGACCGAGCGGCAGCAGCTCGACGCCGGTCAGGAGCGCGATTCCGGGACCGGTCGCGAGCGCGGCGAGGTCGCCCCCGACCAGGGTGGTGATCAGCCGCGACGAGGTTAGTGGTTTCAGCACGCGTGAGATTTCGAGCGCCTTGACCAGCACCTCCTTCTCGCTGACGGCGAAAGGGCCGGCGAGGCTATGGCCGTCGATCACACGGATGGGCGCGCGGACGGCAGCCGGCGCCAGCGTCGTCGGCGTGGCGCCATGGCCGAGCAGCGGATCGAGGGCCGCGACGCCATCCGGTACACGGGTCCCGAAACCGCCGATAAAGCGCATGCCGAAGGAGCGTGCGGCGACGTCCCGCAGCAGGTGCAGGGGCTGCAGGTCGCCGATCCTGGGCACGCCGAGCGCCATCACCGCGCCGGAGCGCTCGATGATGGGAAGCAGTTCCGCCTCCTTGGCATGGGCCGGCAGGACCATCGGAGACAGGCCCGCCCGCAGGCTCGCGAGAATCGAGATCAATGCCTCTGGACCAAGCGGCGCCAGGATCGCAACGCAGGCGCCAGGCTGGGGCCTGGCCAGCAGCAGCAGATTGGCGAGCCGGTCGACGCGGCTGTCGAGCTCGGCGAAACCGAAGGCGTTCGGCGCAAAATCGCTCCAGTCGCGCCGGCCCGGCGGATCGCGAAAGGCCGGCTCATAGCCGCGGCGGGCGGCGAGCGCCTTGAGCAGGCTGTCGAAATCGAGCCCCTCGACCAGCGCGCCGATGGAGATTTCGTCAGAGCCCATCCGCATCGGCCGGCCTAGTTGGCGGGAGCCGGCGGGGCAGGCAGCCGCGCCAGGGTCTCGGTGGAGAAGAAAAAGGTCGGTCGCCGCTGGGGCAGGGTGATCTCGCGTGAGCGCGCCAGCCAGGTCTCCGGCAGATAGTAGAGCGGCACTGCGTAGAAGCCGGAGAGCAGCAGCCGGTCGAGTGTACGCACGGCCGCGACGAAACCTTCGCGCGAGCGCGCCGCCAGCAGCGCCTGCAATGTCGCGTCGATGGCCGGTGAGCGCACGCCGGCATAGTTCAGCGCGCCCTTGCGCTCGGCATTGACCGAGCCCCAGCGGCCGACCTGCTCGTTGCCGGGCGAGGCCGAGGCCGGCCAGGTCCACTGGATCATGTCGAAATCGAAGGTCGAAAGCCGGCGCCAGTATTGGACATCGTCGATCAGCCGGACCGAGACGGCGATGCCTAGCCGACCGAGCGATGTCGCGTAGTTGAGCGCCAGCCGCTCCTGCGGCCGGTTGGTCACGGTGATCTCGAAGCTGAAGGGTTCGCCCTTCTCACCCTGACGCAATTGCCCATCGCTCAGCCGGTAGCCGGCGGCCTCCAGCAGGTCGAGCGCGCGGCGGGCCTGATCCCGGTCGCGGCCGGAGCCGTCGGTTGCGGTCGGAGCCCAGGTCCCGGCAAGGATGTCGTCGCGTATGGCGCCCGGGAAAGCGGCGAGGAACGCCTTCTCGTGCTCATCGGCCGGTACGCCGAGCGCCGAGAGCTCGCTATCGGCGAAGAAGCTGCCGGCACGCCGATAAACACCGTGAAAGAGGTTGCGGTTGGCCCATTCGAAGTCGAACAGCATGGCCAGCGCCTCGCGGACGCGGATGTCGGCGAATTGCGCCCGGCGCGTGTTGAAGACCAGGCCGGTCATGCCCTTCGGCGTCTGGAAGCGCAGCGTATCGCGTATGATCCGGCCGTCACGCACCGCCGGAACATCGTAGCCGGTCATCCAGCGCGTCGGGTCGCTTTCGAGGCGAACATCATAAAGCCCTGCCTTGAAAGCTTCGAACAGTGCGTTGGAGTCGCGGTAGAAATCGTACCGGATCTCCTCGGCGTTGAAGAGCCCGCGGGTGAGGGGATGCTCCTCGGCCCAGAAATCCTTGCGGCGCTTCAGGCGCAGCATCTCGCCGGGCTTCACCTCTTCGACGAGGTAAGGACCTGAGCCCAGCGCCGGCTTGAAGCTGGTGTCGCCGAATTTTTCGGCGTCGGTGGCGTGCCTGGCGAAGATCGGCATGGCGCCGATGACCAGCGGCAGTTCACGATTGGAGCCGTCGCCGAGCTCGAAGACGACGCGATCGGGCGAGGGCGCTTCGGCCTTGGTCACCCGCGACAGGCTCGAGCGGTGGAACGGCTTGCCCTTGGTCTTCAGCATCTCGAAGGTGAAGATCACATCCTGCGCGGTGACGGGCTTGCCGTCGGAAAAGCGGGCGCGCGGATCGATCTGGAAGGCGAGCAGGGTCCGTTCCGAATTGAGCTCGACCTTGCTCGCGAGCAGGCCATAGGCCGTAAACGGTTCGTCGGCTGAGCGGAAGAGCAGGCTCTGCTGGACATAACGCGGCACGGCGTCCGGTGCGACGCCGAGCACGACCAGCGGATTGAGGCTGTCGAAGGTGCCCTGCTGGCCGAAGATGATTCGCCCACCCTTGGGCGCCTTGGGATCGGCATAGGGCAGGTGGTCGAAGCTCTTGGGCAGGGCAGGTTCGCCGTGCATGGCGATGGCGTTGTCGTTCTCGGCCGCAGTCGCGCGCGCTCCGCCCACGAGGCCGAACGCCGCGAGGCTCGCGAGGACGAGCCCGAAAATCCAAGCCGGGCGCGCCGAGGCGCGGATACGTCGATGCATGCTCAAACCTGATTCCCTGACGCAGGATAACATGCGATCAAACTTGTCGCTCCGCGCTCTTCGGGCTGGAAACCCGCGAGAGAACTCGCTAAACGCAGGTTCGGGCGTCATTCAAACGCCTCAATCGCGCTTGATGTGCTCACGCCACCACCGGCTCCGGCATCTCGCCGGTTGAGCGCTTGGGTGATGCACGCCGCCGGATACGGCAGCCGAACAAGTTTCCATGGTCAAGGAACCGCAGATGTCAGCTTCGACCCGCCTGTCCCAGAGCCAGGGCGCCACCGCGAAGAGCACGGTCCGCGGCCTCGCGCTCGTGCTGGGCGCCGCCGTCGCTTTCGCTCCCTTCGCGTCGTTCGCGCAGCAGGCCCAGCCGCAGCGCCCGGCGAGCCGCCCGGCCCAGCCGGCGCAGCAGCCCGCTCCGGCGCAGCAGCCGGCCCAGGGCCAGGCGGCGCAGACCGGCCCGACCGTCGTTCAGGTCAAGCCCGAGCCGTCCCAGACGACCTGGACCAAGGTCTGCGGCAAGGACCAGGCCGCCAACAAGGAAATCTGCTACACCACGCGCGACTTCGTCTCGGATCAGGGCCAGCCGGTGCTGGCGGTCGCGATCTATGACGTGAAGGGCGATCCCAACAAGATCGTGCGCTTCCTGATGCCGCTCGGCCTGCTGCTGCAGCCTGGCATCCGCTTCGGCGTCGACACCGCGCAGCCGACCCCGGGTCGTTACGCGATCTGCTTCCCGAACGGCTGCTTCGCCGAGGCGCAGGTCAAGGACGACTTCATCAATGCGATGAAGAAGGGCACCAACCTCAACATCAGCGTCCAGAACCAGGCGGCCCGCGAGGTTTCCTTCAGCATCCCGCTTTCGGACTTCGCCAAGGGCTTCGACGGCGCGCCGATCGACCCGAAGGTGCTGGAAGAGCAGCAGAAGGCGCTGCAGGACGAGCTCGCCAAGCGTCAGGAAGAGCTTCGCAAGCGCCTTGGCGGCGGCGCGGCCGATGCCACGCCCGGCACGACGCCGGCTCCAGGCACGCTGCCGGGCCCCGGTCTTGCTCCGCTTCCGGGCGCGACGCCTGCGCCGGCTCCGAAGCCCTGATTTCTCGACCAAGCGAAAAGACTATCGACGCCGGGCCTCGTGCCCGGCGTTTTCATTTGGTCACGAGATCGCACGCTCTGCGCGCTTGACCTGCTGCCAGAGCGCCTCGAGCTCATCGAGCGAGGCTTGCTGTGGCTCGCGACCCTGACGTTCCAGCGCCGCCTCGATGCCGGCGAAGCGCCGCTCGAACTTGGCGTTGGCCGCCGTCAGGCAAGCCTCGGGATCGGCATCAACATGGCGGGCGAGATTGGCGATCACGAAGAGCAGGTCGCCGATCTCTTCCTTGATCGCAGCCTTGTCGCCACTGGCGAGCGCCTCGTCGACCTCGGCGGTCTCCTCGCGAATCTTGTCCAGCACCAGCCGGGCGTCGTTCCAGTCGAAGCCGACAGTCGAGGCCTTGGCCTGCAGCTTCCAGGCGCGGGTCAGCGAGGGCAGGGTGGTCGGAACGCCAGCGAGCACGCCCTTGGCGTCAGCGGGTTCACGAAGTCCGGCCTCAGCCCGCGCGCGCGCCCTGTCGGCCTTTTCCTGCGCCTTGATCTGTCCCCAGAGCGCCTTGACCTCGGCAGGTGACAGATCGCGGGCTTCGCCGAAGACATGTGGGTGCCGGCGAATCAACTTGGTGGTGATGGCCTCGACCACATCGGGGAAGGCGAAGGAATTCTGCTCCTGCGCCATGCGGGCGTGGAACACGACCTGCAGCAGGAGGTCGCCGAGCTCGTCCTTGAGGTCGACGAGATCGCCGCGGGCGATCGCATCGGCGACTTCATAGGCTTCTTCGACGGTGTAGGGCGCGATCGAGGCGAAGTCCTGCTCGAGATCCCAGGGGCAGCCTGTGCCGGGCGCGCGCAAGGCCGCCATGATTTCGATCAGGCCGGCAATGTCACGCGAAGGCTTCATCGCTGCAATTCTCCGGCGCGCGCTTTCCGTAGGGCCGTTCCGGCCCTACGATCGGAATTCGCGCAAATTAGGATAAAGCATGCTCTCGCCGCAAAACCGGTTTCCACTTTTGCGGAGCATGCGTTGGGCTAGCCTCCTCCCATGATTCAAGTCACCCCGTCCATTGCGATCGACGAAAGCGAGATCGAGGAAAGCTTCGTGCGCGCCTCGGGTCCGGGCGGGCAGAACGTCAACAAGGTGTCGAGCGCGGTCGAGCTGCGGTTCGATGTCCGCCGCTCGGCGTCGCTGCCTAATGATGTCGCGATCCGCCTGATGAAGCTCGCCGGCAGCCGGCTGACGCAGGATGGCGTCATCGTCATCTCAGCTCAGGAGCATCGCAGCCAGAGCCGCAACCGCGAAGAGGCTCTGGCGCGGCTGATCGAGCTGATCCGGAAAGCCGAGGTACGGCCGAAGGTGCGCAGAGTGACCAAGCCGACCAAGGCCTCGAAGGAGCGGCGCCTGGCCTCGAAGGAGCGACGCTCCTCGGTCAAGTCTGCACGCGGCAAGCCGAGCTTCGACTAGCGTGTCGTGGAAACGGGATGGGGAGGCGGCGCCTCGAGAGCGACCGGCACCGAGGCGGATCGACACGGCCTATCTGCGCCGCGCCGCGCTCTACTATCTCGAACGCTATTCAGTGCCTGAGGCGCAATTGCGCCGCGTCCTGCAGCGCAAGATCGACCGAAGCTGCCGGCATCATGATCTCGATCCTCTGGAGTTCTCGGCAGCGGTGGACGAGATCGTCAGTGCTTGCGTCGCCTCCGGCCTCGTTGACGACCGCCGATTCGCGGAGGCGAGGGCGCAGAGCCTACGTCGCAAGGGGCGCTCGGCGCGTGCCGTCGCGGCTGGGCTTGCCGCCAAGGGCGTCGGGCGCGAGCTCGTCGCCGAGACGGTCGTCGTGGACGAGGACGTCGAGCTGGCGGCGGCGCAAGTCGCTGCCCGGCGCAAGCGCCTGGGACCATGGAGCCGCGGCGATCGGGCCGCGCAACGCCAGAAGCATATCGCGACGCTGGCGCGCGCCGGCTTCAGCCTGACGATCGCCCGCACCGTGATCGACGGCGCGGGCGAGGGCGCGTGACCGCCCGTTCGTTCAGTCGGGCTTGACGTTGGCTTCGGCCACGACCTTGCCCCAGCGGGCCACCTCCAACTTGACGAAGTCGCCGAAGGCCGGCCCGTAAAGGTTCGGAATCTCCGAGCCGTTTCTCTTCCAGGCTTCCGTCACCATCGGCGTCGCCAGCGCCTTTTGCAGTTCGGCCGTCATCCTGGCGATGATCTCGGGCGGCGTGTTCTTCGGTGCCCACATCGCGTACCAGGTCGAGACCTCGTAGCCCGGCACGCCCGCCTCGGCGGTGGTCGGCACGTCCGGAAAGGCGCTGGCGCGCTTCGGCGCGGCGACGGCGAGCGCCCGCAGCGTGCCGCTGGAGATCTGCGCTGCGGATGAGCCGAGGCCGTCAAAGGCGAGGTCGACCTGACCGGCGACGAGGTCCTGCATCAGCGGACCGGCGCCGCGATAGGGGACATGGGTCAGGTTCACCTTGGTGGTGAGCTTGAACAACTCGCCGGCGAGGTGGTGGGTGGTGCCGTTGCCGGCCGAGCCGTAGTTCAGCTTGTCGGGGTTCTTCTTGGCGTAGTCGATCAGCTCGGCGAGCGTCTTGGCCTGGACTTTGCCCGGATGGACGACCACGACCTGCGGCGGCTGGGCGATCACCCCGATCGGGATGAAGTCGGTCTGGATGTTGTAGTCGAGCTTGGGATAGAGCGCCGGCGCGATGGCGTGGTGCGCGGCGCCGATGAAGAAGGTGTAGCCGTCCGGCACAGCCTTCGAGGCGGCCGAGGCGCCGACCGTGCCGCCGGCACCGCCGCGATTGTCGATCAGGATACGCTGGCCTACCTGCTGTTCGAGCTGGGCGGCGAGGGGGCGGGCGAAGGCGTCGGTGCCGCCACCGGCCGGGAATGGCACGATGAAGCTGACCGGCTTCTGCGGCCAGGATTGAGCCGTCGCCGGGGCAGCCGGGACAAGCTGAGCAAAGGTGGCGAGCGCAATCGCGCCGAGCCAGCCGGACTTCGACATCGAACAGACCTCCCTTGAGATTTTTCCCGGGCTCTTCAAGGCCCTTGCGATTGCGCTTCGTGCGATTGCCGAGCGTTGCAACGATTTAGCGCATCGCCCTGTCGAAATGGCAACCCGACGAAAGCAGGGGCTCCCGGGCCGCACAGCCGCCGTCAGTTATGGACGGCGGCACGCGTCGGTACGATCAGTGTCCAGGCCTGTGTCAGAACCGTCTCGTCGTGTTGGTTCGTCGTGGTGACCTGCAGATCCATGAACCCGCGATCATTGCGGCTGCGCGACGGGCGGGTCTGCAGCACCTCGGCGGTCGCCTTGAGGCTGTCGCCTGGGCGTATGGGGCGGTGGAAGCGCAGATTTGCGAATTCGGCGCCGACGATCGGAGTACCGCCCAGCAACCTCGCATCGACCAGAAGTCGCATGGTGATCGCCAGTGTCTGCCAGCCGCTGCCGACCAGCTCGCCGAAGATCGTCTGGCGGGCTGCTTCCTCGTCGATGTGCATCGGCTGCGGATCGTAGAGCTCGGCGAAGGATCGGATCAGTTCCGCGGTCACCTCGAAGCTACCAGAGCTAATGCGATCGCCGGCCTTGAAGTCCTCGAGATATCGCAGCTGGGGCCGGGTGGGCTCGCCATCTTTCATGTGCATGGGCCTTCCTCTTGTCTGAGCAAGCCTCTGCAGGCAATGTCACTTCAATTTTTGAAGGGAGTCAATATGGGCTGGTCCGAGGTTGGCGGCACGGTTTGCCCGATCGCGCGTGCGCTCGCCGTCGTCGGCGACCGCTGGACGATGCTCATCCTGCGCGAGCTCTTCCTGGCGACGCGACGCTTCGAGGAGTTCCAGGCCCAGACCGGCATGTCGTCCCATCTTCTCTCCAGCCGCCTCAAGCGGCTGGAAGCTGATGGTGTGATCTGCCGGCGTCGTTACAGCGACCGCCCGGCCAGGCATGAGTACCGCCTGACGGAGAAGGGGCTCGCTCTCTATCCTATCCTGCTCGGACTGAAGTCGTGGGGAGAGAGATGGGGTGGCTTCGACGCAAATGACCAGCCAGCGATCGAGGTGGTCCACTGTGGCTGCGGGCAAGCGACAGGTCTCACGCTGACCTGTTCGGCCTGCAACCAACCGTTCGGTGCGCGCGACGCCCGGGCCGTGATCGGGGAAACGTTTGCGGTCGAACGCGCAGAGCGCCGCAGCGCCTTCCGCGGACATGGACAACGCTGAACCAGGGAACTCCGATGGCAGTTGGCGTGAGGACCTCAGGGAGGTTCGTTTCGGCGGAAGCGGTCGATCAGTCAGCCAGGTACAAGGCGGGGCAGGATGCCCGGGAACCGAGGCAAGTCCGATTCGCATAAGACATATTATGGAACTTAAATTGATGCCCGGATAATGCCGTGTGAGCGTGATCGACGCTCAGATATCGATCATCATGCCGTCAAAGGCCGGTTCAATGTTGGCCGGCAAGCGCTTGTACAGGTTGGCATAATCCAGATCGACATGGAGGTTGGTCAGGATCGCGCGACGCGGCTTCAGCTGGGCGATCGCCTCCAGCGATTGCTCCAGATTGAAGTGGCTGGGATGCGGCGCCTCACGCAGGCAGTCGAGGATCAGAACGTCGAGCCCGCTCATCGCCACCAGCGTTTCCGGCGGGATGGCGCTGACATCCGGTGCGTAGCCGAGCCGGCCGAAGCGGAAGCCGAGCGCATCATAATTCGGGCCGTGCTCGAGCCGGAACGGCAGCGTCTCGATCGCGCCGCCGGGACCATCGATCGCCAGCGGCTCGCCGGCCGCGAGCGGCGCAAGATCGAGGATCGGCGGATAGAGGCTGCCGGGCGGCGTCTCGAACAGATAGGCGAAGCGCTCCCGCAGTGTCGCCCCGGTCACCGCGTCGGCATGGACCGGGATGCGCTTGCGCATATGCAGGACGAGCGCGCGCAGATCGTCGATGCCGTGGGTATGGTCGGCATGGTCGTGGCTGAACAGCGTCGCGTCGAGCCGGTTGATCTCGGCCGACAGCAATTGCTCGCGCAGATCCGGAGTGGTGTCGATCAGCACGCTCGTCGTGCCGTCACGCCCGCGGCGCTCGACCAGAAGCGAGCAGCGGCGGCGTCGGTTCTTGGGATTGTTCGGATCGCAGGCGCCCCAGCCGGAGCCTGGCCGCGGCACGCCGCCGGATGAGCCGCAGCCGAGGATGGTGACGGTCAGGCTCATGCGGCGCGGCCGGTTTCAGGCGACCTGCGCCACGGGCGCAGCGTGATCCATCTTCCAATAGCAGCGCCTCGCGTTCTCCGTGGTGATCCGCGCGATCTCGTCGAAGGATACGCCCTTGACGTCAGCGAGAACCTTCGCGGTTTCAACGACATAGGACGGTTCGTTGCGCTTGCCGCGATAAGGCGTCGGGGCAAGGTAGGGCGCGTCGGTCTCGACCAACAGATGTTCCAGCGGAATGTCGCGGGCTATCGCGCGCAGCGCCTCGGAGGTCTTGAAGGTCAGGATGCCCGAGAAGGAGATGTAGCAGCCGAGTTCGACACCGGTGCGGGCGAGCATCTCGCCAGCGGTAAAGCAGTGCAGGATGGCAGGGAAGGCGCCCTTCCCCATTTCCTCCCGCAGGATCGCCGCCATGTCCTCGTCGGCCTCGCGCGAGTGGATCACCAGCGGCAGCTGCGTCTCGCGCGCCGCGGCGATGTGCGTGCGCAGGCCTTGCTCCTGCGCCTCGCGCGGGCTCTTGTCGTAGTGATAGTCGAGCCCGGCCTCGCCGATGGCGACGCAGCGCGGATGGCGCGCCAGCTCGACCAGCTGCTCGACCGTGACGTCGAGTTCCTCATGGGCGCCGTGTGGATGCGTGCCGACCGTGCACCAGACCGATGGGAAACGCTCGGCCAGCGCCGCATAGGTCGCAAAGCGCGCGACGCGGGTCGAGATCGTCACCATCCGGCCGACGCCAGCCGCCTCGGCGCGGCCGACATAGGCTCCGATATCCTCGGCGAAATCCGGGAAATCGAGATGGCAATGGGTGTCGATCAGCATCAGGCCGCCTCGCCGCCTTCAGGCTCGACATAGCGCGGGAAGACCGCGCTCGGCGCCAGCAGAGCGGTGCCCGGGGCAAGGCGGCCGGCCTCGCCGAGAGCCGCAAAGTCGCGCGCCTCGGCTGGAGCCGCCAGCAAATCGAGCAGCTTGGCCATGGCCTCAGGCATCACCGGCTGGACCAGGACCGCAATCTGCCGGATCGTCTCGATCGTGACGTAGAGAACCGTATCGCGCCGGGCCGGATCGCTCTTGGAGAGCTTCCACGGCTCGTTATTGGCGAAATAGCGGTTGGTCTCGGCGACCACGGCCCAGATGTCCGCCAGCACGACGTGCAGGGCGAAATCCTGCATGGCGGCGCGCGTCTTCGTCAGCAGCCCGTCGGCCTGCGCGAGCATGGCACGATCGGCTTCCGTCAGCGCTCCAGCCGGCGGCACCCTGCCCTCGCAGTTCTTGGCTATCATCGACAGCGAGCGCTGCGCCAGATTGCCGAGGTCGTTGGCGAGATCGGCGTTGATGCGCCCGACGATCGCGTCATGGCTGTAGTTGCCGTCCTGGCCGAAGGAGACCTCGCGCAGGAAGAAATAGCGCAGCTGGTCGACGCCGTAGATGTCCGCGAGCCCGAACGGGTCGACGACATTGCCGAGCGATTTCGACATCTTCTCGCCCTTGGAGAGCAAGAATCCGTGGCCGAAGACGCGCTTCGGCAGCGGCAGCCCCGCCGACATCAGGAAGGCCGGCCAGTAGACCGTGTGGAAGCGCACGATGTCCTTGCCGATGATGTGGACATCGGCCGGCCAGTAATGCCAGCGCGGATCATTCTCATTCGGAAAGCCGCAGCCGGTGACGTAGTTGTTGAGCGCGTCGACCCAGACATACATCACATGCTTCGGATCGCCCGGTACCGGCAGGCCCCAGTCGAAGGTGGTGCGGCTGATCGAGAGATCCTCGAGCCCACCCTGGACGAAGGAGACGATCTCGTTGCGGCGCGTCTCCGGCGAGACGAAGTCCGGCACGTCGCGATAGAGCGCGAGCAGCTTGTCCTGATAGGATTTGAGGCGGAAGAAATAGCTCTCCTCTTCGACCCATTCGACCGGCGTGCCCTGCCCGCCGAGGCGCGTGCCATCGGGCTGAAGGGTCGTCTCTTCCTCGCCATAGAAGGCCTCGTCCCGGACCGAGTACCAGCCGGAATATTTGGCGAGATAGATGTCGCCATTGGCCTCCATCCGGCGCCAGAGTTCCTGCGTCGACGGCAGGTGGTCGGCATCGGTGGTGCGGATGAAGCGGTCGAAGGAACAGCCGAGCCGCTGCTCCATCTCCTCGAAGCGCGTGGCGATGCCGTCGACGAAGTCCTTCGGCGAGACCCCGTTCTGCGCAGCGGTGCGCTGCACCTTCTGGCCGTGCTCGTCGGTGCCGGTCATGGCGAAGACGTCGTAGCCGTCGAGGCGCTTGAAGCGGGCAATCGCATCCGCTGCCACCATCTCATAGGCGTGGCCGATATGCGGCGGGCCGTTGGTGTAGTGGATCGCGGTCGTCAGGTAGAACTTCGGGGCCGAGGCCATGGTCTGTCCGGTATCAACTGGTTTCAGGCCGCGCGCGAGCGGGAAACCGCCTCCGACAGATCGTGAAACAGCGACATGACGAGGGGGCGGCGATCGAGATTATAGGTTTCGACCTCGTTCGCGGCGCGTGCAAGTCTCTCCCACACCTCCGCAAGTGGCGCAAGCCGGGCCGGGCCGGCAGCGGCATGCGCATGCAGATGGGCGCCGAGCCAGCCCTGCACGGTCTCGATCATGACGGCGAAATCGGCCTCGCCCGCCCTGCCCGCGACATCCTCGCCGAGCGCCAGCAGCGCCGTGAGGTCGATCGCGGGCAATGCGTCGAGCCGCGCCCTCACCGCCTCGACCAGCGCCAGCGTCTCCGGGTCGACATAGGTCAGCGCCCGCTTCACCGAGCCCTCGGACAAGGATGCGGCGCGCCCGAGGGCGGAGGCGTCATAGGGTAGGCGCATCCGCTCCAGCGCGATCGCTCCCGCCTGCGCGACATCGCCTTCACCCAGCGGCTCGAAGGCGAGCAGCCGGCAGCGCGAGCGGATCGTCGGCAGCACGCGGCCGGGTGCATGGGCGACGATCAGGAAGAGGCAGCGCGGCGGCGGCTCCTCGAGCAGCTTCAGCAGGGCATTGGCGCCGGGACGGTCGAGGTCCTCGGCCGAATCGACGATCGCCACACGCCAACCGCCCTCGCCCGCGCTGGAGCCGAAGCGGTCGATGATCCGGCGCACCAGATCGACCGGAATGTTGCTGGTGAAGCTCTTGCCGTCGGGCTTGGCGATGCGGCGCAGGAGGTGCAGGTCCGGATGGGACTGCGCCGCGATCTTACGGGTGGCGCTGTCCGTTTCCGGCATGGCGAGGTCACGGCCAGCTTCCGCGCGACGCACGGGATCGCCTTCGCCGAGCATGAAGCGGGCGGCGCGATAGGCGAAGCTCGCCTTGCCGATGCCTTCCGGGCCGCCGAGCAGCCAGGCATGGTGCATGCGGCCGGAGCGCAGCGCCGTCAGGAAGGCCTCTTCCTGGCTATGGTGGCCGATAAGCGCCAGCGTCTCGCGCGGATGCGGCGCGTTCGGCAGGCGGTCGGGGTCGTTGCTCGATTCGATCATGCCGGCGCAATCTGCGGCAAGGGCAGCCGGCTGGAAAGCGCCTCCCACGCCGTATCCGCCAATACCTCCGGCGTGAGGCTGGCATCGAGCACGATGCAGCGCTGCGGTTCCGCCGCGGCGATGTCGAGAAAGCCCTGGCGCAGGCGGCGGTGGAAAGCGATCGTTTCGCTCTCGAAACGATCCGTGGCCTCGCCTGGCTTGCGGCGGCGAGCGGCGCGGGCCAGGCCGGTCTCGGGCGCAAGGTCGAGGATGAAGGTCAGCTCCGGCATCAGCCCGGCGATGGCGACAGCTTCCAGCGCGGCGAGCTTGTCCCTGTCGATCTCGCCGAGCGTGCCCTGATAGACGCGGGTCGAATCGATGAAGCGGTCGCAGATCACCCAGGCGCCGCGCGCCAAAGCCGGCTTGATCCGGCTGTCGACATGGTCGATGCGGGCGGCCTGGAACATCAACGCCTCGGCGAAGGCGCCATAGGGCTTGATCTTGCCGGCGAGCAGGGCTTCGCGGATGCGCTCGGCCTTGGGCGAGCCGCCGGGCTCGCGCGTCAGTTCTACGGTAAGGCCCAGCACCTCGAGCCGCGCCGCGAGCGCCTTGGCGAGGGTCGACTTGCCGGCCCCCTCCCCGCCTTCGAGCGTGATGAAATGCCCAGCGGGCCGCGCTTTCGCCCTTGTCCTGGTCTTGGCCACGCTCAGCTCCGCTTGAAGGCCTTGCGGACCCAGCCGGTCGCAGCCTCCATCAGCGCGTCGAGGGCACGCCGCTGCAGGCTGCCGACCGGCACGGTCTCGGCGGCATAGAGCGGGATCTCGAGCGTCTTGATCTCGCCGCGCGTGACCAGCAGGCGCGCGACCTCGGCCCCTTCCGCCACCGGCGCCTGCAGGGGACCGCGATAGACGATGCGGGCGGCGAGGCGTTCGCTGCTGCCGCGCGGCACCAGCAGGTTGACCGGGCCCTTGGCCCTGAGAGCGACGCGGCCCTTTTCGCCACCGAAGACGCTGGCCTCGCCGACAGTCTCGCCCTCGGCGAAGACCTGCTTCTGTTCGAAGGAGCGGAAGCCCCATTCGAGCAGCTTGCGGGCCTCGCTGGCGCGGTCACGCGCATTCTTCAGCCCGTTGACGACGACGATCAGCCGCTGGCCCTTCTGTACCGCCGAGCCGACGAGACCGTAGCCGGTCTCGTCGATATTGCCGGTCTTGAGCCCATCGGCGCCGATATCCATGGCGAGCAGCGGATTGCGGTTGCTCTGCTTGATCTTGTTCCAGGTGAAGTCGCGCTGGCCGAAGATCCTGTAGAGTTCCGGATAAGTCTTGATGATGTGATCGGACAGGAAGGCGAGCTCGCGGGCCGTCACTTTCTGCTGAGGATCGGCCATGCCGGTCGCGTTGCGGAACTGCGACTTCGGCAGGCCGAGCGCGTGGACCCGCTCGGTCATCACCCTGGCGAAGCTGGCCTCGTCGCCGGCCACAGCCTCGGCCAGCGCGATCGCGGCGTCGTTGCCCGACTGCACGATCAGGCCCTGCAGGATGTCGCCAAGCTTCACCCGGCTATTGACGAGGGCGAACATGGTCGAGCCGCCGGAGACGCCGCCGCCCTTGCGCCAGGCGTTCTCCGAGATCGAAATCTCGGTCTCCAGTGTCATCTTGCCGGCGGCGATCTCTTGGAAGGCGACCAAGACGGTGGCGAGCTTGGCCATGCTCGCGGGCACCATCAGCTCGTCGGCGGCCTTCTCGTAGAGCACGGCGCCGCTCGCAGAATCGAGCAAGAGCGCATAGGGAGCAGCCGACTGAAACGCCTGCCCGCGGGCGAAACCCGGCGCGAATGCGAGCAGCATGGCGAGCAAAGCGAGAATTCCGCGCAGAACCCACGGAAAAGAGCCACGCGCCATCCCTGATCGACCTTGCGTCATATCGAGATCAGATGATGCGCGGCGCCGGGCGGTCAAGCCCGGAGCAGGATCAATTCCGGGCTAGCGGCTGCTGCGACTGCAGCTTCAGGCCGCCGGAAAGCGGATGTCCCTTGGCCAGGCGGGCACCCTGCGTCTTCTCGGGGGCCGCGTACATGCTCGCGACGCTGGTGCGCGGCACCGGCAGCGGCGCGCTCACGGTCGACGGACGCAGCACCGGAACCGGACGCAGCACTGGGACCGGCTTGCCGGCATTGGCGATGGTGTCGAGGTCGAAAGGCCGGGAGGGCGGCAGGCGGACACCACGCATCGGCACGCCATCCGCCGATGCGGTGCTGGCGATGATCGGGCTCTGCGCTGCGATCGTGCGCGGCTGCTCGGGGGCGTAGGCCTGCACGACCGGTTGAGACATGACGGGAGCCGGCTCGGCCCGGACAGGCGCGGGAGCCGGCCTTGCGGGTTCGTCGTCGAGGTCCGGTCCGGTGGAGTGGCCGAGATCGACCTGCTGCGCGGCGCTCGCGATCATGGTGCGGCTGCTCTGGCCCGGGATCGAGGCCGGCGAGCCATCGGTGCGCAAAGAGGCGAGCAGCATCTGGTCGTCCGAGCCGCCGAGCGAGGCCTGGCCGAGATACTCGATCTTGACGCGTGCCGTGCCGAGATGGCGGAAGGCGAGCGCATCGGCGGTCTTCTGCGAGACGTCCATGACGCGGCCGCCATGGAACGGGCCGCGATCGTTGACGCGCACGATGATCGAGCGGCTGTTGGTGACGTTGGTGACGCGGGCATAGGCCGGCAGCGGCATGGTTGGATGTGCGGCGCTGATGCTCATGCGATCATAGACTTCGCCGTTGGCAGTGCGGCGGCCGTGGAAAGCCTCGCCATACCAGGAGGCGGTACCAACTGCGGTGAAGCCGACCGGCTTCTCATAGGGCGTGTAGCGCTTGCCGGCGACGGTGTAGCTGCGGCCGATCAGCTCGCGGCCGCCACCTTTCGGCACCGGCTGCCCCTCCTCCACCACGCGTGCACTGGCGGGGCCGTATTTCGAAGACGGGAAGGCGCCGATCTCTTTCGATTTGCCGCGGCGGGCGACCTGGTCGTTGGCGCAGTTCGCCAGGAAAATGCCGGCGAGCGCGACGCAGCCGAGGCGGGTCGCCGTAGCGAGGGAGGAAGAAGCGCGCGGGGCGTCGCCGGAATCGGCCACAGAGGTGATCACCGCCGGTGCGCTCGTGCCTCGCATCATGCCGCAGTCCCGTTCGTCGCGTCGAAAACGCAGCGACAGCCAAGCCACCATCGTGGCAAGGTCGCAGTTTTCGATCAGTTCTATTAAGGGAGCGTTAAGCGGCGGAAGCGCGTACGCGCCACCGTTAACGGAGCCCAGCCCGGCCTTTGGGCGGGCATAAAGGTGTCGGAAATGCGGCAACTGTCAATCCGCCACCTTCCCAGCGCCATTTTTCAGGGGAGCGTGACAGCTGCGCCACGCTTGATCTCGCTTGCCGAAACAGGCCGCAGCTGAAGAAATCGAGAAGCTCAAACTATTGAAATCATAGATATTTTTTCGAATTCTGATCAAGACGGCTGCAATCGATCCAGCTGCGGCTTGCAAAAATCGACCGGGGACGGCAATGACAGGCCACCGGAAGGGTGGCCGAGTGGTTTAAGGCAGCGGTCTTGAAAACCGCCGTGGGTGCAAGCCCACCGTGGGTTCGAATCCCACCCCTTCCGCCAGTTCTTTTATCTCACGCCAGTTCGCTTCGCTCACGGCCCGATGGGGGACCTTCCGGCCGGTCGGCCGACCGAAGCGCGTGTTCCATTCAATTCGCATCGTGCCCTGATCGGCCCGCGTCATTCGGCGAGGGCGAGCGGGATCGCAATGCCGAGGCGGCCGGCGCTGCTCCGAAGCGCGGCCAATGTTGGCTCTGCGAGAGGGCACAGTCCGTCGAAACGGCTTCGCGCCTCTGCCGCGCGGTCGCCGGGCAGGCGGATGGGAGCCGCGCCGGGGACCGGCCTCGACTGCCTGATGCGGTCCGTGAACGTCGCTGCAGCGGTCTCAAACTCGGCGAGCGGCCGCATGCCCTCGATCTCGATCGCCATGAACAGGTTGGCGCTGCCATAAGGCCTGGAGAGATCGCCGTAGAGCGGCTGCACCTCGCTGCCGATGCCGCCGCCCGAGAGGCCGCCGGCGAGAAGATCGATCATCACGGCAAGGCCGAAGCCCTTTGCTCCCGCCGCCGGCAGGAGCACGCCCTTGATCGCCTCGGCCGCGTCGCGGGTCGGCAGCCCTTCGGCCGTCTGGGCCCAGCCTTCGGGAATGGGCTCGCCCTTGCTCGCCGCCAGCCTGACCTTGCCCATCGCACCGGCGCTCATGGCGAGGTCGAGGACGATGGGCTCGGCGCCGGTCGGGACGGCGATCGCCAGCGGGTTGTTGCCGACGACCGACTCGGCGCCGCCGGGCGCCGGCAGAATCGGGCGCGTATTGGCCATGACGATGCCGATCTGGCCGGCGAGCGCGATCTTGCGGGCAAAGCGCCCCGCCGCGCCGAAATGGAAAGCGTTGCGGACGGCCACGATCGCGACGCCGTGCTCGGCGCCGCGGGCGATCGCGATGTCGCAGGCCCGCTCGGCAATGACATGGCCGAGCCCGTTCCGGGCATCCATCGTCAGGCGCGCACCCGTGTCGAGGACGATCTCGCCGCTGGCTGCCGGATCGACGGATTTCCGCTCGATCCGCTCCAGATACATCGGCAATTGCAGCAGGCCATGCGAGGCCAGGCCCTCGATATCGGCATCGACGAGGGCCTCGGCCACGAGTGCGGCATTGTCGGGCGGCGCTCCGGCCGCCTCGAGCAAGGCGGCCGCGAAGGCTCGCAGCGCCTCGGCGGGATAGCGGCCGGACGTCGTCATCAGCGCACCGGCGGCGCGTATTGCAGGCCGCCTTCGGTCCAGAGCTTGTTGAGGCCGCGCGCGATGCCGAGCTTCGAGCCCGAGCCGACATTGCGCTCGAAGACCTCGCCGTAGTTGCCGACCTGCTTGACGATCTGCAGAGCCCAATCCGGCTTCAGCCCCATCGATTCGCCGAGATTCCCCGAACCGCCGAGCAGGCGCTGCACTTCCGGAGAGCCGGTGCGCTTCATCTCGTCGGCATTGCTCGCGGTGACGCCGAGCTCCTCGGCGACGAGCATGGCATAGAGCGACCAGCGCACGATGCTGGTCCAGGTCTCATCGCCCTGGCGCACGACCGGGCCGAGCGGCTCCTTCGAGATCAGCTCAGGCAGGATCACATATTCCGTCGGGTTGACCAGCTTCAGCCGATAGGCCGAGAGCGCCGAAACGTCGTTGCTGAAGACGTCGCAGCGGCCGGATTCGAAGGCCTTGGCGGTCTGGTCGCCGGCCTCGAAGGCGACGCCTTCGTACTTCATGCCGTTGCCACGGAAATAGTCGGCGATGTTGAGCTCGGTGGTCGTGCCCGTCGGCACGCAGACGGAGGCGCCGTTGAGCTCCTTCGCCGATTTGATGTTGAGCGCCTTGCGGACCATGAAACCCTGGCCGTCATAATAACCGACGCCGACATAGCGCAGACCCATCTGAGTATCGCGCGACAGCGTCCAGGTCGCCTGGCGGGAGAGAAGGTCGATCTCGCCGCTCTGCAGGCTGACGAAGCGGTCCTTCGGGCTGAGCGGGGTATAGCGGACCTTGTTGGCATCGGCGAAGACGGCGGCGGCCACGGCCCGGCAGATGTCGACGTCGAAGCCGCCCCAGCGCCCGGCCTCATCGGGCACCGAGAAGCCGGCGACGCCCGGGCTGACGCCGCAGATCATCTCGCCACGGTTCCTGACGGTTTCCAGGGTACCGGCGGAGGCGGGCATGGCGCAGGCGGCCGCGAGGCCGGCGGTCATCAACAGGCGTGTCATCATTCGGATGGCCCTTTCTTGGGAGGTTCGTATCCGACGTTTCCTCGTCAAACCCCATGATGATGATCCTGATGGCTTTCTGCCGCAGGGGCAGGCGCGCTTCCACTGATTTCGAGATGTGAAACGCGACGACTTCCGGGCATATCCGGAAGCGGCAGTGCCATCATCCGATCATCGAAATCGGTATGGCGTATTCATGCAGCCCCCCGCCCTCACCAGCTTCCGCCATCGCCTCGTCAGTGGCGACTTCCTGGCGGGGAGCTTCGTCAAGACGCCGAGCCCGCACGCCACCGAGATCCTCGGCAATAGCGGCTTCGACTTCATCGTCGTCGATCAGGAGCACGCTCCGTTCGACCGTGGCACGACCGATCTCGTGCTGCTGGCGGCACGGGCGGCCCGTATCGCCGGCGTCGTCCGCGTCCCGACGCTGACGAGCGATGCGATCCAGGCCTCGCTCGATTGCGGCGCGGTCGGCATCCTCGCCCCGCATGTCGCGACCGTGGCGGATGCGGAGGCGCTCGTCGCCGCCTGCCGCTATCGCGGCGGCAAGCGCGGCTTCTCTGGCGTCACCCGTGCCGGCCGCTATGGCGGCAGCAAGATGTGGGACCTCGTCGATGCGGCCGATGCGGCGGTGGCGACGATCGCCATGATCGAGGATCCATCGGCGCTCGATCAGATTGACGCCATCCTCGCTGTCGAGGGGCTGGATGCCGTCTTCATCGGCCGCGGTGACCTCACCGTCGCCTTCGGCGCCCCCACCCGCGATGCACCCGCGGTCCGCGATGCGGTCGATGCGATCCTCCGTGCGGCGAAGCAGGCCGGCAAGCCGGTCTGTGTGATGACCGACAATGGCGAGGAATCCGCCGCCTTTGCCGAGCGCGGCGCCAGCGCCTTCATCCTGTCCTCGGACCAGGGCTTCCTGCGCAAGGCCGCGAGCGAGGCGCTGGCGCAGATGCAGACCGCCAGAAGCCGGGTCGAGAACCCAGGCGCCCGATAGGAGAAACGGACCCGTGAGCTATCCCTCCAGCGATCCGCGCTCGAAGCTGTCGTCGCCCGCAGCGGCGAAAGCCGCGCCGGTCAAGGCCTATGCCGGCGCCGACTATGCCCGTTTCTACGCGCAGGAGCCGCAGCAGGCGAACGAGACCGAACGCACCTGGCTGGCGCGCGGCCAGAATTTCATCACCGCCTATTCCGACGTGAAACCCGGTGCCGTGCTAGCGCGCGCGACGCAGCCGGACGAATACTGTCTGATCATGCCGGAGAAGGAGCTGGGAGCAACCGTCACGGCCGGAGCCGAAACGGTCGAGGTCGCGGGCGGCTCGATCGTCTTTGTGCCACCGGGCGCCTCGCGCATCGCCCTCAAGGGCGCTGGCCGCGTCATCCGGATCTTCTCCAGCGTCGCCGCCGATCTCGCAGCTGCCTGCTCCAATGCCGCGTCCTATGCGCAGCCCCATGCCAATGTCGCGCTGCTGGCGCCTTGGCCGGAACCATCAGGCGGCTTCAAAATCCGCGCCTACAGCCTCGATGCCGGTGCCGGCGAAGGCCGTTTCGGCCGCATCTTCCGCTGCACCACGCTGATGGTGAACATCCTCGATCCGCGACATGGGCTGCGCGACGTCACCGCGCTCTCGCCGCATCACCATGATGATTTCGAGCAGGGCTCGCTGGTGATCGACGGCGGCTACATCCACGACATCCGCTGGCCGTGGACGCCCGACATGCGAATCTGGCGCGAGGACGAGCACGAATTGATGGCCGCGCCGTCGCTGACCGTGATCCCGCCGCCCTCGATCCACACCTCGCGCTCGGTCCTGCCCGGGCTGAACCAGATGATCGACATCTTCTCGCCGCCTCGCCTCGACTTCTCGCAGAAGCCCGGCTGGGTCATCAACGCCGCGGATTATCCGATGCCCGGCGAAACCGCCTGAGGGCTTCCGACATGACCTCCACCGCCCAGAACGCCGACGCGCGCAGCCGGCAGATCGCCGATCTTCTGGTCGGCGCCGTCGACCTGCATTGCCATAGCGGCCCGGCCGCGATGCCGCGCATCCTCGACCATCACGAGGCGATGCTGGACGCCGCCGCGGCGAAGTTCCGCGCCGTCGTCTACAAGGACCATTTCTATCTCGGCACCGCCCACGCGATGCTGCTCGAGAAGCTCGTGCCAGATACCGGCGTCAGGCTGTTCTCCGGCATCGCACTCAACAACGCATCCGGCGGCTTCAATCCGCATGCGGTCGATCACGCCATCAAGCTAGGCGGCAGGATCGTCTGGATGCCGACGCTCTCGGCCAAGAACCATATCGACGTGCTCGCCTCCGGGGCGGTGAAGACCTTCCCGAAGACCGCGCAGAAGATGCTCGATCCGATCCCGCTGACGCCGTTCGGAGCCGACGGCAAGCTCACCGACGACGTCAAGCTCATCCTCGACCTGATCGCGGCCGGCGACATCATCCTGGCCGGCGGGCATCTCTCGACACCCGAGCTCTTCGCCGTGTTCGAGGAGGCGAAGGCGCGCGGCGTCGTGAAGCTCCTCGTCAACCACCCGACCTACATGGTCAACAATTGCAGCGATGCGGAAATCCGCGACCTCGTCTCGCTCGGCGCGGTGATGGAGCATTCGATCTGCATGTTCGTCGAGGGCAAATCGAAGAAGTTCGAGCCGCCGGAGCTCCGGCGCGTGATCGAGGTCGCAGGCGTCGAGAATACCGTGCTGTGCTCGGACCTCGGTCTCACCGGCTCGCCGCGCCCGATCGAGGGCTATCGCGAGGTCGTCGGCCACCTGCTCGACCTGCAGTTCACGGAGGCCGAGATCAAGCGGCTGACCGGCGGGCATGCGGCGGAGCTGCTCGGGTTGGAAGCGGCCTAATAGGAGAGGCCAGAAATCTACGCGGACAGTCGCCTCACGACCCGTTGCGGACCTTTTTGCCAGCAACGTCGTATGCTTGGCGACCCGCCGGGAGGATTGTAGATGCCTGTAAGCCATGCATGGTGCGACGGTCTTGGACCCGAGTTTCATACGGCTGTCACGGGAGCAGAGCGCCGAGGCCAGATGACATACAGCGAATTCAACGCCGTTATACCAAGCGAGGAATACACATCGGCTCAGATCGAGATAGTCTCGGGCTGGCTCAGCGACCGGGGTATCCATATGGTCGAGAATGAGGCCTAGACAGAAGTCGGCTGCCCACGCTCAGGAGCGCTGCGCCCGTGGATGAAGAGACCGCAAGGAAGATCTACGATGGCGCGCTTGCCCTCGATCCACTGCTCGTAAACTTGGGGCAAACCGTAGATATGATCGAGGACGAGGCTCTGCGCCGCCAGTTCAGGAGGGCGGTTGGAGATGTGATGGGCGTTGTGTTCGCCGAGGTGATGCACCCTCTAGAGCGCCAATTTCCCAACCTGATACCAGCAAAAGAGGGCCCTGCCCGGTAGGTCCGCTTCCGACCCAATGGCGACATTCGCCACGTCGGGCAACTTGAACCCCTAGCCAATGGAGAGGAAAAGCCTGGCCCGGACGAACCTTCGGCCAGGCGCTTGCTTGGCAACTTTTCTATTCAATCCAGCGAGATCGCCGCAGCCCGCACGACATCGGCCCATTTCGCCACTTCCTGCGTCTGAGCGGCCCGCACGGCCGCGGCATCGCCGCTGAGCGCGCGCACGCCGATCGTGGCGAGCTTCTCGCGCGCTTCGGCGCTCTCGACATAGGCGCGAACGACGGCGGCGGCACGCGCCGTGATCGCGTCGGGCAGCCCCTTCGGACCGACCAGCGCGAACCAGCTCGTCGCGTTCACCCCCGGCAGCCCGGCCTCGGCCAGGGTAGGTACCTCCGGCACTTGCGGCGCGCGCTGATCGCTGGTGACGGCAAGGGCACGGATGCCGCCGCTTTTGACGTGCGGGATGTAGCTCGGCAGGAAGTCGATAGCGACGTTGACCGTGCCCGCCAGCAGGTCGTTCGAGAGCGGCGCCGAGCCGCGATAAGGCACATGTGCCATCTGGAAGCCGGCCTTGCGCTGGATCAACTCGCCCGTGACATGCCCCATCAGCCCGAAGCCGGGACTGCCGAAGGTCAGCTTGCCCGGATTGGCCTTGCCGTAGGCGACGAGCTCGGCGAAGGACGAAACCGGCAGCGAGGGATGGACCGCGACGATGCCCTGGACATCGCCTACCAGCGCGATCGGCGCAAAATCGGCGAGCGGGTCGAAGGACAGGCTCTTGTAGAGCAGCTTGTTGGTCGCAAGCGGCCCTGAGGTCGAGAGGAACAGCGTATAGCCGTCCGGCGCCGCCCGGACGACGCCGGTCGCCGCGATATTGCCGCCGGCGCCGATCTTGTTCTCGACGACGAAGCCTTGGCCAAGCTCGCTGCGCAGCTTCTCCGCTAGCAGGCGGGCGACCACGTCGGTCGAGGCTCCCGCCGGGAACGGCACGACGATGGTGACCGGCCGGCTCGGCCAGGTATCGGCGAAGGCCCGCCCCTGGACGGCCAGCACACTGGCGCCTGCCATAGACGCCATGAAACGACGGCGTGAGATCGGCCGCATCATCTGAGGTTTCCTCCGGACAAGATTGCTTTGACGCTGTTGTCCGGACACTAGGCACGGGCTGCGCGTAGCCCCGTGGGAAAGCGCGGCTATTTCTCGCCTTGAAACGCAACGCCCATGGATTGCGAGAGGGCTTCGAGCTGCGCCTCGATATTCGCAGCGGCCTTTTTCAGCGGATGGATGATCCGCGCCTTGTCTTCGGGGTTGGCGACCGCGGCGCGGAAGAAGGTGACGCCGAAGGTCGCGAGCACCCGTTCGCCGAGCTTGATCGGCACCGCGATCGTCGCAGAATTGCGCGGTTCGGCGGCAGGATCGCGCTCGGTGTAGCCGCGCCAGCGCGCCTGCGCGATCATCCGCTCGACATCCTCGTCCGAGAGGCTGCTGTTCTCGGGCTCGGCCGAGCTACGCATCGCGGCGCGCAGCACGTCGCGCTCCTCGTCGGGACAGAAGGCGAGATAGGCGCGCCCCAGCGCCCGGCCACCGAGATTCAGCCGATAGCCGAGCGTCGCATGAAAAGGCGAGATCGGGCTGTCAGGGATCGTCGAGAAGCGCACGACCACGGCGTCGTAATCGAGCAGGCAGACGGCGCAGGGCCATTTGATCTGGCGCGTCAGCGCCGTCGCCCAGGGCCGGGCCGCCTCGATCACCATCGGCGCGCCGTGGAAGCCGGAGCTCAGATGCGCCACCTGTGACGTCACGAGATAGCCGCGCATGCGCTCGTCGCGCGTCACATAGCCGGCTCCGATCAGGGTCTCGAGCAGGCGCACGATCGTCGGCTTCGGAATGCCGGTGCGGCGGTGCAATTCGCCGACGGTCGCGACGCTGCAGCGATTGACCTCGGTCAGCAGCCGGAGCGCCTTGAGGACAGACTGGACAGGCGCGAAGGAGAACACTTTGCGGATCCGGCTAAGCGAGCACGAACCGCCTTTCTAGCCCGGAATCCGTTGGGGTGGCGCTCTTTATTCGCGTCGGCTCCCGCGAGCCCTATTCGGGCACGGTCAGGACGACCTTGCCGACCTGGTCGCCCGCATCCATCAGGGCGTGCGCATCCCGGACGTCGCGCCAGTCGAAGCTGGCGCAGACATGGCTGCGGATCGCCCCGCTCGCCAGAAGTGGCCAGATCTGCGCCACCAGCTTGGCGGCGATCCGTCCCTTATAGGCGGCATCGCGCGGCCTCAGTGTCGAGCCGGTCAAGGTGAGCCGCCGGCGGACGATGTTGCGGACATTGACTTCGGCCATCTGGCCGAGATGGCTGGCGATCAGCACGACGCGGCCGTCCGGCGCGAGCAATTGCAGCTGCTTTTCGGTATAGGGACCGGCCTGTGCGTCGAGGACGACATCGACCTTTTCCTTGCCGATCGCAGATTCGATCTCCGCTACCCAGTCGGTGCGATAGTCGACGGCAAGATCGGAGCCGATCTCCAGGCAGACCGCGCGCTTCTCGGCAGTTCCGGCAGTCGCGATCACGCGGGCTGCGCGCAAGTGTTTGGCGATCTGGGTCGCGGCCATGCCGACGCCGCTGGTGCCGCCCTGGACCAGCAGGGTCTCGCCCTCCGCCAGACGGCCGAGCCAGATGACGTTATTCCAGGCGGTGAAGAACACTTCCGGCAACGCCGCGGCCTGCGTGAAGGAGAAGCCGTCCGGCAAGGGCATGCATTGCAGGGCCGGCACCGCACAGAATTCGGCATAGCCGCCGCCATTGGCGAGCGCGCAGACCGCATCGCCGACCTTCGGCCAGGCGACGTCGGCACCAACAGCCTCGACCACGCCGGAGACGTCGAGGCCGGGCAGATCGGTCGCGCCGGGCGGCGGCGGATAGAGGCCGCGCCGCTGCTGGATATCGGGCCGATTCACGCCTGCCGCCCGCACACGGATCAGCACGTCGCTGGCGCCGAGCGCTGGCAATGGCCGCTCGCAGAAGGCCAGCACCTCGGGGCCGCCCGGCCTGGTGATCTCGATCGCTTGCATCAGATGGTCTCGTTGTCGGTGGGACGGAGCGAGCGCATGATTTCTGGCATGCGTTCGCGAGCCGAAGTCATCAGGCGCTCGTAGATCGAGTTGCCATGGGCATCGATTGCGACGATTACCGGCCCGAAACCGCCGAGTCGGAGCCGGTTCAGGCGGAACTGCATGATCAGGTCGCGCCAGGCGCAATCCGTCACCGCCTCGACACCCTCGCTCAGCAAAGCGGAGGCGCCGCCGACGAAGGAGAAATAGACGCAGCCGACCTCGGCCATCGCGTCGACGCTCTCCTGCGAGAGCCCGCCCTTGCCGCCGGTCGCGGTCAGGCCAAGGCCCCGGATCAGCGTCGGCATCAGGTGGTTGAAGCGGCTCGAGGTCGTCGGGTTGATGTAATGGACCGCGCCGGGCCGGCCTTCGCTATCCTCATAGCTCACACCCATGTGGAAGAAGGCGCCGTCGCGCAGGGATAGGGGCAGTTCGCGGCCGGCCTCCAGTTCCGAGACCATGCGCTTCTGCGTCGGCATGCCGACGGTCGCGACCGCGTCGCCGTCGAGCAGCACGACGTCACCGACCTTGAGCGAGCGCGCCGCTGCGGGTGTCAGCGGCAGGGTCAGGCATGGCAACGAGGAGCTCGTCATTCGATCCGCTCCACCACGCCAGAATTGTAGATCCGCGCCCGCGTACGCCGGTTGATCCAGCAGTTGAACGAGACCGCGACCGGGGTGAAACCGTGGCCGGAAGCATATTCGACATGGACACCGAAGGTCGTGGTCGAGCCGCCGACGCCCATCGGCCCGAAGCCCATCTGGTTGACCGCGCGGGTCAGGCGCTCCTCCATATCGGCGACCATCGGCTCGGGATTGCGCTCGCCGAAGGGGCGCAAGGTCGCGTCCTTGGAGAGCTTGGCTGCATGGTCGAAGGTGCCGCCGATGCCGACGCCGATCACCACCGGCGGGCAATGCTGACCGCCGGCCCGCAGCACGATCTCGAGGATGCAGCGCTCGATCTCGTCGAGGCTCGGGCTGACCAGTATCTCGACCGCGGCCCAGCGCCCGCCGCCCAGCGCCTTGGGGGCGCAGGTGATGTCGAGATAGTCGCCCTCCCCGACGAGGTCCCAGGAGACCAGCGGCATGTCCTTGCCGTGAAAGCTGCGCTCATTGGTCAGCGGGTTGGTGACGAAGCGCAGGAGCGGCGGCTGGATCGTCCGGGTGAGCTCGGCGAAGCCGTCGACGATGGCCTGGCGGATGTCGCCCTCCATCCGTGCGCCGGAACCGATCTTGATCGAGTAGCTCGGCACGCCGGCATCGGAGCACAGGAACTTGCCGGTGGTCTCGGCCCGCTCGGCGCTGTCGAGCATGAAGGCGAGCGTCTGGCGGGCCTGCGGCTCGGTTTCCGTGGCGAGCGCCTTGCGGAATTCGGCTTTCGAGGATTCGGGGATACGGCGCAGCGACCAATCATAGAGATTGGCGGTGACTTCCTTGACCAGATCATAGGTGATTGCCATGCGCACCGTCCGTTTGACGGCGTCAAACTAGTCGAATGACAGAACCCGGCCGGGCGCCCACGCAGTGTTTCGCATGATGAAATTGATGCGACGCTCCGCCCCCTGCCCCGGCTTCGCCTTACTGACAGGATCGGCCGGGCCTGCCGGCGCGCCGGCTGCACAGCGACAGGATGGATCTGCCATGAGCCATGTGGGCATCACCGGTTTCGACCTGACGATCGACGAGATCGTCCGCGTCTCCAGGCAGAAGGCGCCCGTCACCGTCACGCCGGAGGCCGTCGACCGGATGGCAGCGGCCCGCACGATCGTCGACGAAGCTGTCGCGCGCGGCGACAAGGTCTACGGTGTCACCACCAGCGTCGGCGCCAAGACCGGCGTGCCGCTCGCCCCGGAGCGCATCGGCGAGTTCAATCGCCGCCTCCTGCTCACCCACAATGTCGCGCACGGTCCCCTCGCCGCGCGCGAAGCCGTCAGGGCGATGATGATCGTCCTGCTCAACTCGATGGCGAGCGGGCGCCTCGGCGTGCGGCCGCTGCTGGCCGAGCGGCTCGCGGAGGCCATCAATGCCGACCGGCAGATCGACGTCCATATCTGGGGTTCTATGGGCCAGAGCGACATGGCCCCGATCACCGACCTCGCGCTTGCGCTCTATGGCGATCTCGAGCTGCAGGCCGGCGAGGCGCTGGCGCTGCTCAATTCCAGCGCGCTCGCGCTCGGGACAGCGGCGCTCGTCATGGCGGATCTGCAGCGCAGCCTTGACCTCTGGAGCCTGATCGCCGCGCTGAGCATGGAGGGCTTCGCAGCAAACCCGTCGATCGTCTCGGAGGCCGCTCTGCGCTCGCGTCCCTTTGCCGGGCTGAAGCGACATGGAAGCCGGATCAGGCGCTATCTCGACGGCAGCTATCTCTTCGCCAAGGGCGGACCGCGGCACCTTCAGGACCCCTTGAGCTTCCGCTCGCTGCCATTGCTGCATGGCACGGCCGCCGACAGCCTCGGTTTTGCTTATCGCCAGGTCGAGACCGAGTTCCGCTCCAGCCAGAACAATCCGATCGTCTCGCTGGAGGACCGCTCGCTGGTCTCTGTCGCCAATTTCGACACCGTTTCGCTGTCGATGGCGCTCGATATCGCGCGCCTCGCCTTCGCGCCTGTGGTCACGGGATCGGCCGAGCGGGTCGCCAAGCTGGTCGATTCGTTCTGGTCCGGATTGACCGTCGGCCTGATCGAGGAGGACGGCGTCGGCCTGCCGGGCTTCAACGGCCTCGCCCAGTTCCACAAGGCGATCACCTCGGAGGCGAGGTTGGCCACCGCACCGGTCGTCCATGAACTCGCCAGCTCGAGCCACTCCAACGGCAATCTCGACCGCGCCGGCATGGCGGGACTGGCAGCGCGAAAGACAGCGGAGGTTGCAAGCCTGTGCCGCTCGATCGCGACGATCGAGCTGCTTGTCGCGGCTCAGGCCATCGATATCAGGAGGGCCACTCCGCTTGGAGCGGTCACAAGCAAGCTCCATACGCTGGTTCGGGACGTGATTCCGTTCGCCGCTGCGGGCGATCGCGTTCCCCATCTCGACCCGCTGCTGCGGCGTATCGAGGACTGGGGCGAGCTCCGGAGCATGATCGAGCTCGACTGACCGGTCGCGAGCGGCCGTGCCTCCGAACCGGTATGCTAGGTCGCGTTCGCCAGTTCCGCCTGAAGGAAGGTCAGGAAGGCTGGGTCGTCGGCATAGGCGACGTTGACCCGCATGCCGGCGGCTCTTTCGTCGCCTTCTGGCTGGTGCCGCTCCGGCAGGAAAACCGTGCCGGGCGCGATGAAGATGCCTTGCTCGGAAGCGCGGCGCGCGAGCGCGAGGTCGTCCAGGCCGGGCGGCAATCCGACCCAGAGATAGTAGCCGCCGCCCTGGCGTGTGAAGACCGGCAGGCCGAGGCGCTCCAGACCGCCGAAGGCAGTGCGCGTCGCCTTGCCGATGCGTTCCTTCAGGCGCTTGAGGTGGTGGCGATACTGACCGCTGGCGATCAGGTCGCTGACCAGCCGCTCCAGATAGCCGGACGAATTGACCACGGTCAGCATCTTCATGTCGCCGAGCGAACGGGCGAGCGCTGGGCTCGCCGCGACATAGCCGATCCGCAGGCTGGCCGAGAGCGTCTTGGAGAAGGTGCCGAGATAGATCACGCGTTCCAGCTGGTCGAGTGCGGCGAGCCGCGGCGCGCTCGCGGGCATCACGTCGGCGAAAGGATCGTCCTCGACGATGGTGAGATCGTGCTGGGCGGCGAGCTGCAGCAGGCGATGGGCGATCGGCAGGGCGATCGAGCCGCCGGTCGGATTATGGGCCAGCGACTGGGTGAAGAACGCCTTCGGCCGGTGGCGCGCGATCTGGGCCGCGAGATCGTCGAGATCCGGCCCGTCCGGCAGGCGCCTGACGCCGGCGATCTCGATGCGGGCGAGCTTCAGCTTGCCGAAGAGCGGATAGTAGCCCGGGCTGTCGACCAGGACGGTGTCGCCGGGCTGTAGCAGTTGGCGGATGATCAGGTCGAGGGCATGGTTGGCGCCGAAGGTCAGCAGAATCTGCGCCGGCGAGACCTGGATCGAGCGCTCGGCCAGCATCAGCTCGATCTGGGTGCGCAAGGGCGCATAGCCGACCGGATCGCCATAGCCGTGCTCGATCGGCAGGTCGCCCTTGCCAGAGCGCACACGCAGATGTCGCCCGAGCTCTGAATCCTCCATCCAGGAGCGCGGCGGGCGACCGTCGCCGACGCGCACGGGATGGACCTGGCAGAGCTGCTCGCGCAGCAGCGAGACGATGTCGATCGCCTCGCTCATATGCGGCGGCGGCGCCTCGCTCGGCCGCTGTCCCGGGGCACGGACATAGAAGCCGGCGCCGCGGCGGGCCTCGAGGCGGCCGCCGGCGACGAGCCGGTCATAGACCTCGACCATGGTGTTCTTGGAGACACCGTATTCGCCGGCCGCCAACCGCAGCGAGGCCATGCGCCGCCCCGGCTGGAGCAGCCCCTCGTCGATCATCCGGCCGATCCGGGCGACGATCGCGCCGGTCCGGTTGCTGTCGACCTGCTCGTCCATCAAGCCTCGCATCTGTACCAGTCATTTGGCTGGTACACAGAATGGGACATTGCGGAAATTGTGCCTTGCCGCTCTCCGGCGATTGTCCGAGCTTGTCAACCGAAGAAGCGCCGCCGCCTATCGCACGGCGCATGAAAACCCCGGCTGGGGAGGAAACGACATGACGACGGCCGAGGCGCAGAGCGCCGCCGGGCGTGGGGTGAACTCGCGCATCGAGAACTATCGCAATCTGAGCTGCGCCGAGCGGCTGTCCCAGGTCGTCGCGGCGGCCGGGCTCTCCGATGCCGACCGCGCCTTGCTGGCGCAGCCGGGCGCGCTGCCACTCGCCCTCGCCAACGGCATGATCGAGAACGTCGTCGGCACCTTCGAATTGCCGCTCGGCATCGCCACCAATTTCACCGTCAACGGCAAGGACTACCTGATCCCGATGGCGGTGGAGGAGCCCTCCGTCGTTGCCGCCGCTTCCTATATGGCGCGGATCGCGCGCGGCTCCGGCGGTTTCCGCACCTCGAGCGACCGGCCGATCATGCGGGCGCAGGTCCAGCTCCTCGGTGTCGGTGATCCGGAAGGGGCGCGCCATAAGCTGCTGGCGGCACAGGCTGAGATCGTCGCCGCGGCCAACGCCAGGGACAAGGTGCTGGTCTCGCTCGGCGGCGGCTGCCAGGGCATCGAGGTCCATGTCTTCCCGCAGACTCCGCGCGGGCCGATCGTGGTGATGCATCTCCTCGTCGACGTGCGCGATGCGATGGGCGCCAACACGGTCAACACTATGGCCGAGACGGTCGCGCCAATCGTCGAACGCATCACCGGTGGCACGGTGCGCTTGCGCATCCTCTCGAACCTCGCCGATCTCCGGCTGGCGCGCGCCAGCGTCACCATCCCCGAGGCGGCGCTGGCGACCAAGGAGTTCTCGGGCCGGCGCATGATCGACGGCATGCTCGACGCCTACACCTTCGCCGCGATCGACCCCTACCGCGCCACCACCCACAACAAAGGCATCATGAACGGCATCGACCCGGTCGTGGTCGCGACCGGCAATGACTGGCGCGCCATCGAGGCCGGTGCCCATGCCTATGCCGCCCGCAGCGGCCGCTACACGTCGCTGACGACCTGGGAAGAGGATCGCGACGGCAATCTCGTCGGCTCGATCGAGCTGCCCATGGCGCTCGGCCTGGTCGGCGGCGCCACCAAGACGCATCCGCTGGCGCAATGGTCGCTGCGCCTGCTCGGGGTCCAGACGGCGCAAGAGCTGGCCGAGGTCACCGTCGCGGTCGGGCTCGCCCAGAACATGGCGGCGCTGCGGGCGCTGGCGACCGAGGGCATCCAGCGCGGCCATATGGCGCTGCATGCCCGCAACATCGCCATCGTCGCCGGGGCCGAGGGCGCCGAGGTCGAGGCGATTGCCGCCGAGCTCGCCCGCACCCACGATGTCCGCGTCGACCGGGCGCGCGAACTCATCGCCGAGCGACGCAAAGTCTGACCCTGCCCCCTTTTCAACACCACCACAGAACCGCATCAAGCGGACGACAACCGGAGGAACGTTCATGGACAATCGCATCACCCGCCGCACGCTCAGTGCCCTGCTGGTCTCGACCGGCATGGCGCTATCGCTACCGGCTCTCGCGCAGAACGAGATCAAGATCGGCTACAATGCCGACCAGTCCGCTTCCGGCGCAGCCGAACTCGGCCTCTCCGGCCTCTACGGCTTTCAGGCGGCGATCGAGGATCTCAACGCGCAGGGCGGCGTCCTCGGCCGCAAGCTCGTCGGCGTGGTCCGCGACGATGCCGGTGCGCCGCCGAAGTCGATCCAGAACATGAACGAGCTGATCGACAACGAGAAGGTCGCCGCCGTGGTCGGCCCGACCAATTCCGGCAACGCGCTCGCCTGGCTGCATATCCCGCAGCAGAAGAAGGTGCCGGTGATCTCGCATGTCGCGACCGCGACCGACATCACCGCCCGCTACGCCAAGGAGCCGCAGAACTACATCTTCCGTGTCTCCATGGTCGATCGCGAGCAGCTTGCTTTGCTCGCCGCCTACGCGGTCAAGGCCTCGAAGACCAAGAACGTCGCGATCATCGCCGACACCACGGGTTACGGCCAGGCCGCGACCAAGGACCTGCTGGAGATCCTGACCCTGCACGGCATCAAGCCGGTCGGCATCGAGAAGTTCGGGCCGAAGGACACCGACATGACCTCGCAGCTCGCCAAGCTGAAGGCGGCCGGCGCCGACATGATCATCACCGGCTCGCTGGCGGATGCGACCGCGCAGGTGCTGAAGAGCATGGAGAAGATGGACTACTATCCCGGCCTGCTCTCGACCTGGGGCTCGATCAACACGCCGCTGGTCAACATCGCCGGGCCCAAGCTCGCCGAGAAGACGATCTTCGCGGCGTCGACCACCGAGGACGCCAGCGACCGCGCCGCGGCACTTCACAAGCGCCTCGTCGCCAAGCACCCGAACATGCCGGCCTTCGTCTCGGCGGCGCAGGGCTATGACGCGGTGATGCTGATCGCCGCCGCGATCAAGCAGGCCGATGGCACGGACGGCCCGAAGCTGCAGCAGGCGCTCGAGAACCTCGGCGCGGTGCAGGGCATCATCAAGAAGTACGAGAAGCCCTTCAGCAAGGAGCAGCACGAGGCGCTCGGCGTCGCCGACTTCCATCTCGCGCAGTGGAAGGATGGGCGCGTGGTCAAGCTCGACGACCCGGTGGTCAAGGGGCTGACGGCGACCGATCTGAAGCGCTGAAGACCAGCGAAAGAAGCAGACTGGTCATCCCGGCCGGAGCGTAGCGCAGAGCCGGGATCCGTGCCTGAACTGTTCCGGCATGGATCCCGGGTCGAGCTGCACTCACCCGGGATGACGACGCGATGTCAGATCACGGGGTTCGGCGTCGATACAGCAGGCCCGCGGAGAGACGATGACGGCATTCCTTCAGGCTCTGGCCAGCGGTCTGGCGCTGGGCGCGATCTACGGATTGATCGCGCTCGGCTTCAACATCACCTACGCCACGACCAAGACCTTCAATTTCGGCCAGGGCGCCTTCCTCGTGCCGGGCAGTCTGGTCGGCGTCTCGCTCTTGCTGCTGGCGGCGGGCAAGCCGCATTTCGGGAACCTCACCCAAGCCGAGATGACGATGACGGCCTATGCGCTGGCGACGGTCGCCAGCGTCGTCGTGGTCGGCGCTATCGGCATCGCGCTCTACTATTGCGCGATCAAGCCGTTCGTTGGTGCTGGTGGACTGAACTGGGTGCTGAGCACGATCGGCTTCGGCATCATCATGCAGAACACCGCACTGGCGATCTGGGGCCCGGCCTCGATCGCGGTGCCCTCGCCGCTCGGCAGCGATGTCTGGCGCATCGCCGGCGCCGGCATCCGGCCGCAGGAGGTGCTGATCGCGGTCGTCGCGGTCGCGGTCATGGTCGGGCTCGACATCGTCCTGCGCAAGACACGCTTCGGCAAGGCGCTGCGGGCCGTTGCCTTCAACCCGCAAGCGGCGGCGATCGTCGGTATCAATGTCGAGTCGATCGTGATCGCTGCCTTCGTGATCTCGTCTGCATTGGCAGGGCTCGCAGGCATCCTGATCGCGCCGATCACCACGGCCTCGGTCTTCATCGGGCTCGGCGTCGCATTGAAGGCGTTCTCGGCCGCGATTGTCGGCGGCTTGACCAGCCCGCGCGGCTGCATGCTCGGCGGCTTCCTGCTTGGGGTGGTCGAGGCGCTGGTCGGGCTCTGGCGCGCCGAAATGCGCGAGATCACCATCTTCCTGCTGATCATCATCGTGCTGGTGGTCCGGCCGAGCGGGCTGATGGGCGCGCGCAGCGTGGAGAAGATCTGATGCCCGCGCTCGCCCACGCCATTGGGGTGGCGGTGCTGGTCGCAGCGTTCGCGCTTGTGCCCTATCTCGGCTTCAACGATTTCTACCTGCAGATCCTGTTCACGATCGGGGTCAACTATCTCGCCGCCGCCGGACTCAACGTGCTCGTCGGCTATGCCGGCCAGAAGTCGCTCGGCCATGCCGGGCTCTTCGCGGTCGGCGCCTATACGGCGGCGATCGCCAATATCGAATGGGGGCTGAGCCCCTGGCTCTCGCTGGTGCTGGCCTGCGGCTTCGGCGCAGTCTTCGGCCTGGTCATCGCGATGCCGTCAGTGCGCGTCTCGGGGCCGAGCCTCGCCATGGTGACGATTGGCTTCGGCATCGTCGTCGAGAAGATCGCCACGGAATGGACCGACGTCTTCAAGGGACAGGCCGGCTTCTACGGCATCAACCCGCCCTCGCTCGCCGGCACGAGCTTCACCAACCTGCACTGGGTCTGGTTCGTCGGGGCACTCTGTATCGCGACCCATCTGATGCTGCGCTCGCTGCTTGCCGGCCGCTATGGCCGTGCCTTCCTGGCGGTGCAGATGGCGGAGCCGGCGGCGCAGTCGGTCGGTATTTCGGTGGTGCGGGCCAAGACGCTGGCTTTCGTCATCTCGGCTGTGACCTGCGCGCTCGCCGGCGCCGTGGTGGCGCAGCAGAACCAGTATTTCAATTCCGACTTCATCACTTTCAACCTCTCGATCTTCCTCTTGGTGGTGGTGATCTTCGGCGGCTCGGGCTCGCTCTACGGACCGTTCTTCGGCGCGGTGATCCTGACCCTGCTCGACGCCTGGCTGGCGCGCTGGCCTGCCCTGCAGCACTTTACTTACGGCGCGCTGTTGCTGTTCTCGCTCTACCTGATGCCGAACGGCATCGCCGGCGCAGTGTCTGGTCTTGCGGCGCGCTTGCGACAGGCCGCCCCTGCCCTGCCGGGCGTCGCCGGCCACAGCGCCTTATCAGCAGCTTCGGCCGCGCCAGCTGGCGGCGAAATCCTGATCGTGAAGGATCTCTACAAGGCCTATGGCGGCATCGTGCCGGTCCGCAACGTCTCCTTCGCGATCACCGCCGGCAAGGTCCATGCGCTGATCGGCCCGAATGGCGCCGGCAAGACGACGCTGCTCAACCTGCTCTCCGGCCATGTCGCGCCCGATGGCGGCTCGATCCGCTTCGAGGGGCGCGAGACGGTCGGCCTCCCGGCGCATCGCGTCGCAGCGCTCGGGATTGCGCGGACCTTCCAGAACCTGAAGCTGTTCGGCGAGCTCTCGGCGCTCGACAATGTCCTGCTCGGCGCGCACCGGCATGTCGAAACCGGCTTTGCCGCCTCGCTGCTCGGCCTGCCGTCGAGCCGGCGTGCGGAGGCCACGGCGCGGGCTGATGCGCTGGCGCTGCTCGCCGATCTAGGCCTCGGTGAGCGGTCTTATGAGCCGGCAAAGAGCCTGCCTTACGGCCTGCAGCGACGGCTTGAGATCGCACGTGCCCTCGCCTCGCAGCCGAAACTGCTCCTGCTCGACGAGCCGGCCGCCGGCCTCAATCCGCAGGAAACGCATGAGCTCGGCGAGGTCATCCGCCGCATCCAGCAGGCCGGCGTCACCGTGCTGCTGATCGAGCACCACATGGATCTGGTCATGGGCATCTCGCAGCATGTGTTGGTGCTCGACTATGGCGCGCTGATCGCGGAAGGGCGGCCGGAGGCGATCCGACGGGACCCCAAGGTCATCACCGCCTATCTCGGCGCCGAGGACGACGCCGCCGCGACCGGAGACGCCGCATGACCATGCTCGCGATCGAAGGTCTCAAGGTCCGCTATGGCGCAGTCGAGGCGCTGAAGGGCATCTCGCTGCAGGTCGGGCAAGGCGAGGTCGTCACGCTGATCGGCGGCAACGGCGCCGGCAAGTCGACGCTGATGCGGGCGATTGGCGGCCTGGTGAAAGTCGCCGGCGGCTCGATCCGCTTCGAGGGTCGCGATACCACCGGCATCAGGGGCCACGAGTGCGTGCGACTCGGCATCGGCCACTCACCGGAGGGACGCATGGTCTTCGGCGACCAGAGCGTGCGCGACAATCTCGTGCTCGGCGCTTATGCGCGCAGAGACGAGGATGGCATCGCCAGCGATATCGAGCGCTATTTCGGCATCTTCCCGCGGCTCGCCGAGCGGCAGGACCAGCTCGCCGGCACGCTGTCGGGCGGCGAGCAGCAGATGCTGGCGATTGCCCGCGCCCTGATGGCGCGACCGAAGCTCCTGCTGCTCGACGAGCCCTCGCTCGGGCTGGCGCCATTGATCGTGCGCGAGGTCTTTTCCGTGATCCGCCGGCTGCGCGAGGACGGGATGACGATCCTTTTGGTCGAGCAGATGGCCAATCAGGCGCTCGCCGTTGCCGACCGCGCCTATGTCATCGAGACCGGCACGATCACGCTTGAAGGCACTGGCGCCGAGCTGCTGCGCGACGAGCGCGTCCGCTCGGCCTATCTCGGCGCCTGACCATGTCCGCAGACCGCATCGTCATCGTCGAGGTCGGCCCGCGCGATGGGTTGCAGAACGAGAAGGCCGAGGTTGCGACGCCGGACAAGCTCGCTTTGATCGCCGAACTTGCCGATGCCGGCCTGGCGCGGATCGAGGCCACCGCCTTCGTCTCACCGCGCTGGGTGCCGCAAATGGCCGACCACGAGGCGGTAATGCGTGGCGTTCCCCGCCGACCGGGCGTGGTCTTCTCGGCACTCGTCCCCAATGAGAAGGGCGCGGAAGCAGCGCTCGCCGCCGGCGCGCAGGCGCTGGCCGTGTTCACCGCCGCATCCGAGAGCTTCTGCCAGAAGAACACCAATTGCTCGATCGCCGAGAGCATTGCGCGCTTCCGGCCAGTGATGGCGCTGGCGGAACGTGCTGGCGTGACGGTCAGGGGCTATGTCTCCTGTGTGCTCGACTGTCCCTATGAGGGCGAGATCGCTCCCGGGGCGGTGGCGGCAGTTTCCGCCGAACTGCTCGAACTCGGCTGCGACGAGATCGCGCTTTCCGACACGCTCGGCCGTGGCACGCCGGAGCGGACGGCCGCCATGGTCGAGGCGGCGCTACGGCGGGCGCCGGCCACCATGCTGGCCGGGCATTTCCACGATACCTCCGGCCGGGCCATCGCCAATGTCGACGCGGCTTGGCAGCTAGGCCTGCGCGTCTTCGACGGTTCGGTCGGCGGTCTCGGCGGCTGCCCTTATGCCCCCGGTGCCGCCGGCAATCTTGCGACCGAGCTGCTCGTCGCGCATTTTGCAGCCAAGGGGATCGTGACGGGGGTCGATCTTGCACGCCTGAGCGTGATCGCCGAAGGGGTCGCCCAGCGCTTTCGGCCGGCTGACGGCGCATCGACATAACGAGCGCCGCCCAGCATGGGCGCTGCCTTGGCGGCGGCATCGACGCAGCGCGAGACGCCCGGTATTGATGCTCCACCACAGCGGCATTGAGCGGGGTCGACCGATCGTCTCCGTTCGGGCAGAACGAGTGACGGATGAGCCCGCTCAAGCTGGCTCGAGCGACGAGGGACGGATGACGCAGAAGGTTTATGACAGCCCGGCGGCGGCCCTGGATGGGTTGCTGTTCGACGGGATGACGATCATGTCGGGCGGCTTTGGCCTGTCGGGCAATCCCGAGAGCCTGATTCCGGAGGTCCGCGCTTCGGGCGTGAAGAACCTGACGGTGATCTCCAACAATGCCGGCGCCGATGGCTTTGGCCTGTGGATGCTGCTGGAGACGCGGCAGATCAAGAAGATGATCGCCTCGTACGTGGGCGAGAACAAGCTGTTCGAGCAGCAGTATCTGTCCGGCGAGCTGGAACTCGAACTCAACCCGCAGGGCACGCTGGCAGAGCGCATCCGCGCCGGCGGCGCCGGCATTGCGGCCTTCTACACCAAGACCGGCGTCGGCACCGTAGTCGCCGAGGGCAAGCCGGTCGAGGAGTTCGAGGGGCAGCTCTATGTCCGCGAGACCTGGCTCAGGGCCGATGTCGCCATCGTTAAGGCCTGGAAGGCCGATACCGCCGGCAACCTCGTCTATCGGCGCACGGCGCGCAATTTCAACCCGAACATGGCGACTGCCGGCAAGGTGACCGTCGCCGAAGTCGAGGAGATCGTGCCTGTCGGTTCTCTCGATCCGGAGGCGATCCACACGCCCGGCATCTATGTCGACCGCATCATCAAGAGCACGATCAACGAGAAGAAGATCGAGAAGCTCACCGAGCGCAAGAGGGAGGCAGCCTGATGGCCTGGACCCGTGAAGAGGTGGCTGCCCGCGCCGCCAAGGAGCTGCAGGACGGCTTCTACGTCAATCTCGGCATCGGCATCCCGACGCTGGTAGCGAACTACATTCCCGATGGCGTCGACGTGACGCTGCAGTCGGAAAACGGCCTGCTCGGCATCGGTCCCTTCCCCTATGAGGGCGAGGCCGATCCCGACCTGATCAATGCCGGCAAGCAGACGATCACCTCGCTGCCGAGCTCCAGCTACTTCTCCTCGGCCGACAGCTTCGCGATGATCCGCGGCGGCCATATCGACCTCACCATCCTCGGCGCCATGGAAGTGGCCGCCAATGGCGACATCGCCAACTGGACCATTCCCGGCAAGATGGTGAAGGGCATGGGCGGCGCGATGGACCTCGTCGCCGGCGTCAAGAAGGTCATCGTCGTGATGGACCACGCCAACAAGGCCGGCGAATCCAAGGTGCTGGAGCGCTGCACCCTGCCGCTGACCGGCGCCGGCGTCGTCGACCTCATCATCACCGATCTCTGCGTGCTGGCATGCGACAAGGTGAAGGGTGGCCTGACGCTGCTCGAGCTCGCGCCTGGCGTCACGCTCGACGAGGTCAAGGCCAAGACGGCTGCGTCTTTCGCTATCGCCCCGGCGCTAGCTAAGGCCGCCTGAAGGCCGCTTCAGAACAACGAGGGCAGCGCCGATTGCACGGCCCTGCCCTTGCCCGCGCTTCTCAGTGTATGCCGCCCCAGAGCAGCGGTTGCAGAGACAACACCAGCAGCACCGCCATGGTGATGTTGAAGATGCGGACATAGCGCGCATCGGTCAGCCAGCGGCGTAGCGTCGTCCCGAAGGCTGCCCAGATCGCCACGGTCGGCGCATTGACCAGGGCAAAGAGGGTCGCGACGATCACGATCGTACCCAATCCGCCATTCGCCGGCGTGTAGGTCGCGATCGCGCCGATCGCCATGATCCAGGCTTTCGGATTGACCCATTGGAAGGCCGCCGCCTGCCAGAAGCTCATCGGCTTGCTGGTCGCGGTCTTGTCGTCCATGGCGCCCGCCATCGCGATCTTCCAGGCGAGCCACAACAGATAGGCCGCACCGATCCAGCGCAGTGCCTCGTAGAGCCATGGCGCGGCGATGAACAGCCGTCCGATGCCGAAGCCGACGGCGAGCACCATCACCGCAAAGCCGGAGCTGATTCCAAGGACATGCGGGATGGTCCGGCTGAAGCCGTGGTTGACCCCCGAGGCGAGCACCATCGTGTTGTTCGGTCCCGGTGTTACCGAGGTCACGAAGGCGTAGGTCAGGAAGGCCAGCATCAAATCGAGGGTCATGGCAGCACTTGTGATTGCGATTGCCGCGACCCTATCGATGTGACACTTTGTAGGAAACTAGAATAGTGTCACGTGACGCTTTTGGGTTTCCCGCATGCGCCTCGCCTCCCCCTGGTCTCCGCGCCTCTCCGACGAGCCTGGCCTCACGCACGAGCGCCTCGTTCACGCTTTGGAGGAGGATCTCGCCGATGGTCGCGTTCCGGTTGGCGCGCGGATGCCGGCCCATCGTGATCTCGCCTATCGGCTGGGCATCGGGCTCGGCACTGTCACCAAAGCCTATGCGCTGCTCGAAAAGCGCGGCCTCGTGCGTGGCGTGCGCGGGCGCGGGATGTTCGTCGCCGGCACGGAACCGAACCCAAGCGAGATCATCGATCTCTCGGTCAATACGCCGCCGCAGATGCTCGGCGACGGCGTTCTCTCGACGACGCTCGCCGCACTCGCCAGGCAGATGGATGCCGACAGCTTCGGACGATACCGGCCACCGGCGGGAAGCATCGAGCACCGCGAGGCGATGGCACACTGGCTTGCGCAGCACCGGTTCCGCATCGCTGCCGATCGCCTGCTCCTCACCAATGGGGCGCAGCATGCCCTCGCTGTCGCCCTCGCCGCTGCGGCCGGAATCGGCGGCGCGGTGTTCACCGAGGCACTCACCTATCCGGGCGCCATTCTCGCCGCTCGCCAGAACCTGCAAGCCCTCAAGGCTGTCGCTCTCGACGCCGAAGGCTTACGGCCGGATGCTCTCGATGCGGTCTTCTCCGCGCATTCGGGCGACCGCCGCGTGGTTTACCTCACCCCGACCCTGCACAATCCGACCGGCGCCACCATGGGGCTGGCGCGACGGCAGGAGATCGTCGCCGTCTGCCGCGCCCACGACGCCTCCATCATCGAGGACGACGTCTATTCGCTGTTTACGCCCGCCGGGCTGCCCGCCCTTGCCGAGTTGGCGCCGGAGCGAACCTTCTACATCGCCGGCTTCTCCAAGATCCTGAGCCCGGGGCTGCGTATCGGCGCCCTCGCCGTACCGCCCTTCGCAATGCAGGCGGCACAGGACTATCTGCAGGCGACGTCGTCGATGGCCTCGCCGTTGATGTGCGCCATCATGGAGCGCTGGATCAGGGACGGCACTGCGCGTGCTGTCGGCGAAGCAATCTGTCGCGAGGCGGCGGAGCGCGCGGCCATGGCGCTCGCGGTTCTGGAGAGCAGAATCCTGCCCGCGTCCGGCGCCGGGTTCCATCTCTGGCTGCCGATGTCGCTCGCCGATGCGGCGAGCCTCGCCCAGGGCGCTGCGGCGCGAGGCGTGATGGTCACGCCGCCGGCAGCCGTCATGGTCGACGAGAATGATCGCGCGGCAGGGGTGCGGCTGTGCATGGGCGCTCCCTCGCGGGAGGACCTTATGCGGGCGCTGCGGATCATCCGGCTCCTGCTGGACGGCGGCGCAGAGGATCGGCTCGCCCGCCTCTGATCGCAGGCGGCGTGCGCAGAGGGCATGGGTTCCCCAAAGGAGCCGAAAGCTGCCTCCGATGGGCTCACGCAACAGCCACATTGCCGTGACAGATTGAGCCGGAGGCGCGGAACGCTGCCTGGCGTTCCGTCGTTTCCTCGCCGACTGCAACGGAACCAGGAGGACGAGATGAGCCATCTTGGCAAGGAGGAGCGCGAGATCCGCAAGATCGCCTACGCGCTCTGGATGGAGCAAGGGCAGCCGGAAGGCCGCGATCACGAGCACTGGGAAGCCGCGAAGGAGATCTGGAACTTCCGCAACCGCACCGAAGAGGTCGTGGACACTGGCGCGGAGGACGAGCTCAAGGTCGAGCGGGCGCGCCGGCGCGAGCAGGAATTGTTGTCCTGACCCACGTCTTGCAGGGCTGTTGCTCCCCGCAGTCCTGCCATTCCCTGCCGGCATGATCGCAACCGGCGACAAACAGCGGCGCGCCTCCCACATCATGGTTGAGGCGACGCCGTGCCCCGTGGCTGGCGCCCGCGGGGAACAGTCATGACGCAGCAGATCGAAACCGACCAGATTCAAGTGCTCGAACGGCCGGAGGCCGGACGGTTCGAGCTCGACTTTCCCGGCGGACAGGCCTTCGCGATCTATCGCAGCGATGGCGACAGGATCGTCGTGACCCATACCGAGGTGCCGCCGGCCTTCAATGGGCGCGGCCTCGGCTCGCAATTGGCCGAAGGCATCTTCCGGATCGCGCGCGCCAGTGGACGGCGCGTCGTGCCGCGCTGCTCCTTCGTCGCCGCCTGGGCGCGGCGCCATCCCGACTATGGCGACGTCCTGGCCTGAGCCTCCTGAACGGTCCTTGCCTTGCCTTGCCGGCGGCGATCGCGTTTGAAGGTCCTGTTGCAGAACAGGGCCCGCCATGCCGGACGATCTCGTCATCACCGATTTTCCGCTGCGGGCGCAGGACAAGCTCCGCTATGGCGACACCGATCGCCAGGGGCATATCAACAACGCGGTGTTCTCGACCTTCCTGGAAACCGGGCGGGTCGAGCTGATCTATGATCGCGCCCGCCAGCTGGTCGAGCCGGGAACGGCCTTCGTCATCGCCCGGTTGGAGATGGATTTCCGCGCCGAGCTGCTCTGGCCCGGCGAAGTCGAGATCGGCACCCGCGTCGACTCGGTCGGTCGCAGTTCCGTCCGGCTCGAGCAGGCGATCTTCCAGGGCGAGCACTGCGTCGCCAACGCGATCACGGTGATGGTCCAGATGGACGAGGCGACGCGCAAGTCGCGGCCGTTCTCCGATGCGGTGCGAGAACGGCTGCTCGCTTTGATGCCGCCGAGCGCCTGATAGCGATTGCAACCTCGCGCAAGGGTCTGGGGTTCAGGTCACAACCTGATATAACTTATGGTTGCATGCCCCAACGTCGTCGGTGAAAGTGATCGGCGGGGGGCTCGCCAAGCGGCCCGATTCTGTCGCCGGAGCTGCTGGGGCCATGCATCAAGCTGTCGCTAACCCGGTGCCACCGGCGGACCAGATCTCGTTTTCGGGCGACCGCCCGGTTTTCCGCAAACTGGTGACGCGCGGTGCGCTGCTGGAACTCGTCACTTTCGGCTTCTATCGCTTCTGGCTCGCGACCGATATCCGCCGGCATCTCTGGTCGCACACCTCAGTCGGCGGCGATCCCGCCGAATATACCGGGCGGGCGAAGGAGCTGCTGATCGGCTTCCTGATCGCGCTGGCGATCCTTGTGCCGGTTTATCTGGTCTACTTCCTGATCGGTCTCGAAGCCGAGAGATGGCAGGCCTTCGCCAGCGTCCCTCTCTTCGTGTTCTTCTATCTGTTCACCGAGTTCGCGCGCTATCGGGCGCGCCGCTACCGCCTGACCCGCACGCTCTGGCGCGGCCTGCGCTTTTCCATGGGCGGCTCCGGCTGGAGCTATAGCTGGCGCTCCGGGCTGTGGTGGCTGCTGGTCATCGTCTCGCTTGGGCTCGCTTTGCCCTGGCGGCTGGCCGCGCTCGAACGCTTCAAGATGCGCCACACCGCCTATGGCAGCCTGCAAGGGCGCTTCGAGGGCACCGGCGGCGGCTTGTTCAAGCAGGCGTGGCAACTTTGGTTGGTCGCACTAGTGACGGCATTCGTGCTGGTAACCGGTATGGCCTCGCCCGTTCTCTTGTCGCAGACCAATTCGACGGCCGTATTCGGCTTCATTCCCCTTTGGTTTTTGGCCCTGTCTGCGATCATCCTCATCATCGCCGCGCCCTTCGTCTACGCAGCCTTCAAAGCGATCGAGTGGCGCTGGTGGGTTTCGGGGCTGCGCTTTGGCGAGGTTCGCTGCGAGTCGGAACTCGAAACCGAGGCTTTGTTCGGACGCTACTGGGCGGTCATCGGCTGGTCGATCCTGCTTGCTCTCCTGTTCTCCGTCTGGATGGCTGGAATGTTCGAGTTCGTCGGCACAGGGTTCTCGATCGGGGGAACCACACAGCAGCGCATGCTGATGGTGTCCCAGCATCCGGCCTTCCTGGTCGGCAGCGTCCTTGGCTATCTGCTGATGGCCCTGGCGTTCGGCACGATCCTACGAATCTATCTCAATCGCGATGTCTGGGCTCTCGTCGCGCAGAGCACCGTGGTCCACAATCTGACGGCTGCCGACGATGTCGCTGGCCAGGGTGAGGTTGTCGGCGCTGTCGGCGAAGGCCTTGCCGACGGGCTGGATGTCGCCGGCTTCTGAGCGCGGAGTCCTCCCTGCGATGAGCTCGACCGGCGATGGTGCCCATCCGGCTGTCTATTATGACGGGATCTCCAGCCGCAGGCGGCAGGTCGAGTTGCGCCTCGGCGCCCAACTCGACATCCTCGACCACGGTATCGTGTTGGCGACGTGGCGCTATGACGACATCCGTCGCGTCGATGGCGCCCGCGGTTTGCGGCTGACATCGGTATCATCAGCGACGCAGGCCCGGCTGGAGATCGAGGACGAGGCTGCGCAGCGCCTGCTCACTGCGCGCTGCACCATGCTCGATCACGGCCGCGGCGGCGGTCAGGCGCTGCGGATCGTCGCCTGGTCGCTCGCTGCTGCCGCATCCATCGTCTTGATGACGCTCTACGGCATCCCGCTGGTCGCCGACCGGCTCGCTGTGATCGTTCCAGCCTCGGTCGAACAGCGCCTCGGTGACGCTGTCGACAAGCAGGTGCGGGCGCTGATGGGCGGTAAAAGCTGCACGGGCGCCGAGGGGCAGCGGGCCTTCACCAAGATGGTCGAGGCACTGAAAACGGCCGGCGGCAGCGCCATCCCGCTAGAAGCGCAGGTGCTCTCCTCGCCCATCCCGAACGCTGTCGCCTTGCCGGGCGGACGGATCTATCTGTTCGAAGGGTTGCTCAGCCGGGCGCGTGATCCGGATGAGGTCGCCGGGGTGATTGCGCATGAGATCGGCCATGCCGAGCATCGCGATGGGCTGCGCAGCGTCATCAGGACCGGTGGCACCTCCTTCCTGTTCGGGCTGCTCTTCGGCGACATCACCGGTAGCGGTGCGGTGATCTTCGCCTCGCGCACATTGCTCGACGCTTCCTATTCACGCGAGGCCGAGACGGCCGCCGACGACTTCGCGATCAGGGCGATGACGCGGCTCGGCCGGTCGCCGGCGCCACTCGGTGAATTTCTGGTCCGCCTCACCGGAAAAGGCGATCGGACCACCATCCTCGACAGCCATCCGATTAGCAGCGAAAGACTGGCGCGGATGAAGCAGGCTGTGCCCGTGGCGATAGGGCCGCCGATCCTCACCGACGCAGAATGGCAGGCGCTCCGGCGGGTTTGCGCGCCCGAGTGACCTTGAGAAGTTCCGCGTTTCTCCGAATCGCGAAACTTCTCTAAGTTTTTGTTTTAACGCATTTTCTTCACGCGAACCGGTGTCCACTTCGCTCGAAAATGCTCTAGCTGCCCTCCTCCGGCCAGCCGACGAGCTCGGTCGGTATCCAGCGCGCCTTGCGGCGCTCGCGCCGTCCCTCCAGCGCTTCGCCGCTGAAATCCCGGGGCTCGGCCGGTTTGGTGAAACGGGCGCGCTCGTCGAGCGTGTCGATGCTGATGGTCGTCCAGGCCTTGTCATCCTCGGTCATCAGCATGGCGACATAGACACCGCAACGGCGGCAGAGAACGACGTCGGAGGCGGTAAGGCCGAACCGGTAACGCTGGAGCTGAGCCGGCTCGTGAACGACGATGCGGGCACGCGCTCCGGGATCCGAGAGCGTCCGGGCATTGTGCTTGCGGCAGAACGAGCACTGGCAGGCGCCGATGACCTCCTCCTCCGGCGGTCGCGGCAGCATGAGTTCGACGCCGATCGCGCCGCAATGACAGGCGCCAGTCAAACGGTGCGTCATCGCGGCTTTCTCCGAAGCTACCCGTCACATCACGGACATTGTAGCGATGCGATGATCCTATCAACACAAGTCATTTGATGCCGCCGCGAATCGGGGGAACGGAATCATCCCCGCCGCGTTCGAGCCAAAAATGCGGGAGGACATCATGAACACCCTTGTTGCGGCCTCGGCGCTGTTCCTGGCCGGAGGCCTTTCAACCGTGACCATGGGGGCCGTGCCCCTGCAGGGTGTCCTCAATGATTTCTTCTGGGCAGGCCTCGCCCTCGCCGCCTTCATCACGACGGCCGGCCTCGAAGCGTCGAGCTGAGGCGCCTTTTAAAATCTCCCCGATGACTTGACCGCTGGGCCAATCGTCTGGCGCGCATTCTGCGCGCGGCGATCGCCTGCTTCTTTCGGAGGCAGGCATCTTTATGCGGCCCTTATGCCCCGGCCTGCCCTTCACGCTCGACCGCTTAGCAGGTGCGGCACCACATCTCCGGTCTGAACCAGGCTGGAGATCTGTCATGGCCGATATCGTCTTTCTCGCGCTCGGAGCCGGGGCCTTCGCGCTCTTCGGCTGGTACGCAGCGCTGCTGCGCAAGGTCTGACCGTCATGGGCCTGACCTTGCTCTACGCCGCCGCAGCCCTCGGGCTCGCGATTTACATGGTTGCCGCGCTGCTGCGCCCCGACCGCTTCTGACACAACAAGAAAAAGGAGACCTCGCATGGACTGGCGGGGCTGGGCAGAGATCGTTTTCACGATCGCAGTGACGGTGGCCGTAGGCTGGCCACTCGGCATTTATATGGCGCGCGTCTGGGCGGGTGAGCGCACGCCGCTCGACCTCGTGCTGAAGCCGGTCGAGACCGGCTTCTACGCCGCGCTCGGCGTCGACCGGAACAAGGGGCAGAACTGGCTCGGCTATGCCGGGGCCGTGCTCGCCTTCAGCGCGGCCGGTTTCGTGCTGCTCTATGCCCTCCTGCGGTTGCAAGGGCAGTTGCCGCTGAACCCGCAGGGCTTCGACGGCCTGTCGCCGCATCTGGCCTTCAACACCGCCGTCAGCTTCGTCACCAACACGAACTGGCAGTCCTATGGCGGCGAGACGACGATGAGCAGCCTCAGCCAGATGCTGGGCCTGACGGTGCAGAACTTCGTCTCGGCCGGCGCCGGCTTAGCCGTCGCTGCTGCCGTAGCGCGTGCCTTCGCCGCCGATCGCGGCGAAACGCTCGGCAATTTCTGGGTCGATCTGACCCGCAGCACCCTTTACGTGCTGCTGCCGGTCTCGATCGTGACCGCGCTCGTGCTCGTCGCCGCCGGCGTGCCGCAGAGCCTCATCGCCAACGTCACCGCCAAGACGCTCGAGGGCGCCGACCAGATCATCGCGCTCTTCCCGGTCGCCAGCCAGGAGGCGATCAAGCAGTGGGGCACCAATGGCGGTGGCCTGTTCAACGTCAACTCGGCGCATCCGCTCGAGAACCCGACACCGCTGACCAACCTGATCGAGGTCGTGTCGCTGAACGCGCTCGCCTTCGGCACCGTCATTGCCTTCGGGCGTGTCGCCGGCGCCCGCAAGGAGGCGCGCGCCCTGCTCGCCGCGATGGTGATCCTCGTCGGCCTCGGCGCTTCCGCGATCTACTCCTCCGAGACATTGACGCCGCAGCCTGCCATGATCGCGGCCGGCATCACCGACGCGCCCGCCAACATGGAAGGCAAGGAGGTGCGCTTCGGCGCCGCCGCTTCTTCCGTCTGGGCGGCGCAGACCACCGGCGCTTCGAACGGCTCGGTCAACGCGATGCATGGCTCGTTCATGCCGCTCGGCGGCGGCGTCGCGATGTTCCTGATGCAGCTCGGCGAGATCCTGCCCGGCGGTGTCGGCTCCGGCCTCTACGGCATGGTGGTGATGGCGTTGCTCGCGGTCTTCGTCGCTGGCCTGATGGTCGGGCGCACGCCGGAATATCTCGGCAAGAAGGTCGAGAGCCGCGAGATCAAGTTCGCCATGCTGGCGGTGCTGATCCTGCCGCTCGCCATCCTCGGCTTCTCGGCCATTGCTGCGGTGCTGCCGGTCGCGCTCGAGGGCTTGCTCAACAAGGGGCCGCGCGGGCTCACCGAGATCCTCTACGCCTATTCGTCGGCGGCAGGGAACAACGGCTCGGCCTTTGCCGGCCTCACCGCCAACGCGCCCTGGTGGAACACCACGCTCGGCATCGCCATGCTGCTCGGCCGCTTCGCCTACATGATCCCGGTGATCGCCCTGGCCGGCGCCATTGCCGCCAAGCCGAAGCTGAAGCCGACCGCCGGAACGCTGCCGAGCGACTCGCCGCTCTTCGTCGGCCTGCTCATCGGCATCATCCTGATCCTGGGTGGTCTGCAATTCTTCCCCGCGCTCGCACTTGGGCCAATCGTCGAGCACTTCCAGGTGCTTGCGGCCTCTCGCTGAGCCGACAAAGGAACTCGTTCGATGAGTGTCTCACTCGCTAAATCCAGCGCCTTCAACCAAGCCATCGTCCTGACGGCACTGAAAAGCGCCTTCGGCAAGCTCGACCCGCGCAAACTGACCGGGAACCCGGTCATCCTCGCGACCGAGGTGGTGGCTGCGCTCGCCACCGTCTCTGCCGTTGTCGCGATCGCCAATAGCCAGCCCGCGGCCTTCCCGATCCAGATCGCAATCTGGCTCTGGCTCACCGTGGTCTTCGCCAACTTCGCCGAGGCCATCGCCGAAGGACGCGGCAAAGCGGCAGCGGATTCCCTGCGCGCCACCCGCGTCACCACCAAGGCCAAGCTGATCATCGACGCCTCGCGCAATGCGATGATCCCGACGCCGGCTCATGAACTCGCACCTGATGACATCGTCCTGGTCGAGGCCGGCGACGTCATCCCCGCCGACGGCGAGATCATCGAGGGTGTCGCCTCGGTCAACGAGGCCGCGATCACCGGCGAGTCCGCCCCTGTGATCCGCGAGAGCGGTGGCGACCGCTCGGCCGTCACCGGCGGCACCACGGTCGTCTCCGACTGGCTCAAGATCAGGGTTACCTCGCGGCCGGGCTCGTCCTTCCTCGACCGCATGATCGCGATGGTCGAGGGCGCCGACCGGCGCAAGACGCCGAACGAGCTGGCGCTCGCCGTGCTGCTCGCCGGCCTGACCCTGGTCTTCCTGATCGCGGTCGTCACCCTGACCGGGCTCGGCGCCTTCTCCGGCGTATCGCTCGATCCGATGGTGCTGGGTGCGCTCTTCATCACGCTGATCCCGACCACGATCGGCGGCCTGCTCAGCGCCGTCGGCATCGCTGGCATGGACCGGCTTCTGAAAGTGAACGTCTTGGCGACCTCAGGCAGGGCCGTCGAGGCCGCCGGCGACGTCGATACGCTGCTGCTCGACAAGACCGGCACGATCACCTTCGGCAACCGCATGGCGGTCGAGGTGATCCCGGTTCCCGGTATGCGTCCGGATGCGGCGCTGCGCGCGGCGCTGATGGCCTCGCTCGCCGACGAGACCCCGGAGGGCCGCTCGATCGTCGAGCTCGCCCGCAACCAGGGTATCACCGCCGAGATTCCGGCTGGAGCGACCGCGATCCCGTTCAGCGCCACCACCCGCCAGTCGGGCCTCGACCTTGACGGCAAATCCTGGCGCAAGGGCGCGGTCGACGCCGTGATCAGGACGCTCGACCTTGGCGACAACCAGGTGCCGGCGGAACTGCGCCAGGCGGTCGACGGCATCGCCCGTTCGGGCGGCACGCCACTCGCCGTCAGCGAGAACGGCGCGCTGGTCGGCGTCATCCATCTCAAGGACGTAGTCAAGCCGGGCGTCAAGGAGCGCTTCGCCGACCTGCGTCGCATGGGCGTGCGGACGGTGATGATCACCGGCGACAACCCGGTCACAGCGGCGGCGATCGCCTCCGAGGCCGGCGTCGACGACTTCCTCGCCGAGGCGACGCCGGAGGACAAGCTGCGGATCATCCGCACCGAGCAGGCCAAGGGCCGTCTCGTCGCCATGTGCGGCGACGGCGCCAACGACGCCCCCGCGCTTGCCCAGGCCGATGTCGGCGTCGCCATGCAGACCGGCGCGCAGGCGGCGCGCGAGGCCGGCAACATGGTCGATCTCGACAGCGACCCGACCAAGGTCCTGGAGATCGTCGAGGTCGGCAAGCAATTGCTGATCACCCGCGGCGCGCTCACAACCTTCTCGATCGCCAACGACGTCGCGAAGTACTTCGCCATCATCCCGGCGCTCTTCGTCGTCTCGCTGCCGGCTCTGGGTGCGCTCAACATCATGGGCCTGTCGAGCCCGCAGAGCGCGATCCTCTCGGCGGTGATCTTCAATGCGTTGGTCATCGTCGCGCTGATCCCGCTGGCGCTGCGCGGCGTGCGCTACCGGGCCATCGGCGCGGCCAAGCTGCTCTCGCGCAACCTCACCGTCTACGGCATCGGCGGGCTGATCGCGCCCTTCGTCGGCATCAAGCTGATCGATCTCATCGTCTCGGCCCTTGGGCTCGCCTGAAGGCTTGAACAGGACACATGTCATGATCGCCAATCTTCGCCCTGCCATCGTCTCGATGGCTCTCTTCAGCCTCCTGCTCGGCCTGGCATATCCGCTCGGCGTCACCGGGCTGGCGCAGGCGCTGTTCCCGGCCCAGGCCGGCGGCTCGCTGATCCGCAATGCCTCCGGCGAGATCGTCGGCTCGCGCTGGATCGGGCAGAACTTCAAGGACGAGGCCTATCTGCGCCCCCGCCCCTCGGCTGCCGGCAAGGACGGCTACGATGCCGCCGGCTCCTCCGGCTCCAATCTCGGGCCGCTGAACGAGGATCTCGCAGCCCGCATCAAGACCGATGCCGAGGCGCTGCGCGCCGAGAGCCCGGCGCCGATTCCGGTGGACGCCGTCACCACCTCCGGCTCGGGGCTCGACCCGCATGTCTCGCCGGCCAATGCGGCACGACAGGTTGCGCGCATCGCCGCTGCCCGCAAGGTTCAGCCGAACGAGGTCCTGGCTGTGATCGCCGCGAACACCGAAGGCTCGACCTTCGGCCTGCTCGGTGAGCCGCGCGTCAATGTGCTCGCCGTCAATTTGGCACTCGACGTGCGCTGGCCGCGGCCGCAACGTTAGGATCGATGGCGAACGACGAATCCCAGTTCCGCGAGGCAGGGCGGCCCGACCCCGACGCCCTGCTTGCTTCAGCCGGCCGCGGCAAGCGCGGCCGGCTGAAGATATTTCTCGGCATGGCGCCGGGCGTCGGCAAGACCTACGAGATGCTGACCCAGGCGCGGCGCGCCCAGGAGGAGCATGGCGAGGTCCTGGTCGGCGTGGTCGAGACGCATGGCCGCCAAGAGACGGAAGGCCTGCTCGACGGGCTCGAGGTGATGGCGCGCCGGCCGCTCGAGCATCGCGGCCGGCTGATGATGGAGTTCGACCTCGATGCCGCGCTCGCGCTGAAGCCGAAGCTGCTGCTGGTCGATGAGTACGCCCACTCCAACGCGCCGGGCAGCCGCCATCCGAAGCGCTGGCAGGATGTCGCGGAATTGCTCGAGTCCGGGGTCGACGTCTGGACGACGCTGAACGTCCAGCACCTGGAAAGCCTGGTCGACGTCGTCTGGAAGATCACCGGCGTGCGCCAGCGCGAGACCGTGCCGGACAGTGCGCTCAGCCGAGCCGACGAGATCGAGCTGATCGACATCACGCCGACCGAGCTGCGCCAGCGCATGGAGGAAGGCAAGGTCTACGTTCCCGAGACCGCTCGGCTCGCCGCCGGCAATTTCTTCAAGCCGGAGAACCTGACGGCGCTGCGCGAGCTGGCGTTGCGCCGCGCCGCCCAGACGGTCGACGACCAGCTCAGCCAGGCGATGAAACGGGCCGGCGTCGAAGGCCCTTGGGCGGCAGGCGAACGAATCCTGGTTCTGATCGGCCCCGACGCCATGGCCGGGTCCCTGATCCGGGCCGGGCGGCGTCTCTCCGACATGATGATGGATGCGCCCTGGACGGTCGCCCATGTCGAGCGGCCGAACCGGGCGGACGCGGATTCCGCCCGCGGCGCGCATCTGGCGGAAGCACTGAAGCTGGCCGAGCAACTGGGCGGCGCCAGTGTTGTGCTGAATGGCGACGATCTCGTCGGCGCCGTGCTCGACTATGCCCGCCGGAACAACGTCACCCAGATCGTCGTCGGCAAGTCGCATCGCAAGGGCTGGCGCGCATGGTTCCGCCCCTCTCTCGCCCCCGAGCTGCTGAAGGCGCAGAACGGCGCCGCCCTGCACATCATCACAGAGGTCACGAGCGGGCCGGTTCAGCCGGTCGTCGCGAGCGCGACGCGCGCCCGGTTCAACTGGTTCGCCCATCTCGGCGCGAGCGCCATGGTCGGAGTCGTGATCGGCCTAGCCGAGCTGATCGAGAAGCGGGTCGAGAACGTCAATCTCGCGATGCTGTTCATGGTCAGCGTGCTCGGCGCCGGCCTTGCCTTCGGCCTCTGGCCGGCGGTGACGGCGGCCGCGCTCGCCGCCCTCGCCTATAACTTCTTCTTTCTCGAGCCGCGTCTGTCCTTCTGGATCGGCCACCCGGCCGATGTGCTGACTTTCCTCGTCTTTTTCGCGGTGGCGCTGACGACAGGCGGCCTGACCGGGAGGATCCGCGACCAGGCCCGGGCGACGGCGCGGCGCGCTTCAGCGATCACCGCTTTGCTCGCCGCCAGCCGCCGGCTCTCGGCTGCGGCGCGCCGCGAGGATGTCGCCTCGATCCTGGCCGAGCAGGTCTCGGCGGCGACCTCCGGCAAGATCGTCGTGCTGCTGCCGATCGATGGCGAGATCGCCCCGAGCGCCGGTGCGCCCGAGCTCGAAGCGCTCACGACCGCCGACATGACGGCGGCGCGTTGGACCTGGAACCGCGGCGAGCCGGCAGGCGCCGGCACCGGCACCTTGCCGAACGTTGCCTGGACCTTCCGACCGTTGCAGGGCGTGCGGGCCCGGTCCGGCGTAGTCGGCTTCGAGCCCAAGGCACTGGCAACGGCCGAGAACGAGCGTTTTGCGCTCGCTTTACTTGATCAGGGCGCGATCGCGATCGAGCGAGCCGAGCTCGCCGCCGCTGCCGTCGACGCCGAGGCGCTGAGCCGCAGCGACCGCCTGCGCTCGGCCCTGCTCAACTCGGTCAGCCATGATCTGCGCACGCCGCTCGCCACCGTGCTCGGCTCGGCGACGACGCTGATCGAGTATGGCGATGGCATGAAGCCGGCCGTGCGCGACGACCTCCTGCTCTCGATCCGCGAGGAGGCCGAGCGGCTGAACCGCTATGTCGGCGACCTGCTCGACATGACCAGACTCGAAGGCGGTGCGCTGGTGGCGCGGCGCGACTGGATCGATGTCCGCGACGTGATCGCGGCGGCGCTTGCGCGCGTCTCGCGCCGGCTCGGCCAACGGCGGGTCCTTCGTGATTTTCCGGCAGAGCTCTCCCTTGTCAGGGCCGATCCCGGGCTGCTGGAGCAGGTGCTGGTCAACATCCTCGAAAACGCCATCGCCTATAGCGAGGACGGCGCACTGATCGAGGCGGCCGCCTATGAGGATCGTGGCAATGTCGTGATCTCGATCGAGGACGAAGGCCGTGGCATCCCGACCGCCGAGCTGGAGCGCGTCTTCGAGAAGTTCCGGCGCCTTGAGGAATCGATCGATCGCGGCGGCGAGCGCGGCAAGGGCGCCGGCCTCGGCCTCGCCATCGCCAAGGGTTTCGTCGAGGCGATGGGCGGGCGCATCGCCGCTGCCAGCCCGATCCAAGACCGCCCCGACGGCAGCAAGGGCGGCACCCGTATCCTGATCAGCCTGCGCAAGGACGCCGCAGGCGGAGAGAGCAAGCCATGACCGCCTTTCGCCCGCGCATCCTCGTCATCGATGACGAGCCGCAGATCCACCGCTTCCTCGGCCCGGCGCTCGATGCCGCCGGCTACGAGCCGATCCGGGCCGACGATGCCACCAGCGGCCTGCGCGAGATCGCTCGCAAGCCGCCGGATGCCGTCGTACTCGATCTTGGCCTGCCCGACATGGACGGCAAGGAGGCACTCGCCAGGGCGCGGGCCTTCTATGACGGCCCAGTGATCATCCTCTCGGCCCGCGACCGCGAGACCGAGAAGATCGACGCGCTCGACGCCGGTGCCGACGACTATGTCGAAAAGCCCTTCGGCGTCGGCGAGTTGCTGGCGCGCCTGCGTGTCGCGCTGCGGCATCGGCTCGAACGCCAGGGCTCCGAACCAGCACTGCAGGTCGGCGACGTCGAGATCGACCTGGTCAACCGCCGGATCAGCAAGGCGGGTGTTCCGGTGAAGCTCTCGCCCAAGGAGTACGATCTGCTCGCCAGCTTGGCCGGCGGGAATGGCCGGGTGCTGACCCATAAGCAGATCCTCACCGCCGTCTGGGGCCCGGCGCATGAGCACGACGTGCAGTACCTGCGCGTCTTCGTCGGCCAGCTCAGGCAGAAGCTCGAGGACGATCCCGCCGAGCCGAAGCTGATCGAGACCGAGGCGGGCGTGGGCTATCGGCTGGGCGGATTGGTCTGAGGGAGGAGGGATAAGCTTGCTAGCTCACCCGTCATCCCGGATCTCTCTGCGGCCGCCCGGGACGACCCACGCCTTTTCAAGGAGGCGCGCGATCGGACACATGTTCGGCGTCTGCGGTCCTGAGTTGTTTGCAGCAGGATTTTCCCGGTCGGGCGCCTAGCTGCAGCAGCGCGAAGAGAGATTTCCTCTTTTGGAACGGGAATAAGAAAAATCACACTACCTGACGTGAATTGATGCTTAGAGGCCGCTGCCTTATGTAAAACGTTCGGAATAGCGAACGTAGCGAGCATCATTCATGGCTGCCGCCAAGCGCCCTGCCCTGCCGGTGATCCTGCTGGCCAACGACCTGCTGGATGGCGATGTCGTCTTCGCCACCGGCGAGCCCGAAGCCTTGCGCTGGTCCCGCGATCCTGGTGCCGCGCTGATCGGCCATGACGAGGCGACGGCCGACCGCCTCGACGCCTTCGCCACCGCCGAGCTCGGCGCGCAGCATGTCGTCGACGCCTATCTCGTCGATGTCGCGATCGAGGACGGCGTGCCGGTGCCGCGCCATTACCGCGAGCGGATGAAGACGACCGGACCCAGCATCCGGCGCGACCTCGGCAAGCAGGCTGAACTGCCGCTCGCCCAAGCTTTCCTGAGAGCCTGACGCATGTATCGTTACGATGAATTCGACGAGCGTTTCGTCCGTGAGCGGGTCGCGCAGTTCCGCGACCAGGTCGGCCGCCGGCTCGATGGTTCGCTGACCGAGGATGAGTTCAAGCCGCTACGCCTGAAGAACGGCGTCTACCTGCAGCTGCACGCCTATATGCTGCGGATCGCTGTCCCCTACGGCACGCTCTCGTCGAAGCAGATGCGCCAGCTCGCGCTGATCGGCGAGCGCTATGACCGCGGCTACGGCCATTTCACCACGCGCACCAATCTCCAGTTCAACTGGCCGAAGCTGCGCGACATTCCGGACATTCTCGACCTGCTCGCCGATGTCGAGATGCATGCGATCCAGACCTCGGGAAACTGCATCCGCAATGTCACCGCCGACCATTTCGCCGGCGTGGCACAGGACGAGATCGAGGATCCGCGTCCGACCGCCGAACTGATCCGGCAATGGTCGAGCCTGCATCCCGAGTTCGACTACCTGCCGCGCAAGTTCAAGATCGCGGTGACCGGTGCCGCGCACGACCGCGCCGTGATCAAGGCGCATGATATCGGCCTGCGCATCCTGCGCCATCCGGACACGCACGAGATCGGCTACGAGGTCATCGTCGGCGGCGGCCTCGGCCGCACCCCGATGATCGGCAAGGTCGTGCGCGAATTCCTGCCCAAGGCCGATCTGCTCGCCTATCTCGAGGCGATCATGCGGGTCTACAATCTCGAAGGCCGGCGCGACAACAAGTACAAGGCCAGGGTCAAGATCCTCGTCCACGAGATCGGCACCGAGGAGTTCTCCCGCCGTGTCGAGGAGGAGTTCGCCCGGCTCGACGGCCCATCCGTCAATGCCGACCCGGCCGAGGTCGCGCGCATCGCCGCCTATTTTGCACCGCCGGCCTATGAGGCGCTGCCGGCGACGAGCGGCGCCTTCGAGGCGGCGAAGGCCGGCAATCCCGATTTCGCCCGCTGGGTCGAGACCAATGTCACCGATCACCGCCAGCCGGGCTATGCCGCGCTGACGATCTCGCTGAAGCCGATCGGCGCGCCGCCCGGCGACGCCACGAGCGAGCAGATGCGTCTCGTCGCAGACCTGGCGGACGAGTTCTCCCTGTCCGAGATCCGCGTCACCCATGCGCAGAACCTCGTCCTGCCGCAGGTGAAGCAGGCCGATCTGTTCGCGGTCTGGCGGCGCCTTGGTGAAGCGGAACTGGCTACGGCCAATGTCGGACTGATCACCGACATCATCGCCTGCCCCGGCCTCGACTACTGCGCGCTGGCGACGGCTCGCTCGATCCCGATCGCGCAGGCCTTGGCCCAGCGTTTCGCCGATGCCGGGCGGCAGAAGGAGATCGGTGTGCTCAACATCAAGATCTCCGGTTGCATCAATGCCTGCGGCCACCACCATGTCGGCCATATCGGCATTCTTGGTCTCGAGAAGCGCGGTATCGAATCCTACCAGATCACGCTTGGCGGCGACGCGACCGAGAACGCGGCAATCGGCGAAATCCTTGGGCCCGGTCTCGCGGCCGAGGACGTGCCGGACGCGATCGAGCGCATCGTCTCGGTCTACCTGGCCCAGCGCCAGCAGGGCGAGAGCTTCATCGACAATGTCCGCCGCATCGGGCTTGCGCCGTTCAAGGTGGCTTTCCAGGAGGTCAGCCATGCCGTTGCTTGATCGTCACGGCGCCAAGGCCGAGCTCTGGACCCGCAGCGAAGGCGCCGCGATCGACAACCTCTCGCATGCGCTCGTCGCCTGGGAGGTATTGCCGGAGGCACTGGCGCAGAAGACGCGCGACCAGCGCATCGGCGTCATCATCCCCAACACCGTCCGCATTCCGGAACTCAAGCTCTTGATGCGGCAGCTCTCGCTGATCGCGATCAGCTTCCCGTCCTTCGGCGATGGCCGCGGCTTCAGCCTGGCACGGTTGATCCGCAACCACGGCTTCACCGGCACGCTGCGCGCCAGCGGCCCGCTGATTGTCGACCAGTTCGCCTATGCCCTCGCCTGCGGCTTCGACGAGGTCGAATTGCCCGAGGCGAGCGCCGCGCGCCAGCCGGTCGAGCAATGGACCCGGGCGCTCGGCCAGATCAGCCATGGCTATCAGCGCGGCTATGGCGACAGCGGCAACATCCTCGACCGGCGCCGCTCGGCGCGGCTGAAACATGCTGCGGCGAGCTGAGACGATGCACGGTTCGGCCCAACCCAGCCTGCGGCGGCCGGCCGACCGCCATAGCGACGATGAATGGGAGGAGGCCATGTTGAACGATGCCTTGAGCCACTCCGCTCCCGGCCCGCGCGAGCGCTGGTTCGATCTTTGCTTCCGGCTTATCATCCTGGTGCTTGCCGGTCTGTGGTTGTTCATGCCACCTGCGGGCGACACCCGGACGCAACCCGACGTGAAGGCCGCAGCGACGCAAAGATGAGCGCAAGACGCCCGGAAGCCACCGCCCCACGCCGGATCGAACGGCTCGCGACCCTGCCGCTCTTCCACAAGCTGGAGGGGCGCAAGGTCGTGCTCGCGGGGGCGAGCGAGGGCGCGCTCTGGAAAGCCGAATTGCTCTCTGCGGCGGGCTGTGACCTGCTGATCCTTGCCGGCGACAACCCAGAGATTTTTGCCGGCCTCGCCGCCGACCCGCCGGCCGGGACGGTGACGGTGCTGCCGCGTGCCTGGCAGGCTGGTGATCTCGACGGCGCCGCGCTCGCCATTGCCGACATCGAATCCCTCGACGAAGCCCGGGCCTTCGTAGCCGCAGCCCGGCAGAGCGGTGTGCCGGTCAACGTCGTCGACAAGCCTGAGTTCTGCGACTTCGCCTTCGGCTCGGTGGTCAACCGCTCGCCGCTCGTGGTGGCGATCTCGACCGATGGCGCGGCTCCAGTCTTCGGCCAGGCGATCCGGGCCAAGATCGAGGCGTTGCTGCCTTCCGGCCTCAAGGCCTGGGCGCAGGCCGCGCATGACTGGCGGCCGCTGGTCAAGGCGCGCGAGCTCTCCTTCCCGCTCCGGCGCGATTTCTGGGAGCGCTTCACCAGCCGTGCCCTCGCCGAGCCGCAGCGCCGCCCCGACGAGAGCGACCGGGACAGCCTCTCTGCCGTGCTCGACGAGATCGAGCGCGGTGGCACTCCGCACGGCCGCGTCACGCTCGTGGGCGCTGGTCCGGGTGATCCGGAGCTGCTGACGCTGAAGGCGATCCGGGCGCTGCAGAGCGCCGACATCATCCTCTATGACGATCTCGTCTCCGCCGGCGTGCTCGAGCTTGCCCGGCGCGAGGCCAAGCGCATGCTGGTCGGCAAGCAGGGCTATGGCCCTGCGGTGAAGCAGGACGACATCAACGCGATGCTCGTATCGCTCGCCGGCCAGGGCAAGCATGTCGTGCGGCTGAAAGGCGGCGATCCCGGCATCTTCGGGCGCGCCGGCGAAGAGATCGAAGCCTGCCATCGCGCCGGCATTCCGGTCGCGATCGTGCCCGGCATCTCGGCAGCGCAGGGCGCGGCTGCCTCGCTCGGCCTGTCGCTGACCCATCGCGATCATGCCCGCCGGCTGCAATTCGTCACCGGCCATGCCCGCGACGGCAAGCTGCCGCAGGATCTCGACTGGAAGGCGCTCGCCGATCCTGCCGCGACCACGGCGCTCTATATGGCACGGGCGACGCTGGCCCTGTTTCGGGAGAAGGCGCTCGCCGCCGGGCTCGATCCGGCGACGCCGGCGATCGCCGTTCTCGGCGCGACAACGCCAGCGGAGACGCGGATCGCCACCTCGATCGCGGAACTGCCGGAGCGGCTTGGCGAGCTTCCGAGCAAGGGGCCGGTTCTGGTCCTGATCGGCCATGCGATGGGTGCCGCCTTGCCGGCTGCCGCCAGCAGAAAATTGGCGCAAGGCTGATCCGAACCAAAACGTAGGAGATGCGTTTTCTCTCTGGCGTGAAAAGTTTGGAAGGGCTCTACTGCCGCCACCAGTTGAGCGATGACCGCCAATTCAGTACGTTCTGTTTGTTTTTCAGAACAGTTTTGAACCGTTTCGACGGTTTCCGGACCTGTTCAGCACGGAGCACTGAGATGACGCGACAGAGACTTCGCCGCCTGCTGCAAGCCGGCCTGACGCTCGGAGCTTTCGCCCTGTGCTTCGGTGTTGTCACCGGCGCCCGCGCGCAAACCGAGCTGCTCAACGTTTCCTATGACCCGACCCGCGAGCTTTATCGCGAGATCAACACGGCCTTCATTGCCGACTGGAACGGCAAGAACGCCAAGAAGATCAGCACGATCCGGCAGTCGCATGGCGGCTCCGGCGCACAGGCCCGCACCGTGATCGACGGCCTCAACGCCGACGTGCTGACACTGGCGCTCGCTGGCGACATCGATGCCGTCGCGCAGCGCTCGAAAAAGCTGCCGCTCGACTGGCAGAAGCGCCTGCCGCAGAACTCCTCGCCCTATACCTCGACCATCGTCTTCCTGGTCCGCAAGGGCAACCCGAAGGCGATCAAGGACTGGGGCGACCTGGTGAAGCCCGGCGTCCAGATCATCACGCCGAATCCGAAGACCTCGGGCGGCGCCCGCTGGAACTATCTTGCTGCGTGGGCCTATGCCGAGAAGGCCTTCAACAAGGACGAGGCCAAGGTCCGCGACTATATCGGCAAGCTGCTCGCCAATGTTCCGGTGCTCGACACCGGCGCGCGCGGTGCCACCACGACCTTCACCCAGCGCGGCATCGGCGACGTCTTCCTGTCCTGGGAAAATGAGGCGTTCCTGGCGCTGAAGGAATTCGGCGAGGACAAGTTCGACATCGTCGTGCCCTCGCTCTCGATCCTGGCCGAGCCGCCGGTCACTGTTGTCGACGGCAATGTCGACGCCAAGGGCACCCGCGCCGAGGCGCAGGCCTATCTCGAGTTCCTCTATACGCCGAAGGGCCAGGCGATCATCGCCAAGAACTATTATCGCCCGCGCAATCCGGAAGCCGCCGATCCGAAGGATATCGCCCGCTTCCCGAAGGTCGATCTCGTCACCATCGATGAGAGCTTTGGTGGCTGGGCCAAGGCGCAGCCCGCTCATTTCGGCGATGGCGGCACCTTCGACCAGCTCTACAAGCCGGCCCGGTAAGCCATGACGGCGACGGTCTCCCGCTGGCGCGAGCCCAGCATCCTGCCAGGCTTCGGCCTGGCACTGGGCATCACGGTGACGGCGCTGTCGCTGATCGTGCTGATTCCACTCGCCGCCTTGTTCCTCAAGGCGGCGAGTGCCGGTCCAGCCGACATCTGGGCGGTGGCGACCTCGCCGCGCACGCTGGCGGCGCTGAAGCTGTCATTCCTGGGTGCGCTCTTCGCAGCAGCGGTCAACGCGGTGTTCGGGCTGATCCTGGCTTGGGTGCTCGTCCGCTACGAGTTTCCCGGCAAGCGCCTGATCGATGCGGCGGTCGATTTGCCCTTTGCCCTGCCGACGGCGGTCGCCGGCATCTCGCTGGCGGCGATCTATGCGCCCAATGGCTGGGTCGGCGGGCTGCTCGCGCCCTATGACATCAAGGTCGCCTATACGCCGCTCGGGGTGATGGTGGCGCTGATCTTCATCGGCCTGCCCTTCGTCGTCCGCACGATCCAGCCGGTGCTGGAAGAGCTGCCGGCCGACATCGAAGAGGCCGCCGCGCTGCTCGGCGCCAGTCGTTGGCGCACTGTCTTCAACGTACTGCTGCCGCCGGTGCTGCCGGCTCTGCTGACCGGCTTCGTCCTCGCTTTCGCACGCGCGGTCGGCGAGTACGGCTCGGTGATCTTCATCGCCGGTAACGTGCCGATGGTCTCCGAGATCGCGCCGCTCCTGATCGTGATCCGGCTCGAGCAGTTCGACTATGCCGGCGCGGCCGTGGTCGCGACGATCATGCTCCTGCTCTCCTTCGCGCTGATCCTGCTGGTCAATCTGATCCAGGCTCGCGCCCGCCGGAGGTTCGGCGATGTCTGAGGCCAGCCTGCCCTATCAGATCGAGGATCTTGCTCCGGCCCGCGCGGCGCGTCGCGTCTCGGGCGAGTCCCGCCTCGTCCAGTTCGTGATGGTCGCCGTCTCGCTCGCCTTCCTCAGCCTGTTTCTGTTCCTGCCTTTGATCTCGGTCTTCGTCGAGGCGGGCGCGCGTGGATGGCACGCCTACCGCGAGGCGATCCTCGAGCCCGATGCGCTGGCGGCGATCCGGCTGACCCTCTTCGTCGCGGCGGTCGCGGTGCCGTTCAACGTCATCTTCGGACTGGCGGCGGCCTGGGCGATCGCCAAGTTCGAGTTTCGCGGCAAGAGCCTGCTGATCAGTTTCATCGACCTGCCCTTCTCGGTCTCGCCGGTGATCTCGGGCCTGGTCTTCGTGCTGCTCTTCGGCGCCCAGGGCTACTTCGGCCCCTGGCTCGCGGCGAACGACATCAAGATCATCTTCGCCGTACCGGGCATCCTGCTGGCGACGATCTTCGTCACCTTCCCCTTCGTTGCCCGCGAACTCATCCCGCACATGCAATCGCTCGGCTCGGCCGACGAGGAGGCGGCGCTTACGCTCGGCGCCTCGGGCTGGCGCACCTTCCTGACGGTAACGCTGCCGAACGTGAAATGGAGCCTGTTCTACGGCGTCCTGCTCTGCAACGCCCGCGCCATGGGCGAGTTCGGCGCCGTCGCCGTCGTCTCCGGCAGGATTCGCGGCCTGACCAACACCATGCCGCTGCATGTCGAGATTCTCTACAACGAGTATATGGGTGCCGCCGCCTTCGCCGTAGCCTCGCTGCTGGCTGGCCTCGCCCTCGTCACGCTCGTCCTGAAAACCGTCCTGGAATGGCGTTTCGCTGATGCGATCGCCGCCAGTCGTCGTCACTGAGTGGAAGAGCCCATGTCGGTCGCCGTCACCATTGAAAGCGTCGAGAAGCGCTTCCAGAATTTCCCCGCCTTGCGGGGCGTCTCGCTCGACATCCAGCCTGGCGAGCTCGTCGCCCTGCTTGGCCCCTCCGGCTCGGGCAAGACGACGCTGCTGCGCGTCATAGCCGGCCTGGAGCAGGCCGAGCGCGGCCGCGTGCTCTTCGGCGAGACCGATACCCGCGATCTTTCGCTGCGCGAACGCCGGATCGGCTTCGTCTTCCAGCATTATGCACTGTTCAAGACGATGAGCGTCGCCGAGAACATCGCCTTTGGGCTGAAATCACGGCCGCGCGCCGAGCGGCCGAGCCCGGCCGAGATCACGAAGCGCGTCTCCGAGCTGCTCGATCTCATCCAGCTGCCGGGCCTAGAGAAGCGCTATCCGAGCCAGCTTTCCGGCGGCCAGCGCCAACGCATCGCGCTCGCCCGGGCACTTGCGATAGAGCCGCAAGTGCTGCTGCTCGACGAACCATTCGGCGCACTGGACGCCAAGGTCCGCAAGGATCTGCGCTCCTGGCTGCGCCAATTGCACCAGCGCACTGGCCACACCACCGTCTTCGTCACGCATGACCAGGAAGAGGCGCTGGAACTGGCCGACCGGGTCGCGATCTTGCATGATGGCCGGCTCGAGCAGGTCGGCTCGCCCGACGATGTCTACGACCATCCGGCGACGCCCTTCATCTGCCAGTTCCTCGGCGATGCCAATCATCTGCCAGTCAAGGTCGTCGGCAGCCAGGCCTTCTTCCAGGACCGGCCGGTGCTCGGCGGTCTGCGCCAGAATCTCGGCGGACCAGCCTCGCTCTATGTCCGGCCGCAGCATTTGCGCATCGTCGACGACGCCCCGCTCGCCTTGCCGGGCGTGGTCGAGCACTTGCGCCGCAACGGGCCGCTGCGGCGTGCCGAGGTCGCCGTCGAAGGGTTGCCCAAGCGGCTCGACGTCGATCTCGCCAGCCAGGTCGCCCCAGCGATCGGCGAGCGCATCCGGCTGCGCATCACGCATGGCAATCTGTTTGCTGCGGCCTGACGCCACCCTCGCCTCGACATGCCTCGCGGGTTATGCCTGTCGCCCGACACGTTCTGACGACAGGAGACGGCCATGAAGGCACGGGCGAAATGGGTCGAGGGCATGGCCTTCATGGGCGAGGCCGGCAGCGGCCATGCCGTGATGATGGACGGCGCGCCTGAATATGGCGGCCGCAATATCGGCACCCGGCCGATGGAGATGCTGCTGATCGGGCTCGCCGGCTGTACCGGCTTCGACGTGGTCCAGATCCTGAAGAAGGGCCGCGAAACCGTCACCGGCTGCGAGGTCGAGGTCGAGGCCGAGCGGGCGAGCGAGGACCCCAAGGTCTTCACCAGGATCCACATTGCCTATCGCGTCAGCGGTCGCGGCCTGTCGCAGGCTAAGGCCGAGCGCGCCGTCACATTGTCGAAGGAAAAATACTGTTCCGCTTCGATCATGCTGGGGGCGACCGCCGAAATGACCACCTCGCTCGTGGTCATCGACGAATTGCAGCAGGAGGCCGCGGAATGACAGATATCCCGACCTCGGGACTGGTATCTCCCAAAGCCCTGGCCGATGCGCTGGGCTCGCCTGGTCTCGTCATCATCGACATTCGCGCCGCCGCCGAGGGCGGGCGTCAGGCTTTCGAGGCCGGCCATATCCCCGGCGCCGTGCACAGTGACTACGCTGCCGATGGCTGGCGTGCCAAGGTCGGCAATGCGCCGGGCATGCTGCCACCACTCGAGCATCTCGCCGAACTGGCGGGACGGCTCGGGATCACGCCGCCGAGCAAGGTCGTGATCGTGCCGGCTGGGCTCACTGCCAGCGACCTCGCCGCTGCGACGCGTGTCTACTGGACGCTGAAGCTGATCGGTCATGGCCAGCAGGCCATCCTCGACGGTGGCTTCAAGGGCTGGCAGACCCAGCCGGGGCTTCCGATCGAGACCGGGCCGGCCAAGCCCAAGCAGGCATCGCCCTATCCCGTCGTGATGCAGCAGGAGCTGCGCAGCACCGCCGATGCGACACTGGTGGCGTCGCGCAGCAAGCTGGCGACGCTCGTCGATGCCCGCTCTGCCAGTTATTATGAAGGCAAGGAAAAAGCGGCTGAGGCGGCGCGCGCGGGGCGCATTCCCGGTGCCGTTTCGCGCGATTATGCCGCAGCCTTCGACCCGGCGACCGGGCGCTTCAAGCCGGCCGGCGATCTCACCACCTTGTTCGGCTCGGTACCGACCGGACCGGCTGTGTCCTATTGCAACACCGGCCACACCGCCTCGCTGAATTGGTTCGTCATGTCGGAGCTGCTCGGCCGCGACGAGGTCTCGCTCTATGACGGCTCGATGACCGACTGGACACAGGATCCGGAGCGGCCGGTCGCGAGCGGGGGCGCCTGAGCGCCCCCGGTTCTAGGACTGCGCGCACTATCGGCTGGTCGAGACCGCGCGATTGCCCTGGCGGTCGACATGGACGCCGACGCGGGTGCCGTCGGCTTGGGTGGTCCAGGTCGAGGTGATGCCGGTCTGCGAATTATAGGTCGTGCGGCTGCGGGCGCCCGCCTGATCAGCCCGTTGCCCGGCCGGGCGGAAGCCGGTGCGGACGACACCATCCGGCGTCACCGTGGTGACGAAGCGGTCGCCGCTGGCGAGGCCGATCGAGCGGACACGGGTGCCGTCCGGCAGGACGGTTTCAGCCGAGGCCACGCCGACCTGATGCTGCATGGCACCGCCTCCGCCGCCGGGGCGCGCATTGCCAGCGCGGCCGACTCGGCCCGGATGGGCATAGCTGGCGGCAGGCTGCTGGCCGAGCTGCGGTTGATTGTGCAAGACCGCCCAGCGATCATCGCCGCCGCCACCACCGCCGCCGCCTTCGCTAGCGGAAGCGGATGCCAGAGGAGCCGCGCACAGGCAGAGCGCCAGCAATGTCGTGCGCGAGGTCAACGAAATCGTAGCCATAGCCAGCCTCCTGATCGGGGTTGCGCGGCGGCTCTTGCCACTGCGCTTGGGCGTTAGGCTTCTTCCGGCGCGGCCACTCAGGCAGATCGCCGGGAGGATGATTTGGATTTGTCGCGATTTCGGTGCTTTTCGCGCGATGGCCGAGAATTTCGGATTGCCGAGCGGTAGCGGATATGAGCCGGGGCCTCGGCAGGGCCACCCTGAGGGCTACGCATTTGCAAATTTGTCCAAAAAGGATCAAAGGAAACGCCAACGCGCCGGCCTTGCCGCGCCCTTCCCTCGCTCCGTTTTCGAGTTCTGCCGCCGATGAATGCCGTCGCGCCGAAAATCTCGTTCGTCTCTCTCGGCTGCCCGAAGGCACTGGTCGATTCCGAACGCATCATCACCTCGCTACGCTCCGAGGGCTATGAGCTGAGCAAGAGCCATGCGGGTGCCGACGTCGTCATCGTCAACACCTGTGGCTTCCTCGACAGCGCCAAGCAGGAATCGCTCGAAGCGATCGGCTCGGCGATGGCCGAGAACGGCAAGGTCATCGTCACCGGCTGCATGGGCGCCGAGCCCGAGCAGATCCGCGATGCCTTTCCGAACCTGCTGGCGATCACCGGGCCGCAGGCTTATGAGAGCGTCGTCTCGGCGGTGCATCAGGCCGTGCCGCCCAAGCACGACCCCTTCCTCGACCTCGTCCCGGACCAGGGCATCAAGCTGACGCCGCGGCACTACGCCTATCTCAAGATTTCAGAGGGCTGCAATAATCGCTGCAGCTTCTGCATCATCCCCAAGCTGCGCGGCGACCTGGTCTCGCGGCCGATCGGCGAGGTGCTGCGCGAGGCCGAGAAGCTGGTCAAGGCCGGCGTCAAGGAGCTGCTGGTGATCTCGCAGGACACCAGCGCCTACGGGCTTGACATCAAGTATGCGCCGTCGATGTGGAAGGATCGCGAGGTCCGCACCCGCTTCTTCGAGCTGGCGCGCGAGCTCGGCCAGATGGGCGTCTGGGTCCGGATGCACTATGTCTACCCCTACCCGCATGTCGATGAGGTTATCCCGCTGATGGCGGAAGGGCATGTGCTGCCCTATCTCGATATCCCGTTCCAGCATGCCTCGCCCTCCGTGCTGAAGGCGATGCGGCGGCCGGCCCATCATGAGAAGACGCTGGAGCGGATCAGGAAGTGGCGCGAGATCTGCCCGGACCTCGCCATCCGCTCGACCTTCATCGTCGGCTTCCCCGGCGAGACCGAGGACGATGTCGCCTTCCTGCTCGATTGGCTGAAGGAAGCGAAGCTGGAGCGCGTCGGCTGCTTCAAATATGAGCCGGTCAGGGGCGCGACAGCCAATGATCTCGGCCTGCCGCTGGTCGCGGAGGACGAGAAGGAAGCGCGCTGGCATCGCTTCATGAAGACGCAGGCCGAGGTTTCGGCCCGCATCGTCAAGGCTCGTGTCGGCAAGCGCATTCCGGTGATCATCGACGAGGCCGGACCGACCGTCGCCAAGGGCCGCTCGAAATGGGATGCGCCCGAAATCGACGGCAACGTCTATGTCTCGAGCCGCCGGCCGCTACGGCCGGGTGATATCGTCACGGTGAAGATCGAGCGCGCCGACGCCTATGACCTGCACGGCATCGCGGTCTGAGTAGTTTCGGTTCAGACGGTGCCGGTATGCGACGGATCGGCTTCGACGAAGCGGATTGAGCGCGGGCAGACATTGCGCTTGGGTTCGACAGGGCGTGTCAGGCGGGGACGCTCCATCCGGACGACGGGAGCGGTGATCGTCGATCCCGACTGCGACATCTCCCACTCCGCCTTTGCAGCAAACTGCGCCGCGCCGACACTGAGGACGGTCAGGCAGGAGAGGCAAAGACCAGCGCGGCGCAGATGACGTTTCATGACGCGGGATCCGGAAGGGGTGTTGCCTCCTCCTTGACCGTTCCAGAACGGATTTCGCGTTTCGATTTCGGAACTTTCGCTTTTCTGCAGAAAGCGCAGTCCGTCAGACGGTGGCGTGGCGGGCCCGGCCCAGTCGCCCCAGCCACCAGCCGAAGCGCTGCGCTGCCATGGCGACGGCCAAGGCGTAGCCGAGCAGGGCCAGCATCCAGCCGGCTGCCTGCAAGCTAAGGGCGCCGAGCACCAGCGCCGAGCGCCCAAGTAGCTTGAGGGCCGCGCGTGCTGTCGATGGCTTAGCCGCCGCGAGCTTCGCCGCCCTGCCGACGTCCCCCGCATCCTCGGCCACAGAGAGCACCTGACGCAGACCGCGCTGACCGGTACGGGCATAGAGCGCGCTCGCATCCTGGCCGAGTGCGGTGAAGCGGGCCAGCGCAACCGGCCGGACGATACCGCCTGCGGCCACCTTCGCCGCCGCAAGATCGAGGCGGGCGGCCGCACCAACGCTCGCTGCCAAGGCTGGCCGATCGAGTGCGCCCGCCGCCATGCGGCCGAGATTTGCGGAGAGCACCGGCGAGAGCAATTTCGCCTTGCTCGCCGCCTTGACGGTGCTGAGGCCGCCGCGGGCAGGAAGGCCTCCGCCGAGGCTGATCCAGGTTGCGGCGCTGATCGCAAGACCGACCGCGGCGAGCGCCATCACCGTCTCATCCACCTGTTCGCCGCCAGCAAGCTTGCGCCCCTCGCGGGCAAGGTCGCGCAGATCACCGAAGCCGCTGATGTCGCCGACCAGTGCGCCGGCGAAGGCGGCATCGCTCTCGCGATCACCTGCGACGAAGCCGTGCCCGAAATCGGAAACGGCTCGCGTCAGCGCAGTCTCGCGCAAGACTTCGATCCGCGCGAGTTGCTCGGATGTGATGGCGATCCCGCGCTCGGCTGCGAGCGCGACGAAGCTTTCGGCGAGATCGGGATCGCCGGCCGCAACCGCTCGATCGATCTCGTCGGCAAGGCGATCCGCCGTGGCGACGCCGTCGAGGCGCAAACGCGACAGCTCAGCCGGATCATCTTTCGCCTGATGAAGTCGCCAGCTTTGTAGCCCCGGCGGAGCGATGATTGCCCCGCCCGTTGCGAGGCCGATGACGGTGATCGACGTGACGGCGAGCCTGGCGATGTGCAAGCGGGATACCTGAAACCGAAACGGTCCGGTCGTCTGACCGAACCGCAGAAGCATGGCTTTCGATTCAGGCGGAAATTGCGCCGCCGGTTACGGCACGAGTACGGTCGAGCCCGTGGTGCCGCGTCCTTCCAATGCCCGGTGTGCCTCGGCAGCGTCCTTCAGGGCGTAACGGGCGTTGATCGCGACGCTGACCTTGCCGGAGCCCACGGCCTCGAACAGGTTCTTCGCCATCGCGACCAGGGTCTCGCGCTTGGACGTATGCGTGTTCATCGTCGGGCGGGTGACGTAGAGAGAGCCCTTCGCCGAGAGGATGCCGAGGTTGAAGGCTTCGACCGCGCCCGAGGCATTGCCGAAGCTCGCCAGCAGACCGAAGGGCTTCAGCGAGTCGAGCGAAGCCATGAAGGTGTCCTTGCCGACGCCGTCATAGACGACATCGCAGAGTTGGCCGCCGGTGATGTCCTTGACGCGGGCCGCGACGTCCTCGTCGCGATAAAGGATGACGTGATCCGCCCCGTTCGCCTTGGCGAGTTCGGCCTTCTCCTTGCTGCCGACCGTGCCGATCACTGTGGCGCCCAGCGCCTTGCCCCATTGGCAGAGGATCGAGCCGGTGCCACCGGCGGCGGCATGGACGAGGACGGTATCTCCCGGCTTCACCTTGTAGGTGCGGTGAAGCAGATACTCGGCTGTCAGCCCCTTCAGCATCATGCTGGCGGCGGCTTCGTAGGAGACGTTCTCGGGCAGCGCGACCACCGCCGACGCCGGAACGATGCGTTCCTCGGCATAGGCGCCGTGCGCAGCGACCACCGCGATGCGATCCCCGGGCTTGAACTCGCTGACATTGGGGCCGACGGCCAGCACGTCGCCGGCCGATTCATTGCCGAGCGTGAACGGCAGCGGCGCCGGATAGAGTCCGGTGCGGAAATAGGTGTCGATGAAGTTCAGCCCGATGGCGCAGTTGCGGATCAGGATCTCGCCCGGCCCCGGCGCCGGCAGGCTGATCTCTTCCAGTTGCAGCACTTCGGGCCCACCGGTCTTGTGTACGCGGATAGCTTTCGCCATGGCGATCTCCTGATGTCGATGGCGGCAACGATAGGGACTTGCCTTCCCTCGGCGCAACGGCTGCACTGCACATCAGACCCGCGCAAACGCCGAGTCGGTCTGGCAGAACTGCATGATCGGTCTCTGAGATGAACAGCCAAGGCGCCCAGCTCGGCAGCCATCCGGTCCTGCGCGAGGCTTTCACCCCGAAGCTCATCTCGGCCCTCCGAGAGGGGTATGGACTATCGAGGCTACGGGCCGATGCGCTTTCTGGGCTGACGGTCGCGATCGTCGCGCTGCCGCTCTCCATGGCGATCGCCATCGCCAGCGGGGCCACACCGGCAGCCGGACTGTTTACGGCGATCGTCGGCGGCTTCCTCGTCTCGGCGCTGAGCGGCAGCCGCCACCAGATCGGCGGGCCGGCGGGCGCCTTCATCGTCCTGATCGCGGCGACGATCGACCAGCACGGCTTCGACGGGCTTCTGCTCGCCACCATGCTGGCCGGCGCCATTCTAATCGCGGTCGGCCTGCTGCGGCTCGGCACCTACATCAAATACATCCCGCACCCGGTGCTGGTCGGCTTCACCACCGGCATCGCGATCATCATCTTCGCCAGCCAGATCCGCGACCTGCTCGGCCTACAACTGCCTGGCAAGGAGCCGGCGGCGCTGATCCCGAAGCTGCAGACGCTAACCGCCGCGCTCGGCACGCTCAACCCGGCGGCGCTCGGCCTATCGGCTCTGACGATCGCGACGATCCTGGGCCTGAGGCGCTGGCGGCCGGACTGGCCCGGCCTCCTGATTGCGGTTGCGCTCGCGGCCGCCGCGACCTTCCTGCTGCATTTGCCAGTCGAGACGATCGGCAGTCGTTTCGGCGGCATTCCGCGCGCCCTGCCCGCCCCGCATCTGCCGGTTTTCAGCCTCGACAAGCTGATCTCGGTACTGCCGGCGGCGCTCGCGATCGCGGTGCTCGGCGGCATCGAATCGCTGCTCTCGGCTGTGGTCGCGGACGGGATGAGCGGGCGACGGCACCGTTCGAACATGGAGCTGGTCGCGCAGGGCGTCGCCAATATCGGCTCGCCGCTGTTCGGCGGCATCTGCGTCACCGGCACGATCGCCCGCACGGCGACGAACATCCGCGCCGGTGGTGCCACGCCGGTCGCTGGCATGCTGCACGCGGCCTTCGTGTTGCTGTTCATGCTCGTCGCAGCGCCGCTCGCCTCGTACATTCCGCTCGCGGCACTGGCTGGTGTGCTCGCCGTGGTCTCCTGGAACATGGCTGAGAAGGCCGCCTTCGGCGCGATCCTGAAGCATTCGCGCGCCGATTCGCTTGTGCTGCTCGCGACCTTCCTCTTGGTGGTGTTCGAGGACCTGATGATCGGGATCGGCGTCGGCGTAGTGCTCGGCTCGCTTATCTTCATGCACCGCATGGCCAATATCGTCACGGTCGAGGCCGGCATGGACAGCGCGCTCGTCGACTATGACGAGGAGGGCCGGGACGAGCCGCAGGCGAACGGCAACGGCCAGCGCAACGGCGAAGTCTTCCGCTACAGGATTACCGGGCCGCTGTTCTTCGGCGCCAGCAGCCATGTCACGACGGTTCTGGATCGCGTCGGACCTTTCCCTCAGCGCATCGTCCTCGACCTCTCAGGTGTGCCCTTCGCCGATTCCAGCGCAGCCGTCTCGCTCAAGACGGTGATCGACAAAGCGCGGCGCCATGGCGCTGTCGTCGAGATTTGGAGCGCTGGGCCGCAGGTGCGAGCCGTGCTCGGCCATGAGGGGATCGATGAGCGGCTCGTCTCCTTCCGGGAGGTCGCTCAGAAGCCCGCCCAAGGCGTGGTCTGGGGGTAGGCGCCTGGCTGCGGCAAGCGGGCGCTCGCCAGCGGCATCGGCATCGGCTACCGAAAGGCCATGACGGACCAGCAGCATTGCGACATCGCCATTGTCGGAGCCGGCGCGGTCGGGCTTGCGGCAGCGCTCGCGCTGGCTGGCGCCGGGCGCAAGGTCGTGCTGTTCGGACCGACAAGCGCGCCGCGCGATGGCCGCACGGTCGCCCTACTCGACGGCTCCTGGCGCTTGCTCGAGGCGCTCGGGCTGACGGAGGCGCTCGACGCAGTCGCCGCGCCGCTCGCGGTGATGCGCCTGGTCGACGACACCGGCAGCCTATTCCGGCAGCCGCCGGTCGAGTTCAAGGCGGCCGAGCTCGGCCTGCCGGCCTTCGGCTGGAACATTGAGAACGCCGCTTTGGTCGAGGCGATGGCGGCGAAGGCAGCGGCGGAGCCGCGCATTCGCATGATCCCCCAGGCTGTGACCGAGATCACGCCAGGTACCGGCGCGGTCCGGCTGGCAGGCGACGGTTTCGACCCTGTCGAGGCTCGGCTCGTCATCGGTGCCGATGGCCGCAAGTCGCGCGTCAGGGAGGCTGCCGGCATCACCGCGCGCGACTGGAGCTATCCGCAGGTAGCGTTGACCGCGATCCTGAGCCACCGCCGCGAGCATCGCGATGCCTCGACCGAATTCCACACCCGTTCCGGCCCCTGCACGCTGGTGCCGATGCCGGGCCGGCGCTCCTCGCTGGTCTGGCTGCTCGAGCCGGCTGAGGCCGAGCGCATTGCCGGGCTCGACGATATTGCCTTCGCCCGCGCGGTCGAGCGTCAGACGCATTCGATCCTCGGCGCGATGACGGTCGCAGGTCCGCGCGGCCGTGTGCCAATGGGCGGCCTGTCGGTCGACCGCTTTGCCGATGCGCGCATGGCGCTGATCGGTGAAGCCGCGCATGTCTTCCCGCCGATCGGGGCGCAAGGGCTCAATCTCGGACTGCGCGACGTCGCGGCGTTGCGCGATGCGGTTGGAGGCGCCGACGACCCTGGCGACGAGGCGGCGCTCGCCGCTTACGACCGCTCGCGCCAAGCCGATGTCCGCTTGCGCACCGGCGCTGTCGATGCGCTCAACCGGACCTTGCTGACCGATCTGCTGCCGGCCGACCTGATGCGCGGCGCCGGCTTGCTGGCGCTGTCGCGGATCGCGCCGCTGCGTCGCCTGGTCATGCGGCACGGCCTTGCCGGTGGTACCGCCGCGGGCTGAGAGTGCTTCGTCATTCCGGGGCGCGGCAAAGCCGCGAGCCCGGAACCGATTCCCGTATGTTGCGAAGGCTCGGCAACCGACAGGCTTTTCCGGATAAAGTATCGGTTCTGGATTCCGGGCTCAGGCCTTCGGCCTGCCCCGGAAAGACGGGTCACCCGCCGGGTTAAGACTGCTGTATCCGAGCTGTTTCAAATCTCGTAGTCGCCGATCGGCGGGCTCGCCCGCAATGCCGGCGCAGCATCACGGAAGACGGGCGCAAGCGGTAGCGGCGTCGAAACCATGCGGCGCCCACCCGGTTCCTCCACTTGTCGGTCCAGCAGCCCACGCGCAGTGAGATGCGGATCGGCCAGCGCCTCGTCGAGCGTCCGGACCACCGTGCAGCAGCAGTCGAGCGGCTCGATCGTTGCCCGCCAATGTTCTGCCGATTGGGATGCTATGATCGCGGTAATCGCGGCCATCGTCACTGCCGGATCGCGCTGGTCGTCACGCAACTCAGCGTCGAGCCCGATACCCTCGCAGAAGCTCGACCAGAACTTCTCTTCGATCGCGCCGACGGCCAGGAACCAGCCATCCGCCGTCGCATAGAGGCCGTAGCGCGGGCTGGCGCCAGTCAGCAGCCCCTCCCCGCCGTTGGGATAGCGGCCTGATGCCTGTCCCTGCGCCAGCGCGTACCAGGCGAAGGCAAGCATCGCGTCGGTCATGGCGATGTCGAGATGGCAGCCTTGGCCGGTGCGATCGCGCTCGCGCAAGGCGAGCAGGATGTTGATGACCGCGGGCATGGCGCCGCCGGCGATGTCGGCGACCAGGGTTGGCGGCAAGGGTGCTTGCCTGCCCTGCGCGAGCGACTGGCCGAGCAATCCGCCGATCGCCTGGTAGTTGATGTCGTGGCCGGCCTCGAAGGCGCGCGGCCCCTCCTGGCCAAAGCCGCTGATCGAGCAGTAGACCAGCCGCGGATTGAGTGTCTTCAGTGCCTCGTAGCCGAAGCCGAGCCGCGCCATAACGCCCGGCCGGAACTGCTCGATCACGATGTCGGCCTGTTCGATCAACGGTGTCAGCCGCGCCAGCGCGCCCGGCGCCTTGAGGTCGATGGCAAGGCTCTGCTTGCCGCGGTTGAGCGCGGCGAAGGGAGCGGAAGTCTCGCCGAAGCGCGGCGGGAAGCGGCGCATGTCCTCGCCGTCCGGCCGCTCGATCCGGATGACGCGTGCGCCAGCCTCGGCGAGGAAGAGGCTCGCCATCGGCCCGGGCAGCAGGGTCGAGAAATCGAGGACGAGGAGATCGGAGAGCGGCTGCATCGCGTCGGGTCCGCAGAGAGCGGCCCAACAGGCCGTCAGGGAAAGAGGTCGGCCGGCATCCTGCCCGTCTTCACCAGCCACAGGAAGCCCGTCAGCGTCACCGTTGAGACGATCGTGCCGACGAGGATGCAGGCCGAGGCGCGCTCGACGCCGACGCGATACTGCGTCGAGATCACGAAGATGTTCAGCGCCGGCGGCAGCGCCGCCATGATTACCGCGGCATAGACCCAGGGCGCCGAGAAATTGCCGAGCGCCGAGAGCAGCAGCCAGACCAGCAGCGGGTGCAGCAGGAGCTTGATCGCGACCAGCGCAGGCAGTTCGCCGGGCATGCGCCGCATCGGCTGCAAGGCCACCGTGACCCCGAGCAGGAAGAGCGCGCAGGGCGCGGCTGCCTGCGAAAGCCAGAGCGTCATCTTGTCGAGTGCGGTCGGCAATTCGAGCTTCAGGAAGGCTGCAAGCACGCCGACGACCGTCGCGATGTTGAAGGGATGGCTGACGACCCGCCAGGCCACTTCGCGGGCGGTTGCAGCAAAGCTGCGCTTCTCGACGCCGGCCAGCGCCATCAGGAACGGGATCAGCGAGAACAGCAGGAGATTGTCGAAAACGAAGATCAACACCACCGGCGCGCTGGCGACCGGCCCAAGCGCAGCCAGGATCAGCGGCGGGCCCATATAGCCGATGTTCGAATAGGAGCCGGCGACGCCCTGCATCACCGCTTGGGGCATATCGCCATGATTGTGGCGCCAGCCGAGCGCGAAGGAGAGCACGAAGGCGCAGAAGGTCGCGAGGGTGGTCACCGCGACGAAGCCCCAATTGGTCAATTCGCTCAGCGGCTTGTCGGCGATCAGCCGATAGAACAGGCAGGGCAGCGCCACATAGATCAGGAAGAACTGCATCCAGGCCAGCCCTTCCCCCGGCAGGCGCTTGTAGCGGCCGACGAGGAAGCCGAGCAGGATCAGGCCGAAGAAGGGCGCGACCAGGTTGAACAGGTTGGCGATGTCGGCCATGCGGAGGTCCCTGGGGCGGAGCGAGAACCGCTGACGGTTTCTCGCCCGACCGACGATGGCGACGGCGCCGCCTTATAGGATGGCCGTCAGCGCATGAGAACCCGGTAGCGGAGGCAGGCCCCCGCACCAGCCGCAGGACGCGACGCCGGGGAATCCGGTCGCCCGATGTCGATACAACCGGAAATTGCAAAATTCCGATCCAGTGGAAGCGATCGGTAACATATTTCTGCCACGTTCCGCGAACGGCTCGTGGAACAGGCAATGACAACCAGCACTCAGGCGGCGGCAGATGATCCGGAAACCGGGGCGTTCTGGCGCGATTTCGTGATGTCTCCGACGTTCTGGATCGTGCTGTTCCTGACGCTGGTGATCCTCGGGCTCGCGCTTCCCATACGCCTGCCGCTCGGGCCGAATTACTGGGACACCGATATCTATCTCGATGCTGCTCAGCGCATCTGGCAGGGCCAGATTCCCAATATCGATTTCTTCACGTCGATCGGCCCGCTTGGCTTCTATCTCACAGCCGGCATCAAGGCGCTTTTCCCGCAGGCCCAGCCGGCCCTGCTCGCCAACTGGGCGATCGTGCCTGTCCTGCTGCCGATTGCGGCGTTGATCGTCCGAGATGTCGCCCCGCGGTCACGTCGCCTGGCCCTGGCGATCCTGATACCGCTCCTGTTCCTGACCTCGCTGCCGATCAACCTTCACAGCCTCTATCCGTCGCCCGGCTTCGACGGCTTCGGCTACTACAACCGCCACGTCGCTTTGCTCCTGTATCTCCTGCTGGCGGCGCTTCTTTTCGTTGAGAGCCGGATCCTGCTGATCTCGCTCGTCGCGGTGCTGATGACAGCGCTGTTCCTGGTCAAGGTCACCGGCCCTGTGTCCGGCGCCGTTCTCGTCGGCTATGCGGTTCTGGCCGGTCGTCTGCGCTTCCGTGATGCTGCGATCGCCGCCGGCGCGGTCATAGCCTGCCTCTGTGTGATCGAGATCACGACCGGCGTCGTCTATGCCTATGTCGAGGACGTCCTCGTCCTCGCCATGCTCAATTCCTCTTCGTTCTTGCGGCGTTTCCTGACGCTGGGTTCGATCAAGTTCAATGTGATCGCCCCCTGCCTGATGCTCCTCGGTGTACTCGCCATTGCTGCTCGCCGTGAAAAGCAGTCGCTGGCGAGCTTGCTGGCGTCGCCGCTCGGCTGGCTGACCGCGAGCCTCTTCGCCCTCATCCTGGGCGAGACTCAGAACAGCGGATCGCTCGAATTCATCGGACTCTGGCCGGTGCTGATCCTGATCCTCAGGGAATATCACCCTCGATCAGGCGACGGGCTGCGTCCTTATGTTCTCGTACTCGTCATGGCAGTCTCGCTGCCGAGCGCCGTGAGCTTTCTCGAGCGAGGTGCGCGGGCGGTGATTGCTGCGCCGCGCTACCAGGCGCTGGACGTGCCGGATGTGGGGCCGCTCGGCCGTGTCAGCCTGAAGCCGGAGCTGGCCGAGCGCGCGATCGCGCAGGTCGACCACTACCCGAAATACAACGATGCCTATGAAGACCTCGTCCGTCGCGGCCTGCTTCCGTCAGCTACGCTGTTCTCGGAAATCGACCATCAGGCGACCTGGCTGCTCGAGATCCAGCAAGGCATCGACGCGATCAAGCGCTGGGAGGCGAGCAACGTTCGCCAGCTCAACGGCTTCTTCGCGCTCGATTTCGTCAGCCCCTTCAACCATCTGCTCGGCCGCGCCGCGCCGCTTCATGTCGCGCTCGGCATCGACACCGAACGCACCAATCCTCGGGTCACGGCTGAAATGCTGCAGGCCCTGCGCGACATCGACGCGATCATGCGGCCGAAATGCCCCGTCGAGGTGAAACGGGCAGCGATCTGGAAGCAATACGCGCAGGCCCTCGAAGGCCGCCAGCTCGTCGCGCTTTCACCCTGCTGGGACATGTATCTGCGCAAGTAGGGCTGACCTGCGGAAGCGCGAACCGATAGCGGCTTGGCCCTGTTCGGTGGCGCCAACACTATTGATTCTGATGCTTGCGGCTCTGAATGAGAGTGGCGCGGTCTACGGGAGTCGAACCCGTCTCCCCAGCGTGAAAGGCTGGTGTCCTAACCGATAGACGAAGACCGCAGGCCGGAGCGCGAGGCGCTCTAACGAGGCGGGGCGAGCTATAGTGTCCCGGCGAAGCTTGGGCAAGCCCGCTGTCAGGGTTTTTCGCAACTGCTCAGGCAGGCCGGGCAAGATCGACCACGCGCAGCTCCGCCTTCTCACTGCCGCCCCAGCGATTCAGCGTCAGCGTGCCGGCGAGATGCACGCTTTCGCCGCGCGCCGCCAGCAGTGCCTGGCCGAGCGGTTCGCGCGCGGCGCGGAAGGCGATGCCGCCGATCGTGGCGCCGTCGCCTGCCCGCAGCTTGATCCGCAGATGCCCGCCCGCGCCGACTTCGATCACCTCCGTCAGGCGATGTGCCGGCAGCACGAAGACCGGCTCGGGGCAGCCGGCGCCGAACGGTCCGGCCTGATCGATCTCGGCGAGCAGGCGGGGATTGGCCCCGCCTGCGCTGATCGCAGCGTCGATCAGCAGCGCCTCGGCCTCGCGCGAATTCGCCACGCCTGAGGCCAGCCGTTCGCTGATGAAGTTTGCGAAGGCGGCCTCCTGTCCTGGCGCCAGCGTCACGCCGGCGGCCATGGCATGGCCTCCACCCTTGACCGCGAGGCCGGTCTCGACCGCCTGGCGCACGGCTCCGCCGATATCGACGCCGGCGATCGAACGACCAGAGCCGGTCGCACCGCCATCGCCATTGCGTGCCAGTGCGAAAGCCGGCCGGCGGAAGCGCTCCTTCAAACGCCCTGCGATCAACCCGACGATACCTGGGTGCCACTCGGCCGAGCCGACGACCAGCACCGGATGCGAGGCCGCGTCCTCGAAACGATGCTCGACCTCGGCCACGGCCTCCTCGACCGCGGCCCGCTCGATCTCCTGGCGCTCCTGATTGAGACGGTTGAGCTCGGCCGCAATGGTGCGCGCCTCGACCTCGTCGCGGGTCAGAAGCAGCCTTGCACCAAGAGCCGCATCGCCGATGCGTCCGCCGGCATTGATGCGCGGGCCGAGCAGGAATCCGAGATGCCAGGGCTGCACCGGCCCGTCGAGGCCTGCGATATCGAGCAGCGCCACGAGCCCCGGCCGCTGGCGCGTGCGCATCATGGCGATGCCCTGGCGGACAAAGGCGCGGTTGAGACCGATCAGCGGCACGACATCGGCGACGGTCGAGAGCCCGACGAGGTCGAGCGCTGCGAGCAGGTCGGGCTCGCCTCCCTTTGCCTGCCAGGCGCCGCGCCGGCGCAATTCGCGATTCGTCGCGACCAGTGTGAGGAACACCACGCCGGCGGCGCAGAGATGGCCGAGGCCGGCGAGGTCGTCCTGCCGGTTCGGGTTGACCAGCGCCTGGACGCTGGGGAGCAGTTCCGGCGCCTGGTGGTGGTCGAGCACGACGATGTCGAGCCCGAGCCGCGCAGCCTGCTGCAGGGGCTCATGGCTGGTCGTGCCGCAGTCGACGGTGACGAGCAGGGTCGCCCCCTCGCCTGCCAGCATGGCGATCGCCTCGGCATTGGGGCCATAGCCCTCGATCAGGCGGTCGGGAATATGAATACGCGGCCGCGCACCCGCCTCGGCGAGAAAGCCGGCGAGCAGCGCTGCCGAGCAGGCGCCATCGACATCATAGTCGCCGAAGATCGCGACCTTCTCGCCTGATATCGCCGCTTGCGCCAATCGTTCAGCGGCACGGTCCATGTCGCGCAGAACCGATGGGTCCGGCAGGAGATCGCGCAGTTTTGGCTCGAGATGGCGCAGCGCTTCGCTGGAGAGGACGCCGCGCCCGGCCAGGATTCGGGCCAGCGTATCGGGCACGCCCTCGACCTGCGCCAGCGCCTCGGCCTGTGCGAGGCCGGCAGCGTCGAGCCGGTCGCGCCATGGGCGTCCAAGCGCCGAGTGCCCGACACCGAGGAACAGGCGATTCTGGCCGGAGTTCATGCGCAACCGCTGGCGCAGTGGCGCGGCCTCGTCAATCCTTGGCGCATCACTCGAGCGGCTTCTGATCCTCGATCGCCTGCGCGGTGACCTTGCGGGCGCTCACCGGCGCATGACCGGAGACCTCGGCGCCGGCATCGGGCTTGAGCTGCACCATCCAGAAGACCGAGGAGGCGGAAATCAGGCCGACGAGGACGAAGGCCGGCCAGAAATCGCCAGCGCCGAGTGCCTTGCCGCCATTGAGAAGATTGGCCGACTCGAGCGCGAAGGCGCCGATGGTGACGCCGACGCTGAGCGACAACTGCTGAGCGACGCTGGAGAGGCTCGTCGCGCTCGACATGTCGCGGTTCGAGACATCGGCATAGCTCAGCGCGTTGATGCCGGTGAATTGCAGCGAGCGAAAGCAGCCACCAACGAGCAGGACACCGAGCATCAGCCAATGCGGCGTCGTCGGCGTGAACAGGCCGGAGGCTGCGAGGAAAGCCGAGCCGATCAGCGCGTTGAAGGTCAGCACGCCCCGGAAGCCAAAGCGCGCGAGAATGGTCTTGGCCAGCGTCTTCATGATCAGCGCGCCGGCAGCAGAGGCGAAGGTGATCAATCCCGATTGCAGCGCGTCGAGGCCGAAGCCGAGCTGCAGCATCAGCGGCAGGAGGAAGGGAATAGCGCCGATGCCGACGCGGAAGACCGAGCCGCCGATCACGCCGATCCGGTAGGTAGGAATGCGCAGCAGCGCGAGGTTGAGCACCGGATAGGCCAGCCGGCGCGCGTGAAACCAGTAGAGGATCAGCGCCGCGATGCCGAAAGCGACGCAGCCATAGGAAACCGCAGCGGGCACGAGATGGCGCCCGCCGGTGGCAAGGCCGAGCATCAGGGCGGCAAAGCCGCTGGAGGACAAAAGGAAGCCGGTGATGTCGAGCGGCGCGACGTCTTCCTCGCGGATGTCCTCGAAGAACATCGTCGCCAGCGCGATGCCGAGCAGGCCAATCGGAATGTTGATGAAGAAGATCCAGCGCCAGTCGAAATAGGTGGTGATGAAGCCGCCGACCACCGGCCCGACAACCGGGCCGACCAGCGCCGGCACCGTCAGATAGGCGAGCGCGCTGACGATCTGCGATTTCTCGACGCTGCGCAGGATGACGAGCCGCCCGACCGGCACCATCATCGCCCCGCCCATGCCCTGGATGAAGCGCGCGCCGACGAAGGCGCCAAGCGAATTCGAGAAGGCGCAGAGCACCGAGCCGAGCATGAAGATGCAGAGCGCGGTGCGGAAGATGGTGCGGGCGCCGAACTTGTCGGCCATCCAGCCCGATATCGGGATGAACACGGCGAGGCTGACGAGATAGGAGGTCAGCGCCAGCTTCAGCGCGATCGGATCCTCGCCGAGCGATTGGGCGATCACCGGCAGCGACGTCGCGATCACCGTCGAATCGGTGTTCTCCATGAACAGCGCGCAGGCGACGATCAGGGGCAGGAGCTTGGCGCGCTGCAAGGAATCGATCCGGATGATGCAATGCCCGCTTTAATCCGCGCAGAACACACTGGCGAGCGCGTTGACGCTCGTTCCGCCCTCTGCTGACGACATGGCGGAGCTGCTGCCAATGTTCACTCTCGCGAGCGACAGTCGGCTCACAATCATGCGATTTCATCAATGCCAAGACCTGATCACGGCACCGTTATGCGCCGTGTGCAGATCGTTTCTGGAAATCCGTACCTATCTGAACAAGTGAAGGGGCGACGTCCGTCGCATTGCTAACGCGGCCGAGACGGTCGCGAGAGGTGTTCCCATGACTAGTCAGATTCAGCATTCGAACCGTTCCGCTGCGCTCGGCGCCGCCGTGATCGCAGCAATCCTCGCCGGCAGCGCCCTGTTCGGTGCCGCCACACCGGCGAGGGCTCAATCCACCAGCTGGGAGGAAGGCTGCGCCGGGCGCATGGTCACGCCCGGCTCCGGCGACATCCTCAGGACCATGAACTGCGACCGGCAGAAGATGTGCCAGCAGATGGCCAATGCCAAGGGCGGCATGATGATGGGCATGGGTTGCTTCGGCGTCGAACCGAAGGGCGCGGCTCCGGTCGCGCAGCAGGCCGGCAAGACCCGGCCGTCGCAGCAGCAGTAAGCCAGCATCTCTCGCAATTCTGACGGTCGCGGCCCCGCGCCGCGGCCGCCTCGACAGTTTTTGTTGCAGCGCCCCTAGCGGGCGCGCCACACGCGTGATATCGGGCCTCGTCAACTCGGCTTAGGGCATATCCGCCCTGCCCCTTTCAGTGCCGGCCGCACCGGCCCCGGAGTTGACGATGGCGACGATCACTGACGGTCTCATTCGCGACGGTTTGACCTTCGACGACGTGCTGCTCGAGCCCGGCCCATCCGAAGTGATGCCGAGCGATGTCGACATCTCGACCAAGCTGACCAAGACCATCTCGCTCAATCTGCCGATCATCGCCTCGGCGATGGACACGGTCACCGAGGCGAAGATGGCGATCGCGATGGCGCAGGCCGGCGGCCTCGGTGTCGTGCATCGCAACCTCGACCCCGATCAGCAGGCGGCGCAGGTCCGCCTCGTCAAGAAATTCGAATCCGGGATGATCGCCAACCCGATCACCATCCATCCGGACGAGACGCTGGCCGATGCGCTGGCGCTTATGAAGAACAACGGAATTTCCGGCATCCCGGTGGTGGAGCGTGGCCCGCAGGGCCATAACGGCAAGCTCGTTGGCATCCTGACCAATCGCGACGTGCGTTTCGCTGCCAATCCCGAGCAGCCCGTCTCCGAGCTGATGACCAAGGACCGGTTGATCACGGTGCGCGAGGGCGTCGGCCAGGACGAGGCGCGCCGCCTGCTGCACCAGTTCCGGATCGAGAAGCTGCTGGTGGTCGACGATCACTATCGCTGCATCGGCCTGATCACCGTCAAGGACATGGAAAAGCAGGTCGCCCATCCCCATGCCGCCAAGGATTCTCATGGCCGGCTTCTGGTTGCAGCCGCCACCACGACCGGCGATCTCGGCTTCGAGCGCTCGGAGCTACTGATCGAGGCGGGCGTCGACCTCATCGTCGTCGACACCGCGCATGGCCATTCCGCCAAGGTGCTGGAAGCGGTAACGCGGGTGAAGAAGCTCTCCAACGCCGTCCAGGTCATCGCCGGCAATGTCGCAACCGCTGGCGGCGCGCAGGCGCTGATCGATGCCGGCGCCGATGCGATCAAGGTCGGCATCGGCCCGGGCTCGATCTGCACCACCCGCATCGTCGCCGGCGTCGGCGTGCCGCAGCTCACCGCGATCATGGATGCGGCCTCTGCCGGGCAAAAGGCCGGCATCCCGGTGATCGCCGATGGCGGCATCAAGTATTCCGGCGATCTGGCCAAGGCGCTCGCCGCCGGCGCCGGCTGCGCCATGGTCGGCTCGCTGCTCGCGGGGACCGACGAGACCCCGGGCGAGACCTTCTTGTACCAGGGCCGCTCCTACAAATCCTATCGCGGCATGGGCTCGGTCGGCGCGATGGCCCGCGGCTCGGCGGATCGCTACTTCCAGCAGGACATCAAGGACGCGCTGAAGCTGGTGCCGGAAGGCATCGAGGGCCAGGTCGCCTATAAAGGGCCTGTCTCGAGTGTGCTGCACCAGCTCGCCGGCGGCCTGCGTGCCGCGATGGGCTATGTCGGTGGCCGCGATCTTGAGGACTACCGCGCCAAGGCGCGCTTCATCCGCATCACCAGCGCCGGCCTGCGCGAGAGCCACGTCCACGACGTGACGATCGTCCGCGAAAGCCCCAACTATCCGACGCGCTCTTAACGCTGGATCGCCACAAGGCGATCCAGCTTTTCATCGAGCCTCGGATCAGCCCGAAAACGGCGACCGCTTTTCGGCCCGATGCTTCAGGACGAGGACGACATGACGCTCAAGCTGATCTATCCGGCGCTGGCCCAGATTCTCTGGACATTCGTCGTCCTCGTCATCGTGTTCCTGCGGCGCCAGAAGGCCTTCGCCAATCGCGAGGTCCGGCTGGCGGATATCGCGGTCTCGACTGAACGCTATCCGGAGCCGGCGCGGCTCGCCGCGGCCAATTTCAGTAATCAGTTCGAGACCCCGCTGCTGTTCTTCGCGCTGATCCTGATCGCGATGCATGTCGGCGCGACCGGCTATGTCATGGCGGCGCTGGCCTGGGCTTATGTCGCGACCCGAATTGTCCATACACTGATCCACACCGGCTCGAACAGGCTGCAACAGCGCGCCATCGTCTTCGCGGTCGGCGTCGTATGCTTGTTCTTGATGTGGCTCGGCATTGTGATTGCCGTCGTCTGAGCGTCTTTTCTTTGCGCACGCAAGACGTGCAGCGGCGAGTTCTCGCTGCCGATTTGTCGGCTCTGTCACATCCTCGCTACAGCGACCGATAAACCGTAATCGACACTTGCGTCCAAACTACGCCCTCTTCATGCTAAATACTTGCGGTGAGGATGGTTTGGGGAGCGGCCGTCCGGCAGGGTCGGCATGGTGCTCCCCGTGGCGCAAGGCTTTCTATGGCAGTGCTGACTTTCGGGCGTGTGGCTCTGTTCTCGGCCGCGGGCGTTCTCGCCGCGGGCGCGTTTCTTCATGTGACCGGGCGCCCTGTGCCATGGCCGCTCGACCAGGTACCCTACGGCAAGGTGATCCCGGCGCCGGCAAAGCCGGCTGCAACCTCAGCCGCCCCCGCAGCCGGCAGCAATCGTCCGGGCCAGGCGAACCGGCCGCCGGTGACCATCGTCACCGCCAAGGCCGAGCGCCGCCCGATGCCCGTCCGGATCGATGCGATCGGCACGGTGCAGGCGATTTCCACCGTCAATATCCGCTCGCGCGTCGACAGCCAGATCATGGCGGTCGAGTTCCGCGACGGCGCCACCGTGAACAAGGGTGACGTGCTGTTCCGGCTGGACTCGCGCCAGCTCGAGGCGCAGTCGCGCCAGGCCGAGGCCAATGTCGCACGCGACAAGGCCTCGCTCGTCGCAGCCGAGTCCGATCTGCGGCGGGCCGAGGAACTCTCGCGGCGTGAGATCGCCACCGACCAGCGCCTCGACAACGCCCGCACCGCCGTGAGCACGCTGCGTGCTGCGATCCGAGGCGGGGAAGCTGCCGTCGACAGCCTGCGTGTCCAGTTCAGCTACTACACGATCACCGCTCCGGTCTCGGGGCGGGTCGGTGTCGCCGCGCTGAAGGAAGGCAACATCGCCAAGAGCGGCGACAGTTCAGCGACGCTGGCGACGATCAACCAGATCGACCCGATCTATGTCAGCTTCGCCGTGGCGCAGCGCTATCTGCCGGAAATCCGCGAGGCGATGCAGGCGAAGACGGCCGCCGTCCAGGCGACCCAGCAAGGCGCCGGCAAGAGTGTCGAAGGCACGATCGCGGTGGTCGACAATTCCGTCGACGCGACGACGGGCACGATCCAGATACGGGCCAGCTTCGACAATCCCGATGAGGCGCTCTGGCCCGGCGCGCTCTGCCAAGTCCGGCTGACGCTGCGGATAGAGCCTGACGCCGTCACCGTTGCGCGCGAGGCGGTCCAGACCGGGCAGAACGGCTCCTATGTCTTCGTCATCGAGAACGGTGCCGCCCGGGCTCGGCCGATCGTGGTCGCCCGCAATATCGAGGATCGCGTCGTCATTGCGTCGGGCCTGACCGGCGACGAGACCGTGGTGATCGACGGGCAACTGCTTTTGACCGATGGGGCGCGCACGATCGAGCGCGGTCGCGGCGGCCAGAGCCCGCCGGCGCCCAATCTGACCTCCCAACGGGGGAGCGCCGGCTGATGAACCTGCCCGAGGCCTGCATCCGTCGCCCGGTCATGACGACCCTCCTGATGGCGACGTTCCTGATCTTCGGGCTGTTCGCCTTCAAGCAGTTGCCGGTCGCGGCCCTGCCCCGGGTCGATTTCCCGACCATCAACGTCAGTGCTCGCCTGCCCGGCGCCAGCCCTGAGACGATGGCCTCCTCGATCGCGGCGCCGCTCGAGCGCGAATTCGCCTCGATCTCCGGCATCACCTCGATGTCGTCGGTGTCGCAGCAGGGCTCAACCTCGATCACGCTGCAGTTCGACCTCAACCGCAATATCGACGGTGCGGCGCTCGACGTCCAAGCCGCGCTCAGCGCCACGACTCGGCGGCTTCCGCCCGAATTGCCGGCGCCGCCGAGCTTCAGGAAGGTCAATCCGGCCGACCAGCCGGTGCTGTTCATGGTGCTGACCTCGGCGACCAAGCCGCTCTACGAGGTCCATGAGTTTGGCGAGAACATCCTGCAGCAGCAGATCTCGCAATTGCCCGGCGTCGCCCAGGTCAACATCTTCGGCGCGCAGAAATATGCCGTGCGGGTGCGGGTCAACCCCGACGCCGTCTCCGCCCGCGGCCTGGCCCTCAGCGATGTCCGCACGGCCATTGCCGCCGCGAACTCGAATTCCCCCGTCGGCACGCTGAACGGCACCAACCAACGCATGGTGCTGGGCGCCACCGGCCAGATGGAACGCGCCAGCGAATACGGCAACCTGATCATCTCGCAGAAGAACGGCGTGCCGATCCGCCTCAACGACGTGGCGCAGATCCTGGACTCGGTCGAGAACGACCAGACCGGCAGCTGGTACAATGGCCAGCGCTCGATCATGCTGGCGGTCTATCGCCAGTCGGACGCCAATACGGTCCAGGTCGTCGACAGCATCAAGAGCCGGCTCGACGCCTATCGTGCGCAATTGCCGGCGGCGATCGATCTGGTCGTGCTCAACGACCGTTCGATCCCGATCCGTGAGGCGGTCGAGGATGTCGAGGTCTCGCTGATGATCGCGATCGCCCTCGTCGTCATGGTGATCTTCCTGTTCCTGAAGAGTTTCGCCGCGACGGTGATCCCGACCCTGGCGCTGCCGATCTCGCTGGTCGGCACCTTCGCGATCATGCATGCGCTGGGCTATTCGCTCGACAACATCTCGCTGCTGGCGCTGACGCTCGCCGTCGGCTTCGTCGTCGACGATGCGATCGTCATGCTGGAGAACATCATCCGGCATATCGAGATGGGCAAGAAACCGTTCCAGGCGGCGCTCGACGGCTCGCGCGAGATCGGCTTCACCATCCTGTCGATCACCATCTCGCTGGTCGCGGTCTTCATCCCGGTCTTCTTCATGGGCGGTGTGGTCGGCAAGGTCTTCGCCGAGTTCGCCGGCACGATCGCGGCGGCGATCATCGTCTCGGGTTTCGTCTCGCTGACGCTGACGCCGATGCTCTGCGCCCGTTTCCTCAAGGCGCATGATCATCACAAGAAGCCGAACATTGTCGAACGCGTGTTCGAGGCCGGCTTCCAGGGCATGCTGAGCGCCTATCGCTGGACGCTCGACGCCGTGCTGAAGGCGCGCTTGCTGATGCTGCTGCTGACGCTCGGCACGGTCTACGTTTCGGTCCAGCTCTATATCGACGTGCCCAAGGGCTTCTTCCCGACCGAGGACACCGGCCTGTTGCGCGGCGCCACCGAAGGTCCGCCGGATACCTCGTTCGAGGCGATGGCGGCGCGTCAGATGCGCGTCGCCGAGATCGTCAAGGCCGATCCGGCGATCGACTACCTGACCTCGAACATCGGCGGCTTCAACGCCACCAATAACGGCTTCATGTTCATCGCGCTGAAGCCGAAGGATCAGCGCGACAAGGCCGATGTGGTGATTGGGCGCCTGCGCCGCGCCGTCTCGGAGGTGCCAGGCATCACGGCGGTGTTCCAGCAGGTCCAGAACATCAACCTCAACGCCGGCCGCTCCTCGCGGGCGCAGTACCTCTATTCGCTGCAGGGGCCCGATCTTGGCGCCCTCTTCAACTACGCGCCGCTGATGCAGCAGCGCCTGGCGCAGCTGCCGCAATTGCGCGACGCCAATATCGACCTGCAGCTGCGTAACCCGCAGCTCTCGATCGATATCGACCGCGAGCGCGCCGCCAGCCTCGGCATCTCCAGCGACCAGATCCGCCAGGCGCTGGGTAACGCCTTCGGCTCGCGCCAGATCGCGACGATCTTCACCCCGTCGACCGACTACCAGGTCATCATGGAGGCTGAGCGCGCCTACCAGCAGGACCCCGCGGTGCTGTCGCGCCTACTGCTCAAGGCCGCCAATGGCCAGAACGTGCCGCTCGAGACGGTCGCGACGATCAAGCCGAGCGTCGGGCCGCTCGCCGTCAACCGGATCTCGCAACAGCCGGCGGTGACGATCTCGTTCAACACGGCGCCCGGCATCTCGCTCGGCGACGCTGTCAACGCGATCCGCGCAGCCGAGCGCGAGGTCAACCTTCCCGCCTCGATCGTCACCAGCTTCGCCGGCTCGGCCCAGCTCTTCCAGGACGCACTGAAGGGCCAGGGCCTGCTGATCTTCGCCGCGATCCTGGTGATCTACATCATCCTCGGGATTCTCTACGAGAGCTTCATCCACCCGATCACGATCCTGTCCGGCCTGCCCTCGGCCGGTCTCGGCGCCCTGCTCGCCCTGCAGTACTTCCACATGGACCTGTCGGTGATCGCGATCATCGGCATCCTGATGCTGGTCGGCATCGTCAAGAAGAACGCGATCATGATGGTCGACTTCGCGATCGAGCGCCGCAAGATGGGCGACGACGCACTGACAGCAATCCGCGATGCGGCGCTCGTCCGCTTCCGGCCAATCATGATGACGAGCTTCGCTGCGATCTTCGGCGTGCTGCCGATCGCGCTCGGCGCCGGCGCCGGCGCGGAGCTGCGCCAGCCGCTCGGCATCGCCGTGGTCGGCGGCCTCATCGTCTCGCAGTTGCTGACGCTCTACATCACGCCGGTCGTCTATTTCTATCTCGACAAGGTCGACAGCTGGCTTTCGGGCCGCGGTCGCGGCGAGCGGGAGGAAGCGGCAGCTATTCCGGGCGCAGTGCCGATCGCGATCCCGCAGGCGGTCCATCGCCAGCCGGATTGAACCTGTGCATCCCAGGCTGCCGCTCTTTCAGGACCGGCAGCCCCTCTCACCGCGATCCGCGCATTAACGATGACGCCGGCTTTGCAGGGACTGCGGCTGGGCAGCCGTTGAGTCTTAACGAAAAGTAAATTAAGCCAATCAAGCGGCGGACAATGAACTAGCGAGCGATGGAGTAATCGCGGTGCTTCGTGTCCGTAATGTCGACTATCTGCGTTCCGATCCTGTCCTGCCGACCGGTTCCAGCTCCTCGACGACAGTGAACCCCGTTTCGCGTGGCCGCAGCAGCGGCCTGCGCCTCGCGGCCATGGCCGGCTTCGGGCTGGCGCTCGGCGCAAGTGGCACGGTTCTGACCGTCTCCCTGGTTCAGGCCGAGGATGATGCCGGCATTCGCGCCTTCCATCGCGAGGAAGCCGCCCGCCGGGCAGAGCGCGCACCGCAACGGGCGACTTATGCCTCCGTTCCGATATCGGCCTATGCTCCGGCCCGCCAGACCTGGTCCGTGCCGTTCTTCCAGCCTCGCCCGGAAGGACGCCTCAGCCCACCGCCGGTCGACCTGAATCCATTCAAGCCAGTGCAGGTGGCGCCAAAGCAGGCGCAGCAGAAGCAGGCGCAGCAGAAGCAAAAGCTGCCGGCGATCCGCTACGACACGGTGTCCGGCGCAGCCGATGTGACGCGAACCATCTGCGTACGCCTCTGCGACGGCTTCCAGGCGCCGATCGGCCATCTGCGCAGCCAGTCCGACTACAGGGCGCACGAGGCGCTCTGCCAGGCTGCCAATCCCGGCGTGCCGGTGAAGGTCTTCAAGGTCGCTGCCGGTGCTGCGACCATCGACGATGCGGTGGCGAGCGATGGCAAGACCTATCGCGCATTGCCGATGGCCTATGCCTATGAGCGCGGCGCCGATGCAGCTTGCCGGCCGGCGATCGCGACCGCGAATGATCGCCGTGTCTCGCTGCTGCGCGACTTCACCTTGCGGCCGGGCGACAGCATCGTGCTCGACGGGCGGGTTCGCACCTTCACCGGCTCCGGCAAATGGCCCTATACCGCCGCCGATTTCCGCGACTTCCGCGGTTCGCCCGAGCTGACCGCCAGCGACCGCCGGCAGATCGACACGAAGGTCGGAATCTCGCACGCCGAAGCGCAAGTTCGTACGCTGCGCCGGCAAATGCGAGTCCGCGAGGCCAGCCTGCATGACGATAACTACGCCAGCGACGCACTCGGCCTGCGCGGCATGCTCAATCCGCGTGATGCCTCGCCGCGCGTGGTCCTGCAGACACCGTTCGCGCGGAACTGAGCTGCAATTTGGGATGATTGTCCTGGGTTTTTAATCCTAGGACAATTCACCCAAGGTTCGCCGAAAGATCGATGGACGACCGAATGGCCTTCCGGCACATTCGCTGCATTGCAGCATGGAGCCGAGCATGACAACCAAGACGCCGCGCCAGTTCTACCGTCCGCTGGCGATCGGCGCGCCCGAACCCTATCGCGATTTGCCGCTGCGGCTGGAGCGGATGATCCATTTCGTGCCGCCGCATCTGGAGAAGGTGCGCGCCAAGGTTCCCGAACTCGCCGGCCAGGTCGACATCGTGCTCGGCAATCTCGAGGACGCTATCCCGGTCGAGGCGAAGCAGGCGGCACGTGACGGCTTCGTCGAACTGGCCAAGGCGACCGATTTCGGCGCGACTGGCTTGTGGACGCGGGTCAATGCGCTGAACTCGCCTTGGTTCCTCGACGATATCGCCGCGATCATGGGCGAGATCGGCGGCAAGCTCGACGTCGTCATGGTGCCCAAGGTCGAGGGGCCTTGGGACATCCATTATGTCGATCAGCTGCTGGCGCAATACGAGGCGCGGCACGCCCTGCCCAAGCCGGTACTGATCCACGCCATCCTGGAGACGGCGGAGGGTGTGAAGAACGTCGACGCGATCGCGACCGCCTCCCCGCGCATGCACGGCATGAGCCTTGGGCCGGCCGATCTCGCCGCCTCGCGCGCGATGAAGACGACGCGTGTCGGCGGCGGCCACCCGGAATACAAGGTTATCGCCGATCCGGCTCCGGATGGCGGCTCGCGCGCCGTCGCGCAGCAGGATCTTTGGCATTACACCCTCGCGAAGATGGTCGACGCCTGCGCCTCGGCGGGGCTGAAGCCGTTCTACGGGCCTTTCGGCGATTTCTCGGACGGGGCCGCCTGCGAGGCGCAGTTCCGCAACGCTTTCCTGCTCGGCTGCGCCGGCGCCTGGACGCTCCACCCCTCGCAGATCGAGATCGCCAAGCGCGTGTTCAGCCCTGATCCCGACGAGGTCGCCTTTGCTGTGCGTATCCTGGAGGCGATGCCCAATGGCTCGGGCGCGGTCATGATCGACGGCAAGATGCAGGACGATGCGACCTGGAAGCAGGCCAAGGTCATCGTCGACCTGGCGCGGCAGGTGGCGGCCCGCGATCCGGCGTTGGCGGTGCGCTACGGCTTTTGAAAGAACTGGCGCGACATCCTTGGATATTGACGCATTTGCGACGTAATCCTAGGTCAAGCGCTGGAAGCGGCGACGATACCGGCAGTGACGGGCCGGTCTGGGACTGAACGAGGACATGGAATCACGCACTGCGAAATTCCGCATCGGCGACGTGGTGCGCCATCGCGTCTATCCCTTTCGGGGCGTGATATTCGACGTCGATCCGGTGTTCTCGAACTCGGATGAATGGTGGTTGGCGATCCCGGAGCATCTGCGTCCGTCCAAGGATCAGCCCTTCTATCACCTCTTCGCCGAGAACGAGGAGACCGAGTACGTCGCGTATGTCTCCGAACAAAATCTCGTGATCGACGAGTCCGGCCAGCCGGTCCGGCACCCGCAGGCACGCGAATATTTTCGGCGCGACCGCAAGGGCAAGTATCGGATCGACAGGTCGGAGCTGAACTGAGCTTCAACCTTCTGGTAATTGGGCTTTTTGCTGACGAAGGGACGGATTCGTGAGCATCAGCCATGCCGACATCGTCATTCTCGGCGGCGGCCATAATGGGCTCGTCTGCGCCTTTTACCTCGCCAAGGCCGGGCTGAAGGTCACCGTGCTGGAGCGGCGCGCCGTGGTTGGTGGCGCAGCCGTCACCGAGGAGTTCCACCCCGGCTTCCGCAATTCCACCGCGAGCTACACGGTCAGCCTGCTCAACCCGCGCATCATCGAGCAGATGGAGCTGGCGCGGCATGGGCTCAGGATCGTCGAGCGGCGGATGGCGAACTTCATGCCGCTGCCGGATGGGCGCTATCTCGCCGCCGGCGAGGGACGCACGGAAGCGGAGGTGGCAAAGTTCTCGGTTCACGATGCCGAACGGCTCCAGGCCTATGGCGAGCGGCTGGAACGGGTCGCCGCCATGCTGCGCGACCTCGTGCTGCAGGCGCCGCCCAATCTCGGTGAAGGCGGCTGGCTTGCCGCCTTGCCGCAGATGCTGGAAGCGGCTGCGCTCGGGCGACGCGTCGCGGGGCTCGACCAGGCCGGCCGGCGCGACCTGCTCGACCTCTTCACCAAGTCGGCGGGCGACTGGCTCGACGGCTGGTTCGAAAGCGACCCGATCAAGGCCCTATTCGGCTTCGACAGCGTCGTGGGCAATTATGCCAGCCCCTACACGCCGGGCTCTGCCTATGTGCTGCTGCATCACGTCTTCGGGGAGGTCAACGGCAAGCGCGGCGTCTGGGGCCATGCGCTCGGTGGCATGGGCGCGATCACGCAGGCAATGGCGCAGGCCTGCGCTGAACAGGGCGTCGAGATTCGTTTGGAGACGCCGGTCGCGCAGGTGCTGACGGAGAAGGGCCGTGCCGTCGGCGCGGTAACCGAGCGGGGCGAGGTGGTGCGCGCGCGCGCCGTGGTGTCGAACCTGCATCCGCGCCTGCTGTTCGAGCGGCTCGTCGACCCGGCGACCGTCCCGACCGATTTCGGCGAGCGCATCCGCCGCTATGCCTCGGGCTCCGGTACATTCCGGATGAATCTGGCGCTGTCGGAGCTGCCGCGCTTCGCCTGCCTGCCCGAACCGGGCGACCATCTCACCGCAGGCATCATCATTGCGCCGTCGCTCGCCTACATGGATCGCGCCCACGCGCAGGCGCGGCTGTCGGGCTGGTCGAGCGAGCCGATCGTCGAGATGCTGATCCCGTCGACGCTCGACGACAGCCTCGCCCCGCCCGGTCGGCATGTCGCGAGCCTGTTTTGCCAGCATGTCGCGCCAAGCCTGCCGGACGGCGGGCGCTGGGACGAACATCGCGACACGGTGGCCGATTTGATGATCGAGACCGTGGACCGCTACGCTCCGGGCTTCAGCGCCTCGGTCATCGGCCGGCTGGCTCTGGCGCCAAGCGATCTGGAGGAGCGTTTCGGGCTGATCGGCGGCGACATCTTCCACGGTCGCCTGACGCTCGACCAGCTCTTCAGCGCCCGCCCGGTGCTCGGCCACGCCGATTATCGCATGCCGGTGCCGGGCCTTTATCTCTGCGGCTCCGGTGCCCATCCGGGCGGGGGCGTCACCGGCGCGCCGGGCCATAACGCAGCCCGCTCCGTGCTCACCGATCTGCAGCCTCGGCGCTTCGGGCTGCGGTCGTTGCGAGCGTAACCGAAGCGATCAATCAGGGATCGCCGCAACCCTATCTGTTCAAAACCGATGCTAACCGCTGCTGCGCTCAGCCTGCGGGAAACGTGCGGTAAAGGCCCCTTCCCGCTCGGGCGGCAGCCTGACCAGCAGTGCCAGCGCACCGTCCTCCGCATCCTCGCGGTCGAGGATTTCGCCATTGGCGTGCAGCCAGGCCAGCGACTTGCCGTCGCCCGGCGGCAAAGTGAGCCGGTAGACCGGCCGGGTTCGCGCGATGCGTTGCTCGATTGCATCGGTCAGCGGGCCCATCCCCTCGCCTGTCAGGGCTGAGACCAGCACAGGGCGTGAAGCACCCGGCTTGAGCGTAGCGAGTGCCCCCTGGCGCTCACGCTCGTCGCCCGAAAGCAGGTCGGCCTTGTTCCAGACCTCGATGACGCGATCGCCATCATCAGGATCGATGCCGAGATCGCGCAGGATGCCCTGCACATCGGCTGCCTGGGCCTGCGTGTCCTCGTGCGAGACGTCGCGGACATGCAGCAGCACGTCAGCCTCGATCGCATCCTCCAGAGTGGCGCGGAAGGCGGCGACGAGCTGCGTCGGCAAGTCTGAGATGAAACCGACCGTATCGGACAGCAGGATCCTGGCGCCATGCGGGAGCTTCAGCGCCCGCGCCGTCGGGTCGAGCGTGGCGAAGAGCATGTCCTGCGCCAGGACTTCGGCCGAGGTCAGCCGGTTGAACAGCGTCGACTTGCCCGCATTGGTGTAGCCGACCAGTGCAACCACCGGATAAGGCACGCGCTTGCGGCTGGCGCGATGCAGCGAGCGCGTGCGCTTTACGCTCTCGAGCTCGCGCTCGATCTTGCTCATCCGCTCCTGGATGATGCGCCGGTCGGCCTCGATCTGGGTCTCGCCCGGGCCACCGAGGAAGCCGAAGCCGCCGCGCTGGCGCTCCAGGTGGGTCCAGGACCTGACCAGGCGGCTCTTCTGATAGTTGAGGTGGGCGAGCTCGACCTGCAGCGCGCCCTCGCGCGTGCGGGCGCGTCGGCCGAAGATCTCGAGGATCAGGCCGGTGCGGTCGATGACCTTGCAGCCAAAGGCTTTTTCGAGATTGCGCTGCTGGACCGGCGACAAGGCGCAGTCCATCACGACAAGACCGATCTCCTCGATCTTGACGCGCTCGCTGAGCTCCTCGACCTTGCCCTTACCGAGATAGGTCGCAGGACGCAGCGCGCCCAGTACGACCGGGATCGCCTCGACGATCTGGAGATCGATGGCGCTGGCTAGTCCGAACGCCTCGTCCAGCCGTGCTGCATGGCTGCGCTGGTTCTCGTCAGCCGCTGCACCCCGACCGGCGCTGTGGCGCGCCCGATAAGGGCCGACTACGAAGGCGCGGGTATCGGCCGCCAGGGCATGCTCGGCCGCGTCGATCGTGAGACCGACCGAGCGCTCGTCGCCTGCCCCGGCCTTGCCGGCCACGGCTCAGGCCTTGTCCGTTTCCTCGGGCTCGAACAGCTGCACCGGATGGCCCGGCATGATGGTCGAGATCGCGTGCTTGTAGACGAGTTGGGAGTGTCCATCCCGGCGCAGCAACACGCAGAAATTGTCGAACCAGGTCACGACGCCCTGCAATTTGACGCCGTTCACGAGAAAGATGGTGAGAGGGATCTTCTGCTTGCGGACATGATTGAGAAACGTGTCCTGAAGGTTTTGGGCCCGTTCTGCGGCCATGGGTAGCCCCTGTTGTTGGGATCGCAAATCGGCTTGCGGATGCGATCCAGATCGTCCCGTTAGGCTTCGGCGCCAATCGCCGGGCATTCGGGACACCGACGCCTCATTAGATCGTGACCCGGCGAGAACGCGCAAGGGTTGCGAGGCGCGAAATTCGGCCTGCCGCCCTGCGTACAGCGCAACACGACAGCCGGACTTCAGCCCACCCCCAGCGATTTGAGCTTACGGTGCAGGGCTGAACGCTCCATGCCGATGAATTCCGCGGTGCGCGAGATGTTGCCGGAGAAGCGGGCGATCTGCGCCATCAGATACTCGCGCTCGAAGATCTCGCGCGCATCGCGCAGCGGCAGGCTCATCAGCTTCTCGCCGCCGGAGCCGGATGGCGTCGTCGGCACCATGGCGCCGACCTCGGCCGGCAGCATGTCGACCGTGATCTCCGCCGTGGGGTCGCCCTTGGTCAGGATCATCAGCCGCTCGACGTTGTTACGCAGCTCGCGAATATTACCCGGCCATTCGTGCGACTGCAGGATCGCCATCGCGTCGCCGCCGATCCGACGCTTGGGCAGACCGGCCCCGACCGAGATCTGGTCCATGAAGAACTCGATCAGCTCGGGTACGTCCTCGCGCCGCTCCGACAAAGCCGGCACGCGGATCGGCACGACGCCGAGCCGGTGATACAGATCCTCCCGCAATTGGCCGTCAGCGATCAACTTGAGGAGGTCGCGGCTGCTCGACGAGATGATTCTGACGTCGACATGGACCCGGGTCGCACCGCCGACGCGCTGAAAATTCTGGTCGACAAGGACGCGCAGGATGCGGCTCTGCGTCTCGCGCGGCATGTCGCCGATCTCGTCGATGTAGAGCGTGCCGCCATGGGCCTCCTCGAGCGCGCCGACCCGGCGCGAGCGCCCGTCGCCGCCCTCGACGCCGAAGAGCTCCTCCTCCATCGTGTCGGGCGTGATCGTCGCCGCGTTGATTACGACGAAGGGGCCGGACGAGCGGGTCGACGCCTCGTGCAGCGTGCGCGCGGTCAGTTCCTTGCCGCAGCCCGGCTCGCCGGTGATCAGCACGCGCGCATTGGTCGGCGCGACGCGCTCCAGCGTCTGGCGCAGTTGGTTGACCGCGGTAGAGCGGCCGACGATCCGGCTTGCCTGGACCGAACGGGTCTTCAGTTCGCGCACCTCGCGCCGCAACCGCGACGCCTCCAGGGCCCGCTCGGCGACCAGCACCAGCCGGTCGGCCTTGAACGGCTTCTCGATGAAGTCGTAGGCGCCGCTCTTGATCGCCGAGACGGCCGTCTCGATGTTGCCGTGGCCGGAGATCATCACCACCGCCAAATCGGGATGGCTCTCCTTGACCAGCTGGAGCACTTGCAACCCGTCGAGCCGGCTGCCCTGCAGCCAGATGTCGAGGAAGACGAGATTGGGCCGCCGCGCCGCGATCGCGGCCAGAGCCTCGTCGGCGGAGCCCGCCTTGCGCGTGCGGTAGCCTTCGTCCTCCAGGAGGCCGGCAACCAGTTCGCGAATATCGACCTCGTCGTCGACGACGAGAATGTCAGCACTCATGCTTTCGTCCCGTTCACTTGTCGTGTGGCGTTGTCCGCCGTCCTATTGCCCGTCTCTGGTCTGTCTTCGCCGGCTGGTGGCGGTCCGGTCTCGACGAACCAGAGCCTGATCCTGGCCCCGCGTGCGCCGTCTGGCCGGTCGAGCAGCTCGATACCGCCGCCATGGTCCTCGAGGATCTTGCCGACGATGGCGAGGCCGAGCCCGGTGCCGCCGTCGCGCGTGGTCATGTAAGGTTCGAGCAGCTTCTGGCGCTGGTCGGCCGGCAGGCCTTTGCCGTTGTCGAGGATGTCGATGACGATCCGGCCGTCCTGGAGCCGTTCGAACCCGATCTCGATGCGGCCCTTGCCACGTTGCTCGGATGGCACGGCCTCAACCGCCTCGGTCGCATTCTTGATGACGTTGGTCAGAGCTTGCGAGATCAGGCGCCGATCGAAATGCGCCAGGACCGGCGCGGCGGGCAGGTTGTCGGACATGTCGATCTCGGGATTGCCGACCCGCATCAGGAAGATGACCTGCCGAACCGTCTCGACGATGTCGTCGCGCGCCGGCGATGGCTTGGGCATCCGGGCGAACGAAGAGAACTCGTCGACCATGCGGCGAATGTCCTCGACCTGGCGCACGATGGTGGCGGTGCACTGGTCGAAGATGTCCTTGTCGTCGACGATGACGCGACCGAACTTGCGGCGGATCCGCTCGGCCGAGAGCTGGATCGGCGTCAGCGGGTTCTTGATCTCGTGTGCGATGCGGCGCGCCACGTCGGCCCAGGCGGCGGTACGCTGTGCCGAGACGAGATCGGTGATGTCGTCGAGTGTCACCACGAGGCCGGCGCCCGCCCCCTCGCCCTCGCGCGTGGCCCGGATGTTGACCAGGCGCTCGCGGCCGCCACGCGTGATCGCGACCTGGCTGGAGCTCAAGCGCTGCCGGCTGGCGAGCGCCTCCGACACGAACGCGGCGATCTCCGGAACGACCCGCGTCACCGGCTCGCCGAGCAGCCGGCCGCCGGCACCGAGCAGCGCCTCGGACGAGCGGTTGCTGATGGTGACGTGTCCGTCTTCATCAATGCCGAGGACACCGGAGGAGACGCCGGAGAGGACCGTCTCGGTGAACCGCCGTCGCCGGTCGATCACTTCGCTTGCAGTGACGAGGCCGTCGCGCTGACGGCGCAGCTCGGCCGTCATCTTGTTGAAGGTCTCGCCGAGATGGGCGAGGTCGCCTTCCGACCGCCTTATCGGCACCTGGACATAGAAATTGCCACTGGAGACCTGATCGGTCGCGTGGATCATCCGCCGGATCGGCGCGACCAAGCCGTTGGCGAAGTTGAGACCAAGCCAGATCGCCGAAAGCAGCAGGATCACGGAGATCAGCGCGTACATCGAAGCGAAGGCAATCTGCACGCCTTTGCGCCGGGCGTCGATGCCGAGGTACTCGACCGCAGCGCCGCGGGCCACCGCCGGGAACTCAACCGCGAGCGGATCGACCTCGCGGGCGACATAGAGGAAGGCGCCGTCATAGCTCGGCAGCTTCATCAGGGCACCGAAGACACGCCCCGCCGACGGAAGCACGCAGATCGGTTCCGGCGAGCTCTGGGCATCGTCGAAGGCGTCGGCATTCGGCTTGCTGGCGTCCCGCAGAACGTCGATGTTGGCCCGGACGAGAATGGTATCCGGTGGCTTCATGATCCAGACCACCGGCATGCCGAGCGCCGTGGCGCGCGCTGTCAGGAAGCTCTCGAACCAGCGCCGATCGGCGTCATAAGCCGTTTTTGCCCGCCCCAGATCGTCCGAAAGCAGCCGGATCTCGCGACCGAGTGACCGGCACTGTCCGGTGGTGTAGGCGTCGGCGACCTCGACGGATTTGAAGATCACGTCGCGCATGCGGTCGGAGAACCAGGGCTCGAGGCCGCGCTCCAGAGTCGCGGTCGCAATCACCGCGACGAGAACCGCCGGCAGCGCCGCGACGATGCTGAACAGGCTGACGATCCGCACGTGCAGGCCGGCCGCCGCCACGCCCTTGCGCCGCGCTCGGACCAGCACCGCCGCCTCGAAAGCGACGATGGTCAGCAGCAACAGGATCAGCAGGCCGTTGATGATGAAGACGCCGACCACGACCTCGTGGACCGGTGCGACCGGTGTCGCGCCCGAAAGCACCAGGAAGGTCGTGAGCGCCGAGACCAGCGCGAAGCCGACGACGAGCGCGCCGAGCCAGCCCGAAACCCGCCGGGGCGGGTCTTCGGATCGGGGCGCCATGCGCATGTCGCCGGTCGAGGCCGTCAAGATGATACCGAAGCTCCGTTGCCAGGCGGCCCCCATCGCGGAAGCCGACGCACGGCGCACTGATGCGCCGCCGCAACGGTGTTGTCAAAATATGACAGATGCAAGGCAGACACACTGCCTGGAACCCGTTTCGATCGGCTTGCGCTGCAAGCCGATCGAAAAAACGGTTTCCAACTCGAAGTGAGAGACGGGTTCTCCGATCAGGTCGAAGCAACCGGATCGGATCCGGCTTTAGCCGTCAGCGCGGTGAGCGCACCACCTGCATGTCGAGCTCGCGGATCTTCTTGCGCAAGGTGTTGCGATTAAGTCCCAGCAGCTCGGCCGCGCGAATCTGGTTGCCACGCGTTGCCGCCAGCGCGGCCGCGATCAGCGGCGGCTCGACCTCCCGCAGGATGCGGTGATAGAGCCCCGGCGGCGGGATCTGGTCGCCGAAGCCGCCGAAATACTGATTGAGATGGCGCTCAACCGAGCCAGACAGGGTTTCTGCCCGCTCCGGCGCACTGCTGCTCCCGATCTGCATCGGGCCTCCGGTCGCCGGCTGCAACTCAGCCTCGATAATGGGGCCTGTGATCGTGTCCTGCGGATAGAGCGCGGCCAGACGCCGCACCAGATTCTCAAGCTCGCGGACATTGCCCGGCCAGCGGTAACGCCGCAGCACATCCATCGCTTCCGAATCGATCTGCTTGCGCGTCAGCCCCTCCTTCTCGACCAGCGCGAAGAAATGGCGAACGAGGTCGGGCAGGTCCTCGACGCGCTCGCGCAGCGGCGGCAGTCGGATCGGCACGACATTGAGGCGGAAGAACAGGTCCTCGCGGAACAGGCCATGCGCAATCGAGATGCGCAAATCCTTGTTGGTCGCGGCGACAATGCGGACATTGGTCTTGATCGGGGTGCGCCCGCCGACCGTGGTGTACTCGCCCTGCTGGAGTACGCGCAGCAGCCGGGTCTGCGCCTCCATCGGCATGTCGCCGATCTCGTCGAGGAAGAGCGTCCCGCCCTCGGCCTGCTCGAAGCGGCCGGACGAGCGCGTCAGCGCGCCGGTGAAGGCGCCCTTCTCGTGGCCGAACAGCTCCGATTCGATCAGGTCCTTCGGGATCGCTGCCATGTTGATGGCGACGAACGGTCCGTTGCGGCGCTTGCCGTAGTCGTGCAGGGCGCGGGCGACGAGCTCCTTGCCGGTGCCTGACTCGCCATTGATCATCACCGTCAGGTCGATCGGCATCAGCCGGGCCAGGGCACGATAGACGTCCTGCATCGCCGGCGAGCGGCCGACCAGCGGGATGTCGTCGGGCTCGGCGGCCTGGCTGCGCGGCGCGTCACCGCGCGGACGCGACAGGGCGCGGCCGACGATAGCGACGAGTTCCTTCAGGTCGAAAGGCTTTGGCAGGTATTCGTAAGCACCGCGTTCCGAGGCTTTGATCGCGGTCATGAAGGTGTTCTGCGCGCTCATCACGATGATCGGCAACTCAGGCCGGACCCGCTTGATACGCGGCAGGAGGTCGAAGGCGTTGCCATCCGGCATCACGACATCGGTGATGATGAGATCGCCGAGGCCCTGCGCTGCCCAGGTCCAGAGGGTCGCCGCCTGACCCGTGGTGCGCACCTCGTAGCCGGCGCGGGCGAGCGCCTGGTTGAGGACGGTGCGGATCGCGGCGTCGTCGTCAGCGATGAGAATGTTACCCGTCGGCATGCGGTTCCTATGTCCTGCTCGCTCTCACCCTGCCTGGGCCGGCTTGGCCTCGTGCAGGGGCAATCGAATTCGGAATGTCGTGCGTCGCGGCGCGGACTCACATTCGACGATTCCGCCGTGATCGCCGATCACCTTGGCGACGAGTGCAAGTCCAAGGCCACTTCCCTGCGCCTTGGTGGTGACGAAGGGATCGAACAGGTACTGATGCAGGTCGGGCGGCACGCCGGGCCCGTTGTCGCGAATGCCGATTTCCAGAGGCAAGGCGAGCCGAGCGCTGGAACCGGGCGCCTGCATGCGGATGCCGGGACGATAGGCCGTGGTGAGCGTGATCTCGCCGTCGATCGCGTCGTTGCCGATTGCCTCGGCTGCGTTCTTGACCAGATTGAGCAGGACCTGGACCAACTGGTCGCGGTTGCCTGCGACCGGCGGCAGCGACGGGTCGTAGATCTCGCTGAAGCGGATGTGCCGGGCGAAGCCGGACTGAGCCAGCCGCTTCACATGGTCGAGCACGTCATGGACGTTGACCGGTCCGCGTTCGCTCGGACGTTCGTCGCCGAACAGCTCGACCCGCTCGACGAGTTTCACGATCCGGTCGGCCTCGTCGCAGATCAATTGGGTCAGCAGGCGATCCTCGTCCTGGACGGAGGATTCGAGCAATTGCGCCGCGCCGCGGATGCCGGAGAGCGGGTTCTTGATTTCATGCGCGAGCATTGCGCCCAGCGCCGTGATCGAGCGGGCTGCCCCTCGATGCGTCAATTGCCTGTCCATTTTTTCGGCAATTGTTCGTTCTTGCAGCAAAAGTACCACCGCATCTGGCTGGCTGGGCAGCAGCGAGGCAAAAACGTCGACCACCCGGTCAATGCCGAGCCGAGGCGAGGCCAGCTCGACCCGGTACTCGCTGACACTGGCGCCGCGCCGCTGGACTTCCTCGACCAATCCCAGCACCGGCGAGCCGAAAGCGACGAGATCGTCGAGGCGCTGGCGCTTAAGCATGAGGGTACTGGCCTGGAAGAAGTCTTCGGCGGCGGTGTTGGCGTAGAGGATGCCGTGCCCTTCCCCGATGACGAGGACGGGCATGGGCAGGACGTTGAGCGCCTGGACTTCGAGAAGGTCGTACAAAGGATCGTGCTGCCCCTCCGTGCCGTCGTTGAACATCACCATCGTCATAGGCATGACTTTCCGGGGTCAGGCGGCAGCGCCGAGAGGGTCGGTGGAGAACAGTCGCCCCAAAGCGGCGATGGCGCGCGCAGGCTCGCTGGTCGTCAGCAACTCGCGGCGCGAGGTTTCGTCGGGCTCAAGTCCGCAGGCGAGCGCCTCGTCGGCATAGGCGGCCAGGTGCTTACGGGCATGGCGGACGCCGCTCTCGCGCCCCATCAGTGAGAGCAGGCTCTCATAGTGCTCGCGGGCCAGATCGTGCTTGACGGTGAGCGGGATGTCCGCCGGCTTGCGGCCGGCGAGCGCCGCCCCGATCGCGCCAGGCAGCCAGGGCCGGCCGAGCGCGGCGCGCCCGACCATGACGTAATCCGCTCCCGATTGCTCCAGGCAGAGCTGTGCCTGCGCGGACGTGGCGATATCGCCATTGGCGATCAGCGGGAATTTGCCCTCCGCCCGCACCGGACGGATCGCAGCCCAATTGGCCTGGCCCTTGTAGAACTGCTGGCGCGTGCGGCCATGGACGGTGATCGCAGCCGCTCCGGCGATCGCGGCACGGCGTGCCAGTTCAGGCGCATTGCGGCTGGTATCGTCCCAGCCGAGTCGCATCTTGACCGTGACCGGCACCTTCACCGCCGCCACGACCGCCTCGACCAAGCCGATTGCGTGATCGAGATCACGCATCAGCGCCGAGCCGGCCCAGCCGCCGACCACCCGTTTGGCCGGGCAGCCCATATTGATGTCGACGATATCAGCGCCCGACGCTTCCGCGACCTGCGCCGCCTCTGCCAGCCAGCGCGCCTCACAACCGGCGAGCTGGACGACATGCGGGGTTACACCGGCGCCTTCGGCCCGCAGCCGCGCCTCTTCGCTGCCGCGGACGAGTTCGTCGGAGGCTACCATTTCCGAAACGACAAGGCCGGCGCCGAAGCGCGCGGCGATGCGGCGCATGGCCAGATCGGTAACGCCCGACATCGGCGCCAGGAAGGCGCGCGAGGCCGGAAATAATCCACCGATCGGAATCTCGTGCTCGCCCGAATTTGAGGCAGTTATCATTTTGCCGATTTATTAGACATATGCTGCGCCGCGCAAGAGAATTTCGCAGCATGCTGCATCGCAATATCGTCATAATGAGTGCGCGACGGTTGCGGGAGCGCCATTGCGGCATCGGTAGCGGCTTGGCGACAGAGCCGCGCCGTCCTATCAGCGAGGCCCTATTCATGGAGCCCCGAGGATCGATGACGCCTGCCGTCGCAGCCCTGATCGTCGCCGCCGGCCGCGGCCTACGCGCTGGTGCGGACGCTCCGAAACAGTATCGGCGGCTTGGTGGCAGGCCGGTTCTGTGCCGCACGCTCGCCCCCTTCTTGGCGGAGAGCCGGATCGGCACCGTGCTCGTGGTGATCGGTGTCGGCGACGGGGCGCGGTATGTCGAGGCGATCAGCCACCTTTCGGAGAGTGACCAGGCCCGGCTCGCCTCACCGGTCGATGGCGGCGAGACCCGCCAGGATTCGGTCCGCGCGGGATTGGAGGCGCTCGCCGCCAGCGGCTTCGCGGGCCATGTGCTCGTGCACGATGCGGCTCGCCCCTTCGTTTCGACTGCGCTGATCGAGCGAGCGCTGGTCGCCAGTGCCGAGCATGTCGCCGCGATCCCGGCGCTCGCCGTCTCTGACACCGTCAAGCGCGTCGATACCGCCGGCCTGATCGAGGCGACCTTGCCGCGCGAGCAACTCGTCTCGGTGCAGACGCCGCAAGCCTTTGCCTTCCAGCCACTGCTGGCCGCACACCGGGCTGCCCATGCCGCCGGATCCAGCGGCTTCACCGACGATTCCGCCATCATGGAATGGGCCGGCCACCGCGTCGCGACCTTCGCGGGAGATTCGATGAACCTGAAACTGACCCATCCGGACGACTTTGCGCTGGCCGAGCAGCGCATAGCCCGGTCACTCGTGACGCGTACGGGTACGGGCTATGACGTCCATGCCTTCGCCGATGGCGACCATGTCTGGCTCGGCGGCATCCGGGTTCCGCACAGCCGCGGCGTCACCGCCCACTCCGATGGTGATGTCGCCCTGCATGCGCTCACCGATGCAGTGTTGGGGGCCTTGGCCGATGGCGATATCGGCAGCCATTTCCCGCCGAGCGATCCGCAATGGCGCGGCGCCTCGTCGGACCGTTTCCTTGCCTTCGCCGCCGAACGTGTTCGGCAGCGTGGCGGCCGCATCGACCATCTCGACCTGACGATCGTCTGCGAGGGGCCGAAGGTCGGCCCGCATCGTGACCCGATCCGGGTGCGCATCGCGGAGATCGCGGGCTTGCGCATCGACCAGGTCGGCGTCAAGGCGACGACCTCGGAACGTCTCGGCTTCACCGGCCGTGGTGAGGGGCTCGCGGCACTTGCTACCGCGACCATCCGCCTTCCCGAGCCGGAGTGACGCTATGTTCGACCTCGATATCCGTTCGCTCGCGGCCGAACTCCTGGACATCTCACGCGAGCGCGGCATCACCGTCGCGACGGTCGAATCCTGCACCGGCGGGCTCGTCGCCGGCGCCCTGACGGCGATCTCCGGCTCGTCCAGCATGGTGCTCGGTGGCCTCGTTACCTACTCCAACGAGGCGAAGACGATCCTGGCGGGTGTCCCCGCCGAGCTGATTCTCGAGCATGGTGCTGTCAGCGAGCCCGTCGCACGTGCCATGGCCGAAGGCGGCCGGAAGCGCTTGTCGTCGCGGCTCGCCATCGCGATCACCGGCATCGCCGGCCCAGATGGCGGCAGTGAGCTCAAGCCGGTTGGGCTCGTGCATTTCGCCTGCGCCAATGGTGCAAGGACGCTGCATCGCGAAAAGCGCTTCGGCGCTCAAGGGCGTGACGAGATCAGGCGCCTGAGCGTGCTGGAGGCGCTCGACCTGCTGCGCGAGGCGGCGCTGGTCCAGGGCTGAACGCCACCGCGAGACTTCTTAGTTGAGGGCGAGCCGGCGCCAGATCGCCCCGACGATGTCGGCATAGTCGTCGTTCCAGGGCCGGATCGAACCAGGCCCCACCTGTTCCCGCCAGCCTTGTCGTATGATCAGGCCGGGATCGACGCCTGGGCGCAGGACAAGGGCGACCTCTGGCGCGGTCTTCATCGCGCGTAGATCCTCAGCGGTGCGAACCGGCGTATTGAGCCAGGTCGCGAGGCCCTGCGCGGCGGCGGTCGCGGTCACGACCGAGGCAAGCTCCATGTTCCGGTTGGAGATGTGCAGAAGCACGGCGCCATCTGGCTTGAGCTTGCGTATATAGAGCGCCAGGGCCTCGCCAGTGAGCAGATGGACCGGGATCGCATCGGATGAGAACGCGTCGACGACGATCAGATCGAGCGATCCGTCGCGTGCATCGCCGAGCGTCAGTCGCGCATCGCCGATGACGAATGTCGGTGCGGGTGCGCAGGCGCTGAAGAAGCTGAATCGGGCCGGATCGGTCGCGATCCGGATCACGGCCGGGTCGATCTCGTAGAAGCGCCAATCCTCCCCGGCGCGGGCCTGGCAAGCGAGCGAGCCCGTGCCGACACCGATCGCAGCCACTGCCGCGAGCGTGCCTCCCTTCACCTGACGGACCGAGTCGATCCCGTCGGCGATGCCGCCGCCGGTGAAGTAGTAGGTCAGCGGCTCCGGGCGGCCCGAGACCGGCGTGCCGTCGTCCTGACGCAGGCGCTGCGCGCCATGGATCGTGCTGCCGTGACTGAGCACACGGAAGCGGCCATCCTGCATCTCGGCGATGCGATGCACGCCGAAGAACGAACGAACCATGTCCGTGCGGGAGGCTTCGCGGGCGATCAGAGCGCCCGATCCGGTGATGGCGAGCCCGATGAGCGCGGCTCCTTGCAGGCGCGACGGCCGGACCGAGGTGAACCCCGGACGGCACAACATGCCCGCCACGACCAGAAGCGGATATTCGGCCACCGAGTTGAACAGCAGCGGCGCCAGCAATGCGGCGAACACCCCGCCCAGCACGCCGCCGAGCGACATCCAGAGATAGAAGCCCGTCAGCTCCGCTGCGGACGGCCGCAACCGTGCGAGCTCGCCATGCGCGACCATGGCCGTGATGAACAGAACGGAGAGATGAAGGACGAGCTCACCGCCCCAGCCCAGGCGCAGGTTAAACACCATCGCGGCCATGTAGCAGAGGACGAGCAGCAGCTGCGTGTTCAGCATCCAGCCGTGGCGCAGGAGCGGCTTGCGCTGGAAGACGATGACGAAGGTCAGCAGGAAGAGCGCGAGCGGGGCGACCCAAAGCAACGGGCCGGCCGCGACATCGGTCGAGATATGAGCGGTTACCGCGACCAGCAGGCCAGACGGCACGAAGGCAAGGAAAAGCCAATGCAACTTGCGGCTGGTCGGGACCGGCTCGGCCACGAGTGTGACCTTATCACGACCGCTCGCCGACGGCCCGATGCTCAACCCGGCGCAGGCCGTGATGCCGGCGAGTAGCAAGCCGAACCCCCACGCCCAGGCCGAGGCCTGCGTGGCCAACCGCAAGGCTGGTTCGACCGCAAGCGGATAGGCGAGCAAAGCGAGGAAACTGCCGATGTTGGAGGCGGCATAGAGGAAATATGGGTCGCGGGCGTGAGCATGCCCCGTGCGCGCGAACCATGCCTGGAGCAGCGGACCATTCGCAGCAACCGCGAAGAACGGCAAGCCGACCGAAGCGGTGAAAAGCAGCAGAAGCCAGGCGAATTCTCCTTGCTGCGGCGGGCGCTCGAAGCCCGCGGTGATGCCGATCGGCAGCGAGGTCCCCAGGACGACAGCCATCACGGTGATATGGATCAGTGCTGCACGCCGTACGCTGAAGCGGCTGACCAGCCAGTGCGCATAGGCATAGCCGGCCAGCAGCATGGCCTGGAAGAAGACCATCGCGGTCGACCAGACAGCCGGCGAGCCGCCGAGCTTCGGCAGCACCAGTTTGGTGAACATCGGCTGGATGCCAAAGAGCAGGAAAGCAGAGAGGAAGATCGTGCAGGCATAGACCGGCAACACGGCACCCAGGCGGCGCGCCTCGATACCGGCGCGTCCCTGCATCACTGGAGCTTCCATGCCTTCCCCCTGCGATAACAGGGGGACGATCCCATAGGCAGCTTAAAACTAGGTGAGTGCGGCCGGGCTGTTTCGCCCATAGATCGTATCGGCGCGCTTCTCGAAGGCCTCGGCGAACTTGTGGAAGGCCTTGTCGAACATCGCGCCCATCAGCAATCCGAGCATGCGGCTGGCGAACTCGTAGGAAATGAAGAAGCCGATTTCGCAACCCTTATCGTGCGGCTTGAAGCTCCAGCGGTTCTCCAGATAACGGAACGGCCCGTCGACATATTCGACCAGGATCTTCAAATTCGTCGGGTCCAGCGTGACGCGGCTGGTGAAGGTCTCGCGGATCGCCTTGTAGCCGACGGTCATGTCAGCGAGTACGACCTCGCCGCCACCCTCGCGCGGCGTGCGCCGGCGCACCGTCAGCCCCTCGCAGAGCGGCAGGAACTGCGGGTACTTCTCCACATCCGCCACGAGCGCATACATCTGTGCGGGCGAGTGCTTCACCCGGCGGGTGCTGTTGAACATCGGCATAATGCGGTGCCGGTCAGTCGCCGAGCTTGGCTGCGCGCGCCGCCTTGAGCCGGGCGAAATCCTCGCCGGCATGGTGCGAGGAGCGCGTCAGCGGCGTCGAGGACACCATCAGGAAGCGCTTCACATAGGCGATGGTCTCGAAGCTCTTGAACTCGTCGGGCGTGACGAAGCGCACGACCGGATGGTGCTTGCGCGAGGGCGCCAGGTACTGGCCGATGGTAATGAAATCGACATCGGCGGAGCGCAGGTCGTCCATCAGCTGCAGAACCTCGTTCCGCTCTTCGCCGAGGCCGACCATGATGCCGGACTTGGTGAAGATGGTCGGGTCGAGCTCCTTCACCTGCTGCAGCAGCCTGAGCGAATGGAAATAGCGGGCGCCGGGGCGCACGGTCAGGTACTTGCCGGGCACCGTCTCGAGATTGTGGTTGAAGACGTCGGGCTTGGCCGCGACCACCACTTCGAGCGCGCCGGGCTTGCGCAGGAAGTCGGGCGTCAGGATTTCGATCGTCGTGCCTGGCGAAGCCTTGCGAATGGCGCGAATGACCTGCGCAAAATGCTCGGCGCCGCCATCCTTGAGGTCGTCACGGTCGACCGAGGTGATCACGACATGCTCGAGGCCGAGCTTGGCGACGGCGTCGGCGACCTTGCGCGGCTCCTGGGCGTCGAGCGCCACGGGCACGCCGGTCTTGACGTTGCAGAAGGCACAGGCGCGCGTGCAGGTGTCGCCCATGATCATGAAGGTGGCGTGCTTCTTCTCCCAGCACTCACCGATATTGGGACAGCCCGCCTCCTCGCAGACGGTGACGAGCTTCTCGGCCTTCACGATCTTCTGAGTCTCGGCCCATTTCGGCGAGCCCGGGGCCTTGACCCGGATCCAGTCCGGCTTGCGCAGGATCGGATTCTCCGGCCGCTTCTGCTTTTCCGGGTGACGCAGCTCCGGCTTCACCTCGGATTTCGGGTTGCCGGCATTGGGGCGCGGATCGCGGTTGAGAAGATCGAGCACGACGGCCATGGACGGGTCCGTTACTGGCGCCGCGCATCAGGGCGCAGCCACTCCCGTCTAGCTAATGCCGAAGCGGCGTCCCGGCAACCCAGGGCGCCGCAGTAGGCTCAGTTGCGCACTGCGCGCCAGACCACGATCAGCAGGCAGGCGCCGGCGATCGCTGCGATCAGGGTCCGCCAGAAGCCGAAGATCGAGATATCCATGAGTTCGGCGACGCGGCTGCCGACGAAGGAGCCGGCGACGCCGACGATCATGTTGGTGAAGAGCCCGTGGTCGGACGAGGTGACACGCTCGGCGATCCAGCCGGCGATCATGCCGATCAGCAGCGTCATGAAGAAGCCGTAGCCCGGCGTGCCGAGCGCGGCATAGATCTGGTCGTTCATGGCAATCCCCCTGCCCTCATAATCCGGCCCATCGGCCGCGACCGACAACGCGCCGTTCGTACACTGGTTCCGCTAGGCGATGAAACGGGCGAGCAGCACGACCAGGATCGCGCCGATCACCGCCATCGCCATCGAGTCGAGGAAACGGTAGCCGGTGCTCGCCCGCCAGCCGGTGACGCGGACGATGCCTTGCCCGACCAGCATGCCGAGCACGCCGACCACGGCATGGCGCAGAAAGCCGCCACCACCAACGACGAGGCTGGCGATGAAGCCCGCGCCCGTACCGAACGCCACTGGAGGCAGAAGCCGGCGCCAGTCGAGCGCGAGCTTCCTGCCTGGCGGCAGGATCTCGACCTTTTCGTCGGGAACGATCCGATCGGGCTTACTGGATTTGCGGGCGCGCGTCATTGGCCGGATATGGCCTGCGCCACGCGCGAATGCCAGCGCCGGGAGATCAGGCGATCAACCGGGCCAGAAACACCACCACGATCGCGCCGATCGTCGCGGTGATAATCTGCGAGACCAGCGGGTTACCGATTCCGAGGCTGACACCGAGGGCTTGTAGCAAGAAGCTGCCGACGAAAGCGCCAATCAGACCGGTGATGATGTAGCGGATCAGCCCGCCGCCACCCACCACGATACTGGCGAGCCAGCCGGCGACGGCGCCGATGGCGATGGCGATGAGAATTGCACGCAGATCCATGGCAGTGCTCCTGACGCGAAGGCCGTTCGAGACGCAGCCGAATGTTGCACGATCGCGCAACAACTCCGCAAGGGCGCGCCGCCGCCTCGAGCCTTCGACGCCATGCGGGCGGCGCCCTCTCCTGCGGACCGCGAGGCTATCTGGCCATAGCGCCGAGCGCTGAAACCGAGTTGCCGGCCAGCGCGCCGGTGAAGTTATGGCCGCCGCCGACAAGCTGCAGGCGCGCCGGCAGGCCCCGTGCTTGGGCCTTGGCGACATAGTCGGTGGCGAGGTCCGGCCGCGTATTGTCGTCCGCCTGCCCCGTCACCGCGACGATGGCGGTTCCGGAGCCGATGCCGGACAGGTAGTCGACCGGCGACTGCGAGGAGAAGCCGCCGCGGCGCCCGCGGCTGGCGTTCCAGGCCGCGGCGTCGCACGGACAGGACGTCAGGACAATGCCGTTGATCAGCCCGGGATAGTCGCCGGCGATGACGCCGATCGTACCGGCGCCGGCGGAATGGCCGAGCGCCACGACCGCGCGCGCATTGTATTTCTGCTTGAGCTCGCGGATCGCTCCGGCCACGGCGCGGTTGTTGCCGGAATGGAAAGTGTCGCGCCGGCCATTGTCTGAACCGTCGCTGCGCTTGCCGGCGCGGTCGTAATAGCCCGGCCGTAGCAGCGCGATCGCGACGACGTTCTTGCGCGAGGCAGCGAACTGCTTGGCGTAGGAGTACATGTAGTCGGCCGGCCCACCCGCCGAGACGTCGCCATGGATGAAGAAGGCCAGCACCGGCTGGCTGCGGCCCGGCGGCGGCCCGAATGCCTCATAGGCCAGCCCGTTGGCGCAGGCCTCGCCTTCGCAAGCCTGTGCCGGCGCCGCAAACAGCAGCGAGGCAAGCATCACCGTCCAACCACGGCGCATCCAGCTCACGGCCATCCCCCCAACACGACGCAACTCCCCTAACAGGGGGGCCGGCTCCTCTTATTCGCGCCCGATCATGTCAGGCGTTCAGCACCTTGCCATAGGCGTCGAGCACGGCCTCCTTCATCGCCTCCGACAGGGTCGGATGCGGGAAGATGGTGTGCATCAACTCTTCCTCGGTGGTCTCGAGGTTCATCGCGACGACGAAGCCCTGGATCAGCTCGGTCACTTCCGCGCCGACCATGTGGGCGCCGAGCAGCTTGCCGGTCTTGGCGTCGAAGACGGTCTTGACCATGCCACTATCCTCGCCGAGCGCCACCGCCTTGCCGTTGGCGACGAAGTTGAAGCGGCCGACCTTGAGCTCGTGACCGGCTTCCTTGGCCTTGGCCTCGGTCAGGCCGACGCTGGCGATCTGCGGGTGGCAATAGGTGCAGCCCGGGATCATCGCCTTGTCCATCGGGTGCGGATGCAGGCCCTTGATCGCCTCGACGCAGATCACCGCCTCATGCTCGGCCTTGTGCGCCAGCATGGGTGGGCCGGCGACGTCGCCGATCGCGTAGACGCCCTTCACATTGGTGCGGCAGAGGCCGTCGATCGCGATCACGCCACGATCGAGCTTCACGCCAATTGCCTCCAGGCCAAGGTTTTCGACGTTGGCGACGACGCCGACCGCCGAGATCATCCGCTCGGCGGTGATCGTCTGCTTGTTGCCCTTGTCGTCCTCAACATGGGCGGTGACGGAGTTCGCTGATTTCTCGACCTTGGTGACCTTGGTCGAGGTCAGGATCTTCATGCCCTGCTTCTCGAAGGCCTTGCGGGCGAAGGCGCCGATCTCGGCATCCTCGACCGGCACGACCTGCGGCAGAACCTCGACCACAGTCACCTCGGCGCCGAGCGTGCGGTAGAAGGATGCGAACTCGATGCCGATCGCGCCCGAGCCCATCACCACCAGCGACTTCGGCATGGTCGGCGGCACCAGCGCCTCGAAATAGGTCCAGATCAGCTTGCCGTCCGGCTCCAGGCCCGGCAGCGCGCGCGGACGGGCGCCGGTCGCGACGATGATGTGGTCGGCAGTGTAGGTGCCCTCGCCCTTGGCGCCCTTCGGCACCGGTCCCTGCGGCTGCATCGCCGGTTTCTTGGTGGGCGCGACGGTGATGGTATTGGCCTTGGTGAGTTTGGCCTCGCCCCAGATCACGTCGATCTTGTTCTTTTTCATCAAGAACTGGACGCCGTTATTCATCCTGACCGCGATGCCGCGCGAGCGCTTCACCACCGCTTCCAGATCGGCCTTGAACGAACCCTCCAGAACCAGGCCGTAATCCTTGGCGTGCTGGCCGTAATGCAGGATCTCGGCCGAGCGCAGCAGCGCCTTGGTCGGGATGCAGCCCCAGTTCGAGCAGATGCCGGCGAGGTGCTCGCGCTCGACGATCGCAGTCTTGAAGCCGAGCTGCGCCGCGCGGATCGCCGCGACATAGCCGCCGGGGCCGGAGCCGATGATGATGATGTCGTAGTCAGCCATGGGAGGTGCCTCGGCTCTTCTCTCCCCGCTGATGGGGAGGCATTGCTGTTACGGGGAGATGCCCCGGTCGAAATTGGTTCATGGGCCCGCGATCCGCAGCGCGGGCCCCCGCGCCGGTAGCGGCAGGCCGAGCAGGCCGTCGACGACCGGCGCCAGTGCTAACCCGATCGCGCGGGTGTTCTCGGCGTCGAGGTGGATGCCGTCCTCGCCGGTCACAGTCGCAACCGCCGCCGCGTCGAAGAAGCTGGCGCCGATCTCGTCGGCGATGCGGCGGTAATAGGTCGCCAGCAGCGCCATCTTCTCGGGCACCCCTTCCATGAAGTAATTGGCCTCGTGCTCGGGATCATCCGGCCTGCGCACCAGCGGCGGCGAGACGATCAGCACCTCCGGCACCGGCATGCCGGGCTCGACCGGCGGGCGTTGCGCCACCTGCGCCAGCATCCGCATCGAGCGGGCGATGTCATAAGGGGCAAGCGAGTGCTGGCGCTGGCAGTCATTGGTGCCGAGCATCAGGATGACGAGATCGAGCGGCGCATGGCACTCGATGAACAGCGGCAGCAGCGAGATGCCGGAGCGATAGGGGCGCAGCGGATCCTCAAGCGCGATCCGCCGCCCGTTGAGTCCCTCCTCGATCACCGTGGCATAGCCGCCGAGCGCCTTCTCCAGTACGCGCGGCCAGCGCACATCGTCGCCATGCCGCTCAGGTCGGTTGGCGATCCGCCCCCAGGTGAGAGAATCGCCGAAAGCGAGGATGCGGGCCTGGCGGGTCATCGCCGCCTACACCAGCATCGCCATCGGCTTCTCGATATAGCCCTTGAAGGCCTGGAGCAGCTCGGCACCGAGCGCGCCGTCGACGGCGCGGTGGTCGGTCGAGAGCGTCACTGACATCACGGTCGCGACCGCGAGCTGACCGCCCTTGACCACGGCGCGCGGCTCGCCGGCGCCGACCGCCAGAATCGTCGCATGCGGTGGGTTGACGATCGCGGCGAAGTCCTTGACGCCGAACATGCCGAGATTGCTGACCGCCGTGGTGCCGCCCTGGTACTCCTCGGGCTTCAGCTTGCGCGCTTTAGCCCGGCCCGCCATGTCCTTCATTTCGTTGGAGATCTGGCTCAGCGTCTTGTGGCAGGCGTCGCGGATGATCGGTGTGATCAGCCCGCCCGGGATCGAAACCGCGACGCCGACATCGGCATGCTTGTGCTTGAGCATGGAGCCGTCGGTCCAGGAGACGTTGGCGTCCGGCACCGCCCGCAGCGCCAGCGCCAGCGCCTTGATCACCATGTCGTTGACCGAGAGCTTGTAGGCCGGCTTGCCGTCCTTCTCAGGGGCCGCGGCGTTGAGCTCGGCGCGCAACTTCAGGAGTGCGTCGAGCTCGCAATCGACCGTGCAGTAGAAATGCGGAACGGTCTGCTTGGCTTCGGTCAGGCGGCGCGCGATCGTCTTGCGCATGCCGTCATGCGGGATCTCCTCATAGGAGCCCGGCGCGAACAGCTTCTTGGTCTGCTCGTCCGAAGGGCCGGCTGCGAGCGGCGCGGCAGCAGGCTTGGGCGCTGCGGGCGCCCCGGCAGCGGGAGCAGCCTTGGCAGCCCCGCCCTGCTTGGCGGCCTCGATGTCCTTCTCGACGATGCGGCCATGCGGGCCGGAGCCCTGGACCTTGCCGAGATCGATGCCGGCATCCTTGGCGAGGCGGCGGGCCAGCGGCGAGGCGAACGGCCGATCGCCCGAGACCGTCTTGCCACCGGTGTTGAAGCCGGATTCCGCTGTGACCTGCGGCGTCGATTCAGGCTTGGCCTCCGCCTTCGGCGCAGGCGCTTCAGGCTTGGCGGCTTCGGCTTTCGGAGCCTCGGCCTTGGCCGGCGCGGAGATGCTCTTGGCGTCCTCGCCCTCGCCGGCGATCACGCCGATCACCTCGTTGACCGCGACGTCGGCGGTGCCCTCAGGCACGACGATCTTGGCGAGGATGCCCTCATCGACCGCCTCGACCTCCATGGTCGCCTTGTCGGTCTCGATCTCGGCGATGATGTCGCCCGACTTGATCGTGTCGCCTTCCTTCTTCAGCCATTTGGCGAGATTGCCCTTCTCCATCGTCGGAGAGAGCGCGGGCATCAGGATGTTCACGGGCATGGCATCAGCTCACTTTTTGATCGCTGAAAAACGCGTATCGGATCACAGAGGTGTTAGTTCGCTGCACAGGCACGGTCGCCTGCGGTCGATGGTCCACAATAGATCAGCGCTACTCCTTCATCCCGAGACCGGACCGGGAGGAGCATCATGTAGTCGAGCTGTCCGCTGCGATCACAGGACACGTGCCACGACGCAGCCTTTGGCCCGAGTGCTGCCAGGGATTGGCGAGAGTTGACGCACGATCGCCCCCATATACGCCGCGCCAGCTGATTGACCGCCTGCGCGCGGCTCGCTGGCGCAAGACGCTCGAACTCAGCGTTGATGAAGGGCGCCGGCTTGACCATCGCCCTCGTCGGCGCTGCCATAGCCTCCACCGCCGGCAGCGCGCCGAACCCGAACAGACACGCGGCCAGCAGGGCACGGTTTCCGTTCGGTTCGCGAGACGGCGCCATCGGTCAGCTCTCTCTCAGCGGTAGCAGACGGACTTGGCCGCCGCGACGACCTCGCCGATGTTCGGCAATGCCAGCTTCTCGAGATTGGCGGCGTAAGGCATCGGCACGTCCTTGCCGGTGACGCGCGCGACGGGGGCGTCGAGATAATCGAACGCCGCCTCCATGATCTTCATGCCGATCTCGGCAGTGACCCCCGACTGCGGGAAGCCCTCCTCGACTGCGACGCAGCGGTTGGTCTTCTGCACAGAGGCGATCACGGTCTCGATGTCCATCGGCCGGATGGTGCGCAGGTCGATGACCTCGGCCTCGATGCCTTCCTTGGCGAGCGCCTCGGCGGCGCCGAGCGCATAGGTCATGCCGATGCTGAAGGAGACGATGGTGACGTCCGTGCCGGGGCGCACGACCTTGGCCTTGCCGATGGGAATCGTGAAATCATCACCCTTGGGCACGTCGAAGGAACGGCCGTAGAGGATCTCGTTCTCGAGGAAAATGATCGGGTTCGGGTCGCGGATCGCGCTCTTCAGCAGACCTTTCGCGTCGGAGGCGCTGTAGGGCATCACCACCTTGAGGCCCGGCACGTTCGAGTACCAGGCGGCGTAGTCGTGGCTGTGCTGCGCGCCGACGCGGGCGGCGGCGCCGTTGGGACCGCGGAAGACGATCGGGCAGCCCATCTGGCCGCCGGACATGTAGAGCGTCTTGGCGGCCGAGTTGATGATCTGGTCGATCGCCTGCATGGCGAAGTTGAAGGTCATGAACTCGACGATCGGCCGCAGGCCGGTCAGCGCCGCGCCGACACCGATGCCGGCGAAGCCATGCTCGGTGATCGGCGTGTCGATCACACGCCGCGCGCCGAACTCCTGCAGCAGCCCTTGCGTGACCTTGTAGGCGCCTTGGTACTCGGCGACCTCCTCGCCCATGACGAAGACGTCGGCGTCGCGCCGCATCTCTTCTGCCATCGCATCGCGCAGTGCCTCGCGCACCGTCATCGAGACGACCTCGGCACCAGCCGGGAATTCGGAGGAGGCATCATAGGACTTCGCCTGAGCCGGGACGCTCGCTGCCGCGGCGGGCGCCGGGCTGGCGGGGGCCTCTGCGGCCTTCTCAGGCTCTGCCGCGGCCTTGGGCGCCGGCGCATCTGCCTTGGCGGCGCCGCTGGCGGCAGCGGATGCATCCTCGCCATCGGCGGCGATCACACCGATCCGCGTGTTGACCGCAACGTTATCGGTGCCGTCGGCGATCAGGATCTTGGCGAGGATGCCCTCGTCGACCGCCTCGACCTCCATGGTCGCCTTGTCGGTCTCGATCTCGGCGATGATGTCGCCGGCCTTGATCTTGTCGCCCTCGGCTTTGAGCCATTTGGCGAGCTTGCCCTGTTCCATGGTCGGCGACAGGGCGGGCATCAGAATGTCGATCGGCATGAACGCACCCGGAGTTCTGGAGCGGCCGCAAGGGCCTCGATGTCGGGGAGGAAGCTAGGCGCGGCTTTACGCCTGCGCCGGCTCCAGCAGGATGTTGGTGTAGAGTTCGGAGACGTCCGGCTCGGGATCATGCGTCGCGAATTCGGCTGCGTCGTTGACGATCTCGCGGACCTTGGCGTCGATCGCCTTGAACTCGTCCTCGCCGAGCTTGTGCTCGCGCGTCAGACGGCCGCGCACCTGCTCGATCGGGTCGTGCTCCTCGCGCATGCGCTGGACCTCGTCCTTGGAGCGGTACTTCGCCGGATCGGACATCGAATGGCCGCGATAGCGGTAGGTCTGCATTTCGAGGATGTACGGGCCCTTGCCGGTGCGGGCATGCTCGATGGCGCGCGAAGCCGCCTCGCGCACGGCGCGGACATCCATGCCGTCGACCTGCTCGCCGGGAATGCCGAAAGAGACGCCGCGCCTGGAGAAATCGGTCTGCGCCGAGGCCCGGTTGACCGAGGTGCCCATGGCGTAGCGGTTGTTCTCGATCACGAACACGACCGGCAGCTTCCAGAGCTGCGCCATGTTGAAGCTCTCATAGACCTGGCCCTGATTGGCGGCGCCGTCGCCGAAATAGGCCATCGATACTCGCCCGTCCTGGCGGTACCAGTTGGCGAAGCCGAGGCCGGCGCCGAGCGAGACCTGCGCGCCGACGATGCCGTGGCCGCCATAGAAATTCTTCTCGCGGCTGAACATGTGCATCGAGCCGCCCTTGCCGCGCGAATAACCGCCGCGCCGGCCGGTCAGCTCGGCCATCACGCCGCGCGATTCCATGCCGCAGGCGAGCATGTGGCCGTGGTCGCGATAGCCGGTGATGACCTGGTCGCCGTCCTTCGAGGCCATCTGCATGCCGATGACCACGGCTTCCTGGCCGATATAGAGATGGCAGAAGCCGCCGATCAGGCCCATGCCGTACATCTGGCCGGCCTTCTCCTCGAAACGGCGGATCAGCAGCATCTCGCGGTAAGCGTGAAGTTCCTCGTCCTTGGTGAAGGTCGGAACGTTCGGGATCGCCTTGGCGGAACCCTTCGCCGCACTCTTAGCCGTCGCCCTGGCAGGTGTCTTTCCGGCGGCCTTCGCAGGCGCGCCTGCGTTCGTCTTCCGAGCGGCAATGGCCATGAACGGTTCCTCCAAGCTCTACTGCTTTGGTTGTAGAGGAAGCCCCAAGCCTTGGCGAGACGGGTATCTCGCACTGCAGCATTGACTAAGCTATTATGATTTCTGCGATAATCCAGTTTAACTGATTATCGGTTAATCGACCTTTTTGCGACCATTGACGCTGGGAAAGCCGGCTCATTGGCCGGTTACGAGAAGCCCACACAACGAGCGAGCCGAGCGCTAGCGCCCCATCACCACGACGTCGTTGCGATGGACGCGGCCGAGGATGGCGCGGGCCCTTTCCTCGAGCACGTCGCGATCGACGGCTTCGTCGCGCATCAGAGTCAGGCGCTTCTCCCAGTCCTGCCGTTCGCTGGTCAATGCGGCGATCTCGGCCTCCATCTCGCCGAACTTCTCGCGCAGGCCGCCCAGGGTCTCGAGCCCGCGAGCGCCATGCTGCGCATGGAACAGGAAATAGCCGACCACGGCGCTCGACACGAGGTAGAGCGCGAGCGTGACGAGGATGGAGCGGAGGCCGCGACGGATGACCATGCGACCACGGTAGAATCGCTTGGTTTATGCGCCGTTAACGAGGCGCGCCGACGACGTTGAGGGCCGGGTCGGCGGGGGCCGCCTCTCCCCGTCCCAGCGCGATCAGGTCGGCCTCGATCCGGCGTGCGATCGGCAGCCGGTAATGCGCGGGATCCCAGTAGTTGGAATCCTTGCGAGTCAGCACCGAGGGATGCGCATAGTCGGCAATCACGGCCCGCTGGCGCGCAGCGATCGCAGCGATTTCAGCCTTGCAGGCGTTGAGGCGCTGCCAGGCGGCGCTGCCTTCACGCGGCAGCGCGCTGGCGTGCACCGGCGGCAGCACGATCAGGCGCCGTGTCGTTGCCGGAAAGGCCGCCAGCCCCTGTTCCAGCCAGGCCAGCGCTGGAAAACGCCAGCTCGCGCGCTCGGCCACAGGAACCTCGGCGGGCGGCGATTGCGGCGTCAGTTCAGGCGCATGGCCGCCGTGGCCGTGATAAAGGTGGAAACGCGCGCGGGCGAGATCGTAGGTCGCTTCGGGTGGGGTGAAGACCTCGTAGCCATCGCCGCGCAGGCGCTGCGGCTGCAGGCCGAGCCGATGCGCAGCCAGGCGCAAGGCGATCTCGAGCGTGGTGAAGTTGAGCTGCTTTGGCCAGTCGTTCCAGACGCTGTCGTCATAGAGCCAAGGCGGGAACGGCCGCGGTGTCAGCCGGCGCGCCTCGCTGGCCGCATCGGCTTCGCACCAGGTCTGGTCGACACCCCATATCACGATCTTCGGCGCCGCGACGCGGCGTGCGAACAGGCTGGCGAGCTGGGTCTGCTCCCAGGGCGTCGCGGCGTTCATGCCGAGATTGGCGAAGCGGGCCGAAAGCCCCGTCGACAGAATCGCCGGGTCGAGCAGGCGCAGCGTCGAGGTGCCGAACAGCGCCGAATCGAAGGCGCCAGACCTGACGATCTGCGGGTACATGAAGCGCTGGTTGAGATCCATCAGCGGCCGGGCCGGCTGGCCGGCCTGCACGCGCGCCCCATAGGGATCGAGCACAGCGATGAAACCGAACAGCAAAGCCGCCAACGACAGAGCGGCGAGCGCGAACGCCTTGCTCCAGCCGCGCCAGCCTTGCTGCGCACCGGTCGAATTTGCTGCTGTCCTGCGTTCGTTCGCCATTGGCGCGGCTTCTGCCACGATGCGTCCGCCGGAACAATGTTGACCGATGGGCGCGGCCTGCCTATGTCAGCGGCCCAGTGAGGGCGGGTAGCTCAGTGGTAGAGCACGTGACTTTTAATCATGTGGTCGAGGGTTCGATCCCCTCCCCGCTCACCATCCCGATCTAGGACCTTGGTGCCGGCTTCGATCCGGCACGCCGGCCTCAGCCGAGACGGCTGACCGTTCCCCGGGGACGCATCCGACGCTGCGGCGGCATCTGCCCCTCGGTACCAGCACCGCCGAAACCCGGCGCGATCGCTCCCGCATAGCCATCGAGTTCCCAGCAGCGCCAGCGCTGGTAATCCGCGGCCGTCGCGGCTTCCGAGCAGGCGAGCCATTGCGAGCGGGGCCAGAAGGCCGCGGCGGGCTCCACCATCGCGGCCGAAACGAGGGTGGCCAATCCCAGAATCGCGAACTTCCTGCTCATCCTGTCAGGCTCCGAGGCCAGCGCGGCCGACAACCAGCAAAGACGCCCAGCTCTTACCGAAGCACTAAGGTGCCGCTCTCGATGCTGGCTCCCGCCTGTCAGACGACAGACGCATGGCTGCCCATATGCGAACCAAACCTCCGGTTGCGCGTTGTTTGGTCATTCCGCAAATGCGGAAACGACAGGAGGACACCGATGTACAAGCGTCACGTTGCATTGACGGCTATCGGCGGCGTCATGCTTGCCGCCGCTGCCGTTGCGCAGACCTCTGCGCCCTCGAATCAGCCGCCGAGCCCGCAGCCGACCTCGCCCGCGACCAGCGCGCCGGCTGCCCGGGCGCCAGCGGCTGAGACTGCCAAGGCTCCGGAGAACAATCTCGCCGGCCAGGGCAAATGGCGGGCGTCGAAGCTGATGGGTGTCGACATCTACGGTCCCGACAACAAGAAGGTCGGCGACGTCACCGAGGTGGTGTTCGACAAGGCCGGCAAGATCGAGATCGTCACCGTCGGCGTCGGCGGTTTCCTCGGCATCGGCTCGAAGGATGTGGCGATTCCGTTCGAGCAGGTGCAATGGAGCGAGGAGCCAATGGTTACACCGGCGCCTGCTCCGGCGGGCGGCACCGGTGCGGGCGGCGGCAGCGCCGCTGGCAGCACCGCGATGAACGCGCCGCCGGCAGCCAAGAGGGGCCCGGAGATGTATCCGGATCACGGCAAGATCACGATGACCAAGGATCAGCTGACGTCCGCTCCGGCTGTGACCTACGCCGCCCGCTGAGGACGGCTCGACCAGACCATCACAGGCTCGCCCCCTTCGGGGCGGGCCTTTTCTTTGCCCAACGGGTCAATCGTCGAGCTGGGCCAGCATAATCGGGAGGGCTTCCGGCAGGTCGTCGGCAATGAGGCCCATGCCGAGCGCTTCACCGGCGCGCCCGTGCAGCCAGACGGCGGCGCAGGCGGCCTCGAAGGCCGGCACCTTCTGCGCCAGCAGGCCCGCGACAATCCCGCCGAGGACATCGCCCGAGCCGGCGGTCGCCAAGGCGGGCGAGCCGGTATCGTTGATCGCTGCACGTCCATCGGGCGCCGCGATCACCGTATCCGGGCCCTTGAGAACGACGACTGCTCCGGTCAGCCGGGCTGCGTTCCGCGCCCGCTCGAGCTTGCCGCGTCCCGGCTCGAAGCCCGGGATCTCACCGAACATGCGTTTGAATTCACCTTCATGCGGCGTCAGCACAGCAGTGCCGGCGCGGCGACGCAGCTGGGCAATGAAGGCCCGATGCGCACCGATATGTGTAAGTGCATCGGCGTCGAAGACGCAGGGCCAGGCTCCGCGCAAGGCGGCCGCCACCCATGATCGTGCTTCGGCATCGAGCCCGAGTGCCGGCCCGATCAGCAGCGCATCGACCTTTCGCTCCGAAAGCATCGCCTCGAAGGCTGGAGCATTCCCGGCCGAAGCCTGCATCAATGCGTCGGGTCCCCGCGCTGCATGCGCGGCGAGCGCCTCAGGCCGGCAGATTATCGTAGCAAGGCCCGCGCCTATGCGTAGCGCCGCGCGCGCGCCGAGCCGCGGCGCACCGACGCCCGAAAGTCCGCCTGCGGCGACTGCAACAGCACCACGGCCGTATTTGTGAACCCCGGCGGCATGGTCCGGCAGATGTGCACGCCAGAGGGCCGGAGCGTTGCGGAAAGCGGATGGCGCGACCTTGCCTGGCGTAAAAACGATCTCGGGGTTGATCCCGATGTCTGCCAAGGTGAGGACGCCGCAGAGGGCGCGGCCGGGATGAAGCAGATGACCGGGCTTCAGCTGGAAGAAGGTCACGGTCTCGGCTGCTCGGATGGCTGGGCCTTCGGCGAGGCCGGTGTCGCCGTGGACGCCGCTCGGCACATCGACCGCGACGACTGGCCGGCCCGCGGCGTTGACCCGCCCAACCAGAGCCGCGAGCTCGCCGGAGATCGGGCGACGGAGTCCTGCGCCGAAAAGGGCGTCGACGACGAGATCATGCTGTGCCGGATCTACTGCGCCGATCCGCTCGATCGGGCCGGTCCAGGTTTCCGCCGCCAGTGCGGCGTCTCCCTGCAGGGCTGCTCGCTCCCCGGCGAGCGCGAGCATCACGCGGCAACCGCGTTCCGCCAAGAGGCGCGCCGCGACGAAGCCGTCACCGCCATTGTTGCCGGGGCCGCAGAGCACGAGGACGCGCTGGCCGGGCCGGACCCGCCGCGTCACAGCGTCGGCGACTGCCCTGCCCGCTTTTTCCATGAGGACGGTGCCAGGCGTGCCAGCGGCGATCATGGCAGCATCCGCCGCCGCCATCTCGGCGACACTGAGCAGGGCCAGGGCGGGAGGAGCGACGGCTGTCATCGGCGCATCATTGTCCGCCAGCCCAGGCATCCGGGCAAGGACATGCGGCGATATCGATGGTTGCACGCAAGATAGGCATCTGCATAATTTTTAGACGGTTTTTCGCCGCTTCAAGAGGCGGTTTGCCCCCGGCACCATCATGGCGGCTGGCCCGCGCCGATGCTATGAGCAGAACAGGCGAGGTTTTGCTGGACGCGCCAAGTTGCTCCGGAGTGGCCGAGGTGGTCAGAACGGAGGCAGGCTGCGTACAGTGGCGCAAGCTCACGCCAAGGAGGTTGGTCGGCGCATGAAGAAGATCGAAGCGATCATCAAGCCCTTCAAGCTCGACGAGGTGAAGGAGGCGCTGCAGGAGGTCGGTCTCCAGGGCATCACGGTGCTCGAGGCGAAGGGTTTCGGCCGCCAGAAGGGCCATACCGAGCTCTATCGCGGCGCCGAATACGTGGTCGACTTCCTGCCGAAGGTGAAGATCGAGATCGTGCTGGCCGACGACATGGTCGAGCGCGCGATCGAGGCGATCAAGAAGGCCGCCCAGACCGGCCGGATCGGCGATGGCAAGATTTTTGTATCAAGCGTTGAGGGGGCGGTCCGTATCCGCACCGGCGAGTCCGGCGCGGACGCGATCTGAGGATATTTCCCCGACACCCAAGGAATGCGTGCGCCAGCGAAACGCGCGGGCAACGTCAGTCGTGAGACCCTAGCAGTCGACAAAGGAAGTCGTGAGATGAAGAACGCCAAAGAAGTCCTGAAGGCGATCAAGGACAATGACGTCAAATACGTCGACTTCCGCTTCACCGATCCGCGCGGCAAGTGGCAACACGTCACTTTCGACATCACCATGATCGACGAAGAGATTTTCGCCGAGGGCACGATGTTCGACGGCTCGTCGATCGCCGGCTGGAAGGCGATCAACGAATCCGACATGCTGCTGATGCCGGACCCGTCGACGGCCTGCATCGACCCGTTCTTCTCGGCCTCGACCATGGTCATCAACTGCGACGTGCTCGAGCCGGCGACGGGCGAGCCCTATGGCCGTGATCCGCGCGGCATGGCCAAGAAGGCCGAAGCCTACCTCAAGTCGACCGGCATCGGCGACACCATCTATGTCGGTCCTGAGGCCGAGTTCTTCGTCTTCGACGACGTCAAGATCGCTGCCGATCCGTACAACACCGGCTTCAAGCTCGACAATGTCGAGCTGCCGACCAACGGCATGACCGAGTACGAGGGTGGCAATCTCGGCCACCGCATCGCCACCAAGGGCGGTTATTTCCCGGTTCCGCCGCAGGATTCGGCGCAGGACATGCGCGGCGAGATGCTGGCGGCCATGGCAGCCATGGGCGCCAAGGTCGAGAAGCACCATCACGAGGTCGCTTCGGCCCAGCATGAGCTCGGCCTGAAGTTCGACACGCTGACGCACATGGCCGACCAGATGCAGGTCTACAAATACTGCATCCACAATGTCGCCCAGAGCTACGGCAAGACCGCGACCTTCATGCCCAAGCCCGTCTATGGCGACAACGGCTCCGGCATGCACGTCCACCAGTCGATCTGGAAGAACGGCAAGCCTATCATGGCCGGCAACAAGTATGCCGACCTGTCGCAGGAATGCCTCTGGTACATCGGCGGCATCATCAAGCACGCCAAGTCGCTGAACGCCTTCACCAACCCCTCGACCAACTCCTACAAGCGCCTCGTCCCGGGCTATGAGGCCCCGGTGCTGCTCGCCTATTCGGCGCGCAACCGCTCGGCCTCCTGCCGTATTCCGTGGACGACCTCGCCGAAGGCCAAGCGCGTCGAGGTCCGCTTCCCCGATCCGATGGCGAACCCCTATCTCGCCTTCGCCGCGATGCTGATGGCCGGCATCGACGGCATCGTGAACAAGATCGATCCCGGCCCGGCGATGGACAAGGATCTCTACGACCTGCCGCCGCGCGAGCTGAAGAAGATCCCGACCGTCTGCGGCTCGCTGCGCGAGGCGCTGGACTCGCTGAAGAAAGACAACGCCTACCTCAAGGCCGGCGGCGTCTTCAACGACGACTTCATCGAGAGCTATATCGAGCTCAAGATGCAGGATGTGGCGCGCTACGAGATGACGCCGCACCCGGTCGAGTTCGCGATGTACTATTCCTACTGAGTGCTTTTCCGACCGAGCTTTGGGCTCGGTACAGGATTTCCTCCCGACTGCGGCGATCCGCAGTCCACCTTCGAGCCGGGGCGGCGACGCCCCGGCTTTTTTGTTCGCCGGCAGCATTGGGCCCCTTTTCGGCGATTGCCTTTACCGGCTGGCAAAACCTTCGCGATAAACGTTCCTGGTCTGAAAGCTCCCGGAGCGCCGCAATGGCTCTTGCCCAGTCCGCCATCGCATTCGACCGCCCGGCCGGACGCCTCGTCGCCGGCGACTTCGGCACGCGGACCCTGATCGGCGCACTCGACGCCTATGGCGCCCTGTCCCGCCCGCTGCAGCAGCGTGGCCTCTACAAGGCCTGCCGGCTGGTCGGCAGCGTTGCCTGGAGCGGACGGACCGCAACGATCGCGCTCGGCCCCGATGCGCAGATCAGCTTTCCGGCCAGCGACCCCTACTGGAACCGGATGCTGCTCCGTTCCTACGACCATGAACCCGAGATGGCGCGGTTGCTGCGACTGCTCGCAACCGTCGATTACGGGTTTGTCGATTGCGGAGCCAATATCGGCTATTGGTCGGTCTTTGCAGCGTCGGGGGTCGGCGGCAGCAAGCCGGTCCTCGCCATCGAGGCCTCTGCACCCACCTACGGCCAACTGGTTGCCAATGCCGCGCCGCATGCCGGCCTGGTCAAGACCTTTCATCGCGCCATCCTCGATCGCTCCGGCGTCGAGGTCAGCCTCAATGCCGAAGCGCACGAAGCCAGAGGCATCGCAGCCGAGGGCGAGGCCTCGAACGGCGAGACTGTGACCTCGATCACGATCGACGATCTGCTGGACCAGGAGGGCTGGGCGGAGCGCCGGCTCGTGGTCAAGCTCGACGTCGAGGGCGTCGAGCGCGAGGCGCTTGCCGGAATGGAGCGTGCGCTCGGCAGGGACGCGCTGGTGATCTACGAGGATCACGGCTCGGATCCGACGCATGGCCTGACGCGGCATGTCCTCGACGAGCGCGGGCTCGCCGTCCACCTGCTGCTCGATGATCGGGCCGTACGGCTGAAGAGAGCCGACGAGCTCGATGCCTACAAGCGTGATCGCACCAAGGGCTACAACCTGATCGCGCTGCGCGATGCGAGCCAGTGGCCGAGCGTCGCTGCCTAACCCGCGACCGTATCAACCTTAATCGACGATCCTGATGGCGCCGGCGGCGGCGCTGATGGAGGATTTGCTGCCCCTCGCGCAACCTGAACGCAAAATCAGCGGCGCGCCGCAGCCAAAGGTGGATTGATGTCGGCCCGCCAGGACATTCGGAAAGACACGCCGTCGGTCGGCGCTCCCCTGCTCGACAACCTGCAGGTTTGCCGCGCCTTCGCGGCGATCACCGTCGTCACCGGCCATGCCCTGCACGATGCCGGCGTCGTGGCGGCACGCAGGGGCATCGAGTTCCCTGGCTCCGGCATCGACTGGACCTTCGGCGTCGACGTCTTCTTCGTCATCTCCGGCTTCATCATGGTCTATGTCTCGGGCAAGGACTTCGCCAAGCGGGGGTCGGCCTGGACCTTCCTCCGGCGGCGGCTGATCCGGATCGTGCCGCTCTACTGGGCGCTGACGACGATCATGCTGATCGTCGGACTTCTCCTGCCGCAGCTGCTCGCCATACCCGTCGGCTCGTTCCAGTACGTCGCCAGCTCCTATCTGTTCATCCCGGAATGGAGGGTCGGCGCGCCTGTGCCGGAAATCCGCCCGCTCCTGGCGCTTGGCTGGACCCTGAATTACGAAATGCTGTTCTACGTCGCCCTGGCAGGCGTGATGTTCCTGCCGGTGAGACGGGCGATCGCGGTTCTGACGCTCCTCTTCGCTGCGGCGGTGACGGCGCGCTTCACGCTCGACATCCAGCAGACCCAGCTGATGTTCTGGAGCGATCCGATCATCCTGGAATTCCTGATGGGCTGCTATCTGGCCCTGGCCCGCCAGGCCGGCTGGCGCCTACCCACTCCAGCGGCGTTGGTCCTGGCCGCGGCGGGAATTGCCGGCTTGCTGGCGAACTCCGGTGGCGCAGCGGAGCTGCGTCCGCTCATGGTCGGACTACCCGCTCTGCTGCTGGTCGCGGCTGCGGCGCTCGGGCCGACACTGCCCAAGCTGGCGCCGACGCGCTTCGCCATCCTGCTCGGCGATGCCTCCTACGCGCTCTACCTCAGCCACCCACTCGTCATCCGGACGCTGCGTGAGGTCTGGCTGAAGTTCGCCGATCCCGCCTGGCCGCTTTGGCTCTACGCCCTGCTCTGCGTCGCTGCGGCGTCCCTGGCCGCGATACCGATCTATCTCCTGTTCGAGCGCCCGGTGACACGGCTGCTGCAGGGGAAAGCGCAAGGCAAGTCGGAGGCGCCAAAGGATTTCGGAGCAGGCTCCGGTCAGGCAGCAACGGCAAGCGCCGGCCGGTAAGCGCCGATCAGCCGCTCGACGTGGCGCTGGATCGTCAGCGGATCGTCCCAATAGCGGCGATAGGCGGCAGCACCCATGCGCGCGACGACATCGTCGTCCTTCAGGCGCTCCAGGGCCTTCGTCAGCCCCTTACCGTCGCCCCCCTCGACCAGGATTCCGTCCTCGCCATCCTCGATCCAGCTCGCGGGGCCCGTGGTCCGCGCGAGCACGACCGGCACGCCGAGCGAGCGGGCCTCGGCGATTACCAGCGGCCCGGGCTCGTACCAGAGCGAAGGCAGCACGAGGCAGCGTGCCGCGGCGATCTCGTCGAAGACGCGTTCGGCCGGCACCCAGCCAAGGATTTCGGCCTGTGGGTTGATGCGGCCGATCTCGTCGGCGAGCGGCCCCTCGCCGACGAAACGCACGGGCATGCTGGCATCGAGCGCCGCCTGGGCCAGGACATCACCGGCCTTTTCCTGCGTGAAGCGCCCGAGAAAAAGCGCATGCCGATTCTTCGCCACATCGGCGGGAGGCCGCTTCGGCGCTTCCATCATGTTTTCGACTACGACATGCCGCGCCTGCCTCGGCAGGAAGGGCTCGGCGAAGCGGCGGGCGAAGTCGCTGACATGGATAAAGAGCGGCGCCCGGAGCTTGCGCATCGCCTCGTCCGAACGCCACTGCCGGGCGACGCGCACCAGCTTGTGGACATAGGACGCGCGGTCGCAATTGGCCGTGATGCAGCCGACCGACATCGGCTTCTGCTGACAGGGCGCTCCGGCCTTGAAATCGAAATAGCCGCCGACCGGGCAGAACGAGAAGTAGTCATGCATGGTGATCGCGACAGGAAGCCCGCTCTCGCCGGCCGCCGCGATCGCTGCCGGGCTGAAGGCCTTTGTCCATTGATGCAGGTGGACCAACGTTTCGCTGCGCGGCTGGCGGGCAAGAAGCTCGCTCAGGAAGGCATGCGCCGGAGCGTTCCAGATGCCTTGCCGTGCTGCCGCCACCTTGCCGCCGACGTGCCAGATCTCTTCGCCCGGATAGAGCTCGACACTGATCAGCGGGTGGTCGAGCCGGTCCGAGACAGGGCCGATCGCGCAGGCGAAGACGATCTCGACACCGGCTTCGGCAAGCCCGCGCGCACTCTCGATCGCGACCTTGGCGGCACCGCCGTTGACCGAGCCAAAATCGCTGACGATGACCACGCGCATGTAGAGCCTCCCGAGAGAGCTCTTCTAGCCGTCAAAGATTGAAGAAGCGCTGACGGCAGGTCAGCGCAGCGCGACGACCGCCAGACCGATCAAAGCGACGACGGCAGCGGCCCACCAGAGCCGGCGCATCTGCGCGGTCTCGGGGTCCTGCTGTGGGCCGAGGCCGGGCAGCTCTTCATAGGCAAAGGATTCACCGGCAAAGCGCGCAGCCCGTTCGAGGCCGGCGATGCGCATCTTTGGTACTGCGGAACGCGACGCCACGTGACTTCTCCCCTTATGCCAGCTTAGCCGAATGCACGACCGAGCCTAGTCCCGATTCGCCTGCCGATGATCGGACCAACGCTGTTAACGTCAGCTGAACCGGCGCGTCGCATTCGGGGTTCCAGCGGCTGGGCTTGCCATCGTTGAATGACGCTTCGGCGACGGCCTCGCGCTTCCTGCCTTTCGGCGACACTCCGATCGGTTTATTGCGGGTGATCGGCGGGCTATACGGCTCCGGCAGGCGCCCGATTGACCGATGCGGTATCCTGCAGGCAGCGCGAATCAGTAGGCACAATGGCAATGGTGGACGATCTCTTCGGCGATGACGGCGGCAAGGATGCGCGCGCAGAAGCGCCCGCGTCCGCCCCTGTGCCGAAACCGGTTGCGCGCCCTGCCCCAGCGCCGCGCGGCGGCACGGTCTCGGAGGCCGGCTACGACGCCTCCACCATCGAAGTGCTCGAGGGACTGGAGCCGGTCCGGCGCCGGCCCGGCATGTATATCGGCGGCACCGACGAGCGGGCATTGCACCATCTCTTCGCCGAGGTGATCGACAACGCCATGGACGAAGCGGTCGCAGGCCATGCCAGCTTCATCGATGTCGAGCTCTTCGCCGACGGCTCGCTCGCGGTAACCGACAATGGTCGCGGCATCCCGATCGACCCGCATCCGAAGTTTCCGGGCAAGTCGGCGCTCGAAGTGATCATGACGATCCTGCACGCCGGCGGAAAGTTCGACTCCAAGGTCTATGAGACCTCGGGCGGCCTGCATGGCGTCGGCGTCTCGGTGGTCAATGCGCTGTCCGATCTGCTCGAGGTCGAGGTCGCACGCGGCCAGATGCTCTATCGCCAGACCTTCTCGCGCGGCCATCCGCAAGGCCCGCTGGAGACGGTCGGCCGGGCGCCGAACCGGCGCGGCACCCGCGTGCGCTTCCATCCCGATGCGCAGATCTTCGGTGAAGGTGCGCATTTCGTCCCGGCCCGGCTGTTCCGCATGGCCCGCTCGAAAGCCTATCTCTTCGGCGGCGTCGAAATCCGCTGGCGCTGCGCGCCCTCCCTGCTCAAGGCCGAGGGCGACGTTGCGGCCGAAGCGGTCTTCAAGTTCCCCGGGGGCTTGCGCGACTATCTCGCCCGCGAGATCGAAGGCAAGGACCTGGTCGCCGAGCCGATCTTCTCGGGCAAGATCAGCAAGGAGGGCGGCCACGGCTCGCTGGAATGGGCGATCGCCTGGCTCGCCACCGGCGAGGACGGCTTCTCCTCCTCCTATTGCAATACCATTCCCACGTCCGAGGGCGGCACGCACGAGTCCGGCCTGCGCATCGCGCTGCTCCGCGGCCTACGCGACCACGCCGAGCGCATCGGCCAATCGAAGCGGATGGCGCAGGTCACCGCTGATGATGTGATGGCGACCTGCGCCGCCATGCTCTCGGTCTTCATCCGCGAGCCGGAGTTCCAGGGCCAGACCAAGGACAAGCTGGCGACGCTGGAAGCAGCCCGCATCGTCGAGAACGCGCTGCGCGATGCCTTCGACCATTGGCTCGCCGCCTCGCCGCAGCAGGCGCTGAGACTACTCGACTGGTCGGTCGACCGCGCCGAGGAGCGCCTGCGCCGACGCCTCGAGAAGGAGGTCTCGCGCAAGACTGCGACGCGCAAGCTCCGGCTGCCGGGCAAGCTCGCCGATTGCAGCAATGCCGGCGCGGCCGGTTCCGAACTCTTCATCGTCGAGGGTGACTCGGCTGGTGGCTCGGCCAAGCAGGCACGCAACCGCGCCAACCAGGCGATCCTGCCCCTACGCGGCAAGATCCTCAACGTCGCCAATGCGACGCGCGAAAAGCTCAACGCCAATCAGCAGCTCGCCGACCTGATCCTGGCGCTGGGCTGCGGCATCGGCAATCAGTTCCGCGAGGATGACCTGCGCTACGAGAAGGTCATCGTGATGACCGATGCGGATGTCGATGGCGCCCATATCGCCGCGTTACTCGTCACCTTTTTCTGGCGCCAAATGCCGCGCCTGATCGAGAAGGGCCACCTCTATTTGTCGGTGCCGCCGCTCTACCGGCTGCGTCACGGCACCAAGTCCGTCTATGCCCGTAACGATGCCCATAAGGACGAGCTGATGGAGACCGTCTTCAAGGGCAAGAAACCCGAAATCGGCCGCTTCAAAGGCCTGGGCGAGATGATGCCAGCCGAGCTCAAGGAAACCACCATGGACCCACGCAAGCGCTCCTTGCTCAAGGTCATGGTCGATCATGAGAACAAGGAAGAGACCTCCGACACGGTCGAACGGCTGATGGGCAACAAGCCGGAGGCGCGCTTCCTCTTCATCCAGGAGCGGGCCGCCTTCGCCGGCGAGCTGATCGACCTGTGACGCAGCCGGGTGCCGGGCACCCCCGCAAGCTCGCCGGGCTGTGTCGTGACACCGGCGCGCGCATCCTGCGCGCATGCCGACCGATCCTCACGACACCGACCATGACAGCGCCCCGCGACACCACCTTGCGTCCGATCTCTGGCCGCTGACCGCATGGGCGAGCCTGCTGCCACTCCATCTCGACGCGATGCCCAGACCCCGGCCTCGCTCTGGGGCGACATCGAGATCTTCCACGCCATCGCCTCCAGCGGTGGGCTGGCTTTGGCGGCGGCTGCGCTCGGACTGAGCGAGACGACAGTCGCGCGGCGGCTAAAGGCGTTCGAGGCGAGGCTGGGCTTGCCTCTGTTCCGCCGCGGCGCCAACCGCCTGATCCCAACCGGGATCGGCCTTGCGCTCGCGGCAGACGCAGCTGCTGCGGCCGAAGCCGTCGCACGCTTCGAAGCACGGGCGACATCTGCGCGCGCCCGTGACGATGCGCCGGTCCGCGTGACTGCGACGACCTCGATCAGCCTGTTCCTGACGCAACATGCAACCCGGCTTTCGGCCGCGGCAGGAGGCGTCGAGATCGTCATCCTCAGCACCCGTGAGCGCCTCGATCTAGCCCAGGGCGAAGCCGAGATCGCGATCCGCATGCGAAGACCGCCGGAGGGCGCCGGTTATTTCGGCCAGAAGGTCGGCAAGCTGGCGCAGGCCTTCTATGTCCGCCGCGATAGCGACCCGGCGACGGCGCCGATCATCTCGGTCAGCCGGGACGTCTCGTCGCGGATCGAGCAGCATATCCTCGCCTGGGCCGCCGGCCGGCCGATCGCCGCGCGGGTGGGCGATTCCGCCGCGCGCTATGAGAGCATCCGCTCGTCGGGCGCTGTGTCGATGGCGCCCTGCTTCCTGGCCGACGCTGACGCGGCGCTGCTCCGCCTGGAGGATCCGCCCGATGCGACCGCCGACGAGATATTCCTCGTCTCACATGAGAGCGGCCGTCAGCGCCCGGCCGTGCTGGCGGTACTGGAGGCGCTGCGCAAACTGTTCCGCGAGCATCGTGGCAGGCTCGAGGGGCGCTCATGATGGATCAATTTCCATCAGCGGCGATCAGGCGTCGCTAACCAAGTTTTTACAGCAGCCGACGCAAGGTTTCCTCATCGGCGCCTAGCGCCTTGTCTTGCAAGCTCGGAGAGCAGCGATGCGCCTCGTCATCGCCTTCATGCGCAACCAGCGCGGTACCATGGTCGCCGACGTCGCCAAGGCCGGCGCGGCGATCGCGTTCCTTTCCGTCATCGCCGCCAACTTCGTCTCGAGCCAGACGGCGCAACTCGATCGGGATGCGATGCATCAGGCCGCGCAGGCCGCGGCCAAGGGCCAGTCCTTCGACCCGCTCACCACGGGATCGATCGTCAAGCGCGCCGGCGATACGAAGCTCGACCCTTGTGTTGTCCAGCGTTGAGGCTCAGCTGAGCCAGTCCAGCAGCGCGCGCGTCACGATCTGCGGCGCCTCCAGTGTCGACAGGTGGCCGCAGCCCGGAATTTCCAGATAGCGCGCCTTCGTTCCGATGCCGGCGGCGATCTCGCGCGCTTCGTCCGGCGGCGTGATGGCATCCTCTGCACCGACGACGACCAGGGTCGGAACGGAGATCGTCGCGAGAACCGCCCGCGCATCGGGGCGACCCATGATGGCGCGTTGCTGGCGGATGAAGCCCGAGGCTCCCACTGCCTCGGCCATCGCCTTCACTTCGAGCCGCAGCGCTTCATCGGCGAGACGGTCGGGTGCGACCAGCTTCTGCCAGAGCAGCGTCACGACATTGTCGAAGGCGCCCTTCTCAGCCAGCGCGATCATCTGTTCGCGCGGCGCATTGGTTTCGGACGTCGGCGGCTTGGCCGTGGTGTCGAGCAAGGCAAGCCGCGTCACGCGCTCCGGCGCTCGCCGCATCACGTCGAGGGCGATGTAGCCGCCCATCGAGAGGCCGCATAGCGCAAAGCGCTCGGGCGCGGCCGCCAGAAGCCGCTCGACCATGGCCTCGATGGTGTCATCCGCGGTGTTCTCGGCGACGAGAATCTGGCGGCCAGGCGCCAGCGCAAGCCATTGCTGAGCGTAGAGTGCAGGTGTGCAATTCAGCCCCGGGATCAGGACCAGAGATTCCGGCGTCTTCATCGTCACAGCGCTCATTCTTCATTGACCTTAGCGAGCCGGAACCGATCAGATCGACTCAATCTGATCAGTGATCCGGCCCTCACGTTAAGATGAAAACCATTTTCGCCGATCAGCCTTGCGGCGCAGGCTGATCGGAACCGGCTCTAGAATGTTGACTTTGCCCTGTTTTTTCTGCATTGCACGGGCGTCCGAAGGCGCGCAACCCAGCAAAGTCGCGCCACCGTTGCGGTCGATCGGTCATCCCGCCACGTGTCACCGACCTTTGAGAAGCGCAGCTATCGATGTCTTTTGCCGAACTCGGCCTGAGCGATAAGGTTCTAACCGCGGTCACCACCGCCGGCTACACGACGCCCACCCCCATCCAGGCCCAGGCCATCCCCCACGTGCTCGCCCGCAAGGACGTGCTCGGCATTGCGCAGACCGGCACCGGTAAGACCGCTGCCTTCACCTTGCCGATGCTGACCATCCTGGAAAACGGCCGCGCCCGCGCCCGGATGCCGCGCACGCTGATCCTCGAACCGACACGCGAGCTCGCGGCCCAGGTCGAGGAGAACTTCACCCGCTACGGCGTCAACCAGAAGCTCTCCGTCGCGCTGCTGATCGGTGGCGTCTCCTTCGGCGATCAGGACGCCAAGATCACACGCGGCGTCGACGTGCTGATCGCCACGCCCGGTCGCCTGCTCGATCATGTCGAGCGCGGCAAGCTGCTGCTCACCGGCGTCGAGCTGCTCGTTATCGACGAAGCCGATCGCATGCTCGACATGGGTTTCATCCCGGACATCGAGCGGGTTTGTAAACTTGTTCCCTTCACGCGGCAGACCTTGTTCTTCACCGCGACGATGCCGCCCGAGATCACCCGGATCAGCGAGCAGTTCCTGCACAACCCGATCCGTATCGAGGCTTCCCGCCCGGCGACCGCTGCGACCACCATCACCCAGCGCCTGATCGCCTCGAACAGTCAGGATTTCGAGAAGCGCGACACGCTGCGCAAGCTCATCCGCGAAGCCAAGGATCTGCAGAACGCCATCGTCTTCTGCAATCGCAAGCGCGATGTAGCAACGCTGCACAAGTCTCTGCAGAGCCATGGCTTTCCTGCAGTCGCGCTGCATGGCGACATGGACCAGTACGCCCGTATGGCGGCGCTCGAATCCTTCCGCACCGGTGAGTTCCCGATCCTGGTGGCGAGCGATGTCGCCGCCCGCGGCCTCGATATTCCCGCCGTCAGCCACGTCTTCAACTTCGACGTGCCGACCCATGCCGAGGACTATGTCCACCGCATCGGCCGCACCGGGCGTGCCGGCCGTGAGGGCGCCTCCTTCACCATCGTCACGCGCCATGACGAGAAGCTCGTCGCGGCGATCGAGAAGCTGACGGGCATCGGCATCGCCTGGGAAGGTCCTGGGCTCGACGGGCTGCCGCCGGGCGAGCCGCGCGAGGAACGCCGCGGCCGCCGTGGCGACGACCGAAAGGGCGGCCGCCCGCCACGCGGCGGACGCGATGGCAGGCCGCCGCGCGGCGAGCCGAAGACCGAAGCGGCGCCAGCAGCGCGAGAAGCTGCTCCCGCCCGTGAGGCTGCGCCGCCACGCGAGCGCCCGCCCCGCCGCGAACCTGTGCCCGACAATGCCGCGCCGCGTCGCGCCAGCGAACGGCCCCGCACCCCGCGCCGTGACGATCTCGATGACGGACCGCAGGTCAAGGGCCTCGGCGACCACGTTCCGGCCTTCATGCTGCGCCCTGTCCGAGCGAGCTGAAGCGCGCTTCTACGGCAACTTTGCCTTAACCCGATCGTCCTAGGATTGCCCGCGTAGCGGCTGCGGAAGAATTTCGTGGCCGGCGGGGACAGGACGTCATGACAACCAGCCGATCGGGCTTGCCGCAAGCTCACGACCTCGCTGAACAGGTCGTCGCGGCGATGCGTCAGCATTATTCCCCGGGCTATCCCCGCGCGTTCGAGGTCTGGTACGCGCATCTCAGCGGCGAGATGCCGGCGCTCAGCATGGCGATGAACGCCGTGATCGCGGCAAGCAATGGCGAGGTCGGCGCCGCCGACATCGACACGCTCTACGATAAGTTCATCAGCACCGACCGCATCTCGCGCCAGGCTGAGCGCACCAGCCTGCAGGTGCTCGCCGAGATCGACAGCATGATGGCACTGGTCGACCAGGCGCTGAGCTCAAGCGAGGAATATCACGGCCGGCTCTGTGCGATGTCGGAGGAGGTCCCGCTTTCGGCCGACCGGCACAAGCTGCGCGAATGGGTCGAGGCGCTCGTGCTGTCGACGCGCGAGGAGGTTGCGCGCAAGACTCAGCTCGAAACCCAGCTTCGCGAAAGCGCGCACGAAATCCATAATCTGCGCGAGGCGCTGGAATCGACACGGGCCGAAGCCCTGACCGATCCTCTCACCGGCCTCGCCAATCGCCGTCATTTCGAAGAAATGCTGCAGAAGGCGATCGATCAGGCGACGCTGCGGCGCGAGCCCTTCGCGCTGGTCATGGCCGACATCGATTTCTTCAAGCACTTCAACGACATGCATGGCCATCTCACCGGCGATCAGGTGTTGCGCCTGGTCGCCAAGACGATGAAGGACAAGTTCAAGGACAAGGCGATCATCACCCGCTTCGGCGGCGAGGAGTTCGCTATCATCCTGCCGGAAGCCGATGTCGTCGCCGGCAAGTTCGGCGCCGAGACCGTGCGTCAGGCACTGCTGACCCGCGAGCTGGTGAAACGCTCGACCAATGAGAGCCTCGGGCGCATCACCATTTCGCTCGGCGTCGCGGTCTATCGGCGCGGCGACACGGCGAGCTCGATCGTCGAGCGCGCCGACAACGCCTTGCTGCAGGCCAAGCGAGACGGCCGCAACCGCACCATCACCGAGGACGCGATCCAGGACGCGGCGAAGGTCGCCTGAGCGACCCTCGTTTCATTCACTGATCGGCGAGCGCGTTCTCTGCGCGCGGCTTGATCTCGACCGATTCGCCGCAGCCGCAGGCCGAGACCTGGTTCGGGTTGTTGAAGACGAAGGTCGAGGAGAAGCGGTCGCTCTTGAAATCGAGCTCAGTGCCGAGCAGGAACAGCACCGCCTTGGCATCGACGATCACCGTCGCGTCCTTCTCGGTCACGACCTCGTCGCCCTTGTTGACCGCGCGGGCGACCTCGAAGGTGTATTCCATGCCGGCGCAGCCGCCCTTCTTGACGCCGACGCGCAAGCCGAGCGCGGGCGCATCGGGATCGTCACGCCCCGACTGCGCCATGACGGCGCGAATGCGGGTCGCGGCGGCATCGGTCAGCGAGACGACCTTCAGGCCGGGTATCGAAAACATCCTCGTCCCTCCTCGACCGGATTCAAGGTCCGGTGAAAACAGGATTGCAGACAGCAACATAAGGATTGGTGAGCGCAACGTCGAGATGCACCGGCCGGGATGGCGCCATTTGCTTGCGTCCATTGCATGGCGCGCAGGCCCGTGCACTCTGCCCCGACCATTTTCACATCCGACAGATCGCCATGCCCTCGTATCGTCTGCACCGGCCCGACGCGCTTCGCGCCCTCACCCGCGCCATGATCACCGCCGCCGGCTGGAGCGAGGATGAAGCGAATGAGACAGCCGAGCATCTGGTGCTCGCCAATCTCAGCGGCCATGACAGCCATGGCATCGGCATGCTGCCGCTCTATTTCAACTCGCTCGCCGACGGCAATCTGAAGCCGCAGGCCAAGCTCACCATCCGCAGCGAGGCGGGGCCCTTCCTGATTGCCGACGGCAATGTTGCGCTCGGCCAGCCGACTGCCCGCAACGCGGTCAACCGCGCCATCACGATCGCGCAGGCTGGCGGCGTCGCCGTGCTCAACCTGCTCGATTCCCACCATATCGGCCGCATCGGCCACTATTCCGAAGTCGCGGCGGCTGCCGGCCTGATCTCGGTCTTCTGGGTCAATGTCGCCGGCCGGCCGCCGATCGTTGCGCCCTTCGCCGCCAAGGAGGCACGCTTCGGCACCAATCCGATCTCGATCGGCCTTCCGGTGCCGGGCGGCGAGCCTTTGATCCTCGACTTCGCCACCAGCCGCATGGCGCATGGCAAGGCGCGCGTCGCGCTCAACAAGGGTGTCAACGTGCCGGAAGGCTACATCATCGATGGCGAGGGTCGCCCGACTACCGAGCCGAGGCACGTCTTCCTGCAGCCGGATCTGCCGCTCGGCGCGCTCCTGCCCTTCGGCGACCACAAGGGTGCCGGCCTTTCGCTGATCGCCGAATTGCTGTCAGCTGGGCTGATGGGCGCTGCGCGCATCGACGAGAAGCCGCACAAGAGCTGGATCATCAACTCGCTGTTCGGCGTGCTGATCGATCCGGCGCGGCTCGAGCCGGATGCCGCCTTACGCCAGCAGCGAATCGAGAGCTATCTCGCCTTCGTCCGCGCTGCAGTGCCGCAGGATCCCTCGCAGCCTGTGCTGGCGCCGGGCGACAAGGAGCGCGCCACCCGCATCCAGCGCGAGCGCGACGGGATTCCGCTCGACGCCGAGACCTGGTCGCAGATCGTCGCAGCCGCCAAGGCCCATGGCGTCGATGCAGAGAACTTCTAACGATCGTTAGATGCCTGGTTACTCGCGATTGCGCGTGTTCTGCTCGGCGCCCTTCTGGTGCGCCAGCCAGGGCTCGCGGCGGATAGTCCAGAGCTCATAGGCGGGCACCAGCGCGCTCGGCGGGCTGTCCAATGTGCCGAGCTTGATCTCGATCTCGTCGGACCCGTCCGCCCAGCAGAACAGCGGCGAGCCGCATGTCGGGCAGAAGCGCTCGCCTCCTGCCCGGCTCTGCCAGCAACCGAGCTCGCCCGAGAGGGTTGCAGCGGCCTTCGGCCAGATCCCGAAATAGGAGAAGGTCGAGCCGGAGCTTTTCCGACAGGTCTCGCAATGGCAGATGCCGACGCGGATCGGCTCGCCGTCAAGTTCGTAGCGGACCTGTCCGCAATTGCAGCCACCGGAGAGTTTCATCGTCGTCTCGCGTTCGGAGTTAGCGCTCTGGGCAGCAGACCAACGGCGCGTGGTTCGGGTCGGTTCCACAGAGCCCTTTCCATCAACCCTCAGCCTAGATGGCCAGGGCCGGCTCCGTCACTCCGGAAGCCCGGCCTGGCGGAAGCCCTCGACGAAGCGCTCGAGCATGGCCTCATCGCGGAATGGCTCCATCGCAGCCCAGTGGCGGATGCTGAAATCCGGATTGCCGACCAGGAAAAGCTCTGCCTCCGCGCGCGCCTCGTCGAACCGGCCCAGCTGAGCAAGGCTAGCCGCCAGAAAACGGCGTGAGCTCGTCCGATGGGTCTCGTCCCGGCGCAGCGCCTCGACCGCGGCTTCGTGCTCACCGGCGGCATAGAGCGCCTGGCCAAGCGGCAGGTAGTACCAGCTCGCCGGAAACGGGTTCAGCCGGAACGCCTTGCGAATATGGTCGAGGCCTTCGTCGACCCGCCCGGCCAGCACCGTGATGTCGGACAGGGCAGCCCATGCGTCGGCTTCGTTCGGGTCGAGCGCGATTGCCCTGGCGAATTCGACATCCGCGTCGGCGAAGCTGCGTTCATAGGCGAGCAGATAGGCCAGGGCCCAGCGGCAGCCGGCATCGCCCGGATCGATCGCGACGGCCTTGCGCGCCAGCTCCAAGGCAATGCCGCGGGATGCCTCGGTCGGCCCACCGGAGTGCACCCAGCCCATCCAGTGATTCAGGGCAAGCCAGCGATAGGCCTCGGCATAGTCCGGATCGAGCGTCACAGCGCGCGTCAGCAGCAGATGCGCTTCCTGCGCTGCCTGCGGCGTGTCGTCCATCAGTCGGCGCGCCCGCACGCAGAGATCATAGGCTTCGAGGCTTTTCGGGCGATGGCGCGGCGGTGGGGTACGCAGCCGGCCGAGCAAGGCCTCGACGATCCTGGCGGTGACCTCGTCCTGAACCGCAAAGATATCGTCCAGGCCGCGATCGAAGCGCTCCGCCCAGAGATGATCGCCGCTGACAGCGTCGACCAGCTGCGCGTTGATGCGCACGCGTCCCGCAACGCGCCGTGCGCTGCCTTCCAGCAGGTAGCGCACACCGAGCTCCTCGGCGATCTCGCGCACGTCCCTCGCCTTGCCCTTGTAGGCGAAGGCCGAGTTGCGCGCGATGACGAACAGGTCCGGGGTCCTGGACAGGTCGGTGATCAGGTCTTCCGTCAGCCCATCCGCGAAGGATTCCTGCTCGGGATCATTGCTGAGGTTGACGAAGGGCAGCACGGCGATCGAGGGCTTGCTCGGCAGCGGCAAGGGCTTTCGCCTGGCATCGCCCAACTGTTCGACAACCCCGGTGAAGCGGTAGCCGACGCGTGGGACCGTGATGATCCATTCGCCGCCGCCGGCGGGCGCACCGAGCAGCTTGCGCAATTGCGCGATCTGGACGGTGAGATTGCCCTCCTCGACGGCCGTGCCCGGCCATGCCGCATCCATCAGCTCGGCCTTGCCGAGTATCTCGCCGGGCCTTTTGACGAGTGCCGCAAGCAGCCTCAGCCCGCGATAGCCGACGGCAATAGGGACATCGTTCCGCAGGAGCGTTCCCAAGGCTGGGTCCAGCACGAACAGACCAAAGGCAAAGCGCGATCTCCGCATGGGCCGATTCCATAGCCGGTTTGGAGGTTTTTGGAACTCTTTGGGCGCGCTTAAGGACGGTGCTGCCCGCATGCCGCAGAACTCAACCTCCTTCAGATCGAGGGGCCCGTCCTTCGAGCCATAGGGAGGTTGCCATGAACGATACTCCCGCCTCGCTCCTGCGAAGCATCCTTGCGACCTGGCGCGAGCGCATTCGCGCTCGCTGGAAGCTCACGCAGATGGCGCGGGAAAATCCCCATCTGCTCAACGATATCGGCCTCACGAGACAGCAAGTCGAGACGGAGATCGCCAAGCGGTTCTGGCAACGCTAGGGCGAATGCGGCAAAGTTTCCGCATTACCGCTCCGCGATAGCAGGACACCATGACTCTCGCCGAATACAACGCCTTCTGCGCCGCCCTACCCGCGACCAGCCATGTCGTGCAATGGGGTGGTGCCGATGTCTGGAAGGTCGGCGGCAAGGTGTTCGCGCTGGCTCGCGCTGACGCCGAAGGCACGCTGTTCGTCTCGTTCAAATGCTCGCCAATGGCCTATGAGATGCTGCGCGATGCGCCGGGCTGCCGCCCTGCCCCTTACCTCGCCTCGCGCGGGATCAAGTGGATCCAGCGCTTCTCTGACGAGAGCCTGCCGGACGACGCTTTCCGCGACTATCTGCGCGAGAGCCATCGGCTGGTCGCGGCGGGGCTGACGCGCAAGCTCCGCAAGGAGCTCGGGTTCGACGGTTGAGCGGCTACGGTCTTCCACTCACGTCGGCGATGTCGCCGCGATAGGCGATATGGACCTTGTTGCCGTCGGGATCGCGCAGATAGGCGCCGTAATAGCCCTCGCCATAGTGTGCGCGCGGTCCTGCCGCGCCCTCATCCTGTCCGCCGGCCTTCAGGCCCGCCGCGTAGGCGATGTCGACAGCCGTTGGGGACGGGGCCAGGAACGCGACCATGCTACCATTGCCGGCCCTCGCGGGCTGGCGATCGAACGGCTCATAGACATAGAAGCGCGGCAGGCTCTGACCGGGCATGATCCAGCATAGTGCAGCCGGCCCGCCATCCGGTGTGACCGGTCGCCGCTTCAGGCCAAGCGGCAGGAGCACGGCATCGTAAAAGCGGCCAGCGCGCTCGAGGTCGCTGCTGCCCACCGTGACATGGCTGAACATCGCGCGCGCCCTAGACCGTCGCCTCGCCGCGCAGCACCGGTACGCAGCCACCGCCGACGGTCGCGCGGATCTTGCCGTCGACGCGCCGGGCCGCGACATGCAGCAGGCTCGGGCGGCCCATCTCGACGCCCTGCGTGATGTCGAAGGCGACACTGTCCTTGTCGGAGAGCGATAGGGTTAGTGCCGCCAGGGTGGCGCTGGCGCTGCCGGTCGCGGGATCTTCCCAGGTACCGGCGAGCGGCGCGAACATGCGGGCGCGGACGCTGTCGCCATCCCAGGCGTAGAAGAAGATCGACAGGCGCCCCTCAAGGGCCGGATTGGCCTGTTCGAGCCGGCGATAGGCCGCGATATCAGGCAGCGCGCGCGTCAGCGCCTCCGGCGTGACCTCGACGAGGACGAACTTGACGCCGACAGAGGCCTGCTGCGGCGGATGGCGGCCGGTGAGGACATCCTCGGTCGCAAGGCCGGCGCAGGCCGCAATGGCGTCGGCCGGCAACTGGATGTCGAGCGAGAGCGCCTGCGGCGCGGCGATGGTCGCGCCCGTCACCAGCCCGGCGGCATTACGGGCAACCCGGACCTCGACGAGGCCGGCCAGCTCCTCGAACAGCAGGATGCCGTCGCTGTCGCGGCCATGGCCTGCGAGCACGCAGGCGGTGCCAACATTGGGATGGCCGGCGAAGGGCATCTCGGCGGTGCGATGGAAGATGCGGACGCGCGCCGTGTTGGCCGGATCGCTCGGCGGCAGCACGAAGGTGGTCTCGCTGTAGTTCATCTCCGCCGCCAGCGCCTGCATCTCGGCATCGGAGAGGCCGCGCGCATCGGTGAAGACGGCGAGCTGGTTGCCGCCGAAGCGGCTGTTGGTGAAGACGTCGACGGTCTCGAACGGGTAGGACGGCATGGCGGTCTCCGGCAGCCTGATCAGGCCCGGAGACTGCCACCCGACGCGGCGCCAGAGAAATCAGGATTCGGAATGCGACCGATCAAGCGGCGGCGCGCTCAGGCCCACCAACGCTCACTGACCGGGAAGTGGCCGGCCGCTTCCTCGATCACCCGGCCGAGCGAGAACAGCGTCTCCTCGTCGAAGGGGCGGCCGATCAGCTGCAAGCCGAGCGGCAGGCCCTGGCTGTCGAGGCCAGCCGGCACGGCAATGCCGGGCAGGCCGGCCATGTTCACCGTCACCGTGAAGACGTCGTTGAGATACATCTCGACCGGGTCGGCCGAGCCCTTCTCGCCGATGCCGAAGGCGGCGGATGGCGTCGCCGGCGTCAGAACGGCGTCGATGCCCTGGTCGTAGACAGCTTCAAAATCGCGCCTGATCAGCGTGCGCACCTTCTGGGCGCGCAAATAGTAGGCGTCATAATAGCCCGAGGACAGCACATAGGTGCCGATCATGATGCGGCGCCGGACCTCGGCGCCAAAGCCGGCGGCGCGGGTCTTCTCGTACATCTCGACGATGTCGCGGCCCTGCTCGCGCAGGCCGTAGCGGACGCCGTCATAACGCGCGAGGTTCGACGAGGCCTCCGCCGGCGCGACGATGTAATAGGCCGGCAGCGCGTATTTGGCGTGTGGCAGCGAGATCTCGACGATCTCGGCGCCGGCCGCCTTCAGCCAGTCGATACCCTGCTGCCAGAGCGCGTCAATCTCGGCGTTGAGGCCCTCCAGGCGATACTCCCGGGGGATGCCGATCTTCATCCCCTTGACCGAGCGCCCGACCGAGGCCTCGTAGTCAGGCACAGCGCGATCGACCGAGGTGGTGTCCTTCGGGTCGTGCCCGGCCATGGAACGCAGCATCACCGCGCAGTCGCGCACGGTCTTGCCGATCGGCCCGGCCTGGTCGAGCGAGGAGGCGAAGGCGACGATGCCCCAGCGCGAGCAGCGGCCATAGGTCGGCTTGATCCCGACCGTGCCGGTGAAGGCGGCCGGCTGGCGGATCGAGCCACCGGTATCGGTCGCAGTGGCGGCGAGGCAAAGATGCGCGGCGACGGCCGCAGCCGAGCCACCGGACGAGCCGCCGGGCACGAGATGGTTGCCCTCGATCGCACCGGCAGCCCCTGCCCCGACATTCGTGCCCTGGCGGCGCCACGGGTTGACCACCGGCCCGAAGGCCGAGCTCTCGTTCGACGAGCCCATGGCGAATTCGTCATTGTTGAGCTTGCCGAGCATGACGGCGCCGTCGCGCCAGAGCTGCGACGAGACGGTCGACTCATAGGGTGGCACAAAGTTGCCGAGGATGCGCGAGCAAGCGGTGGTGCGTATGCCCTTGGTCGCGAACAGGTCCTTGATGCCGAGGGGCAGGCCCTCCAGCGGGCCGGCCTCGCCCTTGGCCAGCTTCTCGTCGGAGGCGGCAGCCTGCTTCAGCGCGTGCTCAGGGGTCTCCAGCACATAGGCGTTCAGCGCCCTCGCCTGCTCGACGGCGGCGATATGGGCCTTGGTGAGTTCGGTGGCGGAGAACTGCTTGGCCTTCAGCCCGTCGCGGGCGTCGGTCAGGGTCAGGCGGGTGAGATCGGTCACGGGGAATATCCGTAAAACATATGCGGTCGGGCGATGACGGTGAGCGGAGCGCCTCAGGCGCTCACTCGATCACCTTCGGCACCATGAAATAATTGTCCTCGGAGGCCGGCGCGTTGGCGACAATCTCGGCGGCGATCTCGCCGTCGGTCACGACGTCCTGGCGCTTCTTCATCACCATGGGGGTGACCGAGGTCATCGGCTCGACGCCGGAGACATCGACTTCGTTGAGCTGCTCGACGAAGCCGAGGATGGCGTTGAGCTCGCCTTGCAGCTTCGGCACATCCGCATCATCGACGGCGATGCGCGAGAGATGCGCGACGCGTTTGACGGTGGCGGCGTCGACCGACATGGGCGGGCTCCTGCTGGGATCGGCGCAACGGCGCCGGAAATGGTTGCGAGGCGTATAGCGCGCGGGCTGCAAGAAAGTAAGTAAGCGCTTATTGAAGTCATCGCGTCATTGCGAACGGAGCGAAGCAATCCAGGATGGCTCACTCGACGGCCCCTGGATTGCTTCGTCGCTACGCTCCTCGCAATGACGAGACACTTCAGACGGATACCGCCTTGCCCTTCTCAAGCACCAGCGCCTCGATGCCGCTGCCTTTCAGCCCCTCGACGAAGACCGCCGCATCCTTGGCGATGATCGGGAACGAGCCGTAATGGCACGGGATCGCGACCTTCGGCTTGACGAAGCGGGTCATCGCCAGCGTCGCCGTCCTGGCGCCCATGGTGAAGCGGTCGCCGATCGGGCAGATACAGATCTCGACGCCGTGGATCTCGGCGAGCAGCGCCATGTCGGCGAAGATGTCGGTGTCGCCCATGTGCCAGAGCGTCTTCTCACCGGCCGCCTTGATGATCGCGCCATTGGCGTTGCCGACCGGAACGGCTACGCTGGCCTCGCCCATGCCGGCGGAATGATCGGCCCGGACCAGCGTCACCGAGAAGGCGCCGAGATCGACGGTGCCGCCGGTGTTCATTGGCTGGAACTTTTTCAGACCCTTCGAGGCGAGGTGCATGCACAGATCGTAATTGGTGATCACCGTCGCGTCGTTCGCAGCCGCGATGGCCAGCGTGTCGCCGACATGGTCGCCATGGCCGTGGGTGACGACGATATGGCTGACGCCCTTGCTCACCTCAGCGACATCTCCCTCGAAAGCCGGGTTGCCGGAGAAGAATGGATCGATCAGGACCGAGGCGCCGGGCAGGTCGAGGCGAAAGGCTGAATGGCCGAACCAGGTGAGCTGCATGATGGTCTCCGCGAAAGGCGACTGGACAGCGCCTGTCTAGGCCGGCGAGATGGCGTAGCCAAGCCGGCCTGAACCCGGAGCCCATGACCATGACCGACGCAGCCACCCTCGCCCGCCGGATCGCGCAAGGGCGCGGCGACGAGCCAGCCGACCTCGTCATCCGCGGCGCGCAGCTGTTCGATCTCGTCTCGGGCGATCTGGTCGACACCGACATCGCACTCTGCGGCGACACGATCGTCGGCACCCATGGCCGCTATGAGGGCAAGGCGAGCTTCGATGCCACCGGCCTGATCGCGGTCCCCGGCTTCATCGACACCCATCTGCACGTCGAATCCTCGCTGGTGACGCCGCTCGAATTCGAGCGCTGCGTGCTGCCGCACGGGGTTACCACCGCGATCTGCGACCCGCACGAGATATCGAACGTGCTTGGCGCCGAGGGCATCCGCTATTTCCTCGCCTGCGCCGAAGAGATGCGGATGGATCTGCGCGTGCAGCTATCGAGCTGCGTGCCGGCGACGCATCTGGAGACGGCGGGCGCGGCGCTGGAAGCTGCCGACCTCACCCCGTTCATGGACCATCCCAAGGTGATAGGTCTCGCCGAGTTCATGAACTTCCCGGGTGTGCTCCACCGCGATCCCGGCTGCCTTGCCAAGCTGGAGGCATTCTCGCACCGGCATATCGACGGCCATGCGCCGCTGGTCCGGGGGCTCGACCTCAACGGCTATCTTTCCGCCGGCATCCGCACCGACCACGAGACCACGACTGCCGAGGAGGCCCGCGAAAAGCTCGCCAAGGGCATGGCGATCCTGATCCGCGAGGGCTCGGTCTCGAAGGACCTGCATGCGCTGATCCCGCTGATCACGCGCGATGCCTCGCCCTTCCTTGCCTTCTGCACCGACGACCGCAACCCGCTCGACATCGCCGAGGAAGGCCATCTCGACTTCATGATCCGCACCTCGATCGCCCACGGCGCCGACGTGCTCGCGACCTATCGCGTCGCCTCGCTCTCGGCCGCGCGCAATTTCGGGCTGTACGATCGCGGCTTCATCGGCCCGGGCAAACGCGCCGATATCGTGCTGGTCGATGATCTGGCCGCCTGCCGCGTCAAGCAGGTCTTCGCTGGCGGCCGGCTGGTCGAGGACGGGCTCTTCGCCGATCGCAAGACGGTTTCACCAGTTGGCTTGCACAGCGTCCGCAGTCGCAAGCTCGCGCTGGAGGATTTCGCGGCGAAGGCGCGCGAGGGCGAGACGCTCGTGATCGGCGTCGTGCCGGGCCGGATCATCACCGAGCGGCTTTCCATGCGCTTGCCAGCCCGCGACGGCCTCGCTTTGCCCGATCTCGATCAGGACGCCGTCAAGGTCACGGTGATCGAGCGTCATGGCCGCAATGGCGGCATCGCCACCGGCTTCGTCCATGGCTTCGGCATGAAGCATGGCGCGATCGCCTCCTCCGTCGGCCATGACAGCCATAATCTCTGCGTCGTCGGCGTCGACAAAGCCTCGATGGCGGCTGCGGCCAACCGATTGATCGAGATCGGCGGCGGCTTTGCTGTGGCCGATGATGGCAAGGTCGTGGCCGAGCTGGCACTTCCCGTCGCTGGGCTGATGAGTGACCAGCCTTTCGAGACGGTGCGCCACGGGCTCGAAGGCCTGCGCGCGGCGGCAAAGGCGCTCGGCGTCGTCTTGGCCGAGCCCTTCCTGCAGGTCGCCTTCCTGACCCTGCCGGTGATCCCGCATCTGAAGATCACTGACAAAGGGCTTGTCGATGTTGATCGATTCGATTTCGCGTGATTCTCACCGTCATTCTCGGGCGAAGCAAAGCGCAGACCCGAGAATCTCATGACGAGAAGGTGCCGATCGGCGCCTCGACCTGCCTGAGATGCTCGGGTCAAGCCCGAGCATGACGACTTGCCTCAGAGATCGACCTCGATCCCCTCGGCCCGCGCCTTGGCGCGCAGCCCCAGCCGCCTGACACCCGGCAGTCGCGTCCCCGGCTGCTCCTCGATCGCATGGGTCAGCATCCTCATGCGCTCGGCGAACCAGTTTCCGCCCATGCCCGCGGGGTCGATGGCGAGGATGAGCTGGCCGGTGTCGGGCGGACCGCCCTTGTCGTCGAGGAAGGACGAGGCCTGGAAGGCGAAATGGGTGCCGACCAGCGCCGCAGCCAGAATCTCGACCATCATGGCGAGCGTCGCGCCCTTGGCGTCGCCGAGCGGTACCATGGTGCCGGCGATCGCGGCCGCCGGATCGGTTGTCGGCTTGCCGGCGGCGTCGAGTGCCCAACCCTCCGGAATTGCCTCGCCCTTCTGCTTCGCCGCGACGATCGGCCCGCGCGCCACCTTGGACAACGCCATGTCGATCACCAGCGGCTCGCGTCCGGCGAGCGGCGCGGCGAAGGCGATCGGATTGGTGCCGAAGACCGCCTTGGCGCCGCCCCAGGGCGCCATCGCACCGGGCGTGTTGGCGAAGAGCAGCGCGACGAGGCCCTGTTCTGCCAGCCGCTCGACATGCAGGCCGGCGGCGCCGCAATGGTTCGAGCGGCGGATCGGCGCTGCGGCGATGCCCTGCTTGCGGGCGATCTCGGGCAATTCGATCACCGCGAGGTCGATCGCCGGATAGGCAAAGCCATGGGCGGCGTCGATCGCAAGTACGCCGGGCTTCGGCTGGCGCGCGATCGGCACGGCCTGACCATCGATCTTGCCGGATTTCAACATGGAGAGATAGGTCGGCACGCGGGAAAGCCCGTGCCCCTTGAGGCCGTCGGCCTCGGCCATGACCAACGCCAGCGCGACCGAGGCGGCATTGGCGGGCGAGGCGCCGGCCTCGATGAAGAGGTCGGCGACCTTCTGCTCGGCCGCCTCCAGCGACAGCCGCGTCATGCCCGCCCCTCCAGCGCCGCGATGACGCGCTCGGCGACGAGGCCGGAGACGCGCCCGTTCGATTCCACCGTGTTGCCGGCGATATGCGGTGTCAGGATCAGGTTCGGCGTGCCGGCAAAGAGTTTGGCGCCATCGGCCTTGAGCGGCTCCTGCTCAAAGACGTCGAGTGCCGCGCCGCCGAGACGCCCACCCTTCAGCGCCGCGACCAGCGCTGCCTCGTCCATGATGCCGCCACGGGCCGCGTTGATCAGGATCGCGTCGGGTTTCATCGTCGCGAAGGCCGCCTCGCCGATCAGCCCGCGCGTCTCGGGCGTCAGCGGCAAATGGATCGAGATCACGTCAGAGCTCGAAAGCAGCGCGTCGAGCTCGAGCTTCTCGATGCCCTGCCAGACCGGCGCATCGGCAGGAACATAGGGATCGTAAGCCGTGACCGTCATGCCGAGCGCTCTGGCATGCCGCGCGACGTCTCGGGCGATCGCACCGAAGCCGACGAGGCCCATGCGCTTGCCGGCAATCTCGCGGCCGATCAGCCTGGTCTTTGGGAACTCGCCGGCGATCATGGCGGCGTTGGCGAAATAGGCGCCGCGCAGCAGCGTCATCGCCGTACCGATCACATACTCGACCACGGACAGGCTGTTGGCGCCGGTCGCCGGGAAGACCTGGATTCTGCGCGCGATACAGGCTTCCATGTCGATATTGTCGAGGCCGACGCCGAGCCGACCGACGACCTTGAGGTTCTTCGCACCCGCCAGCAGCGCGCCGCGAACCTGCGTCTGGTTGCGCACGATCAGCGCCGGGATTTCGGCCACGAGCTGCGCGAGCTCATCGGGTTTGCCGAAGAGATCCGGGTCGTGATGCACGCTGTAGCGCGCCTTTAGCGCCGCCACGGCCGTCTCGTCCATGAATTCGGTGATGACGATATCGGTCATGGCTGTTTCCGCTGTGAGAGCCGTTCAGCCGAGCAGGATGATACCGCCCGTGGCGACGACGAGGATGACGAGGCTGGTTCCGGTGACGAGGGCAAGGTGGCGCCAGCCGAGCCGGGCCATCGCCGCGATCGAGGTGCCGAGGCCGAGCGCCGCGATCGCGATCAGCAGGCCCCAGCGCGAGACTTCGAGCAGGATGTCGCGCACCGGCAGGTAAAGGCCCGCCAGCCCGGCCTGCGTGCTCAGCACGCTGTTCACCAGGCACATCACGAGGAAGACGAAGGCGAAGACCGGGACCGGCACCTTGGCATGGCCATGGGCTTCGCCGTGGCGCGTCAGCCACCAGCCGACAATCAGCACCGAAGGCAGCAGCAGGAAGACCCGGAACAGCTTGACGATCACCGCGGCGTTCGCCGCATCGTCCGACACGGCCTGGCCAGCGCCGACGACCTGCGCGACGTCATGGATGGTCGCCCCTAACATCACGCCGGTCTGCTGCTGCGAGAGGCCGAGCCAGACGCAGAGCAGCGGATAGGCCAGCATCGCGACCGTCGCGAGCACGTTCATCGCGATCACGGTGAAGGCGGTGTCGGCGGCCTTGTTGCGATAATCGGGTACCACCGTTGCGGTCGCGAGCGCAGCCGAAGCGCCGCAGACTGCCGTTGCGACGCCGGCGAGCGCGCCGACTCCGGGCTCGCGGCCGAGCAGGCGCGCCAGCGCGAAGCCGCTGACGACGGTCGCCACCATGGAGAAGACGACGAGCAGCGCCGTGCCCAGGCCGAGCGCGATGATATCGCCAAGCGCGACGCGCAGGCCGAGCAGCGCAATCGCCCAGCGCAGCAGCTTCTTGACGCAGAAGGTCATGCCGGGCTCGAAGCGCCTGGTGTTGGCGATCGGGTGCAGAAGCATGCCGATCACCAGCGCGATCACCACGGCCGGGATGCCGACGCGCCCGCCGGCGAGTTGCTTCAGGACGGGCTCGGCCAGCACGGAGGCGATCGCCACAGCCGCAGACAGGGCGATGCCCGAAACAAGCCGGCCGAGACCATTGGTCAGACGCAAGGCAGCTGCTTCAGTCATGATTGCAGATCGATCCGATACATCAGCCGCTCCTCCGGCCCGTAGAATGGCGCGACGAAGCTCTCTGTGAAACGCCCGCCATTCTTCTCGATGATCCGTCGCGAGGCTGCGTTGCGCGTGTCGCAGGTGATCTTGAGGAATGGCAGCCCGATGGCGTGCGCCTCGGCGAGCACGGCAGCAAGCGCTGCGGTAGCATAGCCACGCCCGGCCTGGCTCGGCAGGATGGTGTAGCCGACATGGCCCAGCACGTGCGACGGCAGCTCCGTGACCGGCCTGCCGGCATCGTCCTCCTGCCAGCGCAGGTTGATGCTGCCGACGAAGGGACGCCTCGGCTGATCGGCGGCGATGATCCAGCGGATCATGTCCGGCAGGCGCGCGACTTCGCTGCCGTCATGCAGGCGGATCTTGCCGCCGCGCCCGTTCAGCCCGGCGATGAAAGCGTCGGAATCGGTCGCGATCGCGGCGAGCTGCTCGGGCGCGACATTGCGCATTGTGTTCGGCGACCAGCCCGCTTCCAGCGCCCGGACATAAGCGGGCAGCACGTCCCGCCCCGGCGCATGCAATGAAACGATCTTGGAAACGATCCTGTCCGACACTTTTGCCTCGTCGCGCCCAGAGACGCTGCTCCTCAGGCGCTGCGATATAGCTTGGTCATCGAGAACTCGCGATGGCCGAGAGCCTCTGCAGCCGTCAGGCGGCCATTCGCCGTGCGCACGATGTTCTCGATCAGGGCGTCACCCGCCTGCGGGATGGTGAGGTCGCGACGCAGAATGCCAGAGACGTCGACGTCGATGTGCTCGGGCATGGTGCGCATCGTCTTCGGATTGCCGGTGATCTTGATGACCGGGACGATCGGGTTGCCGATGACGTTGCCCTGCCCGGTCGGGAAGGTGTGCACGACATAGCCGCCCGCCGCCATCAATGTCACGCACTCCGCCGCCGCCGAGGAGGTGTCCATGTAGTAGAGGCCCGGCCCCTTCTGCGGCGCCTCGGCCGGTTCGAGGATGTCGATGAACTTGCACTCGCGGCCGATCTTCTCGAGGTTGCCGAGCGCCTTCTCCTCGATCGTGGTCAGGCCGCCAGCGATGTTGCCCTTGGTCGGCTGCGAATCCGAGAGGTCGTCGGTCTTGTGGGCCTCGATGACGTCGTCCTGATAGGCCTTCCACATCTTGTACCAGCGCTCGCCGACCTCCGGGGTCGCGGCGCGCGCCTTGCACAGGTGCTCGGCGCCAGTGATCTCCGAGGTCTCGCCGAAGACGCCGTAGACGCCGCGCGGGATCCACTTGTCGTACATGTTGCCGACGGTCGGGCAGGACGAAAGGCCGGTAGTGGTGTCCGACTCACCGCACTTGGTCGAGACCCAGAGCTCCTCGATGCCGCATTTGGTGCGCGGCAGCTCGGTCGCCCATTGCACGAACTCCTTGGCGACATAGGAGGCCTTGGCGATGGTGGCGATGTCGCCATGCCCCTCGATGCCGAAGCCGACGACCGGCTTGCCGGTCTTGGCGATGCCGTCGACGACGCGCTTGGTCCAGCCGTCCTCGATGCCGATGACCACGACGGCGGCAACGTTAGGGTTCGAGCCTGTGCCGATCAGCGTACGGAAATGGACGTCGAGGTCCTCGCCGAACTGCAGGCGGCCATAGGCGTGCGGGATCGCCAGCGTGCCCTTGATGTTGTTGGCAACGGCCTCGCAGGCGGCGTTGGAGAGATCGTCCAGCGGCAGCAGCAGGACGTGGTTGCGCACGCCGACGCGGTCGTTCTCGCGGCGCCAGCCCATGAAGGAATCGAGGCTGCGGCCGGTCGGGCGCTTGACGAACGGAGTCTTGAACCCGGGCGCCTCGATCTTGCGGCCTTTCACCCGGGCGAGCTTGCCTTTGACGAGGTCGAAATTGGCGACGATGGAGGACATTGGCGATTTCCTGAAGGTTTGGGCTCGACCTGACGGGAGCCCGGAGATCGGGATCAGCGGAGAGCCGGGCTCACCAGCGCTTGGTCTTGACGTTCTGGACGTGGAGATGCTCGCCCTGCCCGATATCGGCGATCGCCTTGCCGATGTCCTGACCGTACTTCCAGATCGTGTCGCCCTTCTTGATCGCTTTGAGCGCGACCTTGTGTCCGATCGGGATGTCCATCTTGGCGGTCAGGCGGAAATCCGAATTGTCGTGGGTGACGACGCCGAGCATGTCGGTCCCGGCCTTCAGGCCTTCGACGACGACGACACCGACCGTGTCCTTCTTCTCGTGCACCAGCAGATGCGGCTTGCTCATGGCGGGCTCCCTGACCGTTTCCGTGATCTGCACGTCGCGGCTCCGTTTGCGAAATCGGGCCTCGACGTGGCTGCGCCCAAGTCTTATATAAGACATATGAGTGTGCACAAGCTCGAAATCGCAGGGCCGCCGCGCGGGCCGGACACACCGGAGGCGCTGGGCTTCCGGCCGCTTTACCGACAGGTCAAAGCGATCTTCGTGCGCAGGCTCATGGATGGCGTCTGGGCGCCTGGCGCGGTGCTGCCGAGCGAAGGCCAGCTCGCCGCCGAGATCGGCGTCAGCCAGGGCACGGTCCGCAAGGCGCTCGACGAACTTGCAGCCGAGAACCTTGTCGTCCGGCGCCAGGGCCGCGGCACCTTCGTCGCCGAACATGACGAGCGCCGCATCCTGTTCCAGTTCTTCAAGCTGGCGCCCGATCGCGGCGAGCCGCGCTTTCCCGACAGCGTCGTCCTCTCGGTGACGACCGGCCCGGCCGACGAGGCTGAACGCGCGGCCCTGGATCTTGCCGAGAATGCCGCGGTCACCCGTATCCGCCGGGCCCGCTCCTTCGACGGTGCGCCGCTGATCGTCGAGACGCTCAGCTTGCCGCAGCAGCTCTTCCCCGGCCTGGAGGATGGGCCGATCCCGAACAATCTCTACAGCCTGTACGCCGGCCGCTATGGCATCACGATCGCCAATGCGCGCGAGCGGCTGAAGGCGGTGACGCTTGCGGCGGACGACGCGGCCGCCCTTGGGGTGTCGCCAGGAGAGCCCGCCTTGCAGATCGATCGCATCGCCCTGTCGCTCGACGGCACGCCGGTCGAGCGCAGGCTCAGCCTATGTCTGACCCAGGAGGTCCACTACCTCTCAGACCTGCGCTGAATCGCTTCCCATTCGACAAAGGCACTTGAGCTGATCGTTCATGATCAGGGCATTACCGAAGATTTCTAAAGTTTCGCTCGAAATCGAGCGACCAAGGCTCGAGGACCAAATGGCCCGAGTTTTCGACCAAGCCGACGCAGAGCGGCAGCCATACCGGAGGAAACGAATGATCGCCCATTTCCGCAGATTCCTCGCGACGCGCCGCGGCGCGCTTGCAGGGTTATTCCTATTGGGCTTCGGCGCTCCCGCCCTCGCCCAGAGCTTTCCGAGCAAACCGATCACGCTGATCGTACCCTTCGCCGCCGGCGGCCCAAGCGATGTGATCGCACGCCTGCTCGGCGAGCATATGGGCCGCACGCTCGGTCAGCAGTTCATCGTCGAGAACATTGCCGGCGCGGGCGGGACGGCCGGTGCCAAGCGCCTGGTTTCCGCATCGCCGGACGGGTACACGCTGTTGATCCACCACCTCGCCCTCGCTGCGGCGCCGGCGCTGTACAGCAATCTCGGCTACGAGACGCAAACCGCCTTCGCTCCGGTCGGGCTGGTCAATACCGGGCCGATGGTAATCGCCGGCAAGCTCGCTTTGCCCCCGGTCGACGGCAAGGCGTTCTTCTCCTACGCCAAGCAGCAGGCAGAGAAGCTCACGGTCGCCCATGCCGGCGTCGGCTCGAATGCACATCTTTGCGCCGTGCTGATCTCGCAAGCCTTGAGCGTCAAGCTCGCCCAGGTCGCCTATCGCGGCACCGGACCGGCGATGAACGATCTCGTCGGCGGCCAGGTCGACGTGCTCTGCGACCAGTCGACCACGGCGGTGCCGCAGATCCAATCCGACAAGATCCGCGCCTATGCCGTAACCTCGCCGGAGCGGCTCGGCGTGCTGCCGAACACTCCAACCTCGCGCGAGGCGGGTACCGAGATCGACATGACGATCTGGCACGGTCTCTACGCTCCCAAAGGTACGCCGGACGCTGCGCTCGACAAACTCAATGGCGCCTTGCAGGCCGCGCTGAAGGACCCTGTCGTGCTGGAGCGCTTCAAGGCGGTCGGCACCAGCGCCTTCCCGGCCACCGAATGGACGCGCGATGCCCACGCCAAGCGCTTCGCCGCCGAGGTCGCCAAGTGGGGAGCCGCGCTGAAGGCCGCAGGCCTGACGCCGCAGGCCGCCAACTGAAGCTGACGGGCCGCTCGCCTAGTGGTCTGATTCCGACATTCGCATCCCTTTATACAGAGCGGCGGAGCGAATGTCGGAATCAACAAGACCACTAGCAACCTCTTGATTCTCTAGTGGAATTTATGGATTTGACATTTGCTCCCAGCGGGATGTCTGCTGGGGGCAAATGTCAAATTCGTTCCACTAGGCGGGCGGCCCGTGCTACCGCCCGTAGATGAGCGCCAATCTCGTCACGCTGGACCAGTTCCTCACCTTGCCCGACCATGCCCGCCTGCTCGGGCTCGATCTCGGCACCAAGACGATCGGTCTGGCCCTCTCCGACGTCGAACGCCGGATCGCGACGCCGCTGGAGACGATTGAGCGAGTCAAGTTCAAGCAGGATGTGGCGGCCCTGCTGAAGGTTACGCAGAAGCATGCGATCGCTGGCCTGGTGATCGGGCTGCCGCTCAATATGGATGGAAGCGAAGGACCGCGGGTCCAATCGACCCGCGCCTTCATGCGCAATCTCGCGCCGCTGACGGCGCTGCCGATCGTGTTCTGGGACGAGCGGATGTCGACGCTCGCGGTCACCCGCACCTTGCTCGCCGCCGACGCCTCGCGCGCCCGGCGGGCGGCCGTCGTCGACAAGATGGCGGCCGCCTATATCCTGCAAGGCGCACTCGATCGGCTCGCTCGCCTCGAATCGGACGGGAACGAGCCGGAAGAGGATTGGGCTACGGAATGACGTAACCGCGCTTGATCGCCTTCTTCTGCGCGTCGCGGTGGTTCTTGAGCGCCTGCTTCTGATCTTCGATGCTCAGCCGGTTGACCGGATTGCCGCGGCCATATGAGTTGTCGGCCCCGTAGCCCCGACCGCGGCCGTCATCGCGTCCATAGCCACGATCACGCGGACCTCGATCATAACCCCTGTCGGAGCCGCGATCGTAACCCCGGTCGTAGCGCGGCCGCTCCTGGCGGCGCCCATATCCGTCGTCGTAGTACTGAGCCATCGCCGTGCCGGACCAGAACGCCGCCAGGGCGACCGCACCGCAGCCGGACAGCAGCGTCTTGAGCGAGGGTTTCATCGTCATTCTCCAAGGTCGACAAGGCGATGGCCCCAACATCGGGACCAATTGTTGCCGCACGCCGTGAAAAGGGCCGCCGCCGTCGAGCGACGGAAGCGACCCTTCAAAGCCTAGGCGTCAGGCGTTCAGAATCGATTAAGGCTGTTTTTCCGCGAAGGACTGATCAGCGGTAGCTGCCGCCGGCCGGATCACGGATGTTGTCGGGGTAGTAGCCGTAATGGCGCGGCGCATAGTAACGCCGCGGCGCGACGTAAACCGGCTCGTCATAGCCATAGCCGTCATCGTAGCCATAGACCGGTTCGGCATAGGCCGGCCGGCTCGCCGCGATCGCCGCGGCGCCGAGGATGCCGAGACCAACGCCGGCTGCGATCGCCGCACCGCGATTGCTGCCGCGCCAGCCACGGCGGTAATACTGCGAATAATCGACCTGCGCCGCATCGAGGCGGCTCTTGTCAAAGCCGACCGCGCGGCTCTCACCCGCCATTACGGGCGTCAGGCCTGCTGCCAGAACGCTGCCGGCGACGGCGAGCGTCACAAGGAAGCGGCTCTTTCCGAAATCTGACATGACATTCTCCTGTCGGCGGATATCCGCCTTGACGCCCGATCTAGCCCGCTGCGGTTGAACCGGGCCTGAACCAATCGCGGCTAAATTGCGATTGGAGAAGAACGCGCCAACGGAGAAAGAGTTCCTTTTTAAGAAATATTATACACGCAGTGATTGCATTTTTGGAAGGCGAGTAGCAAGAATAGCTCCGTCGAACACCGGTTCGTTTCCCAAGGGCTGATGCGACCGCGAGGGCAGACGAGATGAGAAAAGCAGCGTCACGCCGAATCAAGGAGGATAAAATCTATTCGGATGACAATCGCTTACCCCGAGTTCCCCGCCTCAGCCGCTGCGCCGTGGCCTCGCCCGGACCGCACAGCATGGACGCGCTTGCACGAATGCAACTAGAAGTTGCTGCATACATTGAGGAGATCAGCATCGAACTTGGCGCGATGGCGCGGGCGGCGCACCTCAGCAGCCTCGCCTATTTCGTCGACATGACCAGGCTGGAAGCCGCAATCAATCGCCGAACCTGCCAGCTGCAGCTCGGCGAAACGAGCGATCCCGACAAAACGACTTAGCCGAGCATGGATCTTTTGCAGGTTATTAAATCATAGGTTGCATAAATAAAATAAAGCAACCTGAAGGGAGTGCCCATGCCGGCTTCTCCGACATCTTATGCTTCCCGCGACTTTACGGCGCCCGGAAGCCTGCAACCTCTCAACGCACCCGAAGCGTTGGCGCTGCAACTCCTCGTCGAGAAACGAGCACGCCAACGCGATCTGCAGCGTGACATTGCCGTCAAAGCGGGAAGGATGCTTGCCGAACTCGGCAGCTAGGCCCGCGCCGCTGATCTCGATCTGCTCGTCACCTTCCTGGAGCTCGCAGCCGCGGAAGCCGAGCGCGAGTGCGACCGCTGGGGCGAAGCGGCAGGCTAACCGCGCGTCGCCATGCTCACGCCAGCCGCGAGAGCGCTCCGCCGACGTGGCGCTGCACCACACCTTCCAGTTCCAGCTCGAGCAGGATTCGGCTGACCTCGCGCGCAGGCTGGCCACTCGCGCGGACGAGATCGTCCATCGCCACCGGCGTCGAACCGATGAGATCGAGCAACCGGTGGCGTGATGTCTCGCCGGCTTGCGCGGCCGGCCGCGTCCCCAGCTCATCCCCGTTGAGTTCGGCCTTTGGCGCCGGCAGCACCTCCGGCAATTCCAGCTCATCCCAAAGCGACTCTTGCCGGCGCCCCGGTCCGCCGTCCTCGCGAGCGAGAATGGGCTCCGGCCCGAAGAGATCGTCGCGCTTCAGCATCGGCGTCAGCGCGTCGATGATATGGGCGGTCTCGGCGCAGAGGATCGCGCCTTCGCGAATCAGATGGTTACCGCCCTCGGCCCGCGGATCGAGCGGCGAGCCGGGCACAGCGAAGACCTGGCGGCCCTGCTCATTGGCGAAGCGGGCGGTGATGAGGGAACCGGACTTGCGCGCCGCCTCGACCACCACCGTTCCGAGCGCCAGACCGGAAACAAGTCGATTTCGCCGCGGAAAATCGCGCCCGCGCGGCGCCCAGCCAAGCGGCATCTCGCTCAGCGCCGCACCGTGTTCGCGGATGCGGTCCAACAGTGGGATGTTCTGCGGCGGATAGACCTCGTCGAGCCCGCCCGCCAGCACGGCGATGGTGCCACTCCCAAGGCTCGCCTGATGGGCAGACGTGTCGATGCCGCGGGCTAGGCCGGAAACCACGACGAAGCCGGCTTCGCCCAGCTCGCGCGCCAGGGTCGCGGTGAGCTTCAACCCGGCGGCGGAGGCGTTGCGCGAGCCGACTAGCGCGACGCAGGGCCGGTTCAGCACAGCTGGATCACCCTCGACCGCGATCAGCGGCGGGGCCGAATCGATCGCCTGGAGCGGCACGGGATAGGTGGCTTCGCCGAGCGCGATCAGATGAGCGCCGCGCCGGCGCAATTGCTCGAACTCCCGTTCCGCCTCTGCGGCAGTGCAGAGCCTGAGCGTACGCCCCGCCTGGCGGCCGAGTTCCGGCAGGGCATCGAGCGCCCCGGCCGCCCCGCCGAACCGGTTGACCAGCGTGCGGAAGGTGCGGGGGCCGATGCTCTCGCTGCGGATCAGTCGGAGCCAGTCGAGGCGTTGCCGGTCATCGAGAACGAAACCGGCCATCGGCATTCAGTCCTTTTGCCCGATCTTGCCTTCACGGCCGGCCAGCAACCTCGCAATGTTTTCCCGGTGCATGTACCAGAGCAGCAGAGCGAGGAGGGCCATCAGCCCGGCCGCCTGGGCATCGCGGATCCAGAACCAGAACAGCAGCGGCGTCAGCAGGCTCGCGATCAGGGCCGATAGCGAGGAATACTTGGTCAGGTAGGCGATGCTGATCCAGACCGCGGCGAAGACCAGCGCGATCGAGCCCTTGAGCCCGATCAGGATGCCGAGGAAGGTGGCGACGCCCTTGCCGCCCTTGAAGCGAAGCCAGACCGGGAAAAGATGGCCGAGGAAGGCGCCGAGGCCGGCCGCGAGCGCCGCGCTCTTGCCGCCGAGCAGCCAGCCGGCGAGCACAACCGCGGCGGTGCCCTTCAGCATGTCGCCAATCAGCGTCAGCGCCGCCAGCTTCTTGTTGCCGGTGCGCAGCACATTGGTGGCGCCGATATTGCCGGAGCCGATCGTGCGCAGGTCCGGACCGCCGGAAAGCCGCGTCAGGATGATGCCGAACGGGATCGAGCCGAGCAGATAGCCGAGGACGAGCGCAGCAAGCCCCATCGGGCCTGAAAACGCCCAGCCGAACACCTCAGCCATACAACCTCCCCTGCCCGTCCCGGCATGAGCTTACGCAGCTTCGCCGCGATACACCACCCGGCCGCCGACCCAGGTCGCCTGCACCAGCCCCTGCAGCCTGGCCTCATCGAAGGGCGAGTTCTTGGCGCGCGATTTGAGCTTTCGCTTGTCGACCACGAAGGGCGCGTCGATGTCGATCAGAGCGAGATCGGCCGGCGCGCCGGGCACCAGCCGGCCGCAGCCGAGTCCGAGCAGATCTGCCGGCCGGCTCGACAGCGCGGCAAACAGCGCCGGCAGGCCGATCTGCTCGCTGTGATAGAGCCGCAGCGACGCCGAGAGCAGGGTCTCGATGCCGAGCGCTCCGTTTGCCGCCTCGGCGAAGGGCTGGCGCTTGGTCTCGACATCCTGCGGATCGTGGTCGGAGACGATCACGTCGATCAGGCCTTCGGCCACTGCCGCGATCATCGCCAGCCGCTCGTCCTCGTGCCGCAGCGGCGGCGAGACCTTGCAGAAGGTCCGGTACTCGCCGACATCGTTCTCGTTCAAACAGAGATTGTTGATCGAGACGCCGCAGGTGACCGAAAGCCCATCTTCCTTGGCCCGGCGGATCAGCGCGAGCGAATCCGAACAGGAGATCATCGCCGCGTGGTAACGGGCGCCGCTGGCGCGAGCGAGGCGCAGGTCGCGCTCGAGCATCACCGTTTCGGCCTCATGGGGGATGCCCGGCAGGCCCTTACGGCTGGCGAACTCGCCCTCGTTCATCACGCCGTCGCCGCGCAGGTCGGGGTCCTCGACATGGTTGATCAGCAGAGCGTCGAAGTCGCGGGCATAGATCATGGCGCGGCGCATGACCTGCGGATTGCGCACGCCGTTCGCGCCGTCGCTGAAGGCAACCGCGCCAGCTTCGAGCAGCAGGCCGAACTCGGTGATCTCCTTGCCGGCCAACCGCTTGGTCAGCGCCGCCGCCGGCAGGACATTGACGATCGCCTTGTCGCGGGCGCGGCGCTTGATGAAATCGATCACGGACGGATCGTCGATCGGCGGATCGGTATCCGGGCGGCAGATCACCGTGGTGACGCCACCAGCTGCTGCGGCTTGCGAGCCTGTTCCGAGCGTCTCGCGGAACTCGGCGCCGGGCTCGCCGAGGAAGGCGCGCAGGTCGACGAGGCCTGGCGCCAGCACGAGGCCCCGCGCCTCCTCCACTTGAAGGCCGGCCGGCAGCTCCGGGCGATCGCCGCCCCAATGGACATCGGCGATCAGCCCGTCGCGGATCAGGATACTGCCCGGGCCCTCACGACCGGAGGCCGGATCGACCAGTTGCGCGCCGACGATCGCAACATCGCTACTTTGCCTGTTGCTCTCAGCCATCGCTACGCTCGACCCCATTCCTGCGCTCGCGGCGCTGCGTGAAAACGTAACTCCAGAACCCGACAAGGCCCCACACGCCGACGCACAGGAGCGCGCCGAGAAGCGCGATCAGCCAGGTCCAGGCGGAGCGGGGCTCGGAATAGGCGAATCCGGCCACGACCAGAAGATAGAGACCGACGAAGACGATCCGAGCCCGGCGCATCTGTCGCAGAAGCCAGGCGAGGAAGGTCTCCATCGCATTCAGCCATTGGGCAGGTGCTGCGCGAGCGCGTCGAGCACCGCCATGCGAACGGCGACGCCCATCTCGACCTGCTCCCGGATCAGCGACTGGGCGCCGTCGGCCACCTCCGAGGAGATTTCGACGCCGCGGTTCATCGGGCCGGGGTGCATCACGAGCGCGTCCGGCGCGGCCAGCGAGAGTTTTTCGCGGTCGAGCCCGAAATAGCGGAAATACTCCTTCGAGGACGGAACGAAGGCGCCATTCATCCGCTCGAGCTGCAGGCGCAGCATCATGACGATGTCGACGCCGTCCAGCCCCTTGCGCATATCGCGGAAGACCTGGACGCCCATGCGCTCGACACCGGTCGGCAGCAGGGTCGAGGGTGCGATCAGGCGCACCTTGGCGCCGAGTGCGTTGAGCAGGATGATATTGGAACGAGCGACGCGCGAATGCACGATGTCGCCGCAGATCGCGACGGTGAGCCCAGCAATACGGCCCTTGTTGCGGCGGATCGTCAGGGCGTCGAGCAGCGCCTGGGTCGGGTGCTCATGGGCGCCGTCGCCGGCGTTGACCACCGAGCAATCGACCTTGCGGGCAAGCAGGTTGACCGCGCCGGCCGCATGATGGCGCACCACCAGAATGTCAGGCCGCATCGCGTTCAGCGTCGCGGCCGTGTCGATCAGCGTCTCGCCCTTCTTCACCGAGGAGGAGCTGACCGACATGTTCATCACGTCGGCGCCGAGGCGCTTGCCCGCCAGCTCGAACGAGGCCTGCGTCCGCGTCGAGGGCTCGAAGAACAAATTGATCTGGGTGCGGCCGCGCAAGGTCGCGGTCTTCTTCTCGACCTGGCGCGAGAGCGCGACATAGGTCTCGGCGCGCTCGAGCAGGGCCTCGATATCCAAATGGGACAGCCCCTCGATCCCGAGGAGGTGCCGGTGCGGATAGAGCGGTGCGGTCGCTGTCATTTGAAGACCGCTGTTTAGGGGCGAGTCGTGGCCAGCGCAAGGCAGCGCGCGCTTTCCCTGTGGGTCATTCCGCCTTCAAGGCATAGACGTGCTGCTCGCCCGGGAACTGCCGGCTGCGCACCTCGGCCGCATAGGTCTGCACTGCTTCGCGCGCCTGCCCGGCCAAGTCGCCATAGGCCTTGACGAATTTCGGCACGCGGCCGGTCAGGCCGAGCATATCGTCGAGGACGAGGACTTGGCCGTCGCAGATCGCAGAGGCGCCGATGCCGATGGTCGGGATCGCGATCCGGCCGGTGATCTCGGCGGCCAGCGGCTCGGCGACGGCCTCGACTACCAGCGAGAAAGCGCCTGCATCGGCAATCGCCATTGCATCGGCGATGATCGCCGGCCACTCGGCCTTGCTGCGCCCTTGCGCCTTGTAGCCGCCGAGCGTGTTGACCGCCTGTGGCGTCAGGCCGACATGGCCCATCACCGGCACGCCGCGCTCGACCAGGAAGCGCACCGTCTCGGCCATCCGGAGGCTGCCTTCGAGCTTCACGGCGCCCGCGCCGGTCTCCTTGAGCAATCGTGCGGCGTTGCGGAAGGCCTGCTCCCGACTTTCCTCATAGCTGCCGAACGGCATGTCGATCACGACCAGCGAGCGCGTCGTGGCACGCGTTACCGCCTGTCCGTGCAGGCTCATCATCTCCAGTGTCACCGGGACGGTGCTGTCGAGCCCGTAGACGACCATGCCGAGCGAGTCGCCGACCAGCGTGATCTCAGCGACCTCGTCGACGATCCTCGCCATCGGCGCGGTATAGGCGGTCAAGGCGACGAGCGGCTCGCCGCCCTTGCGCCCGCGGATATCGAGCGAAGTCAGCCGGGTTGTCCGGTTCTGCGACGACATGCTCAGTTCTCCCGCCGTTTAGCGCCAAAATGGCAACGGCTGGTGACGTAGCCTGACCGCCCTCCTCCGAAAAGTAGAATCGAGTTTGACAGGACTGGCCGCGTGAACCACTTTCGCGCGCAATCCCGAACCGCTATCAACGCGCCCCGCGCCAAGTTCGGCGAGGTTGGCACGCTAGAGCCCGTTCCGATCGCCTGCATCGCAAGCTGATCGGTCAAACGGTCTCTTCTGAAAGCGAGAGACGGATTCACCGATCAGGATATAGACCTGATCGGCTCCGGCTCTCGTGCCGCCCCGCCGCTTGCCTATGAGATCGAAAGCGTCATGAAGCTCCTCATCGTCGAGTCGCCGGCCAAGGCCAAGACGATCAATAAGTATCTCGGGCCCGATTACGAGGTGATCGCCTCGTTCGGGCATATCCGCGATCTGCCGGCGAAGGACGGCTCGGTCGATCCCGAGAACGATTTCGCCATGCTCTGGGAGACCGAGGGGCGCGGCGCCAAGCAGGTGGCCGAGATCGCGCGGGCAGCCAAGAACGCCGAGAAGGTCATCCTCGCAACCGACCCGGATCGCGAAGGCGAGGCGATCTCCTGGCATGTGCTCGAGGCACTGAACCAGAAGCGCGTGCTCAAGGGCATTCCGGTCGAACGCGTCACCTTCAACGCGGTGACCAAGGACGCGGTGCAGAAGGCTTTGGCCAATCCGCGCCCGATCGACCAGGCGCTGGTCGACGCCTATCTGGCGCGCCGCGCCCTCGATTATCTCGTCGGCTTCACGCTTTCCCCGGTGCTCTGGCGCAAATTGCCCGGCGCCCGCTCGGCCGGGCGCGTGCAGTCGGTCGCGCTCAGGCTGGTCAGCGACCGCGAGCGTGAGATCGAGGCCTTCCGAGCGCGTGAGTACTGGTCGCTGATCGCGACGCTCGCGACCGGCAGCGGCGCGACCTTCGATGCACGTCTCAGCGGCGCGGACGGCAAGAAGATCACCCGGCTCGACATCGGCACCGGCGATGAGGCCGCGGCTTTCAAGGCCGCGCTGGAGACCGCGCGATTCTCGGTCGCCGAAGTCGAAGCCAAGCCGGTCAGGCGCCATCCCCAACCACCCTTCCAGACCTCGACCCTGCAGCAGGAGGCCTCGCGCAAGCTCGGCATGGCGCCGGCCCGCACCATGCAGGTGGCGCAGCGGCTCTATGAGGGCGTCGACATCGGCGGCGAGACCGTCGGCCTGATCACCTATATGCGAACCGACGGCGTCGACATGGACGGCTCGGCGATCGTGGCGGCGCGGCGGGTCATCGGCAAGGAGTTCGGCGACAATTACGTGCCGGATGCCCCGCGCAAATACACGGTCAAGGCCAAGAACGCGCAGGAAGCGCACGAAGCGATCCGCCCGACCGATCTCGGCCGTTTGCCCGCCATGGTCGCGCGCAATCTCGAGCCGGAGCAGGCGAAACTCTACGAACTGATCTGGAAGCGCACCATCGCCAGCCAGATGGAATCGGCCTCGATGGAGCGCACCACGGTCGACATCGCCGCCCAGGTCGGCGCCCGCGGTCTCGAACTGCGTGCGACCGGCCAGGTCGTGCTCTTCGACGGCTTCCTGACGCTCTATCAGGAGAGCCGTGACGACGAGGAAGACGAGGACTCAAAGAAGCTGCCCCCGATGAAGGCAGGCGATCCGCTGGAGAAGCGCGCCATCGCCGCCGACCAGCATTTCACCGAGCCGCCGCCGCGCTTCTCGGAGGCCAGCCTGGTCAAGCGCATGGAAGAGCTCGGCATCGGCCGGCCCTCGACCTATGCCGCGACGCTGGCGACGCTGCGCGACCGCGAATATGTCCGGATCGAGAAGAAGCGCCTCGTGCCCGAGGACAAGGGCATGCTGGTCACGGCGTTCCTGGAGAGCTTCTTCAAGCGCTATGTCGAGTTCGACTTCACGGCGAGCCTGGAGGAGAAGCTCGACCTGGTCTCCAGCGGCGATGTCGACTGGAAGGTATTGCTGCGCGAATTCTGGGACGAGTTCACCAAGTCGATCGGCGAGACCAAGGAACTGCGCGTCGGTGACGTGCTGGAAGCGCTGAACGGGATTCTCGGCCAGCATGTCTTCCCGCCGCGCGCCGATGGCGGCGATCCGCGCGGCTGCCAAGTCTGCGGTACCGGCACGCTCTCGCTCAAGCTCGGCAAGTTCGGCGCCTTCGTCGGCTGCTCGAACTATCCCGAATGCCGCTTCACCCGCCCGCTCAGCGCTTCCGCCGCCGAGGGGGACGGCTCGGCCGAAGGCGGCCAGACCCAGAACGGCGTGCGCATCCTGGGCAAGGACCCGGCGACGGATCAGGAGGTGAGTGTCCGCGACGGCCGCTTCGGCCCCTATATCCAGCTCGGCGAGGGTGAGAAGCCGAAGCGTTCGAGTTTGCCCAAGGGCGACACCGTTGGTTCACTGACGCTGGAGAAGGCGCTCGCCCTGCTCTCGCTGCCGCGCGAGGTGGCGAAGCATCCGACGAGCGGCGAGCCGATTCTCGCTGGCATCGGCCGCTACGGGCCTTACGTCCAGCACGGCAAGACCTACGCCAATATCGACAAGGCCGACGACATCCTCGAAATCGGGGCGAACCGGGCCATCGACCTGATCGTCGCCAAGGAGAGCGGCGCAGGCGGTCGCCGCTTCGGCGCCGCGGCGACACCGGGACGCGAGCTTGGCGATCATCCGCAAGGCGGCAAGATGGAAGTCAGGGGCGGCAAATACGGGCCTTATGTCGCCTGGGGCAAGGTCTACGCCACCCTGCCGAAGACGATGACGCAGGAGAGCATCACCGCGGAGCAGGCGATCGAATTGGTCAACGCCAAGGCGGCGGCCGGTGGTGGCGCCAAGGGCAAGACGAAAGCACCTGCCAAGAAGCCGGCGGCCTCCAAGAAGGCTCCGGCGAAGGCGAAGAGCGCCAAGCCCAAGAAGACCGCCGCCGCCAAGGGCTGAGACTGGCGGAGGCGCGGCTCAGGTTAACTCCGCATTCAAGGCCTCAGGTTACCTTGCGGCGCCGCGATCAAAACAGCGGCGTGCGGGGGACATCATGAAATCCATCAGGACCCAGATTTTGGGGCTGATCGCGATTGTCGCGGCTGGCGCCTTAGTTGCACTCGGCTGCGCATTGTTGGCGATGACCCGCATCGACACGATGAATGGGCGCTCATCGCAGCAGAATCACATCGCGCTGGCTGCCGAACGCCTCAATGCCGCGGTCAATCTCGTCATCGCTGATTCCTACCTTGTCTACACCGCGCGCAACCCGCATTTCGCCGGTATCGCCGCAACGACGGTCGAGGGCGGCCTGACCAAAGTCGAGGAACGCCGCAAGGATCTCGCCAAGGTCGTTCCCGCCAGCGAGCGCGAGCGCATGGAGAAGATCAGCGGACTGATCGCCGAATTCACCGGCATCCGGCTCGAGACCACGCGCATGGTTCGCGAGATTTCGGCCCGCGCCGCCGAAGCCTGGGGCAACAGCGACGCCAGCAAGAAGAACCGCGCGACGCTGCAGGAGGAGCTCACCTCACTGAGCAGCTTCAACGAGGCACGCGCCAACGAAGTCGATGCGGAGGCGACCACCTTCTTCGAACAGGTGCGGATCTTCTTGCCGATCGCGCTCATTCTGGTCCTCGGCGCCGCCATTGCCGGCGCGCTCGTCTTCTCTCGACGCTCGATCATTCGTCCCCTCGTCGATCTTGGCGGCACGATGAGCCGCCTGACCGCAGGCGATACGCAGATCGAGGTGCCGCACACCAGGCGCCGAGACGAGATCGGCGAGATGGCGCGAGCCGTTTCGGTGCTACGCGAGAGCACCGAGCAGGTCGCCCTGCTGCAGGAGCAGGAGCGTGCCGCTGCCGCAGCGCGGATTCGCTCGGCGGACGCGATGGCCTCGGTGGTGTCGGATGTCGGCGAAGTCGTCGCAGCCGCTGCCGCCGGCGATTTCTCGGCCCGGCTCCAGATCGACCATGGCGACGAGCAGATGCAGCAGCTCGTCGCCGGGATCAACGAGATCAACGCGGTGGTCGACAATGCCACCACGGAATTCGTCGCGGTGCTGCAGGCCCTGGCCGCCGGCGATCTGACCAACCAGGTGCCGACCGCCTATCGCGGGCGCTTCGCCGAGCTGAAGGACGCGATCAACGAGACGATGTCGCGCCTGTCCTCGACGGTCAGTACAATCCAGACGATGTCGGCCGATGTCGGATTGTCGGCGCGCGAGATCAATACGGGCGCGGACGACCTCTCCAAGCGGACCGAGGAACAGGCCTCCTCGCTTGAAGAAAGCGCCGCCACGACGGAGCAGCTCGCGGCGTCGGTGAAGGCAGCCGCGCTGTCCGCCCAGCAAGCCGTCCAACAGGCCGGCCAGGCCATGCAGGTCGCCCAGGACGGCGGCAACATCGTCACCGATGCGGTCTCGGCCATGGTCCGGATCGAGCAGGCTTCGAAGAAGATTTCCGACATCATCCGCGTGATCGACGATATCGCCTTCCAGACCAACCTTCTCGCCCTGAATGCAGCGGTCGAAGCTGCGCGCGCTGGCGATGCCGGCAAGGGCTTCGCGGTCGTGGCGAGCGAGGTCCGCACCCTCGCCCAGCGTTCGAGCGAGGCAGCCAAGGATATTTCCGGCCTGATTTCCTCCTCGAACAGCGAGGTCGAGGCCGGGGTGAAGCTCGTGCGCCAGGCCGGCAATGCGCTCACCCGCATCGTCGAAGCGGCGGGAAGCGTCCAGGCGACCGTCTCGGAGGTCGCCGCCGCTTCGAGCGAGCAGGCCAACGGCATCGAGGAGATGAGCCAGACCGTCGCCCATATGGACGAGATGACCCAGCAGAATGCTGCGCTGGCCGAGCAGAGTGCCGCGTCCGCCGGTGCGCTTTCCAGCAAGATCGGTGAGCTCAATGCCCTGGTCGCTGGCTTCCGGACCAGCGAGAGCCCTGGCGCCCTGTCGCGCCAACCGGCTGCGTCCGAGCCGGAAAGGCTGCGGACGCTGGCGGAAGCCGCCTTTGCTCAGCAGCAGCCCACGCCGCGCCGCGAGCGCGCAACTCCCGCTCGCATTCCAGCTCCAGCTCGCAAGGTCGCGAACGCCCGCGGTGGCGACGCCGGGTGGGAAGAGTTCTGAGAGAGACCGAAGCGCAGAGCCTATCGCGCACTAGGCTCGAAACCCAATTGGGGTTGCTGGAGAGGTGATGGTCTGATTCCTTGGCGTCCGGAGGTTTTTGGATGGCAAGGAAGCGAGAGGTTTATTGGCTGTCGGATCCTGAATGGGAGGCGATTCAGCCGCATTTGCCTCGGGGCCGGCGCGGGGCGCGGCGAGTGGACGACCGCCGTGTGATCTCCGGCATCATGCACATGCTGCGCTCGGGCGGGCGTTGGAAGGACTGCCCGACGATCTATGGCCCCTCGACCACGGTCTATAATCGCTGGAACCGCTGGAGCCGGCAGGGTGTGTGGGAACGGATCTTCTACGCATTGACCGGCTCGGACGGGGTGTTCACCGGTGCGGTGGATTCCACCCACATCAAGGCTCATCGTTCGGCGGCGGGCGCAAAAGGGGGGCTCATCATCACGCCATTGGCACCTCGCGCGGCGGGCGGACCACCAAGATCCATGCGCTGAGCGATGATCGCGGACGGCCCGTCGCTTTCGTCCTGACGCCCGGCAACGCCCATGACCTCGCCGGCGCCAGGGCGCTGCTCGCCATCCGCCGGCCCAGCCACAAACTGCTGGCCGACCGGGCCTATGACGCCGCCAGCCTGCGAGACTGGCTCGTCGAGCGCGGAACTGAGCCTGTCATCCCGCCCAATCCAACCCGCAAGAACCCGCACGCCTACGACCGCGAGGCCTATCGCGCGCGAAACCTCATCGAACGCATGTTCTGCAGGCTCAAGGACTTCCGCCGCATCGCGACACGATACGACAAACGCGCAGACATCTTCCTCTCAGCCGTTTGCATCGCAGCCGCAATCACCTGGTGGGCAATTGAGTCTCGGCCCTAGCGGGAAACCGCGTGTCATCCCGGCCGAGGCGAAGCGCAGAGCCGGGATCCATGCCTGAACCTCTGTCGGAAGCGCTCCGGCATGGATCCCGGGTCAAGCCCGGGGTGACCGCGTAGTTCCGCGAGAATCTGCATGCCCCAGGCAAGTCTGTGCGAGCCGGCAGCCCAGGGCCTCATACTTAGAACCGGATCCAGTCAGGTTGGTGCAAGTTCATCGGAACGGGCTCCAGCCCGCCGCTATCAGCGCCGCTTGATGCGCTGCAGATGGCAGATTTTGACGCGCCCGCCCCTTCCGTCCGAACGCCAGCTGCAGCCCGGATTGCGCGGCCGGCCTTCATGGATGTGATAGACGCCACGGTTCCTGCGGTCGAAGCGCTGGTTCGAGACATCGTGCCCGCCGATGCGGACATTGTTGCCGAAGCGCACTTCGGCAACGGCGGGGACTGTCGTCGCGAGCGGAAGTGCGAGCACCGAGAGTGCAAGCAGGCGTGCTGCTCGATGGACCAGTCTCGTCATTCGCCGATCAGACCAGCGTGACGCTGCTCGCGCAAGGTTAGGTGGCTGGCGAGCTTTCAGCTCCGGCCGGCGACCACGACGAGCTGCTTGATTTCGCCACGCAGGAAGGCCTGCAGGAAGCGCTCATAGTCCTTGACCGAGACGCAGCCATTCGAATCGCCACGCGGCCCGAGCAGGTAGTTGTGCACCAGCAACCCGGCGCGGCCGAAGATCTTGCCGCTGCCGCCGACCGGATGCATGCGGATCGCACGCACGCCATGGAACAGGGATTCGCGCTCGGTCAGATTGTAGACGTGCGGCGGCGTTGGCCCATGCATGCGGACATGGACGAAGCGCAGGTCGTTCATTTTGTCGCCGAGGCCGGAATTGGCCTCCAGCCGCTCGCCATTGGGCAAATAGACGACGCGCGCGCTGATGTCGTAGATCGCTGTCTTGCCGCCGGCGACCGGCGTGGACGCCAGCGGTATCGGCGCCGGAGCGACGGTCAGGCCGCTGCCGCGACCGCTGCGCTGGGTGATGTCATCCTGCGGCGCCGCATAGGCGAGACGCTCGCCGGAAGTCTGCGGCGCATTCGTGCCGAAGAGCTTTTCGAAGAAGGAGCGGTTGTCGGTGGGCTCGGCCTTGGCGACGACATCCTTGCTCTGGCGCGACGTCGCGCGCGTTGCGACGCTCGGCTCCGGCGGCTTCGGAAATTTCAGATCCGCCGGACGCGGGACCGGGCGCGGGGCGATCAGGGCAATCTGCGGCGGCTCGGCAGCGGGTTGGATCGCGACCGTGGTCGTTGCCAGGCTCGGCTTGGCGAGATCGGACGGGGTGATCGAGCCGGTCGTTTCAGGATCAGCCATCGCCGACTGGAAACGACCAGACAAGGGCGCACTGCCAGCGAGCGACTGAGCAACGTAGCCGACGACATAGCCAGGGCGGAGCAGCGGCGTCGATGTGTGCGCCAGCGGCGCTGAATTCGTCGGAGCGTGTTTCTTGGCCGCCGGGCTTGCGATAACCGCAGGCTCGGCCTGCCTGCCCGACCAGGCAGAGAAACCCGCCATCGCACCACCGGCAACGGCCACGAGCACGCCAAGGCGAATGAAGGGACTGCGGCGCCGACGCTTCAGGCTATAGGAATAGCCGGCGAACTTGTTCGAGCTACGCATACGCAACGCCTCAGGACACTTTGCAAGCATCCCGCTCAGGCGCAGCGCCGCTCTCGTCTTGCCGACACGCTCTATCGCGCTGGGCAGACCGTTTCGGCCTGTTCGTCAGTCTCGGGAAGCCCCAACCTCGTCCACGCATTGAGCGCGAAGCTGGTTAATTCCCGATGAATCGAAACAGTCTTACGGAAAGCTGACGCGCTGCGGCAAGGTCTGCCGCAGCGCGTCCTGATAGCTTTTGGAACGCTCAAGCCAGGGGCTTCAGCCCGGCCTCGATCGCCGCCCGCTTCGGCTCGAGGAAAGGCGGAAGCGCAAGCCCCTCGCCCATCGTCTCGAAGGGCTCGTCGGCGGCGAAGCCCGGCCCGTCGCTGGCGATCTCGATCAGCACGCCATTCGGCTCGCGCAGATAGAGCGAGCGGAAATAGAAGCGATCGACCGGGCCGCTGTTCGGATAGCCAGAGGCGCGCAGCCGCTCGGCCCAGGCGTCGTACTCGCCGAAGCTCGGCGTCCGCAAAGCGAGATGGTGGACACCGCCAGCGCCTTCACGCGCAGAAGCAAGACCGGGCTCGACCGCGACATTGAGCTCCGCCGCCGGGCCGCCCTCGCCGATCCGGAAGACATGGATGTCGCCGGTAGCATGGCTTGCGTCACGGTAATCGGCGATACGCTCCAGCCCGAGCAGCTTGGTCAGGACGAGTTCGGTCCGCTCGATCTGCGGCACCGAGATCGTCACCGGGCCAAGGCCACGAATCTGATGCTCGGCCGGCACCGAGCTCTTCTCCCAGGCGACGAACGGGATCTCGCCGCCATCGACGACGAGCGTCAGGCGCTGGCCCTCCGGATCCTCGAAATCGAGCGCGGCGCGGCCATTGAGCAGCCGCGTCTCGGAGACCGCGACGCCGGCAGCCGTCAGCCGCTCGCGCCAGAAGTCGAGCGAGGCCTCGTTCGCGACCCGGAGCGAGGTCCGGGTGATCGAATTCGTCCCGCGCCGGGCGGGAGAAGTCGGCCAGTCGAAGAAGGTCAGGTCGGTCCCGGGCGAGCCGGCGCCGTCGGCATAGAACAGGTGATAGGCGGAGGTGTCGTCCTGGTTCACCGTCTTCTTGACCAGGCGCAGGCCGAGCGTCTCGACATAGAAGCGCCGGTTTTGCGCAGCCTGTGCGGTGATGGCGGTGACGTGGTGGATGCCGGTGAGTTGCATGATGTGGGCCCCTTGGTTGTGCGCCTCATCGAAAGACGCAGCAGGATCGGTTGCCCAGGAAGATAGCTATTGCGACGACGCCATAAAGACAGCGTCAATCCAATCATAAATTGCACAAACGCAATGTCAGCCCCCTCACTTCGAGGGAGCGGAGGTCGCCGGCGCATCAGATTGCTTCGGCATGCTGCTCTTGTCGCCCGGAGCCGGAGGCGTGGTGCAGTCCTGCGGCCTGTTCTTGCAGTCATAGACCATGGTCGGCGCAGCCGATTGCCCGGCCTGTCCGGCCGAAGGCAGGATCATGTTCTGGCCCTTGTCGACCTGGCTCGGATGCGTGGTCGTCGGGCCGACGCCGGAGTTGTCGGGCTGTTTTGTGGTTTGAGGTGTCTGCGCCATGGCGGCGGTGGTCAGCGCGACCGTCGTCAGCAGGGCAAGCATCGTCGTTCTGGCGGCCATGGTGAATCTCCGAACCTCATGAGGCGTTCGTCGATCAACCCGCGGCCGCGAGTTCGGGTTCCCGCCTATTCCGCCGCCCGCGCAGCCGGAGTGGTCATCGCATCAGCCGGCGCGCCGCCATGCCGGCTCGGCTTGGCCTTGAGCTTGAGGGTCTCGAGGTCATCGCGCTCGCGCGGCGTGTTGCGCATGAGCTGGTCCTTGCCGGGCTGATACTGAACCGGCTGTGCGACATCGGCGCCGTACCAGGCCGCCGCCCGCAGCACGAAGGACGGGTCGGCCAGATGCGGTCTGCCGAGTGCGACGAGATCGGCGCGGCCGGCGGCGACGATGGTGTTGGCCTGATCGGCCGAAGTAATGGCGCCGACGCACATGGTCGCGATACCGGCCTCGTTGCGGATCCGGTCCGCGAACGAGGTCTGGAACATGCGGCCATAGAGCGGCCGCGCTCGCGGCGTGGTCTGCCCGGTCGAGACGTCGACGAGGTCGCAGCCCGCCTGCGCGAAGGCCTCCGAGATCGCGACCGAATCGTCCGGACTGAGGCCACCCTCTTGCCAGTCGGTCGCGGAGATTCGCACCGACATCGGTTTGTCGGCCGGCCAGGTTTCGCGAAGCGCGGCAAAGACTTCGAGCGGATAGCGTAGGCGGTTTTCGAGCGAGCCGCCATAGGCGTCCGTGCGCTGGTTGGTCAACGGCGAGAGGAAGCTTGCCAGCAGATAGCCATGGGCGCAGTGCAGCTCGAGCATGTCGAAGCCGGCGCGCAGGCCGCGCTTGGCCGCCGCGACGAAATCGGCCGTAATCCGGTCCATGTCGGCCCGCGCCAGCTCGCGCGGGATCTGGCTCTCGGGATAGTACGGCAAGGGCGAGGCGGAGACGATCGGCCAGGCGCCCTCGTCGAGCGGCCGGTCCATCCCGTCCCACATCAGCTTGCTCGCGCCCTTGCGCCCGGCATGGCCGAGCTGCAGGCAGATCTTCGCCGTCGAGTTGGCGTGGGCGAAATCGACGATGCGCGTCCAGACGCCTTCCTGCTCGTCGCTGTAGAGGCCGGTGCAGCCGGGCGTGATGCGGGCATCGGCCGAGACACAGGTCATCTCGGTGAAGACGAGCCCTGCCCCGCCGATGGCGCGCGCGCCGTAATGCATCAGGTGCCAGTCACCCGGTAGGCCTTCCTGCGCGGAATACTGGCACATGGGCGAGACGACGAAGCGGTTCGCGACCCGCATCTCGCGCAGGGCGAAGGGCTGGAAGGCCGGCGGCACCGGCGTGCCGTCACGGCGCGACACCTGATCGGCACCGAGATCGTCAGCGACAACCCGATCGATCGCAGCGACAAATTCGGGCGCGCGTAGAGCGAGGTTGTCGTAGGTGATCGCCTTGGAGCGCGTCATCAGCCCGAAGGCGAAGCGCAGCGGCGCGAAATCCCAGAAGCGCTTGAGCTGCTCGAACCAGACCAGCGAGACGTCGGCGGCGTGCTGGGTTTTCTCGACCTCCTCGCGCCGTCCGGTCTCGAAGGCTGAGAGCGCTGCCTTGACGTCGAGCCCGGCGCGATGGAAGGCGCGGTGCAGCGCAATCGCATCTTCCATGGCGAGCTTGGTGCCCGAGCCGATCGAGAAATGCGCCGTTGCCTTGGCGTCGCCGATCAGCACGACATTATCGGCCACCCAGTTGGCGCAGCGGATCATCGGGAACTGCCGCCAGAGCGAGCGATTGGTGATCAGCCGGTGGCCCTGCAGTTCCTCGGCGAAGACCTGTTCGAGGAAAGCGGCCGTGCCGGCCTCGTCCATGCCTTCCAGCCCGGCGCGGGCGAAGGTCTCGGGGTCGGTCTCCAGCACCCAGGTCGATTGCCCGACCTCGTACTGGTAGCAATGGGCGATAAAGACGCCGTGCTCCGTCTCCTTGAAGAAGAAGGTGAAGGCGTCGAAGGGCCGGGTCGAGCCCATCCAGACGAAGCGGTTCGGTCTGAGGTCGACCTCCGGCGCGAAGCGTTCGCGATCGCCCTCACGGATGCGGCTGTTGATGCCGTCGGCGGCGACGACGAGATCGTAATCGCGCTTCAGCGCCGCGACATCCTCGATCTCCTGCGAGAAGACGAGTCTGACGCCGACCTGACGCGCCCGCTCCTGCAAGAGCATCAGCAATGTACGGCGCGAGCAGCCGCAGAAGCCGTTGCCGGGCACGCGCTGCGCCGTGCCTTTGAAATGGATCTCGATGTCGTCCCAATAGGCGAAGCTTTTGACGATCGCCTCGTAGCTCGGCTGGTCGGCCGCCTTGAACAGGTCGAGCGTCTGGTCGGAGAAGACGACGCCGAAGCCGAAGGTGTCGTCGTCGCGATTGCGCTCGAACACGGTAACGTCGAGTGCCGGCCAGTCTCGCTTCATCAGCAGCGCGTAATAGAGCCCCGCCGGTCCGCCGCCCACGACTGCAATGCGCATCACGCTCTCCCTGGCTCGCAAAATCATTTTAAACCTAAAATAATTTTGGCTCAAGCCTCTCGCTGGAAGCCAACGACGAGACATCGGCCGGGTTATGGAAACTCATCGATATATCGCGCAATATGCTGTTATACCGCATTATTTCGCGCCTTCCCGTAGATCGCGTATCGCCTCTTGCAAAATGTTTCAGACCTAAAATATATTGGCCTGCAAGAGGGAGTGAACGGCATGGCATCGGCTCTGACGGGACAGCATGCCCTGGTGAGCGGCGGCGGACGCGGCATCGGCCGCGCCATCGCCACCGCGCTCCGCCAGGCCGGCGCCCGCGTCTCGATCATCGGCCGCAATGACGACATCCTGCAACAGGCAGTGCTCGACGGTGCTGCCGATGCCGCCCATTCCGTCGACGTGACCAATGAAACCGCAGTGAGCGAGGCGATGGCCGGGCTCGCAGCAGGACAACCGTTCGACATCGTCGTCGCCAATGCCGGCGCGGCCGAAAGCGCGAGCTTCCCGCGCAGCGATGCAGCGCTGTTCCGGCGCATGGTCGAGATCAACCTGATCGGCACGGTGAACTGCTTCCGGCCTGCTTTGCCCGCCATGACCCAGCGCGGTTCCGGGCGGCTGATCGCCATCGCCTCGACCGCTGGCCATCGCGGCTACGCTTACGTCTCGGCCTATGTCGCCGCCAAGCATGCGGTCGTAGGCCTCGTGCGCTCGCTGGCGCTGGAGACGGCTCGGAGTGGCGTCACCGTCAACGCCGTCTGCCCAGGTTATACCGACACCGACATGGTCGCCGGCAGCCTGACCACGATCGCCGCCAAGACCGGCAAGACTCGTGAGGAAGCGCTGGCGGAGCTCACCAAGGACAATCCGCAGCACCGGCTGATCACGCCGGAGGAAGTCGCGGCCACCGTCCTCAATCTCTGCGGACCTGAGAGCCGTAGCATCACCGGTCAGTCCATCCTGATCAATGGCGGGGAGTTCTGACCATGGAAATCCCGTCCAGCGCCCCCCCGCTCGATCGCGAGACCAAGGCGAGCGAACGCCCCGGCGACCACAAGGACGAGCTTCGGCTCTGGCTGCGGATGCTGACCTGCTCGACCCTGATCGAGAGCGAAATCCGCACCCGCCTGCGCGAGGAATTCAAGACGACGCTGCCGCGCTTCGATCTGATGGCGCAGCTCGAGAAGTCGACCACCGGCATGACCGTCGGCGAGGTCTCGCAGCGCCTGATGGTCTCGAACGGCAATGTCACTGCGGTCGTCGCCGGCCTGCTGGCCGACGGCTTGGTCGACAAGCGCCCGGCTGCGCAGGACCGGCGCGTCCAGGTGCTGACGCTGACCGCCCAGGGCCGGCGCGCCTTCAAGGCGATGGCCGAGCGCCATGAAGGCTGGATCGCCGAGCTTTTCGTCGGGCTTGGGTCCGCCGAGATCGGCCAGCTTTTCCGGCTGCTCGGCGGGGCCAAAGCGTCGCTGCACCAGGCCATCAGCAAGCGCCAGAGCGGCACGCCGACCACGGCGGGAGACAACGAATGACCAGCGCCAACCCTGTCACCCTGCCGCTCTCCGGCTTCCAGCCGCAGCATTTCCAGCTCACTGTCGCCGGCAAGGTCGCGACCGTGACGCTGAACCGGCCGGAGAAGAAGAACCCGCTGACCTTCGAGAGCTATCGCGAGCTGACCGACTTCTTCCTCGCCGCGCAGAAGGACGACGAGGTCAAGGCGATCGTGGTGACCGGTGCCGGCGGCAATTTCTCCTCGGGCGGCGACGTCTTCGAGATCATCGGGCCGCTGGTCGCAATGGACACGAAAGACCTGCTCAAGTTCACGCGGATGACGGGGGAACTGGTCAAAACCATGCGGGCCTGCCCGCAGCCGGTCATCGCCGCGATCGACGGCATCTGCGCCGGCGCCGGCGCGATCGTCGCCATGGCCTCGGATCTCAGGTTCGGCGCGGCCGAGACGAAGATCGCCTTCCTGTTCAACCGCGTCGGCCTCGCCGGCTGCGACATGGGCGCCTGCGCGATGCTGCCGCGCATCGTTGGGCAGGGGCGCGCTGCTGAGCTGCTCTATACCGGCCGGGTACTCAAGGGCGAGGAAGCCGAGCGCTGGGGCTTCCTCAACCGGCTGATCGCTCGCGAGAGCGTGCTCGCCGAGGCGCAGGCGCTGGCCGGGGAGCTCGCCGACGGGCCGACCTTCGCCAACGCCATGACCAAGCGCATGCTCGAAATGGAATGGGCGATGTCGGTCGAGTCCGCGATCGAGGCGGAAGCGGTGGCGCAGGCGCTGTGCATGCAGACCGAGGACTTTTCCCGCGCCTATCACGCCTTCGCCGAGAAGCGGAAGCCGGTCTTCGAGGGCAACTGATATGGTCTCCCTTGGCCTCGGCATTCTTGGCGACACACTCGGCTGGCCCTTCTTCGAGGCGCATCACCGCGACTTCGCGCAGAGGCTTTCCGCCTGGGCCGACGCTACCCTGCCCGGACTGCCGCATGACGATGTCGACGAAGCCTGCCGCGCTCGCGTGAAGGCGCTGGGCGAGGCCGGCTTCCTCAAAGCCGCCGTGCCAGCGGAATACGGCGGTTTGCACGCGGCGCTCGACGTGCGCACGCTCTGCCTCGCCCGCGAGATCCTGGCCGCCCGCGACGGGCTCGCCGATTTCGCCTTCGCCATGCAGGGGCTGGGAACGGGCGCGATCACCGTCGCCGGCTCGCCCGAGATGAAGGCTCGCATCCTGCCGGCGGTGGCGCGTGGCGAACGGATCGCCGCCTTCGCCCTCTCCGAGAAGGAGGCCGGCTCCGATGTCGCCGCTTTGGCGACGACGGCGACGCCGGATGGCAACACCCATGTCCGGATCGACGGTGAGAAGACCTGGATCTCGAATGGCGGTATCGCCGATCATTATGTCGTCTTCGCCCGCTCCGGCGAGGCGCCCGGCGCACGCGGGCTCTCGGCCTACCTGGTCGAGGCCGATACGCCCGGCCTCTCCATCACCGAGCGCATCGACGTGATCGCGCCGCATCCGCTGGCGACCTTGCGCTTCGAGGCCTGCCGCATCCCGGTGGAAAACCGCATCGGCGGGCCTGGCGACGGCTTCAAGGTCGCGATGGCGACGCTCGACATCTTCCGCTCGACGGTCGGCGCCGCCGCGCTCGGCTTTGCCCGCCGCGCCCTGCACGAGACCGTGTCGCACGCGAAGAGCCGCAAGCTCTTCGGCGGCACGCTCGGCGATCTCCAGCTTTCGCAGGCCGCGATCGCCGACAGCGCAGCCGAGGTCGATGCCGCCGCCCTCCTCGTCTACCGCGCCGCCTGGACCAAGGATCAGGGCGCACCCCGCGTCACCCGCGAGGCGGCGCTCGCCAAGCTGGTCGCGACAGAGAACGCCCAGAAGGTGATCGACCGTGCCGTGCAGATCCATGGCGGACTCGGCGTCACCCGCGGGGTCAAGGTCGAGGAACTCTACCGCGAGATCAGGGCACTCAGGATCTACGAAGGCGCCAGCGAGGTGCAGAAGGTCGTGATCGCCCGCGACCTGCTGAAGTAAGGCCGAGCATGTTCCGCAAAAGTGGAAACCGGTTTTGCGACAAGAACATGCTCAAAAAATAGACCAGGGGAACGAGATGGATACCGCAGGGTTCATGCGGTCGGGACATGTGGACGGCTTCGCGCGGGACAACCTGCCGCCGCGCGAAAGCTGGCCGCGCCTCGACCTCGCCGCGGCCGGGCTGAGCTATCCGGAGCGGCTCAACGTCGTCACCGAATTCGTCGACCGCCATGTCGCCGAGGGTCGTGGCGGGCATGACGCAGTGATCGGGCCGAGCGAGAGCTGGAGCTATCAGGCGCTCGCCGACAAGGTGAACCGCATCGCCAACGTGCTCACCCACGATCTCGGCATGGTGCCAGGCAATCGCGTGCTCCTGCGTGCCGCCAACACGCCGATGATGGTCGCGACCTATTTCGCTGTGCTGAAAGCCGGCGGCGTCGTGGTCGCGACCATGCCGATGCTGCGTGCCGGCGAGATCGCCTATCCGATCCGCAAGGCGAAGATCGCGCTGGCGCTGTGCGACGCCTCATTAGTCGGCGAACTCAAGGCAGCTCAAGCTCTTGCACCTGAACTCTCGACCATTGTGACATGGGGAGACGGCGCCCTCGAAACCCTGATGGGGAAAGCCGGCTACGAAGTCTTCGAGCCGGCTGACACGGCGCAGGACGATGTCTGCCTGATCGCCTTCACCTCGGGCACCACCGGCGAGCCCAAGGGCACCATGCATTTCCAGCGCGACCTGCTGGCGATCTGCGATGCTTACGGCGCGCGCGTCCTCAAGGCCTTGCCTGACGACCGCTTCATCGGCTCGCCACCGCTCGCCTTCACCTTCGGGCTCGGCGGCATCGTGCTGTTCCCGTTGCGGATCGGCGCCGCCTGCGTGCTGCCGGCCAAGGTCGCACCGCCCGATCTCGCCGAAGCGATCGAGCGCTACCGTGCCACCGTCTGCTTCACCGCGCCGACCGCCTATCGCGCCATGCTCGGCAAGCTCGGCGAGCGCGATCTCTCCTCGCTGCGCATCTGCGTCTCCGCCGGCGAAGCGCTGCCGAAGGCGACCTTCGACGCGTGGCAGGAAGCGACCGGGCTGCCATTGATGGACGGCATCGGCGCAACCGAGATGTTGCACATCTTCATCGGCGCGCCGCGCGAGGCAATCCGCCCTGGGGCGACCGGCCTGCCAGTGCCGGGCTATGAAGCGAAGATCGTCGACGAGGACGGCAGGCAAGTGCCCGACGGTACGCCGGGTCGCCTCGCCGTGCGCGGCCCTACCGGCTGCCGCTATCTCGCCGATCCGCGCCAGGCCAAATACATCCTCGACGGCTGGAACATCACCGGCGACACCTATTTGCGCGATGCCGACGGCTATTTCTGGTACCAGGCCCGCTCCGACGACATGATCATCTCGGCCGGCTACAATATCGCCGGGCCGGAAGTCGAAGCCTGCCTGCTGACACATGAGGCGGTGGCCGAATGCGGCGTCGTCGGCGCCCCCTGCCCGGAGCGCGGCCAGATCGTGAAGGCCTATGTGCTGCTGCGCGAAGGCTTCGCCGGCGATGCCGCTTTGGCGAAGGCGCTGCAGGATCACGTCAAGGCGGCGATCGCGCCTTACAAGTACCCCCGCGCCATCGCTTTCGTGACAACCCTGCCGAAGACCCCTACCGGGAAGCTGCAACGTTTTGCCCTGCGCGAGATCGCGCGCCAGGAAGCGGCCGCAGCCTCCTGACTCCTATTGAGAAAGACCACGCCATGACCAGCGGCTCGCCGCCTTCCGATACCATCTCGCGCCGCGCCCGCGCCGTTCTGCCCGAAGGCTGGCCGCAGCCGCGCGGCTACGCCAACGGCATGGTCGCCGAAGGCAAGGTTCTGATGACCGGCGGGCTCGTCGGCTGGGACGCGAACGGCGTCTTCGCCAAGGGCTTCGTCGCGCAAGTCGGCCAGACGCTCGCCAACATCAAGGCGGTGGTCGAGGCCGGCGGCGGCCAGGTCGAGGATATCGTGCGGTTGACCTGGTACGTCACCGACATCGAGGCCTATCGCACCAGCCTGGCCGAGCTGGGGCCGGCCTATCGCGCCAATTTCGGTCGTCATTTCCCGGCGATGGCGGTGGTTGCCGTCGCGGCTTTGGTCGAGCCCGAGGCGATGGTCGAGATCGAGGCGACGGCGGTGCTGGCGGGCTGAGCACTCGGCCCGGTAGGGTTTCCGGGTCGATAGGAATTTACCAAGAATTATCCACGATACTCGACGGCGCCGCCCGGTCCGGGCGGTGCGTAACCAGGAGTATCGCATGACAAGCATCGGCGGCGTTGGGGGCTTTCGCCCGCCACCGCCCGGAAAACCACTGAGCTTCGACAAGCTCGACGGCAACAGCGACGGGGTACTTAACCTCGATGAATTTGCCGCCGGCGCACCGAAGGGTGCCGACAGTAAGAAAACCGAGAAGCTGTTCAAGGCGATGGACGCCGACCAGGACGGCTCGGTCAGCAAGGCGGAATCGGACGCCTTCAAGGCGAAGTTCGAGAAGGCCGACCAGCAGATGCAGGCCCTCCTGCTGATGCTCCAGTCGGATACGGCCAGCGCCACGACGGCGAAGAAGGCCGACGCCAAGGACGGCGACGACAAGAACTACTTCGCCAAGCTCGACGCCGATTCCGATGGTAGCGTCGCCAAGGAAGAATTCCTGAAGGCGGTCGCCCCCGATGGCGATGGCTCGAACGGCCTGCTCAGCCGCCTCTTCGCCGCGATGGACGCGGACCAGGACGGCAAGATCTCCAAGAAGGAGATGGACGACTTCAAGAAGCAGATGGAGGAACGCGCCGCGCACCGGCCGCCGCCACCGCCGCCACCAGAAGTCGCCGGCGCGTCCGAAGCCTATGGCCAGACCTACCAGCTCGGAGCAAAACCTCCAGCTGGCGCGACCTATTCCCAGGCGGCTTAAGTCACCGCTTGCGCAACGCCGGGCCGGCAGAAGGCCGTCCGGCGCTCTTCAGATCCCGCTCTTAGATTCCCGCCCCGTCATAGAGCGCAGGCGGAGCCTTCCTCGCCCATAGTCTGGCATGCAGGCCCTTCAGCAGCGGCCGCAGCGCGATATCGCCCAACCCAAGAGCAGCGGCGAGAGCCCATTGCCCCGTCGGCAGCGCCACGGCGGCGAAGACGAATAATCCGGACGCCAGACGCCAGCTCGCCGCCTCGAGCCAGGCCCGCCGCTCCTGCGCACCGCGCCAGCCGACTAAACGCAGAATTGCGCGGCCAGCAGCACCGGCTTCCGTCACAGAGCGAGCCTTGTCCCGAGCCGTGCGGATCTCGACGAAGCCGAAGGCGACCGTCTGATTGCTGAGCCTGTCGATCAGGATGAAGCCGCCAAGCTCGCGGCTGCGGGCATAGTCGAGCACCGCGAGCGGCCGGTCGAGCTTCAGCGTCGCCAATCCGATGCCGTTCATCACCAGGCTCTGGGCCGGCGTTTCGGCATAGCTCTCGATATCGACGCTGTGATGCAGCCGGACGATCTGGGCGTTTGCGGTCGACGTGGCGAGCTTGAGGATGAACTCGCCGCCTTCACGCAGCGCCGCCTCGCCGGTCCAGAGCAGGCGCGCCCGCAGTTCCTGTTGCACAATGGGAGCGTGTGTCAGCGAGGCGATGACGTCGCCGCGCGAGATATCGATCTCGTCGGCGAACGTGACGGTGACCGACTGGCCGGCGCTCGCCTGTGAGACGTCTCCGGATGGCGCGAGGATCCGCGTAATCGTGCTGCGGCGGCCCGACGGCAGCGCCGAGATCGCATCCCCGACCCGCAGGCGCCCTTGCGCAACCGTGCCGGCAAAGCCGCGGAAATCGAGGTCGGGCCGGTTGACCCATTGCACCGGCAGAGCGAAGCCGGCCTCGACCTCAGCCTCGGCGACGACCACGACGGATTCGAGCAGAGGCAGCAGCGCCGGCCCGCGATACCAGGGCGTCAGGCTGGAGAGGCTGGTGACGTTCTCGCCGTCGCGAGCCGAGACCGGAACGAAGTCGATGCTGGCGAAGCCTAAGCCCGCGACCGCCTTGCGGTAGTCCTGCTCGATCTGCTTGAAGACCGCCTCGTCATAGCCGACCAGGTCCATCTTGTTGATGGCGACGACGACATGGCGGACGCCGACCAGCGAGACGATGAAGGAGTGTCGGCGCGTCTGCGGCAGCAGGCCCTTGCGGGCGTCGATCAGGATGATGGCGAGGTCGGCGGTCGAGGCGCCGGTCGCCATGTTGCGGGTGTACTGCTCATGGCCGGGCGTGTCGGCCACGATGAAGCTGCGAGCGTCGGTCGAGAAATAGCGATAGGCGACATCGATGGTAATGCCCTGCTCGCGCTCGGCCGAGAGCCCGTCGACCAGTAGCGCGAAGTCCGGCGCCGCGCCTTGCGTGCCGAACTTGCGGGAGTCGCTGTCGAGTGCGGTGAGCTGGTCGTCGAAGACCGCGCCCGCCTCGTAGAGGATGCGTCCGATCAGCGTCGATTTGCCGTCGTCGACCGAGCCGCAGGTGATGAAGCGCAGCAAAGCGCGGGCGCTGCCCTCGGTGTTTTGGCCCTGGTCATTGGCGGGATGCGGCTGGCCAGCCGGAGCGGGCTGGCCCTTCAACTTCGCGAGCGCCGCCATCAGAAATAGCCTTCCTGCTTCTTCTGTTCCATCGAGCCGGAGCCGTCATGGTCGATAACGCGGCCCTCGCGTTCCGAAGAACGCGACGTGCGCATCTCCGTGATGATGTCGGTGAGGTTCGTCGCCTCGCTCTCGACGGCACCGGTCAGCGGGTAGCAGCCGAGCGTGCGGAAGCGGACCATCCGGGTCTCGACCACTTCGCCAGGCAGAAGGTCCATGCGCTCGTCGTCACGCATGATCCAGGCGCCGTTGCGACGCACGACCGGGCGCGGCGCGGCAAAATAGAGCGGTACGACCGGGATGTTCTCGAGCGCGATGTAGTCCCAGACGTCCTTCTCAGTCCAATTGGACAGCGGAAAGACACGGAAGCTCTCGCCCGGCGCCTTGCGCGTGTTGAACAGCCGCCAGGGCTCTGGGCGCTGGTTCTTCGGGTCCCAGCGATGCTGCTCCGAGCGCAGCGAGAACACCCGCTCCTTGGCCCGGCTCTTCTCCTCGTCGCGACGGGCGCCGCCGAAGGCCGCATCGAAGCCGTGCTTGTCGAGCGCCTGCTTCAGCCCTTGTGTCTTCATCACGTCGGTGTGCAAGCGCGAGCCGGAGGCGAACGGGTTCACGCCGGCGCGCACGCCCTCCTCGTTGATGTGCACGATCAGGTCGAGCCCGAGCCGACTGGCGGTCTGGTCGCGGAAGGCGATCATGTCCCCGAACTTCCAGGTCGTATCGACATGGAGCAGCGGAAACGGCGGCTTGCCGGGATAGAAGGCCTTCATGACGAGATGCAGCAGGACGGCGGAGTCCTTGCCGATCGAATAGAGCAGCACCGGTTTCTCGCAGGTCGCGGCGACCTCGCGAATGATGAAGATCGCTTCGGCTTCGAGCTTCTGCAGATGACTGAGCTGGATCACGCCAAAACCTCCGCGGCCGGCTTGGACCGCACCAGCCGGCCATCCGGACCGACATGCAGGCCGCATTCCTTCGCGGCCTCCTCTTCCCACCACCAGCGCCCGGCCCGCTCCGGCTCGCCCGGATGAATGGCGCGGGTGCAGGGCTGGCAGCCGATCGAGAGGAAACCCTGCTCGTGCAGCGGGTTGAGCGGGATGTCGTGCTTGCGGGCGAAGGTCATCGCCTCGTCGCGCGACCAGTCGAGCAGCGGGTTGACCTTGACCAAACCACGCGCCCGATCGACCTCGGCGAGCGCCACGCCGCCGCGTGCTGCCGATTGATCGGCGCGCAGACCGGTGATCCAGGCTGCGGCGCCGGCGAGCGCGCGGCCGAGCGGCTCGACCTTGCGGACGTTGCAGCAGGCCTTGCGGGCCTCGATCGAATTGTAGAAGCCGTTGATGCCATGGCCGAGCACGAAGGCCTCGACCGCGTCGTGCCGGGGATAGAACGGCGTGATAGCAATACCGTAGCGCCTTTCGGTTTCCGCCCAGAGCGCATGGACCTCGCCGAAGAGCCGGCCGGTATCGAGGGTGACGATCGCGATCGGCAGCTTCTGCGTGGCGATCAGATGGGTGACGACCTGATCCTCGAGGCCGAAGCTGGTCGTGAAGACGAGGCGCCCGGAAACCTGCCGCACCAGTCCCGCGAGACGTTCGCCGGCATCCGCCGTTCCGAACGTAGCATTGAGATTTTCGGCCTGTTCCTGCAACTCGAACATGTGCTTGCTCTACACGGATGACGCCGACGCGAACCGCTCAGCGACACCGTCACCCGTCCCAAACCGATCACTCGGCCGTTCTGTAAATCGAACAATCCACATATAACTGGAATGATATCGAATCAATTTACATCAGGTAGCGTGAATTTTCGTATTTCGGGGCGGATGGAGAAAATCCTTCCAGCGGTCGCGCTTCTTCCCCCGAACATCCCTTTGAGGTGCCCTTGGGACAGGAACTTTCGCTTCCCCGCCCGCGTTAACCGGGGACGCAGGTCGGTCCTGCAGGGAAACAGGGGGGTACGATGGCCAATTCCGCGAACCGGGCGGTCGAGAGCTTGCGCAAGGAGCAGCGCGAGCAGCGCGCAGACGAGAAGAAGGCAGGCGGCTCGGCCAAGAACCAACTCGACAAGGCTCTTGAGGGCACCTTTCCTGCGAGCGACCCCGTCGCGCTGGAAACGCCGACCAAGCCCGGTGCTCCCCAGCAGCGCCGCGGTTGACGCGAGTACGCGTAGCCGTTGAAAACGCAGCTCCCCCGCTCCATCTCGATCTGACGAGATGGAGATGACTATGCCTGAGCGCGCCAGAGTGGATGCCTTCGTTGCCGCCGTCGTCAGCGGCGATCATGTCGGCGCAATCCGCGACTTCTACACCGACGATGCGACGATGCAGGAGAACGCCAACGAGCCGCGCCGCGGCCGTGAGGCGCTGATGGCGCATGAGGCGCGGGCCTTGGCGAGGCTGGACAAGATGCACACGCACCCGCCCGTCGCGGTGCTCGTCGACGGCGATCATGTCGTCGTCCGTTGGATTTTTGATGCAACCGACAAGACCGGCGTCACCCGTCGCCTGGAAGAAATCGCCTTCCAGCGCTGGCAGGGCGACCGCATCGCCGAAGAGCGCTTCTTCTACGATACGGGAAGCGCCTGGCAGGTCGTCGGATAGGTTCGCGCAGAGCGGTACAGCCCGTTTGAAGCTCAAAGCCCTCATCCTGAGGAGCGCTCAGCAGGAGCGCGTCTCGAAGGATGTTCCAGCTGGTTCCAGAGTCTCCTGAATCATCCTTCGAGACGCCGCTGCGCGGCTCCTCAGGATGAGGGCTGAGGAGAAACTTGGCAGCTGTCAGCGCAGGCCGCTCGGCCCGACCGCGAGCTTGTCACCGAGCTGGATGAATTTCAGCGGATTGCGGGCCTCGTCCGACAGGCGTGTCTCGTAGTGGAGATGCGGGCCGGTCGAGCGGCCCGTCGAGCCGACGCGGCCGATGATCTGCCCAGCGGCGACGAGCTGTCCTTCTTTGACGTCGAAAGCCGAGAGGTGGCCGTAGCGCGTGGTGAGGCCATTGCCATGGTCGAGTTCGATGAGGTTGCCGTAACCGCCGGCGACTTCGGCGCGCAGCACCTTTCCCGCTCCCGGCGCACGCACCGGCGTGCCGGTCTCACCACGAAAATCCATGCCGGCATGCATCGCCGTGCCGCCGGTGAATGGATCGGAGCGCGGCCCGAAATTGCTGGTCGTGCTGTCGTCGCCTTCGAGCGGGCGCTGGAACGGCACGATGCTCGCAAGATCACGCCAACGGCCGAAGACCGAGCGCGCTTCTCCCAATTGCATCAGCGCATGCTCGAAGGTGCCGGGCTTCAGCGCGACCGTCATCGGCACGAGCGGCCCGCCCATGCCGGGGCGGCCCGGCGGCAGCTTGACCTTGGCAGGGTCGAGCCCGACCTCGGCGAGCGCCGCCCTCACCTCCTGCACGCGCCCGACGAGCTGGCGGCCGAGCCCCGAGAGCTGCTGGCTCTGGCCGGCCTGCACCCGGTCGAGCGACTGGCCGAGCACAGTGATGCGCTGGTCGAGCGTCATCGTCTCGCTCGCCCTGACAGTTGCGGAGACCAGCCGGCGCTGCTGCGCCAGCACGGCTGGATTGACGCGGTCGAGAACGTTCTGACCATCGGCGAACTGGTTGCCACCCGGCGCCTGCGCGCCGCCCTGCGGCAGAATCGGGCCGACCGCCTGGCCGGTGAGCGCGCCGAGCAGGGCCTGCCGCGCCTCGAGCTCGATCTGCCGGGTGATCAGGTCGGTGAGCTGGTCCTGCGCCCTTCCAGTCCCGGTAGGTTGGCCCGGCTGCGCCGGTAGGCCGGGCGAACTGCCGGAGGCGACGATCGCGCTGACGAGGCGGCGTTTCAGCGCCTTCTCCTTCTCGTCATAGCTGCTCTGCAGGATCGCCTGTTCCTGCTGCAGGGAGGCGACGCGGCCCTTCTCCTCATAGAGCAGATAGCCGGTGACGCTGGCGCCGATGATCGCCAGTATCGCCAGTGACCAGGGCAACAATCCGCCCCGCCCCCTGGATTGGCCGCCGGAGCCGCGAGGCCGCGGCAGGCCGGGCCCGAGCCCAGTCGACGAGGTGGCGGCAGTGGCAGCCTCGTCGCCGCGCCGCTTCAGACGAACCGGTTGCATGACCGCCGCTCCAACTTCGTCATGACCCCGTAAGCTTCCCGGCAATGCTGTTTTGGTCACTCATCATAGCGCATAAGCTGCTTGATCGCGACGGCTGCAACAGTGGTCGGATGACGGCCCGAGCAACTGCGGTAAGCATCATCTTTATCATCGCGACGCCAACATCGCCTCCGCCAAACGAAGGATGTGGCGCGCGGGATCCGCGGCTAAGGTAGTGTTTCGTGTGCAGCGGCCATATCGACCGGGAGAGCCGTCGTGGGAAATGTCGCGATTCATCTTTACGACATGACGGATGTGGGGTTCGTCAAACTCTACAAGCAGAATCCGCCGTCCCCGGATCGTCTGCCGACTGGCGCGGTCGGCGCTTACGAGACTTCTACGGCGGCCCAGATTGTCGCAGCTGTTCGCAACGTGGCCAAGGGCGACCAAATCAAGGTCATGCGCATCGTTGCGCACGGAAACAGCGGCACTTTCTACTTTCCGCATCTGAGAAACTACGACAAATGCTCGCAGACCTATGGCGACATTCCGAAAAGCAAGCTCTGGGCACCCCTGGCGCGGCTCGAATTGCATGGTTGCGGCCTTGCCAGCGAGACCAGCGTGTTGCGGCCCGGCGCTGATCCCGCCAGCGTGAGTATCGACGATCTCATTCCCGGAACCTTCACTGGGGATGCCAATGGTTACGGCCTATGGCTTCTGAGGCGGATCGCCTCGCTTTTCAACGTGCCAACCACGGCCGCGGTTAATGCGCAGGCCGTCAGCGCGTTGAACTGGGGCTATGAGGGTCGGACCGTCACGGTCCTGCCCAACGGCAAATTCATGCTGCAGGACGAGAATACCAGAACTTGGGACGTTGCCGCCCAAGAACGTGCCGCCGACGCCTACATGTACCGCATCAAGAACAACTACATCTACAAGGGCCAGTATGAAGCGGCAGTCAGGCAGCTTCGCGACTTGATCAAGGTCTTTCCCAACACCAAAACCGCGGCGTGGGCGCGAGACAACCTGACGGTCAAGGCGATGGAGGCGATCGATGACGCCGCGATGAAGCCGGACAGATGACCGCCCATTATGTCATCAGGCATCGCCCGGCTTTTCCGCTCAGTTGCAGGCGTAATGGAACGCACCGTCCTCGACCGTGACCTTCGCCTCCATCAACGGCTTCTTCTCCAGCTGCAGGTTGAGGATGCTGCGCGACAGCGCCGGCAGCATCGAATTGGTGATGATGTTGTCGATCATGCGCCCGCCCGAATCCGGGTCGTTGCACTGGGCGACGATGTGCTCGACGACGGCGTCGTCATAGACGAAGGCGGCGTTGTGGTTGTCGCGCAGGCGCTTGCCGATGCGGCCGAGCTGGAGGCGCACGATGCCGCCCAGCATCTCGCCCGAGAGCGGATAATACGGGATCGTCACCAGGCGGCCGATCAGCGCCGGCGGGAAGACCTTCAGTAGTGCCGGCCGCAGCGCGACCGCCAGTTCCTCGACGTCAGGACGGCTGCTCTCGTCGCCGGCCATCCGCATGATCTCGTCGGTGCCGACATTCGAGGTCAGGATGATCAGCGTGTTCTTGAAGTCGATGCGCCGACCGGTGCCGTCCTCCATCTGGCCCTTGTCGAAGACCTGGAAGAACAGCTCGTGGACGTCGGGATGGGCCTTCTCGACCTCGTCGAGCAGGACCACCGAATAGGGCTTGCGGCGCACGGCCTCGGTCAACCTGCCGCCCTCGCCATAGCCGACATAGCCGGGAGGCGCGCCCTTCAGCGTCGAGACGGTATGAGCTTCCTGGAACTCGCTCATATTGATGGTGATGACGTTCTGCTCGCCGCCATAGAGCGATTCCGCCAGCGCCAGCGCCGTCTCCGTCTTGCCGACGCCGGATGGGCCGCAGAGCATGAACACGCCGATCGGCTTGTTCGGATTGTCGAGCTTGGCGCGGTTGGTCTCGATGCGCTTGGCGATCATGCCGATGCCATGCCCCTGCCCGACGACGCGCTTGTTCAGCGTCGCGGCAAGGTTGAGCACGGTTTCGATCTCGTCCTTGACCATACGGCCGACCGGAATCCCGGTCCAATCAGAGACGACCGAGGCGACCGACTGCTCGTCGACATGGGCGTAGATCATCCGGTTGGCCGGATCGATGGCGCCGAGCGTGGTGAACTTGTCCTTCAAGCTGGCGCGCGTCGCTTCCGGATCGACTGGCGCTTCGGCCGGAGCGGTCTCGGCCGGCGCTTCACCATCGGCCGCGGGCGTTTCTCCGGCCGGCTTCTCGCCGAGCTTGCCGCGCAGCAGCGTGATCTCCTCGACAAGCGCGAGCTCGGAAGCCCAATCGGCTTCGAGTGCCTCGAGCTTCGCCTTGAGCTCGGCGCTCTCCTCCTCGATCTTGCCGAGGCGCTCATCGGTGGCGTCGCCGAGATCCTTGTCGGCGATCAGCGCCAACTTTTCCTTCTCCAGCGCCGAAATCGCGACGCGGGCGTCCTCGATCGCGGCGGGCGTCGCGGTCTGGCTGATCGCGACGCGGGCGCAGGCAGTGTCGAGCAGGCTCACCGCCTTGTCGGGCAGCTGGCGAGCCGGGATGTAGCGAGAGGAGAGCTGGACGGCGGCGACGATGGCGGCGTCGGAGATGCGGACCTTGTGATGCTTCTCCATCGGCCCGATCAGGCCGCGCAGCATGGTGCAGCAGCGCGCCACATCGGGCTCGTCGACCTGCACCGGCTGGAAACGCCGGGTCAGGGCCGGGTCCTTCTCGAAATACTGGCGGTATTCCGACCAGGTCGTCGCCGCGATCGTCCGCAGCGTACCGCGCGCGAGCGCCGGCTTGAGCAGGTTGGCGGCATCGCCCGTGCCGGCAGCCCCGCCGGCGCCGATCAGCGTGTGCGCCTCGTCGATGAACAGGATCACCGGCGTCGGCGAGGACTGGACCTCGTCGATCACCGAGCGCAGGCGTTGCTCGAACTCGCCTTTCATCGAGGCGCCGGCCTGCATCAGGCCGATATCGAGGGTACAGACCTTGACCCCGCGCAAAGGCGGCGGCACGTCGCCGGCGACGATACGCTGGGCGAAACCTTCGGCGATCGCGGTCTTGCCGACGCCGGCCTCGCCGGTGAGGATCGGGTTGTTCTGGCGCCGGCGCATCAGCACGTCGATGACCTGGCGGATCTCGTCGTCGCGGCCGAGGATCGGATCCATCGTCCCCGAGCGCGCCTTCTCGGTGAGGTCCTGCGAGAAGCGGTCGAGCGCGGTCGTGCCCTTAGCGCCTTCGGCCTGCTCAGCGCCGGGCGTGCCGGCGGCACGCAGGCCCGAGCCATCCATCGGCCGCAAGTTCTCCTCTTCGGAGTCCTTCCAGATCTTGGTGTGGCCGGCGGCGAGCTCCTCGACCGGGATCTTGCCGAACTCCTTCGAGATCGCGGTCAGCGCCCGCTTGAGCTCCAGCGATTTAAGCGCGGCGACCAGGACGTGGCCGGTCCTGATCTGCGTCTCGCCGAAGAACAGCGTGGCGTAGTGCCAGCCGCGATCGAGCACGTCGACGACGTTGTTGGCGACGCCGGGCATCTCGGTCTCGTTCTTACGGAAACCCTCGATGACGCCGCCGATATCGGTGGCGAGCCGAGCCATGTCGAGGCCGTAATGCTGCGCGGTCAGTCCGATATCGGTCGAGCGCCGCTGCAGGATCTGGGCGAGCCAATGCGCCAGCTCGACATTGCGGTTACCCGCGCCCTTGGCCTGGCGCAGCGCCTGGATGAAGGCCTCATAGCCAACGCGGTTGAGTTTGCCGGTGACGGCTTCGAGACTGATATCGGCCATGGCTGCCCCTATCGCTTTGTCTGTTGCTGTTGGCTGCGCTTCAGCCGCATGCGTTCGGCGGGATGGAAACGGGCGTCCCGGCGCAAGCTGCCGTCCGGAACGTTCCAGTTCGGCGAAACCCAGCTCGACCAGCCGAGCGCGCCGAAGCGGCCGAGCTGCATCGGCCTAACCTTGCCAACTGGCAAAGCGAGCTCGACATCCCATTCGAACTGCTCGCCGATATAGAAGAAGACCGCATCGGCCAAAGGCTCGCAGCGATCACCATTCGGCAGGAAGCGATTGAACTGCTCGAGGTCGCGCGCGACGAGCTTGACCCGGAATTTGTCCTCGACGCTGTAGACGCTGGCACCGAGCAGGACGTTGCTGCCGAGGCTGCACTGGCCGCGGCCGAGCTTGGTCCGATCCTCCGGATCGAAGACCAGGCGCATGCCGACGAACTGCTCGACCTCGACCTCGATGTCGAAAAGGCCGGCGAGCAAGCTGCGCAGACGCGAGGCCGACTTGGCCTGCGCGCCGGCGAGCCCGGCATGGGCGAGCTTTTCCGGATCGGGGATGCTGTCGAGGTTCTGATACGGCTTCGAGCCCAGCCCGACCATGCTGCCGACATAGGCGACGAAGCGGTCCTTGTCGGGCCGGTCATGCTGGGCGATCGGCCGTGAATCGGCCCAGGCCCGGTAGAACAGCTGCAGGAAGCGGTTGTTGAAGATGTCGAGGAATCGCGGGAAGGCGTCGTCGCGCACGAGCTGCCAGTGATAGCTCTCCTCGGTCGTCGCCAACGGCAATGCGCCTTGCGGCCCGAGCAGGCCGAGGAATTTGACGAAGAGCCGCAGCCGACCCTGCAGATCGCGATCGACCTCGGCGAAGGTCGAGGCCGGGAAATCCATATAGGGCTGCTCGCCGAGCGCGACATACTCGTCGCGCCGCGCCGCAACGTCGCCGATACGCTCGCGCTCCGGGAAGCTGCGCTCGATCCGGCGCAGGACCGCATAGAAATCATGGCGCCAGGGCTCGGCCTGCAACCCTTCGACGAAAGGCGCCTCGACGCGCAGCACGTCGAGCGCGGCCGGCTCCGGGAGGGGTGGCGCGATCTTGTTCACAGGATGCGCCTCGTACCGGCGCGCGGCGGACCGCGCATCACCTCGCCGCGCTCGACCGTGCGGATCACGGTCTGGGTAAAGTGGTTCATCGCCGCGTATTCCGCGAAGAAGCGATCGAGCACGGCGCCGAGCAGGAAGACGCCACTACCCTCGAAGGCCTTCTCGTCGAGCAGAACCGTGATCTCGAGCCCGCGGGCGGCGCCCGTTCCGGCCCGCTGCGGGAAGCGCCGGATCACCGGGCGGCTGTCGACGCTCTTGATGCCGCGGATGCGGCGCTCGGTGGCGCTATCGGCAAGGTCGGCGAAGAGCGAGAGCATCTCGCGCAGTGCCTCGGCATTCTCACCGGCGCCGCGCTGGACGAGGCCGAGATGATTGAGGCTGAGCATATTGATCAGCCGCCAGGCCACCACGCCCGTGCTCGCCATCTCGGAACGCAGCCTGAGCTGCGAAACGATCGGCTCGCGCGGCGGCGTCGGGCCAGCCAGACATGTCACGTCGAGCACGACATTGTCGATCAGGCGGAAATCGGCCCCACCGGTGCCGGTCGGAAGATGCTCGGTGAGGTGGCGGTTGGAGCAGAGCGCCCGAACGCTGAGCTCGGCGACGGAAGCAGCATCGGAGACTGTCGCCGGCTCGTAGAGCGAGATGAAGATCTCGGTGCCGGTATAGTCGGACGCCCTGCCCTCGCGCCGTTCGCCGGTCGAGCGACGGCGCGGCAGGCGCCGGTGCGTATAGAGCAGGCCCTGTGTCGGCGAGGCGCCCTCCGGCGAGGAATAGAGCGGATGGACGGGCTGCTTGTCGCGTCCCCCGGTGTAATGCGCATAGACCTCGAGGATCGAATGCGGCTCATAATCGAGCATGCGGCTGCGATCGGGCACGACATGGTATTCGTGCTCGTTCTTGCGCACCGGGATGCGGTCGGTGGTCTTCTCGAACAGGTTCACCGCCGGCGCGGCATAGAGGGCGAACATCTGGCGCTGCACTGCGGCCGGCAGGCGCGTATTGACCTCGTCGAAGACGAAGATCACGTCGACCGTCTTGGCCTTGAGGCGCGACATCACCTTGTCGAGGCCGGTCAGCCTGAAGCCGAGAAACTTGCGCGGAAACCAGAACTGCTCGCGCAGCAGGTCGAACCCGCGGAAGATCCGCGTATCGGCCGGCAGCAGCGCGTCGTCCTCATCGAAGCCGATCTGTTCGACCCCGCACTCCGCCGCCGACAGCACGACGGGATCGCCGAACTCGTCGAGATAACGGAAATAGACGCCGAGGCAGTCACCAAAGATCTGCTCGTAGAGTGCGATCGCGTCCGCCTCCGTGCCGAGCAAATGCACTGTGAGTTCGCGGGTCTTGCAGCCGGCAAACCAGCTCGCCGGTAGCTTCTTGGCCTCCTCCGGCGACGGCTCCTCCGCTGGATCGGCGGCAACGCGGTGCGTCAGCGACAGGCGCAGGCCCGAGAGCACCCGCCCGTCGACCGGAAGCCCCAGCGCCTGCAGCGGCCCTGGCGCCGCGATGTACTCGGCAGAGGCCACGTCGAACGGCCAGAGCGTCACCGCCGAGCCCAGCCGATAGCGGCAGGCGACCCGGCGGTCGCGCTCGACGTAAGTTGCATCGAGATAGGAGCCGCGGGGCACCTCGACACCGTCGCGCAGGGCCGGATCGCCGTAGATTGGCGCCATTCCGGCGAGAAGCGCCGATGGGGTCGGCGCCAGGTAGTTCGGGATGAGCTGTTCCAGGAGATTATTGGTGAACTCCGGGAACTCGTGCTTGAGCTTGAGCTGGACCCGCGCGGCGAGGAAGGCAGCGCCCTCGAGCAGACCACCGACCATCGGGTCCATGCGCTCGCCGACCAGCCCGCCGAGCCGTTCCGCGATCCCTGGATACTCCTCGGCGAATTCCTTCGTATGCTCGGTGAAGAGCCGGAGTTCGCGATTGTAGAAGTCGAGGAATTCCTGGTTCATGAGGCGCTATCGATTCTTGATCGCGATCTTGCCGGTGTCGAGCTCGACATCGGCAACAAACTGTACCGGAATGTTGAGCGGCTCGCAGTTCAGATCGGCGCGGACGATGAAGCGGATTTTCAGCTCCGCCTTGTCGAGGCTCTCGTCGCGCTCGACCAGGATCGACTGCTTGAGCAGCCGCGGCTCATAGGCAAGCAGGACCTGCGCGAGCTCGTCCTTGATCGAGCCGATCCGGTATTCGTCGATCGACTTGTTCTGGACATCCGGGAAACCGTGGTTGAGCACCGAGCGGCGGACGTACTCGAGCTGCGAAAGATCGACCGATGAGCCGAAGTTGATCGTGTTGACCAGGGCTTCGAGGTCGATGGCGATTTCCTGGCGCAGCTTGCTCTCGGTAATCGCGGCCCGTGGCGCCGCGCGGCGACCAGCCACGACCCGCTCGCCGCCTGCGTCGCGCAAGTCGAGATGGACCTTCGCGTCCTTACTGCGATGCGCCTCGCGGAAGGCGAACATCAGCGGGGGACGCAGCCGGTTCTTCGCCTTGGGATCGAGCATCGGCATGTTCCCGCGAGTCATCACTCAAAGGATGGACTCCCGGCGATCGCTACCGCGCTCGCGGGGAGTCCGTTCGCAGCTAGACTAGATGGGCGATGCCGAAAGATGCGCCGCCGCATGCCGCCCGGACCGAGCCCGCTGGAGCGAGCCCGGCCACAGCAGCATCTTACTCCTTGTTTTCCTTGAGGTTCCAGGTTCCGGTCGAAGTCGCGCCGAGCGAGCCGTCCTTGCTCTGGACCTTGTACTCGAACTTGATCTTGGAGAAGTTCAAGGAGAACTGGTCGGTCGGCGTCGGGTTTCCGCCGGTCGAGTCGCCCGACTGATAGCTCGACACCAGCAGGTCCTCGAGCGTGACCTTGTAGAACTCCTGCTGCTCCTTGCCCTGCTTGCGGACGAAGAGCACGGCCTTCTTGATGTGGTCGCCGGTGGCGCATTTCAGCATCAGCACGGGCGAGGCCTTGTTGACATTGGCCGTGCAGTGCAGGTCCTGGAAGCTCGCCTTGCCGGCGCCGCCGCCGTGTCCGGCGGCATGCGTGCCGGAGTTGCTGACGCCCCAGGAGAACGATTCGATCTCGATCGTCTCCTTGTGCTTGGAATCCTGGCTTTCGCCCTTGACGCCGTCGATCTCTAAGAGAAAGTCGCTGGCCATGGTGCTCTCCAATGGTTGGCTGTTTCAGGGTAATTTGGGCATAGAACTCGCGTCGCCTGGAGAGCTCCCCCCATGCGTCGCCACTCTCCCTGCGCGTCATGCGCAGGGCCAACTATCGTCCTGGGGGTCCTGCGCGCTGAAGGCGCGCCCGGGTCTCAGGCCTTGGGCGCCGGCAGGCGCGAGACGAGGCTCAAGCCGATATCCATGCCCTCGAGCTGGAAATGCGGCCGGAGGTAGAACTTGGCCGAGTAATAGCCGGGGTTCTCCTCGTCCTCGAAGACGTCGATGCGCGCCTCGGACAGGGGCTTGCGCGCCTTCGTCTCCTCGCTGGAGTTCAGCGGATCGCCGTCGACATACTCGGTGATCCACTCCTGCAGCCAGCGACGCAGGGGTTCGCGCTCCTTGTAGGAGCCGACCTTGTCGCGCACCATGCACTTCAGATAATGCGCAAAGCGCGACACGGCGAACAAGTAGGGCAGACGCGAGGACAGGTTGTCGGAGGCGGTCGCCGCGACGCCGTCAGGCCCGAAGAAGGCCTTGGGCTTGTAGAGCGACTGCGCACCGATGAACGCGGCCTTGTCCGTGTTCTTGCGATGGATCAGCGGGATCAGGCCGGATTTGGCCAGCTCCGCCTCGCGGCGATCGCTGATCGCGATCTCGGTCGGGCACTTCAAGTCGACGCCACCATCATCCGTCGGGAAGGTATGGGTCGGCAGGTTCAGCACCTCGCCGCCCGACTGGACGCCGCGGATGCGGGTGCACCAGCCATACTCCTTGAAGGCCCGGTTGATGTTCACCGCCATCGCATAGGCAGCGTTCATCCAGGCGTATTTCTCGCCCTTGTGACCGTCGGTGTCCTCCTCGAAGGCGAACTCCTCGACCGGTTCCGACTTCGCCCCGTAAGGAACCCGCGCGAGGACCCGCGGCAGGCACAGGCCGACATAGCGGGAATCGGCTGCGTCGCGCAGGCCCTTCCAGGCCGCATAGTCCGGCGTGTCGAAGACCTTGCCGAGATCACGCGGATTGGAGAGCTCCGTCCAGGAGTCCATGCCCATCAGCGTCGGATCGGCGCCGGTAAAGAGCGGGGCATGGGCGGCGGAGGCGACCTTCGAGAGATCACGCAGCAGTTGCACATCAGCCGGGACGTGGCTGAAGTGGTAGTCGCCGACCAAGGCACCGAAGGGCTGGCCGCCGAGCTGACCGAATTCCTGCTCGTAAATCTGCTTGAAGAGCGGGCTCTGATCCCAGCGGGCGCCGGGATAGGTCTTCAGATTGCGGTAAAGTTCGCTCTTGCCGACATTCATCACCTTGATCTTCAGCTGCGAGTCGGTCTCGGAGTTGAAGACGAGGTAGTTGAGGCCGCGCCAGGCACTCTCGAGCTTCTGGAACTCCGGTGCGTGCAGCACCTCGTTCATCTGCTCGCTGAGCTTGGCATCGAGCCGGGCGATCATTTCCTCGATCGTATCGAGTACGTCGCCCTTGATCAGTGTCTGGTCGGCGAGCGCCTGGTTGACCAGGGTCGCAACCGCATTCTCGACCTCGCTCGCCGCCCGTTCGGTCTTCGGCTTGAAGCTCTGCTTCAGGAGCGCCGAGAAGTCATCGACCTCGCGGATTTCGCCAGCCGCTGCGCCGGGTTGTTGAATCTGTGCTTCCGCCATGGCCGCCTCGCTTACCCGTTGCCGTCCTGCTTGTTGTCCTCAGCTGGCTTTTCGCCGAGCCGATCCTTCAGCGCCGCCATCAGATTAGGATCTGACAGCAGAGCCTTGAGCTGGTCGCTGGCCGCAACCTTGCCGTCCATGTAGCGCAGCAGGTTGGCGAGCTGCTCGCGCGCCTCCAGCAGCTTGGCGGTCGCTGGAATCTGACGGGCGATCGCAGCCGGGCTGAAGTCGTCGAACTTCTTGAACTTCAGCGAGACGGAAAGCTTGTCACCCCCTTCGCCGCCGAGCTTGTTCGGCACGGCGAAAGCAGCGCCGGGAGAGATCGCGGCCATGCGCTGGTCGAAATTGTCCATGTCGACGTCGAGGAACTTGCGCTCGCCGATATCCGACTTTTCGACCTCCGAGGCATTGCCCGAGAGATCGGCGAGGACGCCCATCACGAACGGCAGCTCGATCTTCTGATCCGCATTGTACGGATCTTCATAGGTGATGTGGACGCGCGGCGGCCTGTTGCGGCGAATGAATCTCTGCCCTGAATCTCCGGCCATGTCGGCGCCCCTTCCTCTAGAGGCATCACGCAAGGACAGCGCGACGCCACGCTAACGATCCAGCTCGCTATACCATACACACTTGCCGATCGCTTGACAGTTCTCGTCGAACTGCGCGAATCGGCGGCGGAAGAGTTCAGCCAGCCCGACTTTGCAGATGGATGACGGTGTCCGCATCCACCGAACGAATGAGGCGCGACAGTCCATTATTGGACCGGCGCGACACTATTCGTCGCTGCTCTGCCTTATGCCGGCGTCAGGGAGGATATCGCTCAGCAGCGACAGAAAATCCTGCTGCGCGAGCGCACAAGCCTTGTCCATCAGCAACGGGACGGGATTGGACGGCTCGGCATGGCGGTAGAAGGCAGCCACGGACTTCATCCGGGCGACCGCCTCGGCGCGGCTTGCGACGGCAATCGCGGGCACATCCGCAGCCGCTGCGGGCCTCTTTGGCTCGGGCGCGGCCTCCGGCTGCGAGTCTTCGGCCCAGTCGTCCGAGCTTTCCGACGTCTCCGCCTCGGCCTCGTCAGCCTGCTCGTCTGCCGCGTCAGCGTCCTCACCGGATGAGGAGCTGTCGTCGCTGCTGTCATCGTCATCGCCGCTACTGTCGTCGTAGCTGCTGCTATCGTCGCTGTTGCTGCTGTCGTAGCCATCGCCCCCGAGGCGCTCCAGCGGCAGCTGGTATTTCGTCTCGTCGCCGATCTCGAGCATCGCCTTGTCGACGTGCTCGGGGAACATGATCTGAATGACCTCGATGAGCGACTTGCCGACCAGGCGTTGCGCCTGTCCGATCAGGAGCACTGACGGGCTCGACGGCTCGGTCCGCCGGAAATAGGCGAGGCAGCCGGCGAGCGCAGCTTGTGCCTCGGCAACGGAGGCGCAAGCCCCGGCCGGGATGGCGGCTGCGGCGACCATGACCGTGCCGCCGGCTCCGGCAGATGTCTCGACGGCGGCTGCAGCTTGCAGAGCCGGCGCGCGCCGCTCGACTGCGGCCTCGAGGAAAGTGACGATCTGCCCGATCAACCCCGCCAGGCGCGGGAAGGTCACGGCCTGGTCAGCGCCGAGGCGCTCGCTCCAGATCGCCCGCAGTCGCAAGAGCGCGTCCCGGATAGCCGTGACATGCCCGAGCATCGCCGTCAGGTCGGAGACCTCGGCCTCCTTCAGCGCGGCAGCGATGCCGCCGGCGTCGGGATGCTGCTCGTCCTCGCCAGGACGCAGCTCGCCCAGGGCGATGAGCTGGCTACGGAACATCACCGGCCCCAGCCGTTTACTCGTGAAGACCGGCGCGTGTTGCAACGGCAGGGCGATGGTCGCGTTTTCATCGAGCCCCTGCAGGGCGACTTCACGCATGATGAAGTCGCCATCCTCGGCTCTGGGATGGATCTCCTCCCAATAGTCGCCGAGGTAGCTCGTGATCAGCCCGAGGCTGGCGGCGAAGCCGGGTATGTCGCGGTTGAGCAGGCAGAGCTTGCCGGCAAGCACGAAGCCGCGCAGATCGCGGCTCTGTTTCAGGATCTTGCCGAGATCGCCGAAGGCTGCCGGAAAATCGATCGCGCTGCGGTCGAAGGAAACCTGCCGCCCATCGTCCTCACGACGGAAATAGGAGGTGGGCAGCGCCACTTCCAGGCGCCCCAGCACATTCATGAAATTCGGATCGGCGTCCGGATCGGGCCCGCAAGGATCGTCAGCCGAAGCCGGCTTCGCCAGATCAGCGAAATTGAGCGCAGCCATGCCCCCTCACGGTCGGTCGAGTAAGAGCCTCTAACCAAACCTGAGCGGGTCTGGACGTCGGCAATTCGTCTGCTCCGCTAGGAGCGGCACGCAGCCGATACCGTTGGTATCGGCAAGTGGCGCGACGCCGCGGGCGGGCGAATTCCCGGCGCCGAAGGTGGGCCTTGGAGGGCCGCCTGCGGCGTCGGAGCGACTTGCCGATATCCAAGATATCGGCTGCGCACTCCTCCTGGCATTCGGCTCCTCCAAACCCCATCCAGACCCGCTCAGGTTTGGTTAGAGGCTCTAAGTCGGGACCCGGCCGCCGAGCCGTCATTCCACCTGCAGCCGCGTCTCGACCCGGCGATTATCGGCCGAGAACTTGTCGGCGACGACGGGCTTGGTCTGACCCAGGCCACGCGGGACGAGCTTGGCGGTATCGACGCCGCGATCGCTCAGATAGCGCACGACCGCCTTGGCCCGGCGCTCCGAGAGACTCAGATTGTAGTCGGCCGTACCGCTGGCGTCGGTGTGTCCCTCGACCAGGAAGCTGTTCGCGGCAAGCTGCGGGTCCTTCAGAGCCTTGGCGAATTCGTCGAGGTTCAGCTTCGCCTCCGACTCGAGTATGTCGGAATTGTACTTGAACTTGACGACCAGATCGAAGGCGCTGGCTGGCTTCACGACATGGCCGGCCTTGTTGCATTCGGCTTCGGTACCGACGCACAGGCCGCGCGAAACCCCGAGATTGGGCGTCGCGGCTCCGAAGTGCTTGACGATATCGTTCGCCTTGTAGGATTGCGCCTGCGCGACAAGAGGCGACAGGGCAGAGAAGCCCGCTGCAAGAGCGGCACTAACCATGACAAGGGCATGCTTGCGCATGGTCTTTCTCCTGTTTAGGTTCGCTAAGGCGGTTGAAGACTGACGGCGCGAATTATGCCTCGCAGCGGGAGCTGCGTCAATAGTCGTCTCTTGTCGCAAACCACGAGGTCTGGTTGATGCCCGCCGCCCTTGGACAAACGAAAAGACTTGCCTCCTTTACGACGCCGGCAGGACAAGATGTCTTTTCGCTTCTCAAGTTTGAGGCGCGGGAAGCCCTCAGCGAATTATTCGTCTATCAGGTCGAAGCCACGTGCACGACTGCGAATGCCGACCTGCAAAGCTTGATCGGCGAGAAATGCGCCGTAAAGATGACGTTGAAGAACGGAAAGGAACGGATTTTCAACGGAGTGCTGGTCGAGGCCCAATGGCTCGGCCGCGAGAACGATCTCGATCAATACCGCTTCGTGCTACGCCCTTGGCTCTGGTTGCTATCGCAGCGTTCGGATTGCCGTATTTTCAAGAACAAGACCGCGATCGACATCATCAAGCTGATCTTCGGGAAAGAAGACAAGGCGAGCTTCGGCGACCGTGTCAGCGAGAAGCCGCCGGTGATCGACTACTGCGTACAGTATCGCGAGAGCGATCTCGACTTCGTCCAGCGTTTGATGGAGAAATACGGCATCTACTACTACTTCCAGCACACAGAAGGCGATCACAAGCTCATCCTTTCGGATGCACGCGGCTCACATGACACGGTCACCGCAGCCGCGGAGCCGACCTTCGCCGGTGCCGGCAGCGCCTATCCGTTCATGCCGAAGGACAAGAGCCAGCGCCGCCCTATCGAGCACCTGACGCAATGGTCGGCACAACGGCGGCTGCGCACCGGCAAGGTCGAGCTCAAGGACTATGATTTCGAGAAATCGACCTCCGACCTGACGGCTCGGGCAGAGGAAGGCTTTCCTCGAACCAAGTCCTACGAAGCCTATGACTATCCGGGCGCCTATCTGGACCGTGGCAAGGGCGAAAAGCTCGCCCGAATCCAGGCCCAGGCCGAGCAGGCGCAGGATGAGCGGCGTCTCGCCATGGGCGATGCTCCGAGCCTCAACCCCGGTACGCTGATGACGCTGGCCGATCACGCGGTCGAGGGGGAGAACGCGGAATATTTGGTGGTGCGCGCCACGCACGCCTATGGCGTGCAGAGCTATCGCTCGTCGAAGCGCTCCGACGAGGCGATCTATCACGGCTCCTACGAATTGCAGAAGGCCGAGAAGCGCTTCCGCGCGCCCCTGGTGACCCCCTCGCCGCTCGTGATCGGCCCCGACACGGCAAAGGTGGTGGGCGAGAAGAACAAGGGCGAGGAAGGCGACATCGACGTCGACAAATATGGCTGCGTCTGGCTGCGCTTCCATTGGGATCGCGAAAAGGAATCGACTTCCTGCCGGGTTCGCGTCGCGCAGGCCTGGTCGGGCAAGAACTGGGGCGGCCAGGTCATTCCGCGTATCGGCCAGGAGGTCGTCGTCTCCTATATCGGCGGCGACCCGGACCGGCCGATCATCACAGGCGCGGTGGTCAACGACCAGCACATGCCGCCCTACGACCTGCCCGCCAACAAGACCCAGTCCGGGCTCAAATCGGAATCCACCGATGGCGGCGGCAAGTCGGGCAAATTCAACGAGATCAAGTTCGAGGACCGCGCCGGCAAGGAGGTTTTCTCCATGCAGGCCGAGCGCGACCACAAGACCGAGGTCTTCAACCTTGAGACCCGCGATGTCGGCAAGAGTTTCGAGGGCGGCCCGACCGATTTTGCCCGCACGACGCAGATCCTGAGTGGCAGCGACAAGCTGCACGTCAAGCAGGGCAAGCGTTATGTCGAGGCTGCGCTGGAGATCAAGCTGGTCTGCGGCGAAAGCGAGATCACGATGACCCCGACCGACATCACCATCTCCTCGCCGATGATCACGATAAAGAGCACGGCCAAGACTGAAATCAACGGCGGCGGTATGACCATCATCACCGGCGGCGTCGTCAAGATCAACTGAGGCCGCGATGTCGAAACTCCGCTTCAGCACGGCCCAGGAAGTCTTCGAGACATTTCCCGCTGCGCGCCAGGTTATCAGCACGGCGCCGACCACGGAGCCGCCGCTGACTTTCCTGCGTGGCCTCGTCCAGGCCGGCAATCACAAGGACGCGATGGGTTTCTGCGCTTTTCTGATGCCGCGCCGCGAGGCAGTCTGGTGGGCGCTGCAGAGCGTCCAGCGCATGCAACCGGCGGGAGCACCGCCCGACCCTGGCCTGAAAGCGGCCGAGGCCTGGGTGCGCGACCCGACAGACGAAACCCGGCGGGCCGCTCTGGCCCTCGGCGAAAGCGGTCATCATGCCAGCCTGGGCACCTGGGTTGCGCTCGCGGCCGGCTATTCCGGCGGGAGCATGGTTGCGACCCATGCCATCCCCTGCCCTCCGGACCTGACGGCCAAGACCGCGCGCATCGCGGTGTTAACCGCGCTCGGGCGTGTGCCCGAACGCGAACGTGATGCCGCATTGCGAAACTGCGTCGAAGCGTGCATTCGTCTGCTCGATGACGAAAGCGGCAGGACCAGACCATAATATGGCCCCGGCGCCAATACGGCTGCCAGGGTCCCGCGACGGCAAGGCGGGCGGCCCGACATGGCGCTGACGCTGACGATCGAGAACCAGGTCTCGCTGCCCGATGGCGGCCCGCTGAGCGTGACTTTAAGCGGCGGGCGCGGACTCGACATCGGCCGTGACCAGCATCTCGACTGGTGCCTGCCCGACCCGAGCCGCGCCGTCTCCGGCCGCCATTGCGAGGTCCGCTTCAACGACAACGCCTATTGGCTGCGCGATATCTCGACCAACGGCACCTTCGTCAATGGCGGAGCTTATCGCGTGCAGTCGCCCTACCGACTGCAGCATGGCGACCGCCTCGAGATCGGCCATTACATCATCGCGGTGGCGATCGATGAAGCGGAGCGCGGGTCGACCGGCCCGGTCGAGCGGTCGGCCGCGCCGCCGCCACCGGGCGATTCGCTGTGGGAATCGAATGGCGACGAGGCGCCGCCGATGGCCCGGCGCGATCTGATCCCGCCCCAGAAATACCAGCCGGTGCACGCGCCTTTCATCGACTGGGCCGCCGATATCCCGACACCCGCAGACCCCGCACAGGCCTTCGCGCCGCAACCTGGCGCAGCGCCGCCCTCGTCGCGGCCCGACGAGCTCGCCTGGGCGCCCTACCAGGCTCCTCCGGCTCCCGAGCCCGAGCCGATCGCGCCGATCCCGAAGCCGCGCCGACCACCCTCGCAAGGCGGCAATGGCGATCCCTGGAACGAGGCTCAAGCCGCGCAGCAAGGGCGCCCGAGCTTCGATGCGCCGCATGAGCCGGCACCATCGCGCCCCGCCGCTCCGCCTCCTTCGCCGATGGGCGCTCCGATGGGCGGCCCGGGAATCTCGCCAGCCGAGTTCATCGCCCGTTTCGCCCGTGGCGCCGGCCTGCCGGTCGAAGAACTGTCATGGCAGGACCCCGGCGCCTTCGCCGAGCAGACCGGCGCGCTGATGCGCCTGATCGCCATCGAGTTGAAGGCGCTGCTGGCGGCTCGCGCCGAGAGCAAGCGCATCGCCCGCAGCTCCAACCAGACGATGATCCAGGCGCAGGACAACAACCCGCTCAAATTCTCGCCGACGATCGAGGACGCGCTGAAGCTGATCTTCGGACGGCAGACCAGCGGCTATCTCAGCGCCCAGAAGGCGTTCGAGGAGAGCTTCAAGGACCTTAAGATCCACCAGATCAAGACCTATTCGGCCATGCAGCACGCGCTGCGCATGCTGGTCGAGGATCTCGATCCGCAGGCCGTCGCCGAAAGTCTCGACGCCGGACGAGGGATCGAAGGCCTGCTGTCCTCGCGCAAAGGCAAGCTCTGGGACGCTTATGTCGCCCGTTGGGAGGCGAAGACCGCGCCTTACGAGGACGGGCTGGTTGACGCTTTCATGCTCTATTTCGCCGAGTGCTACGACCGCGGCGGGCGTTGAACCCAACGCTCAGGTCAGCGGCACCACCAACCCGTCGCGGATCGTGACCTGGCGGTCCATGCGCCGGGCAAGGTCGAGGTTGTGCGTCGCGATCAGCGCCGCCAGGCCCGAGGCACGCGCCAGCGCCACCAGCGTATTGAAGACGTGCAGCGCGGTGTGCGGGTCGAGATTGCCGGTCGGCTCGTCGGCCAGCAGGACACGAGGGGCGTTGGCGACGGCGCGCCCGATGGCGACGCGCTGCTGCTCGCCGCCCGATAATTCGCCCGGCAGATGGTCGAGCCGCTCGCCGAGGCCGAGGAAGCTCAGGAGCTCGGTCGCACGCGACTTCGCCTCGGCCTTGCCGAGCCCGCGGATGCGCTGCGGCAGGATGACGTTCTCCAGCGCCGTGAACTCCGGCAGGAGATGGTGGAACTGGTAGACGAAGCCGATCTCGGTTCGTCGCAGCCGGGTCAGGCCCTTGTCGTCGAGCTGCGAGGTCGGCACGCCGCCGATGAAGACCTCGCCGCTGTCCGGGCTCTCGAGCAGGCCGGCGACGTGCAGCAGGGTCGACTTGCCGGTGCCGCTCGGCGCGACCAGCGCCACGAGCTCGCCCGGCCAGATCGCGAAATCGGCCTTGCGCAGCACCTCGAGCGGCTTGTCAGATTGGGGGTAATAGCGCTCGATCTGGGAGAGGAAGAGCGCCGGCGTCTCGGTTGCCATCGATCGAGATCCTCAACCCATCCGCAGGGCTTTGACGGGGTCGAGACGCGCCGCCTTCCAGGCCGGGTAGAGCGTGGCCAGCAGCGACAGGATGAGCGTCATGACGACGACGCTCGTAACCTCGCGCCAGTCGATCACCGACGGGATATCGCTGAGGAAGCGCACGGTCGGATCCCAGGGGTTGATCCCGAGCAGCTTGCTCAGACCCTTGTTGATGGTCTGGATGTTCTTGGCGAAGGCGATGCCGATGACGAAACCGGCGAAGGTACCGACGACGCCGATCGTCGCGCCCGTGATCAGGAAGACCCGCAGCACCGTGCCGCGCGAGGCGCCCATGGTGCGCATGATCGCGATGTCTTCGGTCTTGTCCTTCACCAGCATGATCAGGCCGGAGACGATGTTCAGCGTCGCGACCAGCACGATCAGGGTCAGGATGATGAACATCACATTGCGCTCGACCTCGAGCGCATTGAAGAAGGTGCGGTTGCGCTGGCGCCAGTCGGACAACACCAACGGCCTCGGCGGATCGGCCTCGATCCGGTCACGCACCGCCTGCGTCTGGTCGGGGTCGTCGATGAAGATCTCGATGACGTTCACGTCGCCATCGCGGTTGAAATAGGCTTGGCTCTCGGCAAGCGGCATGAAGACGAAGGAGGCGTCGAACTCCGACATGCCGATCTCGAACACCGCCGTGACCGGATAGGTCTTGATCCGCGGCGCCGTACCGAACGGCGTCGAGGCGCCGCGCGGCGTGACGATGGTGATGGTGTCGCCGGCTTGCAGGCCGAGCGAACCCGCCAGCCGCCGCCCGATGGCGACGCCGCCCGCGGAGGCGAAGCCGTCGAGCGTGCCCTGCCGGACATTGTTGGCGATGAACGGGATCGACTTGATGTCGTCTTCCGAGATGCCGCGCACCAGGACGCCGCCATTGCCGACCTGCGACGAAGCGAGCGCCTGCCCCTCGACCAGCGGGATCGCCAGCTTGATGCCCTGGACCTGGCGCAGCTTGGCCGCGACCTGCTCGTAATCGTCGAGCGGCCGGTCGATCGGCGTCGCGAAGATGTGGCCGTTGACGCCGACGATCTTCTCCAGCAGCTCCTTGCGGAAGCCGTTCATCACCGACATCACGATGATCAGCGTCGCGACGCCGAGCAGGATGCCGAGGAAGGAGAAGCCGGCGATGACCGAGACGAAGCCCTCGCGCCGGCGCGTGCGCAAATAGCGGCCGGCGAGCAGCCATTCGAAGCCTGCGAAAGGCTTCGTGCCGGTCGGCACGCTCTTCGCGCGCCCGGTGTCGGCGACGGCGCTCATGACCGCCCTCTTCCGCTCACGCGTTGGTCTCCGCGCCCTTGCCCGGGAAGCGCGCCAGCGCTGCCTCCAGCGAGACGAGTTCGCGCTCGCCGCCGGCGCGGCGCTTGAGCTCGACCTTGCCTTCGGCCAGCCCCTTCGGGCCGACGATGATCTGCCAGGGGATGCCGATCAGGTCGGCAGTGGCGAACTTGCCGCCCGGGCGCTCGTCGCGGTCGTCATAGACCATGTCGTAACCCTTGGCAGCGAGGCCATTGTAGAGCTGCTCGCAGGCGCCGTCGGTCGCGGCATCGCCGGTCTTGAGGTTGAGCACCGCGATATCGAAGGGCGCGATCTCGTCGGGCCAGACGATGCCGCCCTCGTCATGACCGGCCTCGATCAGCGCAGCGACGAGACGGCTCGGGCCGATGCCGTAGGAGCCGCCATGCAGCGGCACCAGCTGCCCGTCAGGGCCGGCGACGGTCGCGCCCATCGGCTCGGAGTACTTGGTACCAAAATAGAAGATGTGGCCAACCTCGATGCCGCGCGCCGAAACCTGCTTGTCGGCGGGAATGGCGTCGAAGGCCGCCTTCTCGTGCATCTCCTCGGTCGCGGCATAGAGGCTCGTCCACTTGTCGACGATGCCCTGGAGGCCTTGGACGCTGTCGAAATCGGTGTCAGCGGCCGGCGTGGCGAAGTCGAGATAGTCCTTGTGGCAGAAGACCTCGCTCTCGCCGGTCGAGGCGAGCACGATGAACTCATGCGAAAGATCGCCGCCGATCGGCCCGGTGTCGGCCCGCATCGGGATCGCCTTCAGGCCGAGCCGGGCGAAGGTGCGCAAATAGGCGGTGAACATGCGATTATAGGCGTGGCGCGCCGATTCCTTGTCGAGATCGAAGGAATAGGCGTCCTTCATCAGGAACTCGCGGCCGCGCATCACACCGAAGCGGGGGCGGACCTCGTCCCGGAACTTCCACTGGATGTGATACAGATTGAGCGGCAGGTCCTTGTAGGACTTGACGTAGGAGCGGACGATCTCGGTGACCATCTCCTCGTTGGTCGGGCCGTAGAGCATGTCGCGGTCGTGCCGGTCCTTGATGCGCAGCATCTCCTTGCCATAGGCGTCGTAGCGCCCGCTCTCGCGCCAGAGATCGGCCGACTGGATGGTCGGCATCAGGATCTCGATGGCGCCGGCGCGGTTCTGCTCCTCGCGGACCACCGCGCTGATCTTGTTGAGGACGCGCAGGCCCAGCGGCAACCAGGAGTAGATACCAGCGGACTGCTGGCGGACCATGCCGGCGCGCAGCATCAGCCGATGCGAGACGATCTCCGCTTCCTTGGGCGTATCGCGCAGGATCGGCATGAAATAGCGGGACAGGCGCATCGGAACACTCGTCGAGGGGCGATGCGCCAGGACGAGCGCACCGAGTCAGGTCAGTCCAGAGACACCATCGACGTTTGCAAATTGCAAACGCTAATGCATATCGCCGTCAGGCAAATGCACATCGGATGGCGTTGGCGAAAATGTCAGCGCTTGGCGAACTTCGCCTTCAACCTGTCGCTGACAATGGGCGGAACGAAGGCGGAGACATCGCCACCCATGGCCGCGACCTGGCGCACCAGCGTCGCGGTGATGTGACGTGCCAGCGGCGTCGCGGGCAGGAACACCGTCTGCAGCTCGGGAACCATCGTATGGTTCATGCCTGCAAGCTGCATCTCATAGTCGAGGTCGGTGCCATCGCGCAGGCCGCGTACCAGGATCGTGGCGCCGACACGGCGTGCCGCGTCGATGGTCAGATCGTCGAAGGTGACAACCTCGAGCTTCGTCCCGAGCCTGGTTGCGACCGGCTCGCAGATCTCCCGCAGCAGTTCGGCGCGCTCATCGGCGGAAAAGGTCGGGGTTTTCCCCGGATGAACGCCGATGGCGAGGATCAACCTGTCGCACAGCCGGCAAGCGGCCTCGATCATGTCGACATGGCCATTGGTGACGGGGTCGAACGACCCGGCATAGAAAGCTGTGTGGCTCATGCCTGAGCGTTAGCCAACGCAGGCTCTCTCGACAAGGCGCTCACGCAACACGGAGCTCGTCGATGACATGATCGACCCGCGCGGTCAGCGCCTGGGTCAGCGCGGTCAGTTCGCTTGCCGCCTTCAGGACCGCATCGGAGGCGCCAGCGGTGTTGCGCGAGGCGAGCGCGACCTGGCCGGTCGCCTGACCGATCTGGACGATCTCCTGCGTCGCGGCGAGGACCTCTGCGGCGATGGCATGGGTCGCCGCATGCTGGCGCTGCATGGTCTGGCTGGTCCGCCGCGTCGCTTCGTTCAAATCCTGCACAAGGGCCCGGATGCCGGCGATGCCCTCGACCGTCGCGGCGGTCGCCTGGTTCATCGCCTCGATCTGGCGCGCAATGTCCTGCGTTGCATTGGCGGTCTGGGTCGCAAGTGATTTCACCTCGTTGGCGACGACCGCAAAGCCCTTGCCCGCTTCGCCGGCGCGGGCCGCTTCGATGGTGGCGTTGAGCGCAAGCAGATTGGTCTGACCGGCGATCGCCGAGATCAGCCCGACAACTTCTGACACGCGCGACGCGCCATTGGACAGGCCGTCGACGATTCGGCTTACCGAATCCGCATGCGCGCGCGCCTGGCCTGCGGTTGCATCCGAGGAACGCACCTCGGCGGCCAGGGCATCGACTGCCCCGAGCAAATCCTGCGCCGCGCGCTCGATCGACTGGACGCTGCGAATCGCATTTCCGGTCGAACTATCGGTGTCGGCGGCGCCGGCCTGGGCCTCGCGCGCGCCCTCGGCAAGCTGGTGCGCGGTCGTGCCCAGGGTTTCCGCGGAAACCGAGACCGAGGCCGAGACGGTCCGCACCGAATCCTCGAGCTCGCTCGCCAGTTCGCCCAGCAGAGCGCGGCGATGCTGCTCGGCCTCGGCCTGGCGCGTCTCCTGCTCGGCCTCGCGGCGTTGCGCCTCGCCGCGCAGCGTTTCGCGGATCAGCTCGATCGACTTGGCGATGCCGCCAATCTCGTCGCGACGCCGGGCCCCGGGAATCTCCTCCTCCGTCCGACCCGCAGCGACGCCGGCGAGCCGGTCTGAAAGTCGCGCGATCGGGCGCGCCACCGACCAGCCGAGCAGGATCGCAATACCGAACAGCGGCAGCAGAACCAGCAATCCGGCGGAGACCACCGCGCTGCGGATCTTGCCGACGACAGCGAAGGCACTCTCCTGCGGGGCGGTCAGCCAGAGCAGCCAGCGCCAATCACCGATCGCGACCTCTTCCCCGCTCGCCACCAGCGGCCGACCGTCATGGCTGACCATGGTGATGAGCGCGTTCTTCGGCTGGCCGGTCAGCCGGTTTCGGTCGAGTGTCTCGCGTGGCGAAGCGCCGTCGCGCCGCAGCGCCGGATTGGAGCGCATGAAGCCGTCGGAGCCAACGACGAAAACCCGTTCCGCGCTGGAACCGGCCGGATTGAAGGCGAGCACGTCGTCGATCAGCCGCGTGTCGACGGCGATGACGATCGTGCCGGCCTGCTCACGCACACCCGAGCCTGATTCGATGTCGTAGAAAGGGGCCGCCAGGAAGGCGCGCGGATCACCGCCGACCGGATCATAAGGGGCAAAGTCGAGCACCACCTGCTCGCCGGCAACCTTGCCCTGCGCCATCGCCACGGACTTTGCCAGGCCGGTGCCGACAAGGTCGTCCTCGCTCAGAAGGCGGCCGAATTCGGGGCCTTTGGTGACGCTGTAGACCACCCGCCCCTTGCGCGAGACGAGGTAGATGTCGGCATAGTTGAACTGCTTCAGCGCCGCTGCATAGGTCTCGTGGATCGGCACGTGTCGCCAGGAATAGCCGTGCTGGTGCTCTCGGCCGGTGCGGGCCATGCGTTCGGCCATGGGCAGCGAGCCATCCCCCTGATAGTAGCCGAGGATGCTCTTGTAGTCGTGCGGGCCGAGCTCCATCCACTTGCCGATCTCGTCAAGTGCCGAGACCGTGAAAGCACTGCGCGCCTGAACGGCGAGCTCAGCGCGAAGCTGCGACCAGCGGCGCTCGATGGCGCGAACATCGCTCTCGGCCAGCGAATGCATACGCTCCCGTACCGAAGCCTGCGCCCAACTCGACACGGCGAGATAGGCCGAACTTCCGACCGCCAGCGCCGCAAGGATAGCCAGCGCCAGCATCGCGATAGGAAGCCTGATTCTGAGGCTGAACACGAATCAGGTCTCCGCCCGACGCCGACTGCGCCAGGAGAGCCAACACGAGCGCGGTTAACGTTGCTTGAAGCCCGCGCCGCGCCGAAATTGCCTCACAAGGCGCCGGGCAGCGGCGCCAGAGCGGCGAGCGCCGCGGCGCTGCCGAGGACCAGAGTGAGCAGCGCGACGACGACGGCTGCGAGCGATACCCGGCGCGGGCGCCGGACCAGAGAGCCGAACTGCATGGATCCTCTTTGCGAATCAGTGCGTTACCCCAACCCATGCCTGCGCTGGGCGCCCGACCCTGCCGTGGCGGAAACATGGAGAAATCGTGGCCCCGCCCCAAAGGCAGCCAAAACGCCGCGGACCGATCCCGATAGTTTCTCTCCTTCTGCCGTTTCCAGACGGATCGAAAGCGCGCTAAACCCCGCTCGCCATGCTGACCCTCAATGACATCACCTATCGCCTCGGCGAGCGCCTCCTGCTCGACAAGGCCAGTGCTTTCCTGCCCACCGGCTCGCGCGTCGGCCTCGTCGGCCGCAACGGCACCGGCAAGACGACGCTGTTCCGCATCGTCACCGGCGACCTCTCCCCGGAGGGCGGCAATGTCGCCCTGCCCAGGGGCATGCGCATCGGCGGCGTGGCGCAGGAGGCTCCCGGCGGGCCTGAAACCCTGATCGAGGTCGTGCTGGCCGCTGATATCGAGCGCGCCGCGCTGATGAAGGAGGCGCAGACCGCGACCGATCCGATGCGGATCGCCGAGATCGAGACCCGGCTCGCCGATATCGGCGCCCATTCCGCACCGGCGCGTGCTGCGACCGTGCTGCACGGGCTCGGCTTCGACGAGGCGGCGCAGCAGCGGCCCTGCTCCGATTTCTCCGGCGGTTGGCGCATGCGCGTGGCGCTCGCCGCCGTGCTGTTCTCAGAGCCCGACCTGCTGCTGCTCGACGAGCCGACCAACTATCTCGACCTCGAAGGCACGCTCTGGCTCTACGACTATCTCGAGCGCTATCCGCACACTGTCCTCGTCGTTAGCCATGACCGCGAACTGCTCGACACCTGCGTCGACCACATCCTGCATCTCGACCAGGGCAAGCTGACGATCTATCGCGGCGGCTACAGCGATTTCGAGAAGCTCAGGGCCGAGAAACAGGCCCATCTCGCCAAGGCACGCGAGAAGCAGGACGCCGAGCGCAAGCACCTGCAATCCTTCGTCGACCGCTTCAAGGCCAAGGCCTCGAAGGCCAGCCAGGCCCAGTCGCGCGTCAAGCGGCTGGAGAAGATGCAGGAGATCGCGGTCGTCCAGGACCGCGATGTCCAGCCCTTCAACTTCCCCGCCCCCGAGCGGCCGCTGTCGCCCCCGATGGTCGTGCTGGAGGGCGCCAGCGCCGGCTATGGCGAACGCAAGGTGCTGTCGCGGCTCAACCTGACGCTGGCGCCGGACGACCGGATCGCGTTGCTCGGGTCCAACGGCAACGGCAAATCGACCTTCTGCAAGCTGATCGGCGGGCGCCTTGCGCCGCTCTCGGGTGAGATGCGGCGCTCGTCGAAGCTGCAGACGGCCTATTTCGCCCAGCACCAGCTCGATGAGCTGCGCATGGAGGACACGCCCGTCGGCCATATCCGCGAGCTGATGCCGGACGCTCCCGAGGCCAGGGTGCGGGCCCGCACCGCTCAGACCGGTTTTCCCGCCAACAAGGCCGACACCCCGGTCAAGAACCTCTCCGGCGGCGAGAAGGCGCGCCTGATGCTCGGGATCGCCACCTTTGGCGGCCCGCATCTGCTCATCCTCGACGAGCCGACCAACCACCTCGACATCGACAGCCGCACCGCTTTGGTCAAGGCGATCAACGACTATCCCGGCGCGGTCATCCTGGTCAGCCACGACCGCTTCCTGATCGAGGCCTGCGCCGACCGGCTCTGGCTGGTCGGGGACGGCACGGTGACGAACTTCGATGGCGACATGGACGACTATCGCGACTTCGTGCTCGGCCGCGGGAAGCCGGTGCAGCGCGGCAAGCCCGAGGCTGAAGCTGCGGGCAAGGCCGAGGAGCGCAAGGGCGCGGCGGCGAAGCGCCAAGCGCTCGGACCACTCCGGCAGAAGCTCAACCTGGCGGAGGCCCGTATCGCCAAGCTGACCGGACTGATCGAGAAGGTCGACGGCGCGCTCGCCAATGGCGCGTTCTCGCGCGAGCCGGACAAGGCGCTGCTGCTCTCACGCCAGCGCGGCGAGCTGACGGAGGCTCTGGTCGCCGCCGAGGAGGAATGGCTGATGCTGAGCGAGGAGCTGGAGAGCGCCTGAGCCTGCTTCAGGGCAGTGGCGCGAGCTTGAAGTCGAGGCGCCTGAGCTGATCGGGCGAAAGCTTCTTCATCGCGATGCGGGTGGTGTAGCTGCCATGCATCAGGCCACCCGACCTATAGTTCCAGTCGCTGACCATGGCGCTCGGGGCGCGATAAGCGTCGCCATTGCTCAAGCCGTCGATATAGACTGGATCGTTCGCGATCCGGCCGACGAAGACATCGCCCTCGACGGCCGTCAGGTCCATCCAGATATGCTCGCGTGCGTTGCCGTCATCATAGGGAATTGCGACCTTGACGGCATGGCGCTCGCCCGTCCCGGTGCGAAAGAGCACGACGAAGTCCGGCAGCGTCTTCCGCGCCTGGGCGATCGCGCGGTTCATCTCGCGATCGGATGAGCGGAAGTCGACCACCTGCGCCACCGCAGGCCCTGACGCAGCCGCCAGCGACGCGCCGAGAAGCATGATGCCGGCGACCAGCACCCGTCCTCGTTTCTGAACTTTCATCTCGATACTTCGCCTCGACATCGGAGTCCGTTCCGATCGGCTTGCTGCGCAAGCCAATCGATCGAACGGTCCCATGTGCGAGTCAGAGACGGATTCAGCGGCCAGGTCGGCTCAAGCCAATCGGCTCGGCGTCAGCCCTGCTGCTCAGGCTGCCCCGGTTTCACGATCCGGCTCAGGCGGTTGTCGGTGAACATGTAGATCTCGCGATTGGCCGGCTCGGAATAGAGCACCTGCACCTCGCGCTGGCCCTTGCCATTGTCGCCGATCAGCACATCGGTCGGCCGCTTGGCCTTGAGCCTGACGAGCTCGCATTCTGTGATGCCGACAGCAATCTCCTTCGGCAGTGGCCGGGTTGCCGGGTCGAGCGAGACATCGGCGCTGCATTCGCCCTCCGGCGTCAGCATCGCCTCCTGCGTCGAGACGCGCGCCGTGGCGCTGCTGGTTCGGGTGCCGCGCTCATTGGATACAAAAGAGAATCCGCCCATGTCGACGGAACAGCCGGCGAGCGCAGCCGCCAAGGCCAAGGCAACAGGAATTTTCACGCTTTCTTCTCCCAGCGGCCAGTCTCGTCCTGCTGCCAATAAGTGGCAGCAACGCCGAGCGTCCGCAGCTTTTTCCAGTCTTCGCGTGCCGAGGCGAGCGCATCGGGATCGTCGCCATCGAACATCAGGATGACGCGCTCGTAAGCGTCCAATGCGTCCGGAATGCGAACGCCGTCGACACAGAAGCGAACTTGCGCGCCATTCGGGTTGTCATTGGCCGTGGTGAGAACGATCGGATTGCCGGCGGCGTCCGGTTCGGATGCTGCCGCATGCGGCAGGAAGGATTCGTCCGCATAGGTCCAGAGCTTGTCGTCGAGCGCGGCAAGGCGCTCGCGGCTCGACAACTCAACCACGGCCTTCCAGCCACGGGCGAGCGAGCGCTCAAGCAGGGTCGGAAGGACCTGCTCGAGCGGACGTCCCTGCAGATGATAGAACAGGACTTCGGCCATTACGCAGCCAGCACAATCCTTTGCGAGCCTCGGCTCAGAGTTAGAATCAGCTCTCGTAGTGATCCGCCACCAGCCGGTCGAGCAGGCGCACGCCCCAGCCCGAGCCCCAGGACCGGTTGGTCTCGCTGTTCGGCGAGCCCATGCCGGTGCCTGCGATATCGAGATGCGCCCATGGCGTGTCGTTGACATGGCGCTGCAGGAACTGCGCGGCGGTGATCGAGCCACCATGGCGGCCAGCCGAGTTCTTCATGTCGGCGAACTTGGAATCGATCATCTTGTCGTAGGCCGCGCCGAGCGGCATGCGCCAGACGGTCTCGCCGGTCGCCTTGCCGGCGGCGGCGAGCCGCTCCGCCAGTTCGTCGCTGTTGGAAAACAGCCCGGCATTCTCCTGCGCCAGCGCGACCAGGATCGCGCCCGTCAAGGTCGCCAGATTGACCATGAAGACCGGCTTGAAGCGGTCCTGCGTGTACCAGAGCACATCAGCGAGGACGAGCCGGCCTTCGGCGTCGGTGTTGATGATCTCGATGGTCTGGCCCGAGAGCGAGGTGACGATGTCGCCCGGTCGCTGGGCCTTGCCGTCCGGCATGTTCTCGACCAGCCCGATCACGCCGATGGCGTTGACCTTCGCCTTGCGGGCCGCCAGCGCCTGCATCAGACCGGTGACGCAAGCCGCGCCAGCCATGTCGCCCTTCATGTCCTCCATGCCGCCGGCCGGCTTGATCGAGATGCCGCCGGTGTCGAAGGTCACACCCTTGCCGACGAAGGCGACCGGCTTGTCGCCCTTGGCGCCGCCGTTCCAGCGCATCACCACGACGCAGCTCTCGCGATGCGAGCCCTGGCCGACGCCGAGCAGCGCCCGCATGCCGATCTTCTTGAGTTCCTTCTCGTCGAGAATCTCGACCTCGACGCCGAGCTTCTCGAGCTTGCCGGCCCGCTCGGCGAACTCCTCGGGAAAGAGCACGTTCGGCGGCTCGTTCACGAGATCGCGAGCGAGCTCGACGCCATAGGCGATGGCTTCGCGCGCCTTCAGCGCCTTCTTGACCGCGGCAGGGTCGTCGACGCGCAAGGTCACGCTCTTGGGCTCGGACTGATCCTTGTCCCGGCTCTTGGTCTTGTAGCGATCGAAGATGTAGCTCCTGAGCCGCAGGCCGAGCCCGATCTCGGCGATTTCAGCGGCCGAGAGTTCGCTCTCGGGCAACGCCGCGATAACTTCGGCGCTGCGACCATGACCGAGCCTACCGGCAATGGCGCCACCGAGCGCGGCGAAATCGAGCTTGTCTCGCTCGGCCGCCGGGCCGGTTCCGACCAGAATCAGGCGCTCGTAACCAGCGCCGTCTGGCGCGAGCAGCGTCAATCCGGAGAGCGCCTTGCCCTTGAAGCGCTCGGCTGAGGCGGCGCGCGCGACCAGCGCATGAGCCCCCGTACCGATCCAATCCTCAGCCGCTTTGGGGGGCGCCAGCTTGTCCGAGACGAGGATGACGAGATCCCCCCCGGCAATGGCGTTCAGGGCTTTGACCTCAAGCTTCAGGCGCTGCGACATCGAAGGCTCACGGGTTGCGGGAGAAGGACTGGCGGAAGGAGCCAACCGAGGTTGGGGCTCGCAAAGGCCACAAACGATTCCCGTTTGCGCCATGATCGAAGCTATACCATAGGGAGTTCGAGGCGAGCCGTCCAAGGGGAGCGCCTTCTCTAAAGTACTCCCGCCCCAGGATCGTTACCGCGTGCGCTTCGGACTTCTCGACCGCTACATCCTGAAGATCGCCGCCGGTGCGGCAGTGATTCTGCTGGTTGGCCTGACGAGCGTGATCTGGGTCACGCAGGCGCTACGCGAGGTCGACCTCATCACCGGCAAGGGCCAGACGGTGATGATCTTCTTCACCGTGACCCTGCTCTCGCTGCCGGCATTGATTGCCGGTATCGCGCCGGTCGCCTTGTTCATGGCGACGCTCTACACGCTCAACAAGCTCAACAGCGATTCCGAACTGATCGTGATGAACGCCGCGGGCGTCCCCCCGCGCCGGCTGACGCGGCCCTTCATCGTGCTGACCCTGATAACCTCCGCTTTGGTCGGCTGGATATCGCTGGGGGTGATGCCGGCCGGTTTCCGGGCGCTGCGCGACCTCATCACCCTGATCCGTGCCGACTTCGTCGCGAACGTGATCAAGGAAGGCCAGTTCGTCTCGCTCGATTCCGGCGTCACCTTCCATTATCGCGAGAAGCAGGGACACGCCCTGCTCGGCATCTTCATGCAGGACCGACGCGATCCCAACCAGCCTGCCGTCTACATCGCCGAGCGCGGCCAGTCGGCCGAGGCCGACGGAAACAGCTTCCTGATGCTGGAGAAGGGCACGATCCAGCGCGAGAGCCGCAACCAGAACTCGAGCTCGATCATCTCGTTCGAGCGTTATGCGCTCAATCTCTCCGCGTTGACGGGCGATTCCGACGGGGCCGCCGGCGGCAGCGGCGATGGCGACAAGGTCATCTACAAGCCGCGCGAACGCACCACCTGGGCGCTGCTGACGCAGAACCCGAACGAACCCTACTACAAGCTCCAGGAAGGCCGCTTCCGGGCAGAGCTGCACAATCGCCTGTCGGCGCCGCTCTACCCGATTGCCTTCATGCTGGTCGCCTTCGCCATTCTCGGCGAGGCGCGAACCACCCGCCAGGGCCGCGCCGCCGCGATCCAGATCGCCATCCTCCTGGTCGGCGCCATCAGGATCGGCGCCTATGCCGCCTGGACCGCCAGCGTGCGCTCCCCCCTCGCGGCTGCGCTGCTCTACATCCTGCCGATCGGAACGATCCTCCTGTCGGCCTTCGCCATCGGCTTCGGTTCACGAACCCGTGTCCTCATCGACCAGCTGACGGAGCCGCTGATCGCGCCCTTCATTGCCCTCGCAGCACGTTTCCGGCGCGCCTGATGCTGCTGTTCCAGACTTTCGGCCGCTATCTGACGCAGCGCTTCCTGCGCGCGATCCTGAGCGTGTTCGGCACCTTCTTCTTCCTGATCGCAACGCTCGACTTCGTCGAGTTGATGCGGCGCGCCGGCGATTCCCCGACTGCGACGACGCCGAGCATCATTCAGCTCGCGCTCTACCGCGCGCCATCGGTCGCCGAGCAGATCTTCCCGTTCGCAGTGCTGTTCGGCGGCATGTTCGCCCTGCTCAATCTCAGCCGGAAGCTGGAGCTGGTCGTCGCGCGCTCGGTCGGGATCTCGGCCTGGCAGTTCCTGCAGCCGGCGGCGCTGGTCGCTGGCGCGGTCGGCCTCGTCTCGGTCGGAATCTACAATCCGGTCGCCGCCGAGCTGAAGCAGCGCGCCACCGCGCTCGAGGCCTCGCTCTTCGCCCGGACAGGACAGATCGTCGGCGGCAAGGAAATCTGGCTCCGCCAGCGCAGCATGGACGGTCAGGCGATCATCCGCGCCGCCGCGGCGCTGGGGGACGGCGTGGGGCTCGCCCAGGTCGCGTTCTTCACCTTCTCCCCCGATGGCGGCTTCAGCGAGCGCATCGAAGCCAAGCAGGCCGTGCTCTATCGTGGCTACTGGGAATTGTCGGAGGCTCGGGTCACTTCGGCCACGGAAGAGCCACAGAGCTACTCGACATATCTGGTCGCGACGACGCTGGAGCCCGACCAGGTGCGACAAAGTTTCACGCCGCCCGATTCTGTCGGGTTCTGGTCGATGCCGGCGGTGCTCGACCGAACCCGCAAGGCCGGGCTCGATACGACGCGCTACGAACTGCGCTATGAATCCCTCAAGGCACGGCCGCTCCTGCTGATCGCCATGATCTTGGTCGCGGCATCCGTTTCCTTAAGATTTTTCCGGTTTGGTGGTGTGACGAGATTGGTGGTAGGTGGCGTCGCGGCCGGGTTCATGCTCTATGTGGCGACACAGTTATCTGAGGAATTGGGCTCATCGGGCATCGTTAATGCCTCGGTGGCCGCTTGGCTGCCCGCGATCGTGGGCACGCTGCTCGGCGCGCTCGCCCTCCTCCATCAGGAAGACGGCTGAGAATACGGTGGCTATGGTTAATTTTGGATTGAGTTCATGGCTTCCGGCGTAAGACGCATCACGCGGCTTGCGGCTGCGACCGCGCTGGCGACAACGCTTGCCCCGGTCCTCGGCTGGACGAGCCTGGCCTATGCCCAAACTCCGGCGGCCAAGCCGCAGGAGCGCATGGTCGTCGACGCGCGCGAGCTCGTCTACGACAAGGACAACAACACCGTTTCCGCGGTCGGCGACGTCCAGATTCTCTATCAGGGCCGCACCATCGAGGCCGACCGCGTCGTCTATGACCGCCAGAGCAAGCGCGTGGTCGCGACCGGCAATGCCCGCATCACCGAAGCCAACGGCACGGTGATCACCGGCGACCGCTTCAACCTGACCGACGACTTCCGCGACGGATTCATCGATTCGCTACGCGTGGTGAACACCGACAAGACCCGCTTCTCGGCGCCGCGCGCCGAGCGTACCGACGGCGAGGTCTTTGTCTTCGACAAGGGCATCTACACCGCCTGCGAGCCTTGCGTCGATCAACCCGAGCGCCCGCCGTTCTGGCAGGTGCGCGCTGCCCGGATCATCCACAAGAAGTCCGAGCAGATGATCTATTACGAGGAGGCCCGGCTGGAATTCGCCGGCGTCCCGATCGCCTATATCCCGTACATGTCGGGACCGGACGCCACAGTCAAACGCAAGACCGGCCTCCTGGCGCCGAAGTTCATCAACACCGCGGCACTCGGCTACGGCGTCGGCCTGCCCTATTTCATCAATCTCGCGCCGAACTACGATCTGACGGTGACGCCGACCTATCTCTCGCGCCAGGGCCTGCTCGGCGAGGTCGAGTGGCGGCATCGTTTCGTCAACGGCTCATACAACATCCGCGCCGCCGGCATCTTCCAGCAAGAGAAGGAAGCCTTCCTGAAGAGCCCGTTTGGCGCGGGAGACGACGAGTTCCGCGGCTCTGTCGAGAGCTCCGGCAAGGTGTTCATCAACCCGCGCTGGAACTTCAGCTGGGACGTCGCGGCCGCAACCGACCGGTTCTTCTTCAAGAACTACCGGATCCGCAGCGAGAGCATCACTGCGTCGACCTATCTGCAGGAATCGACCTCGACCGTTTCGCTCAACGGCCAGACGGCGAACGCCTGGTTCGACATGCGCGGCTACTATTTCCAGCCACTGACCTATTACGACTGGCAGAAGCAGCAGCCGGTCGTCGGGCCGGTCGTCGACTACAATCGGCGGATCCACAAGCCGTCCATGATCGGCGGCGAGCTGTCGTTCACCGTCAATCTGACGCACCTGACGCGCGAGGCGGCCTCCTTCAAGGAGCTGCCGGTCCAGAAGAGCTACCTGATCACCACGCCGAGTTATTCGCTATACGACGGCTGCGCGGTCTATCAGAAGGGGCGCTGCCTCGTGACCGGCCTTGCCGGTTCGATGGCGCGCGCCACTGCCGAGGTCGATTGGCGGCGCAACTTCGTCGATCCGATCGGCCAGGTCTGGACGCCCTACGCCTCGCTCAGGGCCGACGTGTTCTCGCTCAACCCGAACACGACGAGCTACACCAACGCCAATGTCAGCACGATCGCCGACACCTCCGACGAGGTGTTCGGCCGCGCCATGCCGGCGATCGGCCTGATGTACCGTTTCCCGTTCATCGCCTCGACCTCCTGGGGTACGCACATCCTAGAGCCGGTCGCTCAGGTCGTGGCGCGCCCGAACGAGACGAACAGCCTGCGCGTCGCCAACGAAGATTCGCAGAGTCTCGTCTTCGACGACACCAATCTGTTCGAATGGAACAAGTTCTCCGGCTACGACCGGGTCGAGGGTGGCAGCCGCGCCAATGTCGGCCTGCGCTACAGCGGCACGTTCGGCAAGGAAACTTATGCCAACCTCCTGGTCGGACAGTCCTACCAGCTCGGCGGCCGTAATTCCTACGCCAGCGGCGACCTGGCGAATACAGGCCTCAACTCGGGCCTCGACACCCGCCGCTCCGACTATGTCGCCAAGGCGCAGCTGCAGCCGTTCAAGGGCCTGCTGCTGCAGGCAGGTGGACGTTTCGACGAGTCGACCTTCGAAGCACAGCGCATCGACGCCTCCGCCGCATTCAACTACAAGTTCCTGTCGACCACGGTCGGCTACAGCCGCTACGAGCCGCAACCGGACCTGGGCATCCCGCGGCGCCGTGAGGGTCTCAGCCTGACCCAGTCCGTCTCGTTCGCCCAGTACTGGAGCGTGCGCGGCAGCGTTCTGTTCGACCTCGACAAGTTCAAATACGATCGCGAGCGCTATCGGGATGCGCTGTCGCTCTACACGGCGAACCCGGCGAGCAACCCGAATCCGGTCTATCCGAACACGGGTCCGTTCCAGACCGCGGCGGCTTCGGTCGGCCTGCGTTATCAGGACGAGTGCACGATCTTCGATGTGAGCTATTCGCAGTCCTATGCCGACAGGCAGGCGGGCTCGACGAAAGACACGCGGACGGTGATGTTCCGCCTCGAACTGCGTACGCTCGGCGAGATCAGTTACTCGCAGAACCTGGGTGCGAGCAGCTCCGGCGACGGTGTCGCATCCAGCAATTGATGGCGCCCTTGCCGGCGTTTTCCAAAGCCGCTGAATGGGGCTGCGCTTGAGCCGGTGTCTCCTTGCTCTGACTCAGGGCGATCCCGCCGGGATCGGCCCGGAGTTGGCGCTCGCCGCCTGGAGGCAGCGTGAGGAACGCTTCATTCCGCCCTTCGCTTATCTCGGCAGTGCCACGGCGCTAGCGGGATTGGCGGAGCGGCTCGGCCTCCAGGTGCAGTTGCGCAATGTCAGCTGGGATGAGGCCGAAGCCTGCTTCGCGACCGCCCTGCCCGTGATCGAGCTCGACAATCGCTCGCAAGCGCGATCCGGGTCGCCCGATCCGGCCAATGCCGCCGGCGTAATCGAAGCGATCGAGCGCGGCGTCGAGGCCGTCGGGGCCGGGCGAGCCGCCGCGCTCGTCACCAACCCCATCGCCAAGAGCGTGCTTTACGCCGCCGGCTTCCAGCATCCCGGCCATACCGAATTCCTGGCAGAGCTTGCAGGTCGCGGCCGAGAGACCACACCGCGACCGGTGATGATGATCTGGTCGGAAGGGCTCGCCGTCATTCCGGTCACCATCCACATTCCGCTGGAGGCGGTGCCGCGGCAGCTGACGACGGAGCTGATCGTCGAGACCGGCCGGATCGCGGCCACCGACCTCGAACGCCGCTTCGGCATCACCCGGCCTCGACTGGCATTGTGCGGCCTCAACCCTCATGCGGGCGAAGGCGGCGCTCTCGGCAAGGAGGATGCGGCAGTGATCGCTCCCGCTGTCGAGCAGCTGCGACGGCTCGGCATCGACGCGAGCGGCCCCTATCCGGCCGACACGCTGTTCCATGCCCGGGCCCGTACCGGCTACGACGTGGCGCTCGGCATGTATCACGACCAGGCGCTGATCCCGATCAAGACGATCGCCTTCGACGAGGGCGTCAACGTCACGCTCGGCCTGCCTTTCATCCGGACCTCGCCGGATCACGGCACCGCCTTCGACATTGCCGGCAAGGGCATAGCGCGACCGGACAGCCTGTGCGCGGCGCTGAAGCTCGCGGCCCGCATGGCTGCAGCCGAAAGCAAGGCTCCCGCATGAGCACCATCTCCCCCGACGGGTTGCCGCCGCTGCGCGAGGTGGTGGAGCGCCATGGGCTGATGGCGCAGAAAGCGCTCGGCCAGAACTTTCTGTTCGACCTCAACCTGACCGGCCGGATCGCGCGGTCCGCCGGTCCGCTGGACGGCAAGACCATCGTCGAGATCGGTCCTGGCCCCGGGGGTCTCACCCGCGCCTTGCTTGCGAACGGAGCGGGACGCGTCATCGCCATCGAGCGCGACCGGCGCTGCATGCCGGCGCTGGCCGAGATCGCCGCTCATTACCCGGGGCGGCTCGATGTCGTCGATGGCGACGCGCTCGCCGTCGATCTCTCGAGCCTGCTCGGCGGCAGCCAGGCTCGGATCGTTGCCAACCTACCCTACAATATCGGCACGCCATTGCTGGTCGGCTGGCTCAGCGCCGACCCTTGGCCACCCTGGTGGACCTCGCTGACGCTGATGTTCCAGCGCGAGGTGGCCGAGCGCATCGTCGCGACGCCGGAACAGCGTGCCGCCTATGGCCGGCTCGCGGTCCTCGCCAACTGGCGCTGCGAGACGAAGATCCTGTTCGACGTGCCGAAGACCGCCTTCGTGCCGCAGCCCAAGATCACCTCCTCGATCGTCCAGCTGGTGCCGCGGCAGCATCCTGAGCCGTGCGACCGGCGGCGGCTCGAACGGGTCACGCTCGCCGCGTTCGGTCAGAGACGGAAGATGCTGCGCCAAAGCCTCAAGGCCGTGCTCGCCGATCCGGCGGCGATGATCGAAGCCGCCGGACTATCGCCGACCATGCGGGCCGAGGAAGTGTCGGTCAGCGGCTTCGTCGCGCTCGCCAACGCGCTGGCGTCGGCACAGCAAAGCTGATCAGCCGACCTTCTCGGCCAGCAGGGTCTCGACGAAGGCCGCCATGCCGACTGCGCGACTGCGTTTCAGCCGCTCGGCCGCCAGGATCGAACGAACCGATTCATAGGCGGCGCCGAGATCGTCATTGACGATGACGTAGTCATAGACGCTCCAGCGCGCGATCTCATCGCGGGCATTGTCGAGCCGGCGCGTGATCACCTCCGGCGCATCCTCGGCACGCCGGACCAGCCGCGAGCGCAGCTCGGCCATGGAAGGCGGCAGGATGAAGATCGCGACGACGTCCTCGCGTGCTTTCTCGAGGATCTGCTGGGTGCCCTGGTAGTCGATGTCGAACAACACGTCGCGGCCGGCCTTCAAGGCCTCCTCGACGGGCTTGCGCGGCGTGCCGTAGCCATTGCCGTGGACCTCGGCCAACTCCAGCAATTCATCGCGCTGGCGCAGCAGGTCGAAGGCATCGCGATCGATGAAGCGATAATGGACGCCGTCGATCTCGGAGGGGCGCTTGCCGCGCGTCGTCACCGAGATCGAGAGATCGAGATTGGTTTCCTTCTGCGACAAGGTCCGGGTCAGCGTCGACTTCCCGGCACCGGACGGCGACGACAGGATCAGCATAAGGCCGCGACGGGCCGGGCGGGCGAGATCGGCCATCCCCATCACTCCACGTTCTGGACCTGCTCGCGCAGCTGGTCGACGGTCGTGCGCAATTCGAGCCCGATCCGCGACAGGCCGGGATCGCCCGCCTTGGCACAGAGCGTCGACGCCTCGCGACCGAACTCCTGCGCCAGGAAATCGAGCTTGCGGCCAATCGGCCCGCCCTGGGCGAGCAGGTCGCGGAGCGCAGCGACATGGGCGTGGAGCCGGTCGATCTCCTCGCGGATATCGGCCTTGACCGCCAGCAGCGCAGCTTCCTGATGTAGGCGCTGCGGTTCGAAGGCCTTGCCGGTCTCCATCAACGCGGCGACCTGGTTCGCGAGCCGCGTGCGGACTGCCTCGACACTGCGGGCCGGGTGGTTCTCGGCTTCGCTCGTCAGGCGGGCGATGGTGTCGAGATGGCCGGCAAGGATCGCCTCGAGTGCCCGTCCCTCGGCGAGCCTCGCCTGCTTCAGCGCCGCGATCGTCCCCTCCAATGCAGCGAGTACCGGCTTTTCGAGCTCGCTGAGTGCATCGCCGCTCTCCTCGGAAACCTCGACCACGCCGCGGATCGCGAGCAGGCCATCAAGGGTCGCCGGAGCGATGCCTGAGGGCAACTTCAATTGGCTTGTAGCCGCGATCAGGGCCGCGAGGGCTTCCTGATTGATGCGCGGGCGCGGAGCAGAAGCTTCGCTGGTGATGGCGAGGCTGACATGCAGGGTGCCGCGTGCAAAGGCGGCCGAGAACTGCTTGCGGGCGGCTTCGGAGAAGCTCTCGAAGCCGGTCGGCGCCCGGACGCGGACATCGAGCCCACGGCCGTTGACACTGCGGACCTCCCAGGCCCAGGCATGCATGCCGATGGTCCCGGCCACCCGGGCGAACCCCGTCATGCTCTCGATCGCCATATCGCTCATAACCCCTTCTGGAATGCGGCGGGACCGTAGAGAGGCGCTGCGCCGGTCGCAAGCTGCCGGCACAGCAAATCTGGGAACAGAATGCCTCTCTGCCCCCGATCAGTCGGCAAGCACACCGCTTCCCGCCATATAAGCGTCGGCTGCCTCGCCAAGCCGCCTTGCGGCTGCAGTCAAATCGCGACTGTCATGCCCTGAGAAGCCGAGAATGAAGCCCTCCGTCGTGCTTGGGGACAGGCTGGCCTCGGACAGCAATCTTGTCTCGACCGCCGCCATCGCCCGGATGCGGATGCCAGCATCGATGGGGAGGCCGGCCGGGAGATAGGCGACCATGTGCAGGCCCTGCGGCGGCACGACGATGCGCAGCCGGCCACGCCCCGCCTCTGCCAGGACGGATGCAACGGTTTCACGAGCTTGACGATAACGCAGGCGGGCTCGCCGAAGATGTGCGGCAAACGCACCGCTGGACATCAGTTCGGCCACGGCATCCGACAGGAAAGCGGATGGAAATCGATCGGCCGCGCTCCTGGCCCTTATCACCCGCTCGGCAACCGCCGGAGGCAGGACGAGATAGGCAAGGCGCAAGGAGGGAAACAGCATCTTCGAGAAGGTGCCGCTATAGATTACCCGCTCTCCGCCAAGCCCGGCCAGCGCCGTAAGGGGCGGCCCGGCATAGCGGAACTCGCTGTCGTAATCGTCTTCGATGATCCAGGCCTGCGCCGCATTCGCCCAGTCCAGCAGCGCCACCCGCCGGGCCATGCTCATGGTGACGCCGGTCGGAAACTGATGCGAGGGGGTTACATAAGCGGCCCGCGCCAGCGGAGCGAGCTTTCGGCCCTCATCGACCCTGATGCCTTCGCCATCGACGGGCACCGGGATCAATCGCATCTTGGCGGCGCGCAGGGTGCCATGGGCTGCGTAGTAGCCTGGCTCCTCCAGCCAGATCGCATCGCCGGGGCAAAGCAGGGCTTCGGCGCACAGGCGCAAGCCCTGTTGCGTGCCGCTGGTGATCATGATGCAGCCTGGATCGCAACGAATGCCGCGGTTTGCCGCGAGGTGTCGGGCGATCTCGGTTCGAAGCGGCAGGCTGCCGCGTGGGTCGCCATAGCCGAGCTGGTCGGCGCTCGCGGCAAGGATATGTCGGCGTACGCTCGTGCCGAGCTGGCGCAGGAGGCTACCATCGACATGGGTGCGCCCGAGGGCGAAGGCGCGGCTCGGAAGGGTTTCGACGTCGAGCCGGGCGGGTACCACGGCTGAGGGCGCCGCCGGCAGCTTTGTTGCGACATAGGTGCCAGAGCCTCGCCGCGCCTTCGCCAGCCCGTCGCTGAGGAGCTGTTCATAGGCCGCAACGATGGCATTGCGCGGCACGCCCAATTGCTCGGCCAACGCCCTGCTGGAGGGCAGCTTCAGCCCCGGGCTCAGATAACCGTCGATGATCGCAACCCGCAGCGCAGCATGAACCCGTGATGCCTGATTGGGGATGTCCGGATCCAATGCGATCGGCAAATCGAGCGTTCGCTGGGGCAAAGTGGTTGCCATTTTTGTCTTCAAAGTGGGCCTAGTAGCGACCACTTTCGCCATGCGACGCCTTGAAAGTCAAAGAAGGCGACCTGGGAGGTTGAACGATCATGCGCGGAATCGGAGTGGCCCTGTTGTTCGTCGGCGCATTGCTGACCGCGACAGGCTATGGCGCGACATTTTTGCTGACGGAGCATTTCCGCAGTCTCGGCGGCAGCGAGATCGAGACAGGCAAGGCTCTCGCCGGCGCGATGGTCGGCACCTTTGTCGGCGTCCCCCTGATCGGCTGGGTCAGCGCCCGCTTCGGCGGTGCCCGTCTCGCCGCCATCGGGGCCGTTCTGGTCGCCGCCGGATATCTGCTGTTGGCCGGTATCGCCTCGCTCTCCAGTACCATCGTGATCGCCGGCTTCATGGTCGGCTGCGGCTGGGGGATGTTCTATCTGGCCGCTCCGATGGCGGTTTCGGAGCGAGTGAGCGATCTTGATCGCGGCTTCTGGTTTACGCGCTTCGGCGCGTTTCAAATGGCCGGTATCGGCGGCGGCCCGGCACTGGCGCTGTTTCTCGTCGACACGCTCGGCTTGTCGACAGCCTCGCTCTTCCGCCTGCTCGCGCTCGGTTGCGTTTGCGCCGCGGCCTGTTTGTGGGCGTTCGAGCTGACGACGCCTCGGCCAGCCCAGCCGCGCCCAGGCCGCACCGGCGCGCCAAGAAACTGGGTGTCATCGATCGTTCCCCTGGCGAGCACCAGGGCGATCTATCCAATCCTCATGGTCGGAGTAGGAGCTTGTGTCTTCACGGGCATGCTGACGTTTCAAAGCTCGCTGGCGCGCGGCAGCGGCCTCGACGCCAGTCTGTATTTCACCACCTACGCACTCGTGGTCGTCGTTGCGCGCTTCACGCTCGCGCCCGCAATCAACCGCGCCGACGGCAATCGGATGTCGGTCCTGTTGCTCGTCCTGATGTCGGCCGGCGTTCTGGTCTACTTCGCCATCGGCTATGGCGCGCCGGTTCAGGTCGTCAGCGGCATCCTGCTAGGGCTCGGCTATGGGCTGGTCTACACCGTCATTCAGACCCAGGTCGTCAACGATGCGCCAGAAGCTCACCGCAACGGCGCTCTGACATGGTTCGCCGTGTCATACTTTATCGGAGTTTTCGGCTTCCCGGCGATCGGCGGCTGGCTGATCGTCCATTGGGGCACGCAGATCTTCCTCGTGCTCGTCCTCGCCTGTGCCCTGGCCGAACTCGCTCTCGCTTTGGCGCGAAACCGGTCCCGCGCCAGCAGTGCTGCAGCTCTGAACGCTCCACGCACCTGATTGTCCCTCGCGCATCGTCCCGAAGCGCGTCAGGGCTTCAGCGGCGGCACCTGCTTGGGGCTGTTGAGGTCGAAGGTCTTGTTCAGCAGCGGATCCCGGGTGGTGCCTTCGGATGCGTCGAAAGCGCGGGCCCGCGTCCCGGCCGGCCCCGCTGTCGCGCCGGCCTGCACCGGCTGGCCGGCGGCCGCGCGGCGGTTGCCCGGAACCGGGAAGCTCTCCGGCTGGGCCTGATCAGGCGCCGTCGCAGCCTGGCTATCCTGCTGCCGGGTAGCGGCAGGTGCCTCGGTGCGCTGGTCGGTCGCCGGTGGCGGCTCGGCCCGGTCGACGCCACCGTCGACGGCAGGGCGGCCGGACTCGCGGCGCGCCGACTCGACCTGGCGCCAGCGCGCGACGTTGCGGTTATGCTGCTCCAGACTCTCGGCGAAAGCGTGCCCGCCGCTGCCGTCCGCGACGAAGTAGAGGTCCTTGGTCCGCGAATGATTGACCACCGCCTCCAGCGCCGCGCGGCCCGGATTGGCGATCGGTCCTGGCGGCAGGCCTTCGATCACATAGGTGTTGTAGGGCGTCGCTTGGGTGATCTCGGGGCGCGTAATTCCGCGGCCGAGCGTGCCCTTGCCGCCGACGAGGCCGTAGACGATCGTCGGGTCGGATTGCAGCTTCATCTTGCGGTTCATCCGGTTGATGAAGACGCCGGCGACGCGCGGCCGCTCGTCGGCACGGCCGGTCTCCTTCTCGACGATCGAGGCGAGGATCACCAGTTCCTGCGGCGTCTTGATCGGCAGGTCGGCCGGGCGCTTGGCCCAGACCTCGTTGAGGATGCGGCTCTGGTCGCGCGTCATCCGGTTAACGATGGCCTGACGCGTCGAGCCGCGCTGGAACTTGTAGGTGTCCGGTAGGATCTGTCCTTCGCGCGGCACCTGGATGACGTCGCCAGTAAGGAGGTCATTCTGCTGCAGACGGGCGATGATCTGCTCGCTGGTCAGGCCCTCGGGAACGGTGATCGAATGCTCGACCGCCTTGCCCTCGGCGATGACGTCGAGAATCTCTCTCTGGCTGGCGCGCGCCTTGAACAGGTATTCGCCGGCCTTCAGGCTGGCGGCCTTGCCCGAGGTGAATGCCGCGACCTTGAAGGCCCAAGGGTGCTCGATCATCCCCTCGCGCTGCAGCAGCTCGGCAATCTCCGTCACCCCGTTTTCCTTCGGGATGATCAGGACACGATCAGTGGCGAGCGGTCCCGGGGCCTTGCTGCGGCCGTCGAGATAGACAATGCCGCCGCCGACAGCGCCGGCGAGGATGAGGGTCGTCGTGAAAAGCCCACTGAGCAGGGCGATAAAGGGCGAACGCCGCCGCTTGCGCGCCTTCGGCGGCGGGGCCGGCGGCGCGACAGGCTTCAACGCCTCGTTTGGACTCCTCGGCGCGACGCGAGGCGGCTGACTCATGATGCTTTCGCCCGATTCCCTGACATCGCGACCGGCAATGCCGGCGTCGATCCGATCTAGAGCCCGTTCCGATCAGCTTGCACCGCAAGCTGATCGGTAAAACGGTCTCTAAACTCAAAGTGAGAGACGGATTCACCGATCAGATTGATCCCAATCTGATCGGATCCGGCTCTAGTGGCAATGCCGGCCGCATACTGGCACGACAGCGGCGACAGGCTAGCGAAAATTGTGGCGAAAGCGCGCTTGTCGTCAGTCGGCGAAGCGGCGCATCACCAGCGAGGCGTTGGTCCCGCCGAAACCGAACGAGTTCGACAGAGCGATGTCGACCTTCCGCTTCTTGGCCTTGTGCGGCACGAGATCGAGCTCGGTCTCGACGGAGGGGTTGTCGAGGTTGATCGTCGGCGGCACGATCTGGTCGCGGATGGCCAGGATCGAGAAGATCGCCTCGATCGCGCCGGCCGCGCCGAGCAGATGACCGGTCGCCGATTTGGTCGAGGACATGGCCGGCCGAGTCGGGGCGTTGGCGAGCAGGCGCTCGACGGCGCGCAGTTCGATCTCGTCACCGACCTGGGTCGAGGTGCCATGGGCGTTGATATAGTCGACATCCGAGGCGCGCAGGCCAGCCCGCTTCAGCGCCGCCTGCATGCAGCGATAGGCGCCGTCGCCATCCTCGGAGGGAGAAGTGATGTGATAGGCATCGCCCGACATGCCGTAGCCGACGATCTCGGCATAGATTCGAGCGCCGCGCTCCTTGGCGTGCTCGAGTTCCTCGAGCACCACGACACCGGCGCCTTCGCCCATGACGAAGCCGTCGCGATCCCTGTCATAGGGGCGCGATGCCTTCTCGGGTGTCTCGTTGAAGCCGGTCGACAGGGCCCGGCAGGCGCAGAATCCGGCGATACCGATGCGGTTGACGGCGGATTCGGCACCGCCCGCCAACATGACCTCGGCATCGCCGAGCGCGACCATACGGGCCGCATCGCCAATGGCATGTGCGCCGGTCGAACAGGCGGTGACGACCGCGTGGTTCGGCCCCTTCAGGCCATGCTCGATCGAGACGTAGCCGGCGGCCAGATTGCTGAGGCGGCCGGGGATGAAGAAGGGCGAGAGGCGGCGCGGGCCGCGTTCCTTCAGCAGCAGCGAGGCCTCGTAGATGCCGCCCAGCCCGCCGATACCGGAACCGATGGCGACGCCGGTCGCGATCTGGTCTTCGTAGCTCTCGGGCTTCCAGCCGGAATCCCGCAGCGCCTGCGTCGCCGCAGCCATGGCGAAGATGATGAAATCATCGACCTTGCGCTGCTCTTTCGGCTCCATCCACTCATCGGGATTGAAGGTACCGTTCGAGCCGTCGCCGCGCGAAACAGTGCAAGCGATCTGCGCCGGCAGGTCGGACACATCGAAAGTGGTGATCGGGCCGGCGCCGCTTTCGCCAGCCAGAATGCGCGACCAGCTCGGCTCGACCCCGCAAGCAAGCGGGGTCACCATCCCCAGTCCGGTGACGACGACACGTCGCATCGGTCTTCCTCAATTCAGCCTCGGCGCGCTGGAGCAGGATGCGAAAAAGTGGAAACCGGTTTTTCGCATGAATCCTGCTCCCACTTTTGATGAGAGACGGATTCAGATTTCAGTTGGAATCGCCTTGCAATTCCAACTGAAATCATCCGGCTCCAGCGCGCCGGGACCAAGCCTTTGTCAGGCCGACTTCGACAGGAACTTGACCGCGTCGCCGACGGTCACGATCGTCTCGGCCGCGTCGTCGGGAATCTCGACGCCGAACTCTTCCTCGAATGCCATGACCAGCTCGACGGTGTCGAGGCTGTCCGCACCGAGGTCCTCGATGAAATTGGCGCCTTCGACAACCTTCTCCGGCTCAACGCCGAGGTGCTCGATCACGATCTTCTTCACGCGCTCGGCGACATCGCTCATGGGTCTTTCCCTCAAACTTCGAAAACACACCGCTGAAAGCGACGCGTGGGTGGAAAACTGATTTCCCGGCTCGGACCTTCGCCTGACGGCGAACCATGCCGGGAGTTCATGGCTGCACAAACGCAACAACCGGGCCGGCGTCAAGTCCCAAGAGTGCCGATCGGCGCTTGGCCGGCTGGGTCATTAACATACTCGTAATAGGCTGGCGAGAGCGTAGCCCATACCTTCAGACGAGTGAAAAGACAAAGCTAACCAGCTCAGATCATTGCCATTCCGCCGTTGACGTGCAGGGTCTGCCCGGTGACGTAACCGGCCTCGTCGCTGGCGAGATAGGCAACGGCAGCTGCAACGTCCGCTCCCTGCCCGAGCCGGCCCATCGGAACGTCGGCGAGAATACCCTCGCGCTGCTTCTCGTTCAGCACTTCTGTCATCGGCGACTCGATGAAGCCTGGCGCGACGACGTTGACGGTGATGTTGCGGCTCGCCACCTCCGCCGCCAGCGACTTCGACATGCCGATCAGGCCGGCTTTGGAGGCGGCGTAGTTGCCCTGCCCCGGATTGCCGCTCGTGCCCACAACGGAGCCGATCGAGACGATGCGGCCATAGCGTCGGCGCATCATGCTCTTCACGGCCGCGCGCGAGAGCCGGAAGGCCGCGGTCAGATTGACGGCTAGGACGAAATCCCAGTCCTCGTCCTTCAGGCGCATGAAGAGGTTGTCGCGGGTCACGCCGGCATTGTTGACGAGGATGTCGAGCCCGCCGAGCTTGGCTTCGGCCGCCGGCACCAGCGCCTCGACCGATTCGCGGTTGGACAGGTCACAAGGCGTGATTTCGACCCGCTCGCCCAGCTCTTTCGCCAGTGCCTCCAGCGCCTCGACCCGCGTACCGGACAGGGCGACCGTCGCGCCCTGGGCATGAAGCCGCCGCGCAATGGCGCCGCCGAGGCCGCCGGTGGCGCCGGTGACCAGCGCCTTCTTTCCCGTCAGATCGAGCATAGTGCCTCCCTTGTCCGGCTTTTGCGCCGTTTAGCCCTTCTGGGCCTTATACGCGGCGATGTCGTCCGGAGATCCGATCGACGCCGCCGCAGTTCCCGCGGCGATGCGCTTGACCAGGCCGGCGAGCACCTTGCCTGAGCCGACCTCGTAGAACTGGCTCACGCCGCCAGCCGCCATCGCCTCGACGCATTCGCGCCAGCGTACGGTACCAGTAACCTGCGCCACCAGCGAGGCGCGGATCGCGGCCGGATCGCTGAGCGGAGCCGCGCCGACATTGGCCATCACCGGCACGACCGGAGCCTGCATGGTGACCTCGGCGAGTGCTGCCTGCATCGCTTCGGCCGCCGGCTGCATCAGCGCGCAATGGAAGGGCGCGGAGACCGGCAGCAGCATGGCACGGCGCACGCCGCGTTCGCCGGCCAGCGCAATCGCTCGCTCGACCGCTGCCTTGGCGCCCGAAAGCACGACCTGGCCGCCACCATTATCATTGGCCACCTGGCAAACCTGGCCCTCGGCGGCATCGGCTGCGATCGCGCGGGCCTGGTCGAGTTCGACACCGAGCAATGCCGCCATCGCCCCCTCACCGGCAGGCACAGCCTTCTGCATGGCGTCGCCGCGGATGCGCAGCAACCGGGCCGCGTCGCCGATCGAGAAGGTGCCGGCCGCGGCCAGCGCCGAATACTCGCCGAGCGAATGGCCGGCGACGAAGGCGGCATCGTTCTTCAAGGAGAGCCCGGCTTCAGCCTCGAGCACACGGGTCGCGGCGAGACTAACGGCCATCAGGGCGGGCTGTGCGTTGGCCGTCAGAGTCAATTCCTCGGCCGGGCCTTCCCACATCAGGGCAGAGAGCTTCTGCGCGAGCGCGGCATCGACCTCGTCGAAGACGGCACGCGCCACCGGGAAGGCTTCGGCGAGCGCCTTGCCCATGCCGACCGCCTGCGAACCCTGCCCTGGAAAGATGAAAGCCGTCGCCATGCCGCAATGGTCCTGAAAAGAATGCTTGGTTAACAAGTTTGGGCGCACTCGCACCGTGCAGCCGACCAAGTCAAGGCGTTGCGCGACGAAAGTCGACTTGCATCGACGTTTTCCGATGTTTTCAGCTTGCATGGCACGCCGTCACGATGTAACGACCGCCTCGGTTTGTTCGGCCGGAGGCTGAACGGACGGCGAGGCGATTCCTCCAGGGAAACGTTTCGCAGGCTCCTCGTTCTTCGAGGGCCGCCGTCCCGTGTCTCCGCCTTCGAAGAAATCCTGTCGGGCCTTTATCCAGGGCTCGGAGGGCTCCGCGTCGGACGAAACCGGTGAACGAAGAAAGGCCACTTATGGCATTGTACGAGCACGTTCTGCTCGCGCGGCAAGATGTCAGCGCGCAGCAGGTCGAGGCCCTTGTCGAGCAGTTCAAGGGCATCATCGAGGCGAATGGCGGTTCCGTCCCCAAGGTCGAGTACTGGGGTGTGAAGTCGCTGGGCTATCGCATCAAGAAGAACCGCAAGGCGCACTACTCGCTCCTGAACATCAACGCTCCTGCGGCCGCCGTGGCCGAGATGGAGCGCCAGATGCGCATCAACGAGGACGTGCTGCGCTTCATCACCATCCGCGTCGAGGAACTCGAGGAAGCTCAGTCGGTCATGCTGCAGAAGCGCGACCGCGACGAGCGCAGCGATCGCTTCGATCGCGGCCCGGGCGGCGACCGTTTCGACCGTGACCGCGGCCCGCGCCGCGAGCGCCCGCGTCGTGAAGACGAAGCTACCGAAGCCGTCGTTGGGGAGGCCTGAGCATGTCGACTGCATCTGCCGGCGCCCGCCGCCCCTTCTTCCGTCGCCGCAAGTCCTGCCCGTTCTCGGGCGAGGGCGCGCCGAAGATCGACTACAAGGATGTGCGCCTGCTTTCGCGCTACATCTCCGAGCGCGGCAAGATCGTGCCGTCGCGCATCACGGCCGTCTCGGCCAAGAAGCAGCGTGAGCTCGCCCAGGCGATCAAGCGCGCCCGCTTCCTCGGCCTGCTGCCTTACGTCATCCGCTGAGCGGATGAGGATTTCCCCGGCGGCGTCCTGCGCCGCCGGGTCTTCGATTTGACATGACTTGGTCGCCAGGCGGTGAAAACCCGTCTGGTATGTTGAGGCGATAGCCTCTCACCCTGCCCTTTTGAGCAGCGGGACAGCAGGACGGATATGCTCCCTATCGTCGGCATCGGCGCCGGGCTGGTCTCAGCCCTTCTGTTCACAGTGGTGATCACCGGATCGCCGCTGGCGCTGCTGTTGTCCTATGTCGCGCCGCTCCCGGTCTTCATCGCGGCGCTCGGCTGGAACCACCGCGCCGGGCTGGTGGCGGTCGCCGCCGGGACGCTCGCCGTCACGGTCGTGCTCAAGCTCTCGCTCGGCCTCGCCTTCGCGATCGGCGCGGCGTTGCCAGCCTGGTGGATCGCCTATCTCGTTTTGCTCGCCCGCGATGACAGCAACGGCAACAGCGAATGGTATCCGCTCGGGCGCCTGCTTGTCTGGATCGCCGCCATCGCGACGCTGGTAACGGTCGGCGGCGCGCTCGCGATCTCCACGGATTTCGAAACTTATCGCCGCGTGATGACGCATGGGCTGCAGCTCCTGTTCACCGGCGGCGAAGGCATCAGCCCGGTCGTGCGCTTGCCGCCCGGCGTCGATGCCGGCGAGCTCGCAGCACAGCTCGCCATGCTGGTGCCCGTCGCTGCGGGCGCCTCCTTCGCGCCGATGATCGTCGCCAATCTCTGGCTGGCGGCGAAGGCTGTGCAGCTCTCGGGCCGGCTGCCGCGGCCTTGGCCTGTAATTCCCTCGACGCGCCTGCCGACCATGGCCGTGGCCGGGCTCGTCGGCGGGATTCTGCTGAGCTTCGTCGGCGGCTTCGTCGGCCTCGCCGGAGCGGCCCTGGCCGGGGCGCTGATCGCTGCCTTTGGTCTCGCCGGCCTCGCCGCCGTGCACGATCTCAGCCGCGGCAAGGCCTGGCGGTCGCCGACCCTGTTCGCGCTCTATCTCGCGCTGGTGATCATGCTGGTCACCGTCTTCCCGTTCCTCGCGCTGCTCGGCATCGCCGACGCGCTGATCGACCTTCGCCGGCGCAAGCCGCCGGCGTCGCCTGCCGCCTGAATTCAACGCCTGCCCAAGATCCTCGATTACGAACTCTGAAGGAGAAGACCCATGGAAGTGATCCTGCTCGAACGCGTCGCCAAACTCGGCCAGATGGGCGAGACCGTGCGCGTCCGCGACGGCTATGCCCGCAATTTCCTGCTCGCCCGCGGCAAGGCGCTGCGCGCCACCGAGGAGAACAAGAAGCGTTTCGAGACCCAGCGCGCCCAGCTCGAGACCCGCAACCTCGAGCTGAAGCATGAGGCCGCTTCGGTCGCCGAGAGCCTGAACGGCCAGTCGGTCGTGATACTGCGCCAGTCCGGCGAATCCGGCGTGCTCTATGGCTCGGTCTCGACCCGCGACATCGCCGAGGCGCTGAGCGCCGCAGGCTTCTCGGTCGACCGCAACCAGGTCACGCTCAACACCCCGATCAAGACGCTCGGCCTGCACACCCTCCCGGTCGTGCTGCATCCGGAAGTCTCGGTCACTGTGACCGTCAACGTCGCCCGCTCCGCCGAGGAAGCCCAGCGCCAGGCTGCCGGCGAGAACGTCACGGCCCGCGAGGAGTTCGACCTCGACGATCTCGGCCTCGAGGTCGGTGCAGCGCTGGCCGAAGCCGGCGACAACGACGACCGCTGAGCGCTTCCAGACGCTTACCAGAGTCAACGGGCGCCGTGGCAACACGGCGCCCTTTTCGTATCGCCTGTGAACTAGGGTGGATTGCGCTACTGACACTCGCCAAGCGCCGGCAAATGCTAGATTGAGCTTGTCCCGACTCACCGCATAGAGATTGCTCGCAGGCTATGGCCACCGCCACCGCCCTCGTCGCCCGCCTCGACACCAACCGCGAGGCGAATTTCCGCGTCCAGCCGCACAACATCGAGGCGGAGCAGGCGCTGCTGGGCGCGATCCTGGTCAACAATGACGCCTTCTACCGCGTCTCGGACTTCCTGCAGCCCGACCATTTCTTCGAGGAGCTGCACCGGCGCATCTTCGAGATGACGGCGAGCCTGATCCGCGCCGGCAAGATCGCGACGCCGATCACGCTCAAGACCTTCATGGGTGAGATCGATCTCGGCGGCGTCACGGCGTCCCAGTATCTGGCCCGGCTCGCCGCCGAAGCAACGACCGTCATCAACGCCGGCGATTACGGGCGAACCGTCTACGACCTCGCCATCCGCCGCCAGCTGATCGGCGTCGGCGAGGAGCTGGTCAACGTCGCCTATGACGCGCCGGTCGAGATGGCCCCGCGCGAGCAGATCGAAGACGCCGAGCGCAAGCTCTATGCGCTGGCCGAGAAGGGCCGCTACGAGGGCGGCTTCCAGAAATTCGACGGAGCGCTCCGGCTCGCCATCGACATGGCGGCAAGCGCCTTCCAGCGAGCCGGCGGCCTCTCGGGCATCTCGTCCGGCCTGCGCGACCTCGACCAGCGCATGGGCGGCCTGCAGCGCTCCGACCTGATCGTGCTCGCCGGCCGCCCGGCCATGGGCAAGACCTCGCTCGCCACCAACATCGCCTTCAACATGGCCAAGGCCTGGCGCGGCGAACGCCAGGATGACGGCTCGCTCAAATCGGTCGATGGCGCCATCGTCGGCTTCTTCTCGCTCGAAATGTCGGCCGACCAACTCGCTACCCGTATCGTTGCCGAGCAGTCGGGCATCTCCTCCTACAAGATCAGGCAGGGGCGCATCACCGAGGCCGACTTCGCCCGGCTGACAGACGTCGCCGCTCAGATCGAGAAGCTTCCGCTCTATATCGACCAGACCGGCGGCATCTCGATCGCCCAGCTCGTCGCCCGCGCCCGAAGGCTGCAGCGGCAGAAAGGGCTCGACGTCCTGTTCATCGACTACCTCCAGCTCCTCTCCGGCTCGGCCAAGAAGGGCGAGAACCGCGTACAGGAGGTGACCGAGATCACCACCAGCCTGAAGGCGCTGGCCAAGGAGCTCAACATCCCGATCATCGCGCTCTCGCAGCTCTCGCGCCAGGTCGAAAACCGCGACGACAAGCGCCCGCAGCTCTCGGACCTGCGTGAATCCGGCTCGATCGAGCAGGACGCCGACGTGGTGATGTTCGTCTATCGCGAGGAATACTATCTCAAGGTCAAGGAGCCGCGGCCCGGCACCGAGGAGCACAACAAGTGGCAGATCGATATGGAGACGGCGCACGGGCTCGCCGAGCTGATCATCGGTAAACAGCGCCATGGCCCGACCGGAACCGTCAACCTGCAGTTCGACGCGGAAGTGACCCGCTTCTCCGACCGCGCCGACGAAACCCATCTGCCGGATCGCCTATGACGAGCTTCGACACCCCCGAGAATGCCGGTCACGGCGCCTTGCTGACCATCGATCTCGGCGTGCTCGCCGCCAATTGGCGCCTGCTCCGGCAGCGTGCCGGCACGGAAGCGTCCGCCGTGGTCAAGGCCAATGCCTATGGCATCGGCATCGAGCCTGCCGTCACCGCTCTCACCAGTGCCGGCTGCAAGACCTTCTTCGTCGCGCATCTGTCAGAAGCGGTGCGCGCCCGCGCCGTCGCCCCGGAGGCGACGATTTACGTGCTCAACGGTCTCGCGCCGGAGACCGGCGGAACTTTCGCCGAGCACGATCTTTCGCCGGTGCTGGGCTCGCATGAGGAGCTGCTCGAATGGGCCGGCTTCCGGCAGAGCGGCGCGAGGGTCAGGCCGGCGGCGCTGCATGTCGACACCGCCATGAACCGCCTCGGACTCTGGCCGGGCGAAGGGCTCGACCTGGCGCGCGAGAAGAGCGGGGTGATCGCCGCAGCCGGGATCGGACTGGTCATGAGCCATTTCGCCTCCTCCGAGGTGGTCGACGATCCGGCCAACGCCCGGCAGATCGCCGCCTTCGCCGAGATCGCCGCGGCCTTTCCCGGCGTGCCGGCGTCATTGCTGAATTCCTCTGGCCATTTCCTGCCGAACTGCCCCTCCTATCAGCTCACCCGGCCGGGCTACGCGCTCTATGGCGGCAATCCGACCCCCGGAAAGCCGAACCCGATGCGGCCGGTCGTCGGGCTCGAAGCCCGGATCATACAGCTGCGCGAAGTCGAGGCGGGCACCCAGGTCGGCTATAACGGCACCTGGACGGCGAAGGGGCGGCGCAAGCTCGCCACCATCAGTCTGGGCTATGCCGACGGCTATCCGCGCAATGGCAGCTGGACCGATCGTTCGCAGGGTGGCTCGGCACTGGTCGGTGGCGTGCGCTGCCCCTTCGTCGGCACAGTCTCGATGGACCTGATCATCGTCGATGTCTCCGACGCGCCGGCCGATGCAGCCGTGCGCGGCGCACCTGTGACGCTGATCGGTGGCGAACTCGACCTGGAGACGGTCGGCGCCGGCGCCAAGACGATCGGCTACGAGATCCTGACCAGCCTAGGCCGCCGCCATGCGCGGCGCTATGTCGGGCTGTAGCGCTTTGCTTGAATTCTCCACCGTCATTCCGGGGCGCGGCAAAGCCGCGAGCCCGGAACCCATGAACACAGGCTTTGGAAGCAAGGCTCAGCCCGTTCTGGCTTTTCCAATCAGGCCTGTGTTCATGGGTTCCGGGCTCTTCGCTACGCGAAGCTCCGGAAAGACGCAGAGGTTCTTCGGATAATGGCCAAGCGCGGCCCGACCTATATCTGCCAAGCCTGCGGCGCGGTCTATCATCGCTGGCAGGGCAAATGCGATGCCTGCGGCACCTGGTCGTCGCTTTCCGAGGAAGCACAGGCCGCGCCGGTCCCCGGCGGCGGCCGTCCGTCTTCCGGGGGACGGGCGCGCGGTCGCATTTTCGCGCTGGAAAGCCTGAAGGGCGAGACGCAGGACGCGCCGCGCATCGTCTCCGGCATCGCTGAGCTCGACCGTGTCACCGGCGGCGGCTTCGTGCCGGGCTCCGTCCTCCTGATCGGCGGCGATCCCGGCATCGGCAAATCGACGCTGCTGATGCAGGCCTGCGCCGCTATGGCGATGACAGGCCGTCGCGTCGTCTATGTCTCGGGCGAGGAATCAACCGGCCAGGTCCGTCTCAGAGCCCAGCGCATGGGCCTCGCCGAGGCGCCGGTCGATCTTGCCGCCGAGACTAACATCGAAGACATCATCGCCACCCTCGGGCAAGGCGAGCGCCCTGCCCTCGTCGTGATCGATTCGATCCAGACCATGTGGTCCTCAGAGGTCGAGAGCGCGCCCGGCACGGTGACGCAGGTGCGCGGCTCGGCCCAGGCGCTGATTCGCTATGCCAAGACCTCGGGCGCCTGCATGATCCTGGTCGGCCATGTCACCAAGGACGGCCAGATCGCTGGGCCGCGCGTCGTCGAGCACATGGTCGACGCGGTGCTGTCCTTCGAAGGCGAAGGCGCGCACGCCTTCCGAATCCTGCGCGGCCAGAAGAACCGATTCGGCGCGACCGACGAGATCGGCGTCTTCGAGATGACCGGCGCCGGCCTTTCCGAGGTCAGCAATCCCTCTGCCCTCTTCCTCGCCGGTCGTGATCAGGACGCACCGGGCGCGGCCGTGCTCGCCAGCATCGAGGGCACAAGGCCGGTCCTGGTCGAGATCCAGGCGCTGGTGGCGCCGAGTGCGCTAGGAACACCGCGCCGCGCCGTGGTCGGTTGGGAGAATAGCCGCCTTGCCATGGTGCTCGCGGTGCTGGAGACGCATGGCGGGCTGAAGCTCGGCCAGCACGACGTCTATCTCAACGTCGCCGGCGGCCTGCGCGTCGGCGAACCGGCGGCGGACCTCGCCGTCGCAGCTGCGCTCATTTCCTCGCTGACCGGGGCGATCCTGCCCTCGGGCGCGGTCCATTTCGGCGAGATTGCGCTCTCGGGCGCGATCCGGCCGGTCTCGGTCGCAGCCGCGCGGCTGCGCGAAGCGGCGAAACTCGGTTTCGAGAGCGCGGTGCTGCCTGCGGCAGGGGCCGATATCGGTGACGGCAACGGCTTGAAGCTGCGGCGGCTGAGCCATGTCGGCGAGCTCGTAGCAGAGATTGCGGCGAGCGCGCCTAGAGCCCGCTCTCGCCAGCCTGCAGCGCAAGCTGATCGATAAAATGGTCTCGATTCTCAAGGGAGAGACGGATTCACCGATCAGACTGAACAGCCTGATCGGTGCCAGCTCTCGCCGCAGTGCAAAATGAGCCGACTGCATGGGTGACGCGCGGCACGCGAGCGGGTATAGCAAAATCCGCCCGGCCCACCCATTTGACGCGTGCCGGCCCCGAATTTGCAGCGAAGCGGCCCTGACATGCCTGTGACAATTCTCGATCTCGTCGTCATCGGCGTGGTGCTGATCTCGGCTTTGCTGGCAGCCGTGCGCGGACTGACGCGCGAAGTGCTGGCGATCGGCTCCTGGGCCGCCGCCGCGGTCGTCGCCTGGATCTTCCATCCGCAGCTGCTGCCGCTGGCGCAGCAGTACATCTCCAACAAGACCGTAGCCCTGGTCGCGGTGATCGCCGCGCTCTTCCTGGGCACGCTGATCGTCGTGTCGCTGATCACGGCGCGGATCTCGGACTTCGTGCTCGATTCGCGCATCGGCGCGCTCGACCGCACCCTCGGCTTCGTCTTCGGTGCCGCACGTGGCCTGCTGCTCGCCGTCGTCGGCTATCTGTTCTTCATGACCCTGATGGGTGACAAGAACCTGCCGACCTGGGCAAAGGACGCCCGAGCCAAGCCGCTTCTCGAAGAAACCGGGCGCAGCTTGCTGACCATGCTGCCGCAGGACCTGAATTCCGACTTCTTCAAGAAGCTTATTCCGTCGAAGGGCGGCTCAGAGCCCACGGAGGCCCCCGCCGAAGAGCCGCGCACGCCAGGCGCCAACCCGCCGGCCGGCAGCCCCCCTGCCGATCCGCAGCGCCGCACCCAGGCGCCTGCCACCGATCGGCAGGCGCTGCAGCGCGTGATCGATTCGTCCGCTCCGGCCACCACCGGCGCGGGACCCGCCCCGGCGCAACGCCGGCCCTGACTGGAGTATAATGCCGCGATGGAGCCTGCGATGAGCCTGATCCACGATGCCGACGCCGTGTTCGACCCGAACGCCGATCGTTTGCGCGAGGAGTGCGGCGTCTTCGGCATCTTCGGTCATGCCGACGCCGCAGCGCTGACCGCGCTCGGCCTGCATGCGCTCCAGCACCGCGGCCAGGAAGCGACCGGCATCGTCTCCTTCGACGGCCACCGTTTCCATACCGAGCGCCAGCTCGGCCTCGTCGGCGACGCCTTCTCCGATGCCAGCGTGATCGAGAAGCTCAAGGGCAAGCAGGCGATCGGCCACGTCCGCTATTCGACCACCGGCGAAACCATCCTGCGCAACGTCCAGCCGCTCTTCTCCGAGCTGCACGGTGGCGGCTTCGCGGTGGCGCATAACGGCAACCTGACCAACGGGCTGACGCTGCGGCGCAATCTGGTGCGCGACGGTGCGATCTACCAGTCGACCTCCGACACCGAGGTGCTGCTGCATCTCGTGGCGCGCAGCCGCAAAGCGAAGTTCATCGAGCGCTTCATCGACGCGCTGCGCCAGATCGAAGGCGCCTATGCCTTTGTCGGCATCACCAACAAGAAGCTGGTCGGCGCGCGCGATCCGCTCGGCATCCGCCCGCTGGTGCTGGGCGAGTTGAACGGCTGCCCGATCCTGACGTCCGAGACCTGTGCTCTCGACATCATCGGCGCCAAGTTCGTCCGCGAGATCGAGAATGGCGAGGTCATCGTCATCTCCGAGCAGGGCATCGAGAGCCACAAGCCCTTCCCGCCCGTGCCGGAACGACCCTGCATCTTCGAGTACATCTATTTCGCCCGGCCGGATTCGATCGTGAAGGGCCGCAGCATCTATGAACGCCGCAAGGCGATGGGTGCGCATCTCGCGGCGGAAGCTCCGGCCGATGCCGATGTGATCGTGCCGGTGCCCGATTCCGGCGTTCCCGCCGCGCTCGGCTATGCCCAGGCGAGCGGCATCCCGTTCGAGCTCGGCATCATCCGCAACCACTATGTCGGCCGCACCTTCATCGAGCCGACGCAGAAGGTGCGCGAGCTCGGCGTGCGCCTGAAGCATTCGGCCAATCGCAGCGTGGTCGAAGGCAAGCGCATCGTGCTGGTCGACGATTCGATCGTGCGCGGCACGACCTCGCTGAAAATCGTCAAGATGATGCGCGAGGCTGGCGCCCGCGAGGTGCATTTCCGCATTTCCTCGCCGCCGATCACCCATCCCGACTATTACGGCATCGATACGCCCGACCAGGCAAAGTTGCTCGCCGCGACCCATACGCTCGAGGAGATGCGCCAGTTCGTCGGCGCCGATTCCCTCGCCTTCATCTCGGTCGACGGCCTCTATAAGGCGATGGGGCATGAGCAGCGCGACGCGACCCGGCCGCAGTTCACCGACCATTGCTTCACCGGCGACTATCCGACCTCGCTGACCGATGTCATCGGCGAGAGCGCCAAGCAGCAGATCTCGCTCCTGGCCGCCGGCTGACCCTTTCGACGGGATTTCGATGACCAAGCCTCTGGAAGGGCGCATCGCGCTCGTCACCGGCGCGTCGCGCGGGATCGGCCGCGCCGCGGCGCTCGCCTTTGCCCAGGCCGGCGCCCATGTGATCGCCCTGGCGCGCACTACAGGCGCGCTCGAAGAGCTCGACGACGAGATCCGGACGCTCGGCGGCAGCGCGACGCTGGTGCCAGCCGACCTCGCTGATGCCGCCGCGGTCGAAAAGCTGGGCCCTGCCGTGCTGGAGCGCTGGGGCCGACTCGACGTCCTGCTCGCCAATGCCGGCGTCCTCGGTCCGCTGGCGCCGCTGACCCATGTCAGCGCCAAGGAATGGGCCGAGGTCTTCGACATCAATGTCAGCGCCAACTGGCGTCTGCTGAAATCGGTCGAGCCGGCTCTCAAGGCCTCCGAATCCGGCCGGGCGATCTTCCTGTCCTCCGGCGCGGCGCATAAGGGCCTCGCCTATTGGGGGCCGTATGCGGTGTCCAAGGCGGCGCTCGAGGCGATGGCACGCAGCTATGCCGACGAGACGCGCACGACCAATCTGCGGGTCATGCTCGTCAATCCCGGCCCCTTGCGCACCCGGATGCGGGCCCAAGCGATGCCGGGCGAAGACCCGATGACCTTGAAGACGCCGGAAGACCTGGCGCCGCATCTGGTCGAGATCGCCTCGCCGGGTTGGACCGAAACCGGCAAGATCTTCGACTTCCCGCAGGGCAAGCTGCTGACGCCGCAGATGCCGGCGTAGAACCGCCGTCATTCTCGGCCGGAGCGTAGCGAAGAGCCGAGAATCTCTGGCCGATAAGGGCTCCTTCTCGTCATGAGATGCTCGGGTCAAGCCCGAGCATGACGCGGCTCTCATAGCGCAGCCGCGTATTCCCGCACCACCGCGATCAGGTCGGGTACCGTCAGGTTCGGCAGAGCTGCCATCTCGTCGAGCGAGAACCAGCCGATCCGGACATGCTCGTCCGACAGGTTCTCCGCCTCGCCGCCCTCCCAGGCGGAGACGACATAGATGTGGTGGAGCGCCGCTCCGTTGCGCTCGGGGAAGCGTTCCTCAGCCGAAAGCATCAGCCGATAGGTCAGCGGCGTCAGCCCGACCTCCTCGCGACATTCGCGAATGAGCGCTGCTTCGAGCCCCTCGCCCGCCTCGACCCGGCCGCCGATCGCGTCCCAATGGTCGGCCCAGGCGCGCTTCCAGGAGGCGCGCAGGCCCAGCAGCACCCGCCCGTCGGCGCGCAGGAACAGCGCGCTGACGGTCTCCAGCATCAGCCCTTGCTCTTGTCGTAAGGGTTGCCGCCGCCGCGGGTATGGAGCCGGACCGGCGTGCCCGGCAGCTCGAAGGCCTCGCGCAGATTATTGGTCAGATAGCGCATATAGGAGATCGGCAGGTGGTCGAGCTGGTTGCCGAACAGCGCGAAGGTCGGCGGCCGCGCCTTGGCCTGCGTCATATAGCGGATCTTGATCCGGCGACCGGCGACGGCTGGCGGCGGATGGGCCGAGAGCACGCCTTCGAGCCAGCGATTGATCTTCGCGGTGGAGACGCGGCGGTTCCAGACCTCATAAGAGCGGAACACCGCCTGCATCAGCCGGTCGATGCCGTCACCGGCGATCCCGGAGAGCGGCACGATCTCGACGCCGCGGATCTGCGCCAGCAGATGATGCGCCTTCTCCTTGAGCTCGGCGAGCAGGCCCTGCTTGTCGGCAACGAGGTCCCATTTGTTCAGGCCGATCACGACGGCGCGGCCCTCGCGCTCGGTCAGGTCGGCCAGCGTCAGGTCCTGCTTCTCGAAGGGGATGGTCGCATCGAGCAGAACCACCACGACCTCGGCGAAGCGGATGGCGCGCAGCGAATCCGCCACGGCAAGCTTTTCCAGCTTCTCGTCGATGCGGGCGCGCTTCCTCATCCCGGCGGTGTCGAACAGCTTTACCGGGCGGCCGCGCCATTCCCATTCGACCGAGATGGTGTCGCGGGTAATGCCGGCCTCGGGGCCGGTCAGCAGGCGCTCCTCGCCGATCATCTTGTTGACCAGCGTCGACTTGCCGGCATTCGGGCGGCCGATGATGGTGACGCGCACCGGCCGGTTGGGGTCCTCGCCCTCCTCGTCCGCGACAGCGGCAGGCGCATCGGCCCAGGCCTCCTCCTCGTCCTCCTCCGGCTCGTCGGCGACATAGGGGACAAGCGCCTCCAACAGGTCGGAGGTGCCCTCGCCATGTTCGGCCGAGAACGGCACCGGATCGCCGAGGCCGAGCGAATAGGCTTCCATGACGCCGTCCTTGCCCTTGTTCCCCTCGGCCTTGTTGGCGAGCAGGATGACGGGCTTGCCGGAGCGGCGCACCAGGTCGGCGAAAGGCTGGTCCATCGGCGTCAGGCCGAGCCTGGCATCGATCATGAACAGGATGACGTCGGCCTGATCGATCGCGGTTTCGGTCTGGGCGCGCATGCGACCCGCAAGCGAATCCTTGTCCGCGTCTTCAAGGCCGGCAGTGTCGATCACCGTGAAGCGCAGATGGCCGAGGCTGGCCTCGCCTTCGCGTCGGTCGCGGGTGACGCCGGGCTGGTCGTCGACAAGCGCCAGCTTCTTGCCGACGAGCCGGTTGAACAGGGTCGACTTGCCGACATTGGGCCGGCCGACGATGGCGATGATTGCAGTCATGATCCGTCCAGTTGTGCCGGGCGCAGCCGCCGGCAGCAACCGGCACCCGGAATCAATTCTTGATAGCTACCGGCCCACCGCGGACCAACGTCAGATAGAGCTCGACGCGCTGACGCAGCACCTGCGGCGTCTGTGGATCGGCGACGATGGCATCGAACCACCGCCCGGCATCCTCGAACAGGTTGGCCTTGAGCGCGGAAATACCGAGGAATTCACGCGCTGAATGACGCCAGAGACCTGTCGGTGTCGTCAGCGGCTCGAGCTCCTTGCGCAAGTCGGCGTAAGGCATGAGGTCGACCCGCAGCAGGCCGGCGCGCAGGCGAGCCAGATCGCGATGGTACTGGTCGAGCGAAGCATCGTTGGCGAGCGCGTCGAAGGCAGTGGCGCCCGCGGCTCCGTCACGCTTGCCGACCTCGGCCGCGAGGCGGAAACGCGACAGCAGACGATAGCCTGCCGGCGCATTGGCGGCGAGTTCGGTCAGCGTCGCTTCAGCCGCACTGGCATCATTATCGCGCGAGGCGCGCACCGCCGCCTCGAACTTCGCGCCGACGGCCTCGGCCTTCTTGCGCTCCTGCTGCTGCCAGAACTGCCAGCCGCCGACGCCGGCGACAGCCAGCACGGCGATGGCGATGAAGACATTGCCATACTTCTTGAAGACGGCGGTCGCCTTGTCGCGGCGAACCTCCTCATCGATTTCGCGGAAAATATCGGACATGACGCCTCAAACTGCTCTTCGCGCGCTTTCCGTTCGACCGCGATCGGCCCAACGAACGGAATTCGCGCAAAGCTAAAAAAGCTCAGCAGGTTCTGATCCCAAAAGTGGTCCTCACTTTTGCGGAACATGCTCCAGCCTGCCGGGTAGCACCTTTGCCGGCGGAATGCGAGCCGGAACGGCCAGACATGGCCGCCACCGCACGTCTATCGCGGCGCTGCGCCAGGCGAAGCCAGTCCGGCGAGCACGCGGTCGATGAGCTTGTGCCATTCGCCGGGATCGGCTCCAGCTGCAACGGCGAGCGCCGCACGGTCGTAAGCCGCGCCGAGCAGCTGCGCGGTCGACGCCAGCGGCAAGGGCGGCAGTGCCCCGACTTGCATCGCTGCTGCGAGACCTTCCTGCAAGGTCCGCCCGCCATGGCGGGCGTCGATGGCGTCGAGCTCTTCGCGGCCGAGCACAGCAGCGGCATCGATCAGCAGCAGCTGGGTCCTGCCCGGTACCTGCATCGCCTCCAGGAATGCCGCACCGCCCTTGCTGAGCGCCTTCAAAGGGGCGAGCCCAGGCCGCGCGGCGCTCTCGATCTCGTGCGCGACCGCTGCCGACTCGGCCTCGACCACGGCGCGGAACAGAGCTCTTTTGTCGGCGAAGTGATGATAGAGCGCGCCGCGTGTCACGCCCGCCTCCGCGACCAGCTCGGGCGTGCCGGTCTCGGCATAGCCGCGGCTGATGAAGAGCTGACGTCCCGCCGCGATCAGCGCAGCGCGGGTGGTGTCGGAACGATCCTTGTTGGATCGGCGCGCGGTTTCTTGCATACGTGCAGCCTGTATGTTAATTCACAAAAACATGCAGATTGTATGTTTATGAAGAGAGGCAAGCAAGCCCATGAAAGTCACGAGCTATTACCCGGTGATCATGACCGAGAAGGTCGCCGAGACCGCCGCCTTCTATATCGCTCATTTCGGCTTCCAGGCCCTGTTCGAGGCCGACTGGTATGTCCACCTGCAGTCGTCGGTCGACGAGCGGGTCACGCTGGCAGTGCTGGATGGCAGCCATGACACTGTTCCCCTCCCCGGCCGCGGGCGTATCAGCGGACTGATCCTGAACTTCGAGGTCGAGGATGCCGATGCCGAATATGCCCGCCTCAAGACAGCCGGCCTGCCGATTCTGCAAGAACTGCGCGACGAGTGGTTCGGCCAGCGCCATTTCATCACCGCCGATCCGAGCGGCGTGCTGATCGACGTGATCAAGCCGATTCCGATGAGCGCCCCGCCCGAAGCCGATGCTTGATCGGGCGGTCCATGGCAGGCACCTTGCTTGCGCGGCTTCCATCAGGCAGCGGCAAGGAGATCGCCATGAACCGGATCGCCACCGGGCTGGGAGCAGCCCTCTTCGCCCTCGCCTCGTTCGGAGCCGGCGACACGGCCGAAGCAGCGCCGACGAAGGTCAAGGTCTTCGTCGCCTCGATGTTCGAGATCGGCGCCAATACGGGCGACCGGGCCGGCGAGTTTCAGCATTGGTATGAGCGCTACTGGCAGAAGAGCCAGCCGCATGAGGCGCGCGGCGCATTGAAGCCGGTCTATTGCAACGAGGACGGCGTCTGCGGCGCGGTGCTCGGCATGGGCAAGGTCAATTCCTCGTCCTCGATGCAGGCGATCCTGCTCGATCCGGACTACGACTTCTCGCAAGCCTATTTCGTCATCACCGGTGTCGCCGGCACGCCGCCCTCGCGCGGTACGATCGGTGACGTCTCCTGGGGTACATGGCTGGTCGACTACGATCTCGGCCATCGCTGGGCACCGGAGGAGGGCAAGCCGGGCGAGCCGGTGTTCATACCGCGCAAGGGCTATGAGGAGTACCGGGTCTTCAAGCTCAACCCGGCGCTGGTCGGCTGGGCGACGCGGCTGAGCTCTGGGGTCAACCTGCAGGATTCCGATTCCGCCAAGCAGTACCGCCAGCGCTATCCGGAGGAGCGCGCCCGGGCGGCCCCTTCCGTCCAGACCGGCACGCACATGACCGGCGACACTTTCTTCCACGGGCCCGGCCTGTCGAAGGAGGCGCAGTACATGGCCAAGCTCTACGGCGCCGACGACTATGTCATCACCGAGATGGAGGCGGCGGCGATCACGCTGGTGATCAAGCGGCAGTTCGGCACCGACCGGATCCTCAGCCTGCGCGGCGCGGTCAATTTCGACCAGGGCAATCCGAACGAGACGACCTTGCAGCATCTCGACCCGGCGCCGGGCCAGACGGCCGGTGGCTTTGCCGAGACGGTCGCCAATGTCGAGGCGGTCGGCTCGCGCGTCGTCGACCACATCGTCGGCAACTGGGGCGAATGGCAGGAGGGCGTGCCGCCGCTGCCCCCCAAATAGCACTCAGGCCAGGTTCTGGTCCCGGAACAGCAGGCTGCCATCGCCATAGGAATAGAAGCGATAGCCTTCGGCGATGGCGTGGGCATAGGCGCGCTTCATCAAAGCGAGCCCGCTGAAGGCCGAGACCAGCATGAACAGCGTCGAGCGCGGCAGGTGGAAATTGGTCAACAGCAGGTCGACGGCGCGGAAGCGATAGCCCGGCGTGATGAAAATCGCGGTATCGCCCGAGAACGGCCGGATCACGCCGCCCTCAGCCGTCGCGCTTTCGAGCAGGCGCAGCGAGGTCGTGCCGACCGCGACGATGCGGCCGCCGGCGGCACGCACGGCGTTGAGCGCCTCGGCCGTCGCGGCGCTGACCGTGCCCCATTCGGCATGCATGCGGTGCTCGTCGGTATCGTCGGCTTTGACCGGCAGGAACGTGCCGGCGCCGACATGCAGCGTGACGAAATGGCGTGAGACGCCGCGCTTCGCGAGCGCGTCGAACAGCTCCGGCGTGAAATGCAGTCCGGCCGTCGGCGCGGCGACGGCGCCTTCTTCCCGCGCATAGGTCGTCTGGTAGTCGCGGGCGTCGGCCTCGTCGGTCGCCCGCTTGCCGGCGATATAGGGCGGCAGCGGCAATTCGCCGAGCCGCGCGATCGCCTCGTCGAGATAAGGACCGGTCAGCGAGAAGCGCAGGCCGATATCGCCGCCCTCCCCCTTGTCCTCGACCTCGGCCTGAAGTCGGGCGAGCTCGCAGGCATTGCCGGCGCCGTCGCTGTCGAAGACGATCGTCTCGCCGACATTGAGCTTCTTGGCCGGGCGGGCGAAGGCGCGCCAGCGATCATCCGCCTCGCGCTTGTGCAGCATGATCTCGATGCGGGCCGAAGCCTCGCCGCGATAACGCCGCCCCCACAGACGCGAGGGGATGACGCGGGTATCGTTCAGCACCAGCGCGTCGCCGGGCTGGAGCAGTTCGACGAGGTCGCGGATGCCCCGGTCCGCAAGCGGTTCGGGCGCATCTGGGCGGACTACGAGCAGCCTTGCGGCATCGCGCGGGCTCACTGGCCGCAGCGCGATGCGCTCTTCAGGCAGATCGAAGTCGAAGAGGGCGACGTCCATGGGCCGATCCCAAAAAAGTCATCCCGGGCGACCGGAGGTCGGCCCGGGATCCATGCCGGAGCGGATATCGGAGCTGTTCAGGCATGGATCCCGGCTCTGCGCGGCATTGCCGCTCCAGCCGGGATGACGCTGTTTGTGAAGCGTGAGAACGCCTCAGGCGTCCGCCTGCACCTTCAGCGAGACGATGGAGTCGGGATCGCGCACCGGCTCGCCGCGCTTGATCTTGTCGACATTCTCCATGCCTTCCACGACCTGGCCCCAGGCGGTGTATTGCTTGTCGAGGAAGCGGGCATCGTCGAAGACGATGAAGAACTGGCTGTTGGCCGAGTTCGGGTTCTGGGAGCGAGCCATCGAGCAGATACCGCGGACATGCGGCTCGGCGTTGAACTCCTGGGCGAGGTCCGGATGGCTCGAACCACCGGTGCCAGTGCCGTGCGGGCAGCCGACCTGCGCCATGAAGCCGTCGATGACGCGGTGGAAGACGATGCCGTCATAGAAGCCCTCGCGGGCAAGGAGCTTGACGCGCTCGACATGGTTGGGAGCGAGATCCGGCCGCAGCTTGATCACCACGCGGCCCTTGGTGGTCTCCATGACGAGGGTGTTCTCAGGGTCGAGCGACATCAGACTGATCTTTCGTTGGTCGGCACGCGGCCGAAGAAGCGGATTGTAATCGGGCGGCCTGCGATACTCCCTCCGAGGCCCGGCGACAACCTCATCGGCGTGCAGTCGCGCACCGCCAGCATCAGCGAATTGCCGAAGCGCTCGCGCAGGCCAGGCGGCGCGCGCCGCATCTCCCAGGTGACGCGCGGCTGGCCGAACAGGCTGCCGTCCCGGCGCAGGCTGAAGCGGACGCTCGCCTTGGCGCCGGTGCTGTCGGCATCGAGCGCCGGCGGCCGCCAGCAACGTCGCAGCGCCGGACCGACCTGGTCGAGCCGGTCGACGGTCTCCTCGCCGAGGCCGATCGTCTCGGGAGTGACCGTGCCGATGATCCCGTTGTCGATGCCAGGCGTTTGCGGCGGCCGGGCCGGCCGGCGCGCGCCATCGCCGAAGGGGCCGCCGATGCCCGGCATATAACGCTGTCCCGATTGCGGCGGCAGCACCGGGTTCTGCGAACCCGATGGCGGCGGCAGGACGGGATTCTGGAAGCCGGAAGCCGGCGGCAGGCCGAGATCGCGCGTGTCCTGCGCACGGGCCGTGCCGCCGGCCAGAGCCAGCAGCAGGAGCGCGAGCGCAGGCAGGCGCGAACCGCTCATATGAGTTACTTGGCGTCGGCCAGCAGGCGCATGCGGATGATCTTGTCAGGGCCAGTCACGGAACCGTTGTTGGCGCTGCTGCCCTTCTTGATCTTGCGCACGGCATCCATGCCGGAGACGACCTCGCCGAACAGGGTGTACTGGCCGGTCAGCGAGCCGCAGCCCTCGAAGCAGATGAAGAACTGCGAGTTGGCCGAGTTCGGGCTCTGCGAGCGGGCCATCCCGAGCGAGCCGACCTTGTACGGCGTCGGCGTGAATTCGGCCGGGATGTTCGGCAGGTCGGAGCCGCCGGTGCCATCGCCCTTCGGATCGCCGGTCTGGGCCATGAAGCCGTCGATGACGCGGTGGAAGACGATACCATTGTAGAAGCCGCGCTTGGTCAGCGCCTTGATCTGCTCGACATGCTTGGGCGCAAGGTCGGGCCGCAGGCGGATGGTCACCGGGCCGTCCTTGGTGTCGAGCACCACGGTGTTCTGCGGATCAAGATTGGCCGGCGCTGGCGCCTGGGCCTGAGCCAGGCTGACGGAAGCGGAAAGCGCCAAAGCGGCGAGCGTGGTGCGAAGCATCGGAATCTCTCCTGACCGCCGGAACGGCCCGGCGCATCTGACGCAGCGAGGTAGCGACATCCTATGACTGGAACAAGGCGTGGAATCGCGCGCGGCGAACAATGTTGCACTGCACAAGAGCAAATTGGAATAATTTTGCAAAAAGTTCGATCTCGACCTGCCTAAACAGGTGACAACATTATTGCGATCCGCTAATCAATTCAGCGCTGGCTCGCCCGACCGTTATCCGGGCGCCGCGGACCAGGTCTCGGGAGGAACAAACAGCCGCTGGTATATGAGTGCGCGTCGATAATAGCGCGCCGATACTGCGGTAAAAAACAGACTTCCAAAGGCAAGGCGAAAGCCTTGCTTTTTGTTTTTGAGCTATACGCTGAGTTGTACTGAACGCCGTTCAGATATCGAGATTGCTCCAGACGTACCAGACGATGCAGAAGACGATGCCGGCGAGGATCGTCGTTGCCACGGCTTTCTTGGCAAGACCCGGCAGGACTGGCGCGCCGGGATCAGTCCCCTTCTCGACCTCACCACTTTCGGCCTGGCTGCGCACGCCGAAGGGCAGCGTCACGAACAGCACCGTCCACCAGATCACGAAATAGACCGCAAGACCGCCGCCGATCGTCATGATGCGCTGCCCTCACCGGCCAGAGCGATGCACGAGAACGCGACCCTGGCCTCGGTCGGCACGCCGAAGCGCGCGGTATGCCGGGCCGGCAGGCCGTTCGGAAAATGCTTCACATACTCGGCGTTGCAGGCGGCGTAGTCGCTGGGATCGGTGATCAGCATCGTCACCTGCACGACGCGATCGAGACTGGAGCCGGCCTCGGCCAAGATGCCGGCGATATATGCAAGCGCCTGCCTCACCTGCTCTCCGGGCGTCGCACCGCGGATGATGCCGTTCGCGGGATCATGCGGTGCCGATTGGCCGGAGACGAAGACGAGGCCACCCGCGCGCGTGGCGAGGCTGAAGGGGCGCGGCGAGCCGGTCTCCGGTTCGCCGAAGAATGTGATCTCTGACGTCATCGCTCAGGCCTGTTCCAGCTCGACGAGCGTGCCGCAGAAATCCTTGGGGTGAAGGAAGAGCACCGGCTTGCCATGGGCGCCGATACGCGGCTCACCCGAACCCAGTACCCGCGCGCCCTGCGCCTTCAACCGGTCGCGCGCGGCGAGGATGTCGTCGACCTCGTAGCAGATGTGATGGATGCCGCCGTCGGCGTTGCGCTCGAGAAATTTGGCGATGGGCGAGTCCGCGCCCATCGGCTCGAGCAGCTCGACCTTGGTATTCGGCAACTCGACGAAGACCACGGTGACGCCGTGCTCGGGCTGCGGCAGCGGCTGCGAGACGCGGGCGCCGAGCGTATCGCGATAGAGCGCGGTCGAGGCGGCGAGATCCTTCACGGCGATGGCGACGTGGTTGAGGCGTCCGATCATTCAAAGGCTCCGTTCGCTCTCGCCAGGCAGCGGGCGATATGCCCGATCCTACACCGTGATCACCAGCGCATTCACCAGCGGCTTCTTGCCCCACTCCTCGTTGACGGCGCTGCGCACGCCGCGTTCGAGCGCATTGCGGACCGCTTCCGGGTCGCGGCGCTTGGACTTGGGCATGCCCTCGATCAGGTCCTCGACCGCGTCGGCGACGATATCGTCGAACGGCGTGCCGTCCTTGGCCGCAAGCGGCAATCCGGCCAGGGCGATCTCGGGATCGCCGGCGAGCTCGCCCTTCTCATCGAGCGCGACCGCGATCGAGACCACGCCGGCGAAGGATAGCTTGCGGCGCTCGGGAATGGTGCGGTCGAGCGCCCCGACCAGGAGAGCGCCATCCTGGTAGAGCCGGCCGTGCTGGACCTCCGAGAGCTTGCGGGCGCCGTCTTCGGTGATCGCGATCACGTCGCCATTGCCGGCACGCAGCACATGCTTGACGCCGAGGCTGCGGGCGAAGGTGGCGTGCTCGGACAGATGCAGATCCTCGCCATGGGCGGGAATCGCGATCTTCGGCTTCAGCCAGCCATAGAGCCGCGCCATCTCCTCGCGGCGGGGATGGCCGGATACGTGCACGAGATGCGTGCGATCGGTGATGATCTCGATATCGTCGCGCGCGAGCTTGTTCAGGATGGCGCTGACCGCCTTCTCGTTGCCGGGAATGGTGCGCGAGGAGAAGATCACGCGGTCACCCGGCGAAAGCGCGATCTCGGGATGATCGTCGGCGGCGATGCGCGAGAGCGCGGCGCGGGGCTCGCCCTGGCTGCCGGTCACGAGTGCGACGACCTTGTCGCGCGGCAGGTAGCCATAGGTATCGACTCCGCGGAAGGCCGGGATGCCGTCGAGAAAGCCACATTCGCGGGCGACGTCGATCACGCGATCCATGGCGCGGCCGACGACGACCACCTCACGCTGATTGGCCATGGCAGCCTCGGCGACCGCCCGCAGGCGCGCCACGTTTGAGGCGAAGGTGGTGACGGCGACGCGGTTCGGAGCGGAGGCGACGAGCTCCTTGAGCTTGGCGGCGACATCGGCCTCGCTTGGACTGATGCCGTCGCGCAGCACATTGGTGGAGTCGCAGACCAGTGCCAGCACGCCCTCCTCGCCGAGCTCGCGCAGGCGCTTCTCATCGGTCGGCAGGCCGACTTGCGGCGTCGGGTCGATCTTCCAGTCGCCTGTATGGACGACGAGGCCGGCCGGAGTGCGGATCGCGAGCGCGTTCGATTCCGGGATCGAATGGGCGACCGGCACAAACTCGATGTCGAAGGGGCCGAGTGTGAAGCGTCCGCCCTGGGCGACGATGTTCATCTCGACCTTGGGCGCGCCCGGTTCCGACAGGCGCCGCGTCGCCAGCAGGCCGGCGGCAAAGCGGGTGCACCAGACCGGGACGCGCAACGAGGGCCAGAGCGCGGCGAGCGCGCCGATATGGTCCTCATGGGCATGGGTGATGACGATGCCGAGCAGGTTGGCCTTGTCCTGGATGATATAGGTCAGGTCGGGCAGGACGATGTCGACGCCCGGCGCTTCCGGCCCGGCGAAGGAAAGCCCGCAATCGACCAGGATCCATTTGCGCTTCTTCTCCGGCCCGAAGCCGTAGAGGGCCGCGTTCATGCCGATCTCGCCAAGGCCGCCGAGCGGAACGAAGACGAGCTGGTCGCTGGAACGGGTCACTGGCTATCCTGACATTCTATGCTGAGGCTGGTGAAGCGGCGGCAGGCGTAGCATGCCCTTCCACCCGCCTCCATAGCGGCAGGAGCGGGCAGGACGAGGATCACCGTCACGCTGACGGCGCACCCGAACTGGCCGCCCCACCGAAATAGAGATCGCCGGCATCGATCAGGCGGCGGCCACCTTCCGTCTCGAGCTCCAGCCGCCCGGAGGCGTCGAGGCCGAGGAAACGGCCAGAGACCGGCCCCTCCGGCAATCGCATGGTGATGCTCTCACCAAGATAGGCGGCACGCTCCAGCCAGGCGGAGCGGATCGGGCCGAAACCGCCCGGCAGGGACCAGGCCGAGAAGCGCTGATGCCAGGCATCGGAGAGGGCCGCCAGCAGGCGTTCGACGCTTGCATCGGCGGCATGCGCTGAAAGATGCGTCGCAGGATAGGGCGTGCCCTCCGGCGAAGAGGCGATGTTGATGCCGAGGCCGATGACGACGCTGAAGCGCCCTGCCCGGTTCTCGCCCTCGAGCAGCAGGCCCGAGGTCTTGGCGCCGCCGAGCAGCAGGTCGTTCGGCCATTTCAGGGTCAGCGTCGGAGCCGCCAGCCCGGTTACCGCCGCGGCGGCATCGTGAAGGGCTAACCCCGCAACGAAACCGAGTTGCGGCGCGAGCGCCGGTTCGCAAGGTGTAACCAGGAGCAGGCTGGCGTAGAGATTGCCAGGCGGCGAGCCCCAGTGTCGGCCATGCCGGCCGCGACCGGCGTTCTGGCTTCTCGCGACGATCCAGAGCCGTCCCGGGTCGCCATCGCCCAGTGCGCGCCTCGCCTCCTCCATGGTGGAGGCGACCTCGTCGCGGACGATCAGGCGATAGCCGGCGGCGCGCGCCGTTTCGCCGAGCACCTAAGCGCTCAGAACAGCGACTTCGCCGCCGCAGCCGCGGAATCGAACAGCGGCGCCGGCATGAAGGACAGAACCAGGACGAACAGTGCCGAGATCAGCAGGACGCCGCGCACGCCGACATCGCCCTTGTCGAAGGCCGGCTTGGCGTCGTCGAAGTAGATCACCTTGACGATGCGCAGATAATAATAGGCACCGACGACGCTGGTGACGACGCCGACGACGGCGAGCACGTAGAGCTTGGCTTCGATCGCGGCGAGGAAGACGTACCACTTCGCCCAGAAGCCGGCGAGCGGCGGGATGCCGGCGAGCGAGAACATCATCATCGACATCGCAAACGCCATCCAGCCATTGGTGCGGGACAGTCCGGCGAGCTCGCCGATCTCCTCGACCGGCTTGCCGTTGCGGTTCATCATCAAGACGCAGGCGAAGGCGGCGAGCGTGGTGGCGAGGTAGATCGCCATATAGGTCATCACGCCCTGGACGCCGGCCGGCGTGCCGGCAGCGAGGCCGACCAGGGCATAGCCCATGTTGGCGATCGAGGAATAGGCGAGCAGTCGCTTGATGTTGCTCTGGCCGATCGCGGCGAAGGCGCCGAGCGCCATCGAGGCGATCGCCATGAAGATGATGATCTGCTGCCAATCGTGCAGCGCGCCCGGGAAGGCGCCGACGAAGATGCGCACGGTCATCGCCATCGCCGCCATTTTCGGCGCCGAGGCGAAGAAGGCCGCGACCGGGGTCGGTGCGCCCTCGTAGACGTCGGGCGTCCACATATGGAAGGGCACGGCAGAGATCTTGAAGGCGACGCCGGCGGCGACGAAGACGAGGCCGATGATCAGCCCGATGCCGGGATGCCCACCCTTCACTGCCTCGGCGATGCCGGCATAGTTCACCGTGCCAGTGAAGCCATAGACCAGCGAAGCACCATAGAGCAGCATGCCAGACGACAGCGCGCCGAGGACGAAGTACTTCAGGCCGGCTTCAGTCGAGCGCGGATTGTCGCGGTCGAAGGCGGCGACCACGTACAACGCGAGCGATTGCAGCTCCAGGCCGACGTACAGCCCGATCAGGTCGTTGGCCGAGATCATCATCATCATGCCGATGGTGGCGAGGACGATGAGGATCGGGAATTCGAAGCGCATGGCGCCGTCGCGGCGCAGGAAATCAGCCGAGAGCACGATCGCGGCGGCAGCCCCGATCAGCGTCAGCACCTTCATGAAACGGGAGAAACCGTCGGCAATGAAGGCGCCGTTGAAAGTGACGACCTTGCCCTCGCCGCGCAGGACGAGCACCAGCGCCAGCGCCAGCAGCGCGAGCGCCGCGATCTCGAGCGTGCGCGTCGAGCGCTCGCCCTGAATCGCGCCGTAGAGCACCATGGCGATGGCGCCGAGCGCCAGGATGATTTCCGGAAGCGCGGGGCCGAGAGCGGGCAAGGTCATTTCCGTCAGCCTTACTGGACAGCCAACATCGCCGTCTTCGCGGCGGTGATGGCGGCCTGATAGTTCTTGATGAGGGCTTCGGTCGGCGCCGCGAAGGCGTCGAGGATCACGCCGGGGGCGATGCCGTACCAGATCGTCAGGATGACGAGCGGGGCCAGGATCGCGATCTCACGGCCGTTGAGGTCGGTAATGTCCTTGAGCTCGGGCTTGGTGAGTTCGCCGAAGACGACGCGGCGATAGAGCCAGAGCGCATAGCCGGCCGAGAGGATGACACCCGAGGTCGCGATGAGCGCGACCCAGGGATTGGCCTTGAAGGCGCCCATCAGCGTCAGGAACTCGCCGACGAAGCCGGCCGTGCCTGGCAGGCCGACATTGGCCATGGTGAAGATCATGAACGCCACCGCATAGAGCGGCATGCGGTTCACCAGCCCGCCATAGGCGGCGATCTCGCGGGTGTGCATGCGGTCGTAGATCACGCCGACGCAGAGGAAGAGCGCGCCCGAGACCAGGCCGTGGCTGACCATCTGGAACATCGCGCCCTGGATGCCCTGCGGCGTCAGGGTGAACAGACCCATGGTGACGAAGCCCATATGCGCCACCGAGGAGTAGGCGATCAGCTTCTTGATGTCCTCCTGCATCAGCGCCACCAGCGAGGTGTAGACGATGGCGATGACGGAGAGCGCGTAGACCAGCGGCGCGAACATCGCCGAGGCGTCCGGGAACATCGGGATCGAGAAGCGGATGAAGCCGTAGCCACCCATCTTCAAGAGGATCGCGGCCAGGATGACGGAGCCGGCGGTCGGCGCCTCGACGTGGGCGTCGGGCAGCCAGGTGTGGACCGGCCACATCGGCATCTTCACCGCGAAGGAGGCGAAGAAGGCAAGCCAGAGCCAGGGCTGCATCTGGACCGGGAATTTGTGTGCCAGCAGCGTCGGAATGTCGGTCGTGCCAGCGTTCCAGTACATCGCCATGATGGCGAGCAGCATCAGCACCGAGCCGAGCAGCGTGTAGAGGAAGAACTTGTACGACGCGTAGACCCGGCGCTTGCCGCCCCAGATGCCGATGATCAGGAACATCGGGATCAGGCCCGCTTCGAACAGCAGGTAGAACAGCACGAGGTCGAGGGCGACGAAGACGCCGATCATCAGCGCCTCGAGGATCAGGAACGCGACCATGTATTCGCGCACCCGCTTCTCGACCGAGGTCCAGGACGCCAGGATGCAGAACGGCATCAGGAAGGCAGTCAGGACCACGAACGGGAAGGAGAAGCCGTCGACGCCGAGCTTGAACTTGATGATGTCGGAGACCCAGGCATGGGTCTCGACCATCTGGAAGCCGGGATTGGCCGGGTCGAACTGATACCAGGCGACACAGGCCAGGACGAACGTCCCAACCGTGAAGAAGAACGCCGCCCAGCGGGCGTTCGAATTGATCGAGTCCTCATCGCCGCGCAGCGTCAGGATGAAGGCGGCGCCGACCAGCGGCAGAACCAGGAGACCAGCGAGGATACCGAAGCCGAACATCATCTCACCCGCGCGCCATGAGGTACCAGGTCACCAGACCGGCGACGCCGATCAGCATGGCGAAGGCATAGTGGTAGACATAGCCGGTCTGCAGCCGCACGACCCGGTTGGTAACGTCGATGACGCGAGCCGAGACGCCATCCGGGCCGAAGCCGTCGATGACGAGGCCATCGCCCTTCTTCCAGAGGAAGCGCCCGAGCCATTTGGCCGGCTTCACGAACAGGAAGTCGTAGATCTCGTCGAAGTACCACTTGTTGAGCAGGAATTTGTAGAGCACCGGGTTGGCTGCGGCGAGCTTGCCGGGCACGTCCGGGCGCAGCACGTACATGTAGAGCGCCAGCAGGAAGCCGACCAGCATCGCGACGAAGGGCGACCAGACCACCCATTTCGGCACTTCGTGCATGGCATGGAGGATGTGGTTGTCCTTGCCGGTAAACAGCGCCGCCTTCCAGAAGTGCTCGTAGTCGTGGCCGACGAAGGCCTCCTTGAAGAGGAAGCCGGCCGCGATCGCGCCGAGCGAGAGCACGGCGAGCGGGATCAGCATGACGAGCGGGCTCTCATGCGGCTTGTGGTCGTGATGACCATGGCCGTGATCGTCATGGCCGTGCGCGGCATGGGCATGGTCGTCGTGGTGGCCATGGGCGGCGTGAGCGTGGTCGTCGTGACCATGCGCATCATGACCATGGCCGGCCCAGCGCGGCTTGCCCTCGAAGGTCATGAAGTAGAGCCGCCAGGAATAGAACGACGTCATCAGTGCGGCGACGACCAGCAGCACGAAGGCATAGTCGGTCGCAAAGCCGTGCTTGGCGGCGAAGGCGCTCTCGATGATCGCATCCTTCGAGAAGTACCCGGCGAAGAGCGGGAATCCGGTCAGCGCCAGCGTGCCGATCGTCATGGCGGCCGCGGTCCACGGGATGTGTTTCCTGAGGCCGCCCATGTTCCGCATGTCCTGCTCGTGGTGCATCGCATGGATGACGGAGCCGGCGCCCAAGAACAGCAGCGCCTTGAAGAAGGCGTGGGTGAAGAGGTGGAAGATGCCGGCCGAGTAAGCGCCAACTCCCATCGCCACGAACATGTAGCCGAGCTGCGAGCAGGTCGAATAGGCGATGACGCGCTTGATGTCGTTCTGCACCAGGCCGACGGTCGCGGCGAAGAACGCCGTCGTCGCGCCGATGACGACGACGACCGTCAGCGCTACGGGCGCGTATTCGAAGATCGGCGACAGGCGCGCCACCATGAAGACGCCGGCGGTGACCATGGTCGCGGCATGGATCAGCGCCGAGACCGGGGTCGGTCCCTCCATCGCGTCCGGCAGCCAGGTGTGCAGCATGAACTGCGCCGACTTGCCCATCGCGCCCATGAACAGCAGCAGGCAGGTCAGCGTCAGCGCGTTCCACTCATAGCCGATGAAGCGGAAGCTGCGCTCCGTAAGGCCGGCGATCTGCGGGAAGATGCTATCGAGGGCGACCGAGCCGGTCAGCACGAAGATCAGGAAGATGCCAAGCAGGAAGCCGAAATCGCCGACGCGGTTGACCACGAAGGCCTTGATCGCCGCGGCATTGGCCGAGGGCTTCTGATACCAGAAGCCGATCAGCAGATAGGAGGCGAGACCGACGCCCTCCCAGCCGAAGAACATCTGCACGAGGTTGTCGGCCGTCACCAGCATCAGCATGGCGAAGGTGAACAGCGAGAGATAGGCGAAGAAGCGCGGGCGGTGCGGATCCTCGTGCATGTAGCCGATCGAATAGACGTGCACGAGCGACGAGACTGTGTTGACGACGACCAGCATCACCGCGGTCAGCGTGTCCACGCGGAAGGCCCAGTCGACGCGCAGATCCGCCGAGGCGAGCCAGGTCGCGACCTGAATGCGGGTGGTGCCCGGGCCGAAGCCAACCTGGAAAAAGGCGACCCAGGACAGCGCAGCCGAGACCAGCAGCAGCGTGGTGGTGACGATCTCGGAGGCGCGGGCGCCGATCAGCCGGCCGAAGATGCCGGCGATGAAGAAGCCGATCAGGGGGAGGAAGACGATCGCGTGATACATGGCAGGTTACGGGCGCGGGACCGCGCTCAGCCTTTCATCATGTTGATGTCTTCCACCGCGATCGTGCCGCGGTTGCGGAAGTAGACGACGAGAATGGCGAGCCCGATCGCGGCCTCTGCGGCGGCGACGGTCAGCACCAGGAGCGCGAAGACCTGTCCGACGATGTCGTTCAGGAAGCTCGAGAAGGCGACGAAGTTGATGTTGACCGAGAGCAGGATCAGCTCGATCGACATCAGGATGACGATGACGTTCTTGCGGTTGATGAAGATGCCGAGCACGCCGAGCGTGAACAGGATCGCGCCGACCGCGAGATAGTGTCCGAGCCCGATCATCACGCCATCTCCTCGGGAACGCCGGCACGCGAGGGCACCTGCTTCACATCCATCGCCGCAGCCTTGGTGCGGGCGTTCTGGGTCGGGATATGCTGGCGCTTGACGCCCGGCCGGTCGCGCAGGGTCAGCACGATCGCGCCGATCATCGCGACCAGCAGGACGAGGCCGGCCGCCTGGAAGTAGTAGATGTACTTCGTATAGAGCACCTGGCCGAGCGCCGCCGTGTTGGTGACGCCGGCGGGGATCGCCGCGACCGGGGCGCGCGCAATTTGCGGATCGATCACCCAGGCGCCAACGACGAGCAGCAACTCGACCGCGAAGATCAGGCCGATCAGGCCGCCGATCGGCAGGTATTGCAGAAAGCCCTGGCGCAGCTCGGCGAAATCGACGTCGAGCATCATCACCACGAAAAGGAAGAGCACTGCGACGGCGCCGACATAGACGACGATCAGGAGCATCGCCAGGAACTCGGCCCCGAGCAGCAGGAACAGGCCCGCCGCGTTAACGAAGGCGAGGATCAAGTACAACACCGAATGGACCGGGTTGCGCGCCGAAATCACCATCAGCGCCGAAGCGATGGTGACGCCTGAGAAGAGATAGAAGAAAGCCGCTGCGGCATTCATCTCGCCAGCCTTTCCGCCCTTGCGGGCGGCCCTCGTTTTCATCACGCGGCGAGTCGTGGGCCCGCAGCAGTTTGGAGCGTCTATAGTCAGGCCCGCCTAGCGCGACAACCGCGCGACGAGCCTCCGTCCTCAGCGATAGGGCGCGTCCATCGCGATATTGCGCGCGATCTCGCGTTCCCAGCGGGCACCGTTCTCGAGCAGCTTGTCCTTGTCGTAGAACAGCTCCTCGCGGGTCTCGGTGGCGAACTCGAAATTCGGGCCCTCGACGATGGCATCGACCGGGCAGGCCTCCTGGCAGAAGCCGCAATAGATGCACTTCGTCATATCGATGTCGTAGCGCGTGGTGCGGCGGGTGCCGTCATTGCGGCGCGGGCCGGCCTCGATGGTGATCGCCTGCGCCGGGCAGATCGCCTCGCAGAGTTTGCAGGCGATGCAACGCTCTTCGCCGTTCGGATAGCGGCGCAGCGCGTGCTCGCCCCGGAAGCGCGGCGAGAGCACACCCTTCTCGAAGGGATAGTTCAGCGTCGCCTTCGGCTTGAAGAAATAGCGCATCGACAGGACGAACGCGCCGACGAACTCCTTGAGGAGCAGTCCCTTGGCAGCCTGCGCGAGTGACATCTTTCCGTCCTTCTCTCGTCTCAACCGAACAATGCCCGGCCGATCAGGTAACCGACGATGGGCAATCCGCCCACCGAAACCACCAGCACCGCCGCCTTCAACAGGCGGATGCGCCGTTCGTAATCATCCTTCTCGGCCTGGGTCTGCGAGCTGTCGGTGCGACGCAACGCACCAACCACAACGCCCATGACGAGCCGGTACTCGATCAGGCCGACGACGAAGCCGATCAGGGCTCCGATGATCCCAGCCCAATTCGCGCTCATATCACCACCCTGCCCCAGCGACCGTTGCGCCTAGACCAAGCCATCGCGCCGCCTTGTACCCCGCTCAGCCACATAAAAGCCCAGCGAAAAACCCATCGACGACGATGTAGATTCCCCCGCGCAACCACCACACGAGCGACATATACAAACCCATCCCGATGATCGCGCTGGCCACCGTCACGATGACCAGCGGCGACGTCACGACAGGATCAACCCAGCGGCCTCGAAGGCCTTGAAACCGAGCACTCCGCCAAGGAGCGCACCAATCCAAATCCCTTTCAGCGCAACGCCCCAGGCGGCGTCTCGCCCGCTTGTCAGACGCCAGCCCAACACGAACAGGCCGCCGCTCCAAAACAGTGCTCCCGCGACCATGCCGAGTAGCGGTCCGAGAACAGCGGCCGTCACGGAGCAGGCCCCCAACCGGTGATCTGCAGCACCGCCGCGACCACGACGACCGAAGCCAGCGACAGCGGCAGGAAGACCTTCCAGCCCAGCCGCATCAATTGATCGTAGCGGTAGCGCGGCACGAAGGCCTTCACCATCGCGAACATGAAGAAGACCAGGCAGATCTTGAGCGCGAACCAGAATATGCCCGGCAACCAGGTGAACGGCGCGACCGGGAACGGCGGCAGCCAGCCACCGAGGAACAGGATCGTGGTCAGCGAGCACATGGTCATGATCGCCACGTATTCGCCGAGCATGAACAGCAGATACGGGGTCGAGGAGTATTCGACCATGAAACCGGCGACGAGCTCCGATTCCGCTTCCGGCAGGTCGAAGGGCGGCCGGTTCGTCTCGGCCAGAGCCGAGATGAAGAACACGATGAACATCGGGAAGAGCGGCAGCCAGTACCAGCCGAACAGGCCCGCCTTCGAGTTCTGCGCCTCGACGATCGCCGAGAGGTTGAGCGAGCCGACGCAGAGCAGCACGGTGATGATCACGAAGCCGATCGAGACCTCGTAGGAGACCATCTGCGCCGCCGAGCGCAGCGCGCCGAGGAACGGGTACTTCGAGTTCGAGGCCCAGCCGCCCATAATGACGCCGTAAACGCCGAGCGAAGAGATCGCGAAGATGTAGAGCACGCCGACATTGATGTCGGCGATCGCCCAGCCCTCCGCCACCGGGATCACCGCCCAGGCCGCCAGCGCCAGCACGCAGGAGATCAGCGGGGCCAGCAGGAACACGCCCTTATTGGCGCTGGAGGGGATGATCGGCTCCTTGAAGACGAATTTCAGCAGGTCGGCGAAGCTCTGGAACAGGCCGAACGGGCCGACCACGTTCGGGCCGCGCCGCAGCTGCACCGCCGCCCAGATCTTGCGATCGGCGAGCAGGATGAAGGCGATGAAGACCAAGAGGCAGACCAGCAGCAGCAGGCTCTTGCCGGCGATGATCGCAAGATCGAGGACGAGGTCCCAGTTCATCGAGGCTTACTCCGCCGCCTGGCGCATGCGGCCCGAGGCCAGCGCCGAGCATTCCGCCATCACCGCCGAAGCGCGGGCGATGGGGTTCGTGGTGTAGAAGTCGCTGACGGCCGGCGCGAAGCCCGCCTTCTCGGTCGCGCCGCCCTGCCCGGCCAGTCGCGTGAGCCCGGCGCGGTCGCCCTCCGCCACCGCGTCGACGGCGGCGAAATGCGGGTGCGCCGCGTAGAGCTCGCGGCGCAGCGCGGGAAGCGAGTCGAAGGGCAGCGGCTTGCCAAGCGAAGCGGAGAGCGCCCGCAGGATCGCCCAGTCCTCCTTGGCGTCGCCCGGCGGGAAGGTGGCGCGAGCCGCCATCTGCACCCGCCCCTCGGTGTTGACGTAGGTGCCGGACTTCTCGGTGTAGGCCGCGCCCGGCAGGATGACATCGGCGCGATGGGCGCCCTTGTCGCCATGGCTGCCCTGGTAGATCACGAAGGCGCCGGCCGGCACCTCGATCTCGTCGGCGCCGAGCAGGAAGAGCACGTCGAGCGCGCCGGCCTGCGTCATGCCGGCGACATCGAGACCGCCCAATCCTTCCTTGTTTTCTTGCGGCACGAAGCCGAGATCGAGAGCGCCGACGCGGGCTGCCGCCGTATGAAGCACACCAAAGCCGTTCCAGCCATCCTTGACCACGCCGAGCAGGTCGGCAGCCTTGGCCGCGAGCGAGAGCACGGCGGCGCCGTCGGCGCGGGTGAGAGCCCCTTGCCCGATCAGCACCATCGGCCGCTCGCCGGCCGCCCCGGCGCGCTTGACCAGATCGGCCAGCGTATCGGGCCCGGCGCCGAGATAGTCATAGGCGTAGGTGAGATCGACCTTCTCGCCGATCAGCGAGACCTTGAAGTCACCGCGCAGCCAGCGCTTGCGGATGCGGGCGTTGACGATCGGCGCCTCGCGGCGCGGGTTCGAGCCGATGATCAGCAGCGAGGTCGCGTCCTCGATACCGGCGATGCCGGCGTTGAGAATGTAGCTGGCGCGGCCGAACTTCGGATCGAGCTTCGTCCCGTCCTGGCGGCAATCGAGATTGCTCGAGCCGAGGCCGGCGATCAGGCTTTTAAGCGCATGCATCTCCTCGACCGCGGCGAGATCGCCGGCAATGGCGCCGATGCGCTCGGGCTTGGCGGCCTTGAGCTTGCCAGCGACCAGCGCCAGCGCCTCGCTCCAGCTCGCCGAGCGAAGGGCTCCGCTCTCGCGGATATAGGGCTGGTCGAGCCGCTGGGTCCTGAGCCCGTCGGCGATGTGGCGGGTCTTGTCGGAGATCCACTCCTCGTTCACCGCCTCGTTGATGCGCGGCAGGACGCGCATCACCTCACGGCCGCGCGAGTCGACGCGGATCGCCGAGCCGACCGCATCCATCACGTCGATGGATTCGGTCTTGGTCAGCTCCCAGGGCCGAGCCTTGTTCTGGTAGGGCTTCGAGGTCAGCGCGCCGACCGGGCAGAGGTCGACGACGTTGCCTTGCAGCTCCGAGCTCATCGCGTGCTCGAGATAGGTGGTGATCTCCATGTCCTCACCGCGACCGATCGCGCCGAGGTCGGAAGCACCGGCGACCTCGGTGGTGAAGCGGACGCAGCGCGTGCACTGGATGCAGCGCGTCATCGAGGTCTTGACCAGCGGGCCGATATACTTGTCCTCGACGGCGCGCTTGTTCTCGGCATAGCGCGAGGTGTCGACGCCATAAGCCATGGCCTGGTCCTGCAGGTCGCACTCGCCGCCCTGGTCGCAGATCGGGCAGTCGAGCGGGTGGTTGATGAGCAGGAACTCCATCACCCCTTCGCGCGCCTTCTTGACCATGGGCGACCTGGTCAGCACGACCGGCAGCTCGCCGTTCGGGCCGGGGCGCAGATCGCGCACGCCAATGGCGCAGGAGGCCTGGGGCTTGGGCGGGCCGCCCTTCACCTCGACCAGGCACATGCGGCAATTGCCGGCGATCGAGAGCCGCTCATGGAAGCAGAAGCGCGGCACCTCGGCGCCCGCCGCCTCGCAGGCCTGGAGCACGGTGTACTCCGGCGGGACGTCGACCTCGATGCCGTCGATCAGAAGCTTGGTCATGGTCTCACTCCGCCGCCATGAGCCTGGCCGGCTCGCCATGCGGGTTGGCGGCATAGTCGTCGATGCGCTGCTCGATCTCGTGACGGAAATGGTTGATCAAGCCCTGGATCGGCCAGGCGGCGGCGTCACCCAGCGCGCAGATGGTGTGGCCTTCGATCTGCTTCGATACATCGAGCAGCATGTCGATCTCGCGCTTCTGGGCGCGGCCCTCCGCCATGCGGTTGACGACGCGCCACATCCAGCCGGTGCCTTCGCGGCACGGCGTGCACTGGCCGCAGCTCTCATGCTTGTAGAAATAGCTGATGCGGGCGATGGCGCGGATGATGTCGGTCGACTTGTCCATCACGATCACCGCCGCCGTGCCGAGGCCCGACTTAAGCTTCGAGAGCGAGTCGAAATCCATCGGCGTGTCGATGATCTGGTCGGCCGGCACCATGCGGACCGAGGAGCCGCCGGGAATGACCGCCTTGAGATTGTCCCAGCCGCCGCGAATGCCGCCGCAATGGCGGTCGATCAGCTCGCGGAAGGTCAGGCCCATCGCCTCTTCGACATTGCAGGGCTTGTTCACATGGCCGGAGACGCAGAACAGCTTGGTGCCGACATTGTTCGGCGTGCCGATCGAGGAGAACCAGCTCGCGCCGCGGCGCAGGATGGTCGGCGCGACGGCGATCGACTCGACGTTGTTGACGGTGGTCGGGCAGCCATAGAGGCCGACATTGGCCGGGAAAGGCGGCTTCAGCCGCGGCATGCCCTTCTTGCCCTCGAGGCTCTCGAGCAGCGCCGTCTCCTCGCCGCAGATATAGGCGCCGGCGCCGTGATGCACATAGAGATCAAAGGGATAGCCGTGCTTGTTGTTCTTGCCGATGAGGTTTGCCTCATAGGCTTCGTCGACGGCGCGCTGCAGCGCCTCGCGCTCGCGGACATATTCGCCGCGGATATAGATGTAGGCCGCGTGCGCGCCCATGGCGAACGAAGCGATCAGGCAGCCCTCGACCAGCGTATGCGGGTCGTTGCGCATGATCTCGCGGTCCTTGCAGGTGCCCGGCTCCGACTCGTCGGCATTGACGACGAGGTAATGCGGGCGCCCGTCGTTCTGCTTGGGCATGAACGACCATTTCAGCCCGGTCGGGAAGCCGGCGCCGCCACGCCCGCGCAGGCCCGACTTCTTCATCTCGTCGATGATCCAGTCGCGCCCCTGCTCGAGCAGGAACTTGGTGCCGTCCCAGGCGCCACGCTGCATGGCGCCCTTCAGCGACAGGTCGTGAAGGCCGTAGAGATTGGTGAAAATGCGGTCGCGATCAGCCAGCATCGTTGTCGCCTCACTTCACCGGCTTGTCGCCGAGGGCCGATTCCGGCCGCCAGCCTGTCGCAAGTTTCTTCGCCTGCGAAATCCAGTCGTCGCGCACGGCCCTGCCCTTGAAACCGGTCAGCCTTGCATCGACCCAGGCGAGTTCGGCCGGGGTCCAGGCGGCGACCTGGTCAAAATGCCAGACGCCCATCTCGTTGAGCATCCTGCCGAGCTTGGGACCGACGCCCCAAATCAGTTCGAGATCGTCGCCCTTGCCGCCGCGAGCCGCGGTCAGCAGTTGCGGCTTGGATTCAGCCACGGCAGCGGCCGGCTCGGCAGCAGGGGCTGCCTTGGCCGCCGGCGCCTTCTCAGCTGTGCCCTTGGCGGGCGTGTCCTTGATCGCCTTGCTCGTCGCGGACGGAGTGTCCTGCGCGGCGCTGGTCGGCTGCTTCGGCTCGGACGGCTTCGGGCGGCCGGGTGCGGCGGCTTCGGGCACCGGTGCGGTCTTGACGTCGGTCGGGCCGGCCTTGGCTGTCGCGGCGGCCACCTCGGCTTCCGCCTTGGCCTTGGCCTCGGCCGCAGCCCTCTCGCTGGCGATCTTGATCGCGTCCTCGCGCTGCCTGGTGATGCGCGCCTGCCAGTCACTGGCGCCGATCATCGAGCCATCGAAAAGGGCCGGATCCTTCAGCGTATCGCCGCCGCCAAGCGGCTCTGAGCAGGAGCGGTCGACCTGCGGGCCGGGCTTGGTCGGGCGGCCCTCGCGGAGATCGCCGAGAAGCTTGCGGAAATTATCCGGCGTCAGATCCTCGTAATAGTCGAAATTGATCTGCGCCATCGGGGCGTTGCAGCAGGCGCCGAGGCATTCGACTTCGAGCCAGGACAGCTTGCCGTCGGCGGTGACGGTCGATTGCGGGCCGATGACGTCCTCGCAGACCTTCTTCAGCGCCTCGGCGCCGCGCAGCGCGCAGGGCGTCGTGCCGCAGAGCTGGACGAAGTGCTCGCCGACCGGCTGCAGGCTGAACATGGTGTAGAAGGTCGCGACCTCCAGCACCCGCATCGGCGCCATGCCGAGCTTGCGGGCGACCTCCTCGATCGCGGCGCGCGGCAGCCAGCCATGATGCTGCTCCTGTGCCTTCCACAGCAGCGGGATCACGGCCGAGGCCTGCCGGCCTTCCGGATATTTGGCGATCTGCTGATCGGCCCAGTTCTCGTTCGCCGCGGTGAAGGCGAAGGAGGCAGGCTGGACGTGATCGGGCGCGAGACGACGGACGGACATGTTCGATCCAACGATTAGTTCAGACCAACGCGGGCACCCGCACGCGGCCGCGCAGCAGAGCTGACACGACAACTTTCAGGGCCTTCATTGGGACAGAGATAGACGGTTCCGCCCTGTGGCTGGCGGTAAATGTGCTCAACCTTGCCGTTGGCATAGTTGATACCACCATACTCGAAGCCGGCGTTCTTCAGGAATGGAATGCCGACATGGCGCGGTATTGGGCGCAAATGCGGCGGTGTTTGAGGATAGCAATCGCCGACTGACAAATAGACCTGCTTGCAGTGATACTCGGCACCGTCGGTCCGGCGGTAGACATAATAGACAAAGGCCCCGACGCCACCGCCCCCTGCATACCGAAACCCGGCAGATTCCACCTCCTGCAGGCTGCGCCGTGTAGCCTTCAGGTGCTGCATGGTTCGCTGGGGCTGCAAGCCGCCTCGTTGAGGATCGTAGGCAGGTTGCGCAACGGTCGGCGGCGCGCCCAAGAGCACGACAGCCGGCGCAGCAAGCCACAGGCCGAGCGCGTAACGCCCGAACCGAGCTCCGCTTATGGCTGAGCCTCGCGTCACCGATCGACCTCCCCGAACACGATGTCGAGGGAGCCGAGGATCGCCGAGACGTCGGCGAGCATGTGCTTCCGGCACATGAAATCCATGGCCTGGAGATGGGCGAAGCCTGGCGCCTTGATCTTGCAGCGATAGGGCTTGTTGGTGCCGTCGGAGACCAAATAGACGCCAAATTCGCCCTTGGGCGCCTCGACGGCGGCGTAGACCTCGCCTTCGGGCACCTTGTAGCCCTCGGTGTAGAGCTTGAAGTGGTGGATCAGCGCTTCCATCGAGCGCTTCATCTCGCCGCGCTTGGGCGGCACCATCTTGCCGTCGAGCGAGGAGATCGGCCCGCCGCCATCGGCCGAGAGCAGCTTCTCGCAGCACTGCTTCATGATGCGGACCGACTGGCGCATCTCTTCCATGCGGATGCAGTAGCGGTCGTAGCAGTCGCCGTTCTTGCCGACGGGGATGTCGAATTCCATCTCCTCGTAGCACTCGTAGGGCTGCGATTTGCGCAGGTCCCAGGGCGCGCCGGAGCCGCGCACCATCACGCCGGAGAAGCCCCATTTCCAGCAGGTCTCGAGATCGACGACGCCGATATCGACATTGCGCTGCTTGAAGATGCGGTTGTCGGTGAGCAGGGTCTCGAGATCGTCGCAGACCTTGAGGAACGGGTCGCACCATTCGGCGATGTCGTGGATCAGCGAGGTCGGCAGGTCCTGATGGACGCCGCCCGGCCGGACATAGGCAGCGTGCATGCGCGCCCCGCAGGCCCGCTCGTAGAAGATCATCAGCTTCTCGCGCTCCTCGAAGCCCCAGAGCGGTGGGGTGAGCGCGCCGACGTCCATCGCCTGCGTGGTGACGTTGAGGATATGCGAGAGGATGCGGCCGATCTCGGAATAGAGCACGCGGATGAGCTGGCCGCGGCGCGGGACGGTGACGCCCATCAGCTTCTCGACCGCGAGCGAGTAGGCATGCTCCTGGTTCATCGGCGCGACGTAGTCGAGCCGATCGAAATAGGGCAGCGCCTGGAGATAAGTCTTGTGCTCGATCAGCTTCTCGGTGCCGCGATGCAGCAGACCGATATGCGGGTCGACGCGCTCGACGATCTCGCCGTCGAGCTCCAGCACCAGGCGCAACACGCCGTGCGCCGCCGGATGCTGCGGGCCGAAATTGATCGAGAAGTTGCGGATGTTGTGTTCGGTCATGTCCGGCCTTCCTGGGCGGCATGGAATTCCGCGATCACCTGCTCACCGGTCTTGCGCCGGCGCTCGCCCGCGAAGGCGTAGATGGCGGGCTTCTCGTCGATGAAGATCTCTTCGGCGAAGACGAGGTCGGAAGGGTTGTCGAGGCTCGGGAATGCCACCGCGACAGGCCCCTGTCCGGAGCGCTGGCGCCAGAACAGGCTGGTTCCGCAGCTGCGGCAAAAGACGCGCTCGCCCCATTCGGATGAGGGATCGACGGCAAGATGCGTCTCGTCGGCGACCGCAACGTCCGTGCACGGCACGGTCATCAGCACGCCGCCGCTCCATTTGCGACACATGTCGCAATGGCAGACGTCCATCTCCGGCTTGGCCATCGTCGCCGTGAAGCGAACCGAGCCGCAAAGACAGCCGCCTGAGAGTTTGTCGCCTTCGCCCATCGCCTCAGCCCGCCTTGGCCTTCTCGTCGCCCGGCAGGACGTATTCCGTCCCTTCCCAGGGCGAGAGGAAGTCGAAGTTGCGGAACTCCTGGTTCAGCTTCACCGGCTCGTAGACGACGCGCTTCTGCTCATCGTCATAGCGGACCTCGACGAAGCCGGTCAGCGGGAAATCCTTGCGCAGCGGATAACCCTCGAAACCGTAGTCGGTGAGGATACGGCGCAGATCCGGATGGTTCGAGAACAGGATGCCGTAGAAGTCGTAAGCCTCGCGCTCGTACCAGTTCGCGGCCGGGAAGACCTCGATCACGGACGGAACTGGTGTCGCCTCGTCGGTCTGGATTTTGACGCGGACACGCTGGTTATGGCGCGGCGAAAGCAGGTGGTAGACGACCTCGAAGCGCTTCTCGCGCTGCGGATAATCGGCGCCGGCGATGTCGGTGAAGTTGACGAAGCGGAAGCGGGAATCGTCGTAGAGGGTCTTGAGCACCCGCACGATCTCTGCCGCCTCGGCGAACACGGTGAGCTCGCCGAAGGAGACGACGATATCGGTCACCGCGCCGGGCAGCGCCGCCCTGATCTCTTCGCCCAATGTCACGAGCGCTTCGCTCATCGCATCACCTTCGCAAGCCACCGGTCGCCAAGCGCCTCAGCGCTCGATCGTCCCGGTCCGCCGAATCTTCTTCTGCAGCAGCAAGATGCCATAGAGCAACGCTTCCGCGGTCGGCGGGCAGCCCGGCACATAGACGTCGATCGGCACGATGCGGTCGCAGCCGCGCACCACCGAATAGCTGTAATGATAGTAGCCGCCGCCATTGGCGCAGGAGCCCATCGAGATGACGTAGCGCGGTTCCGGCATCTGGTCGTAGACCTTGCGCAGGGCCGGAGCCATCTTGTTGGTCAGCGTGCCGGCGACGATCATCACGTCGGACTGACGCGGACTGGCACGCGGGGCAAAGCCGAAGCGCTCGACATCGTAGCGCGGCATCGAGAGCTGCATCATCTCGACCGCGCAACAGGCAAGGCCGAAGGTCATCCACATCAGCGAGCCGGTCCGGGACCAGTTGATCAGGTCGTCGGTTGCGGTGACGAGGAAGCCCTTGTCAGCGAGTTCGTTGTTGATCTCGACGAAGAAGGGATCGCGCGTGCCGACAGGCCTGCCGTCCGGGCCGAGCAGGCCCCGCGGCGCCGGCGCGACCAGCGGATCACCACGATCGATCGCTGTCATGGCCATCAGTGCGAACCTTTGGGTTTCGTCGAATGTAAGAACGGCGACGGAGTGATATCAGCCCTGCGCGACAAAACGATCAATCCCACTCGAGCGCGCCCTTGCGCCATTCGTAGACGAAACCGACGGTCAGCACGCCCAGGAAGATCATCATCGACCAGAAGCCGAACCAGCCGAGCCCGCCGAAGGCTACCGCCCAGGGGAACAGGAAGGCGACCTCGAGGTCGAAGATGATGAAGAGGATGGCGACGAGGTAGAAGCGCACGTCGAACTTCATGCGCGCATCGTCGAAGGCGTTGAAGCCGCACTCATAGGCCGAGAGCTTCTCGGCGTCGGGCTTGGAATAGGCGACGGCGAAGGGCGCGATCAGGAGCGCCAGGCCGATCACGATCGACAGGCCGACGAAGATCACCAGGGGCAGGTAGTCCGACAGCAGGGACTGCACAGGAAGAGCTTGCATCTGTCACCCCGCTTCAACCTGGCGCCGAGGCGGCGCCCTCAATCTCGCCAGTCGATTAGACCCTGCTTTAGAATCACGCAAGGGTTCGCCGCGTCGCACAAAGGGGCTGTCGCCATGTCTTTGCCGCATATGATGGCCCGGCGGCCGCAAGCGGCGCGATTCCCCACGTTTGAGCTCAGATTCTCGTAATGAGATGGAGGCGTCGCAAGGTGGTTGTCGCGACGCGTCGAAGCATGGCAAACGGGGACGCAACGTCAACCTTCGGCGCCGGCTCGATTCGTCGCATAAGCACTGCCGATGTGTCAGGGGAACGGTTGCGGGAATGCCGAGGCCAACAACGCATCGTGATCGCGGTATCGCGGCCGCTGTCCCGCCATCGGCATCCAACGCCTCATGAACGCAACGCAGAGATTCGCGCTTGTCGGCGCCTGCGCCGCTGTCGTGGCGTTGGGCAGCCCGCTCTCGGCGCAGCAGATGATGCTCGCGCCCCTGCCGCCCGAACGCCCCTTCGATCTCGATTTGCAGATCAAGCCGGGCGCGCCACCAATCGTCGTTGTCCCGGCGCCTCCGGTCGAAGCCAGCCTCGCAACGACACCGGGTCCCGCCCCTACCCTCGCCCAGCCGGATGACGACGAGGGACCGGAATGGCCGCAGCGCACGCCGGGGCAAGTCGGCGAGGAGCCCGCCTTCGACCCCAACGAGAAGCCCGACAAGCCGGGCATCTCGACCGATCCCGGAACTTCGATCGTCTGCCTGCCGCCGGTCCTGAAGGCGATTCTCGGCAAGATCTCGGACAAATATGGGGCCGTGAAGGTGACGTCGACCTGGCGTCCGCCCTGGCGGGCGCGGCGCGGCTCCTATCACAAGCGCTGCGAGGCGATGGACTTCCGGGTGCCGGGTGTCAGGCCGCGCACCGTTCTGGAATGGGCGCGAAACCTGCCCGAGGTCGGCGGCAACAAGGTCTACTGGAACGGATTGATTCACATCGACACAGGGCCACGCCGGCCCTGGTAGGCTCGGCATCGGACGAGAGACGCGATGCGTCCTTCTCCGATGCCGATCAAAGACCTTGGCGCCTCAGTCGACGCTGCTACCGCTATAGGGGTTGCCGCGGATATCACCCCGGCCCCCGTAACCACCACCATAGCCGCGCCGGTTGTCATAGCCCGGAGACGGGCCGTAGCCGCGGCCACGCCCATAGCCGTCGCCCCGATCATAACCGCGCCCGCCATAACCGCGGCCGCGATTCTGCCGATCGAGATTCCGCTGGATCTCCATCATGCGGTGCTCGCGCGTATGGCGCGCGAACGCGACGTCGAGACCGTCGAGCGCACGGGCAATCGCAGCCTCGCCGGCCGGGGCAGTTTCACGAGCGGGCGAAGCCCACGCAGGGGCCGACAAGGCCAGGCCACCGATCAAAGCCGCGATGAATGTCCGTTTACGCATCTTGTTTCCTCCAAGTGCCCGAGACGGGCCAAACCTGAAGAGCAACTGCCACGCGCCGGAATTGTTCCTGTCGACGCCGGGCAAGGCGCCGCACCTGGGTTGAACAATGCGTCGCCTAGGTCTCCCGGGCAGCGGCCCTGACCGCTTCGAGCGTCGCATCGACGACTGCCCCGTCATGCTCCGAAGAGACGAACCAGGCGCCGCGCTCGAGCACACGCACGCCGCGCTTGAGCAGCGCGTGGGCAAAGCGGCTGTAGGCGACCTTGTCCGAGCGCGCGACGTCCCGGTAGTTCCGCGCCGGCCCATCGAGCCCGAAGGCGACGTGGAACATCAGCGGGAAGCCGGCGACCTGCGCCTTTATTCCCGCCTCGACCAGGATCGCGCGGATACCGTCCTGCAAGCGCTGGCCGTGGGCTGAGCTGCGCTCGTAATGCTCGGGCGTCAGCAGCTTCTGCGTCGCGACCATCGCCGCCATCGCGATCGGCTGGGCATTGAAGGTGCCGCCGTGCAGCACACCGTCGGCGAACATATCGACGAGATCGGCCCGGCCGGCGATCGCCGCGACCGGAAAGCCGTTGGCGATCGCCTTCGCCATGATGGTGAGATCGGGCGTGACGCCGAAGCGCTCCTGGGCGCCGCCACGGCCGAGCCGAAAGCCGGTAATCACCTCGTCGAAGATCAGGAGCGCGCCGTGCTTGCGGCAGGCCGCGAGCGCGCCTTCGAGATAGCCGGGGGCGGGCGCGATAGCGCCCTGGTTGCACATCGCCGGCTCCATCATGACCGCGGCGACATCGCCCTTGGCGAGGCGGGCTTCCAGCGCTGTAAGATCGTTCCAGCCGAGGATCGAGAGCCCCTCGCCCGCCGCCGGGTCCTGGCCCTTGCTGCCAATCACCGGGGTCGGCGCATCCTCCGGCCCAGCCGCGTTCAGGCCGGGCGCGGTCGACCAGAGGATGTTGTCGAACCAGCCATGGTAATGCCCCTCGAACTTGACGATGGTGCGCCTGCCCGTGGCGGCGCGCGCCAGCCGCATCGCTGCTTGCGCCACCTCCGAGCCCGACGAGCCGAAGCGGAGCCGCTCGGCTGACGGAATCCGCTCGCAGATCAGTCTCGCCGCCTCGTATTCGATCGGCGCCTGGCCGGCGAAGAGGATGCCCTTCTCCGCCTGCTTCCTGACCGCCTCGAGTACCGGAGCCGGATTGTGGCCGAGCACGGTTGCGCCCATGCCGCAGTAGTAATCGACGATCCGGTTGCCATCGACGTCGATGAGGTAGGCACCCTCGCCGCGTTCGAAGACGAGCGGTCCCGGCGCCATGCCGAGCCGGAAATTGCTGTTCACACCGCCCGCGACGAAGCGCGCATTTTCGGCAACCTGCCGGGCCGATTCCTCAAAGCGCAGTGTCCCCGCCTGATGGGTACTGTTCGCTGCCACGTGCGTCGCCTCCGCTGCTGTTCCATCGACCAGACCAGACCGATCCATCCGCGTAAAGGAACACGAGTTTCGCGTTGCGGAATTTGACTGCGCTCGCTATGCCGGCCTGTCCTCACCGAGTGACTGGAGCGGCCATGCGTAAGACGACCGACAACCCTTACGTCGTGCAGCCGGTGATGAAGGCGCTGAGGGTCCTGGAACTGGTCGCGCGTCATGGCCACGAGATCGCGCTCACCGCCGTCAGCAAGGAATTGCGGATCCCGAAGACGACGACCTTCCGCTATCTGCAGACGCTGACCGCCGCCGGCTTCCTCGACCACAACCGCGCCACGGACCGCTACAATCTCGGTCCGCAACTGCGCGCCATCGCACGCGCCGACGCCAGCGTCAGCAAGATCCGCGAGCTCGCCCGCCCGGCGATGGTCGAGCTCATGCACGAGTTCAACGAGACGGTGAATCTCGCGGTGAAGGGCAACGGCACCATCGTCTACATCGACCTGATCGAGGCCAATCGCTCGCTCAGGATGCAGGCCCGCATCGGCGACAGCCATCCGATGCACTCCACCGCGCTCGGCAAGGCGATCCTCGCCTTCCTGCCCGATGCCGAACGTCGTCGCCAGCTCGACCTGCCGCTGACCGAGCGTACCGGCCGCACGCTGATCGAGCGCGAGGAGATCGAGCGGCAGCTGCGACAGGTGGCGCGGACCGGCTACGCGACGGAGATGGGCGAGAACGAGGACGGCGCCATGTGCATCGGCGCGCCGATCCTCGACGAAGACGGTCATCCGGTCGCGGCGCTCTCGATCTCGGCGCCGCTGATGCGCATGCCGCATTCGCTGGCGGCGAAGGCCGGCACACGCCTGCGCGAGGTCGCGGCCGGCATCTCCGCCCGTCTCGGCTCGCTGCCGGCGACCGCCGCGCGCTGAAGCGGCGCTCATCGATACTCGATCCGCGGATCGATCCAGGCATAGAGCATGTCGACCGCAAGGTTGATCAGCATGTAGGCGATCAGGATCACCAGGATGCAGCCCTGGATCAGCGGGTAATCGCGAGTCGTGATCGCCTGGATCAACAGGCGCCCGAGGCCGGGATAGGTGAAGACCGCCTCCGTCACCACGGCGCCGCCGATGAAGTGTGCCATCATCAGACCGACGATGGTGACGAAGGGCAGAAGAGCGTTGCGCATGATGTGAAGGCCGACGATGCGCTTCTCCGGCACGCCCTTGGCGCGGGCGGTGCGGACATAGTCGGCCCGCGCCTCGCCGATCAGCGACGCCCGCAGGAATCGCCCCAGCACCCCCGAAACATAGACCCCGAGCGTAAGCGCCGGTAGAGCGAGACTGCGCAGGGCATCGAGCGGCGCTTCCCAGAGCGGCACATAGCGCGAGGCCGATGGCAGCCAGCGCAGCTCGACGGCAAAGAGCAGGATCAGGAGGATACCGAGCCAGAAGGTCGGCACGCCGAGCGCCAGCGCGCTCCAGCCGCTGAGCACGCGGTCGAGCCAGGAATTCGCCCTGACCGCGCTGGCGATCGCGACGGGAATGCCGATGACGAGCGCGACGATGATGGCCGACAGCGCGAGCTGAAGCGTCGCCGGCAGGCGCTCGCCGATCAAGTGCAGCACCGACTGGCGGCTGTGCAGCGACAGGCCGAAGTCGCCGGTAACGGCCCGGCCGAGCCAGTCGGCGTACTGAACGATCATCGGTCGATCGAAGCCGAACCGCCGGGTCACCTCGGCGATCTCCTCCGCCGTGGCGTTTTCGCCGGCGATGACCGCGACCGGTCCGCCCGGTACGGCGTAGATCATCGCGAAGATCGCGAAGGAGGCGATCAGCAGCACGGGCAACATCTGGGCGAGCCGGCGCAGGACATAGGCCGTCATCGCCGGCCCCCGATCGCCACGCCGGACGCCTCGGTCTCGTCCCGGTCGAGGATCGCGGTCAGCGCCCGGCCGATCGTGTCGAAGGAGAGGATCGTCAGCGTCAAGACGAGGCCGGGCAGCACCGCATAGCTCGGCGCCTCGTAGAGATAGGATTTGCCGGTGCGCAGCATCTCGCCCCAGCTCGGCGTCGGCGGCGGCACGCCGACACCGAGGAAGGCGAGCGCCGCCTCGAGCAGGATCGCGACCGAGGCCAGCACGATCGCCTGCACCACGAGAGGGCTGAGGATATTGGGCAGGAGGGTCCGGAGCATGATGTAGCCCGGCCGGCCGCCGAAACTGCGGACCGCCATGACGAAGTCGAGCTGGCGCAGCGCCATCACCTGCGCCCTGGCGATACGGGCAAAGCCCGGTATGCCGGCGATGCCGACGGCGATCAGCGCCGCCCCCTGGCTGCGCCCGAGCACGGCGATCAGCGCCATGGCGAAGAGGATGTTTGGCAAGGCTAGCAGGACGTCGATGCAGCGCATCAGCAAGGAATCGCGCCAGTCGCCATAGAAGCCGGCGATCAACCCGACCGGGACGCCGATCAGCGCCGCGATCAGGACGGCGCCGAAGGCCGTGACCAGTGAGGTGCGCGCGCCATAGACCACCCGCGCCAGGATATCGCGGCCGAGCTCGTCGGTGCCGAACCAGCTGTCGGTCGAGGGCGGCTTCAGCGAATCCGCGATGCTCTGCGCCAGCGGGTCGAGCGGCAATAGGCCGGCGAAGGTCGCTGTCAGCGCGACCAGAGCGAGGAAGGCCAGGCTGAGAGCCGGGCCGCGCCGGGCGAGCAGCCGGCGCAGCAGGCTTCTCAGGGCAACCCACGTCTCCTTCATTGCGTGCCGCCGCGCGGAATGTCAGCTGCCGGCCCGGCTGCTCCCCACCGCCTCATTTGAATCCGATGGTGCGGGCGATGAAGAGGTTGTCGATGTCGAGCGTGATGCCGCCAATCTTCTCGGAGGCGACGATCAGGCCGACATCGTAGGAGTTCGTCGGAATCCCGAAGGCCTCGTCGACCATGACGCGGTTGAGATTGTCATAGGCCGCCTTGACCTCCGCCTCGCCGCCCGTCGCGGCATCGACCTTAGCGATCGCCGCGACATAGTCCGGATGCGGGTGTGGATCCTTGAGGATCGGATTGCCGGAGGTGCGATAGATCGAGTTCGTCGTGACCCGCGACGGGAACTTCTGGATGTTGCCGACCGCGCCGAAGGTCGCGGCGAAGTCGCCGCCGAGCAGCGCCGTGACGTATTCGGCGCCCTGGCGCATATCGAGCTCGATCGGAATCCCGATCTTCTGCAGCGAACCCTGTACGATCTGGCTGATCGTGACGGAGGCCTCGTCGCTGCCGTTGACCAGCAGCTTCCAGCCCTTCATCTCGTCCGCAGAAAGCCCCGAGGCGGCGGTGAGCTTCTTCGCCTTTTCAAGGTCATAGGCGTAGGTCTTGGTGTAGTTGTCATCGAAGGCCGGGCTCGCCGGCGCCCAGGGCAGCGCCACCACCTTGCCCATTCCGGCATAGCCGACGCGCAGGATGCTGGTGCGGTCGATCAGATAGTTGAAAGCCTGCCGGAACGACTTGTTGCGGAAGGGTCCGCGCGTCGAATTGATGCGGAAGACCTGCACGAGCGGCCCCGGCCCGGCGAAGACCTGATAGCCGGCACCCTTCAGCCTGACGGCGCTACGCGAGGAGCCGTTGTAGACGATGTCGACTGCACCCGATTCCAGCGCGGCTGTCGCGGCTGCGTCCTCGCTGAACACGGTGAAGACGAGGTCCTGCGCGATCGGCTGCTTGTCGCGCCAGTATTTCGGATTGGCCTTGAGGGTCAGCCCCTGGCCGACGGCGCGGCTGACCAGCGTATAGGGTCCGGTGCCGGCGGGCACGGTCTCGACCGTGTCGATGCCCTTGGCCTCGATCGGGATCAGGAACTGCAGCAGGTCGAGGATCTGGCGTTCGGGCGCCGGCGCCTTGAAGTTGATCACCACCGTGCGCTCGTCCGGCGCCGACCAGTCCTTCACGATCGACATGGTCGAGAAGACGTTTTTGCCGCGCTTGGGGTCGGCGCCCTTCTGCAGCGTCGCCAGCACGGAATCGGATTTGAACGGCGTACCGCTGTGGAAGGTGACGCCGTCGCGCAGCGTCAGGCTGACCGAGGTCTTGTCCGGCGCGATCGTCCATGCGCTTGCCAGGCTCGGCTGCGGCTTTCCGTCCGGCGTGTACTCGATCAGGCTATCATAGAGGTTCTTGATGACGTGGAAATTGACCGTCGAGAGCTGCTGTGGATCGAAATTGGCCAGCTCGCTCAGCACGGCAACGCGCAATGTGCCGCCTTTGAGCTGCTGCGCGGGTGCCGGGCTGGCCCCAACAAGTGAAGCCGCTCCCGCCAAAGCAAGGCCGGTGATGCAGAATTGACGTCGCGACAGCTTTGTCATCGCTCTCCCCTTTGTTTTTGCTTCAGGTCGACAATCAGCCCGTTCCCGCTCCCGGCTGGGACGAATGCGCCCGCCAGTCGCTTATGGTTTCCAATGGATAGACAGGTCGTGGGATGCGCTGCCACGGCAGGGTGAAGACATCCGATTGCCCCGGCCCGCGCGTATCGGCGCGGATCACCTGCGAGGTGATCGGAGCAAAATACTGGAAGTTCGAGGCCGTCTTGAGCACGGCCATCTTGTAGTCGGCGAGGTCGATGCCGAAGGCCTCGTAGACACCCGGCACATTGCCGGCGACGCCGCGCAACTCGCTGATCAGCAGCGTTACCGGCCCGACGTCGAAGATCACGACGCGGCCCATATCGACCTCGGGCTGGTGACTATAGTCCAGCCGGACTGGGCCGCCGCCGATCCGCCGCACCCGCCCAGTCACCATCAGTGGCTTGAAGAACGCGATCGCGGCATCGCCGCCGAGCGGCAAGGTCACCTCGGCGCCCTCGCCCGCCGCGACCAATGTCGCGACCGCCTGCGGCGAGATCAGAGGGATCAGGGCACGACTTTTGATGTCCTGCCGCAGCATCGATTCCAGAATCAGGTTGCTGTCGCCGGCCGCGCCACCGAAGACCGTGTCGCCGGTGTCGCTGAGCACGACCATGCCGCGCTCGGCGGCATCGGCTCCGCGCACGGCATCGTCGACAGAGACGGCTTCCCGCACCTGGAAATCATCGCGCATCGACCAGGCGAGGTCGGCGAGTTCGTCCGCCAAGCGCTCGGCCAAGGCCTGGTTGCCATCGGTGACGACGATGGTGGACCAGCCGCCCTCGGCAACGTCGAGCCAGGGCTGCATCGGATAGTTCGAGGCCTGCAGCACGCGCGGATCGGCCTCAATCGCCCTGGCCCGGTCGAACCAGATTTTCATCGGCCCCTTCGACGTCAGGAACTGCTCCTGGTGCGAGAGCAGCGGAATCTTGCGCCAGGCCATCACCGGCCTGAGCTTGCCGGTCAGGATGTGCAGCAGCAGCTGCGTACCGACCTTGCCGGTGTCGAAGACGTCGTGCGGCTGGGTCCGGTGCCCGACGATCGCCGTGCAATTGGCAATGATCTTGTGGGTGACATTGGCGTGGTGGTCGAGCCCGAGCAGGATCGGAACATCGGGCCCGAGGATCTGCCGGCACAGTTCGGCTTGCTCACCTTCGACATCGTCGATGCCCTCTGCGGCGCAGGCGCCGTGGAGATGCAGGACGAGCCCATCGATCGGGCCGATGGCTTCGAGGCCGATGCGGATTTTCTCCTGGAAGAAATCGAAGGCCTCGCGCGAAATCCGCCCGCCGGCCACCGCCCAGGCGCGAATGATCGGGACGGTCTCGACCGCGAGGCCGGCCTCACGGATGGCAGCATAGTGGCCGCCGATCTGGCCGATATCGCCGAAACGCCGGGCGATCTCCTCGCCCTCGTAGAGCCCGAAGGCCTGGAAGTCGGCGAGCGTCGTCAGCACCGGATTGAAGTCGTTGGTCTCCTGCACAATGTGGATCAAGGCAAGACGCACATCGACCTCCCGGACATCGGCTTCCATCGCAGGTCGCCCATCGCGTGCAGTGGCTCGCTTCCCCCGCAGCTCTCGGTCTGACAGCGCTCGTCAGCCGAAACGGAGGACCGCGACATGGCAAAAGCGTAATTGCGGCAACCATTTCGCGTCAAGGATTCGACGTTCCGCAGGAAGGAACGCAAAGTGAAGGAGTCAGAAGAAGGTCCGGACCGCCCCCGTGACGCGATAATCATCATCGACCAGCATCAGGTGCGCCCATTTGTCGAAGGTCGTGCAGGGATGGCCGATACCGAACGCGACCATGTCACCGACCTGGAGCGGGCTCGCCTCCGGCGTGCCGAGATGGCAATGCTGGTCGTTGAGCGCGAGGACCGTGTGTCCGGCCGGCATCGGCTCCGGGCGCGCCATCGAACCGCCCGGCCGATACCAACGCAGCGGCACCGGCAGCCCGGAATCGTAGCTGATATCGCGCTTGCCGACAGTGAGCAGGCTGCGTCCGCGCTCGGGCCGCGACTGGACATAGGCCCAGACTTCGAGCGCCGGTTCGAGCCCACCCGGCGGCAGCGCCAGGCTGGTCTCCATGGTGATCCGGCGGAACGAGGCCGTGTACGTCGTCGAGTCATGGGTGAGATAGCAGCCCGACCGCAGCAGCTTGAGGATCGGCCGCGCGAAGGAGGCAGCGTTGAAACGCTCGCCGGCGCGGTCGAACAGTGAGGTCCCGCCGGCGCTCAGTACCATCAGCTCCGGGCCGAGCAACCCCTCTGCATCCGCCGCCGCGGCCGTCGCGACCACCTCGTCGAGCAGTCGATCGGCCGCCTTCGGTTCGCTGAGCAGCCCCTCGAAGCATTCGAAGCCGGAGAGCCGCAACCCTGGTGACGCGGCAATCGCGCGCGCCACGGCGAGCGCCTCCGCCTGGCTGCGGGCGCCGGTGCGCCCGCCCATGAAGCCGATCTCGACGAGGATGCGCAGCGGGGTGGCACCGCGATGGGCGCTAGCCGCCTCCGCCAGCAATCCAAGACCGGCGACGCTGTCGGCAAGACAATAGAGCTCGAAGCCCGGTTCCCGCAGGGCATCGAAGCAGGCAGCGATCTCCTGCTTGCCCACGGGCTGGTTGGCGAGAATGACGCGCTTGACGCCGAAGCGGCGGCAGACGGCGAGCTGCTGGGTGGTCGCAACCGTGATCGCCCAGGCGCCGTCGGCGATCTGCAGGTCGAAGAGCTGCGGCGCCATGGTCGTCTTGCCGTGCGGCGCGATCAGCAGGTCGTTGGCGGCGGTGAAGGTCGCCATCCAGGCGCTATTCGCCTTCAGCACGCTCTCGCGGATGACGGCGAGCGGCATCGGCATGTCGCCGGCGAGGACGTTCCAACCCTGCCGGCCGACATCGCCGAGCCGCAAGGACGCGCCGGGCGGCACGCCCTTGATGGTGCCGTCGAGGCGCTGATCCTCGATCTCGCCGAGCGACAGGCGCGGCAGGGCGGCATGAGAGGCTACAACCATGGGTTCGGATCCAGTGGAGAAAAGGGGCGCTTGACCTTGGTGTAAGGGATCTTGCTGGCGTCGGGCGGATAGGGCCCGCCACTGTCGAGATAGAGCACGCTCGCCGCGATCGGCGCGAAGGCGGCGTGGAAATGGTTCGAGGATTTGACCACGACCAGCGTCTTCGCAGCGAGATCGATGCCGAGATCGGTGAAGACCGGTGGGCTGAAGGTCTGCGCCCGGGTCGAGGCCAGCACGATGTCGAGTTTGCCGATCCGGATCGCCACCGCCGGGCCGAGCGAGACCCAGCTCTGCTCGAACGGGATCCGCAGATCCGCGGTCGTGCCGACGATCTGCACGATGGCGTCGATCGGCCGGCCGGAGGACGGCGCCGCCTTGCCGGCAAAGCGCAGCGGGATCTCCGCGCCGACACCGGCAGCACGACACAGCCTCACCGCGATAGGGTCCCAGAGTGCACCGATCGCCGCGGGGATATCGGGATGGCGCAGCAGCGCCTCGACCATCACGGAGGAATCGCCGGCGACGCCGCCGCCGGGGTTGTCCCAGCGATCGGCGAGGATGACGGGCCGGCCCGGTTCGGCCAGCGCCAGCGCCGCCGCGATGCCCTCCTCCGGTTTGTAGTGCCTGGGCGAGGCGCCCTGCCCCCAACCCAGGATTTCGAGCCCAAGCCGCTTGGCCAGCGCAGCAGCCTTCTCCCGGTCGCCGTCGGCAATGACCAGCACCTTGGTGCCAACATCGGCCACGTCCGCCGCCTGGAAGCCGTGTGCGATGGAGATGCTGAGAATGCCGCCCTGGCCTTCCAGAGACTTGATCCGGTCGACGAAGCTGCGGCCGGGCTCGCGGCTGGTCATGAAGGCGGCGAGCCCGCGGCAATCGAAGACGGCACTTGCCAGCCGAACCTCGCCCCGCGCTGCCCTAAGGCAGAGCTCCAGCAGATCCTCGGCCCGCGCCAGGAAATCGGTGTGCGGGAACTCCTTGAAGGCGACGATGATATCAGCGCTCTCGACCATTTCAGCGCTGAGATGACAGTGCATGTCGAGCTCGACGCCGATGACGCAATCGGGTCCGGCGAGCGCCCGCACCCGCTCGATCAGATCACCTTCGCAATCGTCATAGCCCTGCGCCACCATCGCGCCGTGCAGGCCGAGCAGCACGATGTCGACCGGCAATGCGGCCCGAAGCTGGCCGAGGATCTCGTCGCGCAGGCTCTCATAGCCGTCGCGCGAGACGAGCCCTGCCGGCTCGGCCCAGGTCGCCGTGCCCTCGACCAGCTCATAGCCCTCGCTGGCGGCACGGCGGCGCGCCGCGACGATCGGCGCCGAGCACAGCGTCGGCGTATCCGGATGCGTGCCGGGCGGGCAGTAGAAGGCGCTCTCGAAGGCGCTGCGGTCGACATAGAGCGGCGCGAAGGTGTTGGTTTCCGTCGCCAGCGACGCAGTGAAGACGCGCATGCGGTTCCGTTCCCGAGCAGCGCCGGCGCCCGCCCTTCGTTCGCCGGCGCGGTCATGAAACCGGCAGTGGGCTTGCCCTGTCAAAGGACCTGCGTTCCCTGGAGTGGAACAATGCAGGCTTGATCCGGAACAGCCGAGCCGCCGAAATGCTCCGGCTTCGTCTGCAGGGAGCTGCCGAGACCATGTCGCAACGTCGCCGCATCCTGCTCGGAGCGCTCTTCCACGAGACGCACAGCTTCGTCGACGAGATCACGACGCTCGCCGACTTCACCATCCGCCTGGGCGAGGAGCTGCTGCAGCGGCGCGGCGACGGCTCAACCGTCGACGGCTTCCTTGAGGTCGCGGCGGCGGAAGGCTGGGAGGTTCTGCCGACGGTCGACTACACCGCCCTGCCTGCCGGCACCGTCGATCATGCCGTGTTCGAGCGCTTCCTGCGCGAGTTCGATGCCGGGTTGAGGGCAGCTCTCACCTCCGGCGGGCTTGATGGCATCTGGCTGGCGCTGCACGGCGCCATGGTCACGAGCGAGAGCCCTGATCCGGAAGGTGCGCTGCTCGCCCATATCCGCTCGGTGCCCGGCTGCAAGAGGCTGCCCATTTTCGGGGTCTTCGACCTGCACGCCAATTTCACCGCCGCCATGGCGCAGAATGCCAACGCCCTCATCGCCTATCGCGAGAACCCGCACACCGATGCGCGCGCCTCCGCCGTGCGCTCGGCGCGGTTGCTGGCGCGGGCCTTGAATGAGGGTGAGCTGCCGCACATGCTCTCCTGCAACGCGCCCGTGATGTGGCCGCCGACGGGTACTGGCACGGCCGATCGACCGATGAAGGACCTCGAGGCGCTGGCACGCCAGATCGAGCAGGACAATCCGGCGATCTGGGTCGCGAACGTCGTCGGTGGCTATTCCTTCTCGGATGTCGCCGAGGCCGGCGTCGCCTTCGCCGTCGCGTTCACCGGGTCGGAAGCCGCCGCCAGAGACGCGCTCGACCGCCTGACGCAGACCGCGACGGAGCTGCGCGAACTCGGCCTGCCGGCGGAATGGGATCTCGATCAGGCAATCGTGGAGATCATGCGCTCACCGGGCGGCCCCTATATCGTCGTCGAGCCGGCCGACAATATCGGCGGCGGCGCCCCTGGCGACAGCACCTCAGTGCTGCGCGCCTTCCTGCGTCATGGCGTCGAGAATTGCGCCGTCGCCATCGCCGACCCGGCTGCCGTCGCAGCGATGGCCGGTTCTACGCCCGGCGAGGTCCGCAGGCTCTCGATCGGCGGCAAGGGCAGCGCTATCGCCGAAGGGCCGGTCGAGACCGAGGCGGTCTTCGTCAGCGCGAGCGATGGAGGATTCGCACTCGAAGACCTCAACAGCCATCTCGCGGCCTCGCAGGGCTCGCGCTTCAGCATGGGGCCGAGCGTGGTGGTCAAGGTCGCCGGAGTCACTGTGCTGCTGACCAGCCGCAAGACGCCGCCCTTCGATCTCGGGCAGCTCCGCTCGCAGGGCATCGAGCCGGAAGGCCTCAAGGCCATCGGCGTCAAGGCGGCGGTGGCGCATCGGCGCGCCTATGACAAGATCGCCAAGGGCAGCTTCACCGTGGCGACGCCTGGTCCCTGCACCAGCAAGATCGCCGGATTGCCCTATACGCGTTTGCGCAAGCCGGTCTTTCCGATCCACGCTGACGCCGGGCGCGGCTAGGGAGAAGTGCGTCTGGCAAAGCCCCTGTTTCCTCTCGCGGAACAGGCGCATCTTGTCCGAGGAAGGCGATGCGTCGTCTGCTTGTCGCCGCGCCTGCCATCAAGCGGTTTTTAACGACAGGCGGAGGGGATGCCATGTTTCAGAATCTGATGAAGATCGCCGCAGGGCTCGGAGTGCTCGCCTGCGCCCTGTTGCCCGCAACCGGAGCCTCGGCTCAAGGCAAGCTCAAGGAGGTGCTGAGTCGTGGCAAGCTCGTGGTCGGCACCGGCAGCACCAATCCGCCCTGGCATTTCCGCAACGAGAAGGGCGAGCTCGTCGGCTTCGACATCGAGATCGCCAAGATCATCGCGCAGGGCCTGTTCGACGACCCCAACAAGATCGAGTTCGTCAATCAGGCCTCCGATGCCCGCATCCCGAACATCGTCACCGGCAAGGTCGATATCGCCTGCCAGTTCGTGACCGTGACCGCCGCTCGCGCCCAGCAGGTCGCCTTCACCGTTCCCTATTATCGCGAGGGCGTCAGCCTGATGCTCGTCGCCGGCGGCCCCTATGCCGACTATGCCGCCATGAAGGCGGCCGGCAGCAAGGTCACAGTCTCGGTGCTGCAGAACGTGTTCGCCGAGAAGATGGTCAAGGACGCACTGCCGGAGGCCAAGGTCGATCAGTTCGAGAGCGTCGACCTGATGTACCAGTCCCTGAATTCGGGCCGCGCCCAGGCGGCCGCCACCGATTCTTCGTCGCTGCGCTACTACATGAAGCAGAATCCGAGCCGCTATGTGGATTCCGGCTATAGCTGGAACCCGCAGACCTATTCCTGCATCGTCAAGCAGGGCGACCCGGACTGGCTCAACTTCGTCAATATCGCGCTGCGCGAGTCGATGACCGGGACGACCTTCCCCGTCTACAAGGCGGCCTATGAGCGCTGGTTCGGCGAGACGCCGCCGGAGCCCAAGATCGGCTTCCCGCAGGAATTCCGCTAAGCCGCGAACGGCCCCTCTCCGTGGAGTACTCGCTGCATTTCGGCGCCGTCTGGGCCAGCTTCGACAAGCTTCTGTCGGGGCTGGCCATCGGCCTCGGGCTTGCCATCGTCGCCGTCGCAATTGGCACAGTGCTCGGCCTGCTGGCGGCCTTCGCCAGCGTCGGCCCCTATCGCGCGCTGCGCGGCCTTGCGGCTACTTACGTCGCGCTGATCCGCAATCTGCCGCTGCTCGTGCTGGTGCTGCTCGCCTATTTTGCCCTGCCCCAGGCCGGCATCACGCTAGACAAGTATCAGAGCTTCGCCGGTGCGCTCGCGCTCTATTCCGGCGCCTATCTCACCGAGGTGTTCCGGGCCGGGCTGCTCTCGGTACCCAAGGGCGTGATCGAGGCGGCGCGCGCGATCGGCCTGACGCGGCTGCAGACGAACATGTCCGTCGTGGCGCCGATCATGCTGCGCAACGCCCTGCCTTCACTCGGCAACACCTTCATCGGCATGTTCAAGGACAGCTCGATCGCTGCGGCCATCGCCGTGCCGGAGCTGACCTTCGAGGCGCGCAAGATCAATGTCGACACCTTCCGCGTGATCGAGACCTGGACGGTGGCGAGCGGACTCTACATCGCCGCCTGTGTGGTCATCGCGGCGCTGCTGCGCGGCCTCGAACGACGTCTCCCGAAGTTCTGAGCGGGCCATGCAAGCTTTCCTCGATCAGCTCTGGATCGCCCGCTGGCCCCTCTGGGAGGGCCTGCGGCTGACGATCGGGAGCGCGGCCGCCTCGATCCTGTTCGGCACGCTGCTCGGCGTCATCGTCGGCATCCAGCTCGCCTATGCGCCGTGGTGGCTGCGGCTGCCCTTCCGCGTCTATGTCGACATCATGCGCGGCACGCCCGTGCTCGTGCTGATCCTCGCCGCTTACTACATTCCGGCGGTCGCGGGCCTCAGCTTGGGCCCGACGCAAGCCGGCATCCTGGCACTGGCGCTGTTCGCCGGCGCCCATATCGGCGAACTGATGCGCGGCTCGCTGCAGGCGATCCCGCCGGGCCAGGCAGAGGCCGGGCGCAGCATCGGCCTGACCTATCCGCAGCTCCTCGCCTATGTGCTGCTGCCGCAGGCAGTCCGCTCGGCCCTGCCGCCCTGGATCAACACCGGCGTCGAGCTGATCAAGGGCTCCAGCCTGCTTTCGATCATCGGCGTCGGCGAACTCCTGCTGAAAACGCAGGAGGTCATCGGCCGCAACTTCATGACCATTCAGTTCTATGTCTTCGCGGGCATCCTCTACCTCGCGATCAACATCGTCCTGGACCAGCTTGGCAAGGCCGTCGAAAGACGCGTGGGGCAGCCCTGGTGAACGACAAGCAGCCCTCTCTCCTCGCCATCCGCGGACTGAAGAAACAGTTCGGCTCAACCGAAGTTCTCAAGGGCGTCGATCTCGCGCTGAGCCAGGGCGATGTCGTCTCGATCATCGGCTCCAGCGGTTCGGGCAAGACGACGCTGCTGCGCTGCGTCAACCTGCTCGAGGAATACCAGGGCGGCGACATCGTCCTCGACGGCGAGACAATCGGCTATCGCGCCAGCAATGGCCGGCGCCAGCGGCTGGGCGACCGGGAGCTGTCGCGCCAGCGCGCGATGACCGGCATGGTGTTCCAGAGCTTCAATCTGTTCCCGCATCTGAGCGCCGCCGGCAACGTCATGCTCGGCCTGCGCAAAGTGCTGAGGCTGCCCAAGGCCGAGGCGCGCGCCATCGCCGAAAGCTGGCTCGCCCGGGTCGGCCTCGCCGCCCGCGCCGACCATTATCCCAGCCAGCTCTCCGGCGGCCAGCAGCAGCGCGTCGCCATCGCGCGGGCGCTCGCGATGAATCCGAAGCTCGTGCTCCTCGACGAAGTGACCTCGGCGCTCGATCCCGAGCTCGTCCAGGAGGTGCTCAACACGGTGAAGGGCATCGCCGACGACGGGGCGACCTTGCTGATCGTGACGCACGAGATGCGCTTCGCCCGTGACGTCTCCAGCCGGGTCGTCTTCATGGAGCAGGGGCGCATCGTCGAAGACGGACCACCCGCCCAGATCTTCGGCGCGCCGAAAAATGCGCGTCTCGCCGAATTCCTGCGCACCACGCGACATTAACGCCACGGCCGGCGAGCCATGTCATCCGCATGTCAAAGACGCCGCGCCGAATGTCTTCGGCGCATGCGAAGTAATCGATGCAAGGTTCTGGAAAATCGTTTGAAATGGCGCGGGCGACGGGGCTCGAACCCGCGACCTCCGGCGTGACAGGCCGGCACTCTAACCAACTGAGCTACGCCCGCGCGGGCGGCGGAGGGACATGTCCTCGGCGGGGTTGGGATTATGGCCCCGGGCCCTGACTGTCAAGCACCGAAGCCGTCAAAATGTCGATCCTCTCCAAAGTCCGGCTAAAGGGGCTTCGATCGAGCCGTTTCCGGCCCGCGACCTGATGCAAAGAGAGATCGCCCGTTGATGGGCGAGCCGAAAGGGGGCGAATCTCGGTGTCCCGGCTCGGTGGCCGCGCGACTCCTTCATGGCAGCCTCTGGCCGCTCTCGACCCAAGGCTCGCCGAGCCATAGGTCGAAAGGGCTGGGCAAGGCCAAGCTGCAGCCTGCGACTTGCGAACCTGCCCTCATGGCCTTAAACGGCGGGCAAGGGGCGGTTAGCTCAGTTGGTAGAGCATCTCGTTTACACCGAGAGGGTCGGCGGTTCGAGCCCGTCACCGCCCACCAGCCTTCAGGCTGGCATCATCCAGAGCGTATGCACGCGGTCGTCTTCGCCGAAGCCGATGCCGCATTGCAGGGAGCCTTGGGCGAACTGCACCTCGTAGATATCGACGCCATCCTCGGCGACGCGGCGAAAGCCTAGCTCGCGCAGGTCGCCCTTCGATTCGAGCTCCGCGCTCACGATCGGAAGTTGCTCACGCACGAGCTCCGCCAGCTCCTCGCTCAACAGCTCGAAAGGCATGCTGCCGTTCTGCTGCTGTTCGATCAGCTCGCGCAGCGTTGCTTCGCTCCGCGGGTGCGGAACCCGGCTCCGTACCCGCTCGCCGAGTTCCTCGCTCAGGCGCCTCGCCTCTACCTCGTCGATGCGTGTGGCGACGGTGTCGTGCCCGCCCTGATGCAGGACCAGCGCGTCGACATCACCGTCGTCACCCGGTGTGAAGGTGAGCTGGGCCGGGACCACCTTCAGGAAGAAGTTGCGGTCGCTCTCGGCGAAGAGCTCGACCTTGGGCTGCCCGGACACTTGCAGGAAGAAGCGATCGCCCTCCAGGCTGACGGTCATGACCAGCCCGGCTGGATGCCGGTAGAAGCCGGTGCATCGCGCGAAGCGGCTCGGGTCGATTTTGCTCTCAGCGCGCGGCCGCGCCTGCTCGTAGCGCCGCCAGGCAATGGAATCGGTGGTGGTCTGCGTCATGATGGCCTCCTTTGCGAGCTTGATCAGTTCGTCAGGGCTGAGGGAGGTGCCGGCCGCGAGCTTGGCTTGCGCGGCGCGGACCAGAGCAAGCCCCTGCTCGGCCCGCTCACGCTGTTCGCTGAGCAGGCTGTGCTGAATGCCGAGGACGCCCGAAAGATCCAGCGCCTTGCCGTGCAGGAGCGCAGTGATCCGCTGCAGGCTGAGACCCAGCCGCTTCAGCGCCAGGATCTCGTGCAGCCGGGCGATCTCGTCGGCGCCATAGAGGCGCCAGCCCTTATCGGTTCGCCGCGGCCGGATCAGGCCGCGTTCCTCGTAGAGCCGCAGCGCCCGCTTCGACAATCCGATCCGGGCCGCACATTCATTGGCCTCGAGCCAGGTCTCACCCTTGCTTCGCATACTCATCGGCACCTCCTGAATCAGCCCTAGGCTATGACGCAGGGTGCGGCTCAAGTGGGCTGCCAATAAAAAAGGCCGCCGGCAGAGCCGGCGGCCTTTCTATTCACGAGCGCTGAATTCAGTGGGCGACGAGACCTGCAGCCGCATCGTCCTCGGCGGCCTTGGGCGTTGCCGCCTTCAGGTCCTCCTCCCAGACGATCGGGACGGGCAGGCGCACCAGCGCATGCTGCAGCACCTGCTCCATCCGCGAGACCGGGACGATCTCGAGCCCGTTCTTCACGGACTTCGGCAGATCGACCAGATCCTTGGCGTTGTCCTCGGGGATAAGCACCTTCTTGATACCGCCGCGCAGGGCGGCCAAGAGCTTCTCCTTGAGGCCGCCGATCGGAAGCACCCTGCCCCGCAGCGTGATCTCGCCGGTCATGGCGATGTCACGACGGACCGGAATGCCGGTCAGGACCGAGACGATAGCCGTCGCCATCCCGACGCCCGCCGACGGACCGTCCTTCGGGGTCGCCCCCTCGGGAAGGTGGACGTGGATGTCGCGCCGGTCGAACAGCGGCGGCTCGATGCCGAAATCGATGGCGCGGGAGCGGACATAGGAGGCCGCCGCCGAGATCGATTCCTTCATCACGTCGCGCAGATTGCCGGTGACGGTCATCTTGCCCTTGCCGGGCATCATCACGCCTTCGATCGTCAGCATCTCGCCGCCGACCTCGGTCCAGGCCAGGCCGGTGACGACGCCGACCTGGTCCTCGGTCTCAGCCTCGCCATAGCGATAGCGCGGCGGACCGAGATACTCTTCCAGCACCGCTGGCGTGACCGCGACCTTCTTCTTCTTGGTCAGCACGATCTCCTTCACCGCCTTGCGGACGGTGTTGGCAAGCTCGCGCTCGAGGTTACGCACGCCGGCCTCGCGGGTATAGCGGCGGACCAGCGTCATCAGGGCCTCGTCGTCGATCGACCATTCCTTGGATTCGAGGCCATGCTTCTTGATCGTCCCCGGAATCAGGTGGCGGCGCGCGATCTCGGCCTTCTCGTCCTCGGTATAGCCGGCGATACGGATCACCTCCATGCGGTCCAGAAGGGCCGGCGGGATGTTCAGCGTGTTCGCCGTGGTCACGAACATCACGTTCGACAGGTCATAGTCGACCTCGAGGTAATGGTCGTTGAAGGTCGAGTTCTGCTCGGGATCGAGCACCTCGAGCAGGGCCGCCGACGGGTCGCCGCGGAAGTCCTGACCCATCTTGTCGATCTCGTCGAGCAGGATGAGCGGGTTCGAGGTCTTGGCCTTCTTCATCGACTGGATGATCTTGCCGGGCATCGAGCCGATATAGGTGCGGCGGTGGCCACGGATCTCGGCCTCGTCACGCACGCCGCCGAGCGACATGCGCACGAATTCGCGGCCGGTCGCCTTGGCGATCGACTTGCCGAGCGAGGTCTTGCCGACGCCCGGAGGGCCGACGAGGCACAGGATCGGGCCGGCGAGCCGGTTGGCGCGCTGCTGCACGGCAAGGTATTCGACGATCCGGTCCTTGACCTTGTCGAGGCCGAAATGATCGTCGTCGAGCACCTTCTGGGCGGCAGCGAGATCCTTCTTCATCTTCGAGCGCTTCTGCCACGGGATGCCGAGCAGCCAGTCGAGATAATTGCGCACGACGGTGGCTTCGGCCGACATCGGCGACATCTGGCGCAGCTTCTTGACCTCGGCGACGGCCTTGTCGCGCGCCTCCTTGGTCAGCTTGGTCTTGGCAATGCGCTCTTCCAGCTCAGCCAGTTCGTCGCGGCCTTCCTCGCCGTCGCCGAGCTCCTTCTGGATCGCCTTCATCTGCTCGTTGAGATAGTACTCGCGCTGGGTCTTCTCCATCTGGCGCTTGACGCGCGAGCGGATGCGCTTCTCGACCTGCAGCACCGACATCTCGCTCTCCATCAGGGAGAGCACCTTCTCGAGCCGGTGGGCGACGTTCATCACCTCGAGCACGGTCTGCCGGTCGGCGATCTTGACCGCGAGATGCGAGGCGACCGTATCGGCGAGCTTGGCCGGCTCGTCGATCTGGGAGACCGCCGCGACGATCTCGGGCGAGATCTTCTTGTTGAGTTTCACATAGTTCTCGAACTCGCTGACGACCGAGCGGGCGAGCGCCTCGACTTCGACCTTCTTGCCGGTTTCCTCGGCGAGCGCCTCGGCCTCGGCCTGGTAGAAATCGTCGGTGGCGGTATAGGCCGTCGCCTTGGCCCGGCCGATGCCCTCGACGAGCACCTTCACGGTCGAGTCGGGCAGCTTGAGCAGCTGAAGCACGCGGGCGAGCGTGCCGATTTCATAGATGTCGCCGGTTTCCGGATCGTCGTCGCCGGCATTCTTCTGCGTGGCGAGCAGGATCAGGCCATCATTCTTGACGACTTCCTCAAGCGCGCGAATGGACTTCTCGCGGCCGACGAAGAGCGGCACGATCATGTGCGGGAATACGACGATGTCGCGCAGCGGCAGGACCGGATAGGTATCGGTCGTGCCGGGGACAAGCGGGGCGCGGGGCGTCGAGCCAGTCATATCTAGTCCTTCAAGTTTTCGCCCGGCCGACCCCCCGAAAGGCAATCGAACGGACGTACCGCGCGACGCGACCATTCACGCCAGGCGCCCCTGCGGGCCACGCCCTCAACAGGCACGCGACTCTCGCAAGTGATCCTAAGGTGGAGGTTTCGAGGCCGCCTTTCAAGCGACGCCCTCGCGAAGTCCACCGCAGCTTCCACCGCCGGCCGGACACGAGGCCGTGAGCCTGCCGACAAGCCAAAACCAGATGATGGGCAGTCGTGCCCGGGCATCCCAACAAAGCAAAACGCGCGCCAGCGGCGCGCGTTCCAAACCGGGTCAGACAAGGGCTGCGATCAAGCCGAGGCCGACTTGGCCTCTTCTTCGCCCTGCCCCGACGAACAGGCTCTGAAAGCTCGCGATTACAGCTTCACGCCACCACGCGATCGAAGCCTCACGCTGCGCCTGTCGATCGTAACATCGAACCGACTGAGAAAGCTCATGCCGAGAAGGCCGTCGACGCGCACGCCGTAGCTGCCAGAAGCGTCGGATTGCACGACGACCGGCACCTCGGTCGCTTGAACGCGCTTGAGTTCGATCAGAGCGGCCCTGCCACGGCGGGCTTCGATAATACCATTGGCCGTATGCAAGCGGACCTTGCTCGTGGGGTCGACCACGATCCGGGCGCGATCGGCAAAGCTCTGGCGGAGCGAAACGAACGTCGCGCCCGTGTCGATGATGAACGTTCCCTTGGTACCGTTTATCGTGGCAGACACGGTGACGACCTGACCGCTCCGCGTGATCGGAATGGTTTCGTCCGTGGCAAAGGCCTTTTCGGCGCACTGCCCCTTGCTGCGCAACGTCCCGATCACCGCCTGCGTGCGGCTGTTGTCGTTGCGCAGCGGATTCCTGTTGTCGTTGCGCAGCGGATTCAACGCGATCCAGGCCTCGATGGGAACGATCGCGTCGCAATATTGCCCGAGCTTTTCGTAGGCCCGGGATGCCGCGAAATAACCGACCGAGGAAATTCGTTCCTTGTCGGCGAACAGGGCAATCGCCGTCAGGTAGTCGTCGATCGCTTCATTGGCCTTGCCCGCCTTGTCGTTCGCGGTGGCCCGGAGATAATAACCGTTGTCGGAATGCGGCTGCTCCTCGACGATCTTGCTCGCAACGGCGGCCGCCCCACCCCAATCCGACAGATCCATCAAGATGTTCGCGGCGCGGCGCAGGGCGTCGATGAAGCCTCCGCAGTTCTCCGAAAAGCGGACTAACGCCTGAGCGCCTTCGCGGCGGTAGCCGGCCTGTTTCAGGCCCTCTGCAAAGGCCAAGACCGCTTCGCGATCACAGCGCTCCCGCGTCAGGGTTTCAAGGTGTTTGGCAACTGGCCGAGACGTCGAGACCGCGACCGGCAGTTCACCGATTCCCAGCTCTTTCAAAACCCGCATCACCGGGTCGGCACCGGTCTGTGCCGCGGCTGGCCCAGGCAGCAACACTACGCCAAGGAGGAATAATGCGATCGCGCCGCTCGTGACGGCACGAGCGGTCATCGAATCGCGAACCCGGCGTGGTCGTATGATCACATCGCCCCCCGGCATAGCCCCGGTTGCGAGGCTACGCCGTGGCGACAGGCCGTCAAGCCGGCCTTAGCTCAGGCCGAGGCCGACTTGGCCTCTTCTTCGCGATCCGCATAGATGAACAGCGGACGCGACTTGGTCTCGACCGCCTCGGGGCCGATCACGACCTGCTCGACGCCTTCCAGCCCCGGCAATTCGTACATGGTCTCGAGCAGGATGCCCTCCATGATCGAGCGCAGGCCACGCGCGCCGGTCTTGCGCTCGATCGCCTTGCGGGCGATCAGGCTGACCGCCTCTTCGGTGAAGGTCAGCTCGGTGTCCTCCATCTCGAACAGGCGCTGGTACTGCTTGACCAACGCGTTCTTGGGCTCGGTGAGGATGGTCTTGAGCGCGGCTTCGTCGAGGTCCTCGAGCGTCGCCAGCACCGGCAGGCGGCCGACGAACTCCGGAATCAGGCCGAACTTGAGCAGATCCTCGGGTTCGACCTCGCGGAAGATCGCGCCGGTGCGCCGGTCGTCCGGCCCCTTCACGTTTGCGCCGAAGCCGATCGAGGTGCCCTTGCCGCGACTGGAGATGATCTTGTCCAGCCCGGCGAAAGCGCCGCCGCAGATGAACAAGATATTGGTGGTGTCGACCTGCAGGAACTCCTGTTGCGGATGCTTGCGCCCGCCCTGCGGCGGCACGGAGGCGACGGTGCCTTCCATGATCTTGAGCAGCGCCTGCTGGACGCCCTCGCCCGAGACGTCGCGGGTGATCGAGGGGTTGTCGGACTTGCGGCTGATCTTGTCGATCTCGTCGATGTAGACGATGCCGCGCTGAGCCCGCTCGACATTGTAGTCGGAGGCCTGGAGCAGCTTCAGGATGATGTTCTCGACGTCCTCGCCGACATAGCCGGCCTCGGTCAGCGTCGTCGCATCCGCCATGGTGAAGGGCACGTCAAGAATGCGCGCCAGCGTCTGCGCCAGCAGCGTCTTGCCCGAGCCGGTCGGCCCGATCAGCAGGATGTTCGACTTGGCAAGCTCGACGTCATTGTGCTTCGAGGCATGCGAGAGCCGCTTGTAATGGTTGTGGACCGCGACCGAGAGGACCTTCTTGGCGTGGTCCTGGCCGATGACGTAGTCGTCGAGGACCTTGCGGATCTCCTTCGGCGTCGGCACGCCGTCCTTCGACTTCACCAGCGCGGACTTCGATTCCTCGCGGATGATGTCCATGCAGAGCTCGACGCATTCATCGCAGATGAACACCGTCGGGCCCGCGATCAGCTTGCGGACCTCATGCTGGCTCTTGCCGCAGAAGGAGCAATAGAGCGTGCTCTTGGAATCGCCGCCGCTGGCCTTAGTCATCATGATTCTCCATCTCGGAGGACAAAATCCGCCACCGAATAACGGCAGGCTGATGTCGTCTCCCCGTCATAATAGGCGCTCAGATCACGATTTTTAGGTTAACGCGTCGCTCTGGCGCAGGTGGCGACGAAACTGACCCAAAACCGGACCGCTCGAGCGCCTTGCTGCGCCCTTCCGATGCCCCATGCAAACATGAGGCCTAGTCTCTAGGCAATATGGCCCTTCGAAAGCCACTCGCCAACCCACAGGCGTGTCTTTGCGATGCAGCTCAGGCGGCCGCCTCGTCCGAGCGCTTGTCGATGACCTTGTCGATCAGCCCGAAATCGCGCGCCTGCTCGGAGGTCATGAAGTTGTCGCGCTCCAGCGCCTGCTCGATGTCCTCGTAGGAGCGGCCGGTGTGCCTGACGTAGATCTCGTTCAGGCGCCGCTTCAGGCTCTCGACCTCGCGGGCATGGATCAGGATGTCGGTGACCTGGCCCTGGAAGCCGCCGGAGGGCTGGTGGACCATGATTCGCGCGTTCGGCAGGGCAAACCGCATGTCCTTGGCGCCGGCGGTCAGCAGCAGCGAGCCCATCGAAGCGGCCTGGCCGACGCAGAGCGTCGTCACCGGGCAGCGGATGAACTGCATGGTGTCGTAGATCGACAGGCCCGAGGTGACCACGCCGCCGGGCGAATTGATGTAGAAGGAAATTTCCTTCTTCGGGTTCTCGGCCTCGAGGAACAGGAGCTGCGCCACGATCAGCGAGGCGGAGTAATCCTCGACCGGGCCGGTCAGGAAGATGATGCGCTCGCGCAGCAGGCGCGAATAGATGTCGAAGGCGCGCTCGCCGCGGCTCGACTGCTCGACCACCATCGGGACGAGATTGTTATAGGTCTCGATCGGGTCACGCATCATGGTCGGTCCTTGGGGTGAAGCGGCGGGAATCAGCCGATAGCAGCGAAGCCCCACATAAGCATGCCGGTGGCGGCTGAAAAGGGAAGCGCCGCCCGGCGGAATGCGGGCGGCGCGAAATCGTAAATCAGGGGCGTAGGGTCAGGCCGAAGCCTCGTCGTCCGCGACCTTCTTGGCCTTCTTCGCCTTGGCGGCCTTGGGCTTGGCCTCGGCCGTGCCCTCTTCCTCGTCGTCGGCGAAGAGCACGTCGCGCGAAACCGACTTGTCGGAGACCTTCACCTGGCCGAGCAGATGGTCGACGACCTTCTCCTCGAAGATCGGGGCGCGGATCTCGGCGAGTGCCTGCGGGTTCTTGCGGTAGAACTCCCAGACTTCCTTCTCCTGGCCCGGGAACTGGCGCGCGCGCTGGATCAGGGCCTGCGTCACCTCGTCATCGGCGATCTGGATCTTGGCCTGCTCGCCGATCTCGGCCAGCACCAGGCCGAGCCGCACGCGGCGCTCGGCGATCTTGCGGTACTCGGCGCGAGCCTCATCCTCGGTGGTATTCTCGTCGGCGAAGGTCTTGTTGGCGTTCTTCATATCCGCCTCGACCTGGCTCCAGACCGCAGCGAACTCCTGCTCGACCAGGGTCGGCGGCAGCTCGAAGCTGTACTTGCCGTCGAGGGCGTCGAGGAGGCTCTTCTTCACCCTGCGACGCGACTGCTCGCCAAGCTCACGGCCGACCTGCTCGCGGACAGCGGCCTTGAGCGCGTCGAGCGACTCCATGCCGAAACCCTTGGCAAGCTCGTCGTCGATCTTGAGCTCGCCCGGCGCCTGGACGTCGTCGACGGTGACGGCGAATTCGGCCGGCTTGCCGGCGAGGTTCTCGGAGGCGTAGTTCTCGGGGAAGGTCACCGAGACGGTGCGCTGCTCACCCTTCTTCACGCCTTCGAGCTGCTCCTCGAAGCCAGGGATGAACTGGCCGGCGCCGAGCTCGAGCGGGATTTCCGAACCGGTGCCGCCGTCGAAAGGCTTGCCCTCGAGCGTGCCGACGAAGGAGATCAGCAGGCGATCGCCCTTGGCAGCCTTGGCGCCGTCCTTCTTCGAGACGAAGCTGCGGTTCTGCGAAGCCATGCGCTCCAGCGCGGCATCGACATCAGCCTCGGGGACCTCGGCGACCGGCTTCTCGAGCGCGACGTCCGAGAGGTCGACGATCTCGATCTTCGGCAGTACCTCGAGCGCGACGGTGAAGGCGAGATCGCCCTTGGCCTCCATCGCGGCCTCGATCTCGTCCTTGTTCTCGGGGAACTTGATCTGCGGCTCGAAGGCGAGCTTGAGCTCGTTGTCGGCGATGATCTTCTGGTTCGCCTCGTTGACGGCGTTCTGAACGACGTCGGCCATGACCGAGCGGCCATAGAGGCGGCGCAGATGGCCGACCGGGACCTTGCCGGGCCGGAAGCCGTTGATGCGGGCCTTGCCCTGCAGGCCAGCGAGGCCGTCATCCAGCCTGGTCTTGAGGTCGGCGGCGTTCAGCACCACCTGAAATTCGCGCTTGAGGCCCTGGGACAGGGTTTCCGTCACGTTCATCGTTCTGATCCGCCAACAGCTCTTTAACTTCAATGTCCAAAGCGCGACGCCGAATGACCGCCGCCGCGCTCGCGAAATCCGAATCCTGGTGCGGGCGGAGGGACTCGAACCCCCACGACTTTCGCCGCTGGTACCTAAAACCAGTGCGTCTACCAGTTCCGCCACGCCCGCCAACCCGGTGCGCCATATCGCAGTCTTCGCGACAGCAGCACCGTAGGCCGCGCCGCTATACCATTTCGGGCGCGTCATGCAGCAAAAAAATGCGACAGTTCTGCGAACGCCGCTCCCGAGCGGCTTTCCACTCGCCAGAATGGCGCGGCAAGGCTATGTCGCGGGCATGAGCAACGATGCTTCGCCGCCGGCCTCGCGCCCTCATCCCAGCCGACGCCTGGTCATCGCGCAGGGCGCAGGATTCGCAACCCTGCTCGCCCCGCTTTCCGCATTGGCTCAGCAGCCCGCTGCCGGTGGCGCGACGCGAGACCTGGTCGCGACCTCGGCCAAGGTAAGGCTGCGGCCAGCGCCAGCGCCAGAAACGGAGATCTGGGCCTTCGACGGCGCCACACCGGGCCCTGTACTTAAGGTAAAGCAGGGCGAGACATTGCGCCTTGCCCTGCAGAATCGGACCGACAAGCCGCTCTCGCTGCACTGGCACGGCCTGCGTGCCGATCACGCCATGGACGGGGTGGGCGGCTTCAGCCAGGAGCCGGTGCCGCCGGGTGGGCAGTTCGAATACCGGCTGACCCCGCCCGATTCCGGGACCTTCCTCTATCGGCCGATGCTGATCGGTGGCTCATCCGAGCCGGCCGGGCGCGGGCTCTCCGGCATGCTGATCGTCGAGGAGAAGGAGCCGCCTTCGGTCGATCTCGACCTGCCTGCCCTGATCGGCGACTGGCTGCTCGGCGACGACCAGAAGCTCCTGCCCTTCGCTGCCGATGGACAGGACGGCGCCGCGGCCGGACGGCTCGGCAGCTGGCTCACCGTCAATGGCAAGCCGCCGCCGCTGCCGGTCAAGCTGCCGCCCGGCGCTCGCGTCAGGCTCCGCCTCGCCAATGCCTGCAATGCGCGGATCATGCGATTGCGCTTCGACGAGATGAAAGCCTCCGTCGCAGCGGTCGACGGTCAGCCGACCGATACCTTCGAGCCAGTCCGGGGGCAGCTGCCCTTCGCGCCGGGCACACGCTACGACGTGATCTTCGACATGCCGGAAACGGTCGGGGCCAGCGCCAGCGTCACCGCGCTGATCGGGCCCGGCGTGCCGCTGGTTCGCTTCGTCTCTGAGGGCGCGGCGAAGCCGGCCCGTGCGCCGATCGTCGCGATGCCGCTCAACCCGGCCCTGCCGGCGGCAGTGCGGCTGCAGGACGCGAAACGTGCCGAGCTGGTGATCGAGGGCGGCGCCAGGATCACGCCCGAGAACAAGCTCGACCTTGTCGGTCTCGACCTCGCCAGGCCCTGGACCGTCAATGGCGGCCAGGGTGATCCGAAGGGCAAACCGCTGCTCAGCGTCAAGCGCGGCACGCCGGTGGTGATCGCCATCACCAACAAGACCGCCTTCCTGCAGCCGCTACATGTTCACGGCCACAGCTTCCGCCTGCTGCATCCGCTCGACGATGGCTGGGAGCCCTATTTCCTCGACACCGTGCAGATTCCCGAGGGCAAGCGGCTGCACATCGCCTTCATCGCCGACAATCCCGGGCGCTGGCTGATCTCCTCGACCGTGCTGGAGCGCTTCGACCGCGGGCTGTGGAGCTGGTTCGAGGTGACATGAGGCGATGAGCACAGGGCGGCGCGCCATGCTCTCGCTACTGGCAGCGTTTTATCTCGCGGCCGGCCTGCTGCATCTGCGTTCGCCTGCGGCCTTCCTGCCGATCGTGCCGGATTGGGTGCCAGTGCCGCACTCGACCGTGATCGCGACAGGCATCGCCGAAATTCTCGGCGCCCTCGGCCTGCTTGTTCCGCGGTTGCGCAAGGCCGCGGGGATCGGCCTTGCGCTCTATGCGCTCTGCGTCTTCCCGGCCAATCTCAAGCACGCCTTGGAAGGGGTCTTCCTGCCCGAATTGCCGAGCAGCTGGTGGTATCACGGCCCTCGCCTGGCCTTCCAGCCGGTGCTGATCTGGGCGGCGCTGTACGCATCCGGCGTCACGCGCTGGCCATGGCGGCGCTTGCCAGCCAAGTGAGCGGCTTCTAAACCCGCCACCCTACGCAAGGAGCCCGCCATGACCGCCAACACCATCGTCACCGTGGGCGCCGATCTCGCCAAGCCCGTCCGTTTCGGCAACGGCCTGCCGCTCGCCCTGATCGCCGGCCCCTGCCAGATGGAGAGCCGGGATCACGCGCTCGAGATCGCCCTGGCGCTGAAGGAGACCGCGGAGAAGCTCGGCATCGGCATCGTCTTCAAGGCCTCCTTCGACAAGGCCAACCGCACGAGCGTGAAGGGCCAGCGCGGCATGGGGCTTGAGGCCGCCCTGCCCGTCTACGCCGAGATCCGCGAGCGCACGGGCATGCCGGTGCTGACCGATATCCACGATGCGAGCCAGTGCGCCCCGGTCGCCGAAGTGGTCGACGTGCTGCAGATTCCGGCCTTCCTGTGCCGGCAGACCGATCTGCTCGTCGCCGCCGCGAAGACCGGCCGCGTCGTCAACGTCAAGAAGGGCCAGTTCCTGGCGCCCTGGGACATGGTCAATGTCGCCGCCAAGGTGACCGAGAGCGGCAATCCGAACGTGATGCTGACCGAGCGCGGCGCATCCTTCGGCTACAACACGCTGGTCACCGACATGCGCGCTTTACCGATCATGGCGGAGATCGGCGCCCCGGTGATCTTCGACGCCACCCATTCGGTGCAGCAGCCCGGTGGCAAGGGTGCTTCGACCGGCGGCCAGCGCGAATTCGTGCCGGTGCTGGCGCGCGCCGCGGTCGCGGTCGGCGTCGCCGGCGTCTTCATCGAGACGCATCCGGACCCCGACAATGCCCCGTCGGACGGGCCGAACATGGTGCCGCTGCGCGACTTCCATGCGCTGATTGCAGAGCTGCAAGAGTTTGATCGACTTGCCAAGCGCATAGCGCATTCTACGCTGGCGTATGTCTGACAGCCCCGCAGCTTCGCCACCGCAAGGTTCACTCAATTCGCTCATCCTTGTGCTTGGGGCGTGCGGCTTCGCCTCGACCTTCACCATGCGGCTGCTCGATCCGCTGGTGCCGACGCTGGCGGCCGAGTTCGGCCGCAGCATCGCCCAGGTCGCTGCCGTCGCGACCGCATTCTCCTTCGCCTACGCCGTCGGCCAGCCTTTCCTCGGGCCGATCGCCGATTCGCTGGGGAAGCTCAGGACGATCTCGGCCTGCCTCGGCGGGCTCGCGCTGCTGTCGCTCGCGGTGGCTTTCGTCGGGTCGTTCGAAGCGCTGACGGTCGTGCGCATGGTCGCGGGGATCGCCGCCGGAGGCATCATCCCGGTCGCGATGGCGGCGATCGGTGACCGGGCGCCCATGGCCGAGCGGCAGGTCATGCTCGGCCGCTTCCTGGTGCTGATGATCGTTGGACAAATGGTCGGTGCCGCCTGCTCGGGGCTGATCGCCGAGCATCTGGGCTGGCGCTACGTCTTCGTGATGGCGGGGGGCCTCGCCGCAATCGCCGGCATTTTGGTGCTGGTGGTGCTGAAGCCCAGGCCGGATGCGCGGCGCGCACCGCTGAGCTTCGCCGGTGCGCTCGCGAACTATGCCGCCGTCTTCGCCAATCCGCGATCGAAGCTGCTCTACGGGCTCGTCATCGTCGAGGGCAGCCTGATCTTCGGCATGCCACCCTATATCGCGGCGATCCTGCACGAGCGCGCCGGCGTCGGCCCGTCGCAGGCCGGCCTCGTCATCGCCGGTACCGGGCTCGGCGGCATCGTCTACGGCGTGCTGACCCGTATCCTGGTCGAGCGGCTCGGCCCGACCCGGATGACGACGCTGGGCGGCATTGTGATGGGCTTGGCCTTCGCTCTCTTCTCGCTCCCCTTCCTGCCCTGGTGGAGCGCGGTCGCGATCTTCACGCTGAACGGCTTCGGCTTCTTCCTGATGCACGGCACCTTCCAGGCGCAGGCGACCGAACTCGCACCGACGGCCCGCGGCTCGGCGGTGGCACTCTTCGCCTGTGCCCTGTTCTGCGGCCATGCGCTCGGGCCGGTGCTGATGGGCGCCGCCCTGCATTTGTTCGGCACCAGCGGCGCGATCCTGCTTTTCGCCGCCGGAATCACCCTGCTCGGCTTCGCAACGCCGCGCATCCTGCCGCTGGCCGGCAGCCGGACCTGAGATTCAGCGCTAAGGATCAGCGCCCGCGATAGGGCGCGACACCCTGGTCGGGCAGCCAAAGACCCTTCGGGGCCTCGCCAGTCTGGAAGAACACATCGATCGGGATGCCGCCGCGCGGATACCAGTAGCCGCCGATGCGGAACCATTTCGGCTGGAGCAGCTCGACCAGCGTCTTGCCGATGCCGACGGTGCAGTCCTCATGGAAGGCGCCGTGGTTGCGGAAGGAGCTGAGATAAAGTTTCAGCGACTTCGATTCGACCAGCCAATCGCCCGGCAGGTAGTCGATCACCAGAATGCCGAAATCGGGCTGGCCGGTGACCGGACAGATCGAGGTGAATTCCGGACAGGTGAAGCGCGCGAGATAATCGGTGCCGGCATGCGCGTTCGGCACGCGGTCGAGGCGGGCTTCCTCCGGCGACCGCGGCAGGTCGCTTGCCTTGCCGAGCTGGAGGGTCGAGGCGTCGAGTGTCATGGCTTGGTCCTGAGCAAGTGGGCGCCCGTCGATCACGGCCGCTGGCGTTGCCGCGGCTTTTAATGCCCGGCCCGGATAAACGCCACCGCCCCTTCCCGTCGCCGCAGCTTGTGTCTAGAAGCGCGGCATCCCTTGCCCACCTCAGCTCCGGAGCCTGCCATGACCGCGATCATCGATATCATCGGCCGCCAGATTCTCGATTCCCGCGGCAACCCGACGGTTGAGGTCGATGTCGTGCTCGAAGACGGCTCGATGGGCCGCGCCGCGGTGCCCTCGGGCGCCTCGACCGGCGCGCATGAGGCGGTCGAGCTGCGTGACGGCGACAAGAGCCGCTATCTCGGCAAGGGCGTGCTGAAGGCGGTCGAGGCCGTCAATGTCGCGATCGCCGAAGCGATCGTGGCGATGGACGCAGAAGACCAGGCCGCGATCGACCAAGCGATGATCGAGCTCGACGGCACGCCGAACAAGAGCAAGCTCGGCGCCAACGCCATCCTCGGCGTCTCGCTCGCCGTGGCCAAGGCGGCCGCCGAAGCCTCGGGCCTGCCGCTCTATCGCTATGTCGGTGGCACCTCGGCCCGCGTCCTGCCGGTGCCGATGATGAACATCGTCAATGGCGGCGCACATGCCGACAACCCGATCGACTTCCAGGAATTCATGGTGATGCCGATCGGCGCGCCCTCTTTCGCCGAGGGGCTGCGGATGGGTGCCGAGATCTTCCACACGCTGAAGAAGGCGCTGCACGACGCCGGCCACAACACCAATGTCGGCGACGAGGGCGGCTTTGCCCCCAACATCAAGTCGGCGGAAGCGGCGCTCGACTTCGTCATGCAGGCGGTCGAGAAGGCTGGCTACAAGCCCGGCGAAGACGTCGCCCTGGCACTCGATTGCGCCGCGACCGAGTTTTTCAAGGACGGCTCCTATGTCTATGAAGGAGAACGCAAAACCCGCGATCCGAAGGCGCAGGCCAAATACCTCGCCAAGCTGGTCGCCGGCTATCCGATCGTCTCGATCGAGGACGGCATGGCCGAGGACGACTGGGAGGGCTGGAAGGCCCTGACCGATCTCGTCGGCAGCAAGTGCCAGCTGGTCGGCGACGACCTCTTCGTCACCAACGTCACCCGCCTGTCGCGGGGCATCAAGGAGAAGACGGCCAACTCGATCCTGGTCAAGGTCAACCAGATCGGCACGCTGACCGAGACGCTCGCCGCCGTCGAGATGGCGCAGCGCGCCGGCTACACCGCGGTGATGTCGCACCGCTCGGGCGAGACCGAGGATGCGACCATTGCCGACCTCGCCGTTGCGACCAATTGCGGACAGATCAAGACCGGCTCGCTTGCCCGCTCCGACCGGACGGCGAAGTACAACCAGCTGCTTCGCATCGAAGAGGAATTGGGCGCACAGGCGATCTATGCCGGCCGCTCGGCGCTAAAGGCCCTCGCCTGACGCATCATGCTGCGCTGCAATAGGCAGCGCCATGCGGTTTGGCCCCTAACGGCAGCTCCGGCATCGCGCTAAGCCGGAGCATGCATCAAGCCGTTCCGCTTTCCGACGAGAAGCTGCGCCGGCGCAGGCAGCTCGCCTTTGCCGGCATGGCCTTCGCCATGGTGATCTTCGGGGCGAATTTCGTCTTCAGCCGCCATGCGGTGCTGAACGGCCTCTCCTCGCACGACATGCTGGCGCTGCGCTTCGTCACCGCCGGCTTCCTGCTTCTGCCCAGCTTCATGATGGCCGGCGGCCTGCGTGATTGCGCCGGTCTCGGCTGGAAGCGCGGCCTCATCCTGGCGGTGATGAGCGGCTTCCCGATGAGCTTCCTGCTCATGACCGGGCTGACCTATGCTCCCGCCGCCCATGGCGCGGTGATCGGGCCCGGCACCGTCACGGTGATCGGCATCGTCGGCAGCGTCGTCCTGTTCGGCGCGCTGCTGACGCGGCAGCTCGTGCTCGGCGTCATTGCGGTACTCATTGGCCTCGCCTGCCTCGGCATTGCCGGCACGACGCACTCCAATCCGAGCATCGTCTTCGGTGATCTCTGCTTCCTCGGCGTCGGACTGGTCTGGGGCGGCTATCCGCTGCTGATCCAGCTCTGGCGCGTCAATGCACTCAAGGCCACGGCCGTGGTTTCAGTGCTGTCGATGGTCTACCTGCCGATCTACTTCGCCTTCTATTTCCGCGGCTTCGACGTCGCCCCCTGGTGGGTGCTGGTCCTGCACGCGATCAATCAGGGCGTGCTCAACGTCATCGTCGGCCTGTGGATCTGGAGCTGGTCGACGCCAGTGCTCGGCCCCTCGGTCGCCGGGCGCTTCCCGCCGATGATCCCCGTGGTCGGCACGCTGCTCGCGATCCCCGTGCTCGGCGAGATCCCGAGCGGGCTGCAGATCGGCGGCATCGCGCTGATCATCGCCGGGCTGTTCGTCGCCTCATGGCGTCGCCCGGCGGCGCGCTAGCGCCATCAGTCCCAGGTTCCAGACGATACAGACCAGCAGGCCGAGGCCGAGCGCCGGCCAGGAACCGAACGCCGGTGCCGCGACGTGAAGGGTGGCGAGCCCAAGCCCGAACCCCAGCAGGCCGAGCGCACTGTTGGCAATAACCGCGGCGCTGGCCGGCCCGCCGATACGCGGCTGCAGGATCGCAATCAGGCTCGACAGCACGAGCGGCAAGGCTGCGAGCACGCCTGACCAGGTCGGGCCGACCGTGGTGCTCAAGGTCGTGACGACGCCGGTCAGCGTGGCGACAGCGAGGGCGCGCAGCGGCAGGACATACCAGAGCCGCCCCGGGGGCTGCGCCGGGCGCGCCGCGAAATAGGGCCGGAAGATCCGATGCAGCGCCGGGAAGGCGATGATCGTCAGCACAAAAATCGCTGGAAAAGGCAATGAGAGCTCGCGCAAAACAGCAACCGCCGCGAACCAGGTGGCGAGCCCGGCGCCGAGGCTGACGAGCGTGCCGAAACGCTGCGCCAACAGGACATAGACCAGCGACAGGCTGGCATTGGCCAGATTGGAGTTCATGCTGCCGAGCGCGCCGGCCGAGATGAAGGCCGCGTCGTGATCAAGCGCGAGAAAGACATAGACCGGCCCGGCCGAAATCGGCAGCGTCGCGATCATCGCCGCGAGCAGCGGCCCCGACCGTTCGGCGAGCAGCGAGCAGCTGACGACGATGGCGGCCGCGACCGCCATCTTCATGAGCAGCAGGCCGAGCCAGGGATCGATCACGCCGGCTCGCCTTTGGCCCAGCCTTCCTTGGTCTCGGCGATGAAGTCGGTCAGGCGGCCGGCGGCGATGGCGGCGCGCAGGCCGGCCATCAGCTCCTGATAATAGGCCAGATTGACCCAGGTCAGCAGCATCTTGCCGAGCATCTCCTCGGCCTTGACCAGATGATGCAGATAGGCCCGCGAATAGGTATTGGCCGCCTGGCAGGAGGATTGCGGATCGACCGGCCGCGGGTCCTCGGCATGCTTGGCGTTCTTCAGATTCATCCGGCCGAAGCGGGTGAAGATCTGGCCATGGCGGCCGGCTCTGGTCGGCATCACGCAGTCGAACATGTCGACACCGCGCCTGACCGCCTCGACGATGTCGTCCGGCGTGCCGACGCCCATCAGGTAGCGCGGCTTCTCGCTCGGCAGATGCGGCTCGACCGTCTCGATCATCGCCAGCATGATGTCCTGGGGCTCGCCGACCGCGAGGCCGCCAATGGCGTAGCCCTTGAGGTCCATGGCGGCGAGTTCGCGCGCGCTCTCGACCCGCAAGGCCGGCACAGCCCCGCCCTGGACGATGCCGAACAGCGCCCGCCCCGCCGGGTCGCCGAAGGCCGCCTTGCAGCGCTCGGCCCAGCGCAGCGAGAGCCGCATCGCCTTCTCGGCGACCTTGTCCTCGCAAGGCAGCGAGACGCATTCGTCGAGCTGCATGACGATGTCGGAGCCGAGCAGGTTCTGGATCTCGACCGAGCGCTCCGGGGTCAGCACATGCTTGGAGCCGTCGATATGCGACTGGAAGGTGACGCCTTCCTCGGTCAGCTTGCGCAGATTGGCGAGCGACATCACCTGGAAGCCGCCGGAATCGGTCAGGATCGGGTGCGGCCAGTTCATGAACTTGTGTAGGCCGCCGAGCTTGGCGACCCGCTCGGCGCCCGGCCGCAGCATCAAATGGTAGGTGTTGCCGAGCACGACATCGGCGCCGAGCGCCTTGACCTGCTCGGGATACATGCCCTTGACCGTCGCGGCGGTGCCGACCGGCATGAAGGCCGGCGTGCGGATCACGCCGCGCGGCATGCGAACCTCGCCGGTGCGGGCTGCGCCGTCCCGGCCGAGCAGATGAAAGCTGAATTCCGTCGTCTTGTCAGTCGTCATGGGCGCCGGCCTAGCCCAGCGCGGCGTTCTGTGGAAGGGCTCGATTGCTTACCGTCATTGCGAGGAGCGCAGCGACGAAGCAATCCAGGGGCATCATGCCCTGCGGCTCTGGGTTGCTTCGCTATGCTCGCAATGATGTTTCAAATCTCTACCGCTTGGCGAAAGCGGCTTCGTAGACATCCGGCTTGAAGGCGAGGATGCGGCGCTCGCCGAGATCGAGCACGGGGCGCTTGATCATGGTCGGCTGCGCCAGCATCAGCTTGATCGCTTTGTTGGCATCGAGGCCCTGTCTGTCGGCCTCCGGCAACTCGCGGAAGGTTGTGCTCGCCTTGTTGAGCACCTTCTCCCAACCGAGCTCGCGGCACCACGCTTCGAGCCGGGCCTTGTCGATGCCCGAGGCGCGATAATCATGGAAGGCATAGGGGATCTTGTGCGCGTCGAGCCAGCTCCAGGCCTTCTTCATCGTGTCGCAGTTCTTGATGCCGTAGAGCGTGACCATCGTCTCGACCGTCTTTGATTGCCGTCGGCGCCGGCCTGACATGCGGCCAGTCGGAGACCAAGCAGACAGCTCGTTGCCATCCCCGACCATAGCGCGGACAATCGGGCGCATGTCCGTTTTGTCATCCGATAGGCAACGATGGCGCGTATGGGAGTGAGCAGGAATCGGATGGGCGTCATGATCGATCAGCTTCAGGTCGCGAAGAGCGACGACGACCTCGATATCCCGTTCCGCTTCTGGAAAAATCATCCGGCTACCGGGGTGGATTTCCCCGACCTCTCCATCGCAACCAGCGAAGCTACCCTGACCCGTCCCCTCGTCGATGCTCTCGCGTCGCGGATACCGGCCAAGATCGATGTGCTGGCTGGCCTCGATATCGGCGGGCTCGGCCTCGCCGGGGCGCTGGCCTATCGCAACGGCCTCGGTTTCATCGACATCCGCAAGGTCGATTCGCTGCGCAATGAGGTGATGCGCAGCATCATGGCGAACTACGAGCTGGGCGAAGGCGTCGTGATCTCGAAAGGCGCCCGGCTGGCGGGACGCCATGTCGCGATCGTCGACGATTGCCTGATCTCTGGCGGCACGGCGATGGCCGCGGCGCGGTTGATCCGCCGGCTCGGCGGCCATTGCGATTGCGCGCTCTTCGTCTTCGAGATCGAGGGGATGGGCGGCCGCGAGCGCCTCGCCGGCTCCGGTATCACGGCAGAGGTGTTGCGCACCGCCCCGCAGACGGCGACTGCCCCGGCGGACGGCAACTGAAGAGCATCCGCGACATCATCGGTCGCCGAGCGGCCAGCGGGCGAGATGATCATGGCAGCTCGCGCCATGGACGCTGCGGACGAGCACGAATTCCCGAACCGGAAAGCTCACTGGTGGGACCATCGGCCTGCTGAATGGGCACTCGTCGTAGAGCAGGGTCAGATGCGGCCCGAACTTGGACGGCGTCCGAAAACCTCTCGCCCGCATCTCGCGACGCAGCCTCCCCTGAAGCCTGTCGAGGATCGGGAACGTCAGGCTGGTTTCCAGAAAGATGGCTTGTCGATCACCGGGTTTGCCATGCCCCGCAACGCGGTCGAAGGCGACAGTGAACCCCGACGCGACCATGGAAGCGCCAACCTTCTCCAGGGCCGCAATCTCCTCGCTGGCAACTCCGCCGTATCGCTCGATGCCGCACAAGGTGACGTGATAGCGCTCCGGTCCGATCGGCCACCCGCGCAAATCGTGCGAACTGCGAAGATCGTGGGCGAACGCATCGATTGCCGCAGCATCCTCCGGTGGCGGCACCAGCGCGAAGAAGTATCTGATCCAGCCGGGGGCAACTAAAGTTTTCGACCAATCACGGCCGGCCATGATCCCGTACTGGGCGTCCCAACCGAACAGATCTGGTTGATCTGGAGATGGCCTTCCCATCTTCAGTATTTAGAACAAATAAAGAACAAAGACAACCACCCTCACCCCGCTGCCCGATACTCCGACGGCGACATCCCCGCCCGCGCGGCGAAGAAGCGGGAGAAATAGGCCGGGTCGGTGAAGCCGAGCCTGAAGGCGATCTGGGAGACCGGCGAACGGGTGTAGACGAGGTCGCGCCGCGCCTCGATCATCAGCCGGCCCTGGATCACCCGCATCGCCGAATGGCCGAGCACCTCACGGCAGACGCGAGTGAGATGCGGGCCGGTGACACCCAGGGCCTGCGCATAGGCGTCGAGCGGCTCGTGCGTTTGGAAATGGCTCTCGACGCGCTCGATGAAGCGCCTGACCAGCACCGCGCGCGCATCGTTCACGCCGCTGTTCGCCACCGCGTGCGAGCGCGCAGCTCGGGAAAACCAGATCGCGATCAGCCGCGCATGGGCAGCCAGCGCGAGCTCGCGGCTTCCGCGGTTGCGGCCGAACTCGGCAAGCGCCGCTTCCATCGCCGCCGCGAGCTCGACGATGCTGCCGTCGTTCGGCCCTCGCCTGTCGACGAACGCCTCGCCAAGGACAGCGCCGAGCGCAGGCTCGGCCTCGACCAGCGGCGTCAGCGTCGAGGTCGCGACGCTGGCGACGAAGCCTTCGGTATCCGGCTCGAAGCGGAACTCGTGGATCGCCAGCGGCGGCAGCAGGAGGATCGTCCCGGGGATGAGCCGGTGATCTTCGCCGTCGATCCGCACCAGCCCGCCGCCAGTCGCAAGCAGGAAGAACTGGGCCATGTCCTGGTGGCGATGAGGCTCGATCCGCCAGTCGCGCGGCGCGCTGCGGGCGCTGATGCGCTCGATATGCAGCGCATCGGGGAAGCGCTGATCCCGCGGCTCGTCATAGAGCCAGTAGGCGGGCACTGAAACGAGCGTCATCAAGCCACCAGATGTTCGTTTAGTCCAAGAGGTTGGGTAAAAGCTCCATTCCAATGAAGCAACAGCGGTGGCACTTTTACGCGAAAGTACCGGGGCTCAGCGAGACCTCGATTTGTGCGGGAGGACGCCATGCGCACCCAGGTCGTCATCGTCGGCGCCGGACCGTCCGGCCTGCTGCTGGGACAGAAGCTGACCCGCCAGGGCATCGATAACGTCATCCTCGAACGCAAGAGCACGGATTACGTGCTGTCGCGCATCCGGGCCGGCGTGCTCGAACAGGGCACGGTCGAGCTTTTGCACGAGGCTGGCGTCGGTGCGCGCCTTGCTGAAGAGGGCCTGCCGCATGACGGCTTTTCGCTCGCCTTCGAAGGGCGCCTGCAGCGCGTCGACCTGAAAGGCCTGACCGGCAAGCAGGTGACGGTCTATGGCCAGACCGAGGTGACGCAGGACCTGATGGAGGCCCGGCAGGCGGCCGGCACCACGACCTTCTACGAGGCCGAGGACGTCCAGCTGCACGATTTCGACAGCGCCTCGCCGCGCGTCAGTTTCACCTGCGAAGGCCAGCGGCGCGAGATCGCCTGCGACTTCATCGCCGGCTGCGACGGCTACCACGGCGTCTGCCGCGCCTCGGTGCCATCAGGCGCGATCGAGACCTTCGAGCGCGTCTATCCCTTCGGCTGGCTCGGCCTGCTCACCGACCAGCCGCCGGCCGCGCATGAACTGGTCTATGCCAGCTCGCCTTTCGGCTTCGCGCTGTGCTCGATGCGCTCGCAGACCCGCAGCCGCTACTATGTCCAGGTCCCGCTCGACGAGAAGGTCGAGGCCTGGTCGGATGAGCGCTTCTTCGACGAACTGCGCCGGCGCGTGCCCGAGGAGGTCGCGGCGGCGGTAACGCCGGGACCGTCGCTGGAGAAGAGCATCGCGCCGCTACGCAGCTTCGTCGCCGAGCCCTTGCGCTTTGGCCGACTCTTCCTCGCCGGCGATGCCGGCCACATCGTACCGCCGACCGGCGCCAAGGGACTGAACCTTGCGGCGAGCGACGTGCACTACCTGTTCGAGGCGCTGCGCGAGCACTATGCCGAGCGCTCCGATGCCGGGCTCGACGCCTATTCGGGCCGGGCACTGGCACGGGTCTGGAAGGCGGTGCGCTTTTCCTGGCAGATGACCAACCTGCTCCATCTCTTCCCAGAAGCGAGCGCCTTCGACCAGCGCATCAGGCGGGCCGAGTTCGACTATCTCGCGCAGTCGCAGGCCGCGCTCACCAGCGTCGCGGAGAACTATGTCGGCCTGCCCTATTGAGCACGGACAGGCCGAGGCCGCCTGCGGTTATCGCGGCGGTAGTTTCTCATGTTTCCGGATGCCCGGAGGCAGATGGTCCCAGGGCTGGGCGACCGAATGCCAGAACACCATCTCCGGCTTGTAGCGGCCGGGCTCGTCGAGGCTGCCGGCACGTACGATGAACAGGTCGGGAATGTCCGGAAAGGTCAGATAGACGGGTGAGCCGCAGGTCGGGCAGAAGGCGCAGCGTTTGACAGTGCCACCCTCCCCGACGACGTCCCAGGTCGTCGCCTCGCCTTCGACCGTGACCGGCGCGCCGACGAAGCTCAGATAGGAGCTGTGGCCGGTGCCGCTCTGCTGCTGGCATTGGCGGCACTGGCAGTCATTGCTCTCGACCGGCTCGGCCGCGATCTCATAGCGGATCGCGCGGCAGGCGCAGCCGCCCTTGTAGGCATGGGTCATCGTCATCTCCTCGAAAGGTCTGGGGCGGCCGACCTGTCAGCCCTGTTCGCCGGCGATCTCGCCGAGACGCGGCAGAATGGTCTGCCAGCCACGGCCCATATTCGTGAACGCAGCCTCGTTGCGCGGCAGCTCGAAGCCGGAATGGACGAGGCGCACGCGCGTGCCGTTCGCCGCCCTGGACAGCGTCCAGGTGACGACGGTGTCGAGCCGGGAGCCGTAGCCGTCATTGCCGTCGTCGCCGCCTTTCCAGGAATAGGCCAGGCGCTCGTTCGGGCTCACCCTCAGCACCTGGCAGTGGATCGTGCCGTCCCAGGCGCCTGCCGGGGTCGTCTTGAAGGTGAAACGCGTCCCCTCGACGGGAGCGAAGCCGGAGGGCTCCATGATCCAGCGTGCGATCAGGGCGCTGGAGGTCAGGGCCTTCCAGATCGTCTCCGGCGCATGCGGGAGGATTTCATCGACGACGATCTCCTGCGTGGCAGGCTGCAGGTCGAGAGCGGTCATGGATCGATCTCCTTGAGAAGGGTGCGGAGGTTGGCGAAGCGCTCGCGCCAGAAGACGCCGTAATGGCCGATCCAATCGACGAGCGGCGCCAGTCCCTCGGGCTCGGCGCGATAGAAGACGTTGCGGCCGTCCGGGCGCTCGGCGACGAGGCCGGCCAGCTTCAAAGCCTTGAGATGCTGGGAGACGGCGCCCTGCGTCACCCCGCTGCCGCGGGTCAGTTCGGCGACCGTAATCTCGTCGCAAGCGGAAACCCGCTCGAACACGGCCCGCCGCGTCGGATCGGCGAGTGCGCGCATGACGCTGGAGACGGGAGCGGTCTGGATCATGGGAAAATCAATTAGCAATCGCTAATTGATTAGTCAACACTAATTTGACGAACAAGCGAACGCCCGCTCAATGGCGGGCGTTCGCTTGCCAGTCCTCAGTCGATCCGGTTCGTCAGTGCCGCGCGGCGGGCGGGCATAGAGGCGAGCGAGCCCTTTCTGGCCTCACTCCTCCCTGAAGCTGGAGCGCATCGAATCGGTCAGCGGCTGCATCAAATAGGCGATCGCGGTGCGCTCGCCGGTCGGCACATAGACCTCGGCCGGCATGCCCGGCCTGAGTTTGGCCCTGATCTTCGGCGGAAAGCCCGCGGCCGAGACGCTGACGCGCAGCTCATAGACCATCTGCTGCAGGACCTCGTCGCGCAGCGCGTCGGCCGCGATGGACTTCACCTCGCCGACGGTGAAGGGCGTGGCTCGGCCCTTGAACGATGGCAGACGCACTTCCGCGGCCATGCCCGGACGAAGATTGTTCACATCCATAGGCGAGACCTTCGCCGTGACAATCAGCTCGTCGTCCTGCGGCACGATTTCCATCAGGGTCTCGCCCGGCTTGACCACCGCGCCGACCGTATGGACCTTCGAGGCGACGACCCGCCCGGCACGCGGCGCGCGAACTTCCGAGCGCGCCAGCACATCCTCGGCGATGCGCAGCTTTTCGCGGGCGTCGGCGAGCTTGACCCGGCACTCGGCAAGCTTCGTCGAGGCCTCCTCCACGGCGCGAAGGCCGATCTGGCCCATCTGAAGCCGGATTTCGTCAGTGGCGACCGACAAGCGCAACAAATCCGCTTCCAGCGAGCCAGTGCGCCCCTGGAGCTCGGTGAGCGAGCGCTTCAGCGGGTTGATCCGCGTCGCAGCGACATAACCCTTGTCGGCCAGAGGTCGCAGATTGGTCAGTTCGTCGTTGATGCTGGCCGCCTGTCCGACGGTCGAGTCGCGCTGCGCCTCGGTCGACTGGTACTGCCTCTCGGACTGCGTCAGCCGCTCCTTCAGGATCGAGACTTCGAGCTTCTGGGCGGATTGGCGTTCCTTGAACAGACGCTCCTGATCGATCGTGATCCGGCGCGCTTCCTTGATGTCGATGGCCTCGGCCAGCTCGCTCGGGAAGGTGATGCGATCGAGCCGGTCGATCTCGGCCGTGAGACGCGCTTCCTCACCCAGCGCCTGCATCACGCCGAGCCGCGCGACGCTGCGCTGCGCGGCCGCGTGGGTCGCATCAAGGCGCACCAAGATCTCGCCGGCCTTGACCTCGGCGCCATCGCGGACCGCGATCGATTCGACGAGACCGCCTTCGAGGTGCTGGACCGCCTTGCGATCGCTTTCCACGACCACGCTGCCATGCGCCACAACGGCGCTATCAAGGCGTGCGAGCGCCGACCAGAGGCCGCCGGCGCCCAGCGCGATGGCGACCACGACGTAACCCTTTCGGACCGGACTGCGCCAATCGCCGCTACCCTCTACAGGCGCACGGGCCCGCTCGAGCCACTGCTTTGCAACCGCCGGCACCGCTTCGAAACGGCGGCGCCATTCTGGCCAGGCCAGGGAAGGCATCATCTGCGTCAGGACGGGTTTCATCTGCCTCAAGAAAGATTTCATCGACGCGCCCACCTTGCCGCCGAAAGCGGCTCCACCTGCCCTGTCTGGCCGCGCTGCGGCGGCTGGATGCGGGCGCCACCGCCAGGCTGCAGCAGCACCGGCAGAATCTCGTCGCGCAGGCCGACCCTGACGGCCTGGCCCTTCTGCATGAGAATGATCTTGTCGACCTGCGACAGCAGCTGCGGTCGATGGGTGATCACGACGACGATCGCGCCGGCGGCACGCAGGCCCGCCAGGGCCCGTCCCAGCGCAGCATCGCCGTCCATGTCGAGATTGGCGTTCGGCTCGTCGAGAACCACCAGTGCCGGCTGGCCGCAGAGCGCCCGCGCCAGCCCGATCCGTTGCCGCTGCCCACCGGACAGGATGGCCCCGCCCTCCCCAATCTGGGTTGCGTAGCCATCGGAAAAGCCCTGGATCAGCTCATGCGCCGAGGCGGCGGATGCAGCGGCGACGGCGACTTCGTCCGTGGCGGCAGGATCGAAGCGGGTGATGTTGTCGCGCACGCTTCCTGCGAAGAGTTCCACATCCTGTGGCAGATAGCCGAGGACACCGCCGCGTTGTTCATCGGAGAAGTGGCGGATGTCGTTGCCGTCGAGGCGGACGACGCCTTGAACCGGCTGCCAGACACCGACCAAAGCCCGAGCCAGCGTAGATTTTCCCGAGCCGGTGAGGCCGACGACAGCTGCGATCTCGCCCGGTTCGACCTCGAACGAGACATTGTGCAGCAGCAGGGCGTTCCCGCTCGGAGCACGCACGCTCAGGCCTTCGACCCGCAACGAACCGGCCGGATGCGGCAAGGTCATGGGCTTGGTACCATCCGTCGGCGCCTTCAACGTCGTGCCGAGCCGCTGGAAGGCGCTGCGGGCCGAGACGAAGCTTTTCCATTGGCTGACGGCGCCCTCGATCGGAGCAAGTGCCCGGCCCATGATCAAGGATGCGGCGAACATCGCCCCCGCCGCCATGTTCTGGTTGATCGCGAGATAGGCCCCCACGCCCAGCACCGCGCTTTGAAGCGCCAGGCGCAACAGCTTCGTCACCGCCAGCAGGGTTCCGCCCCGATCGGCGGCAATCGTATGAAATGCGAGCGCCTGCCCGCGCTGGCGTTGCCATTCGCCGTGAATGGCCTGTCCCATGCCGAGCGCCTTGATCACCTCGGCGTTTCGCAGGGAGGCCGTCAGCCGCTCACTCGCCCCGTGCCCAAGCTCCGATGCCTGAATCAGGGAGCCCTTGGTGATGCGCTCGTTCAGCAGCGCGACGCCCAGGATCGCGACCGCTCCGAGCGTGGCGACGAGGCCGATCGCAGGATGGAGAATGAAACAGAGGCCAAGATAGATCGGAATCCAGGGCGCATCCATGAGCGCCGGCACGAGGCTGCCGGAGAGCGTCGCCCGCAAGGTTTCGACGTCACGAATAGGCAGGGTCGGCGAATTCCTCGCATCGAGTGCACCGCGAAAGGCGGCGTCGAAAGCCGGCTCGGACAGCGCCCGATCGACACACAGGCCGAGCTGGACGAGCGCGCGGCTGCGGAAATGCTCGAGCGCGGCATAAGCGGCGAACAAAGCGAGCACGATCAGAGACAACATGAGGAGCGTGGTGCCGTTCCGGCTCGTCAGCACCCGGTCGTAAATCTGCATCGTGTAGAGGGGGGAGACGAAGACGAAGAGATTGAGTACGAAGGAAAGCCCGAAGAGCGAAGCAAATGCGGGCGTCAGCTTGCGGACCGTTTGCGAGAGCATTCGTCGGTTTCCCTGGCGCGATCATCGGGCGCAAAAGAGTAAAGCCGGCCCGCAGCCACCGATCGGACGGCAACAATTCGTGGCGAGCCGGAGTTTTTTGAAGCTTCACGACCCGGCTCCGTCGCGGAGCCGGGTCGTCGCGGGCCGGACCCGCTTACCAGTGCCAGTGACTGGCGTGGTTCAAGGCGTGATTGTCGCCATCATCGTCCTGCGACCGGAAGTCCTGCAGCCAGTTGCGGCCGCCGGCACGCTCGCCGCCGTCATCGCGGCTTGTCGAGCTCTGCTGGAACCAGTTGCGGCCACCACCGTCATCGTCACCGCGTTGGGTCCAGTTGTCCTGGAACCAGCCACGCCCACCGCCGAAGCCGCCCCAGCCATGGTGCCCGCCCGAATTTGTCGGGGTATCGGGCACTGTCACCTCGGGGATCGTGATCACGTCGGGGGGATTTGAGACCGGCGTCTCGACTTGCGGTGTTTCAGGCTCGGCGGTGATCGGCGGGACCTCCGTTACTGGCGGTGTGCCGCCACTATTCGGAACCTCCGGTTCTGCCGTCACCGGCGGGATCTCCGTCACCGGCGGCGTGCCGCCATTGCTCGGGGCTTCCGGTTCTGCTGTCACCGGCGGGGTCTCCGTCACCGGCGGCGTACCGCCATTGGCCGGGGCCTCTGGCTCTGGCGTAACCGGTGGGGTGCCGCCCCCGCTCGGAGGCGTTACAGGCACATCGACATCGGGGGCCGTGACGACGCCAGTAGCACCGATGGACGCGAATGGCGCCGATTCGATACCATGCGCCAACGCCGCCGATCCGGGTTTGAAGGTGTAATCACCAGTCCCGGCATTGACGAAGCCGCCGTCGCTCGTCATGACGCTGCCCGTATCGCCGCCGCGCTGCTGGAAGCCCGTCAACGAAAGGTCGGCGACCGTCAACTCGCCGCCATTGGGGTTGTAGTAGACGTTATCGTGGATCAGGCGCGGATCGGTCTGATCGGTATCGATCGTGTTGCTGCCGTCTTCCGAGACCTCGATGAAGTTCTGGTAGGTCTGGTTTCCCGAGATCGGATGATCATCGGCAACGATCGTCGAAATCCCGTACTTGCCGTTGTCCAGAAGCGTGTTGTCGTGGATCTGGTTGCCCGACCCGCCATGGATGAGAATGCCGCTGAACGTCGTACCCTGGATGAAGTTGCCGTAGATCTGGGCGTTGCTCGCCATGTTGTCGAGATAGATGCCGGAACTCCAGTTCTCGGCGAACCCGCCATCCTTCGTGTTCAGGCCGCCGGTGTCGACAATGTTGTTGTAGCGGATGATGTCCCCTGCCGCGCCAGAGTCGTCAGCCGAGAACAGGTAGATGGCGCCGACATCGGGCGTCTGCTGGCCGGAATGGCGGATATCATTGTACTCGATCGTGTTACCGCCCGACGGATTGCCGGGATCGTAGTTGATCTCCGCGATGCCGAAGCGCGGCACATTGGTGATCGTGTTGTGATCGATCTGATTGCGCGCCGACTCCTCCATGGAGATCGAGCCATGCTGAACGAAGACCTCGTTCGAACGATCGATGACATTGTTCGAGATCTGATTTCCGCTCGTTCCCGGCGTCAGCGCAACGGCGCTCGACCAGATGTGCTCGAAACTGTTGCCCGAGACCAGATTTCCACTGCTGTCGCCATGCAGCGCAACGCCGACGCCGACATTGATGAAGTGGTTGCCTTCCACTTTCAGCCCGGTCGCGTCATGTGCCTCGATCGCCGCAGTATCGGGGTCTCCTGCCTTCGCCGCGGTGTCGGTGAACGTCAGGCCCTTGAAGGTGACATTCTTGGCGCCGTCGACGACGAACAGGCTGTGGTCGTCGGAAACGACGCCTCCTTCACCGGTGAAGCCCTCGGGCGCCTTGAACCGGATGGTCTGCGTCGCGCTATCGTAGGACCATTCGCCGACATCGTCCGGCGTAGCCTCAGAGACGTAGAAGCGGCTTGCGGGGCCAAGGTCGTAATTGGCCTCCGATGTGAAGGTGATCACATTGCCTTGGATCGAGGCGATGGTCAGTTTGTCGTTGGCATAACCGTTCTCGGCGAAGACCGAGATCGTCTGGCCGACCTTGGGCTCATGACCAGCCGGAAAATCCGACGGATTGAACGCCATCGACTTCTGGGGATCGTAGCCGTTCGGCAGGTCCTTCGCCCAGAGCCAGCCGCCCTGGATCGGATCGTCCGGATCCACATTGGGAAAACGGCTTTCGGTCTGCTTCACCCCATTGACGGTGAATTGCTCGACCTGATCCGCGTCGACATGAGCCGTCCAGATGCCGTCGGCGCCCTTGGTCCAGCCGGTCACCGGCGTGCCGCCGCTGATCACGACCTTCTCCCCGGACGTCGCCACGAAGGAGGAGCCGGAATCGGCAGCCGTCAGATGAAGGGCATCTTTCACATAATAGGTACCACCACCGAGGTAGACCGTATCGGCACCAGCGCTCTGGTGCATGGCTTCAAGCGCCCGCTCCAGCGTCTGGAAAGACGACGTTTCGTCGAGTCCAGTATTTTTGTCGTTTCCAGTCGGCGAGACGTAAATTGTGGCCATAAAGGGGCTCCTTTTTTGGCGCGAACACTCTAAGTGTGACGGCGCCTAGATACCCCTGAGCTGTGATTCGATACTACCCGAGCCAATAAATTGGTGCTCGGAAGGATTAGTTCATTCGAACTATTCGTCCTGTTTTGATACACTACATCAATGGATTGCTTCTTCCGTCACGGCGTCCCCGCCTGTTGATGGATTGGCTCATGCGTGTCCGAATGGCACACCGTCAGGTGGTGATCGCAAAATTGAGCACCCGCGGCCAGGCGATCGACATAGGCCCGGAAGGTAGCCAGAGTCGCGATCGGGCGCTGGCAGCCGTCACAGATCACGAGTGCCTCGGCCGCCAGATCGCTCGGCAAGTGAACGGCGGGAGATCCGCAACTCCGGCAGCTGAAACCTCCGCCATGAGGTGACGAAGGCCCGCCGACATCCCGGGTCGCCAGGAGCGCCGCATAGCGATGCGCGCGCCTGCTCATGCCGAGGCCTGATAGAACGACTTGTAGTTGCGATAGACCCGCCCGCGATCGGACACCTCGTAGCGGCCCTGCTCCTCAAGATCGACGCCGTTGAGCACGACGCCTGCGACGTCCAGTCCCAGCCTGGCGAGGTGATCGAGCGTTGCGGAGACGGTGCTCTTCAGCGTGTCGTTCCATTTGACGACATGCAGCACCGTATCGGCGTGCTCACGCAACAAGGCGCTATCGGCAGAGAGCAGCACAGGCGCCACTTCGAACAGGATCACGTCGTAGCGCGCCCGCGCCTCGCGCAGCATCGCCTCGAAAGCGGGGTTCGAATAGACGTTCTGGCTGTCGCGTAGGCCGGAGGCGCGCCGAACCGTGGCGACCGGGCTCGTACCGGGCCCACCCGCATCACCGACCTGCGGCAAGCACTGGTCGAGCAATGCCTCATGCGGGAAGTTCTGGCCCAGCAGAAGACGCCGGGGCGAGCCGTCGATCACCAGGACCCGCTGTCCCATCATCGCCAGCACGCGCGCCATGGCGGATGCGACGAAGGACTTGCCTTCCCCCGGCGCGGACGAGGTTATCAGCACGAACTTCGGCGGATTGCTGGACGGAAACAGCTCGGCCACCATCGACCGCACCGCTTCGGCGAAGACCAGGCTCTCCAGCCCGCCCGGGTAATGCTCGAGATTGGGGAGAAGGCCGACGCAATTGGTTCGGATCTCCGCAGCGAACTCGTTCTCGCTGCGGAAGCCACGATCGCGCTTCTCCAGCATGTAGGAGAGTGCAGCGCCCGCTGTGAGCCCTCCCATCAAGGCAAGCCCCAGTACCAGCGACGGCTTGATCGAGCTCGGCAGCGAGGGAATATCGGCCGGTGCAACGATCTGGGCGATGATGGGCCGCAGCTCGCTCACCGCGCTCGCCTGTTGATGCGCATCGGAAAGCTGCTTCAGGCGGTCGCGTGCGGCCGTTGCTTCGGCCTGCAAGGTCCGCAGCTGGCCTTCCAGGCCCCTCGCCTCGATCGACTTGGTCTGCAACGCCGCGACGCGCCCATGCAGCGCCGCTTCGGCAGCACGGGCGGCCGCGACATCGGTTTCGATGTTGGCGACGGACTGCGCCAACTGCTTCTGCAACCGCTCCTGCACAGCCGCCAACGACAGTCGCAGCCGCTGCACGGCAGGATGCCGCTCGCCCGAGACCGCGACCATCTCGTCGAGAGCCCGGCGTGCCTTGCCCTCCTCGTCCAGGAGCTGCTGCACGACCGGCGATCCGCCGAGGTCGGCCGTCTGGGGAATATTGCCTGCGGCGAGAGAGACTTGCGCACGCTGCAGCCGGGTCTCCTCCGCGAGGCGCGTGGCCGACACCGTGTTGAGCTGGGCCAGCATATCGCGAAGCTGCTGCTGCTGGATGTCGGCGCCATCCTGCCCGAGTTCGACGAAGCCAGTTCTGATGCGGAAGGTCTCGATCTCCTTGTCGATCCTCCCGAGATTGGCGCGCGCCTCCTGCGCCTGAGCGCCATACCACTGGCTGGAGCGCTGCGAGGCGTTGCTGGTGGCCTCCATCTTGCGGCGCAGATACTCGTTGCCGAAGGCGTTGACGATCAGCGCCGCGCGGTCGGGATCGGTATCGCGGTAGGTCAGCGTGACGAGATAGGCCTTCGTATCGTTGCTTACACCGAGCGATGCGAGCAGCTTCTGCGCAGCGATATCGCGCGGCGTCGGCTCAGCCGCCCCCCCATCGAAACCGGCGAGATTCCGCAGCGTCCTGCGGACGGACGATGGAAAGATCAGCTCGGCAGCTCCGGTGAAAAGACTGGACAGCGACGAGGGTGGAGCTGCCGTCGCCTTGTCGAGGCCCAGGCGCGAAGCGACGGCACGGGCCGTCGCAAGCGAGCGGATGATGCGCGCCTCGCTTTCCACGAGCGTCGACGCATCGAGCGCAACGCTGCTCGCCTTGCCGCCGCCGCCACTATCCTCCCGCGTGAAATCGAACTGAAGCACCAGATCGGCGGTGTAGCGCTGCGGCGTCACCATCAGGAAAAGGCTTGCCGCCAGCATGGCCGCACAGGTGACGGCGAGGATCAGCAGCCGCTTCCTCCAGAGCATGGCGAGGAAGTCGAAGGTCACCGCATCATAATGTTTGGCGAGCGTCGCCGGGGCGCGGTGGGCTCGCATGTCGTTGAAGAGATCCATGGTCCCGTGCCTCGCCTGGTGATTGACTCGAGATGCCGATCGAGGCTGGCCGCGCTCCGCGGGCGGCCAGCTCCGGCGGAAGACGCCTGCGCGCTATTTCGCCCCTCGCCCGAGAAGGACGGCCGGAACGGTCTGCAGCAGCACGTAGAAATCCAGCCAGACCGACCAGTTGTGGATGTAGAAGCTGTCCTGCCGCTTCTGGACGGCAAGGTCGCCATCGCTTCGGTCCGTGACCTGCCAGAGACCGGTCAGGCCAGGCGGCACGCTGGTCCGCAGCGCCTGGAAGGCGGTGTCGAAGCACTGATTGTGATAGGCGGGGAACGGCCGCGGTCCAACGATGCTCATCTCGCCGCGCAGGACGTTCCAGAGTTGCGGCAGCTCGTCGAGGCTCGAGCGGCGAATGAACTGTCCAATCCCAGGCAGGATCCGGGGATCGTTCGACAGCTTGAAGAAGCGCTCCCATTCCTGCCGCGCCGCGACATCGGTTTCGAGGTGGGCGGCGAGCCGCGCCTCGGCGTCGGCATACATGCTGCGCAGCTTGTAGACGTTGAAGACGTGGCCGCTCCGGCCGACGCGCGGCTGTGTGTAGAAAGCAGGCCCGCCATCAACCGCCTTCACCGCGAGCGCGAGCACGGCGATCACCGGCAAAGCCAGAAAGGCGAGCGGCACTGCGACGATGAGATCGAGCACCCGCTTCAGGCGCAGGTTGCGCGGCATGTGGATAGCACTGCGCAGTTCGAGGCCAAGCAATCCGCCCATGGCCCGCAGCTGGGGATTCAGGACCTGGAGCGTCGATGCGTCATGGACGACGAAGATCTGGCGCAATGGCAACCGTGCCAGCCAATCCGCCTTCTCAGCATGCAGATCGCCCGATGCGCACAGGGCGACCTCGATCCCCGACGAGATGATATTGGCCTGGCTGCGGGTAATGACCGGGAGACCTGCAATCTCCGCGGCATCCCACAGCGCATCGGCTTCCTCATCCAGGAGGATGGCAACCGGCTTGAGACCGAGCTCCGGCCGCAAGGCCAACTCGCGCGCCAGGGCCATGCATGCCGGCATCGTCCCGTAGAGGACGGTCGGGGCGGTCCATAAGTCACGCCGAAGCAGCCCGCCCCGGATCAGTGCCTCGATATAGTAACCGAGCGGCACGGACAGACCCGCGCCGGCGACTACGAAGCCCCAGAGGTGATTGGACGGCTCGTCGACGATGAGCCAGACGAGTACCGCCGCCGCAGCGGCGACATTGCCGAGCGTACGCCGCCGCAGGCGGTCGACCGGCTCGGCCCGCTCCGAGCCGTACAATCCGAAACAGGCCAGGGCACCGCATAGGAGCGGCGCCCAGACCATGATCAACCCTGCCATGTTGGTATCCGTATCGGACGTCGCCACCGCCGCGCCGAGCTGCAGCACGCCCGCGACGATCGTCAGCGTGACGAGATCTCCACCCAGCAGCGCGGAAGCGACCAGTCGCCGCCGCGTTGCTGGAGCGACATTAACGCCAAGCCGCCAACCCGGCTTTGCCAGGCCGATCGCAGTGGGCACGACAGTCGTGACAACGTCCGGCATGGCAAGCTCCCCGGGAGGTCTCGTTCGGCTACGCAGACAGGCGAAGGTGCTATTGCGCCGCGACCGCGGGGATCTGCTCGATCCCAGCCTCGCGCTCGGCCCTCGCCTTCACCTCGCTTGCGATCCAGGCATAGGTCGGGATCAGTCCCTGCCCGAGATGGATCGAGGGCTCCCAGCCGAGCACCTCGCGCAGGCGGTTGTTGTCGCTGTTGCGGCCGCGCACGCCCTGCGGGCGGTTGGTGTTGAAGCGCTTGTGGATCGTCTTCCCGGCAATCCCGGCGATGATGTCGACGAGGCCGCTGACATCGACCAGCTCATCCGTGCCGAGGTTGAGCGGACGAGAGTAGTCCGAGCGCATGATCCGGTAGATGCCCTCGACGCAATCGTCGATATACATGAAGGAACGGGTCTGCTTGCCGTCGCCCCAGACCTCGATCGGATCGCCCGATTTCGCCAGCGCGACCTTGCGACAGATGGCGGCCGGCGCTTTCTCCTTGCCGCCGTCCCAGGTGCCGAGCGGCCCGTAGACATTGTGGAAACGGACCAGCCGGGTCTGGAAGCCGTAATCTTCCGTGAAGTACTCGCACAGCTTCTCGGTGTAGAGTTTCTCCAGCCCGTATCCGGGCTCGGGATCGGCGGGGAACGCATCGTCCTCCTTCAGCGGCACGACCGAGGGCACGTCCTGGAGATGTTGCGGGTAGACGCAGGCCGAAGACGAGAACAGGAAACGATTGACCTTGGCGTCGTGCGCCGCCTTCAGCATCTGCGCGCTGATCATCGTGTTGTTGTAGGTGATCGAGGCATGCGCGCCGGAGATGTAGCCGATGCCGCCCATGTCGGCGGCGAGGTTGTAGACCTCGTCCATGCCGTGGACGGCCTCGCGGCAATCCTCCATCTCGCGCAGGTCGAGAAGGCGGAACTCGTCCGCCGAGCTGGCCTGGTATTCTGGATCCTTGATATCGACCCCTCGGACCCAATAGCCTCGATCCTTGAGATAATTGACAAGGTGGAAACCGATAAAGCCACCGGCGCCCGTAACCAGCACAGATTTATTGGACATTACTTCGCTCCACTGAGAAATGGAATTCAGTGATAGCGTTTTTATCTTTTTAAATCAGGTGGTTAAACCGAACTATACCCCCTTTGAGACGACCTATCTCTTGGGGTTATCCGCCTCTAGCGCAGTCCTCCCCCGCAGCAGCTGCAGGCTGGCGCCGAGCATGAACTGCGGAACGATCTTGCCATAACGGCGCCAGAGCCGACGCGGCTCCGACAACAGCCTGAACAGCCATTCGAGCCCGCGCTTCTGCATCCAGGCCGGGGCCTGGCGCTTGGTGCCGGCGAGGAAATCGAAGGCGGCCCCGACGCCGATCATGACCGGTGCATCGATCCGGCCGAGATGTCCGGCCATCCAGTATTCCTGCTTGGGCGTGCTGAGCCCGACCCAGACGATGTCCGGCCTGGCCGCGTTGATCATGCGCACGGTCTCTTCGTCCTCATCGGCAGAGGCCGGCCGAAACGGCGGCGAGAACGTGCCGGCGACAGCAAGCCCGGGAAAGCGTTCGGTGAGGCGCTCCCGCAGGCGCTCGGCAAGGCCCGGCGCGCCGCCGAAGTAATACTGGCGGTAGCCCTTTTGGGCCGACAGGGCCGAGAGGCGCAGCATCAGCTCAGGGCCGTAGACCCGCTCGGTGCGTCTGTGACCGAGCTTGCGGGCCATCCAGACCAGGGGCATGCCGTCGGGGGTGGCCATTCCGGCGCCCTCATGGATCGCCATCAGCTTCGGATCCGACTGGCTCTCGATCACGCCATGCACGCCGGTGATGCAGACGTAGTTGTGGGCCTTCCGTCCGATCCAATCCTCAACCGTGCGCAGAGCATCCGCCATGGTGATGGCGCTGACATTCACGCCCATGATGCGGGCGCGTGGAAGCGGGTTTTGGGCTGTCATCAGCTCGCCCTCGCGACCTCGACCCGCCGCACGGGATCGTGCAGCTTCGACAGCACGCCGTCGAAATAGGCGATCGTTCGCTCGAGCCCTTCCTGCAAGGGCACCTTCGGCGCCCAGTGCAGCAGCTCCTGCGCCTTGGTGATGTCGGGGCAGCGCTGGCGCGGGTCGTCCTGCGGCAGCGGCCTGTAGACGATCTGCGAGCGCGAACCGGTGAGCGCGATGATCATATCTGCGATTTCGGCCATGGAGGTCTCGACCGGGTTGCCGAGATTGACCGCGGTATCCAGCGGCTGGGTCACGTTCATCAACCGCATCAGCCCCTCGACCAGATCGTCGACAAAGCAGAAGGCGCGGGTCTGCTTGCCGTCGCCGTAAAGCGTGATCGGCTCGTTGCGCAGCGCCTGGACGATGAAGTTCGAGACGACGCGGCCATCTTCGAGATTCATGCGCGGGCCGTAGGTGTTGAAGATGCGCGCGACGCGAATCTCCACGCCGTGGCGCCGCTTGTAGTCGTAGAAGAGTGTCTCGGCGCAGCGCTTGCCCTCGTCATAGCAGGCACGCGGGCCGCTGATGCTGACGAGCCCGCGATAATCCTCCACCTGCGGATGGACATCAGGATCGCCATAGATTTCGCTGGTCGAGGCCTGCAGGATCGGGATGCCGAGCCGCTTGGCCATGCCCAGCATGTTGATCGCGCCGAGCACGCTTGTCTTGGTGGTCTGCACGGGATCGCGCTGATAGTGCACCGGCGAGGCCGGGCAGGCGAGATTGTAGATTTCGTCGACCTCAAGATAGAGCGGGAAGGTCACATCGTGCCTCACCGTCTCGAAGTTGGGCTGGCCGAGCAGCGCGCTCAGATTCTCGCGACGTCCCGTATAGTAGTTGTCGACCGCGAGGACCTGATGGCCCTGGGCGACGAGGCGCTCACAGAGATGGCAACCGAGGAAACCGGCGCCGCCTGTGACGAGAATGCGCTTCTGCATGTCTGAACTCCGCCGGATCGTGCACGGGATGGAGCAGAAAGCTTTGCTGCAAGCGCCTCATTCTCAAAGGACGCTTTGGGAGGTGAGCTTCCCGGCGGCAACAAGGAAGGGCTACTTCCCCCGCGACGCGACACTGCGTCCAGACGCAGCGGCGCGGTCGTCCTGGACGATAGGATTAATCCCGTCGCGACGCGCCTTGGCCTGAATGCCAACGCGGAAAGCAGAGCCGGTCCTGACATCCTCGCCCGCATCTCCTTGCGAGATGTGAATGGCAGGACGGTCGAAGCTGATGTCGGACGCATCGATTCATCACTGGGTTTCTCACCCTGCATCCAGACTGCCGGCCTATGCCGGCCAACCGGGACAATACGGTCTCTGGCGCCTTCTCCTGGTCCTGTCCGCTCTCATGATCTTCGTGGCGTCGATGGTATCGGCGGCGGAGCGTGATGCCGCCGAAACGCTCTCGATCGGCGACAAGGTCACAATCTCGGTCTTCGGCCAGACGGACCTCTCCGGCGACTTCGTGCTCGACGGGTCGGGCACGGTCAATATGCCCCTGGCCGGGCGCATAAGGGTCGCGGGGCTCACGGCAATGGAAGCGGAAGCGCGGATCCGCAGCGCGCTCATGGACGGCTATCTCAAGGATGCAGTCGTCAGCCTGCGGGTCGCCGAGCTCAAGCCGATCTACATCATGGGCGAGGTGCGCTCGCCGGGAACCTATCCGTTCCGGCACGGGCTCAATGTTCTGGGAGCCGTCGCGCTGGCAGGCGGCTATCGTGTCGGCGACGAGTCGCTCGCGGTCCTCAAATCCGAGCTTCTGCTCGCCGATGAACGCGAGAATCTGCTCAACGCCTCCCTCCAGACGCTGATGGCAAGGCGCCTCCGGCTGGAAGCCGAGCGCGACGGCGTGAAACAGCTCCTGCCCGATCCGCGAACCGCATCGGCCGGCGCCCAGCTCCTGGCTGGTGAGCAGGAAATCCTAGACTTCCAGCGCCGGGCGCGCGAGGGCGAGCGCGAATTGTTGAGCCAGCAGGTCGCACGGCTCGCATCCGAGAGGACCGCTCTGACGGAACAGGGCGAGCTGGCCGAGCGTCAGGTCGAGCTGACGAAGGAGCAATCGTCAGAGTACAACAAGCTCGCCGTGAGCGGTCATGCGCTACGAACCGTGCAGGTCGAGCGCGAGCGCGAACATGCCCGTGCCCGCAGCGATGCCGCCCGTATCCGGGCCGAGCTCGCGAAGAGCGAAACCGCGAAGGGTGAGCTGACGCTGCGGCTGCGCGAGCTCGACACGACCTATATGCGCCGCGTGGTGCTGGAGCTCCAGGAAACGCGGCAGAAGATGTTCGAAGTTGAACGCAGCCTTCCGGTCGCACGCGAGATCGCCGAAAGCCGGCGCCGCCGGATGATCGCAAGCGAAGGTTCCAGCGCCGCGAGCGACTGGGATATCCGGATCACGCGGCAGGCCGGCCTCACGCCGGTGACGATCCAGGCGAAATTCGAAACCTCCCTGCAACCTGGCGACATCGTCCAGGTCGCCCCGAAGGCGCGCGCGATCGAGAGCAGAATTCCAGGCGGAGAGGCACAGACGCCGATGCGCTCGCTCACCGGTCTCGCCAGCCAGCAATGACCGACGCTGCAGCTCATGCCGAGAGGCGCCCGCTGGGCTGTGACGACAATGATCATCCCCGCGACCGATGCGATCTCTTCTCTATGACCGGCTGACCGATCCAAAGCGGCAAAGCAGAGGAGACACTCCACTTGTTGAAACGGAGAGATCCTTGACGAGCTCGGAGAAGCACAGCCGGGAAGGCAATAGCAGCGAGCGCCCCTCCCCGTCGCTTCCGGCGGTCCGGCATGCTGCCTTCGCGAGACATTGGCTCGCGGTCGACGAGGGAGGCGCCGAGCTCACGAAAGCGGCTTTTGGGGCGCCCGCCAGGCGGGCACCGCAGCGGCATGCGCTGCATGAGACGCCGCCCCCTCGCCCCTCCGTCACTCCGCAACACACATCCGCGCCAAGCCGCCTGAGATCGACCGTGCTCCTGCTGCTGCTCGCCCTGGCGGTGCTCTTCGCAGAGCCCGCAGCAAGACTGGTAGGGCGGGCGCTGTCCCTGCGATCGGAGCCTGCCGGTGCGACCGCAATCCTGCCGCCGGGCAAAGCAGAGTCGTCCAGGCCGGGTGCCCGCCCCCAGACGACGCGAGCGAGCGAGGCTTGATCGGTGACGGTCATGCACGCCCTGAAGCAAAACCTGCGGCTGGCGGCCCGCACGGCTTCGCTCAGCTGGCCCGGCATCGCCCAGTTGCGCCAACGATTCTACCAGGCCCGGTTTCGCGCCGGGAGATACCACTGCGGCTACAGCGGCCGATATGACAGTTTTCAGGCCGCCGAGCGCGCTCTTCCAGCCGGCCTCGCGGGCTTCGACCACACTGCCATGGCCGACATCGACCACTACACAACCATGGCCGGCGGCTTCGAGCCGATGCCGGCGACCGAATATCCGGTTCTGTTGTGGCTGCGCAGCGCTCTCGACGAAGGCGCGCGGACACTGTTCGATCTGGGCGGCTATGTCGGGCACGCTTTTCGCCAGTATGATCACTACCTCGCCTTCCCGGACGAATTCCGCTGGACCGTCTTCGACCTGCCCCACATTACCCAGGCGGGGCAGGCGCTATCGGCTCGGCACCCCACGCCACGCCCGCGCTTCACCAATACCGTCGATGACGGCTGCGGCATGGACATCCTGCTCGCGGCTGGCTCGCTGCAGTATCTGCCCGAGCACTATCTGCACGAGCGGCTGAACGCCTGGCGGAAACGTCCGCGGCACGTGATCGTCCAGCGGACGCCGCTCCATGCCCACAGATCCTTCGTCACGATCCAGTCCGTCATCACGCGAACGGATCAGGTCTCGTTCTGCCCCTATAGCGTCGCGGCACGTGCGCGCTTCATCGATGGCCTGCTCGCGCTCGGCTACGAGCTCGTGGATTCATGGGAGAAACCGCGCAGCCTCGACGTGCCGTTTCATCCGGAATGCCATGTCGAGACCTATTCAGGGCTCTACTTCCGACTGAGACCCTGAAGGCGGGATCCGCAACCCATCACATCCACAACCCATTAGGCGTGCCTCGCTCGGCTAGGCTATCCGAGCGCATGCCGCTCGCGCGACGCCTGCTGCCCCTTGGGAAGATGGCGTTACTCCGACTGCTCCCATTTTATCGCGCAGGCTTGGCGCATAGCCTTTCCCCCATGACACAGACCATCGACAGGAAAGCCACCCGCAAGGCTTCAGGTCGCCGCGGGCCCAAGGTGATCGCCACTCCCGATTTTTCTGGAGCTGCCGACCAACATGCCATCGGGCCGGAAGCGCCTCGATCCGATCAGCGCATCGTCGCCGTCGCTCCTTCAGTATCAGCGACCCTGATCGATCTCTTCGCCGCCCAGGTCATCGCTCGACCGCGGGCCGTCGCGCTCTCACTGGGCTCGGCCCATCTCTCCTATGCCGAGCTCGATGAGCGCGCGGAAAAGTTGGCCGACCGGCTGACCGCCATGGGGGCCGGCCCGGGCGCGATCGTCGGGCTCTGCCTGCCGCGTTCGCTAGACATGGTCGTAGCGCTGCTCGCCATCCTGAAGAGCGGAGCTGCCTATCTGCCGCTGGATCCGGCCTATCCGGGTGAGCGCCTCGCTTTCATGGTCGAGGATGCCGACGCCTCGATCATCGTCGCATCGGAACATTTCGACTGGCTGCCAGCCGGTCGACAGCGGCTCGATCCGCATTCTCCGGGAGAGGCCGATGCAGTGCCCAAGCCGGCCCTGAGGCGTCCGGCGGCGGCCGATGACCTCGCCTATGTGATCTACACCTCGGGCTCGACCGGCAAGCCGAAGGGCGTCGCCATCGAGGATGCCGCGGTCACACGGCTCTTCAGTGCGACGCAGGCCTGGTTCAGCTTCCGGCCCAGCGATGTCTGGACTCTGTTCCATTCGGTATCGTTCGATTTCTCTGTCTGGGAGATCTGGGGAGCACTGCTTTACGGCGGGCGTCTGGTGATCGTGCCGGAGAGCACAACGCGAGACCCCGCCGCCTTTTTGCGCCTGCTCGCCGATGAAGGCGTCACGGTGCTCAACCAGACGCCGTCAGCCTTCGCCGCCCTCGACCGCGCCGATCACGACCGCAGCGGGCGCGACCGGCTCGCTCTCCGGCTGGTCATCTTCGGCGGCGAGGCGCTGGACCCACGTCGCCTTGCCGGCTGGTACCAGCGCCGCGGCGAGCATGCGCATCTCGTCAACATGTATGGGATCACGGAAACGACGGTGCATGTCACCTATCGTCCCCTGTCTCTTGCCGATGCCGAACAAGGGTCGAGCCTGATTGGCCGGCCGATCCCGGACCTCGAACTGCTGCTGCTCGACGGCGAGACCCTGCGTCCGGTGCCGCGCGGCGAGATCGGCGAGATCTTCGTCGCCGGAGCCGGGCTCGCCCGCGGTTATCTCAACAGACCAGAGCTGACCGCCGCGCGCTTCGTGCCGCACCCGCAGAAGCCTGGCGCCCGGCTCTACCGCTCCGGCGACCTCGCGCGCCAGGTCGATGACGACGATTACGAACATCTCGGGCGGGCCGATCAGCAGGTAAAGATTCGGGGCTTTCGCGTCGAGCTCGGCGAGATCGAGACCGCGCTGATGTCCCATCCCGCGATCAGGCAGGCGGCCGTGCTGCTCCGTTCCGATGACGGGCACGAACGTCTCGTCGGCTATCTCGTTGCCGGTGGCACGGAGCGTCCCTCGCCGGCCGTGCTCAAGGCCCATCTCGGCGAGATCCTGCCTGATCATATGGTGCCGGCAGCCTTCGTCTTCGTGCCCGACATACCCCTGACCGTGAACGGCAAGCTCGATCGCGCCGCGCTGCCGGCGCCGGGCCGCGCGCGACCGGAGACCGCCGCCCCCTACGCTGCGCCCCGCAACCCGATGGAACAGCGGTTCTCAGAAGCAGTTGCAGATGTTTTCCAGGTCGATCTCGTCGGCATTGACGACAATTTCTTCGACATCGGCGGCAATTCGCTGCTGATCGCCGAACTCCATCGACGCCTTGTTCGGGACCTGCCCTGGTTCGCCCTGGTCGACCTGTACCGTTATCCGAATGTGCGCGCGCTGGCCGGGTATTTGACGCCGCAGAAGCCCAGTGTGCTCGGCAGCCTCGCTGCGGCGCGCGAGCGCGGGTTGCGCTCGCGCGGCCTGACCACCCCGTTCCCTGCAAGTGTGTCGATCGGCGGCTCCCATGACTGACCCGCTTCCCGAGCGGGCCATCGCCATCATCGGCATGGCCGGCCGCTTTCCCGGCGCAGAGACGATCGGTGCGTTCTGGCAGAACCTGCTGAATGGCGTCGAATCCATCACCAGGTTCGATCCCGCCGAGCTCGAAGACTGCTTCGACGCGGCGACGCGTGCACTTCCGAATTTTGTTCCGGCGCGCCCCATTCTCGACGGTGTCGATCTGTTCGACGCACCGTTCTTCGGTATGCTGCCGCGCGAGGCGGCACTCACCGATCCGCAGCAGCGCCTGTTGCTGGAATGCGCCTGGGAAGCGATCGAGGACGCTGGCTACGATCCTGCCGCCCCAGGTCAGTGCATCGGCGTCTTCGCCGGCGCCACCTCCAGCACCTACCTGCTGCAGAACCTGCTTCACGACCGCTCGACATTAGCCGACTACACATCGGGTTTCCAGGTCGGCAACCTGCCGATGCTGGTCGGTTCCGCCGCTGACTTCACTGCGACGCGCATCGGCTACAAGCTCGGCCTGACCGGTCCCTGCGTCGCCGTCCAGTCCGCCTGCTCGACCTCGCTGCTGGCGGTTGCCCAGGCCGTGCAGAACCTGCTCTGCCATGGCTGCGACATGGCCTTGGCGGGCGGCGTCTCGATCACCTTCCCGCAGCGACGCGGCTATCTCGCCCAGGAGGGCGGCATCGTCTCGACGGACGGCCATTGCCGCCCCTTCGACAGTAGCGCCAACGGCACGATCTTCGGCAGCGGCGCTGGCCTCGTCGTCTTGAAACGACTGGAGGATGCTGTTGCGGATCGCGACCAGATCTACGCCGTCATCCGCGGCGTCGGCGTCAACAATGACGGCGCCGGCAAGGTCGGCTTCACCGCCCCGAGCGTCGACGGCCAGGCCGCGGCGGTCGCCATGGCCCACGCCGCCGCCGATGTCGACGCGCGCTCGATCGGCTATGTCGAATGCCACGGCACCGGCACGCCGATGGGCGATCCGATCGAGGTCGCGGGTCTCACCGCCGCCTTCCGCCTAACGACGGAGGACCGTGGTTTCTGCGGGCTCGGCTCGGTCAAATCCAATATCGGCCATCTCGATGCCGCAGCCGGCGTCACCGGACTGATCAAGGCCTCGCTCGCGGTGAAGAGCGGAACACTGCCGGCGAGCCTGCACGTCACCCAGCCGAACCCCGCGCTCGAGCTGCCCGACAGCCCGTTCTTCATCGCCGACCATACGCAGGAATGGGCCGGTCAGGACGGGCCCCGCCGCGCCGGCGTCAGCGCCTTCGGGTTCGGCGGAACCAATGTCCACCTCGTGCTGGAGCAGGCGCCTGCGCGTGAAGCTGAGACAACGACACGCCGCAGCCAGCTCCTGACGCTCTCGGCCCGCAGCGCGGCGGCGCTCGGCGAGGTGCGGGGCCGGCTCGCGGGGCATCTCGAAACCCAGCCCGAACAGAGCCTTGCCGACATCGCCTTCACCTTGCAGATGGGGCGGCGGCCCTTCCCTCACCGGCTCGCAGTCGTTGCCGGTAGCCATGTCGAAGCCGCCGCTGCCTTGCGCAAGCAGAATGCCGAACGCGCCACCGCTGTGACCGGCGCCGGCGATCTCGTCTTCATGTTCCCGGGACAGGGCTCGCAATACCCCCAGATGGCGCGGGAACTCTATGCGGGCGAGCCGGTCTTCCGCCGGACGGTCGATCTGTGCTGCGAGCTGCTGAAACCCGAGCTCGGGCTCGACCTGCGCAGCGTGCTCTATCCGAGCAATGGCGGCGATCCGGAGCGGCTGTCGGCAACGCTGCTCGCCCAGCCCGCGATCTTCACGGTCGAATACGCACTGGCGCAACTTCTGATCAGCTGGGGCCTGCAGCCCTCCGCCATGATCGGCCACAGCGTCGGTGAATTCGCTGCCGCCTGCCTCGCCGGCGTCTTCTCGCTGGAGGACGCGCTGTCGCTCGTCGCCAAGCGCGGCCGGATGATGCAGGAGCTGCCCGGCGGTGCGATGCTCGCCGTGCGCCTGCCCGATACGGAGGTTGCAGCGCTCGCCCGAAACGGCGTCTGCGTGGCGGCCATCAATGCGCCCGGCATGAGTGTGCTCGCCGGTCCGTTCGAAGCGATCGAAGCGCTGGAGGCCGAGCTTTCTCAACGCGGGGTGACGCATCGCCGCTTGCAGACCTCGCATGCCTTCCATTCCGGCATGATCGAGCCGCTGATCGCGCCCTTCACCGAGGCCGTCGCGGCAATCCGCCTGCAAGCGCCGGAGCTGCCCTACATCTCTGGCGTGACCGGCGATTGGGTCACCGCCGAACAGACGACCGATCCCTCCTATTGGGCGCGGCATGCGCGCGAACCCGTCCGCTTTGCCGGCGGCATCGCCACCCTGGCGCGCAGCCTCTCCCCCGTTCTGCTCGAGGTGGGGCCCGGTGCTGCGCTTGCGAGTTTCGCGTTGCAAGGGGCAGGCGCCGGCCGGGCCGCCATCTCCTGCCTGCCCGATGCGCAAGGCGACGCCGAAGGCATGCTCGCTGCAGCGCTTGGACGCCTCTGGGCCACCGGGATCACGCCCGATTGGACGGCCTACCAGGCCGGCGGCAAGCCAGGGCGCGTCTCGCTCCCGACCTATCCCTTCGAACGCAGCCGGCACTGGGTCGAAGCGCCTGCTGTCGCACCGGCTCTGCCGGCGGCGCCCGATCAACCTCTTCCCACTCAACCCGAGCAGGAACCGGATATGGACCGCCACGCTGACACCGACATCCCCCTGGGCCGTTCGGAGCTCGGCGGCCGGGTCGCCGCGATCTTCGAGAACCTGTCGGGGCGCCCCTTCGGTGCGGATGAGACAGGCGCGAGCTTCCTCGAGCTCGGCTTCGACTCGCTCTTGCTGACGCAGGCGGCACAGAGCCTGCAGACGACCTTCGGCATCCAGATCCGCTTCCGGCAGCTCCTCGACGATCTGCCAAGCGTCGACGAGGTGACGCGCTACATCGCCGAGCTTCGCCCGCAGGAAGCCGCGAAACCGGCTGCCCCCATTCAAGTCGCGGTGCCGGCTCCGCCTCCCCAAACCACCGCCGCCGTTCCCGTCGCGGCTGTTCCTGCGATCCCCGCGGAGCGACCGGCTGGCTCAGGCCTGAACGCGCTCATGCGCGAGCAGCTCGACGTGATGTCACGGTTGATGGAGCGTCAGCTCCAGGCCTTGGGCGGCCAGGCCGCAGCGCCAGCCATCGAGGCAGCAGCGCCTGTCTTGCAATCCTCGGCTCCCGTGCCGTCCCCGCTGGCCGTCCAACCTCCGCCAGTGTCCGCTCCCTCTCCTGTGGCGAGCAGCGCCACCGCCAGTCCGGCCGCACGCTTCAAGCCGCTGATCCGCACGGGCAGCGAACCCCTCACCGAGGCCCAGCGCAGCCATATCGACCGGCTGACGAAGCTCTATGTCGGCAAGACTGCGGCGTCGAAGCGGCTGGCGGACCAGCACCGTCCGGTTCTGGCCGACCCCCGCACCGTCTCCGGCTTCGCCGCAGACTGGAAGGAAATGGTCTACCCGATCGTCTCCGCCCGGGCGAAGGGCGCCCGGATCTGGGATGTCGACGGCAACACCTATATCGATCTCGTCAACGGCTACGGCCAGACCGCTTTCGGCCATGCGCCCGACTTCGTCGTCGCGGCCGTTCAGGCTCAGCTGAATGACGGCTTCGCCATCGGCCCGCAATCGCCGCTCGCGCACGAGGCCTCAACGCTGTTCTGCGAATTGACCGGCCACGCCCGCGTCGCCTTCTGCAATACCGGCTCCGAAGCCGTGATGGCGGCGATGCGTGTCGCACGGACCGTCACCGGCCGCGACCGCGTCGTTGCTTTTTCCGGCGCCTATCACGGCCAGTTCGACGAGGTCCTGGTCCGCGGCGTCGGTGCTGGCGAACAGCGCCGTTCCGTGCCCGCCGCACCGGGTATTCCGGCGGAGGCGGTCGGACGCATGACCGTGCTGGACTACGGCACGGATGAGAGCCTCGCCTGGCTGCGCCAGCATGCGCACGAGCTCGCCGCCGTCCTGGTCGAGCCGGTCCAGAGCCGCCGGCCGGGCTACCTGCCCGCCGCCTTCCTAAAGGAGCTGCGCACAATCACCGAACAGAGCGGCACGGCGCTGGTCTTCGACGAGGTCGTGACCGGCTTCAGGGTCCACCCCGCCGGCGTGCAAGCCCTGCTCGGCATCCGGCCTGACCTTGCCACCTACGGCAAGGTCGTCGGCGGCGGACTACCGGTCGGCCTCTTGGCGGGCGAACCCCGCTTCATGGATGCGCTCGACGGCGGCGCCTGGCGCTTCGGCGACGACAGCGCGCCCGAGGTCGGCGTGACCTTCTTCGCCGGAACCTTCGTCAGGCACCCGCTTGCACTCGCTGCGACGGTCGCCGTGCTGAAGCACGTCAAGGAGAAGGGCGCGGCGCTGAATGAGGCGCTGACGCAGCGCATGCAGCACCTTGTCGAGGAACTGCGGAGCGTCTTCGCGAAGGTCGGCTGGGATGTGCCGATCGAGAGCTATGGCAGTGTGTTCTACTTCGAGCCGGGCCGCGATCACAGGCTCGGCAGCCTGCTGCACTACCATTTGCGCGCCCGCGGCATCTTCATCCAGGAACACTATCCCTGCTTCCTGACGACCCAGCACGGCGATGCCGAGATCGCGGCGATCATCGCCGCCTTCGAGGACAGCCTCGACCTCATGCGCCGGGACGGGATGCTGCCCGGAGCAGCAGCCGAAACCCGTCTGCCGGATACCCCCATCGGGCCGCCGGAGATCGAGCTTCCGCTCACTGAAGCCCAGAGCGAAATCTGGCTGTCGGACCAGACCGGCCCGGAGGCCAGCGCAGCCTTCAACGAATCCGTCAGCCTGACGCTCGACGGCGATATTGATCCGCTCCGTCTCGCCGAGGCCGTCAGGCAGGTCGCGGCCAGGCACGCGATCCTCAACGCGCGGTTCTCGCCTGACGGCGAGACGATGCGGATTTCTCCGTCGGGGGCCTTCCCGATCGCGATCAGCGACCTGTGCGGCGAGCCCGATCCGCAGGCCGCGTTCCACGCCCGGATCGAGACCTATGCGAGCCGCCCTTACGACCTTGTGCAGGGGCCGGTCGCGGAAGCCGAGATCATCCGTCTCGGCGAGCGGAAGCACGTGCTGATCCTCTCGGCGCATCACATCGTCTGCGACGGCTGGTCGACCAACGTCCTGCTCGACGAGATCGCGACCGCCTACCGCTCCGGCGTGGGTTCCCTGACGGCGCCAATGTCCTTCGCGGAATACGCGACGGCAACCCGGCATGACGTGCGCACAGAAGAAGCCGCGACCTACTGGACCGGGATGTTCGCGGAGCTTCCGGCTCCGCTCGAATTGCCGGCCGACCGGCCGCGGCAAGCTCAGCGCAGCTTCCGTGGCGGCACGCGCACGAGCTTCATCGACGCCGAGCTCTATCGCAAGGTGAAGGCGGCGGGCGCCAAACGCCGGCGGACGCTCTTCGCAACGCTCTTCACCGGCTTCCAGGTGCTGCTGCTACGGCTCTCCGGCCAGCGCGATCCCGTCATCGGCGTTCCCGCTGCCGGCCAATCTCTGCTCGAAGGTCCCTCCCCGGTTGGCCACTGCGTCAACTTCCTGCCGATCCGCGGCGGGATCGACCCGGCCGAGCCGTTCTCGACCCATCTCGACAAGGTCGGGCGCATCATCCTCGATGCCTACGACCATCAGAGCTTCACGCTCGGTGCGCTGCTGAAGCGGCTGCGCGTCCCGCCTGTGTCCGGGCGGCTGCCGCTCGTCGAGGTCCAGTTCAATCTCGAACGGCTGGCAGGCAATCTCGACTTCGGCCCGGGGACCAAGGCCGGCGCCGAGCCGAACCCCAAGGCCTTCTCCACCTTCGATCTCTATTTCAACATCGGCGAATCCGATGAGGGGCTGCGGATCGATTGCTGCTATGGCGCCGATCTCTTCGACGCCGCGACCATCGACCGCTGGCTCGGGCATTACCGCACGCTGCTCGCTGCCTTCGTCGCGAACCCCGACATGGTCATCGCTGCGATGCCGCTGATCGAGGGCGACGAGCGCCAACGGCTCGTCTCCGAGATCAACGACACCCAGGTTGCGTTCCAGCTCGATGACGGAACGATTCAGGCCTTCGAACGGCAGGTTCAGCAGCAGCCGGAGGCGATTGCCGTATCGTGTGGCGACCAGCAGCTCTCCTATGCCGCCCTGAATGCCTGGGCCGACCGGATCGCAGCCGAGCTGACGGCCCGTGTCGACGCACCCGAAAGCCGCATCGGCCTGCTGATCGAACGCTCGCCGGCGCTCGTGGCGGGCATGCTGGGCGCCCTCAAGGCGGGCTTCCCCTATGTGCCGCTCGACCCTGTGATGCCGAAAGCGCGGATTCAGCGGATCCTGCGGGATTCGGAGGCCGTCGCTCTCCTGACCGCGGGCTTGCTCGACCCGGCCGTCGTCGAGCCGGACGAGCGCGTCATGCTGATCGATGTCGACCAGACCACGGCCAACCTCGCCGGGATCAGGACGGCGGCGACCACGCCCGATCACCTGGCCTATGTGATCTACACCTCGGGCTCGACCGGCGCGCCGAAGGGCGTCGAGGTCACCCATGGCGGGCTGTCCAACCTGCTGTTTTCAATGGCGAAAGAACCAGGCTTCATCAGCTCGGACACGATGCTCGCGATCACGACGGTGACCTTCGACATCGCAGCGCTGGAATTGCTGCTGCCGTTGATCCAGGGCGGACGGATCGCGATCGCGACCGCGGACGAGACTAAGGACGGCACCGAGCTTCTGGCGCGGCTGGAGCAGAGCGGCGCAAGCGTATTGCAGGCGACGCCGATGACCTGGCGCCTGCTGCTCGAAGCCGGCTTCCGCTCGCGGCCGGGCCTGCGCATGCTTTGTGGCGGCGAAGCACTCCCGCTCGACCTCGCCAGCAAACTGCTCGAAGGCGGCGGCGAGCTCTGGAACATGTACGGCCCGACCGAGACCACGATCTGGTCCTCGGTCGCCCGCATCCAGCCGGATGACGAGGTCATCACGATCGGCCTGCCAATCGCCAACACGCAGTTCTACGTCGTCGACGACAACAACGAGCCCGTCGGCGTCGGCATTCCTGGTGAGCTCCTGATCGCCGGCACCGGCCTGGCGCGCGGCTATGCCAACAACCCGAAACTCACGGCTAAGAGCTTCATCACCAATCCGGTCGACCCCGGGACGAGCGCCAAGGCCTACCGCACCGGCGACCGCGCCAAATACCTTCCGGACGGGCGAATCCTGCATCTCGGGCGCCTCGACCATCAGGTGAAGCTGCGCGGCTTCCGCATCGAACCTGGCGAGATCGAGGCTGTCCTCGCCCGCAAGACCGGAATCGTCTCGGCCGTAATCCTGCGCGAGGACGTGCCCGGCGAGCCGCGGCTGGTCTGCTACTACGTCACCGGTGGGGAAAGCCCGCCGCCGGCCGAATTGCGAGCCACGCTGGCGCAGGAATTACCGGACTACATGATCCCGACCGCCTGGGTCGGTCTGCCCGCCCTGCCGCTGAACCCGAGCGGCAAGCTCGATCGCGCCGCGCTTCCGGCGCCTGATGCCCAGAGCGCACCGGCGAAGGCTGACAAAGTGATGCCGCGAACGCCCGTCGAGGAGACGCTGATCCGCATCTGGACCGAGGTGCTGCGGCGCGAGGGTATCGGCGTCGATGACGACCTGTTCGATCTCGGCGCCGACTCTCTCAGCATCTTCCAGATCACCAGTCGCGCCCGCCGCGAAGGCCTCAAGCTCGCCGCCCGGGATTTCTTCCGGAACCGGACGATCGCCGCCGTCGCAGCAGCGCTTCCCGAGGGGGCCGTCCCTGAAGCCACCGCCCCTGCCGCGACGTTCTGGAAGCGGCCATGGCGGCGCCCGCGCGATGAAGTGCAACCGGGCGAGCAGAGCCCCGCCTCACAGCGCGAGAGAGGGTGAACGAGGCCATGGCAAATCAGTTCACGCGCGAACCGGAACCCCATCCCCACGAGCCGGACCGTATCGTCGCGACGGCGCGGTGCTCGTCGGCGCAGGAGCGCTACTGGGAGATCGACGCCAAGGACCCGGGTGCGCCGGCGCTCAACATCGCCGTCAAATGGCGGATACGGGGTCACCTCGATGCGTCGCTCGCTCAGGATGCGTTTCAGGCGATCCTTCACCGCCACGAATCCCTGCGGACGGCGATCCGGCTGGAGGACGGCCGCCTCGTTCAGGCCATCGCCGAACACATTGCCTTCAAGCTGCCGGAGATCGACCTGTCCGGCCTGCCCGAGGCGGATCGGACCAGGGAGGCCGATCGCATCGCCCAAGGTGAGGCATGCACGCGCTTCGATCTTGGCGAAGCTCCGCTGCTGCGGGCGACATTGCTGCGCAAGAGTCGCGCCGAGGCCGTGATCCTGGTCGTCGCCCACCACATCGTCAGCGACGGCTGGTCGATGGGCATTATCGCCAAGGATTTCGTGGCGGCCTATCAGGCGCTCGGCCGTGGCCGCGAACCGGTCCTCTCCGAACTCCCTCTCCAATATTCCGACTTCGCCGAGGGAAGCCATGACGGCATGGCGGACGGCGGGCTCGCGCGGGAGGAAGCCTATTGGCAACGCCAGCTCGCTGATCTGCCTTTCGTCGAGGTGCCGGGCGATCGCCAACGGCCGACAACGCGAAGCGTGAATGGCGCCTCGCTCTCGCGGCTGCTTCCGCGCGGCCTGACTTCGGGACTGGCCGATCTCGCTCGTAAGGAAGGTACGACCTTCTTTTCAGCGGCTTACGCCGTTCTCCTGACATTGATTCGGCAACGCACCGGTGCGTCGGACATCGTGCTGAGCACGCAGATGGCGAACCGCGACGATGTCGAGCTGGAGGCGATCGTCGGTCCCTTCGTCAACACGCTCGTGCTGCGCACCAGGATCTCTGAGGAGCAGAACTTCCTCGATCTTTGCCGGGCCGCCCGTGACACGTTCGAGGAGGCGGTCGATCATCATCAATGGCCGTTCGGCAAACTCGTCGCGCTGCTCCCCGGCAGCGGCGACGCCAGCCGGCCGCCGATCTCGGTCAACTTCATCGTCCAGCGCGCCTTCATTGGCGAACTCGCCAATGACAGCTTCCAGCTGTCGGGAATTCCCTCGCCCCTGCCGGGCGCGCTCTATGATCTCAACTTCATCCTGGTCGAGCGCGAGGAAGGCTGGCGCCTGACCTGCGAGTACCATCGCGACCTCTATGACGAGGCGACCGCGAGCGAGCTGGCAGCGCAGTTCGAGAACCTGGCGGAGGCGCTCGTCGCCAACCCGACCGCGCATCTGCCGCGGCCGGTGCCGACCTCGTTGCCGATCGCGTCCCCGCTCTGGCTGCCGGCTACTCCGGTGGCGCCACCTGTGATCGATGCGACGGCGCTGCGTCGTACCTGGCTGCAGCAGACCGGTACGCAGCCGACCGTGTTCGCGCTCAATCACACAGCCCATAACCTGCGTCTCTATCGGCCGCTATCGCATGAGCTCGGCCCCGATCAGCCCTTCGCCGCACTGCAACTGCTCGATCCGCTGGTGAACGGTGCAGCGCCGACCTCGATCGAGCAGCTGGCCGCGGCGTACTGCGACGCGATCATCGCGACCAAGCCGGATGGCCGGTATCGGCTTGCGGGCTTCTGCCGGTCAGGCGTGATCGCCCTGGAGGTTGCAAGGCAGCTGGTAGCAAGCGGAAGGCAGGTCGATCTGGTGGTGCTGATCGACTGCTGGGCGCCCGGCTACTTCCTGCGACAGCCCTACAGCGCGCGCCTGCGTTTCAGGCTGAGGCGCGCCGGCCGCTTCGCCAAGCGGTTCTGGCAGGCCGGGCCGCGGAGCTTTGTGACGCGGATGTCGTTCTGGCTACAATCGACCGCCGCCGTCCGGCAGGCAAAACGCCTGATCTTCTGGCGCCCGGCCGAAGAGGCGGCTGACGAAGCCGATTTCTGGCGGACGACCGATGAGCTCGAGGCCCTGATCCAACGCTATGCGCTACCGAGTTATGACGGGCGCGTACTGGTCTTCCGGAGCGGTGCGATCCCGCCCGGCTGGCCGCCGGATGCCACCCTGGGCTGGGCGGGCCATCTTGCTCCCGACACGCCCTGCTTTGCCGTCGACGGCGAAGGCCATGAGGGAGCGTTCTCCGAATCCGGTTCACGAACCATGGCCGAGCGGATCGCCGAGGCTACAGGTCGGGATCGACCCTGACGGCAAGCCTTCGTCGCCCCCCGAGAATTACGGCCGGGCCATCCAAACGGGGGACCAGCCACGATGCCGCGCGGCCAGCGTGCCGCAATAGCCTGGCGCCGGCTCCAGATCGGCGAGCTGCCAGAGTTCGGCCTCGGTTGGGTCGGACCCGACCGTCAGAAGCCGCGCCCCAAATGGATCGAACGAGACCTCGAAACTTGCCGGCGAGCCATTGAGGCCGATGCCGATCGCTTTCAGGCAGGCCTCCTTGCGCGTCCAGCAGCGAATAAAGGATTCCTGGCGCAGCGTCGGCGCCAGAGCCGAGAGCGTCGCGAATTCCCGCGGCGCAAGGCAGCCGGCCAACAGGTCGGCCGAGACCGGCCGGATGCGCTCGATGTCGATGCCGACCGAAATCCCGTCCGCCACCGCGACGATCGCGAGTTCTCCGGAATGGCTGAGATTGAAGGCGAGACGCGATCCGCTCTCATCGTTCGCGAGAAACGGCTTGCCGAACGCGGTCTCGCCGAAACGAAGCTGCGGCGGAGGGACAGGGGTGTAGAGAGCCAGGACGCGCCGCAGCCAGTTCCGCGCCACGATGAAGGCGATCCGCGCTTTCGCATCATGGAAGCGGTCGGCACGGTCGCGCTCATCGTCGGAGAGGATCGCGCGCCGCTGCGCCGCTTGCGCCGCGCCGAGATCGACGCGGCAACACCAGAGATGTATCTCAGAGGGCGGTAGCGGCATCATGGCGTGGGCGCCGCGATCACGCCGCCGGCTTGGCCTTGCTTCAGCGAGCGGCTTGCCAGAAGGCCCGGGATCCGGAACGCCAGTAGCGTCAGGACGGCCAGGACGGCGAGCTCCGACAGGAGGGTGACCGCAATCAACCCCGCCACGCCGAAGACGACCGCCGCTGGATAGACCACCAGCAGGTTGAGACAGCCTCCGATGAGCGCTGCGAGGAAAACCGCCCGCGTGCGCTCCAACGCCCGGAAGGCGCAGCCGAGCACCACGCTCATCAGCGCCATGGGGAAGGCGAAGGAATACCAGATGATCACCCAGTCGAATTCGAGGATCTCGCCGCCATAGAGCTGGTGCAGCAGCCAGGGGCCGAACAGCCCGAGGCCAAGGACCACCGCCGAACCGGTCAGAACGGCGAACAGCATGGCGCGACCGAGGGTTCTCTGGAGACCGGGCATGCCGTCCTCGGCGAGAGCCTTCCCGGCCATTGGTGGGACGATGTTCTCCAGCGCCTCCCGCACCACATTGAGAACGGCGAGCAGGCTCTGCGCCGCCCTTAGCGCGCCGAGAACCTTGGGCCCGAAGAGCCCGGCCGTGACCAGGAGGCCGCTATAACTGAGCACCCATTGCACGGAGCCGGACAGAACCAGCCACCGCGCCGACCGCCATTGCCGCCTGGTGACGCTGATCAGGATTTGCGGCCTCCACAGGAGAGGCCCCGACATGCTCAAGCCGCAGACCGTCGAGACCATCGCAGCGCCGGCGACGGCCCACAGAGCATTTGCTACGCTGATCGTCCCGGCCTGCCAGAGCGCCGCGAGCGCCCCGAGCTTGAGGACCTGATTGATCGCGTCGATCAGGAGAACAGCCGCGGGCCGTCGGCGCACGAACAGGTAACGTCGCAAGAAATCCTGTGTCAGATAGCAAGCTGCAGCCATCGCCCCCGGCAGCGCGACGTCGGCGAGAGAGGCGACAGGGCCGGCCGCAAACATCAGAACGGCGAAGATCGCTGTGGTGGCGACAACGACGTAGCCGGCCTGGTGGAGGAAGACCACGGTGTAGTAGGCCTCGGCGTCGCTCTCTCGCTCTTGCGTACCGATGCTCATCATCGGGCTGACGATGAGGCCGAGCTGGAAGCTCATTGCGAAATAGATCGCAAGCCAAACCATCGTGTAGACGCCGAAGGCTTCGAGACCCAACGCCCGGGCGAGCAGGATCGTCGTCAGGAAATTGCAGGCACTGGAGAGCGCCTGGTCGCCGAAGGATAGCGCCGGATCGAGCATCGCTCGAAGACGCGCTCTCATGCCCGTCCATGCCTTGCCGCCGGGCCTGTCCTGCCCCGGGAGGCCGAACGACCCGCCGATCCGGGCCACGCGCTGCATGTCATCGAGCCTCCGCTGGCGATCGCCTGGCCGCATCTTCACGGTTCGAAGTCTAGCGTCGTCCTCGCGCCTGCCGCTCTGGGCATAGGGACTGCCCAAAAGGTGGTGAAGCGCCCTCCTTGCCGGCTTGGCTACCTCGAATGCCCAGCCTGCTTCGAGATGGCTGAGCGGTACCCTCCTGTCGCGACGGCCGATGCCGCATAGAGCGAGGGCGGATGGTGAAAGTGATGTCACGAACACCGACTGGTGCCGCGGCCGACCGCCGGGCGACCGATCGCTACCTGCCGATCCTGGCTTTCGGCTTCGCCGGATATGTCGTTTTAGGGAAAAGCTTCGCCTATCTCGGCGTGCCGCCACTTTTCGTAGGCGAGATGCTGTTCACGCTCGGGCTCCTCGCCTTCCTCGCCTCGGGCTGCGCGACGTCGCTGCTCACAACTGTGCCGGCCGTCAGCGCGGCATTGCTCATGGCCTGGGTACTGCTGCGGACGCTGCAAGGGATCGGCGCCTACGGGGTCGACGCGCTGCGGGACGGGGCGGTCGCACTTTACGGCGGTTTCGCCTTCATCGTCGCGGCGCTTCTGGTGGAACGCCCGATCCGCATCGCCCAGGTCGTCGGCTATTTCAGGGTGCACGCGCGTGTGCTCATCCCGGTCGCCATCGTGCTCTACCTCATCGCGCGGTTCTTCGGCGCCTCGATCCCGAAGTTGCCCGGCCAGAATGTCGAGATCATCTCAGTGCGCTCGGGGGAACTCGCAGCGCACCTTTGCGGTGCGCTCGTGCTCGTTCTGGTCGGCCTTTGCAAGGTCGGCCGCACCTGGCTGATCTTCGCGATCGGCGCGGCCCTGCTCATCGCCAGCCAGAGTCGTGGCGGCATGCTGGCCCTGCTGCTCCCGTTGCTCCTGGCCATGGTCCTGACCGGTCAGTCAGCTCGCCTCGCCACCATCGCCGGCGGCCTCACGCTCTTCCTGCTAGTGGCCTACGCCGCCGATCTGGAGATCGACCTGCCCCGAGGCGAGCGGCCGATCAGCGCCGCCGCCGTTGTCGAGAACCTCGCCAGCGTCGCGGGATCGAGTGACGCCAACAATCTCGACGGCACCAAGCAGTGGCGGCTGGGCTGGTGGCAAGCCATCCGCGACTACACCGTCCACGGCCCCTATTTCTGGACCGGCAAAGGTTTCGGCATCAATCTGGCGGAGGCGGACGGGTTCGTGGTCGGCCTCGAACGTGGCGGCCCGACCCTGCGCAGCCCCCACAGCGTGCACATGACCTATCTCGGCAGAGGCGGTGTGCCAGGATTGGCGCTCTGGCTCCTGACCATCGGCAGCTGGACCATCGCGCTCTTGCGAGCCGCCCATCTCGCCTGGCGGCGCGGCGACCTCGACTGGGCGCGCTACTTCGTCTTCCTGGTCTGCTATCTCGCCTCGATCGTCATCGACGCATCCTTCGACGTCGCGCTCGAGGGGCCGATGCTCGGCATCCCCTTCTGGATCCTGTTCGGGATCGGCTTCGGTTCGCTGATGGTCTATCGCGCCTGGCATGTCGTCGAGGAGCCCGCGCGCCCCCGACCCGTGGGGCGCAACGGCACTCGCATCGCGGGCGCAGCTCTCCTCGGCGCGGCGGCATGGCTAGGGATTCCTCCATCCGAAGCAGCCGAAAGCGCGCCCTGCCCTGCCGGCTCGATACAGGTTCCGGTTGGCGCCTCCATTCAGGCCCTCGTCGACAAGGCGCCGCCAGGAGCGACCTTCTGCATCGCGGCCGGCGTCCACCGAGCGCAGCTGATCGCGCCCAGGGACAGGCAGATCTTCATCGGTCAATCCGGCGCGGTGCTGAACGGGGCCGACCTGGTCACGGATATCCGACGGGAGGGAGCCTTTTGGGTAACGGCCACACCGAGGCTTGCGATCAAACCGTTCGGCACCTGCCTGACCTCGCGGCCTCGCTGCAACGACCCGCGACGCTTCTTTCTCGACGGGCAGCCGCTGGAGCCGGTCGCTGACCGCGCTGACCTACGGCCCGGAAGCATCTTCTCCGACGCAGCGACAGGGCTGAGCTATCTCGCGGACGATCCGCGAGGCCGCATAGTGGAGAGGACGCGGCAGCCCTACGCTTTCAACAACAAGGGCGCGCGTGGCGTCACCGTCAAAGGCCTGATCGTCGAGAAATATGCGACGCCGGCCCAGCAGGGCGCAATCTTCGGCGACGAGAATCCACGCGCCACGGACTGGCTGATCGAAGGCAACGAGGTCCGCTTCAACAGCGGATCGGGAATCGCGACCGGCGAGCGGAGCATCGTTCGCAACAACAAGGTCCACCACAACGGCCAGCTCGGGATTTCGCCCAATGGCGCCGACGTCCTGATCGAGGGCAACGAAATCTACGAGAACAACACCTACGGCTTCGACGCCGCCTGGGAGGCCGGCGGCGTCAAGGCCGGCAAGGTCGAGCGCCTGACCATGCGCGGCAACCATGTGCACGACAATTACGGCTCGGGCCTGTGGTGCGATGTCGACTGCCGCAACGTCCTGTTCGAGAGCAACCTCGTCGAACGCAATTCGGACGCCGGAATCTTCTACGAGATCAGTTTCGACGCCATCATCCGCAACAACATCGTTCGCCTGAACGGCACCGGGCGCGGTGGGCAGCAAGGCAGCGCCTGGGTGTGGGGCGCCGGCATCCAGGTCGCGGCGTCGGAAGGCGTCAGCATCTACGGTAACACTGTCACCGTCGCCGCAGGCAGCAGCGGGATCGTCATCGTCGATCAGGGCCGCGAGCGGTTGGGTCAATCCAACCGGCAAAACGGCGCGAAACAGCTGTTCTACCGGACGGCCCGCAACGCGGTGCACGACAACGAGATCATCTATGAGGGCGACGCCGGCCTGTCCGGTGGGGCCAGCGACGTCACGCCTTCAAATCCGAATTTCGGGATCATTGAAACGGGCGGCAACCGGTTCGACCGCAACACCTATGTGCTGCGCCGGCCGATGAATGCCCCTTTCCTCATCTGGGGGCATGAGCCGATCTCTTACGAAACGTTCCGCAGCCTTGGCCAGGAGGCCGGCGGCCGGCTTTCCCGTCCAGACTAGAGCCGGATCCGATCAGATTGACCCAATCTGATCGGAACGGGCTCCAAGCCTACCATCTGCCCAGAACGGCTTAGTCCGCAAGCCCAACGGCCTCAGTCGTCGGACCGGGCCGCCGGCGGAATGATCATCGCTAGGATCGTGCCCTCCAGAACCGGTGCGGCGTCGTAAGGCGAAGAGCTCATGAACATGATCCCGCGATCGTTCCGCCGCTCGCAGTTCCGCGAGGAACGGTTCAAGACCTATGTCCGCCCGATCATCGATGCGGTGGTGAAGAAGCGGGGTTCCTGCCGGATTCTCGACATGGGCGGAGACGCCGACTACTGGCAATTCGAGCTCCCGGCGTCGGGTGTCGAAATCTCTCTCCTGAACATCGAAGCCAAGCAGCAATCATCCGACCCGCGCTTCCATGTCATCCAGGGCGATGCGCGCGACGTCGGAGAGTTCGACGATCTCAGCTTCGATTTCGTCCACTCCAACTCGCTGATCGAGCATGTCGGCCGCTGGGCCGATATGAAGCGCGTCGCGGCCGAGATCAGACGGCTGGCCCCGAACTATTACGTGCAGACGCCGAACTTCTGGTTTCCGCTCGACCCGCACAGCAACGCGCCAATCATGCACTGGCTGCCGCAGCCGCTGCAGCGTCGACTGATATCGAGCAAGTCCCGCGGCTTCTATGCGAAGGCGACCTCGCTCGACCACGCCATGCAGATCGTCGAAGGCACCTCGATGCTCGACCGGGCCCAGCTTGCCGACCTTTTTCCGGATGCCGAGATCCTGACCGAGAATGTCCTGTTCCTGCCCAAATCGCTGATCGCCATCAGGAGCTCGGAGACGTGAAGCAAGCGGAAGCCAAGCATCGGGATTTCGCCTTCCTGGCTCTGGCCAAGGACTGCGCCACCACGATCCCGCGCTTCCTGACACTGCTCGACACGCTTCGACGCAGTGGCATGAGCGTGGCTGCCTTCGTCGGCGAAAACGGTTCGCACGACGAGACGCGGCTGTTGCTTGAGCGTGCGGAGACGCAAAGGGAGATTACCCTTGTTCCAACCCCTTTCATGGCAAGCGAGCCCGAGCGGCTCCGGCGGATGGCGCTGGGCCGCGAGCGGCTCAAGAGTGAACTCGAAGCGTCCGGCATCGAAGCCCGCTTCGTCTGCGTTCTCGATATCGACAACGTCATTGCCAGACCGCCCTCGGTTCCCGCTCTCCTCGCAGCGGCGTCAAAACTCGATCGACAAGGCGTTTTCGGTGTGTCAGCAACCTCACGCCCGCACTACTACGACCTGCTGGCCTTCGAGGACGAGCATCGATCCTTCGAGACGCTTCTTGACGATCTCGCGAAGAGCCGGATCGACATCTTCGAATACTACCGCTTCTTCCAGTCACGGATTTATCCGCACCAGCGAGCGCTCACGGACGATCGCGAGATCATATGCGCATCGAGCTTCAATGGCCTGTGTCTCTACCGTGCCGATATCTACCGCCTCGGAAGCTACCTTCAAGCCGGCCCCAGCATCTGCGAGCATTTAATCTTCAACCGCATCCTCGCCGGTCTGACCGGCGGCACAATGCTCATCGACCCCGGCCTGGTATTGCGCACGCCCATGGACCACGCCCAGCGGAGCTTCCTGCCATTTGCCTGGCTGCGGCTCCGGAAACTGGTCGCTTTACCATTGCATCGACGAGAGATTCGACCAGGCCCGGTTGCCCTTTGATCGACAGTAGATAAGCAAGAAAGGGGGCCGAATGTGAACGGCGGTTCGCAACGCCGCCAAGGCAACCACCATGGCCTCGGCGCTTCTGCTGCTCAAGCGCCGAGAAGGCCTCACATGATCGTGAAGATCACAACATTCTTACCAACGAAGATACCCGGTCGGCTCGCTCCCAGGCGCTACAAAACCCAAGCGATCCCCAGGGGCTATAAATCATTCTCTAGCAAGAATACTTGTGAAATTTAGCCTACTTATCTCGTATTTTTATTTTGAAACAACATAGTAAAGATCTATATAAACCTTATTATATCATCAATCGAGCGCAGTATATTTAATTTTGTTACAAATTATCCGATTTTTGCGTTCCCTTTTGGTTCTCACTCGACTCGGCCCGATAGCGACCCGCACGTTCTCATACAACCTATATTAGAATATCTGCTGTAAAAAATCCATTCAGTACAAGTTTAGCTAAATTCCGGCAGACACCATCCCAATAAGCTGCTATTATCACTGAGAAGATGCGCATTTGGTGTTTTGAGAACACGTTAAATTACCCCGCCTACCGCACCCATGGCTAGCTGCGCAGTTTTTATATCTTTCTCCCTTCGAGGAAGAATATCCGGCGCCTTCGTGGTAGGCACACACGCCATCCAGACCTTCTAACAAGTGCTCTATTCTAAATATTAAATCGACATCTAAATTCTTTAAAATTATGGAATGCTCATATGCCTTACGTTTTAGATAGCGATTTTATCACAAACATTGCGGATCAAGGATATAAAAACTTTGAAATCCATATATTGAATTCAAATTTAGATACTCATAGTTCAACACAACCGGAGACTTGAAGTAGATCACATGGAACATCACTGCCGAGAAAGGAACCCTTCCTCCCCTGGGCACGGGAGCAATCTTCCACGAACGCCAACGGACGCTCTTATTGGAACAGCGCCCCGCTCTGGAGGCCAGTCATCGTGACTCCATCCGCCACCAACGTGACGTCGCCGAGTATCGGCTCGCTTGACATCGAATTCGACCACAATGGTCTTTCCAGCGCCCTGATCGCCAACATGGCGGAGCTGTTGGAAACCATAGCGGGTGTCGAGGATGCCTGCGTCTATGTCAGCAGCATCGCCGCGCGGCTGGGAGCCGATATCGAGAAACAATACAAGGCGGCGCTGGGCACCCGAAACCTCAACCGCGACCAGCTGATCGAGATTCTGATCGATCTGAAAAACCGCGCAGGCGGGAGCTTTTCTCTGATCGAGCAAGACGAGGACCGCGTCGTATTCGGGAATTCAGCCTGTCCTCTCGGCAAGGCCGCTGCGAACCACCCTTCCCTCTGCATGCTGACCTCGAACATCTTCGGCCGGATGGCCGCCAACACGGTCGGATACGCTGCGGTGGATCTCGAGCAAACGATCGCCAGAGGCGCCCCTGGCTGCCGCGTCGTGCTTCATCTGAAGCGAACGGAATTGGGCCCAGATACGAGAGAATACTTCCGAGATGATGCATCTACAGCTTCGGCATGAACTAGACCTCGAGATCTATCTCGAGCCGTCGGTCATCGCTTCGAGCGATGGAAGTGTCCACGCGTTCAATCGTGCCGCTAGCCAGCTTCTCAATCCCGCGAGTTCGATCTCGTCGCTGCTCGACATGTGCGCGAGCGGGGTCGAGACCTTGCAGACCTATCTTCTCGCCTGCTCAGGCTCGCGCCAGCCATTGATCGAGCGGGTCAGTTTTGACGGCCCGGATGGTGCCATCGACTATCGCTGCTTCGGCAATGCATTGGTCCCCCGACGCCGAAGTCGCCCGGCCACGCTCCTTCTGCGCCTGTTCCCGGTACTCGACACACGGTTTTCCGCTGCCGCGGAGCGGATAAGGCGCTTAACGGCGGAGCGGCAGCAACGCGTTGCCGTGCAGCAGTTCGACGAATTGCGCGGTGACCGCCTGCGACTGGTCGAGCAATACTGCTTCGTCGCTGAAGCGCTGCGCGTCGTGGAGGCGCGAACGCACGAACTGGAGGACGAGATCAGCCACATCCGCTGTGACGAGCGTGAGCGCATCGCCCGGGATCTGCATGATCATGCCGGGCAGGAGATGGCCCTCGTCCTTGCAGAACTACGGATCCTGCAGAATAGCGCGAAAGGGCCCGCAAAGAAGCGTCTCGAAGAAATTGTCGAGCATGTCGCCGGGATCGGGCGCAAGATCCACCATTCCGTCGTCAACGGGCGGCCTCGCATCATCGAAGAACTCGGCTTCAGCCGCGCCATCGAATCCATGGTGGCATCGGTCGCGGCCGATGGCAGACTCGGTTTCTCCTTCAAGAAGAAGGGAGGCGAACCGGACCTGCTGCCAATCGACATCGAGAACGCGTTGTATCGGGCGGCTCAGGAAGCCCTGACGAATGTGCTCAAGCACGCGCTCGGCGCGCGGAAAGTCGATGTCGCCCTGGAATTCACCGATGACTCAGTCTCGCTGACGATAGCCGATGACGGCGTCGGCCTTTCTGCGGAAGCGATGCCACCGGAAGGTAGCGACGCCGGCATCGGACTCCGCGGGATGCGGCAACGCCTGTCCGACATCGGTGGGACGCTGGCGATCGGCCCGCGCTTCGGCAAGGGCACGATCGTCACGGCGATTGCTCCGTTGACCTGCGACTTGCCTGGAGGTGTTCCGTCATGACGGCACGTCTCATCCTCGTCGATGACCATCCGGTCGTTCTCGCCGGCCTGCAAGCCCTCGTGCTCGGTTTGCCTGATCTCGAACTCGTCGGAACGGCGACCTGCGCATCCGAAGCGCTCGCACTTGTCCGCGGCCAATGCCCCGAGATCGTGGTGCTCGACATGGGACTGCCGGGCATGAGCGGTCTGATGCTGGCCGAACGCATCCTCGAAGGAGCGCCCGACACGCGCATCGTCATGCTGACTCATTACGAGGAGCCGAGCTATGTCCAGAAGGCGCTGAGGATAGGCATTTGCGGCTATGTCCTCAAAGCTTCGGCAAGCGAAAAGGTCGTACAGGCGATCAGAACGGTACTGAGCGGCGGCGTCTACATCGATTCCGATCTGGAAGACTTCCGCTCGGAATGGATTCGCAAGCTTTGTCCCGCCTCCGGCCCCTCCCCGGCAGCCGCGAACGGCACGCTGACCTATCGTGAGACCCAGGTCCTGCGCCTTGCCGCCGTCGGCCACTCCAACAAGGAGATCGCCCGGCGCGTCGGACTCGGCATCAAATCGGTCGAAACCTACCGTTACAGAGCCTGCAAGAAGCTGATGCTGCATTCGCGCCTAGACATCATCAGATATGGCGCCAATCACGGCTGGATCCTCGACGTTTGACGGTACCGGCTAAGCCATCGATGCGCTGAGACATCGCGTTCGGGCTTGTGCGGAGTACTCAACTTGGCGTGGCCAAAACAATAATCGCCACGCGCCATGCAATCGCATCTCCTGAAGAGCGGGGCGACTTGCAGGACCTTTGCCGGTACGACAATGCCGGGGGCCCAGGAGCCCGCGCTTAGGGTCCGCCGGCAACCGGCGGAGCCCCCAGCACGGTCGAGTCTCCCGATTGTAAAGCGACCAGACCGGCGGCGCGAATATGACAAGGATCCTCGTTGCCGACGAACACGCGCTCTACCGCACGGGTCTGCACACGATCCTGCAGGCCGCGCTGCCAGAAGCCGAGTTTCTCGAGGCTGCAGATTTCAACGGCCTGATGCGCAGCCTGATGGAAGACCAGCCCCTCCATCTCGTGCTCGTCAGCCAGAACCTCAGCGGTTCCACCGACCCACAGATCATCTGGGAATTCAAGCGAGCCTCGACAACGACGCGTTATGTCATCATCTCGAGCAACGGCACGTTCGACCAGGTTCTGCATTACATCGCCGAAGGCTTCCACGGCTTCATCTCGAAACTGCAGCGGGATGACGAGATCGTCGAAGCGGTTAAGGAGGTTCTGGCCGGACGACTAGCGGTCCCGCGCGGATTGACCTCGTTCGGCTCCTCCACGGACGGGCATAGCGCTCGTGAAACGACACAGCGTCGTGTCATTGGCTCACAACAGGACCCATTCGGGCTGACGCGCCGACAGAAAGATGTCCTGGCACTGATCGCTGACGGGCTCTCGAACCGGGAAATAGCCCAGGCACTCCACATCGCGGAGCCAACGGCGAAAATTCACGTCTCCGCGCTGATGCGCACGCTCAATGTCCGCAACCGGACCGAAGCGGCAGTGCTCGCGAAGGATCTGCTTCGTATCCTCAAAGTTGATCCGACGGGCTGAAACTGTTGGCCTGAGAGCGATATCGAGCTCGACGACCAAGGGGAAAGCTCTCGCTTGTCAGGATTATCCTGACAGTATCGTATTATTCCCGACAAGACGAACCCATCCGAATGAACTAATTATTAACGATGAAATTCTGGGTGCGCACATCCCGCTGCGCCGCCCGGTGTCTATAAATCGACGATCTGAGACGTAACCCGCCTCCGAATTTCTCTGACATAACAAAAAAATCTCATCGCTGATTCAACAAGGAGCTCACGCTCCTTGTTGCATTTGTCGCAATAGTTTTGTGCCGAGTAAAAGGGGAGTACCGATGCCTGAAATCATCGAAACCACTGTACTGAGCGACAACGCCCTGCTTCGGGAAGGCATAACCAAGCTATTGGATGGTGCACGCTTCCATGTAAGTCAGCGAACAACGAGTTGTGATCTCTACAGGCCGGAAGTCAGCCACCAAGCTCCTGACCTTTTCATCGTCGTGATCGACGACATGTCCTGCTCGATCGTCGGCGATATCAAAAGGCAGTTCAAGGGCGCCAAGATCGTGGCGCTCGCCCTCCGCGACAGCCGCGAACTGATGCGTCGCGCCATCCAGCTCGGTGCAGTGGGCTATCTCGTCGAGTCCATTTCGGCGCAGGATCTCATCACGTCACTGGAGGTCGTCATCGCCAATGGCGCCGTCTTCCCGCCCGAGCTTCTGTCGCAACTCTCCGAGATTGCGGTCGAGCCGCAGCGCCTCCTTCAGGGCGTGCAGCGGCGGGCGGACGGATCTCCGTTCCAAGGTCTTTCCGTCCGGGAGGTGAGCATCCTCGAGGGGCTGATGCTGGGCGAATCCAACAAGGTGATCGCGCGCAAGCTGGAGATCGCCGAAGCCACTGTGAAGGTCCACGTCAAGGCGATCCTGCGGAAGGTCCGCGTCAGGAACCGCACCCAGGCGGCCATGTGGGCGATGCAGAATGCGGTGACCCGGATTCCGGTGGCCGAAGAGCCCGGCACGGCTGAAGACGAGCACCTGCCGATGATCGCTGCGAGACTGGAAATGGCGAATTCGCCCCGGTTCTCGTGAACAGACCGGCCTCAGCGACGGAGCTGCATCCATGATCGTTACAATCGTGACCCCGACGCTGAATGCCGTCGACTATCTGAAGGAATGCATCGAGTCCGCGCGCCGTAACGCGACGCGCGACATCGAGATCGAGCACGTGATCGTCGACGGCGGCAGCACCGACGGAACCGTCGAGCTCGCCCGCAGCTTCGGGCTGCGTGTGATGCAAGGCAAGGACAGCGGCATCTTCGACGCCATCAACAAGGGGTCCTTCAACTCGTCAGGCGAGTTACTGGGCTTCCTTGGCGCCGATGACGTCATGCTGCCGGGGGCCGCTGCCGCGGTCGTGGATACCTACCGCAGGAGCCGCCGGCGCTGGGTGGTCGGTGCCATTCGATGGATCGATTCAAGTGGGCACGGCCTCGGCGGGCTCGCGGCGCCTCCGAACTGGATGACACCGGCGATGCTGGTCTGCCTGGGCTGGAACCCGATCATGCACATGGCGACGTATTTCTCCCGGACCTTCTTCGAGGAGCTGGGTGGGTTCGACATCTCCTACAGGGACGCCGGCGATTACGACATGTTTTGCCGGGCACTGAAGAAGGAACCCTATGGGCGGATCGAGCGGCCGATTGCCTGCTTCCGGAGAACGGGCGTCAACAACAGCGCGATCCACGGAAGCCGCACGACGGCCGAATGCGCCAGGATATTCGCGCAACACGGGCCGTCATCGCAGGCGGAGCGTCTGTTCTGGCGTTTGGCCTTGAAGACCTATTTCAACCTCGGCAACCCCGATTGGTTGTTGTCGAAGATGGCGGATTCGACGCGGACCACCCTAAAGCTCCAGCCAAAGGCGCATTTCTGAGGCCCGCTACGCGAGATCGAGCTTGCTTCGAAACAGCGATCGGCGACGTCGAGTTGTGCCGCCAAGGCGGCCCGGCTCCGAGCGACCAGAGCGCGTCAGCGCACTGCAGGCAGGAACCAGCGCTTGGTTGGAAACAGGCTTCGACATGCCTGCGCCGACAGCAGCGCGCAGCCAACGACCGGCCAGGTCAGGCTGACCAGAGCAATAACGGCGAGGTCTTTGGTGGCGAGGACGCAACGTTCGGTTTCGAACACCGAATTGAGCACAGTCAGGCTTGCGACAGCGAGATACACCGCCACGATGATGATGAGCGCGATGGTCATCTGCACATCCCCAGCAGATTGGCCGCTAGTCGATCACTGACCTGACGCTAGACCCACGACCATCTCCATCAATGACAAATGGAGATATATCCGCGGGCCATCGGGATTACTGCGCTGGAGCAAGATAAGGCCTCACCCCCATCCGCCGGTATAGCCGTTGGCCTTCGCTCCTGCCGCCCTCCGCGCTGGTAGGATGTGAAGTCTGTTTATGAGCGCTCGCCGAGCAGGGCGAAGTTCGCCAGGCTGATCAGATGGGCGTGGATGGGCGCCAGATAGCCTTTCCGCCGCAGATCGAGCCAGATCTCGTCCGACAGCGCGTTGAGGCGCTCTTCGCTCACCGCCATGAAGCCGGAGAAGCTCGAGCTCGCGCCGCTGGCCGAGCGTATGTCGATGTTGATCGTATGGAACAGGTCGAGGGTCTTGAGCTCGGCGGTGAAGGCGGCCGTGGCCTTGGCGGCATCGGCATATTCGCCGACGAAGGTGATGACCCGCTGCAAGGCTTCCGCGGGCTCGCCTTCCTCTGTGAAGAGACGCTCGCCCTGCTCGTTCTGCAGGCCGGAGAAGCCACCATCGACGCAGATGACCTGCTGCTCCGCCGAGACCTCGCCGCCGACGAATGGGTAGCGCCTCAGATAGGCCGGCGCATGCTGGCCACGCCAGCGCCCCTCGCCATTGACGAAACAGCTCTCGCCGGGACGCATCCCGACCATGAACAACGGCGAGACGAGGCCGGCCTCATCGAGAAAAAGGATCGGCATGTCGCGGCAAGCGACTGCGAATTCCGGCATCAGCGCCGGCAGCACATGGGCTCCGGACGCGAAGGCGTAGGGTGCCTCCGACGGAGCGATGCGCGCCTCGCGATGCTCGTTGCGGTCGAGCACGATGATGCTTGAATAGAACAGCGGCAGGGGCGCCATGATCGGATCCTCGTCAGAAAAGCTCAGATGCTCGCGCGCAAAGTGAGCCGGAAATAGAGTTCGACATCGCGCTGCGCAGGCGAGACGCGCTGGAGCGGCCGCCCGACGCCGCCTTCGAGCGATGCCCAGTCGAGTGGGCGCCAGATCAGGCCCGCGCCGACCGAGGTGGCGTGCGTCACCCGCGCGCCGTTGAGATACGTCTGGCCGTGATCGAGGAAGACGAAGCTCTCGAGCTTCAACGGTTCGGGCAGCGCGTAGTGCAGCTCCGCCTGGCCGTAGAAGCCCGAATTGCCGAAGGCACTACCGATCGGATAGCCGCGAACCGTCGTCGGGCCGCCGATCTGGAAGATCTGGTCGCCCGGCAATTGCGTTTCGGTCGTGTATTGCCCGGCGCCGACGAGCGAACCGTAGATGTCATCGGTGATGCGCCAGAGCGAGGCGCTGTTGCCGGTCCAGATCGTGTAGTTGCGCTTTGTACCGGACAGGGTGTCCTCGTGCGCCACCTGCGTCCAGTTCACGCTCGTGGAATGCGTGAGGTTCGGCAGGTTCACGGTCAGCAAGCCGCCAGCCGAGGTCTTGATGTAGTTGGTGTCGACCGTGGTGATGTCGAGGAGCTTGCTGCGGCCGCGCCCGCGGCCGAGTGCGCCCGTCGCTTGCAGCAGAATGGTGTCGGTGGCGAAGATGGGCTGCGAAAGCGTGAGCGCTCCGCTCTCGGATATGCCCTCGGGGCGCAGTTCACGGATCGCGCCGCCAACGATGCGATAGGCCGAACGCGTATAGGTCACACCGAGCCGCGTGCCCCAGGGCGAGACCGGGATCGTATAGCTGCTGCTGCCGAGGATGCTGCCGCGTGCCCGCGAGCCGTAGAGCACCAGCTTATCGTCGATCCCAAGCAGATTGTGGTGGCGAAGAAAGAGCGTGCCCTGATAACGCCCGGTCGAGAGCACGCCCTGATTGTCGTAGGATATCTGGGCGGTGTTGCGCAGCGGCTCGGTCAGCGAAAGCTCGACATCCGTCAGCCCGAAGGCCGCGCCTGCCGCAAGCTGGGCCCGGATCTGCAACTCATTGAGGCGGTTGAAGATCGAGACTTCGCGATTGAGCGCCGGCGCATCGACGACGTCGTTCTCAGCGATCGGCACCTGCGAGCGGACATACCAGGGCCAGGTCTGCACCGCGCCGCTGATGCCGACCTTTCCGACCCTGCCCTCGACGAGCTTGACCTTGAGAACGCCGCCGTCGAGCTTCTGCGGCGGCAGTACGGCGCTCGCCGTGATCTGGCCCTTCGCGGCATAGAGGTCGTTGACCTCTTGGACGAGCTTGCCGATCTCGGCGAGATCGACCCGCTTGCCGAGATAGCGGGCCCGGATGGCATCGAGCTCGGCCGGGCTGATGAACTTCGATGCGTCGAAGTCGACCCGCGTCAGCACCACGGTCGCGCCGCCGGCGGGAAATTCGAGCCGCGGCCCCGGCGTCGGCGCGACCACGCCCGGACCACGTTGACGAGGTGGTGCAGTCTGGCGCTCGATCTCGCGCCGCTGGCGCGCGGCCTCGTTCTCCAGGGTCTGCGGCAGGACCTGCGCAAGCGTGGGGCTCGCGGCGAAGCCAGCCGCGAGAGTCAGGACACAACCGACGGCGACGCGTCTTGCGCGGTTCAAGGCTGCTCCTCGAAGCCGGCGAGGTTGACGAGCGGCTTCGGCGGAGCGCCTGTGCTGGCGGTGGTGGCAGGCTCGTCGGAGCCAGCAGTGCTACGCCAGCGACCATCCGTGCCCAAGACGAAGCCGCGCGCGATCTCGCCGAAGGACGGCCCGCTCGACAATAGAGCGCCGAGCCGGGCCAGATCGCGGCCCAGATGCATCCCTTCCGGAGCATCGACGACGTCGGAGTCGAGTCCGACGATGAAGGCGCTCGTCGCCAGCCGCTTGCCGTTGACGGCCAACGAGAAGCCCCGATCCCTCTGATAGAGCTGGACATCATAGCCGGCCACCGGAGCAAGGCTGCGGTTGTTGGCGAAGATCGTCATGATCGGCGTTGCGACCCGCAGCGCCCCGGGGACGAAGGCTTCGGCGATCGCGAAATTATTCGAGGTCGTGGTGAGCATACCGTCGATGCTCTCGAAGCGGCCGATCTGGAAACGATCGGTATCGATGCGCAGGTCGACTGTCTGGGCGGTACGTTCGCGGAAGCCGGCAATGTCGAGCTTCAGCGGCAATCCCGCGCCAGTAGGAAGCTGCACGATGTCGGCGGCGATGCGCGTCCCCAGGATGACGATGCTGTCGCCCGCGCCGAACCGTCCGAGCTTGATCTCGTCGGCGCTGGCATTGGTGCTGCGCGCTGCGCCGGTTTCGATCGTTATCGAGCCATAGCCGCTGCGGCCGGCCTGCAGCACCAGCGCATCGCTGGCAACCACGAGCCTGCCGGCGATATTCTCATCGGCGGCGAGCGAGGCCGAGCGGCCAGCATCGAGGCGGTCGAAGACGATGCCGCGTGCCTGCAGGCCGATATCGCGCCCGCTGGTCAGCGTTCCGCTGCGGATCATACCGGCGGAGGACTGGAGCAGGATGTCCGTGCCGCTATGCACTGTGCCGAAGGAGAGATCGCCAGCGGCAGAGCCGGCCACCGTGCCGACGCCTTCGAGCAGGTCGACCCGGATATCACCGCGCTGGGAGATGAGCGAGATCGCGCCCGACCGCGCCCGCCCGGTGCCGAGCGAGAGGTTTTCGCCGGCCACAAGGGCAAGGTCCTGTTCGGCATCAAGGCTGCCAACTACGACTGAACCGCCCGCGGAGAGCCGCGCCGAAGCGCCGGCAACGAGCCGCGCGATCGATAGATCCGTTGCGGCCCGCAGCGTCGTCGTGCCAGCGGTATCGATGGTGGCGGCGGTGATGCCGGCGCGGATCGAGTTGGCCGAAAGATCGCCTGCCGTCGTCCTGGCGCTGATCAGCGTCACGGCATCGGAAGCGGACAAGATCGCGCTCGCGGCGCTCAGGGTATTGATGCCCAATGTCCCGCCATTGGCGGTGACGCTGGCCGTGCCGCCCGCAGTCAGGCCGCTCGTCACCGAGATCGAGGCGGCGGCAGTCAGGGTCGCGTCTTCGGCTGCATCGATGCTCGCCGCGGTGATGCCGGCACCGGTCGAGGTCATGGCGAGATCGCCTGCAGTGGTCCTCGCACTGCCGATTGCGATCGCCCCCGAAGCCGTCAGCGTCGAGGTCGCCCCGGCATTCAACTGATCGACAGCCAGGGCTCCGCCATTGGCCGAGAGATTGGCGCCGCGCCCGGCGCTCAACCCGTTCGTTACCGAGACCGAGGTCGCAGCCGCAAGGGTCGCGCTTCCGGCGGTATTGACGATCGCCGCAATGATCCCAGCGCCTGTCGACATGACAGAGAGGTCGCCCGCTGTCGTTCCGGCGCGCCCCAGCGTGATCGCCCCGGAAGCGGACAAGAACGAACTCGCCCCTGCGCTCAGCGTATCGATGGCAAGGCTCCCACCGCTGGCTGCGATGTTCGCCGCGCCGCCCGCCGTCAGGCCGTTCGTGACGGAAATCAAGGTTGCGGCAGTCAAAGTCGCGTCCGCGGCGACGTTGATAGTTGACGCCGTGATCCCCGCACCGCTCGAGTTGATGGACAAGTTGCCGACCGTCGTCGTCGCGGTGTCGAGCGTGATCGCGCCCGAAGCCGTCAGCGACGAACTCGCGCCGGCGCTCAGGCTGCCGAGGTCAAGCGTCCCGCCGCTGGCCGTGACGCTGGCCGCCCCGCCCGCCGTCACGCCGTTCGTCACCGAGATTGAGGTCGCAGCCGCAAGCGTTACGTCTTCGGCGGCGCTGATGCTGGCGGCGTTGATGCCCGCGCCGGTCGAGGTGACGGCCAGATCGCCCGCCGTCGTGGTCGCGCTGCCGAACGTGATCGTGCCCGAAGCGGTCAGCGACGAGTTCGCACCGGCGCTCAGGCTACCGAGGTCGAGCGTCCCGCCGCTGCCGGTGAGGTTGGCTCCACCACCTGCGGTCACGCCGTTGGTGACCGAGATCGAGGTCGCGGCGGCAAGCGTCGCGTCGTCGGCTGCATCGATGCTGGTGGCGCTGATGCCCGCGCCGGTCGAAGTGATGGAAAGATCACCTGCCGTCGTCGTGGCGCTGCCGAGCGTGACTGCGCCCGAGGCCGTCAGCGAGGAACTCGCGCCGGCGCTCAGGCTGCCGAGATCGAGTGCCCCGCCGCTGGCAGTGACGCTGGCCGCGCCGCCCGCGGTCACGCCGTTCGTCACAGAGACCGAGGTCGCGGCGGCAAGCGTCGCATCTTCGGCAACATCGATGCCGGTGGCGCTGATGCTGGCGCCACTTGAGGTGATTGCAAGGTCGCCGGCCGTTGTCGTCGCAGTGCCGAGCGTGATCGTGCCCGAGGCTGTCAGTGTCGAACTTGCGCCGGCGCTCAGGCTGCCAAGACCAAGCGTCCCACCGCTCGCGGTAACGCTGGCCGCGCCGCCCGCCGTCACGCCATTCGTCACCGAGACCGATGTCGCCGCCGTGAGCGTCGCATCTTCAGCGACGCTGACATTGGTGGCGGTGATGCCGGCGCCCGTCGATGTCACGGAAAGATCGCCCGCCGTGGTCGTGGCGGAGGTAATCGCGACGGCTCCGCTCGCCGAAAGAGTGCTGTCGCCGCCAGCCGTCAATGTTCCAAGCGTCAGGCTGCCATTGCTGGCCGAGAGCCGCACGCCCGAGCCGCTGACGACGGTGTCCAAGACAAGGTCGCCGCCACCGATCAGGACAGCCGCACCCGCATCTGCCGTAAGGCTGGTGACGTGAGTGGCGCCCGCCGTGGCAAGATGGACATCGCCATTCAAACTGCGCGCCGAGATCGTCGGAGCGGCGAAGCTCAGCGCCGCGTTCTGTGTACCAATGCCGTTGCCGGCATAGAGCGAAATCACTCCGCCCGCCTGGCGAGCATCGAGCAAGGGGCCGCTGTCGCCGTTGCCGGTGATCGCGCCGGTCGCGGTCAGCACGATCGAGGCGCCGCCAGCCGGTGCGGCAAGCGTGCTTGCAACCCGCCCAAGCACGATGGCGCTGTCGGACGCGAGGCTGACGCGACCGGTGGCGCTGACTTCCGCGCCGCTCGCCATGGTGATCCTGGCGCCGGTAAGCGAGACCGCTCCGGCGCTGGAGCGCGCACTGCGCAGGATGTCGATCTCGCCGTCGGCGACCAGGTTGAGGCCGTTGACGGCAGCAATGTCTCCAATGCGGAACGCCGATGGTGTCTGGCCCGAGACGGTCGGGCCGGAGAGCCAGGCGGAGCCGCCAACGGTAGCGGACACATCCCCCGTCGAGCCGACCCGCAGACCGAGCGCGGCGGTAGCCGACCCGACATTGCCGGTCGCGCTGAGCCGGATCGAGCTCGCCGAGATCGCGACACCCGGCAGATAGCCCTGAATGCCGCCGGCCCGTGCCGTCAATGAGGCGGTACCCGATGCGAAGATGCGGCCGATCTCGGCATTGCCGGCGTTGGCGACGAGGTAGGCATCGCCGGCGGCAGCCGAGGCCGAGACGAGCCTGCCGCCGATCTGGTAGGTCAGCGCCGTCGCGGCAGAGCCGATGCCGCCACCGCCTGCGACCAGGATCAGGTCGCCATTGGTCTGGATCTGGACCGGGTTGCGCGGCGTCGTGCCGTCGGCTTGCGTTCCGACGGCGATCCCCTGCGGCGCCTGCAGGCTGACCGTACCCGTTGCGGTGATGTGACCGATCGTCAGCGTGCCACCAGCCGAGTTCGGTGCCCCGGTCGACTGAACATAGACGTCGCCCTGCGCCGCGGCAGAGAAGGTCCCGGTCGCGTTGATGAAGAGCGGCGCGGTCTGCTTGACGTCGACGCGGATGAGCGTGACGCCGTTCGGGACATGGTTGAGATCGGTGACCTCGACGAGGCTGCCATCCTGCCTCTGTCCGATGAGCTTGACCGTGCCGGGCGTGGTGGCGACCGCGAGCGCGGCCAGCTGGGGGTTGGTGACCGAGCCATCGCGGATAGCCGCCAGCGCGACCTGCACGTCGGGCGCAAGCGAACCGATGCTGCCGGCGGTGTTGAGCGTGACGTCGTGGCCGATGACCAAGGCCCTGCCGTTGCCGACAACGCCGGGATCCGGCTGCAGCGCCGATGTGTTGATCGCCGAGACAAGCTGCCGCTCGGTCCAGACCGCGTCTCCTGCGATGCGGTTCGCAAGTCCCGGGGCGACATCGGCCGCGTTCGCGCTGAAACTGTAATTGCTCTCGAGCGTCGCCGGCTTGAAGCGAGCCTGGTCCGCCCATTCGCCGCCATAGGCGGACTCGAAAACGCCCGAATAGGCGGCGTAACGCCGCGCGGCATAGGCCGCGACTTCGTCAGTCCCAGCCGTGCGCCCGAGCTCGGCATCGGCGAAGGCTTGATAGAGCGGGATAGCGGCAGTGTTGAGTGTGAAGACGCGCTTGTCCGGCACCCCGTCATTGTTGGTGTCGACCAGGACGACGCTGCCGTTGCCGAGCAGCGCGGAATACTGCGCGTAGGTCTGCGTCACCTGCTTCTCGAATGCCGTGATGCTTGCCAAGGCCGCGGCATCGGCACCATCAGCCGCCGTGAGCTTCAGCGCACGCGAGACCTTCGAGAGCTGGTCGGCGCTCAGCGCCTGCGCTGCCGTCTGCCCCGTGGCCGAGACGAGCCTGCCGGCGGCGACGTCGATGCGGACGTCGCCCGCCCTGCTCTCGATCTGCCCGACGCGGAGATCGCCGGCGACCTGGGCGATGCCGATATCGCCGCGGGCCGAGAGGTTGACGACGCCATCGACATAGCTGCCGTTCGGCAGCTGCGTCGCGACCGCGCGCATCGTCATCAGGTTCGAGAGCGAGCCGATGCTGCCCTCGTCGCTCACCAGCGTGATGTTGCGACCGACGACATTCGTCGACCCCGTGGCCACGGCCTCGAGGCTGCCCGTGGCGCGCACATTGATGTTGCCGTAAGCACCCGGATTCTGGTCCGCGCGCAGGGCGATGACCCGGGCGCTGCCGGTGATGTCGATATTGATGCCGCCGCTGCCGGTCCTGGCGTCGAGCTGCGCGCCCGGGGTGAGGGTCGCCTGGATCGCCGCCGATTGCGTGCCGATCGAATCGCGCGCGGTCAGCGTCAGGTTGTTGCTGAGGATCGTGGCGTTCGCCACCTGGGTGAAGCTGCCACCCGAGGCGACGATCGTCGTCGTGCCACTCGGATTGACGATGTTGCCCTGCTGGATGACCGAGCTGTTCGAGGTGATGCTGACGCGGCCGGCTGCATTGCCGGCGAAGCTGACCGCGAACGGGTTGTCGGCCTTGACCGAGGCGGTGACCTGGACGAAGGCCCGGGTCGCGTAGTTGTAGGCCCACTGCGCCTGCGACGCCCCGGGCTGGGCGACGAAGTCGCGATCGCAATGGTTGATCGCCTGCCCGTTGCAGCCGCCATAGCTCGCCGGGTTGTGGATCATGTCGAGATGACCGCCGGTGATCTCTTGCGTCAGCCCGACATGAGTCAGGCTGGTGTCGTTCGTGAGCCGTCCCGACACCTGCGTCGCGCTCGGGGCCTGCACGTTGCGCGACCACCAGTTGACCCATTCCGATTCCCGGCCCGGATCGACGCTGGGCGACTGCGCATCGACATAGACCCAGGGGTTGCCCGACGTGCCGGAATCGAAGCGCCAGTAGACGCCCGGGATGTCGCGCTGATTGCGGTTCGCGACGGTCAGGCCTTCCTTCTGCAGGATAGCCTGCTGCGTCCACTCGTAGCGCGTGCCCGTGACGGGGTTGTAGCTCGTCGTATCGCCGGAGATGAAGGCGACAGGCGTCGAGGCACCGGCGCCGCTCAAGGTCGGCTGGGCGCCATTATGCGTCTTGTAGACCGCGATGCCGGAGCCAGGCGTGTAGGCGTAGACGGTGGTGTTCGCGCCGGAGGTGACGAGCCGGTCGACGATCGTGATCTTGCTGACACTGGCGTTCACCCCGGCTGCCGTGCCGGTGTTGATGCGGTTGACGACGAAATCGAGCCCGGACTGGTTGTTGACACTGACATCGCCGAAGCCGCCATTGATCTTGATACGGCCGAGCGTGTTCGTGCTGATGATCTGGCCGTCGAGCAGCACCGAGCCGCCGCCCGAGGAGGCGTTGACGTCGGCCATGACCAGCCGATCATTGACGAGGTCGTAGGAGACCGGAGCCGCGCCAGCGGCCGACCAGCCTCCGCCGAATATGCTGGCGAGGCTCACCGTCGTGTAGCCGGCATCGAGCCAGGATTGACGGGAACCGCGCAGGATGTCGCCGACGTTCCCGCCGATATTGCCCGACCAGTTGGTGATCCGTCCGGCCTCGATCGAGGCGTTGACGTTGATCGTCGTCGCCTTGATCGCGACCTGGGCGCCGTAGATCTGCGTGCCGCCGCCCTGCGCGACCGGATTGCTCTCCCGGTAGGTCGGGACCGTCGGAATGACCATGAACCGGATATTGTTGCCCATGTCATAGCCGCCGGTGCAGTTGAAACCGGAATCGGCGATGTAGCCGGCGCAATTGCCGAAGAACTGCAGCGAGTAATTGCGCGTCGCGCCCTCGCTCTGCCGGCCATACAGGAAGTAGTTCAGGTCCGTTGCACCCATGCCGGCGGCGAGCGCGTTGGCTGCGGCGATGACCGCTTCATCGGCGTTGAAGCTGGTCGAGCCGGGTCCCCCGCCCGGATAATAGATGTAGGAGCCGTACTCGGCCTGCGGCGAGGCGCCGGGCGTGTACATGCCGTTCGGCCCGTTCGACGAGACCGCGACTGCGCCGTTCGGCACGGTGGCGTTGAACTGCAGCGCGTCGATGCGCTGGCCGGAGAAGCCGAACGATCCCAGCGTATTGTTGATCGAGACCAGACCGCCGAGATTGGTGAGATCGCCGGCGATCAGCAGCGCCGGCCCGTTGCTGCTGGCGTCGAGCTGGCCGCCATAGGCGTTGTCGATGATGATCCGGGGTGTCGCGTCCGGATTGCTGTGGCGTGTCAGGGTGCCGCTCGCGCCGACGATCTGGCCACCGGTCGATTCCGGGATATAGGCGCCGTTGTCGAGCACCAGATAGGCGGCGCTGCGGTTGATCACAGTGATCGAGGGGCCGCCATTGGCGATGAGCGAGCCCGTGCCCTGGACCGTGCTGGCATTGACGAAGACGTTGCCGCCCGCCGCATAGAGCTGGCCGAGCCGCACCGCCTTGACCGGGCCTGCGCTGACACCGGAGATCAGCGTGCTCGCGACCGCGGCGTCATAGCGGGCATTGATGTAGGCAATGGGATCGAAGGCCGTCGTGTAGCTGGCGGTCACCGGCGCGCCACTGATGAAGCGGATCGTCGGGGTTTCATTCAACCCGCATTGCACCGAGGCGTTCACGCCGCAGCCGATCTCGATGCGCTGCGTGTTGTAGATGCCGGCCGTCGCGGTGCCGTTCATCACGAGTGTCGAGGTCGAGGACCGGCCCGGGCTGCTCGAGCCGGAGGTGACCGGAATGAAATAGAGCTGGTAGCCGTGGCCGGTGCCGTCGGCATCGGCGTCGAGAACACCGTCATAGGCGCCGAGCGTGACGTTCTGGGCGCTGGAGATCGTGGTGCCGCTGCCAACCTCGACGCGGGCATGGTTCTGCAGGTTGGTCGAGGCGTCGGCGTCGGGAACGGCGATGAGGCCGCGGACATAGCCGAGCGCAGTCGCCGTGCCGGAGAGCCTGTTCGTCCGCAGCCCAGAGCCGTCGCGACCGGCGGTCACGTTGACGTCGTAGAGGCCGAGCAACTCGGAGTTCGTGCCGATCAGCACATTGTTGTCGGTGCGGATGGTGACATCGGCGTCGGCGAGCCCAACGCTGGCTAGCCCATAGGTGCTGACATAGGCGTTCGCCCTGACATCGGCGATCGTATAGGTGCCGATATTGATGACGCCGAAGGAGTTCAGGACGACGTTGTTGCCGAGCGTCACCGTGTTGTCGACATCGGCACGATAGCGCGCCGACACACCCGCGCCCTGCAGAAGGCCGCCGGTGGTCAGCGTCGCGGTGTCGTTCCCCGTCAACTCCGTCCAGGCCTGCACCAGGATCGGCCCGGGTGCCGCCGTCGGACTGGTCCCGGCGATCAGGATGGCGCCGTTGCCGAGCGTCACCTGAGAGGTGCCGTCGATCTCGGTTTTCGAGGTCGCACCGGCGCCGTTGATGCCGCCGCCGGCGGCCGCGCGCACGGAATCGCCGAGCTCGAGCTGGGTAAACGCATTGCGGCTGGTCAGCGAGATCGCCTGCAGGCAGCTCGTCAGATAGCAGCCGGCCGTGCCTGGCCCAGCAGCGGTGATCCGGACGCCGGCACCCAGCGAGACCAGCACGTCGACATTGGCGCTGTTGCGGGCGAGCGCGGCGCTGGCGCCCAGCGCCGTGGCCTGCAGGCTGTCGACCAGCGCGGCATAGCGCGCGGCGTGGCTGGCGCCGATCGTCGCGAGCCCGGTCTGGATCACTGCATTGGCGCCGATCGAGACAGTCACATCCGAGGTGTTGGAGGTCGAGCCGGTCGCGCCGGAGCCCGCATAGAGGCCACCGCCGGTGCCGGCCTCCGTATGCACGATCTGCGTATCCTCGCCGCCCGCGGTTAGGGTGAACCTGCCGGTACCGCTCCCGACCATGGTGGACGAGGCGCCAAGCGAGGCCGTCGTCGTCGTAGCGGCATCGGCCTGGGCGTTGACGGCGCCGATGGCCCCCGTCCCGCCGACGGTGATGCCAGTCGCCTTGGCGGCCTGGAGCGTGGTGTTCGTCGCGGTGATGGTCACCGTGCCGGACGGCAGGCGGACATAGTCGCCGACCGAAGCCGTCACCGAGCTGGTGTTGCGCGCCCGCGCATCGGTGCCGGTGGCGCTGACATAATAGGAGCCCGAGCCGGCAACCGCCGAGGCGGCGGCGGAGTAGCCGCCGCGCGCGAAGCCGGAGGTCGAATCCGCCAGCCTGACGGCGTCGCCGGCAGCCGTGCCGAACACCGAGCCGGTCGCTGCGACCGAGAGGAGGCCGGCGGTGAACTGGCTCGCGATCAGGCTGGCATTGCCCTCGATCGCTGCGAGCACCTGCGTGCCGACAGTGGCGTTGGCGACGGCGACGCCGACCGCAAGGCCGCCGCCAACCGCGACGCCGAAGGCTGCTGCCTTCGCATCGGGCGATGCCGTCGCCGTGACGCTGATCGTGCCGGTTCCGACATTCGCCCTGGCGCCGGCACCGATCACCGCGGAGACGTGGGAACTGTCGGTCGCATTCGCCGCCGCGCCCGAGCCGGCCACGAGCAGGCCGCCGACGCCGGCGACGGCCGCTGCATGGGCCGCGCCGGTGCTTTGCGCGCCGATGGTGAGTCCGGTTCCGGTGAGGCTCGAGCCATTGGCATATCGCGCCGCGACGGTGCTCTCGGCGCTGCTCGTCGCGAGCGAGACACCGAGTGCCAGACCGCCCGCCACCGTGGCGCCAAACGCGTCCGACCGGCTGGTCTGGCTGTTTCTTGCATTGACGCTCGTCGCGCCGGTCACCGTCAGCGTGCCACCGAGCGTCGCCGTGACCTGGTTGGAGATCGCACCATCGGCCACCGCAGCGCCGGCCGCGGCGGCAAGGCCGCCGGCTCCCGCAGTCGCTTCGACCCGGGCGGCGGAGCCCGTCCCGTCAGTCGAGTTCGCGGTCACCGCGATGGAGCCGGTGGTCACGCTGATCTGGTCGAGACGCGCCGAGACCTTGTCGCCGATATCGGTATAGGCGGTCGCCGCGCCGACGCCGCCGCCGCCCACCCCGACACCATCAGCGGTATTGGTCGTCTTCGTCCGCGACAGCGCCGCTACGGAGACGGACCCGCTCGCGATGCTGCCGCCACTGACGCTGGCGGTGGTGGCGGAGCCGGCACTTTCAAGCAGGGCAGCAGCACTCTGCGCCGCCGGAGCCGCGATGCGGCTGCGATTGCCGGTGAAGAAGCCGTATTGCTGGGCGGCGTGGTTCCGTATCTCGGCATCGGTCGCCGTACGGCCAAGGCTGGCGTTGGCTTCGGCCCGATAGGTTTCGAGACCAGCCGTGGACAAGGTCAGGACACCGCCACTGACGGCGCCGTTGGCGAGCAGGCGGGCATAGGCGTCGTTGGCGGCGCTGCGGACCTGGTCGTCGCTCGCGCCCGGCGGCGTCGCGACCACCTGCGAACGGTAGGTGCTGAGGCCGGTGTCGCTGAGGAGATAGCTGACCGCGCCGCCGCTGAAGGCCGTATAACGCGTCGCCGCCCAGCTGCGAACCTGCGCGTCGGATGGATTGGTGATACCGAGCGCCGTCGCTGCGTTGCTGCGCAGCGCCGTGACACCCGCATCGGTCAACGTATACGCGCCGCCGGAGACAGTGCCGTTGGCCAGCAGCAGATTGTAGTCGGTCCGCGCGGCTTCGCGCAGCTCGCTCTCGCTCATTCCCACGCCGGCGGCGCCGCGATAGCTGCGATAGCTGGCGAGCCCGGCGGTGCTCAGGACAAGATCGGCATTGCCGGCGGTGAGCTGGCCGATGCGGGACAGCGTCCCGCTGCCGCCGGCCATGAGCTCTCCCGATGCGCCCGAGGGCATGCCAGTGCCGACCGAGATCAGCGCGACTGCCGCCCCGATGCCGGCCGAACCGCCGACACCATAGGTCACGGTCAGCGCGGTGACATCGCGCTCGGAGGTGGCGGAGGCCGAAACCGTGCCCGGCGCAACCAGGGTCGAGCCCTGGATATCGGCCTGAACAAGGCCGTCCAGGCTGGCAATGTTGGCGCCTGCGCCGGCACCGATAGCGCCGGTCGCACCGGCGGCCGTCGTCGGTGTGATACTGGTCGCCTCATGAGCGGTAACGCTGATGCCGGCCGCGCTGGTGACGCCGCCGACGGTCTGCGTCGCGCCCGGCTGGATCGTGACCCGGGCGCCGTAAAGTCCAGCGCGCGTCTCATTGTCGACATCGACGAAGCTGACCATGCCGGCGACACCGGCGAAGCCGCCCGCCGCGCCGCCCGAAGCGAGCGTGGTGAAGGCATTGCGGCTGGTCGCAGCGACGGCGATGCCGCCATTGAGGTTGAGCACGGTCTGGCCGGAGCCACCGCCGATCGTCGCTAATGTCGCATTGCGGCTGGTGCCGACGATGAAGGCGCTGCCGACACCGACGCCGCCGGCCACGGCGGCGACGGTCCGGGCGTAGAAGCCGCTGCGACCATCAGCGGTGACGCCGACCCGTCCGGCCGTGACCAGGCCTTGATCCAGCGAAGCGCTCGTCAGCGCCTCGAATCTGTTGACGATGCCCATCGCCGCCGCGCCGCCGAGGCCGAGGGCAAAGCCGATCACATTGCTCGCCGCCGATTGCGAAGAGGTCGCGGCGATGTCGAGCGCGCCGACGCCGGGGCCGGTGTAGCCGGGGGTCGTCGTACCGGTGGTCGAACGCGTCAGCGCGGCCTTCGTGCTGCGCTCCATCAGGTTGCTGGCATTGGCGCCGCTGGCGGCGACGCCGCCGATCGCACCGACTGTGATGAAGGTCGCGGCATAGGAGTGGCTGGCGGCCTCGACGGCGACCGCAGTGCTGTCCGTACCGGTCAGGCGGGTGTCGACCTGGCTGGAATCGATCGTGGCGCTCGTGCTGCCGCCGAGCACGTTGCGGATCGGCACGATCGCGACCGCGCCCGAGATCGGGAAGCCAGCAACGCCGCCGGTGACCGCATTCGCCAGCACCGATTGCTGCGAGGTCGCGATGACGCCAAGCCCATGGACACTGCGCGCCGTCATCGCCAGCGACGGCTGTGCCGCGCTCGGGCCGTTGGCCGTGCCCAGGTCGAAAGCGTTGAGAAGCTGGCCGGCATCATAGCTCAGCGAGCCGGTGCCGCCGGCGCGCGCATCGACGCTGCTGCTTGCAATCGCAGCGGTGGTGTCACCACCGATCGTGTTGTTGACGACGGAGACGCCGCCCGCGACGCTGGGCGCTCCGACCGTGGCGCCCAGCGCGCCGGCCGAGACCGTGATCCGGTCGGTATTCGCAGCGAAGACGCCGAGATTGTTGCCGGCGATGATATCGGCGCCGGTGATCGTCGCACCGACATCAGTGGCGACGCTGTTGTTGGCGACCGAGCCGGCGAGGCCGACATTGCGCGACATGGCAAGGCCGATGGCGATCGTGTCGATCGTCGCGGTCGAGCCGGCAGTCAGCACAACGTCGCGAGTTGCGCGAATCTGCGTCCCCTCGATCTCCGCCGCGACGTCGTTGGCGATGCTGCTCTCGACGATCGACAGGCCAGCGGCCGCGGCGCCAATGCCGATGCCGAGCGAGCCGGCGCTGCCGCGGATCGTCGAGGAGGCCTGCGCCTGGACCGCAACGTCGCGGCTCATGATGCTGCCGCCGCTGATACGGGCGGTGACGACGGCGTCGATCGTCTGCTGCGCAACCGAGGCGACGCCGGCGAACTGGCCGGTCGCAACACCGAGGCCGACCGCCACCGAGGTGATCAGCGAACCGTCCTGCGCACGCACAGTGACGCCGGTCGAGCTCGTCAGGTCGACGTTCTCGATGAGCGCGATGTGAGACTGGCTGATCGTGTTGCTGAGGAAGGAGGAGCCGATATTGTTCTTGCCGGCCTGGACCGCGCCAGCAATGGCGAGGATCGAGGCACCGATGGGGTTCGCGGCCTGGTTCGCATTCGTGGCGCTGCCGGTGAAGTCGATCTGGCCCGGGTCGGTGTTGGCGAGCCGGCTATCCATTGCTGCGTCGAGCGTGCCGTCCTTGCCGCTATCGGCGACCACGAGGACATCGCCGTCCATCGCGATGCGCGACGGGGCGCCCGAACCATCCGTGATGGCCGCGCGCGTCGTCGGGCTGATCTCGGTGATGACGATGGCGCCGGCCAGGCCGTTCGAATCGGGGCCGCCGCCGCCGGCGATGGCGCTCGACACGATGCGGCTCGAGGTCCGTGCCGCGACAGTCAGCTTGTCGACCGCCGAGAGGGACGTATCCGTGATCAGCGCGGCCACAGCGTCGCGGCCGGAGGGGTCGCCAATCGAGACATAGGTGAGCGCCACGCCGAGGCCGGCCTGCGCGCCGAAATAGGCGGCGCCGCCGCCAATGCCGATATCCGTGGCGCGATAGGCGTTGACCAGCACGTCGTTGCCGGACGACGCCCCGGAGATGCCGTTGATCGCCGAATTGCGGATCTGGGCGCTGACGCTGTCGGTGATGATGCCGATTGCGGCCGAGACGGCGGCCGCACCGCTGTTGGCGCGAGCCGCGGCGATGCTGACGCCGACCACGGTCTGGCGCCCGCCGGCCAGCGCCTGCACGATGGTGTCGCCCGCCCCGGTGATGGTCGTGCCGGTGATGCGGGCGTCGGTGCTGTTGTCGAAGAGGCCGATCGCGACCGCGCCCGAGAGCGCGCCGCTGAGCGGGCTCGAGGCACCGGTCAGGTTGAGGGCCGCCGAGCCGGACGCAACCTCCGCGACCATGGCGTTCGTCGCGGCGACATCGGTGATGACCGCGCCGCCGGCCTTGGCGACGACGACCGCGCCATCGATCCAGGCGGAGGTGCCCAGCGTCGTCGTGGCGACGGCGGCGCTGCCGGCCGCGGTCAGGCTGATGCCGCTGCCGGCGCCGGAGCGCAGCACCGCCGCATCGGTCTTGCCCTGGGCGGCGATGCCCTTGAAGAAGCTGAGCTTCGAGGCGTTGGGATCGGAGATCGCCGCGGCGATCGAGGCGACGGTGATGCGCCCGTCCGTCACCGCTTCGACATCGAGCGAGCGGGTGGTGATGAGCCCTCGTGCGTAGCCGCTGCCCAGCCGATTATCGGACAGATCGGCGGAGTTGTCGCCGATATAGGCCCGCGTCACCCCTGCCGTATCGAGCGCCGCGACCGAGACGCCGATCGCGTTGGCGCCGCCGTAAGTGACGGCACCGGTCAGCGCGAAAAGCGAGACGAACTGGCGGGCCGTGACATCGATCGAGGTGACGTCGATCGTCGCCTGGTTGCTGATCGAAGCAAGCGTATGATTGTCGATGCCGACCAGCACGACCATGCCGTTGGCGGCGAAGGCACCGGCAGCCTTGCCCGAGGTCGGCGCGAGCACGAAGATCTTGTCTTCGGTCTTCGCTGTGACCGCGAGTTCGAGCGCGGTGATCGTGACCCCGGCGCCGACCGCCGCGACGGTTCGGCTCTCGCGCTGCAGATCGGCAAAGCCGCCGCCCACTGCCGAGCCGGCGCCGCCGGAGGTGCCGGTCCCGGAGAAGATGCCGTAATTGCCGGCGACGTCGATCGTTTCCGTCTTCGTGCTGGCGGCGACCGTGACGGCCTTGTCGAAGCTCTGCAACACGCCAGTGCCGAGCGCGATGTCCCAGGAGCCGAGGCCGCTGTTCTGGCGCAAGATCGCGCCGGGGCCGATATAGGCCTCGGTCTGGTTGGCGATCTTGTAGTAGTCGACGGCGCCGGCGAGGCCGAGCTGGCTCGATTCCGCCGTGGCGCTGGCATAGCTGGTCAGGATGTTGCCGGCGACGCCGAAGGTGCCGTTCAGATGCGAGAGCGTCTCGCCGAAGCCACCCCAATCGGTCCAGGTGTTGGAGATCGGCACTGCCGTCGTCGCGGAGACGCCGATGCGATTGGCGTCGAGCGTGACGCCGGCACCGATCGAGGCCCGCGAGGTATGGCGGAAGTCGCCGTAGACCACCGCCGCGGACATAGCGACCGTCGCCTCCGGATTGACGGCCGTCGGGTCCTTCGAATTCGAGCTGAGGCCGGCATCGGCCGCGGCGCGCAGGGCGAAATCACGGACATCGCTGACCACGGCTGCCTTGGTCGCGTAGATCGTCGGGGCCGTGCCACCGGCATCGGCCGCGATCGAGGCGATCGCCGAGAGATCACTCTTCGCCAAAGTGAGCGTGCTGCCGAACTTGCCGATCTCGCGCGAACCGAGCCGGGAGGTCAGCGGCGCGAAGAGCGTCTCCATCGCATTGGCGACCTGGAGCGACTCGATGATCAGATTCTGCCCGAGCGTCACCGCCGAGGCGGTCGCGTTCTTGCTGTTGTTCGAGATCGCCTCGACCGTGACGTTGCCGATCCGGCCGCTGCTCGAGCCGAGCGAGGCTCCGAGCCTCGCCTCGGCACTCGCCTTGGTGTCGGAATAGGCGACGGACAGGCCGACCATGCCGCCGCTGATCGACATCGCCGTGGCCGAGGTCGAGAACGCGTTCTCGTTGATCGCCGAGACCCGGACATTGCTCGCCGAGGACGAGACCGTGACAGTCGCCCCGGAGCTGACGATCGCCTTGGTCTCGATGTCCGTGGTGCCGACCGCGACGGCGAAGGCGGCCAGGGTCTGCCCGGCTGACGCCGCGAGCGCCGTCGCCCCCAAAGTCGCCTCGTTCTTCGCCTCGACCGTCAGGTTGCGGCCGATCGTCAGCGACGCTCCCGACTCGACCTCGGCGGTCACCCGCGCCTTGAGGTCGGCATAAGTCACTGCGGCCGCCAACGGCGACACCGCTGTGACCGAGATGGCCGGCAATGTCGCTTCCTGCGTCCCGGTCGCGCTGATGACGATGTCGCGCGTCGCGGTGATCGAAGCGCCGTTCTTGACCGAAACGCGGGCGGTGATGTCGCTGGCGACATAGCCGCCATTGAGACCGGTCAGGAGGGACAGGTTCGTCAGCCCGGCGAACAGCGCGAGGCCCGGGCCGGGATTGATGAAGGAGGAGATGCCGGTCGCATCCGCCAGGAGCTTGACGTCGCGCCCGGTGATCGTGCCGCTGACGTCGATCGTCGCCTCGGCCGTCGCCTTGCCGGAATTGCGCGTGTCGGAGGCGCTCGCGGTCAGCGTGACGTCGCCGGCTGTATAGAAGCTGCCGGCGCTGACGCCGGCCAGCAGCTGACCGGCGACGTTGATCTGCCGCGCCTCCAGCGTGATGCTGCCGGAGTTGCCGAGCGAGGGGTTCGCAACCGAAAGCGCCCCGCCATTGGCAGAGCGGTTGAAGTTACGGGTATCGATGATCCCGTCGCCGAGGATGGTGATGGTGTTGGTCGCCTGCAACGACACGTTCGTGCCGTTGGTGATCATGTTGGCGCTGCCGCCGGTCCCGATCACGATATCGGTCGGGTCGATATAGAGCAGGCCGGCCTTGCCGTTGCGGGCCGAGAGGTCGACGTCGACGGCACCGAGCCTGACGGTCTGCCTGGCGCTGAGCTCGAGGAAGCCGCCATCGCCGCTCGTCCCCGCCACCCCGCGGAACACGGCGCCGGATGCGACATCGAGATTGGTGCCGGCGAAGACGATCGCCGAGCCGGCCTTGCCGACCGTATCGCGGGCCGCGCTGACGTCGATCGTGGCGCCACGGGCGATCGTGATCGCGGCGTCCGAGGTGATCGAGACCTTGCCGCCATCCGCGGTATTCACAGGGGTATATGGAGCCGTGCCGGCCGGGACGGGAGCCGGCGCAGTGCCCGTGGCCGTGATCTTCGCCGTCTGCGCGATCGTGGTGCCCCTGCCCGAGCGGACAGTGACGGTGCCGGCGGCACGCCGTGCCGTGGCGTTGGCACTGAGCTGACCAGAGACAACGACAGTGCCGGCGGCGACGATCTCGATACCACCGCCCTTGCGCGCGACCATGCCCGCGCCATGGCGGAGGCCAGCCGTGTTGACGCTCTGCGAAAAGGCAGTGCGGTGCCGCTCGCGGCGCTCGGCAATGTCGACCGGAGCAGCGTTCGTCTTGATCTGCCCGGCGACGCTGACGGAATGGCCGTTCAGCAACACGCCGCGACGCGCATTGATGGCGCCGTCGATGGTGATCTTGCCGTCGGGCGAGATCGGGACATCGTTCGCCTTGAGCCTGGCGGCCATGGTCTCGTTGACGGTGCCGTCCGGGCCGATCACCTGGTCGAGGAACTCACGTGTCGGCGTATTGACTGTCAGCCGGCCGGTGTTGATGACGCCGCTCGGGCCGACGGTGAAGCCGGCCGAATCCGAGAAGTAGACATGGCCACCGATCTGGCCGTTCCGGTAGGAATTCAGGATGCCGTTGATGACCACCGGCCCATCGCGAACGATGTTGACCAGCACGCCGGTGTTCTGCGGCAAGTGCATGTTGACGGTCGAGCCGGCGCCCTGCTCGAAGCGCGAGAACGAGTTGTAGCCGGCGCCGCCGGAGATCGTCTTCGTCGTGATCGTGGTCGTGCTGCCGCTGACCGCGACATTGGTCTGCGTGCGTCCGTCCGGCGTGATAACGTTCTGGGCGAAGGCGGGCGCGTTCCAGAGCGCGAGCGCCATCGCCTGCCCGACGAGGCAACGCTGCCGCAAGGCGGCGAGAACGGAGCGACGCTCGCTCGGAGCCGCAACGTAGCGCAACACCGCCCCGTCCGTGCGGGTGGCGGTCTGTGAACGAGCGTCGCGGCGCCTGGCCATGGTCAGAGCCGTTCCTTGGCGAGGGCCTCGACAGCCTGGTCGAGGCCGCGGGTCGACAATGGCAAGGCAAGGTCACGCCCGGCGGCATCCTTGAAGACGATCCGGCCCGGCTCGCTCGCCTTGCGCCACTGCTTGACCACCTCATCGCCAAGCGCCGCATCGGCGAAGCATCCGCTCGGAATGCAGCGCCGCCAGCCGAGCTCGAGCGGCTTTGCGTCCTTCTCGCCGATGGCAATCTGCACGACGCTGGGAAAGGAGATGCTGATCGGCATCACGGCCGTGACCCGCAGCGGCTCCCCGGCGGCGGCCCGGCCGATAGCGACCTGGGCGATCGGGGCCTGCTGCCCCTGGCTCTGCAGGACTTGCGCGACCTCGCAGATGCGGGCCGACTTGGGATTGTCCGAGACGCGCTGGCAGCGCAGCGTCCAGTCACCAAAGCTCGCCGTGGTGCTGCTGGGCTCCGTCGACACCGGCTGAACGGCGGGCGTCGACGACGGAGCTGGCTGACTGGCAGTTTTCGGAGCCGTCGACTGCGCGATGGCGGAACCCGCGCCCATGGCGAGAGCCATGCCCAGCACCGCTGGACCGAACAATGTGTGCACTGCTGTCACGCCCCCACCCCAATCATGCCGCCGGCGCCTCGCCCCCGCGATAGCTCCTCACACCGACGGGTCGCCCGACCAGTTCATCCGCAATGTCCTGTCGGCCGTGCCGTGTCGCCCAACGAGAGGATCGCTGTGCTCGGAACGCCGCAGATTTCTCAAATTGCTCGAAACTGCGCAATACGAGTTTCAAAAATGGTCATATCGGATATTGCCCGATCGGCCCTTTTGATCAATGCGCAGCGGGCCGAATGCGAACAGCCGTTCACCTTGGCGCCGGACTGGCCTGCCGACCGGCCTCAGGCGACCGCCTGCTGCGACCGGCCCTGCGGTCCGGCGACCGCAACCAGCGCCGCGCTGAGACCCAAGGCTGCCGCAATCAGCACGAACATGCTCCAGGCTCCGACCTGGTGGATCAGCGCGAAGAAGACCAACGGCACGAAGATGGAGATGAAGCGGCCCACCCCCCACGCCATGGATGTCCGCGAGGCCCGCAGCTCGGTCGGGATGATCTCGGCGGCGTAGATGGCGAGGACGCTGGCATAGATGGCGCTGGCCAGCGCGAAGGCGATGCCAAGGGCGACAAGTGGCAGGAAGGTGGTGGCGGCGGCAAAGGCCAGGCCCAGCACAGCCATCGCACTCGCGGCGCCGATCAGGCTGGCCTTGCGGCCGATCCGGTCGATCACCGACGCAACGAGCAGGTTGCCGAGCGCCGGTCCGAACATGATCAGGCCGGCCGCTATGACGGAATCGCCGATGCTGAACTGCTTTGCCACCATCACTGCCCCGCTCATCAGCGGAAAGCCGATCGTCGCCCAGGGGGCGAGCGCGTAGAGAGCGCAGAGCAGGAGCAACCTGCGCCCCAGATCGATCTGCGGGCGATCGAGCGCCGTTTGGGATGCCGCTCCAGTTCCTTCCGGAGCGGCCAACGGCACCTTGCTTTGCATACCGAAGCGCTGCAGCGCAGCGTCGGCCTCGGCGAAGCGGCCGGCGGCGGCAAGCCAGCGCGGCGATTCCGGCAAAAGCGCGAGCAAGCCCGCGGCGACGACGGCGACGAGCGCACCCGAGCCGAGAGCCCAGCGCCAGCCCTCGATCGCAAACAGCGTCGGTGAAGTCGCGCGCATCAGGAAGATGATCGCTGGCGCACCGAGAAAGGCGAGGCCGGCACACAGGCATGACAGGGTACCGCGCCAGCGCGGCGGCATGACATCGGCCATATAGGCAGCGATCAGCGGCGGGCAGGCCCCGATCCCGAGGCCCGAAAGGAAGCGGAAGCCTATAAGCGCAATGGGATCGCTACTCGCAGCGGCGCCAAGCGAGCCAACTGCGATCACGACCAGCGCGACCTGCAATGTGAGCCGGCGGCCGAAGCGGTCACCGAGCATGCCGAAGATGGGGGCTCCCACAGCGCCGCCTGCGAAGATCGCCGCGAGGAAGAGAGACAGCTCGGCCTGCGTCATGGCGCGGGGCGGCGCCTGGAACACCGCTCCCAAGGCGTTGCCGAGTGCGACCTCGGCGATGTCGGCGAAGAGTGCGAGCGTCAGGACGCCGAAGAGCGCAAGCCGCAGCCGGCATAACGGCAAGGCGTCGAGCCGCTCGGCAATCGCCCGCGCCGGCGCGTTTGCGTCTGCCGCCCTGGTCAGCATGCCGGGCTGTTCGAGATTTCGCGAACAGCTCCCGCCGCGGTGCTCTCGTCCGGAAATTCTAGCGGCGCGGTCGCCACGGCTTGCGCGAAGGCTGCGCCGATGATCGCGAGCTTCGCCGCCTGAAACCGTGCGTATTCGTCGCGGAAGCCTCGCGACAGCCAGATCGGAGAGCGCCCGCGCACGCCGCTCCAGCCGAGATTGCCCATTGCCGCCGCTGCGGCAAGCGTCCGGCCGGCATGTGTCCGGGACAGGTTGAACGGACGGGCAAGCGCAGAGATGGAGCTTACGTCAGTCAACGCCCTCTCCCCGTCGCGTGCTGCGGCGATGTCTACGCCCACCATGAGCCGATCCATCAGGCTGCCGCCCTCGTCGACCGAGGCGAACACCGCATATCCTGGCGGCGGCACGCGGATCACCGTGGACGACAGCAGAGCATCAACGGTGGCAGGCTCGATCCCCTTCAGGAGAGCACCGTCCGCGGCCTGCAACCGCGAGGTCCTGGCACCATCATCTAGTGAATCGAGCGCGGTCAGATGAATGGCGTACCACTGCGTCAGCGCCCACAGGGTCGAGGGCGCAGGCTCCGCCAAACCGGCATGCATCCTGGTCGGCTGGACGAGCCCGTATTGCAGCGCCTCGGTGAAGAAGGAGGCAGCGGTGTTTCGGCTCGCTAGGCCGTGAGCGAGAACCTCCTCGACGAACTCGCGCTGCGACAATCCCGGCCGGCCGAGGTCGAGTCCACGGAAATAGCGGGACAGCGCCGCATGCGACATCAGCCAGCGCTGCTGGGTCGAGAACTGCGAGGCCAGCCGGGGCGCCGCGGTCTGCACCGCCAAGAATCCCTGGGCCAGGCGATGCGCGGCGCGATCGAACAGCGGCTGGGCGAGCAGCCGCTCGATCTCCGCTTCCAGCGTCTGCATCCGATCCCCCGCCTGCTGCGCTCGCACGCCGAGCCATTATTGTTCGCTCGGCAAGGTGCAGTACAGCCGCGCAGCCGGCGCCGGAGGCCTCGCTGCCGGCCCTTTTGAACCGCTGTTCACAACAGGGCGAAGCGAGACGCGTTTCGCGCCGCAGCCGTGTCTTCGTCGCAACGTCCCGGCCAATCGGCCCGCCACGTCAGCTGGCGGGCCGCGTCGCTCCGTGAAGCAGCGCCCGGACCATGCCGTGATAGCGCTGGTGGAGCTTGGCTGGATCGATCGGAGGCAGGCTCTGATTGGTGCCGCGCGCACCATCGGCAAGCAATTGCGCCAGGGCCTCGGGGCCGACATCCGGCTTGACCCGCAAGAGACTTCTCCCCTCCAGCTCGACGATGAAGCTCGCGAGCTCCGACTGAAACCCGACCGCCGAGGCGATCATGATGTCGCGGCAGCGCCGGAAAGCCTGATCGTTGATCTCGATGGCGTGGGGCGATGTCGCCAGGCGCCGGCGCGTATTGCCGTATCGCGTATCGAGGATGGTCGCCAGAATCGCGACGGCGTCCCGCCCGTCTGCCAGAGCCTCTCGCCCGGCCGCCATCCCGATCTCGACCGCTTGCGCGTTGACGTTCAGGATCAGGAAGCGAAAGGCTTCTTCCTTGCTGCTGAAGTAGTTGTAAAGCGTCCGCCGCGTGACATCGACGGCCTTGGCGAGGCCGGTCATGGTCAAGTGCTCGTAGCCATGGTCGAGGAACGCCCGTTCCAGCCGTGCCACGAGCTCCACACGTGTAACCATCAGAACATCCAGTCGCCCGCCGGACCGCCAGCTCGGCAATCCGACAAGCTCGAACGATTCAGTACGCTCCTTCTTGCCTTGATTTTCTCGGCGGCTGCAATCCGTCGCTCGCCGGCCTCCCGTTACAGAACGGGCTACAATCCAGCTGACGTTGCGCCCGCCTGAGGCCAGGATCGCGCGCGGTGCGAGCCTTCCTGGTGTTCCTCCGCTTTTCCGGAGTGTCCCAATCCCGATGCCCAGCGTCGATTAGACATAGTGGCGAGCACGCGGTCTTTCAAAACGGGCCGAGACTCGGGAACCAGGACCGCCCCGGCTCCCGAGACAATCTTTCGCGCTCAGGAATTGTGCTTGCCGATGAAACCCAGCACCAGATCGTTCCAGAGCTCCGGGCGCTCCCAATAGGCGGAGTGGCCACAATCGGGGATCAGGCTGAACTCCGCGCCCTGGATGCGGGAATGGACCAGGCGCGCCATCGAGGGCGGCGTGTAGAGGTCGCCATCGCCGGTCGTCACCAGCACCGGCATGCGCCATGCTGCGATCGACTTCCAGGTGACGTTGTTCTCGTAGGCTTGGCTCTCCATCTTCGTCGTCTTGGCCTTGTGCTCCAGCTCGTTCCAGAGGCGGCGGCCCTCCTGGTCGAGATGGCGATAGGACGGGCCGAGTTCCTTGAAATCGTGCGGCAGGTCGTCGAACTCCTTCGGCCAGATCAGCTTGTAGATGGCGCGGTAGTCCTCGTCGCGGATGCCGACGATCGTATTGGAAAGCACGAGGCTGCGCAGGCGCTGCGGATGCGACACGGCGAAATCGGTCGCGACCATGCCGCCGGCCGCAGTGCCGACGAGGTGGAACTTCGTCAGCTTGAGATGATCGACCAGTTTGAGCAGGTCGCCCGCCCCGGTGCCCGGCTTGGCTTTATCGCCGACGACCGAGCCGTGATAGCCGCGCCTGGAATAGCCGATGACGCGATACCCGGCCTTGGCGAAGACCGGCGTCTGGTAGGGCCAGACCAGTCCGCTGCCCGTCCCGGCATGAAGGAAGATGACCGGCACGCCGTCGCCGCCGGTGTCGAAGTACCAGAGGCTGTGGCCGTCCCCGACCTCCACCAGTCCTTCAGTGGCCTTGATCGGGGCCGGCAGCGGCGTTGGCTTTACACCCTGGTCCGCATTTGCGGGCGCCGCACCGACACCGCTCGCCTGAGACAGAGCGAACGCAGCCAGACCAAGGGCAGCACCGGCCCGCAGAATATTCCGCCGAGCCGGCACACATGGCTGCTGGTCGCCCGCAGAAACGTTATCGTTAGAAATCATGGCCGCCCTCTTCTTGTTATGACAATCACAAGGGCAATCAATGCAAATTATCTACTCTGCATCCATGCCAATTTTCTCATCGAGAGGCGATCAAAACTCAAATCTGAGAAAGCATCGGCGAGCCCGACACGGCTCGCCAGCATCTCCCTGGTCCCGTCAGGCGGCCTCGGCTCGTGCTTCCGAGGCAAGGCCCAGCACCGCTTCGTCGCGCACGTCGAGGCAGACCATGGTACCGTTGTCGAACACCGTCTCGGCGCCTGCGCTGACCTGAAGCACACCGCCTGCCACCCGCACGCGATAGCGCATCATGTTGCCAAGGAAGCCGGAGAGCTCGACCGTGCCGGTGAGCCGGCTCGAACCGTCCGCCACCGGCTCCTGCGGCGTCCGCAGCGCGAAGGCCTCGGGCCTGATCGAGACGGCGACAGGCTGGCCCACAGTGACGCCGCCTTGCAGCAGGCAGCCGACCTCGCCGGCTGCGCCGAGACTCACCCGGGCGATGCCACGACTATCGGGCCCCGCGGCAAGCGTGCCGTCGAGCAGGTTCGTCGCGCCGACGAAGCCCGCAACGAAGCGATTGGCCGGCCGGAAATAGATCTCGCGCGGATGGTCGAGCTGGACGATCCGGCCGCGATCCATGACCGCGACGAGATCGGACATTTCCAGCGCCTCGGCCTGATCATGCGTGACGTAGATCGTGGTGACGCCGACCTCCTGCTGCAGCCGCTTCAGCTCGGTGCGCATCTCCTCGCGCAAGGTCGCGTCGAGATTGGAGAGCGGTTCGTCGAGCAGCAGCAGCTTCGGTTGACGCACGATGGCGCGGGCGAGCGCGACGCGCTGCTGCTGGCCGCCGGAAAGGCGCGTCGCCGAGCGGCTGCCATAGCCATCGAGACCGACCCGCTTCAACGCATCGTTGGTCATTCGCTCGATCTGCGACCGGTCGAAATTGCTGTCCTTTGAGACACGCAGCGGAAAGGCGACGTTCTCGAACACGCTCATATGCGGCCAGATCGCGTAGGACTGGAAGACCATGCCGATATTGCGCCGGTTGAGCGGCACGTTGACGCCAGCGGCACCATCGAAGAGCGGCTGAGTGCCGACGCGGATGAGCCCGTGGTCCGGCTGCTCCAGTCCGGCGATGCAGCGCAAAGTCGTGGTCTTGCCACAGCCGCTCGGCCCGAGCAGCGTGAAGAACGTGCCGGGCTTGAGCGTGAACGCGACATCGCGGACGCCGCCGGCCGGACCGTCCTGCGTGTTGAAGAAGATCTTCTCGAGACCTTTGACCTCGATCGCTGCGGTCGTTTCCACCGTCATTACCCCATCCTCCCGCGACACGCGCTCACCTCAGCGAAAATGCGAGGGGCGCGTCGGTCAATTCCTGCAGCCTGGCCTGCGTCAGCCCCGGCGCCATCGCGCGCACCACGAAGCCGCTCTCGGTCACGTCGATGACCGCGAGATCAGAGTAAACGCGGTTCACCGCCCGCGCCGCGGTCAAGGGATAGCGGCATTGGCGCACCAGCTTTGGCTCGCCCGACTTGGTGACATGGGTGGTCATCACCCAGACATTGCGGGCACCCGCCGCCAGATCCATGGCGCCGCCGACCGCCGGCGTGCGATCGCTGCCGGAGGTCGACCAGTTGGCGAGATCGCCAGTCTCGCCGATTTCGAAGGCGCCGAGCACGCAGAGATCGATATGGCCGCCACGGATCATGGCGAAGCTGTCGGCATGGTGGAACAGCGAAGCGCCCGCCACCAAGGTGACGTTCTCCTTGCCGGCATTGACCAGCCAGGGATCGGCCTCGTTCGGGCCCGGCACCGGCCCCATGCCGAGGATGCCGTTCTCGGAATGCAGCACCACCTCGCGCCCGGCGGGGATGTGATCGGCGACCAGCGTCGGCAGGCCGATGCCGAGATTGACGTACCAGCCCTCGGCGATGTCGTTCGCGACGCGGCTCGCCATCTCCTTGCGGCTGAACGGGGCATGATCCAGTGCGGCACTCATCGGGCGCCCTCCTTGCTCGCGGCGGTTGTCGCCAAGGGCGGATCGCCGCCCTCGACCTGCAGCACGCGGTTCACGAAGATGCCGGGGGTAACGACGATATCGGGCTCGATCTCGCCTAGCGGAACAACGGTCGCGACCTGGGCGATGGTGAGCCTGCCAGCCATCGCCATGATCGGATTGAAATTCCGGCCGCTGCCCTTGTAGGTCAGGTTGCCCCAGCGATCGGCGGTGTAGGCCTGGATCAGGGCGACATCGGCGGCCAGCGCATATTCGAGCACATGGTCGCGATCGCCGATCCGCCTTGTCTCCTTGCCCTCGGCGAGACGCGTGCCCGCTCCCGTCGGCGTGTAAAAGGCGCCGATCCCGGCGCCGGCCGCTCTGATCCGCTCTGCGAGCGTGCCCTGCGGCACGACCTCGAGCTCGATCTCGCCCTTCTCGTAACGCGTATCGAAGGCGGAGGAACCGCGCGGGAAGCTGCAGATCAGCTTCGCCACGGCGCCGCTGCCGATCAGCTTGCCGAGCCCAGTCTGCGGCTCGAAGCCCGCATTGTTGGCGATCACCGTCAGGCCACGCACGCCGCTCAGTGCCAGCGCGTCGATCAGCGCGTTGGGCTGGCCCACCGCTCCGAAGCCGCCGACCAGGACGGAGGCGCCGTCGCCTATGCCCGCCAGCGCCGCGGCCATGTCCGGAACCTGCTTGTCGATCATAGACCTCTCACTTCTCGTCTCAGCACCCGGTGAAGACGGGCGGGCGTTTCTCGGCGAAGGCCCGACGGCCCTCCGCCCTGTCCTGCGTATCTCGCAGCATGCCCCAGACCAGCCGCTCCAGTCGCAGCGCCTCGGGCAATGGCAACTCGCCGCCGCTGCGGACGAGGCGCTTGATCGCCCGGACCGAGAGCGGGGCATTCGCCGCGATACGGGCGGCGAGCGCCTGTGCTTCCGACAGCAGGTCCGGCGCGGGAATGATCCGGCTGATCAGCCCGAGGCGCAGAGCTTCCTCTGCATCGATCATCTCGCCCGAAAGCAGCATCAGCATCGCATCGCTCTGCCCGATGCTGCGCGGCAGCCGCTGCGTACCGCCGGCTCCCGGGATCGTGCCGACCTTGACCTCGGGCAGGCCGAAGCGCGCCTGCGGCGCAGCCAGCCTGATATCGCAGGCAAGGGTAAGCTCCAGCCCGCCGCCCAGGGCCAAACCATTGACCGCGGCGATCAACGGCTTTTCGCAATCGAGCGCCGCGGCGAAGCTGTGATCGCCGCCCCCGCCAAAGGCCTGGGCTGCGTAGGGGCCGGTAATCTCGGCCGTCTTCTTGAGGTCAGCGCCGGCGCTGAAGGCTCGTTCGCCCGCCCCGGTCAGAACTACGGCGCGGATGCTGTCATCGGTCGCGATCCGCTCGAAGCAGGCCGCGAGCGCCGCTCCGGTCTCGGGGTCGATCGCATTCAGCACCTGCTGCCGGTCGAGCACGATGGTCGCGACATGACCGGTCTGGCTGAACCGTAGCGATGGGGTGTCGGGGACCATCTTAGTCTCTCCGCCGGATCAAACGCTGACTGCAGTCGAGGTAGGACCGACGCCATGACCGGTCAAACGAGTTAACGGCGCGATCGAGTGAGCTTTCCTCAATCGAAAGCTCGATGCTGCCGCTCTTTGCGGCCGCTCACCATCGCGATCACTCAACGATTGAGCGTTCCGACGTTCGCGACCTCGTCGAGCCTGATCAGGCTGGCGAAGAGCTTTTCCGCCTGCGGCTGGGCGAGCTGCTTGCCGCTGCAGGACCAGAACTTCTGCCAGAGCTCGGCTTCGCTCATCGGCCGCGTCCAGTGGCCGCGGGCGTAGTCGACGCTGGGACTCTCGAGCACGCGCCCATCGTTGAGATGCAGGCGGACGCCACCGCTGAAGCCGAGATTGGGCTGAGTGTCGGCCGGAACGCGGCTGTCGGCCACGGTCTCGACCTGCTTCAGCAGCGCCTGGACCTCGGGGCGGCCATAGAAGCTCTCATCGAGCGCATCGAAGGTGACGCGCCGCTCGAACAATGCCGCGACGACCGCAAGCGGCACGCTGTGCGAGGGCACGAAATGCAGCACCGAGGGCGATTTCGAGATCACCGCATATTGCGCCTCGCTGATCAGCAGCTCGACCCGGGTAACCTCCTGCGGCTTGACGTCATTCGCAATCGCAAGATCGAGCGCGCCGTCCACGGCCCGCTGCGCTATATTGCCGAACGGGTACTGCTTGACGTTGATGCCGATGCTTTCGAGGCGCCAGGCGCGGCCGAGATCGTCTAATGGGCTCTCCAGATCGACGGCGCCCTTGGGCGACAGCGCAACCAGCATGCCGCGCCCGGAACGCTCCAGCGCATCGGCCGGCGCCGACATGCCGGCCTCGGCGAGCTGTGCCGCCAGCACGCCCCCGGCGGCGCCGCGCCCGATCTGGAACGGACCGACATCGGTGTCGAAGCTCGCGGTAATGCCGCCCGACATCGACGCGGCGATGCCAAGCGCGCGCACGGTCGTTGCCTCGTCAAAGCCGCGCAGATTGGCGAGCGCCAGCGCCACAGCTGATGGACCGAAGCAGGCGGTCGCATGCCAGCCCTTGCTCGAATAGCTATCGGGATCGCGCTCGGCGAGCCGCGCCCAGGGCTCGTAGCCGGCGGCATAGGCCTGCACGACCTGCTTGCCGCTGGCGCCGATCCGCTCGCCCTCGGCCAGCAAGGCAGGCATCAGCACCGTGCTGGTATGGCAGCCGGCGAAGGCGACGTCGTCGAAGACGACGCTGCTCGTGGTCACGGCGTTGACCAGCGTCGCATCGGCGACCGAAGCTGTTTCGGCGCCGAGCTGGATGCGCGCCTCGTGTTTCAGGCCGCGCGTGCCGAGGCTAGCGAGGACATGACGCGAGACCGGCATGTCGACGCCCGAGAGCATGACGCCAACCGTATCGGCCATGCCGATCCGGACGGCTTCGAGCGCGCGGGCCGGCAAATGCTCATAGCGCAAGCCGGAGGCGAAACCGGCGAGCGAGCGTGACAAGGCTGTCGGCATGGTCGTTTCCTCTGATATCGTTGTGGTCGCGCGCGGTGTGATCGAGCACGCCGCGCAAATAGGTCAGGCGGAGAGAGCGCCTCAGGCGAGCCTGAAGACCGGTAAAGTGATGCCGTCCTCGGCTTTATGGCCGAAGGCGATCTCGACCGGCTTGCCGATCGCGATCTCCGCGAAGTCGCTGCCGACGATGTTGGTCATCATGGTCGGCCCCTCCTTGAGGGTGACATAGGCAATGGCGAAGGGCTCGGCCGCCGTGCGGGCAATGCTGTAGGAGTAGATCGTGCCCTGCCCACTCGCCGCCCTCCATTCCGTCTCCGGGCTGGCGCAATGCGGGCAGATCGCGCGCGGGTACCAGTGCGCCCGGTCGCAGGCGCGGCAATGGCGCAATGTGAAACGTCCCTCGGCGAGTTCGCTCCAGAACGCCCTGGTCTCGGGCTGGTGATCCAGCGCCTCACGCAATGTCGACATGGGCCTTACTCCCGCTCCATGATCAGGGTGGCGCCGCCGTGCCTGGTGCCGAGCATGCCGCCGGTGCCGTGCGCCAGCGCGATGTCGCAATTCCCGACCTGGACGGCCGGATGCGCCTCGCCGCGCAATTGCCGGACGGCCTCGATGATCTTGGTCATCCCGCCACGATTGAACGGGTGGTTGTTGCAGAGGCCGCCGCCATCGGTGTTGACCGGCAGGCGGCCGACACCAGCGATCAGGTTGCCGTCGGCGACGAAGCGACCGCCCTCGCCCTTGGCGCAAAAGCCGAGATCCTCGAGCTGGACGATCACGGTGATGGTGAAGCTGTCATAGACCGAGGCGTATTTGACATCCGCCGGTGTCAGATTGGCCTCGGCGAAGGCGGCCGCACCGCTGAAGCGGCCGGCTGAATAGGTCAGGTCGATCGCGCCGCCGGCAGTGTGCTTCACAGCCTCGCCCGCGCCACGGATACGCACCAGCGGGCGCTTGAGGCTGCGGGCGATCTCCGGCCGGGTGACGATAACGGCGCCGCCGCCATCCGAGACGATGCAGCAATCGAGCTTGTGCAAGGGGTCGGCGACCAGCGTCGAATTCAGCACGTCCTCGACCGTGACGAGATCGCGCAGCATGGCGTTGGGATTGTGCTGGGCATGATGGGAGGCGGCGACCTTGACCCAGGCCAATTGCTCGCTGGTCGTCCCGAACTCGTGCATGTGGCGCATCGCGCACATGGCGTAGACGTTGAGGATCGTCATGCCGAACGGGGTTTCCCAGGCATAATCCGGCTGGACCGGGCTGTCGGCCCGCTTCAGCCCGCCCTTCGGGACGCCCTCGCTGCGCGGGCGGCCGGCCAGCGTGATGAGCGCCACGTCGCATTTCCCCGCCGCGATCGCCTGCGCCGCATGATTGACGTGCAGGATGTAGGAAGCGCCGCCGATATTGGTGGAATCAGCATGGCGGACCTTGAGATTGAGGTAGTCCACCATCGAGAACGGGCCGGTTCCCGGCACGTCGCCGCCGCAGAAATAGCCGTCGACATCGTCGTTGCTCAGGCCGGCATCGGCGAGCGCGCCAAGCGCGACCTCGCCGTGCAACTGCGCCAGCGACTTGTCCGGCGCCTTGCGCAGCGGATGCTCGTAGGCGCCGACGATATACGCTTGTCCGTTGATACTCATGCCCTGCCCTTCTGGCGCGACAGGGCGGAGCCGGCCGTCGCGAGTTCGTCGTAATGCGCCGTCACCGCGACGGATGGGCGCTGCTGCGCCGCCTCCCACCATTGCGCGAGGCGCGGATAGCGCTCGTGCCAAAGGAAATCCGGCGCAAAGCGGAAATCGAGATAACCGAGCGCCGCGACGATCGCGGCGTGACCGACATCGAAGGATGCGGCGTCCGTCGCCCCAGCCTCCGCCTCGAGTGCCTGGAAGATATGCGGCAGCTTCTTGTGCACGGCCGCGATGCGCATGGCCGATTGCTCGCCCTGCCGGCGCGAGCGCTCGCTCAGCCAATTGAGCAGCAACGACGACAGGCCGTCGCCGAGGGCCTGGCGCCGGAGAGCAGCGGTGCGTGCCGCGGGCGCTGCCGGGTGCAGCCGGCCGTCGCCGCACACGACGTCGAGATAATGGCAGATCGCCGCCGAATCGTAGATCGCCTCGCCCTCCTCGGTGACCAGCGTCGGGATCTGGCCGAGCGGATTGAGCGCGAGCAGCCCATCATTCGGCTGGGTCGAGAGGATGACCATCGGCAGGCGCTCGATCACATCGTTGAGACCAGCCTCGTGCGCGACGACCAGAACCTTGCGGACAAAAGGCGAGCGAGGCGACCAATAAAGCCTCATTTCATCGCCCGCTTTGGCTCAGGAAAAATCACACGAGAATGCACTCTCGCGAATCCCGGCCGTGCTACGTCGCTTCGCATCGAAATCGGCGATAAATCGCGGCAAAACATGCTTCATCCCGTTGATGTTGAAGGCGATTTGATCCATCATTGCCCTTGGCCAATAAGCAACGCGAAAAGCGCAATACCGTCAATCGACTAAATGGGAGGCCATCTGTGAGAAATCATCAATTGACCGAGCCATGCTGCGCCGCCTGCCGCCGCTGAACGCGCTGCGCGCCTTCGAGGCGGCCGGCCGGCATGTCAGCTTCACCAAGGCGGCCGACGAGCTTTCGGTGACGCCCGGCGCGATCAGCCGCCAGATCAAGCTTCTGGAGGACGTGCTCGGCGTGGAACTGTTCGAGCGCACCGGCCGGGACCTGCGCATCTCCGCTGAGGCGAACGACTACGTCACGGCGCTGGGCACCGCCTTCGACCAGATGGAGCGCGCCACCAAACGCCTGATGGGCGCACAGCGCGAGAGTTCGCTGCGGGTGCACTGTGCCATGACCTTCACCTTGCGCTGGCTCGTTCCGCGCTTGCCGCTGTTTCATCGTCTCTATCCGAAACGGGAGATCCAGCTCGCGACCTCGCTCTCGCCACGGCCGATCAACCAGCTTTCGATGGGCGATATCGACATCGCGATCCAGCAGGGCACCGGCGACTGGCCGGGGCTGGTCTCGCATCGCCTCGCCGGCAGCGCGCTGATTCCGGTGTGCAGCCCGGCCTTCCTGGAGCGGCTCGGCCCCGAGATCGGCATCGACATCCTCGCCGATCAGACCCTGCTGCACTCCACAGTCCGCCCGGATGACTGGCGTGAATGGCTCGACGCCGCCGGCGGCCAGCATATCGAGAGCGACCGCGGCCTTTATTTCGAAAGCTCGACCCTCGCCTACCAGTCGGCGATGGAAGGCATCGGCATGGCCATCGGGCAGATGGCGCTGGTGCTGGAGGACCTCAACGCCGGCCGGCTGGTCGCGCCGTTCGACTTCATTCACGACAACGGCGTCGCCTACTACCTCACCTATGTCGAACATGCGGTGAAGAAGCCGGGTGTGCTTGAGTTCCGCGACTGGATCCTCGGGCAATCGATCGAGTACGAGGCCGCTTTGCGGCATATGCGGCTGCCCGGCGGCGAGAGCCTGGTGCCGGCCTGAGCCTTTCAGCCCGCGCTCTCGACGATACCGGCTTCGGCGAGTGCGGCGATCTCGCCGCGGCTGTAGCCGGCAATCTCCGAGAGAACGGCATAGGTGTCGGCGCCGACCTGCGGGGCCGGCCGATCGATCGCGAGTAGCGCCTCGTCGACCTGGAGCGGGAAGCCCTTGACGATCAGGCCCTGCTCATCGCGCTGCAAGGCGTGCTGCCATGTCTCGCCCCAGCCAGACATCATGCCGTTGCCGTCATTGACCAAGGCAGCCGGCACGCCGAGCCCCAAGAAGAAATCCACGGCCTGCCGGGCGGGCTGCGCCGCGATTGCCGCCGCGACCGCAATACGAAGGGCGCCCGGGCAGTCGAGATCGCCAGCCGTGAGCGCATCCGACAGGAGCCGCAGCACGGAGGCCGGCACCGAGAGCGCCACCCAGATCCCATCGGCCGCGAGGAAACAGTCCTGTAGCGGGCATTGATGCTGGGCATTGCCCTGGCGCGTGACGGCCTCGCCCTGCGAGGCTGCGGCGAAGCGATCGCCGATCATGAAGGCGGCAAGGTCGCGCTGCGACAAATCAAGATGACTGCCGCCCTCGCCGTTCCGCACCGAGCGCAGCGCGGTCGCGATCGCCCCGGCGGCGAACAGCGCGACGATCTGGTCGGGATAGTTCACGTCCCGCCCGGAGACTTCGGGCTTGCCACCCTCATAGCCAGTCACCCAGGCGAGGCCGCTCAGCGCCTCGAGCGTCGAGCCATAGGAGACATGGCCGGCATCGGGGCCCGTCTCGCCCTGGCTCGAAATCGAGGCGAGGATGATATCGGAGTTGGCCTCACGCAGCCTGGCGAAGCTCAGGCCGAGTCCTTCCATGACGCCGCGGCGGAAGTTCTCGACCACGACATCAGCGCGTCGCACCAGGCGCAGGAAGATCGCCTGCCCCTCCGGCCGCTTCAGATCGATGCTGATCGCGCGCTTGTTGCGGTTGGTGGCACGAAACAGCGGCGGCATCGCATCGGGCTCGTCCTGCGCACTCCAGGCACGGAAAGGGTCGCGATAGGTCGGCGATTCCACCTTGATCACCTCGGCGCCGAAATCAGCGAGCAGCGCGGCCGTCGCGGCGCCGGCAGTGATGATGCCTAGATCGAGAACACGGCAGCCTTCCAGCAGTCTCATCAGGCTGCTCCCACCGCGATATCGGCCCGGCGGGCCGCTACCTGGTCGAGCCAGATGAGCGGCAGGCGCGGGGCTTGGACCTCCGGATCCGCACCGAGCGGCGCGAACAGGCCGCGCGCCCGATTGTGCGCGTCGTGAAAGGCGTCGGCCGGACTCCACACCGGCCCGAGCGGCAGGCGGTGCTGCCGCGCCAAAGCGTGGATCTCCCGGCGGGTCAGCGTCAGGAAGCGCCGCTCGATGATCGCGGCGAGCTCGGCCAGATGTGCGAGCCGGTTCGCACGTGTTGCAAAGCGCGACTCCTCCAGAGCCGGCTCGGCCAGCGCCGCCTTCAACCGCGACCAGTCCGGCTCCTGATAGACCAGCACGGCATAGCCGTCGGCGCAGCGCAGCACCTGCCATTCGGAGGCAGCGCCGGTTCGACCGGGCAGGACATCGTAGCCCTCCAGCGGCACGGCTTTCCAGTTCAGCCAGACGAGGGTTTCGAGCAGGCTCGCCCGGATCGTGACGGGAGCGCCCTGCGGGCGCGCCGAGGCCAGCGCCGCCGCCACACCGCAATAGGTGGACAGGCCGAGCGCGAAGGCCTCCTGGTGCCCGCCGAGGCGCAAGGGCGCCCGCAAGGGATCGCCGACCATCGCCAGCAATCCCCCAAGTGCCGCCAGTGTGAAGGCGCCGGCCGGCCTGTCGCTGTCGGCGAGACGCCCGCCGAACAGGCTGAGCACCGCCGTGACCGGCGGCAGACCCGCCCGCCCCTGTTCGCGCAGCAGCCCACCGTCGACGAGCGCAACATCGGCGCGGTCAAGCAGTTCGCCCGGATTTGCGGTCAACTTGGTCTTACCACGCGCCAGGAACAGCTCGGTACTGCTCTCGAAGCCACGCTCGCGACCTGCGTGGCAGACCACCTCTGCGCCAAGGTCGGCGAGGATGCGCCCGGCCATGCCGGCGGCAAGTACCAGCGCATTGTCGGCGGCGTCGGAGATGACCTCCGCGACGACAAGGCCGGCATAGGGGCGTCGCGCCGTCATCGCTGCAATCGCTTCGTCATCAGGCGCGCCGCATCGGCCATGGCTATGCCAGCGTCCTCTTCCAGAGCGCAAAGAGCTTGGCCCAGGTCGCCTCGGCCGCCTCAGGCTGGTAGCAGCGGCCAGCCGTAAAGCAGTAGCCGTGCTCGCTGTTCGGGAAGATGTCGACATCATGAACGACGCCGGTCGCAGCAAGCGCCTCCTGCAATGTGGCGATCGTCGCCGGCGGCGCGGCGCTGTCGGTCTCGGCGAAGGCGAAATAGAGCTCGCCCGGCACCTTCGCGACCAGCTTGTGCGGCGAGCCCTCATCCTCGGTGACGAGGCCGACGCCATAGAGCGAGGCGGCCGACGCGATGCGCGGACCGAACTTCGCCGCGGCTGCGACGACGTAGCGCCCGCTCATGCAGAAGCCGAGGCAGGAGACCTTCTGGGCATTGGCTTCGGCCTCGCCATCGAGGAAGGCGAGCATGCCGGCGGTGTCGTCGGTGGTCCGCTCATTGTCGATCGAGCGCAGGCAGGCGACGACCACGGCCGACATACGCTCGTCGCGCCGCGGCAGATCGAAACGCACCGTGCCGAGCCGGTAATAGAGGTCGGGCAGCAGGCAGTAGTAGCCGGCAGAGGCGATCCGGCGCGCCATATGGCGGAGCTCCTCGCGAATGCCCGGCGCGTCCATATAGAGGATGACGACCGGATAGGGCCCCTCGCCATCGGGCCGGACGGCGAAGGCCGGCATCAGGCCGTGCCGGGTGACGATGGCGACGTCTTTTTCGAACATGCTCTTCTCCGCGCGACGGCTCGCCGTCAGGGTTGCTCCGTCAGCATGAAGGCGTGCTGCGTGCGATCAAGGTGGCGGCGATAGGTCAGCATGACGCGCCGCCCGATCCACTCGCCCTCCGGCTCGGTGCCGATCAGGTTGGAGACGACGATCGGCCCCTCGTCGAGCCGCACGGCGACGGCGTTATAGGGCGGTGGATGGTCGTCGAAATAGGCGCGGTGGAAGCGCACCCAGGACAGAATCTCGCCGCCGCCGGAGAGATCGGCCCATTGATAGTCCATGCTGGTGCAGGCGGAGCAGATCGGCCCGGGCGGGTAACGCAGCGTGCCGCAACGGCCGCAGGACTGGAGCTGCATGCGCTCACGAGCGAGGCTTTGCCACATCGGGACGTCGTAGAGTGTGACGACGGGCTGGCTGTTCGCCATGGCTCAGGCTCCGTAGATGATCGAGATCGCCTTGCCGGCGACGTCGGAGCTGTAGTGGACGTGGCGGCAGCCCTCGACCTGGTGGCCCCCGGCCTCGCCCCTCACCTGCCGGACGGCTTCGATCTGGTGGTTCCAGCCCTGCATGTAGCTTTCGGAGAGGTGTCCGCCGCTGGTGTTCACCGGCAGGCCCTTGGCGAGTGAAATGCCGGTCTCGCGCATGAACTGTCCGGCCCCGCCGAGCGGGCAGTAGCCGTAACCTTCGAGCGCGAGCGGGATATGCAGCGAGAAGCTGTCGTAGATTTGCAGCGCGTCCATATCCTTCGGGCCGAGCGAGGCCATCTCGAAGACCTGGGCGGCGACCGTCTGCTGCGCCGGTAGATAATAATCGAGCAGGCGTGGCTCGAGGCTGGTGGCGCCGCGATTGAGATCGTAGCGGCCGACGCCTTTGATAGGGACCGGCGCGCGGCCAATGCGGCGTGCCTTGCCGGCTTCCGCGATGATGAGGGCGACGCCGCCATCGTTGATCAGGCAATAGTCGAAGATATGCAGCGGCTCACAGATGAGGGGCGAAGCAAGATAATCCTCGATACCGATCGGCTTGCGCATCAACGCGCGAGGATTGCGCGAGGCGGCCAGACGCTGCGCCACCGCGACCTCGCCGAGCTCGGCTTCCGACAGGCCGCGCTCGTGCATATAGCGGCGCGCCATCATCGCGTAGAGCGCGCCCTGCGAGGTGAAACCCCAGGGTGCGTGATAGACATAGGCGAGAAAGGCCGCCCCGCCCTGGGCGTCGGGGCCACCATAGTTCACCTGCGCCGAGCGTTGGTCATTGCCGTAGACGAGCGCGACGACCGAGGCGAGGCCGGCATGGATCGCCATGCAGGCTTCCATCACCGCCGTCATCGCATCAGCCCGCCCGCCCCAGCGAACATTGAGACCGAGCAGTTCGCCGACGCGCTCATAGGCGGTGGTCGGACCGACGATCAGCCCGTCGATCTCATCACGCGTGATGCCGGAATCGGCCAGCGCCGAGAGGAAAGCCTGCGCGCCATAGCCATAGGAATCGTGCGGCCGCTCGCCGGCCCGGACCCGCGCATGGTCGCCGACCCAATCGCTCTGGCCGATGCCAATCACCGAAGCGACCCCGGACAGCGAACCCGTCATGCGGAAACCTCATTCTGACTACGCAAAGACGCACTGGACTAATCGCCGGTGACGCTTCGGAGGTTTTTCGCAAGGCCGTGGCCTGGTCAAACGACTTAACCGAAAGGGCGATTGAGCAATGCTCACAAGAGCCGATGCCGCAGCATTCCTCAAACCGGGCTCAGATTCCCTCGTTTGACCAGGGGAGCGGGCAACGCCAAGGCTCGCGGCGGGAGGTGCACTTCATGGCGAACCGCTGGATCGAAGCCAACGGCGTCCAACTGCGCTACGAGCTGCAATCGAGGCCGCCGGGGACCGTCGTTCTGCTGCATGAAATGGGCGGCATGCTGGAGAGCTGGGACGCGGTCGTGCCGCTGCTGGCACCTCATATCGGCGTGCTTCGCTATGATCAGCGCGGGGCCGGGCTGTCAGAGAAGCCACCTGGTCCCTATTCGGTCGGACAGGCGGCAGATGATCTCGCAGCGCTGCTGAGCGCGCTTGCCATAGCAGAACCGGTCGCGGTCGTTGGCGCCGCGGTCGGGGCGGCCGTGGCGGCTACCTTCGCTGCGCGCCATCCGGGCGCCATAGCCGCTCTCGCTTTGCTTGCGCCGGCGACCGTGCTGGACGAAGCGAAGCGGCCGGCGACCGAACAGCGTATCGCGGCGATCGAGCGCCTCGGCATCCGCCACGCTTTCGCCGACGATGCCGCCAGCCCGCGCTCGCGCTACGAGGAATTGCGCCTCGCCGCCGACCCGGCCGGGCTCGCAGCGACCTGGCGAATGCTGGCCGGACTCGATCTCGATGCGGCATTGTCGGCGATACGCTGCCCGACTCTGGTCGTCGCCGGGCGCCACGACGCGGCGCGCCCGCCCGATCATGTTGCAGGCGTTGCCGCCAAGATCGGCGGGGCCGAATTCATGGTGCTGGAGACCGGTCACGTCATGGCGATCGATACGCCAGATCTCGTCGCCGAAACGCTCCTGGATTTCCTGAACCGGGCCGGCTTCGTCAGCGTGCAAAGCGCTATCGCTCAACCTCCGGATCGTTGAGAATTCCTCACGCGCCTGTTTCGTTTACTCGTTTGACCCGTCACGGCCAGGCCGGCAGATTCCGTAGCATGCTCCCCGCTCAACCGGGGCGCAGGATGGCGGCGACAGACCGCCAGGAACTCATGCGCCGGCAGCGGCGCAGCGTGAGGATTGGGAGGAAGGACATGCAGACCAGACGCGGCTTCATCGCCGGGGCAGGCACGCTTGCGCTGTTGCCAAGCGCCGGCTTCGCCCAGAGCCAACCCGCTGCCGAGCTGATCGCCAAGGCCAAGGCCGAGCGCCAGCTCGTCTGGTACACCGGCATGGTGGTGAGCCAGGTGGTGCGTCCGCTCGCCGAGAAATTCCAGGCCAAGTATGGAATCGAGGTGCGTTTCACGACGACCGGCGATTCCGATACAGTCCTCAAGATCACCAGCCAGGCGCGGGCCGGCCGGATGGAGGCCGACCTGTTCGACTCGCCCGGCACCTCGATTCCGCCGCTGAGCAAGGCCGGGCTGATCGAGCCCTTCGCGCCCGAGGCGCTCGCCAAATACGCGCCTACCTTCAAGCCGCAGAGCCAACTCTATTCCGGTATCTATGCGCTCTACCTGACCACGACCTACAATACGGACCTGGTTAAGGCGGCCGAGGCGCCCAAGACCTTCGAGGATCTGCTCAACCCGAAATGGCAGAGCAAGATGGTCTGGACCGACACCCGCGCCATTTCTGGCCCGGCCGGCTTCATCGGCAATGTCCTCTCCGTCATGGGGCAGGACAAGGGCATGGCCTATTTGCGCGAGCTCTCGAAGCAAAAGATCGTGCGTGAGCCCGGCAATCAGCGCGTCATTCTCGACAAGGTCATTTCCGGCCAGTACGCGATCGGCCTGATGACCTATAATCATCACGCGGTGATCAGCCGGGCCAAGGAAGCTCCGATCGCCTGGGTCAAGATGGAGCCGCTCGTCGCCAATCTCGGCGTGATCGCGCTGGTGAAGAACGCGCCGCATCCGAACGCCGCCAAACTCTTCCTCGAGTTCATGTTCTCGGATGACGGCCAGAAGATCATCGCCGAGGCCGGCTATCCGCCGGGCAATCCAGATGTGTCACCGAAAGACCCCTCGATCGGCCCGGTGACCGGCAGCTTCACCTCCACCCTGCTCGCGCCGGAAATCTCCTCGCAGGAAAGCGAGCCGCTGGCGGGCTGGCTGAAGATCTACGACGAGCTCTTCAAATGACCGAGGTGATCGACGCCGCAGCAACCTTGCCGCGGCAACGCCGTGCCGGGCTGATCAGCCGCCCGACGCAGACGCAGCTCCTGGCGCTGGTGATGCTGCTCGTCATCGCCTGCCTGGTGCTGCCGCCTGTGATCGCGCTCGTCCAGAACAGCCTGTTCGTAATGAACGCCGACGGCTCACACGGCGCCTTCACCCTCGACAACTTCACGCATTTGATCAGCGACAAGGGTATTCTAACCAGCGCCTGGAATTCGGTCCGGTTCGCCGCCCTGTCGACCGTCTTCTCGCTCGTCTTCGGCGCTTCGCTCGCTTGGGTGGTGGAGCGGACGGACGCGCCGAACCGCTCGCTTGCCTATCTGATGACGGTGGTGTCGCTCGGCATCCCACTGATCATCTACGTCCCTGCCTGGCTCTTCCTGCTCGGCCCGATCGGCCCGCTCAACGAGCTCTATCGCAACCTGACCGGCAATGGCGGCAACCTGTTCAACGTCAATTCGATCGCCGGCATGGTCACGATCGAGACGCTCGGCTGGCTGCCGATGTCGTTCCTGCTCTTCGCCGCGAGCTTCCGCACCGCCAATGCCGAGCTGGAGGAAGCGGCGCGGATGAGCGGCGCCGGCATCCTGACCATGGTGCTGCGCATCTCAATCCCGCTGGCCGCGCCGGCCGCCCTGGCGACTGGCCTGTTCATCTTCATCAAGACGCTGCAGGCTTTCGACGTGCCCAAGCTCGTCGGCACCTCGGCCGGCATCAAGCTCCTGACCACCGATATCTACGACGACATCCGGGCCGCAGTGCCGCCCAGGGTCGGCCATGCCAGCGCCTATTCGGTGGTCCTGACCGTGCTGGTCGCCGGGCTGATGTATCTCTATAGCCGGCTCTCGCTCAACGCCTCGCGCTTCGCCACGGTGACCGGCAAGGGCTTTCGCCCGCGGCCTTTGCCGCTCGGGCGGCTGCGCTGGCTCGGCGGCGCGCTGATCTGGGCCAACTGCATCATCGTGCTGGTGTTGCCGATCCTGACCCTGCTCTGGGTGGCGCTGACGCCCTTCGTCCGCCCGATCCGGCTCGCCGCCTTCAAGTCGCTGACGCTCGACAATTTCGCCATCGTGCTCAGCAGCAAGGGCTATCTTGAGCTGATCGTAAACACGCTGATCACGGCCGCAGCGGCGGCGAGCGTGACGATGGCGCTGATGGTGGTCTGCGGCTGGCTCGTCGCGCGCCGCCACGCCTTCCACGCCGTCACCGACCAGTTGATTACGTTGCCGATGATCCTGCCCGGCATCGTGCTCAGCGTCGCGATGATGGATGTCGCGCTGCGCTCACCGATCCCGCTCTATTCGACGCTGACGATCGTGATTATCGCCTTCGTCATCCATTTCCTGCCCTTCGGCATGCGCTACACCTATGGCGGCGTACTGCAGATCCACAAAGAGCTCGAGGAATCGGCCGGCGTCTGCGGCGCCTCACCCGGCAAGACCCTGCTCAAGATCGTGGTGCCGCTGCTCTGGCCGGCGATCATGGCCGGCTGGGTCTTCATCTTCCTCAACGCCTCACGCGACCTCTCGACCGCGATCATCCTCGCCGGCCCTGACACCAAGACGATCGCGGTCGCGATCTTCGACCACGCCGTCAATGGCGAGTTCAGCGAGGTCGCGGCACTCGGCCTGCTCTGGTCGCTGCTGATGAGCAGCATCGCGACGGGGTTCTATCTGGTGATGAAGCGCCGCGGCTCGATGGTCTTCGGGGTGTGAGAGGCGCTCTTCTCACTCCCACTCGATCGTGCCCGGCGGCTTCGAGGTCACGTCGTAGACGACCCGGTTGATGCCCTTGACCTCGTTGATGATCCGCGTCGCGGTGCGGCCGAGGAAGGCCATGTCGTAGGGGTAGAAATCGGCCGTCATGCCGTCGACCGAGGTGACCGCGCGCAGGGCGCAGACATGGTCATAGGTACGGTGGTCGCCCATCACACCGACGGTGCGCACCGGTAGCAGCACGGCAAAAGCCTGCCAGATCACGTCATAGAGGCCGGCCTTGCGGATCTCTTCGAGATAAATCGCATCCGCCTTGCGCAGGATGTCGAGCTTCTCCCTGGTGATCTCTCCGGGGCAGCGGATGGCGAGACCAGGCCCCGGGAAGGGGTGGCGGCCGACGAAGGCCTCGGGCAGGCCGAGCTCGCGGCCGAGCACGCGGACTTCGTCCTTGAACAACTCGCGCAGCGGCTCGACGAGCTTCATCTTCATGCGCTCGGGCAGGCCGCCGACATTGTGGTGGCTCTTGATCGTCACCGAAGGCCCGCCGGAGAAAGAGACGCTCTCAATCACGTCGGGATAGAGTGTCCCTTGGGCGAGGAAATCGGCGCCGCCCAGCTTGGCGGCCTCGGCGTCGAAGACGTCGATGAAGAGCCGGCCGATGGTCTTGCGCTTGGCTTCCGGGTCGGCGCCGCATTTGGCGAGCTCCGAGAGGAAAAGCTCTTCGGCCTCAACATGAACCAGCGGGATATTGTAGTGGTCGCGGAACAGGCGCACCACCTCGTCCGCCTCGTTCATGCGCATCAGGCCATGGTCGACGAAGACGCAGGTGAGCTGATCGCCGATCGCCTCGTGGATCAGCACGGCCGCAACCGCCGAATCGACGCCACCCGAGAGGCCGCAGATCACCCGGCCGGTGCCGACCTGGGCGCGGATCTTGGCGATCGTCTCGGCACGATAAGCTGACATCGACCAATCCGGCGTGCAGCCGCAGATCGTCACGACGAAATTGCGTAGCAGCTTCGCCCCGTCGGGAGTGTGCACCACCTCCGGGTGGAACATTGTCGAGTAGAAGCGCCTGCCCTCGTCGCTCGCCACCGCGTAGGGTGCGTTCTCGGAGGTCGCCTTGACGGAAAAGCCAGCGGGAAGCTGAGTGACACGGTCACCATGGCTCATCCAGACCGGATAGCGCCCGCCCTCCTCCCAGACGCCTTCGAACAAGGCCGACGGCGTGACGATCTCGACATCGGCGCGACCGAATTCGGCGGCATGGCCACCTTCGACCTTGCCGCCGAGCTGATGGGCCATGGTCTGCTGGCCGTAGCAGATGCCGAGCACCGGCAGGCCAGACGAGAACACCTCGTGCGGCGCCCGCGGCGAGCCCTCATCCGGGACCGAGGCCGGGCCACCCGAAAAGATCACGCCTTTCGGCTTCATGCGCTGGAAGGCCTCGGAGGCCAACTGGAATGGCGCGATCTCGCAATAGACGCCGATCTCGCGCACGCGGCGCGCGATCAGTTGCGTCACCTGACTACCGAAGTCGATGATCAGGATGGAGTCGTGCGGCACGGAGTTTTGGGGCTGGGCGCTCATCGCGCCCGGTTACGCCATCGCGCGCGAGCGCGCAACGGCGCTGAGAGCGGATCAGGTCGGCATCGCCAGGCAGCTCAGGAGGAGACGCGGTCGAGCACGACCAGCCGCAGCGGCTCGGCCAGCAAATCACCGGCTGTCGCGGCGAACGCCTGGAAATGCGGCGTCGCCTTGTGAACCTCGAGCGCGGGCGCGCTGGTGAACGCCTCGCGCATGTAGAACGTGCCGGGCTCGTCGCGCAGCTCGAACAGCACATAGTCGAGGCAGCCCGGCTCGGCTCGCGTCGGCTCGATCAACGTCAGCAGGCTCCGGCGCAGTTGCTCGCGCTGGCCAGCCTTCGCCTTCAGCACGGCGATGGAAATGAAGGTCTCTTCGGTCTTGCTCATGGTCGGCACCTTTGCCCCAGGGTGTACGGGGAACAGGTGTCGGCGCGGGCGGCCGAGCGCAAGAACGCACAAATCCGCCCCTTACGGACAAGACTGATACTGCTCGTTCGCCGGCGGCAGCGCCCTCAAGCCGGATCGTGCCGGGCAAGTGCAGCGAGATAGAAGCCGTCGGTCCCGGTCCGGCGCGGCGAGAGCTGCAGGCCAAAACGCGTGGCAAAACGGGCGAGCAGGCCGAAATCGACTTCGCCGGTGTTCAGCAGGGACCGCGTCGCGACCGGCGCGAAGCTGGCATGCCGCGCCAGGAAGGCGTCGACCGCGACGTCGTTCTCCTCCGGCAGCATCGAGCAGGTGATGTAGGCGACACGCCCGCCCGGCTTGACCAGGCTGGCGGCGCGATCGAGTACCTGCGCCTGCTCCTTAATGCGCTCGGCCAAAGCTCCGGGACGCACCCGCCATTTCGCATCGGGATTGCGCCGCCACGTACCGGAGCCGGTGCAGGGCGCGTCGACGAGCACGAGATCGACAGTGCCTGCAAGATCGGCAAGCGCATCATGGCCGCGGCTCTTGGGTACGCGCACTTCGACATTGCCTGCGCCCGAGCGGGCGACCCGGTCGTGCAGCGGCGCCAGCCTGCGGCTGTCGAGGTCGGTGGCAAAGATGCGCCCCTTGCCGTTCAGGATCGCGGCCAGCGCCAGCGTCTTGCCGCCGGCGCCGGCGCAAAGGTCGACGACTGTCATGCCGGGCTGCGCGCCGGCGAGCAGGGTCACGAGCTGCGAGCCCTCATCCTGGATCTCGAATTCGCCATCGAAGAAACTCGGCTCGCTCTGCAGCGATGGCCCGCGCCCGTCGGGGCCGTGCAGGAAGCGCAGGGCATCGGGAGACCAGGCGCCCGGCTCCGGCTGAAGATGGCTGAGCGCTGCGCGCAGCCTGTCGCGATCCGTCTTCAGTCGATTGGTGCGGATATCGGCCGGCGCCCTGCCCGCCAGTGCCTGCCCTTCCGCGACCGCGTCATCCCCGAAACCGGTCATGAAAGAGGGCCAGAGCCAGTCCGGTACATCGGCGCGCACCCAGCCGGGCGCCGCATTGAGATCGAAGGCAACGAGCCCCGCGACTTCGAACTCGGTCAGCGGCGCAGGGGCATGATTCTGCCCGTTGAAGAGCTCCGAAATCTCTTCGACCGCCATGCCGCGCTGGCTGACCAACATGCCAAGCACGAGCGCCCGCGGCGTTTCCTCACCGAGCGCATGGGCGGAAGAGGCCCGGCGGCGCAACGCGTCATAGACCAGCGAGGCAACCGCGGCGCGGTCCTTGGAGCCGGCGAAACGACGCGACAGGCCCCAATCCTTCAGCGCATCGGCGGCCGGGCGCCGACGCTCGATCAGGTCCGCCAGAACCTCGATGGCGGCGCTGATACGGGCAGCAGGAGTCATGTCCGGCAGTTCCTGTGATTGCTCTTGGTCTTGGCACTTGTCCCAGACGCGATCTGGAACGATTCCGAAGCGCGAAAGGACCCTTGACGCCCTCGTCCCACAGGGCGCAAGACGATACAACTCCTTCCGTAACGCAACCGCCTAGGGATCCTGCAATGACCACCTTCGCCCGTCTCGCGCTCGCCGGCCTGTTCTGCCTGTCGCTGGCCGCCTGCGCCACCCAGCCGGTCGACACCACGCCGCCGCCGTCCAAGCGCCTCGACGCCAAGACCACGCTCGAAGGCCGCCGCTGAGCCTCCTGCCTCCCGCGCTCGCCGCCACTGGCAAGTGAGCGCCTGGAATGCCTAAGAGACACCTTCGCGGTGCCGGTTTCCCGGCATCGCGAAGGAGCAAGCGGGCCTTCACCGGCCTGTCATATCGACCGAGCAGTTTCGCGACCTTCCACGGGACACGAGGATCGGACGAGATGAAGCCCCTGTTGCAGCCGGCCACGATGCTGGCGACCTTTGTCCTCGCGCTGGCCGCGCCGGCCCTGGCGCAGAGCCCGGCGTCGACGCTGGACGGCAAGCCGGCCCTGATCGTCGGCCATCGCGGCGCCAGCGGCTATCTGCCGGAACATACGCTCGAAGCCTACAAGCTCGCGATCGAGCATGGCGTCGATTTCATCGAGCCCGATCTGGTCTCGACCAAGGACGGCCACCTCGTGGTTCGTCACGAGCCGATGCTGTCGGGCACCACCGACGTCTCGACCCGGCCGGAATTCGCCGCGCGCAAGACGACCCGCAAGATCGACGGCGTCGACACCACCGACTGGTTCGCCTCCGACTTCACCCTCGCCGAGATCAAGACGTTGCGGGCCAAGCAGGCCTTTGCCGACCGCGACCAATCGCATAACGGCAAGTACGAGATCCCGACGCTGCAGCAGGTCATCGACCTCGCCAAGGCCGAGAGCACCCGGACCGGCCGCACGATCGGCATCTATCCGGAAATCAAGCACTCGACCTATCACTCGGCTACCGGCCTTGCGATCGAGGACAAGCTGCTCGATCAGCTCAAGGCGGCTGGCTGGACCGAGAAGACCTCGCCGGTGTTCATCCAGAGCTTCGAGACCGCCAACCTCAAATATCTGCGCGGCAAGACGCAGCTGCGCCTGATCCAGTTGGTCGATGCGGACGATGTCGACAAGGACGGCGGCATCGTGCTCGCCGCTCCGTTCGACAAGCCCTACGACTTCGCCGTCACCGGCGACAAACGCACCTTCAAGGACCTCGTCACCGCCGAGGGCCTGAAGGAGATCAAGACCTATGCCGACGGCGTCGGTCCCTGGAAGCCCTATCTGATGCCGGCCAAGCAGGTGCTCGGCGACGACGGCAAGCCGCGCGATCTCAACGGCGACGGGACGATCGACGAGCGCGACCGCGTGCTGCTGCCGCCGACCGATGTCGTGAAGAACGCCCACGCCGTCGGGCTCTTCGTCCACACCTGGACGTTCCGCAGCGAGCCCAAGCGCCTCGCCTCCGACTTCAAGGGCGATCCGGCGGCCGAGTACAAGGCCTATCTGGCGCTCGGCATCGATGGGCTGTTCTCGGACTTCCCCGATGCGGCGGTGAAGGCGCGCAACGCCAAGTAATCTACAACGCAAGACCGCCGCTCCCGACTGGGGGCGGCGGTCTTGCCTTACCTGACGCAACTCAACTCACACTCAGTCAAACTCATATTCAGTCACAGACACGCGTCGTGCGACGCACCTCTCCGCGCGGGGTCTCGCGAACCTCGGTCACGGTGCGGCAATCGCGCTCGGCGCGATAGGCCCGGCGGCGCTCCCAGCGATCACGCTCGCGCATCCGGTCCTCGCGGCGGATATCCCGGTCGATCGCGCGATCACGCGGCGAGCGCGTATCGATACTGACCCCACCCGGCCCAATGTCGACCGATTGGGCATAGGCGCCGGCACTGCCGAGCAGCAATCCGGCGACGACAGTCGTGATAACGAGTTTCATGGTGTCTCCTCCGATTTCGAGGGAAACAACCGCAATCACCACGAAAAGTTCCAAAAGGCTGCTCCGGGAGCCGGCAGGACCGCCTCGATCGACGCAGCCGACATGCAAACGGCGCCCGTGAAGGCGCCGTTGCAGTAGCAGCAGACTGGCTGCCGGAGATCAGTGCAGTATCTGCGAGAGGAAGAGCTTCGTACGCTCGTGCTGCGGATTCTTGAAGAACTCGTTCGGCTCGTTCGTCTCGACGATCTGGCCGGCGTCCATGAAGATCACCCGGTCGGCGACCTGGCGGGCAAAACCCATCTCGTGGGTGACGCAGAGCATGGTCATGCCCTCATCGGCCAGCGAGACCATGGTGTCGAGCACCTCCTTGACCATTTCGGGGTCGAGCGCCGAGGTCGGCTCGTCAAACAGCATGATCTTCGGGCTCATGCACAGCGAGCGGGCAATGGCGACGCGCTGCTGCTGTCCGCCGGAAAGCTGGCCCGGGTACTTCAACGCCTGCTCGGGGATCTTGACGCGCCTGAGATAGTGCATCGCGATTTCCTCGGCGTCCTTCTTGGGCATCTTGCGAACCCAGATCGGCGCCAGCGACAGGTTCTCCAGGATCGTCAGATGCGGGAACAGGTTGAAGTGCTGGAAGACCATGCCGACATCGCGGCGGATCTCGTCGATCTTCTTGAGGTCGTTGGTGAGCTCGGTGCCGTCGACGATGATCTGGCCCTTCTGATGCTCTTCCAGCCGGTTGATGCAGCGGATCATCGTCGATTTGCCGGAGCCGGACGGGCCGCAAATGACCAGCTTCTCGCCGCGCGACACTTTGAGGTTAATATCGCGCAACACGTGGAACTCGCCATACCACTTGTTGACGCCGATCATCTCGACGGCCGTCGCGGTGTTGAGCACGGTCTGCTTCAGCGCCGTCGGGCGCGAGCTGGTGGTTTCTGCCATAGCCATGATTGGTCCCCTCAACGCTTCTGGCCGGCGGCGAGCCGCTTCTCGACCGCAATCGAGTAGCGCGACATGCCCCAGCAACACAGGAAATAGAAAACCGCGGCGAAAGCATAGCCCGTCGCGCGGGTCGTCGGCGTCGCCCAGGTCGGATCGACCAGGGTCGCCTCGATGGTACGCAGGAAGTCGAAGATGCCGACGATGGTGACCAGCGTCGTATCCTTGAACAGCCCGATGAAGGTGTTGACGATGCCCGGGATCACGATGCGCAGCGCCTGCGGCAGGATGATCAGCCGCATCATGCTCCAGTAGCCGAGGCCGAGCGACATCGCGCCCTCGTACTGGCCCTTGGGCATGGCCTGGAGGCCACCGCGCACCACTTCCGCCATGTAGGCCGCGGCGAAGAGCGCGACGCCGACCAGCGGCCGCAGCAGCCGGTCAGGCGAATACTCCTGCGGCACGAACAGCGGCAGCATGGTGTTGGCCATGAACAGCACGGTGATCAGCGGCACGCCGCGGACGAACTCGATGAAGATCACCGAGAGCAACTGGATGATCGGCAGCCTGGAGCGACGCCCCAGCGCCAAGACGACCCCGAGCGGCAGTGAGAAAACGATGCCGACCGCCGCGATCAGGAAGGTCACCGTCATGCCGCCCCAGAGGCCGGTGTCGACCCTGGGCAGACCTGGGCTATTCGCCAGCAGGCTGAGGAAGACGAAGATCGCGAGGGCGAACAGGACCAGCTGCTTCGGTCCGAAGAAGCGCTTCCAGATCGGCAACTGCTGCACAACCGCCAGACCAGCGTCACCGATGTTGAAGCGAACCAGCTGCGGCACAAAGGAGAGCACGACATAGAGCGCAGCGAGCGCAAGTGTCACCGCGAGGCAGAAGCCGAGGAAGCGCTCGGCGCCCGGGCCGCCGAGCAGCAGCACATAGGCCGAGATCGGCAGGAGCACGAAGAAGAAGAAGATGCCGAGCTTCTTCTTCGGCGCCTGGTTCCAGAGCAGCCAGACGACGCCGAGCGCGAACATGACGAAGACGATGTTCACGCGCCAGCGCTGACTGATCGGATAGGAGCCATAGATGAAATACTGGAAGCGATCGGCGATATAGGCCCAGCAGGCGCCGACCGGCCGGCCGACCTTGTCGGCGAGACAGGCATCGCGACTGGTGCCGGTCCAGACCGCGTCGAGGAAGTAGAAGCGGATCAGCCCCGGCACCGAGTCGACGACAAGGTAGAGGCAGACCAGCGTCAGCGCGATGTTGAGCGGGCTGGAGAGCAGATGGGCCCTGACCCAGGCCAGCGGCCCGGCGACGGAGAGCGGCGCCGGCTGTTGCTCGAGCGTTTCCCTGCGGACGAAGGCGTAGGGAGCCATTTCGGTGGTTGCGTCTGTCATCGGGGCGCCCTCACCGTTCCACCAGCGCCATGCGCTTGTTGTAGATGTTCATGAAAAACGACGTCACCAGCGAGATAGTCAGATAGACCGCCATGGTGATGGCGACGACCTCGACCGCCTGGCCGGTCTGGTTCAGCACCGTGCCGGTGAAGACCTGGACGAGATCGGGATAGCCGATCGCGACCGCAAGCGACGAGTTCTTCGTCAGGTTGAGGTAGTTCGAGGTCAGCGGCGGAATGATCACCCGCATCGCCTGCGGGATGACGACGAGCTTCAATGTCGGCCCCGCCCGCAGGCCGAGCGCATTGGCGGCCTCGGTCTGCCCTTTCGAGACGGCGAGGATGCCGGCGCGGACGACCTCGGCGATGAAGCCGGCGGTGTAGGTCGTGAGGCCGACCAGCAGTGCGACGAACTCCGGGAAGATCTGGATGCCGCCGCGCAGGTTGAAGCCGGCGAGCTCCGGATAGACGAAGGTGATCGGCCGGCCGGTGGCGAAATAGACCAGCAGCGGCAGGACGATGATCAGGCCGAAGGCAATCAGGCCGACCGGATACTGCTTGCCGGTTGCGGCCTGCTGCTTGCGCGCCCAGAAGCGGAAGACGAAGGTCGCGACCAGGCCGATCAGCAGCGTCCAGATGATCAGGTTGCCGCCGGGGCCGAATTGCGGATCGGGCACATAGAGGCCGCGATTGTTGAGCAGGAAGCCGGCCGGAAGCTCGATCGACTGGCGCGGATTGGGCAGCGGCTTCAGCACCGCATTGTACCAGAAGAACAGTTGCAGCAGCAGCGGGACGTTGCGGATGACCTCGACATAGATCATCGCGATCTTGGACACGATCCAGTTGCTCGACAGTCTGGCGACGCCGACGAAGAACCCGAGGAAGGTCGCGAGCACGATGCCGATCGAGGCAACGAGCAGCGTATTGAGCAGGCCGACCCAGAAGGCCTGGCCATAGGTGCTGCCCGATGCGCTGAAGGGGATCAGCTTCTGGTTGATGTCGAAGCCGGCCGCGTTGTGCCAGAAGCCGAAACCGGAGGCGATCTTCTGGGCTCGCAGGTTCTCGATCGCGTTCGAGGCCGCAGACCAGATCAGGAAGCCGACCACGGCGAGCAGGGCGAACTGATAGACGTAACCCCGAATCTTGGGGTCGTAGAGCAACGAGGCTTTGCCCGGTTTGATCTCGGCGGAAGTAGTCGACACGTCTGACGCCCTTCTGAGTGTTGGCGACCGAGGGTCCGGCAGTGATCCATTCGGATCACTGCCTGCCCGTATTCTTATCCGGTTCGCCGGAACAAGACAGCTTCAATGCCCGATGCGCGACGAGTGCCGCGCATCGGCAGTTCTCACCGGATCGGTGGCGCGTATTGCAGGCCGCCCTTGGTCCAGAGCGCATTCTGGCCACGCGCGATCTTGAGCAGCGAACCTGAGCCGACATTGCGCTCGAAGCTCTCGCCGTAATTGCCGACATGCTTGATGATGCGCAGGGCCCAGTCATTGGTCAGGCCCATCGGTTCGCCGAACTTGCCCTCGGTTCCGACGAGACGCTTGATCTCGGGATTGTCGGATTTGAGCATCTCGTCGGCATTCGCCTTGGTGACGCCGAGCTCCTCGGCATTGATCATGGCGAAGAGCGACCATTTGACGATGTCGAGCCAGACATCGTCGCCATGGCGCACAACGGGGCCGAGCGGTTCCTTCGAGATGATCTCCGGCAACACCATGTGATCGTCGGGATTCGAGAGCGTCAGGCGCTCGGCGTAAAGGCCCGAGGCGTCCGTGGTGAAGGCGTCACAGCGGCCGGCCTCATAGGCCTTGACCGTCTCCTGGTTGGAGGCGAAGGCGACCACCTCGTACTTGATCTTGTTGCTGCGGAAGTAGTCGGCGAGGTTGAGTTCGGTCGTGGTGCCCTGCTGGGTGCAGATCGAGGCGCCGGCGAGCTTCAGCACGGAATCGACGCCGAGCTTCTTGCGGACCATGAAGCCCTGACCGTCGTAGTAATTGACGCCGGCGAAGTTCAGGCCGAGCGAGGTGTCGCGCGAGATCGTCCAGGTCGTGGTGCGCGACAGGAGATCGACCTCACCCGATTGCAGCGAGGTGAAGCGGTCCTTGGCCGAGAGCGGAATGAACTTGACCTTGGCCGGATCGTTGAAGATGGCCGAAGCGACGGCGCGGCAGATGTCCACGTCCATGCCGGCCCAATTACCCTGCTGATCAGGGATGCCGAAACCAGCGAGACCGGTGCCGGAGCCGCAGTGCAAGATGCCGCGATTCTTGACCTGCGCCAGAGTGGGCGATTGGGCCAGTGCTCCGCTCGCGCATATGGCAGCGGTGACGGCGATGAGCGCCGCCCCAATGACTTGTTTCATGGTTGTTTTCTGTCCCCTGTTTGGCGGAACGGGTTCTCCCGCTCTCGATTTGCTAGCAAGCTCCAGGCCAGTCCCCGCCGGCCGCATTCTCCTCTTTCTTTGCCTGACGAAACGATCGCGCCGACCGCAACGGCCCAGACACTAACAGAATCTCACCGGATCGGCGGCGCGTATTGTAATCCGCCCTTGGTCCACAGCGCGTTCTGGCCGCGTGACATCCTCAGCACCGAGCGACTGCCGACGGTGCGCTCGAAACTCTCACCGTAATTGCCGACATGCTTGACGATCCGGTAGGCCCAGTCGTTGGCTAGGCCGAGGCCCTCGCCGAACTTGCCGTCGACGCCGAGCAGGCGCCTGATTTCGGGATTGGCCGACCCCCGCATCTGGTCGACATTGGCCTTGGTCACGCCGAGTTCCTCGGCATTCAGCATGGCAAAGTGAACCCACCGCACCAGCTTGAACCATTGCGAGTCGTTATCGCGCGTCAAAGGGCCGAGCGGCTCCTTCGAGATGATCTCCACGAGAACCATGTGGTCGTCCGGTGCCGTCAGCTTCATGCGCTCGGCATAGAGGGACGAGGCATCCGTGGTGAAAGCGTCGCAGCGACCGGCATCATAGGCCTTGAGCGTTTCCGGGCCGGTGTCGAAGGCGACGATCGTGTGCCTGAGATTGTTGGTCTTGAAATAGTCGACCACGTTGAGCTCGGTCGTCGTGCCCCGCTGGACGCAGATCGACGCGCCGGCAAGCTGCATCGCCGACATCACTCCGAGCTTCCGGCGCACCATCAGGCCTTGGCCGTCATAATAGTTGACGTTGGTGAAGAGCAGGCCGGGCGGCGTGTCGTTCGTGATGGTCCAGCTCGAATTGCGCACGAGCACGTCGACGTCGCCGGCCAGGAGCGCCTTGAAGCGATCGTTGGCCGAGAGCGGAATGAACTTTACCTTGGCGGGATCATTGAAGATCGTCGCAGCGATGGCGCGGCAATATTCGACGTCGAGGCCGTTCCAGTTGCCCTGGGCATCGGGGGCGCCGAAGCCGATCAGGCCGGTATTGGAGCCACAGTTCAGGATCCCGCGGCTCTTGACCTGAGCGAGGGTCTGTTGCGCCTGCGCACTAGCGACGCCAAAGGCAGCGGCGACGACGAGCAACGCCGCGCTGATCACTCTGATCATATACTTCCCCTGTCCGGTGGAACGGGTTCATCCCATTCTCGATAGGTTGGCAAATCCCGGGCCAAGCGCGGCCGGAAAAGCCACTTTTTCCAGTAACCTGGAAAGAATCGGGGCGGACGCCAGAAGCGCCCGCCCCGCATGGTCCCTTAGCGCACCGGCGGGGCGTATTGCAGGCCGCCCTTGGTCCACAACGCGTTCTGGCCGCGAGCGATCTTCAGCAGCGAGCCCTGGCCGACATTCTTCTCGAAGCTCTCGCCGTAATTGCCGACGTGCTTGACGATCCGGTAGGCCCAATCCGCGGTCAGGCCGACGCTCTCGCCGAACTTGCCCTCGGTCCCGAGCAGACGCTTGATCTCGGGGTTGCTCGACTTCAGCATCTCGTCGACATTCGCCTTGGTCACGCCGAGCTCCTCAGCGTTGAGCATGGCGTAGTGCACCCACTTGATCAGGCCGAACCACTGCCCGTCATTGTTGCGGGTTGCCGGGCCAAGCGGCTCCTTCGAGATGATCTCGGGCAAGACCATGTGATCATCCGGCGCGGTCAGCTTCAGGCGCTCGGCATAGAGGCCGGAAGCGTCGGTGGTGAAGGCGTCGCAACGGCCGGAATCATAGGCCTTGACGGTCTCGTCCGAGCTCGCAAAGGCGACGACTTCGTACTTCAGATTGTTGGCGCGGAAGAAGTCGGCGAGGTTGAGCTCGGTGGTGGTGCCCTGCTGGGTGCAGACCGAGGCGCCGTTGAGCTGCAGCGCGGAATTCACGCCGAGCTTCTTGCGGACCAGAAAGCCCTGGCCGTCATAGTAGTTCACGCCGGTGAACAGCAGGCCGAGCGCGGTGTCGCGTGACATCGTCCAGGTCGAGTTGCGCACGAGCACGTCGACTTCGCCCGACTGCAGGGCCGTGAAGCGGTCCTTGGCCGAGAGCGGGATGAACTTCACCTTGGTCGGGTCGTTGAAGATCGTGGCCGCGATGGCGCGGCAGTAATCGACGTCGAGGCCGGCCCAGTTGCCCTGCCCATCCGGCACGCCGAAGCCGGCGAGGCCGGTGTTGGAGCCGCAGTTCAGGATGCCGCGGCTCTTGACCTGAGTAAGCGTTTGAGGCGCCTGCGCCTGCGCGCTCGCCGCCGCCAGCGTGAAGCCGAGGCCGGCGACAGCGGCTGCCATGAATTTCTTCATTCTGATCTCTCCCAATGTTGCCCCGCCGGCGTCTGCCGGCCGGAACCTGCCGGTCACCGCATCGTCGTGACTTGATGTCCCGTTTCGATGCCGAAAATTTAAGCGAAACACGGCTCGGGTCGATTGCCAGAGCCGTTCATGAGCGTCAAGCAAGGGCTCCCCCGTGCGCCTGCCTCTTTTCACTGCAAGCATCACATGCGACTTTCCGGAGGTGGTCAAGTGCGACCACAACCCGCCCCGTCCCGCACCTATCATTCCGGTCCATGAAAAAGCTGTCGAAGCCTGAATTCGCGCGCCTGCGCGAAAAAACCCGTCTCGTCCTCGCCGGCCGCGACTCCACCGACAGCTACGGCTTCGTCAATCCGCCGATCGTGCGCGGCTCGACGGTGATCTATCCGAGCACCGAGGATTTCCTGGTCCGCAAGGCGCGTTACAGCTACGGCACCTCCGGCAGCCCGACGATCGACGCGCTGCTTGCCGCAGCCCACACGATGGAGGGCGGCGCCGGCGTGCTCGCCTGCTCGTCCGGCCTGCTCGCCTGCACCCTGCCCACTCTCGCCTTCCTGACCGCCGGCGACCACTTTCTCGTGACCGACAGCGTCTATCATCCGATGCGCAATTTCTGCGAACGGATGCTGCCGCGCTACGGCGTCGAGGTCACCTATTACGACCCACTCATCGGCGAGGGCATCGCCGAGCTGTTCAAGCCGAACACCCGGGCCGTCTGGACCGAGTCGCCGGGATCGCAGACCCTGGAGGTCCAGGACATCCCCGCGATCGTCGCCGCCGCGCATGCCCGCGACATCATGGTGATGATGGACAATACCTGGGCGACGCCGCTCTTTTTCGATGCTCATAAATTCGGCGTCGACGTCTCGGTTCAGGCCGGGACGAAGTACTATGCCGGCCATTCAGACGTGCTGATCGGCACGGTCTCGGCCCGCACGCCGGAACTCTACAGCCAGCTCCAGCGAACCTGGGACGCGCTCGGCGTGATCATCGCGCCCGAGGACGCCTATCTGACGTTGCGCGGCATCCGCACCCTCGCCATCAGGCTCAAGGAGTTGCAGCCGGCGGGACTGGAGATGGCGAACTGGCTGGCCGCGCGGCCCGAGGTCGCCCGCGTGCTGCACCCGGCCCTGCCTGATGATCCCGGCCATGCCATCTGGAAGCGGGACTTCAGCGGGACCTGCTCGCTGTTTTCGATCGAGCTCGAGCCGGTCTCGATGAAGGCGGTCGCGGCCATGCTCGATGGGCTCACGCTGTTCGGCATGGGCGCGTCCTGGGGCGGCTATGAGAGCCTCGTCCTGCCTTTCGACTGCACCCGCTATCGCACCGCGACCAAGCCCGGCTTCAAGGGACCGACGATCCGGTTTCATATCGGCCTCGAGGACTTGGAGGACCTCAAGGAGGATCTCGACGCCGGCTTCGCTCGGCTGAGAGCGGCGAGCTGAGCGCGTCATGGTGCCGGAAGGACCGATCGTCTTCGCCTATCTCGACGAGCCGCCCTTCTGCTGGCCGGCAGCCGGCGGAGCCGCGCAGGGCTGCGATGTCGAACTGGCGAGCGCAGCCTTGCAGGCGCTCAGCATCACGGAATTCGAGCAGCGGCTGACGACTTTCGCCGAATTGCTGCCGGGCCTCGCCTCCGGGCGCTGGACGCTCACCACACCTCTCTTCGTCACGGCAGAGCGGCAAAAGCTCGTCGACTTCAGCCGGCCGGTGTGGGCACTCGCCGACGGTCTTCTGGTGCGGGCCGCCGATCGCGAGCGACTGAGCGGCTATCGCGCCGTCGCCGTCGCTGCCGCCCGTTTGGTGGTCGTGGGCGGGCAAGTCCAGGAACAGGCCGGGCTCGCAGCCGGCATTGCTCCCGAGCGCGTCGTTCGTGTCGCGACCCAAGAGGAGGCCGTGGCGGCTGTCAGGGACGGCGACGCCGATGCCTATGCCAGCGTCGCCATGGCGCATCGCGGCTACCTTGCTCGTCAGCCCAACGATAGCCTGGCGGTCGTCACCGTCGCGGTCGACGAGGGCAGCCCGGCCGCGGGAGCCTTCGCTTTCGGCAAGCAGCACGCCAGCTTCCGGGAGCGGTTCGATCGAGCGCTCACCGACCTGATCGGCAGCCCCTGGCATCGCGCCATGATGGCGCGCCACGGCTTCCCTGCCGGTGAATACTGAGATCCCGCTTCAGCCCGGCGCGGAATTCGTGTCCTCGCCGCGCGCCTTCGCGCGCAGCACGAATTGCAGGTTGCGCAGGTAGACGAACACGCCGAAACCCTGGCCGATGATGAAAACCGGATCACGGCGATAGAGCGCGTAGATCAAAAGCAGCATGCCGCCGCCGATCGAGAACCACCAGAAGGTCATCGGCACGACCGAGCGCTGCGCCTTCTCGCTGGCGAGCCACTGCACCACGAAGCGCATGGTGAAGAGGCCTTGCGCGACGACGCCGAGCAGGACCCACCAGTCGACATTGTTGACGAAGACGTCGTGGAAATAATTCCCGATCATGTTCTGCAGGTCGATGAGCATCAGCGCGCCTCCGTCGCGATCTGCGGCACGCGCTTGCGGCGCCGGATCAACCACCAGACGCCGGCGAGGTCGAGGATGCCAACCCAGAGCCGGTCGAAGAAGCCGTAGTTGGAAACCCCGGTCAGGCGCTGCCGGTCACGCACGTCGTGATGCAGGACCGCGAAGCCTTCGCGCACGATGAGAGCCGGCATGAAGCGGTGCAGTGCATCGAAATAGGGCAGCGCCAGATACGCCTCGCGCCGGAAGCATTTCAGGCCACAACCGGTGTCGCGCGTTCCGTCCTTGAGGATCGAGCCACGAACCTTGTTGGCAATGCGCGATTGCATGCGCTTAAAGCCTGTGTCCTTGCGGCCGACGCGCTGTCCCTGGACCATGCCGGCCGAGGCACCCGCCGCCTCGAGCTGGGCCAGCATCGCCGGGATGAAGGAGGGATCGTTCTGGCCGTCGCCGTCGAGGGTCGCGACGATCGGGGCCGCCGCCGCCCTCACCCCGCTGCGCACCGCGGCCGATTGGCCGCAGGATTGCGCATGGCGGACGACCCGCAGCCATGGCCGGGTCGCAGCGAGACCGGCGAGCGCGGCGGCCGTGCCGTCGCTCGAACCGTCATCGACATAGATCAGCTCGAAGACGCCGATATCGGCACAAGCGGCCTCGATATCGCGGACGAGCGGCGTGATATTGCCCTGTTCGTTGCGCACCGGCACGACGATGCTGAGGCGGGGCTGGCCGGGTGAAGGCGCAGGTTCGGTCACGGATTCCAAGTCTTTCTGCATTGCGGCGCGCAAACTGCGTCAACCGCCACGGCGGAGCAAGCGTCGATCACTCGCGGACGAATACGCTGATGTCGAGGTGCTTGCCGCCGTTCAGGTTGAAGCCAGATATCGTGGTCAGGAGCCGAGGCGACTGCCCCGACGCGGCGAGCGTCTGGCGGAAGCCGTCGAGGAAACGGCCCTCGACCAGCGCCACCCGGCAACCCGGCTCGCGCAGGAACGTCGCCGCCATCGTCCCGTCTGCGCCCATGCGCAGATCGGTGCCGACGAGGAAGACGAGGCTCGGCTCGCGGTAGCCGACGGTGATGACCTGCGGATTCGGGCAGGTCACCGCCTGCACCGCCTCCGCCAGCCGCGGCGACAGCTTCAAGCCGCGCAGGCTTGGCGATGCCAGGCCGAACACGCCCAGGCTGAGCAGGAGGCTCGCGACCACGCCGCGCCAGAGCGCACCCTCGAACGCCCCCTGGCGGAAGGCGAGGAAGCCGCGGAAGGCAACGAAGAGCGCGAGCGCCAGAACCGGCAGAGCCAGCCAGGGCAAGGTCCGGTCGAGCGTCCAGGTGCCGTAGAGCAGTACGCCGACGAGCACCGCCGGCACCAGCACGACAAGCAGCGCCGTCAGGGTCGAGCCGCGGCGGAAGCGGTTGATGCCGCCGTTGACGAGCGCGAGCAGAAGCAGCGCCGTGATCGCCGGATAGAGCGGCAGCACATAATGCGGCAGCTTGGTCGGCACCGCCTCGAAGACGAGCCAGGACGGCACGATCCAGGCGAGCAGGAACAGGATCTGCGGCTCGCGGCGCTTGACCCAGGCGAACGGGATCGCCATCGCTGCAAGCGCCGCCGATGGCCAGTAGGTGCCGAAGAACAGCAGCAGATAAAGGCCGGGCGGCCCCCAATGCTTTTCCTGCCCCTCCCCGACCTTGGCGAGCATGTCCTTGCCGACACTCTCGGCGAAAAAGTTGCCGCCGGTCTTCACCGCGATGGCGATAAACCAGGGCAGCACCACGACGAGGCAGAGCAACAGGCCGAGCCCGGGCCGCAGCGGGGCTAACCAGCGCAGCGAGCGCTCACGGATGGCGAGGACGAGCACCGCCAGACCCCAGACCATCGGCACGATCGGGCCCTTGAGCAGCAGGCCGAGCGCCGTCGCCGACCAGAACACCAGCCAGTTGTGGCGGCTCGGCACGAAGGCGAGCGAGCGCGTCCAGTCGAGCCAGGCGCGGGCAAGCGCGCCCATGGTCGCGACCGCGCAGGCGGCGAGCAGGGCGTCGGTCTTGGCGAAGCGCGCCTCGACGCCGAGCAGCACGGCTGCCGCCATCAAGGCGCCACCGAGCAAGGCCAAGCGCGCGCCGACGAAAGCGAGCAGCGCCCAATAGGTCAGGAGCACGGTCGCGATCGCGCCGATCAGCGACGGCAGCCGGTAGAGCCACATGGTGGTCCGGGCCTGCGGCACGCCGAGCGCCTCGCCGATCGCGACGCTTCCCGCCTGCAGCCAGTAGATGCCGACCGGCTTCTTGTGCCTGGCCTCGTCCTGGAAGCGGATGTCGACGAAGTCGCGCGTCTCCAGCATCTGCTTGCTGGCCTGGGCGAAGCGCGGCTCGTCGCGATCGAAAGGCTGCAGGCTGGTGAAGCCGGGCAGGAAGGCAGCGAGCGACAACAGGACGAGCAGCACGCAGGCGCGCCAATGACTCGCGGAAGCGAAATTGGCGAGCCGGTCCAGGCCGGAGCCGAGCGAGATCATCGATACTCCTTGCAGCCGCGGCAGGGGCTGGAGCTTGGAGGTTGCGGGTAACGATCAGAGATCAGACGCTTCACCAACCGGATGCGTCCGGGCCATGCCCCGCCTTTCGGGCGCGATCATGGCCGATCCGGCCGCGGGGCGTTTACGACTTCGCGCCGATCGCGGCAAGATGGACTCATCACCTGCGGCGACGCAGGGGCGGCGTTTGCCACCCAGGCGGGCCAGGAGATCACCATGCTGAGGATATTGCTGCGGGCGATCTGGATCGGTTGTCTCGGCATGCTGCTGGCGATGTTCATAGGCTTCGCCATCGTCATGGCGATGCTGCTGTTCGATCCGAAATGCGGCCCGGGCGATTCCGGTGGCTGCGCCATGGGGCTGGTCACCGTGACACTCGGCGCGGCCATCCCCGGTTTTGTCATGGGCAGCGTCGGATATCTCGCGTTGATGCTCTGGCGCCGGCGCCCGCCACTGCCGACGATCCGCCAGCTGCGCAATTGGGGACGCGAGGATTGAGGGCCGAGAGGTCTGCGGCGCCTATGGCAGCCGGGCGCGCGGAACTCCATCTCTGATGAAGGGTTGACCCTCTGGTCGCGCGGAAACGTCGGTGCAGACCGAAAGGAGCAGAATCATGAAGAGTCCCATCGCGGTTCACACCGACGAGGACTACGAACAGGCGCAGCAGCGCGTGGCCGAACTCAACGCCGCGCCGGACAGCAGGGATAAGGAGCGCGAGCTGGAGGCGCTCGCCGAAGCGATGCTGGCCTTCGAGCTGCGCCGCGACGAAGCGCAGGAGTGAGAAAAGTGGCGAGCCCGACAGGATTCGAACCTGTGACCAGCAGCTTAGAAGGCTGCTGCTCTATCCAGCTGAGCTACGGGCCCTGAAAGAAACGGCGGGCATGGGCCCCGCCGGTTCAGTCTAGTTTCAATGCGTCCACTGGCCGACGCGGTTGAACTTGAAATTGTCCGAGTAGGTCATGGCGCGGCGCTTGGCCTGATGCGGCTGCTCCAGACGATAGGCGATGCCGTTGCGCGTGGCGTAGGCAACAGCCTCCTCGGCCGTGTCGAACCAGAGCCTGAGCTGGCTCTTCATGTCGCCTGACGAGGTCCAGCCCATCAGCGGCTCGATCTCGCGCGGCCGCTCCGGCTCATACTCCAGCAGCCAGCGGCCAGTCTTGGCCGTGCCGGACTGCATCGCATTGCGTGTCGGCGAGTAGATGCGTGCCGTCATGCTTCCCCTCGCCTTCCGGCAAAGCCTGTCGAGATTGGTCGGGGCACCAGGATTCGAACCTGGGACCCTCTGCTCCCAAAGCAGATGCGCTACCGGGCTGCGCTATACCCCGCCGTCCTGCAAGTGTAATCAATCACTCGCAAATCAGTTCCATCGGCCCATCTCGAAGCCGGCGGATGCGGAACGCAATATCACCAACTGCTCGCTTTGGGAACACGCAGTTCCCACGGGGTCGCTGGGCAGACTCCTGCGCACTCGTTGTATCGCCATCTCCGGGCCGGCAACCGGCCAAAGCGACGATTCTAGCCAGCTCAGCCCAGCGCCTCGCGCTGCCGGAGAAGTTCGGTGAGCAAATCCTGCTGCTCGTTGAGCCGGTTGGCGAGACTCTCCTCGACCGCTGCGCCGGATGCTCCGGTCGCCTGCTCCATCAGCTCCGAGATGTTCCTGCGGACGATTGCGATTCGGTCGTCCAGATCCGTCCGCTCAGAATTCCCGGGCATGTTCCAGTCTCCGTCCCACTCCTATGCCGGGCGATGATAGACGGATCGAAGGCGCCAGGCGACCGGCCGTGAGCGCCGACCGGCCAGTGGCAAGACGACCGCTCATGATAGCGACGTCCGGTCAGAGCGCCGGTTCCGCGGGACTGGCCGATGCCGCGCGTGCGGCCACGCTGGAGGACCGCAACAAGGAATCATCTGGCGACAAAGGTGGCGCCCCGAAGATTCGCGTGCCTGCGGCCTGCCCCGCCTCGAACAAGGGGCGCATTTCATCAGGATCGAAGCGCAGCGGATCCTTCGTCTCGGATACCGTCTCAGGCAGGGAGATCAGCCGAAAATGCGCTCCGGCCGCCGCAGCTTTGCTCTGCGCCTCGCGCACAGAGCTGTAGAGCAATTGTCTGATGAGCTGAGAGACGCCGCGGCGAGCCAGCGCCAACGTCGACGCAGCCGGACTGCTGACGGCGGCGTCGCGGCTGACATGGCCGTTGGCGAGAACCCATATCGTGCTGCCGCGCCCGGCCCTGCCAAGCATGAAGCTCTCGAACGGCACCGGGGCCTTGACGCCGCCGTCGCTGTGGATCGAAACGGCACCGCTTCGCCGGTCGCGAATCCGCACCGGCTCGACGAGGCCGGGCACCGCCGCCGAAGCGACGAGAATGTCGACGTAGTGGCTGCGCCGGTCCTCATCGGAGGCGGCGATCGCGCCCATGTCCCAGAACATGGTCTTGCCCGCCGTCATATCGGTGGTCGCGACAAAGAGCCGGCGGCCCTTGCGGTGCTCGGCGGCTACCTGATCCAGCATGTCATCGCTGATCAGCTCAAGCAGCAGGCGCCGCAATGGAGCCGGATCGTAAAGGCCGGTGCCGACCAGCGTCTTCAAACCATTGGGGCGAAAGACGTCGCGCGTTCGTGTCGTGGTGTAGACCCGCTCCAGCAGATGGTCCGAGGCTGGTCCGAGGAACGCCGCAGTCGCCTGCAGCGCGCCGGTCGAGGTCCCGGTGACGACATCGAAGACCGGGCGCTTGCCGCTCTGAGACCAGGCCTGGAGCACGCCGGCTCCGAAGGCGCCGTCGGCGCCGCCACTGGTCAGGACCAGGACATTGCGGACCGGCGTCCGCCTGGCCGGTTCAGCCGGCGTCGAGGCAGTGGAAGCGTAGCGCCCGGCACTGACGAGCGGCTCGCCGGCATCGAGAACGATGTCGCCATGGCGGCAAGCGGAGAGGGCGAGCAAAGCCAGCACGACCGAACGTCGCAAGAGCGGCCTCGTCCAGTCCGCCATTGCAGCCTCCGAGAGCGATCATCTTGACGACGTCAGGATAGCGGTTGTCCGAAGCAATTACGGCTGTGATGTGACGGATGGCAGGGCCGACCAGCTCTAGCGCTTGAACAGCGGATGCTCGACCTTGTCGCCGGGCTTGATGCCCAGCTTCTCCGCGATGCCGGCATTGATCTCGAGCACCGAGAGCACCGGCTCGCCCGAGGGGATGGTCCGGGTCGAGAGCGGTTCCGCCCGCTCGGCGATGCGGGCGACCGTGCCGTCGGCGCGGATGAAGAGCATGTCGAGCGAGATGTAGGTGTTCTGCATCCACATCGCGACCGGCTCGGTGCGGGCGAAGTCGAAGAGCATGCCGCGATCGGCCGGCATGAACTGGCGATGCATCAGCCCCCGCGCGCGCTGGTCCGGCGTGCGCATGACCTCCACTTGGAAAGCATGGCGGCCCGAAGCCGTGACGATGGTCAGCGGCTCGATACCCGCGACGGGCGCGTTCTGCGCCTCCGCCGGCTTCGGCAGGACCATAAGGACGCCCAGGGTCAGCGCGAGCACAGAGGCCAGGCGCAGCAAACGTTCCATAACAGACATCATCGCGCCTCGCGCCAGACAAACCACCCTGACGCAAGCCTTGCCGCGGCCTCGTGGCGGTTCTGCGGCCAATGGCACGAAGCGATGCCGTTTCGTCAAGCATTTCGCCCAACTCGCGGCTGCGCCATCTTTCTTTCGTCATCGCCTTGCGGCAGGGTCGCTGCCGACTTCCTGCCGAAGACGGATGGGCTGCTGTGCCCGCGAATCCGTCTCTGGCGCTGCCAATCGGGGCTCGGCCCCAGCTACGCGCCCGCGGGCCTCGACGCATGCTTCAGGAGACCACCATGACGATTTCGCCCGGCCGCCGCCTTGCCAGCTATCGGCCGCTGTCCGCGACAGCATTGCTGCTTGTCCTCCTGGCCAGTCCCGCCTCAGCTGCCGATCTCCAGCTCGACAACATCAAGCTCGATCTCGGCAAGTTCGTGCTCTCGATCCCGAAGCTCGAGGTGAAGGGCACCTCGCTCGACCGCGACGGCTTCCTCGCCATCTTCCAGGGCAGCGGCGACAGCGCGATCGCCAGGCTCGGCAAGCTCGATGCCAGCGAGATCAACGCGCCGACGCTGGTGATGGAGCAGAATTTCGGCCCGCAGAAGCAGGTCACGACCTATCGCAACATCAAGTTTGCCGACATTCGCGAAGGCCGGATCGGGCGTGGCGAATCGAGCGACGGCACAATCAAGGTCGAGGGTGGCAGCACCGGCCCGATCAACGGCGAGATCAAGCGCACCAGCTTCGAGACGCTCGACCTGATGCAGATCGCGCGCGTCTTCGCCGAGAAGGCCAAGCCCGGCGAAACGGCGCCGCTGCTGCCGGTCCTCGGCAAGCTCGAGCAGGACGGCTACTCGCTCGACCTCGGCGAACAGGGCAAGATGACGGCCGGCAAGGCCTCGCTGCATGGCTTCAAGGCGCGTGTCGCCTCCGAGCCGATGGGCGAGCTGATGACGCGCATCGCCGTGCTGAGCGAGGAATCGGAGAAAGCCTCGCGCGATCTCAACAGCAAGGAAGACCCGGCGATCAGCGAGGCGCGTAGCCGCAAGCTGCTGCTCGCCATGGCCGAGATCGTCGACGCCGTCGACTATGGCAGCGGCGAACTCCGCGACCTCGTGATGGCGCTGAAGACACCGCCAAAGCCCGGCGCTAAGGCCGAGCCCGTCGATATGCGCATCGCGCGCATGGCCTTTGGCGCGGCCACGCCGGAAAAGTCCGGCGTGGTGATCGAGGGGCTGCAGTTCGAGGGCAGCGGAGCCAAGGGGACGATCGCCTCGCTCGGCTATTCCGGCTTCTCGTTCGAGAGCGTGGTGCGTGAGGTCAAGGCGCTCGGCGATGCCGCCGTCGACCTCAAGACGCTCGACCTCCGCCGCTTCATCCCGAAACTCGGCACGGTCAAGATGAATGGCGTGCAGATGAGCGTGCCGCAGGACGGCAAGCGCGGTCGCCCGGCTGGTGCGCCGATTCAGGTCGGCCTCGGCAGCTTCGAGCTCAAGGCCGGCGAACAGGTCAACGGCATTCCAACCGACATGGCGCTGACGCTCGACAAGATCACCTTCCCGATCGTCGAGAGCGCCGACAACCCCGCCGCCAAGGACCTGCTGGCGATGGGCTACCGCAACATCGACCTCTCGGCGAAGCTTGCGCTTGCCTGGCAGGAGGCGAGCAAGGAGTTCGCCATCCGCACGCTCTCGCTCGGCGGGGTCGGCATGGCCAGACTCGATGCCACCGGCATGCTCGGCAATGTCGGCAAGGAGGTCTTCTCCGGCGATCTCGCCTTGGCCCAGGTGGCGCTGCTCGGCGCGACCGCCAAGAATGTCGAGCTCAAGCTGCAGAATCTCGGCCTCGCCGAGAAGCTGATCGAGAACGAGGCGAAGAAGTCGAAGCGCAAGGTCGAGGACGTGCGCCGCGAATACGGCATGATGGCGAGCCTCGGCCTCGCTGCCATCCTCGGCCCCTCGGACGGCGCCAAGGTGCTGGCGAATGCGATCGCCCGCTTCGTCGCCAAGCCCGGCACGCTGACCGTCAAGGCGAACGCCAAGACCGCGAGCGGGCTCGGCCTCGCCGACGTCATCACGCTCGGCGACCCGACCGAGATCTTCGACAAGATCGACGTCCAGGCCACCGCCGAGTGAGGCGGACGGCTTGACCCCGCACGACCTCTCCAGCCCGGACGCCGATTGGCGCCCGGGCACGGTTGCGATCTGGTGGGCCGGCCTGCCCGCGGGCCCGCGCAGCTTCCTGCGTCGCTGGGTCAACCCCGACAACCAGACGCGCATCCATCTCGCCAAGCTGCTGGCGCGCCGGCCAGGGCAGATCACGATCGGCGCCTTCACCTATGGCCGGCCCAAGGTCCGGTTTCCGGAGAGCGGGGCGCGGCTTTCGATCGGCCGCTACGGCTCGATCGCCGACGGTGTCGAGATCTTTCTCGGTGGCAATCATCGCACCGACTGGGCGACGACCTATCCCTTCCCCGCCCTGCCCGGCCTGTGGCCGGCGGCCCGCGAGATGAGCGGCCATGACGCGACGCGCGGCGATGTCGCCATCGGCCATGATGTCTGGCTCGGCTCGCAGGCGATGATCATGTCGGGGGTAACGATCGGCCATGGCGCCGTCGTCGCCGCACGGGCCGTGGTGACCCGCGATGTGCCGCCCTATGCGATCGTCGCCGGCAACCCGGCCAGGGTGGTGCGGCTGCGCCTGCCTGAAGCACAGGTCGAGACATTGCTGGCGAGCCGCTGGTGGGATCTGCCGCCGGAAAAGGTTTCGCAGCTGCTGCCGCTGCTGATGTCAGAGCGCGTCGACGAGCTTGCGGCGGCGATCAGGCAGGCTTCAGCAGGCGGCGCTTGAGCCTAAGCGCCGGCTTTTCGACCAGGTACCAGGACAATGCTGCGACGAGCAGCGTCACCACGAGCGACGGCCCGAACAGCGTCAACGCCCCGACCGTTGGAAAGACCGCGACGAAGGCTTGCTGCACCGGCCAGCCATAGAGATAGACGCCATAGGACAGGTCGGCGGGCGGCTCGCTGCGCCAGCGGGTCAGCGACGGCGCCAGCGCCAGCACCAGAACGCCCCAGGCGGTGACGAGATAGAGCAGCGCCTTGTAGGCCGGCGTACCCTGGGCAAGCGCCACGACCAGGAGCGCGACGACAAGGCCGGGCAGCGACAGCGGCACGCGCTCGCGCCAGAGATAGACGAGCCCGCCGGTCAGGAAGATCAGCGGCAGGCGCAGCGCCGTCTCAAGGCCTTTCGACCCGTCCGGCGCGAGAATCTCGCGCAGCACCGTCGCGACGACGAGTACCGCCCAGAGACCGAGCACGATCCGGCGATGGGCCAGCAGGCCGACGAGCCCGATGACCAGAACGCCGAGATAGCACAGGGTCTCGTATTTCAGGGTCCAGACCGTCCCCATCGGGAACGTCAGCGGGTTGTCCGAGAAGACGCCCGGAAGCGGCGCCGAGCTCTTGAAGCTGGTCAGCGTGGCGTAGATGAAGCGCCAGAGCTGCGGGTCGGTGAGATAGGCGCGCAATTCGAGCTTGGTCAGCGCGCTGCCGAGCAGCAGCGAGACGACGAGCGTCGCCGCGATCAGCCCGGGCGCGATGCGCAGGGTGCGGGCTACGAGATAGTCGCGCCAGCCGCGCTGCTCATAGCTCATCGTCACCAGGAAACCGGAGATGGCGAAGAAGCCGTTGACCGCGTGCTCGCCGAGCGTGAAGCCGGTCGAATGGGCCAGCAACTCGTCCTCGACCTTGCCGGTGGTGACGCTGAGGCCATGCGAGACCACGACGGCGAGCGCCAGCAACAGACGCAGCAGGCCGAAATGATTGTGCGGCAGGATGAGCCCATCGGCGGCGCTGGCGGCACGCAAGAAACCCGTCACGCGATGACCTCCGCCTCGTTCAGCCCCTGCCGGGCGAGCGCGCTGTGGCCGGCGCGGGCGGCGAGCGCACCGGCGACCGAGCCGGCATGCGCGTACATCTTGTCCTGATTCAAGAGCAGGCCGTAACCGATTGCCTTGGCTGCATTTTCGATGGTCTTGCCCAGACCGGGCACAGGCAGGCCCCACTTGCGCGCCATGTGATATTCCGACCAGGCGAGGTGCCAGCGCGCGGTGAAGCGCCGCTGCCGCGACGGCGCACTGGAACGGCCGCGGCCATGGTGGGCGCTGGCGCCATCGACATGGACCAGCGCGTGCCCGGCCTCGCGCAGGCGCCGGCAGAGATCGTCGTCCTCGTAGAACAGGAAGATCGCCGGATCGAAGCCGCCGAGCGCCAGGAAGACCTCGCGCCGCAGCAGCAGGCAGGCCCCCGACAGGAACGGCAGGCAGGCATCGCCCTCGGGCAATGTGATTCGGGCAGCCCGATTGAGATGATCAGGCGAGAGCAGCGAGCGCGGCTGCAGGAAGACACGGCCGGAAGGCTCGATGAGGCGCGGCGCAAAGGCGGCCGCATCCGGATAAGCCTCCGCCGCCGCCAGCAGGGCCGAAACCGCGCCCGACTGCAGTTCCAGATCGGGGTTGACGATCAGGACGAAGGGCGTCGCCGCCGCGCGCGCGCCACGGTTGTTGGCGCGGCCATAGCCTTCGTTGCAGGCGTTGCGCAGGACCTGCGCGCCGTGCTGCGCCGCGACCTCGGCCGAGGCATCGTCGCTGGCATTGTCGACGACTATGGCCGCGACGCCCTCTCCCGCCAGCGCGGCGAGGCAGGACGGCAACACCTCAGCGCTGTCGAAACTGACGACGATGGCGGTGACGTCGGCGGCGGAAAAGCTCATGGCCCGCATCTGCGCGGGATGAGCGGCGCGAGGCAAGAGGCGATCAGCGCCGAGCCCCCAGACGCAGCTCCTGCTGAAGCCGTTCGCGCTCGGTCGCATCGCAGCGACGCGGCGCATTGTAGGATTTCACCGCATAGCTCGCATTAGCGGCGACGAAGCGGCCGCGTTGCTCGGCCGGCAGCCGCGCGATGATGCGGCTGCGGTCGACGCTCAGCCCGCAATCATAGGCACGCGAGACCTGGACTGCCGTGAACTCGGGCGTGCCGGGCATCGGCCCGGCCATCGTGCAGCCGGCAAGACTCAAGGCCGCGAGTGCGGCGAGGCCGGGCTTGGACGCAGTCATGGACGGTCAGAGCGCCTCGAAGCGGCCAGCACGGACATCTTTCATCTTGCCCCGCAACGTCGCTCGCTCCTCGGCCGTGCAGGGTTCCGGACGGACATCCTGGTTGATCGTCTCGGCCTCGGAAACGCCGACATAGGCCGAACGGGCCGCTGCGAGCTGCTCGTCGCTCGCGCCGCGTGCCTTCTCGGCCGCGATGAAGCGGTCCAGCGTCGTGCGCTGGGGCGAACCGGCCCTGCAGGCGACGGCGCGCGAGACCGTCGTCGCCAGCGCAGAAGCGCGGCCCGCAGTGGAATCGGCATGACCGGCGACGCAGGCGCCAAGCGGCAGCGCGACGAGGCAGGCAAGCAGCAACGCTCGCCCGGCAGGCAGATAGGCCATGGTCGCTCAGGCGTCCTTCTCGGGCAGATTGATGCGCAGATTTGCCTCGCGCAGCTGCTTCGGGCTCGCCGGCGATGGCGCGCCCATCAGGAGGTCGACGGCCTGCTGGTTCATCGGGAACAGCGCGACCTCGCGCAGGTTGGTCGCACCGGCAAGCAGCATGATGATGCGGTCGACACCGGCGGCCATGCCGCCATGCGGCGGCGCGCCGTACTGGAAGGCCCGGTACATGCCGCCGAAGCGCTCGATCACCGTCTCCTCGCCATAGCCGGCGATCTCGAAGGCCTTCACCATCGCTTCCGGCTTGTGGTTGCGGATGCCGCCGGAGGCGAGCTCGTAGCCATTGCAGGCGATGTCGTACTGGAACGCCTTGATCGAAATCGGATCGTCCTCGAGCAGCGACTTGAGACCACCCTGCGGCATCGAGAACGGGTTGTGCGAGAAGTCGACCTTCTTCTCGTCCTCGTTGTATTCGAACATCGGGAAGTCGACGATCCAGGCGAAGGCGAAGGCGTTCTCGTCGATCAGCCCGAGCTCCGAGCCGACCTTGTTCCGCGCGCTGCCGGCGAACTTGTAGAACTTGTCCGGATCGCCGGCGACGAAGAAGCAGGCGTCTCCGCCCTTCAGCCCCATCTGGGCGACGATCGCGGCGACGCGCTCGGGACCGATGTTGTTGGCGATCGGCCCCTGCCCCTCGCCGTCTTCCTTGACCATCAGGTAGCCGAGGCCAGGTTGCCCCTCTCCCTGCGCCCAGGAGTTCATCCGGTCGCAGAAGGCGCGCGAGCCGCCGCCCGGCGCGGGGATCGCCCAGACGCGGTTCTTCTCGCCTTCGAGGATGCGGGCGAAGACCTTGAAGCCCGAGCCGCGGAACTGCTCGGAGACGTCCTGCATCTCGATCGGGTTGCGCAGATCGGGCTTGTCGGAGCCGTATTTGCGCAGCGCCTCGGCATAGGGGATGCGCGGCCAGTTGCGCGTGACCGACTTGCCCTCTCCGAACTCCTCGAAGACGCCGGCGATCACCGGCTCCATCGTGGCGAACACGTCTTCCTGCTCGACGAAGCTCATCTCGACGTCGAGCTGATAGAACTCGCCGGGCAGCCGGTCGGCGCGCGGATCCTCGTCGCGGAAGCAGGGCGCGATCTGGAAGTAGCGATCGAAGCCCGCCATCATCAGGAGCTGCTTGTACTGCTGCGGCGCCTGCGGCAGGGCGTAGAACTTGCCCGGATGCAGGCGGCTCGGCACCAGGAAGTCGCGCGCGCCCTCGGGCGAGGACGCCGTCAGGATCGGCGTCTGGAACTCGGAGAAGCCTGATGTCTTCATGCGCTGGCGCAGCGAGTCGATCACCTTGCCGCGCAGTACGATGTTGTTGTGCAGCTTCTCGCGGCGCAGGTCGAGGAAACGGTATTTGAGGCGCGTGTCCTCCGGATATTCGAGATCGCCGAAGACCGGCAGCGGCAGCTCGGCCGACGGCCCGAGCACTTCGATCGCCGTGGCGAAGACCTCGACCGCGCCGGTGGCGAGGTTGGCGTTCTCGGTGCCGGCGAGGCGCGGCTTGACCTTGCCGTCGATGCGGATGACCCATTCGGCGCGCGCCTTCTCGGCATCGGCGAAAGCGGGCGAATCCGGGTCGACCACGACCTGGGTCAGGCCGTAATGGTCGCGCAGATCGATGAACAGCACGCCGCCATGGTCGCGGATGCGATGGCACCAGCCGGACAGGCGCACGGAGGCGCCGATGTCGCTCTCGCGGAGCGCGCCGCAGGTGTGGGAACGGTAACGGTGCAAAGTCACGGGTTCAGCTTTCCGGGGCGTCCATGCGGCCGGTAGTGGGCACGCAAGCGATTTGGCGCCGTAACCACACGCGCGCGGCTCGCTTGTCAAGAACGCCCGCGACATGGCGCGCGCTGATCTGCTATGAGCGCCGGCCATGAACCTGATCAACACCACCGACGAGCTCGCCTCCGCCTGCTCCCGCCTCGCCGCGCACCCCTTCGTCACCGTCGACACGGAGTTCCTGCGCGAGACGACCTATTATCCGAAGCTCTGCCTGGTCCAGATGGCCTCGCCGGACGAGGCCGTGATGGTCGATCCGCTGGCTGAGGGTCTCGATCTTGCGCCGCTGATGGCGCTGATGACCGACCAGAACGTGGTCAAGGTCTTCCATGCCGCCCGGCAGGACCTCGAAATCGTCTGGATGCTCGGTCGCGTGCTGCCGACGCCGCTGTTCGATACCCAGGTCGCGGCGATGGTCTGCGGCTATGGCGACTCGGTCGGCTATGAGCAGCTCGTCAACGACCTGGCCAAGGCGCGCGTCGACAAATCCTCGCGCTTCACCGACTGGTCACGCCGCCCGCTCAGCGAGGCGCAACTGGTCTATGCCGAATCCGACGTCACCCATCTGCGCGACGTCTATCTGGCGCTGCAGGCCGACCTCGCCGCGAGCGGCCGCGAGAGCTGGGTCGCCGAGGAGATGGCGGTGCTCAACTCGCCGGGAACCTACGAGGTCAAGCCGGAGAACGCCTGGCAGCGGCTCAAAGGGCGCCTGCGCAAGCCGAAGGAGCTGGCGGTGCTGATGGAGCTCGCCGCCTGGCGCGAGCGTGAGGCCCAGCATCGCGACGTGCCGCGCCAGCGCGTGCTCAAGGACGATGCGCTGATGGATATCGTCCAGCGCGCCCCGCGCTCGGCCGAGGCGCTGGGCGAGTTGCGCTCCGTGCCGAACGGCTTCGAGCGCTCGCGCTCCGGCGGCGAGGTGCTGGCGGCGGTCGAACGCGCTCTGGCGCTCGATCCGCACAGCCTGCCCCGGCTCGAGCGCGAGCGCGGCCGGCCGAGCAACGGCGCCGTGCTCGACCTGCTCAAGGTGCTGCTCAAGGCGACCGCCGACACCGAACGCGTCGCGCCGAAGATCATCGCCTCCAGCGACGACCTCGAGGAGATTGCCAGCAACGACGAGGCCGACGTGCCGGCACTGAAGGGCTGGCGCCGCGAGCTTTTCGGCGAGAAGGCGCTGGCGCTGAAGAACGGCTCGCTGTCGCTGAGAATCGTGCGCGGGCGGGTCACGGTCGGCTAAGGCTGCCATGAGGTCTGCTGCTGTCGTCTGAGCGCTGACAGATTCCGGGGGCGACGTGTTCATCCTGTTCCATCAACTGCCACTGGCGGCGATGTTCCTCGCCGTGCTGGTGCTCAGCATCGCGGCCTGCTGGATTCTGATCGGCCTCGTCCGCTTCGCTATCCCGCGCCTCGGCTACCGGCTGGACGAGCCGCTGCCGATCCGTGATTCCATCATCAACACCTGCGGGGGGCTGTTCGCCCTGATCGTCGCCTTCTCCGCCGCCGGCATCTGGAACGATGCCGTTTCGGCCCGTACCGCAGTCCAGCGCGAGGCTGATGCGGTGGAGACCGCGCTAACTCTCGCGGTGGTGTTGCCCGAGGACACACGATCCGCGCTGACGAACGGGCTGCAGACCTATCTGCGCGAGGTCGTCGCAGTCGATTGGCCGGCCATGGCCAAAAGCACGCCGCTCAGTGACGTAATCTTCGATAAATCGGAAAAGCACCTGCTCGGCGCGATCCATCTAGTGTCCCGACAGAATGAGGTGGCGGCCTATGCGCCGCTGCTCAACCAGCTTCTGGAGATTCGTCATGCCCGGCTGGCGCGGCTGGCCGCCTCCGTAGCGGGCATCACCTGGGCGCAATGGTGCGCCATGTGGCTGATCTCGACGGCGACGATGCTCTCGATCATCATCTGCAACAGCCATGCTTTCCGCATGCAGATCGTGGCCGCACATCTCTATGTGGTGGTGGTCTCGGCCGCCTATTTCGTCATCCTGGCGCATGATCGCCCGTTCATCGGCCGGATATCGATCCAGCCGACCGCGTTTCAAGGCCTGATGCATCGATAAGAGGCCAAGAGGCAGGCTACGCCTCCGTCGCGGACGTCGCGCGACGGAGGAAGTCTTGGAAGCTCTCCGGCCCGCGGCCCGTAAGGACAGCAAAGTCGTCAGAGACCCGGCTGTAGCGACCTTCGGCGATCGAAGCGCACAGGGTGGAGAAGGCGCAAGGCCAGGGATCGTCAAATTGCGCCGATGCCAACGCCTGGTATTCGTCGATGGAGCAGGGACGATAGCCGACCTGCCTCGCGACCGTTTCGCCATAAGAGGCGGTGATCTCGCCGAAATCCAGCGCCAGATCTCCCGTGACCGTATGGATTTTGGGAGATTTGTCAGAGTCGGCTGCGACCATCGCAATGGCGGCCGCCACATCGTCACGCGAGATCGGCGCGACCCGGCCGTCCCCTGCGGGCAGCGCCAGTTCTCCCGACGTTTGGCTTGAGAAAAGCCAATATTCGAGAATGAACTCACAATACAGGCCACATCTGAGGATGGTCGAAGGCACGCTGCAAGCCGCAAGGCGGCGCTCCGCGTCGCGATATACAGGCGCGAAGTAGAACGGCGACCGACCATCGACATCGACGATGCTGGTGAAAATAATATGCCTTGCGCCGGCCGCAGCAGCCGCCTCGATGGCGTTGGCGTGATGACGCATGACCGCGCTCGCGTCGCCGTCGCTCGATATGAGGACAACCTCATCGATGCCCGCGAAAGCCCTCTTCAGGGCAGAGGCATCCTCGTAATCGGCAACGCGCAGGGCGATTTCGGATGGCAGGCATTCGGCGGCAATTTGGCGGCCCCGGACCATAGCGACGACATCGTGGCCGAGTGACGCCAGCCTGCCGACGACCGCGCGCCCGACATGGCCCGTGGCTCCCGTGACGAGGATCACCATACCGCTCCACGGTCCCGCTTGGCGAGGTCTCTCAGGCTCTCCTGACTATGTCGCATCGCTCGACGCACAGCCGCTGCCGTGGTGGCGCTCCCCCGGTGCACCTGGCCCACAGCGCTCCCTTCCGTTCCCGACAAGACTGCACCGTCGAATGACGGGATCAAACACCTAGAGCGGGTCTGCCGCTCAGCGGATATCGATCTCGCGTCCGAGCAGCTTCGCGAGCTGCTTCAGCCGCCCCGTGACGCGCTCGCTCGCCAGCGATTTCAGATCGTCCGGCAGGCGCAGGACGAGGCGGCTGTCGACGCATGTCAGCGGCGCCCGCGACAGGATGCCGGGCATACCGGCGGAGATCAGGTAGGCGACCCGGAAAGCCGCGGCGAGGATATGGATGCGCTCGAGCAGGCGCGTGGTCAGCAGCCGCCGCAGCCCCTCGACCGCGGGCGCCGAGGCCTTCAGGCCCGCATAGCGATAGAACGCCGCCAGCGCGAGGAAGGCGCGGCCGGCATGGTCGACGCCGCTGAACGAGGCATGGGCGATGACGTTGAGCGTCTGCTCGCCGCGATAGTCGGGATGAGCGCGCCAGCCGATATCGGACAGCAGGCAGGCGGCGAGTTGGAGCCGCTGCAGCGCCGGATCGTCATGCGGATAGGCGCCGGCGACGAGCTGATTGGTCCAGGCGATCAGATCTTCGGCGTGACGCGGATCGCGGGCGCGCAGCCGGTTGTAATCCTCGGCCCCGCGCAGCAGCGCATCGGCAGAGCGCTCGCCCTTGTCGAGCTGCTCGTGCAGCAGGCCTTCGCGCACGCCGTTGGCCGAGATCACCACATTGCGGGGGCGTCCGCGCTTGATGATCTGGTCGAGCACCAGCGCGCCATAGGCGAGCAGCGGGCGCCGGGCGGAGGACACGGCCTCGATCGCTTCGAGCATCGAGGCGTCGGCACGCTCGACCAGGCGGACGAAGTCGCTCGCCTCGCGCGCCGGCACGATATAGCCGTGCATGACGTTGAGCGGATAGCCCGACTGGCGCTGATGCAGGGTCGCGAGCGCGCGCCAGGTGCCGCCGACGGCGTAGAAATCGCGGCCACGCATGGCCGCCAGCTGCGGGTGATGGTCGAGATCGTCGCGGACGATCTTCTCGGCCGCCTTCATCGAGTTCCCGGAGCGGTCGATCAGCGCGAGGCCACCGAGCGGCAGGCTGATCCCGGCCCCGACCTTATCGCCATCCACCGAGATGAGCTCAAGCGAACCGCCGCCGAGATCGCCGACGACGCCATGCGGCTGGTCGAAGCCGGAGATCACGCCGAGCGCCGAGAGATAGGCCTCGCGGTCGCCTGAGATCAGCTCGATCGGCTGGCCGACCGCCGCTTCGGCGCGCTTAATGAAGTCAGGACCATTCGAGGCATAGCGGGCCGCTGCCGTGGCGATGACCCGCAACTGTCCGACATGCATCGCTTCGCACAGGATGCGGAAGCGCACGAGCGCCGACAAAGCCTTGTCGATCGCGTCCGCCGCCAGCATGCCGGTCGACGCGACCTGCCGAGCGAGCCCCGCCATCTCCTTCTCGTTGAAGACCTGCGCGGGAGCCCGCGACAGGTTCTCGTAAACGACGAGACGGACCGAGTTCGAGCCGATGTCGATGATCGCGACGGTGTCGCCGACGCTCAGCCGGCCCGGCGCCCGCTCAGGCCTTCTTGCTGGCGCGGCGGGAGAGGCTGCGCGGGCTCGAACTCGAGAGAGATTTTCCACGACCAGACAGACTCGGATTCGTCATAAAATACTTGTGGGCGTTGAACGACTCTTCGGCCGACGGCGGGACAATGCGTCGCGAGCCGCCGTCGGGCAAGATGGTCCAGCTCTGTTCGTTGTCGAGAAAGTTCGCCAGCATGATCTGCTCGAGCATCTGCTGGTGGACCGTCGCGTTCAGAATCGGCGTCAGCGCCTCGACGCGGCGGTCGAGATTGCGCGGCATCAGGTCGGCCGAGGAGATGTAGAGCTTGGCCTTGGCCGAGGGCATGCCATGGCCGGCGCCGAAGGCATAGACGCGGGTGTGCTCGAGGAAACGCCCGACGATCGACTTGACGCGGATGTTGTCGGAGAGGCCCGGCACGCCCGGCCTGAGGCAACAGATGCCCCGGACCACGAAATCGATCTGCACGCCGGCCTGGCTCGCGTCGTAGAGCGCGTCGATGATCTCGGGATCGACCAGCGAGTTGCACTTGCCCCAGATCGCGCCCTTGCGGCCCGCCTTCGCATGCGCGACCTCCTCGGCGATGTCGTCGAGCAGGCGCTTCTTCAGGTTGACCGGCGAGACGGCCATGCGTTCCAGCTCGGCAGGCTCGGCATAGCCGGTGATGAAGTTGAAGATCCGCGCGACGTCCTGAGCCATCACCGGGTCGGCGGTGAAGAAGGAGACGTCGGTATAGATGCGCGCGGTGATCGGGTGGTAGTTGCCGGTGGCGATATGGCAATAGGTCGCGAACTGGCCGGCCTCGCGGCGCACCACCATCGAGAGCTTGGCGTGGGTCTTGAGCTCGATGAAGCCGTAGACGACCTGGACGCCGGCGCGCTCCAGATCCTTGGCCCAGCGGATGTTGGCTTCCTCGTCGAAGCGGGCCTTGAGCTCGACCAGCGCGGTCACCGACTTGCCGGCCTCGGCGGCCTCGGCCAGCGCCTGGACGATCGGCGAGTTCGACGAGGTGCGGTAGAGCGTCTGCTTGATCGCGACGACATTGGGATCGCGCGCCGCCTGCTGCAGGAACTGCACGACGACGTCGAAGCTTTCATAGGGGTGGTGGACGATCAGGTCCTTCTGGCGGATGGCGGCGAAGCAGTCGCCGCCATGCTCGCGGATGCGCTCGGGAAATCGGGCGTTGTAAGGCTTGAACTTCAGGTCCGGCCGGTCGACGCCGACGAGCTGCGAGAGTTCGTTCAGGCCGATCATGCCCTCGACGACGACGATCTCGTCGGGGTCGACCTTGAGTTCGCGGATGATCATGCTGCGCAGATGCGCCGGCATGTCGGAATGGAGCTCAAGCCGAATGACGACGCCGCGGCGGCGCTGCTTCAGCATGGTCTCGAAGACGCGGACCAGATCCTCCGCCTCCTCCTCGATGTCGAGATCGGAGTCGCGGATGATGCGGAAGGAGCCGGTGCCCTTGACCTCGTAGCCGGGGAAGAGCTTACCGATGAAGAGCGCGACCAGATCCTCCAGCATGATGAAGCGCTGGATGCCCTCGCGGGCAAGATCGGGCAATTCGATGAAGCGGTCGATCTTCACCGGGACGCGGATCAGCGCGTCGAGCGCGCGCCCGTCGCTGATGCGCTCGAGCGCCAGCGCGATGGTGAAGCCGAGATTCGGAATGAAGGGGAACGGGTGGGCCGGGTCGATCGCCAGCGGCGTCAGCACCGGGAAGACATAGTGCAGGAAGCGATCTTCCAGCCAGATGCGGTCCTGTGCGCCGATATCGGCCGGCCGCAGCAGCACGATCCGATTCGCTTCCAGATCGTGCTTGAGCTCGGTCCAGCGGGTCTGCTGGTCGCCGGTCAGGGCGGCAACGCCCTCGCCCAACGCGGCAAGCTGCTCGGCCGGGCTCAACCCGTCCTGGCTCGGTGTCACCACGCCGGCTTTGAGCTGCTCGCGCAGGCCGGAGACGCGGACCATGAAGAACTCGTCGAGATTGTTCGCCGAAATCGAGAGGAAGCGCAGCTGCTCGAGCAGCGGATGATTGCGGTTGGAGGCCTCCTCCATCACCCGCCGATTGAACTGCAGCCAGGACAGTTCCCGGTTCATGAAGCGCTTCGGTGACTGCCGAAGCTCCTCATCGATCTGCAGGACCGCTGCTGTCGGAGCCGGGGCCGCAGCCGCCTGGACCGGCGCTTCCGCCACATCTTGGGTCATTCGCTTCGCTCTCGCTGTCGATGCCGCTCGTGTCACTGCCGGTCCTGTAGCTGTGTTCTGTGTCGTTTTGCTTGCAGCCGCTGCGACCGCCTTCGCCTTGAAGCCACCGTAGCGTGACGGTTCGATGACAGGCGAGGCCGAAACGTCATGAACGGTCCGGGTCTCCGGCCGCCGGGACCTTCAGCAGGCCGGCGAGGAAGAGATCGAGCGATCGCTCCATCATCCTCTCGACCTCGGCCTCCGCGACGCCCCAGCTCGGAAACTGACCATCGATCAGCATGCGTGCCAGGCCATAGACCAACGCGCGCCCGGTGATCTGGATCAGCTGCGGGTCATCGATGCGCAGGAGCCCGCGCTGAGCCGCCTCCTCGAGCAGCGTCACCATCTGCGCCTGGATTTCGGCGTTGTCCGCTCCCAGCGACGCCGACCCGGCGAAGTCGATCGCGCGGCGCGAGGAGATGATCTCGAAATGCGTCGGATTGCGCCGGGCCCAGTCCAGGAAAGCCGTGCCGATCGCGCGGATACGCCGGATCGGATCGTCGCTGACCTCGCGCCCCAGCGCTGCGGCGATCTCGGCCCGGAAGCGCGCCATCGCCTCCTCAGCCACCGCCGTCATCAACGCGACCTTGTCAGGAAAGTGCCGGAATGGCGCGGCGGGTGAGACACCAGCGCGGCGCGCTACCTCCCGAATGCTGACAGCTTCGAGTCCGGCCTCGGCGGCCAGCGCGAGCGCCTGCGCGATCAGAGCCTCGCGCAGATTGCCGTGATGATAGGCCGAAGCGCTCACCGCGGCCTTGCCCGCTCCCACCCGATTCGCCTTCGTCGTGCTCATCGCAGCGAGCCTAGACCAGTTTCCCGCCACGCAGCAGCCGAGCAGAGGCGTCACTCTAACTCATCACGATTATGTAATCGCCGATTACATCCATTGTCGCGCCGCCGCCGATATGTAATCACCGATTACATATTACAGGCACTCAAGCGGAGACCGGCTATGTCGAACGAAAACAAGCGCAGCTCGGCTCTTCCGACCGGTCTGGAGGGCTGGCCCCTTTTGGGCACGCTCGCCGCTATTCTGACGATCGCGACCCTCGCCGCCTTTGCCTCCGCCGGCGGCAGCGACGGCATCCGGATGGCAATCCGGTTGACGGCGCGGACCTCGCTCGCCCTCTTCCTGCTCGCCTTCACCGCGTCTGCCCTGTTTCGCGCCTGCCCAAACCCGTGGACGCGCTGGCAATTGCGCAACCGGCGACAGCTCGGCCTCGGCTTCGCCGTCTCGCATTTCCTGCACGCCATCGCCATCATCGCGCTCGCCGTCACCGATCCGAAGCTGTTCGCTGAACTTGGCGGGTCGAGCATGCTGCTCGCCGGCGGCAGCGCCTATCTCGTGATTTTGGCGATGGTGGCGACCTCCTTCGACCGGACGGCCGCTTTGATCGGCCGGGTCGCCTGGCGCCGGCTGCACCTCTTCGGCGCCTGGTACATCTGGCTGAGCTTCATGGTCAGCTTCGGCAAACGCGCCCAGATCGACATGGCGTACTGGCCATTCATCGGCGTGCTGCTCGGCGCCTTTGCGTTGCGCCTGATCGTCAACTTCCTGCCATTTCCTGTGCTGCGACGCTGACGGCGCTTGCGCCCGTCACGCCCCTGCTGTTTGGTCGGCATGTGAATCTCGCATGCCTTCAGACGCACTTTTAGAGAACGAACTTGTCAGAGCAGCTCCAGCACGCCGACGACCACGGCGATATCGTCTACCCTTCGGCCATTCCCTTCGTGCTGGCTCATCTCGCCTGCTTCGGGGCGCTCTGGAGCGGTGTCAGCGCGACTTCGCTCTGGCTCGCCTTCGGCCTGTACTGGCTGCGCATGTTCGCGGTGACCGGCGGCTACCACCGCTACTTCTCGCACCGGACCTACAAGACCAGCCGGATCGGCCAGTTCGTGCTCGCTTTCCTCGCCCAGTCGACGGCGCAGAAGAGCGTGATCTGGTGGGCCTCGAAGCATCGGCACCACCACCGCTTCGCCGACACCGAGCACGACGTGCATTCGCCGGTGCTGACCTCGTTCTTCTATTCACATGTCGGCTGGATCTTCAGTAACGGCCATGATCGCTGCGACACCTCGACCGTCACCGACCTGACCCGTTTCCCGGAGCTGCGCTTCCTGCATCGCTTCGAGCTGCTTCCGGCGGTGCTGCTCGCCATCGCCTGCTTCGCCATCGACGGCTGGACCGGGCTGTTCGTCGGCTTCTTCTGGTCGACGGTCGCGGTCCATCACGGCACCTTCTGCATCAACTCGCTGGCGCATGTGCATGGCGACAAGGACTATGTCACCGGCGATGAGAGCCGGAACAACTGGTGGCTGGCGATCATCACCATGGGCGAAGGCTGGCACAACAACCACCACGCCTACCAGTACAGCGTCCGCCAGGGTTTTCGCTGGTGGCAGTGGGACCCGACCTATTATCTCATCCTCGGCCTGTCGAAGCTGCGCCTGGTCTGGGATCTGAAGGCGCCGCCGCAGGCCGTCGTCGAGCGCTCGCAGGCACTGCCGCCGCGCGTGATCGAGCGCTCGGCCGAGCGGCTCGCCGCCTCCGTCCCGGTGGAGCGCATCGTCCAGTCCGTGCGCGACGCCTATGCCAACGTGCCCGGCCTGCCTGAGCTGCATCTGCCGACGCTGACGCTGCCCGAATTCCGCGAGGCACTCGTCGCGCTGCAGGCGCGGGCCACCGAGCAATTGCATGCGATGCAGACGCAGGCGCAGGACGCGATTGCGCAGTGGCACATGCCGACCCTGCCGAGCCGCGAGGAGCTGACCGAGAAGGCTGCAGCCATGTTCGTCAAGACACCGTCGCTCGATGCGATCGCGGCGCGGGCGCATGATCTTCTGATCGAGACGATCCATGCCCGCCTAACCGGTACGGCCAATACGGCGAAGGCCTGAGCGGTCACTCGTCCGGGAAAAGCGAGGCGACGACCTCGGTGGCCATGGCGCGGGTGACGCGCCGGCCACGCTCGAGCGAAAGCCGATCGAGCGCATCGACGAGATCGCGCGCCGCGGCGAACGAGCGCTCCATCCTGAGCGCCAGCGCCTCGATCGTGCCAGTATCGACGATAAGCTGACGGTCGACGAAGAGCTTGACCAGCAGCGCGCGCAGCAGCGCGTCATCGGGCGGTGCGATCTCTGCCTGCGGGGCCAGTCGCAGGCGCGAGAGCAGGTCCGGCACCTTCAGCCCCCATTGTCCCGGCTCGGTGCGCGCCGTCAGCAGCACGGTGGCGCCGCGTGCCTTGGTGGCGTTGAGCAGATGGAACAGCGCCGGCTCATCAAGCGGAGCGCGGTCGCAATCCTCGATCACCAAGGCGCCGCCGGAGGTCAGATGCGGCACCTTGGCCTCGTCGAGCTCTGCGGCGGACAGCGTCCAGGCATGGGCGCGCGCTGCCCAGATCGCAGCGAGATGGGTCTTGCCCGCCCCTTCCGGTCCGACCAGGCGCAACCAGGATGCCGGCCAGTTCGGCCAGCTCTCGATCAGGCCATAGGCCTGCTCGTTCGACGGGCCGATGAGGAAATCCTCGACGCCGTGCCGGCTGTCGACCGGCAGGTCGAAGGCGAGCTGGCGCGGCTTCACCGGCGGCTCAGGGCTCGACATGGGGCGCGGAAACTTGGCCGGAGTGACCGCGATAATACGGGCTGGCGAGGTATTGCCGCAGCACGAAGCGGGCCAGCACGCCGATGACCGCGGCCAGCGGAACGGCGAGCAGCAGGCCGACGAAGCCGAAGAGCGAGCCGAAGGCGAGCAGCGCGAACATCAGCCAGACCGGGTGCACGCCGATCGAGTCGCCGACGAGCTTGGGCTGCAGGATGTTGCCTTCGATGAACTGGCCGATGGCGAAGACGGCGAGCGTCAACAGCGGCATCGTCCAGTCCGGCCAGAACTGCACCGTCGCAACGCCGACCGAGAGTACGAGCCCAGTCAGCGAGCCGACATAGGGGATGAAGGAGAGAAAGCCGCTGATGATGCCGATCAGCGCGCCGAAATTGACGCCGACCAGCGATAGCCCGATCGCATAGAAAGTCCCGAGCAGCAGGCAGACCAGTGCCTGGCCGCGCAGGAAGCCGGCGATGGCTGTGTCCATCTCGTGCAGCAGGCCGCGGATCGTGTCGCGATGATCGAGCGGCAGCCAGCTGTCGACCGTCGCGACCATGCGGTCCCAGTCGGCGAGCAGGTAGAAGGCGATGACCGGGGTCAGCACCAAAAGCGAGAACACGCCGAGGATCGCGGTGCCGCCCGACCAGAGCGATCCCAGCAGCTTGCCGACCCAGTTCGTCGCCTCGCCGACGAGATTGCCGAGCGAGCTCTGGGCGTCCTGCGCGAGCTTGGCGCCGCCGAACCGTTCGATCAGCGGCGCGCCGCGCTCCATGATCAGCGCCTGCAGCTTGGCGGCATCGCTCGGCAAGCGCGCCACCAGGCCGGCGAGCTGCTGGCTGAGCAGCGGCGCCAGCAGCACCAGCCCGACGACGAAGACGAGCAGAAAGAGGCAGAGGATCGCGATCGTGGCAGTGAGCCGGCTGAGCCCCCAGCGCTCGAGCCGGTCGGCGAGCGGATCGAGCAGATAGGCCAGCGCCAGCGCCGCGATGAAGGGCAGGAGCACGTCCCTGAACAGCATCAGCCCAAGCACGAGGATGGCCAGGGCGAGCGCCCAGAAGAGCAGTTGACGCTGAAGACTCATGCACTCGCCTCTACGGGGCCGCCTCGCGGCGCCCTGATTATGGTGATCCGTCCCGGATCATCCAAGGTGCTGGATCAGCCTGCCATGTGCCGCAGCCAGAGGGCGAGGTAGGCGCCCATAGAGGCCAGCGTCAAGGTTGCGACGATGATCTGTGCCGCCGGCATCACGGCGCCGGCGTCGATGCCGAAGGATTTCGAGCCGAGCACCAACGCCGCGAAGACGAGCTGGGCGGCGGTGTTGAGCTTGCTGACGACGATCGGCGCGATCGTCACCGGCCTCGCCATCAGCCAGGACAGGATCACCGCGGTGACGATCATCAGATCGCGTGAGACGACGACGATCACCAGCCAGACCGGGATGATGCCGACGATGGCGAGCGTGATGTAGATCGAGACGATCAGGGCCTTGTCGGCGAGCGGGTCGAGATAGGCGCCGAGCTCGCTCCGCATGTCGAAGCGCTTGGCGATCAAACCGTCAATGGCGTCGGAAACGCCGGCCGCGACGAAGAGGAAGAAGGCCTCGTCCCAGCGGGCATTGACGATCATGACGATCACCAGCGGCACCAGGATCAGGCGGCCGATCGTGATCAGGTTCGGAAGCGTCATCGCGGGAAACCTGCCGACGGAATCGCAGCTCAGGGTAGAACATGGGCGGGAGAAGTGCGAAACGCTTTCGCGGAAGGGCTTGCCCGCGGCCCTGGCCTTGCCTATTCGCTCGCGCAGCATGAGCCGGATCCGATCAGGTCGAAGCGACGTGATCGGTAAAGCGGGCTCCAAGGAGCGAAGCCGATGACCAAACCGGGCGCCAACGGGCTGACCTATGCGCAGGCGGGCGTCGACATCGATGCCGGCAATGCCATGGTCGACGCGATCAAGCCGCTGGTGCGCTCGACGCGCCGGCCCGGCGCCGACGCCGAGATCGGTGGCTTCGGCGGGTTGTTCGACCTGAAGGCCGCCGGCTTCACCGACCCGATCCTGGTCGCGGCCAATGATGGCGTCGGCACCAAGGTCAAGATCGCGATCGAGAGCGGCCGGCATTCGACCATCGGCATCGACCTCGTCGCCATGTGCGTCAACGACCTCGTCGTGCAGGGCGCCGAGCCGCTGCTCTTCCTCGACTACTATGCCACCGGCAAGCTCGACCCGAAGGCCGGCGTCGAGATCGTCCGCGGCATCGCCGAGGGCTGCCGCCAGGCCGGCTGCGCCCTGATCGGCGGCGAGACCGCCGAAATGCCGGGCATGTATGCCGGCAACGACTACGATCTCGCCGGCTTTGCCGTCGGCGCGGCCGAGCGCGGTACGCTTCTACCGCGCGCCGATCTCGCCGTCGGCGACGTCGTGCTCGGCCTGCCTTCTTCGGGCGTGCATTCGAACGGCTACTCGCTGGTCCGCCGTATCGTCGCTCTGTCGGGCCTCGCCTGGGAGGCCCCCGCCCCGTTCGCATCGGACAAGACGCTGGCCGAGGCGCTGCTGGAGCCGACCCGGATCTATGTGAAGAGCCTGCTGCAGGCGCTGAAGGCGGCGCCCGGCATCAAGGCACTGGCGCACATCACCGGCGGCGGCTTCCCCGACAACATCCCGCGCGTCCTGCCCGATGAACTCGGCGTCGCGATCGATCTGCCGGCGATCGCCGTGCCGCCGGTGTTCGGCTGGCTCGCCAAGGTCGGCGGCGTCGCCGAGCGCGAGATGCTGCGCACCTTCAACTGCGGCATCGGCATGATCGTCGTCGCCGAAGCCGCGCAGGCGGAGGCCGTCATGGCGGCGCTGACCGAGGCCGGCGAAAAGCCGGTCCGGCTCGGCGAGGTCACGGCGCGCGGTGCCGACGAAGCCGTTATCTATCGCGGCAAGCTCGCCCTGTGAGCAAGGCGACGAGGCGGGCACGGACCGCGATCCTGATCTCCGGGCGCGGCTCCAACATGGTCGCGCTGATCGAAGCGGCCAAGGCCGCCGATTTCCCGGCCGAGATCGTGCTCGTCGCCGCCAACCTGCCGGATGCCGGCGGATTGGAGCGAGCTGCCGCCGCCGGTATCGCCACGGCCAGTGTTGACCACCGCCTCTTCGGCAAAGATCGCGAAGCCTTCGAGCGTGCGCTCGACGACGTGCTGCGAGCGGGCCAGGTCGAGCTCATCGCGCTCGCCGGCTTCATGCGGGTGCTGACGCCCTGGTTCGTGACGCGCTGGCAGGGCCGGCTGATCAATATCCACCCGTCCCTGCTGCCGGACTTCCGCGGCACGCACACCCATGCCCGGGCACTCGAGGCAGGCGTCGCCGAGCATGGCTGCACGGTTCACTTCGTCGTGCCCGAGCTCGATGCCGGGCCGACCATCCTGCAGGCGAAGGTGCCTGTCCTGCCCGGCGACGACGAGGCGAGCCTGTCAGCGCGGGTGCTGGAGCAGGAGCACAAGATCTATCCGGAGGGGCTCGCGCTTGTGGCGTCCGGGGCGGCCAGGCTGGAAGACGGGGCGGCCTTGAGCGCCTAGAGGCCCGTTACCGCCAGATTAATTTGAACTGAGCGGATAGACCCGACCTCATAGCTCCGCCGCTAACTATCCCGGCAAAGTCGCCTCGACAGCCGGCATGTAGCGATGCAATCACCGCAACCGAGCGTTGTATCGGGGGGCGGACTTGGCGATATCTCCTCGGATTTCAGGTGCAGTATCCTGGATATCATTCGCAATCAGCGCGTGCCTGCTGGCGTATACGCTGCGGGAGCCACTCTCCGACTATGCCAGCGCGGTGCTGGCGCAAGGATCGCCCCACGGTTCGTCCGCTGAGGACAACGCGAATGTGCGCAGCTGCGACGCGCTCGCCGGCGATCCGGATGATACAGAACGAGTTCACGCGGTCCCGGACATTGCGAGCACCATAGGCCGAGCATTTTCGCGCCGCGATGATCACGCCATCGTCGCTTGCCGGGCTGCCGTCGAGGAACGGCCGGACCTTCGCCGACTGCGTTATCAACTCGGCCGCGCCTATGATCGTGCACGGCGCCGTGAAGAGGCGCTCGCAGCCTATCGCCAAGCGGCCGATGCAGGTCATGTCACGGCCATGGTCAAGGCCGGCAAGTCGCTGAGGCTTGGGTTTGATGGCGTGGAGGACCGGCCGGAGGCTCGGCGTTGGTTCGAGAAGGGCGCACAGGCAGGCAATCCGGAGGCGATGTATTTCTTCGCCCTCATGCTCGACAGGAGCCAGGGAGGGCCACAAGACCTGCCGCAGGCGCGGCATTGGTACGAGCAGGCAGCGAAAGCCGGATATGCCTGGGCGATGTACGACTTCGCCCGGATGCTGGAGGGTGGGCTCGGCGGCCCTTCGAGCTTGCCGGATGCACGGCACTGGTATGACGCCGCAGCGAAGGCCGGCAACGACGACGCCATGTATCATTCGGCGCGGCTGCTCGAAAGCGGGCTGGGCGGGCCGCAGAGCGAAGTGGAAGCCCGGCGCTGGCTCGAAAAGGCCGCCCAAGAGGGCGAACGAAGCGTGATGCTTCAGTTCGACCGCATCAAGAGCCCGGACATGCCCCGCGACCTGCCAAGTGCCCGGCGCTGGATCGCCGAGCTCTTCAAGGATACCGCTCCCGAGGCCATGAACAACTTTGCCATCATGCTGGCACAGGGGCGCGGCGGGCCGCAGGACCGACCTCAAGCCCGGCTCTGGCTCGAGCGAAGTGCTCAAGCCGGCCATTCGGGCGCGATGAACAATCTCGCCGACATGCTGCGCATGGGCGCGGGCGGGCCGGAGGATCTGCCGCAGGCGCGACGCTGGTACGAGGCGGGAGCACGGGCCGGCGAGATAAGGGCGATGAGCAACTTCGGCGCCATGCTGGAGGGCGGCCTGGGCGGCCAGCAGGACCTGCCGGAAGCGCGGCGCTGGTTCGAGAAGGCCGCACAAGGCGGCGAGAGGACCGCGATGTATAATCTCGGCATCTTGCTGGAGAAGGGCCAAGGTGGCGCACAAGACCTGGCGCAAGCCCGGCGTTGGTATGAGCAGGCCGCACAGGCCGGCCTTGCACCCGCCGCGGAAAGCCTGCGCGCACTGGACGAACGGAAAGCGCCGTAAAGCCCCGCTTCGACGCGTGGCTGTCCGACTACGCCACCGCTGTCGGCTCGCCTCGGAGATTCGGCTGCTCCATTGCCCGCCTCGCCGCGGCCTCCTGCTCTTCCTTCTGCCAGCGCCGGAACAGGTCGGCGCGGCGGGCCGGGTAGCGCTCCTCGCGAGCGGTGAGCTCGGCGATGCGGTCCGTGCGGAAATGGCGGAAGGCCTGCCTGAGCTCGCACCAGGCAATGACGACGCGGACCCGGTCGAAGAAGGTCATGCCGATCGGCCAGATCATCCGCTGCGATTGCGCGCCAGCCTCGTCGCGATAGCTGATGTCGAGCTTGCGGCCATTGCGGATGGCGGCACGGATCGCCGCGGCATCGACCTGGTCGACGATCGCGGAATCCTTGCAATAGGCCGGCGCGAACAAGGCGCCGTCGAGCAGGATCGGGCGTAAGTGCGGCGGCAGCACCGCCGCGACCTTGGCGACCACGTCCTCGGCGGCACGCGCCAGCGTCGGGTCGGCGCGCTCGGACAGCCAGCGCATGCCGATCAGCACGGCTTCGATCTCGTCGGGCGAGAACATCAGCGGTGGCAGATCGAAGCCGGCGTCGAGGACATAGCCGATGCCGGCCTCGCCGCGCACGGGAACGCCCTGGCGCAGCAGGGCGGCAATGTCGCGATAGACGGTGCGGACCGAGACATCGAGCTCGGAGGCAAGCGTCTCGGCGGTGACGGGTCGACGCCTGCGGCGCAGCCCCTGGATCAGATCGAGCAAGCGTTCAGCGCGCTGCATGGCGAGGTTCCGCTTAGAGAGAGATGGCGTAAGGTGATCTTGCTCTACTCGCCCTGACATCAAATGTCAGGAGTGTGGCAGCAGCGCATGCTGCATACCGAAACGCATTGGCCGGGGAAGACAAATGCTGGAGCTTCACGTGTTCGGGCCCGCCTTCGGTCAACCGGACCCCAGCCCGTTCTGCATGAAGGGCATCATCCTGATGGAGATGTCCGGCCTGCCCTACCGGCGGGTTCGCGGCAATCTGCAGAAGGCGCCGAAAGGCAAGTTCCCGGTGCTGCGCGACGGCGACAAGATCGTCCCCGACACGACCTTCATCCGCGTGCATCTGGAACAGGCGCACGGGATCGACTTCGACAAGGGCCTCTCCGCCGAGCAGCGCGGTACCGCCTGGGCCGTCGAGAAGATGCTCGAGGACCACATGTACTGGATGGTGGTGCAGGAGCGCTGGGCTAATCCCGCCAATTTCGACCGTGGGCCGCGGCGCTTCTTCGACGCCGTGCCGGCGCCCTTGCGGCCGCTGGTCGTCGCCATGATCAAGCGCCAGGTCCGCCGCAGCCTGCATGGCCACGGCATGGGCCGGCACAGCGACGCGGAGCGGCTCGCGCTGGCAAAGCGGGCGCTGGAGGCGCTCGCCGGCATTCTCGGCGGAAACCCTTATCTCACCGGCCCTGATCCGAGCGGCGCCGATGCGACACTCGGTGCCTTCATGATCGCCGGGCTGTGCGAGGTCTTCGACTCGCCCCTGCGTGACGCGCTGCAGGACCACGCCAACCTGGTCGCCTATGCCGGCCGGATGCGCGAGCGCTACTTCAACGCCGATGCAGCGAGCGCGGCATGAGCCGCGCTGTGCTCAAGGCCGCTTCAGCTTGCAGCGGTCGATGAAGTCGTAGCCCTTCTCGCGGGCCGAGTCGTTGAAATAGCCGGTGTCGCGGAAGGCCTGGAGCTCATCCTTGGTCATGGCGTTGACCGTGCCCTTCGCGTAGCAGCTGCACGGGGTGTGCACCGCCTCGCGCGTCGTGCTCATCAGCCGCGACTGGGTGACCAGGCAGGCATCGAAGGCGCGCAGCTGGATCATGTAAGGCGTCAGGTTCTTCGCCGTCGGATCCGGCGCCGGCAGCGCGCTCGTGCTGCCGGCGGCCATTGCCGCACCGGCAGACATCAACAAGGACAATCCCGCGGCCCAGACGACCGCCCCAACCCGCCGCTTCATCATCGCTTGCATTGTCCGTTTCCGCGGCTGAGCCCGGGAGACTCCCGAATCCCCACTCGACAGGCTGTGCCGTCGCGCGGCGCGGATCGTCCACAGCACCAGCGAAAAAGCAATGACGCAAAGGTCACACCGCCTTGCGAATCCAGACCTTGTTGTCGTGGAAGGCGGCGCCGCCATAGGGCGCCGGTGAATCCGCGCCGGTGATGGTGTTGATGCCTCGGCCGCCGCGATGAGCGCCGTTCGGCCAGATCGACTCGGCGATAACGACGCCGCGCACCAACCCGTCGAACAAGACCGCGTCGAGCTCGACCGTGCCGCGCTGGTTGCCGACGGTGACATGATCGCCAGCCGCGATACCGAGCGCGCCCGCATCGTCCGGGTGCAGCATCAGCGTCGGCGTGCCCTCCTTCTTCCTGGCAGTCGGCGTTTCGGTGAAGCTCGAGTTCAGGAAGTTGCGAGCCGGGCTGGTGGCGAGCCGGAACGGATGCTCCTCATCCGCCTGCTCGATCACGCCCCAATGATCGGGCAGCGAGGGCAGCGTCTCGTGCGGGCCGACGAGGCCGGCATTGCTGTTCGGGACGTTGGTCCAGTCCGGCTTGAATCGGAACTTGCCGTCGCGCCAGCCGAAGCCGTTCAGATAATGTGCCGTCTCGAAATCCGGCTGCACGTCGATGAAATCATTGGCGACCAGCTCCTCGAGCGTGCCGCGGCCAGTCTCCTGCAAGGTCCAATCGACGATCTCGCGCGGCGTCATCGTAAAGCCGCGATGCTCGGCGCCGAGACGTTGAGACAGAGCGCAGATAACCTCATGGTTCGAGCGGCATTCGCCCGGCGGATCGACGAGCTTGCCGCCCCACATGATGTGCTGGTGGCCGCCGCCCTGATAGAGGTCGTCATGCTCCATGAACTGCGTTGCCGGCAGCACGATGTCGGCCATCAGCGCGGTCTCGGTCATGAACTGCTCGTGCACGACGGTGAAGAGGTCATCGCGGGCAAAGCCGCGCTTCACCAGCTCCTGCTCGGGGGCAACTGTGACCGGATTGGTGTTCTGGATAAACAGCGCCCTGACCTGTCCGCCCTGGCGCAGCGCCTCGGCATCGCCGGTCAGCACACGGCCGATCTGCGACTGGTCGAGCTGGCGCACAGTGCGGTCGACCTTGTCGAGCCCCTCGATCAGGCCCTTGCGCCATTTGTAGATGCCGCTGTTCGAGTGGAAGGCGCCGCCGCCCTCGTACTGCCAGGCGCCGGTCACGGTCGGGATGCAGGAGGCGGCGTGGATGTTGACCGCGCCGTTGCGCTGACGGGCGAAGCCATAGCCGAGTCGGAAGAAGCTCTTCTTGCGCGTCCCGACAAGCGTGGCGAACTCTTCGATCTCGGCGACTGAGAGGCCGGTGATCGCCGCCGCCCATTCCGGCGTGCGGGTGGCAAGATGCGCTTCGAGCTCGTCGGGTGCATCGGCGAAGCGAGCGAGATAGTCGCGATCGGCGTGGCCGTCGCGGAAAAGCACATGCATCACGGCGCAGGCGAGCGCACCATCCGTGCCGGGCTTGAGCACAAGTGCAAGATCGGCCTGGTCGAGCGTGGCGTTGCGGTAGATGTCGATCGCGACGATCTTGGCTCCGCGCTCCTTCCGCGCCTTGATGGCGTGGTGCATGACGTTGACTTGGGTGTGCACAGCATTGGTGCCCCAGATCACGACGCAGTCCGACTTCGCCATCTCGCGCGGGTCCGGCCCGGCGAGCCTGCCGGTACCGGCGATGAAGCCGGTCCAGGCGGTGGTGGTGCAGATTGTCGAGAACTGGCCGGAATAGCGCTTGGCATGGCGCAGGCGATTGATGCCGTCGCGCATCACCAACCCCATGGTGCCGGCGTAGTAATAGGGCCAGACCGCCTCGCTGCCGTGCTCGGCCTCGATCGCCAGGAAACGCTCGGCGATCTCACCGAGCGCCTCGCCCCAGGAGATGCGCTCGAAGGCGCCGGAGCCCTTCGGCCCGACCCGCCGCAGAGGATGGAGCAGCCGGTCCGGATGATGGATGCGCTCGGCGTAGCGGGCGACCTTCGCGCAGATCACGCCGTCGGTGTAGCTCTGGCGCTTGTTGCCGCGGACGCGGCCGATCGTCTTGCCGTCGATAACCTCGACCTCGAGCGAACAGGCCGAGGGGCAGTCATGCGGGCAGACCGAGGGCAGGCGTGCGATGCGAGGAAGCTCTGTCATGCCCCCTTCCTAGAACAGGTCCAGTGTCTGCGGAAGCGGGGCGGTTGCATTGCCAGCCTGCAACCGGGCAAGGTGCCAGTCTCCGGCGGCTGGGGATTCGGCCGGGCCATCAGCCATACGAGCAGCGTTGTCGCAGGCAGGCGCTCGTCAACTCCGGGTTAAGACTAATGATTCAAGTTGCACATATCCGAGTAGTCCAAGGCGCTCAGGCGCCGGAGTTCTGACGATGCGTTGCGTTGCGTTCCTTGCCGGCCTTGCGGCCGCCTGTCTTTCCTTGGCGCTGAGCGCCCCGGCGAAGGCACAATCCTCGCAGTACAGCCAGTACACATCGCCTGAGCCGGTGCAGAACTGGCACCTGACGCTCGGCGCCGGCCTGCGCTACCAGCCCGATTATAGCGGTTCGAACGACTACGTCTTCCGGCCGCGGCCGGTGATCTCGCTGGGCCGCGGCACCAAGAGCACCTGGTGGACCTCCGAGGATGATGCGATCAGCATCGGCTTCTTCTCGGGCCAGGCCTGGCGCGTCGGCTTCTCCGGCAACCTGCTCTGGGAGCGCAAGGCCGACACCAATGTTGCCCTGCGCGCCATGGGCGTGCCGGACACCAAGTTCGGCGCCGAGGCCGGCGCCTTCATCGAGTTCTACCCGACCTCCTGGCTGCGCACCCGCGTCGACCTGCGCCGCGGCATCGTCGCGCATGATGCGATGGTAGCCGAGGCCAAGGTCGACGTTTTCCAGCGCATCGGCGCCTGGTCGCTCGGCGTCGGCCCGCGCATGACGATCGTCGGCGCCGACTATGTCCGCACCTATTTCGGCGGCGTCACCGCCGGCAATGGCGGCCTCCTGCAGCGTTACAATGCCGGCGTCCATTCGGTCGGCGCGATTGCGCAGGCGACCTATCACTGGTCCGACAAGCTGCAGACCACCGCCTATGTCGAGTACAAGCGCCTGATGGGCGACGCCGCCAAGGCACCGATCGTCAAGGCTTTCGGCGACCGCGACTCCGTAACCTTCGGCATCTCGGCGAGCTACGCCTTCGACCTGGGGTTCTGAGACGCCTCATTGGCGAAACAAAAAAGGGCGGGTCCATCGGACCCGCCCTTCTCGTTTCAGGGGACTGAAAGCCGGCTCAGCCGACGATCTCGTTGCCCGCGAAGAACTGCGCGATCTCGATCGCCGCGGTCTCTGGCGCATCCGAGCCATGCACGGTGTTCTCGCCGACCGACTGAGCGAAGAGCTTGCGGACGGTGCCGTCGGCGGCATTGGCCGGGTTGGTCGCGCCCATGACCTCACGGTACTTGGCGATCGCGTCCTCGCCCTCGAGGACCTGCACGACGACCGGGCCGGAGGTCATGAACTCGACGAGCTCGCCGAAGAAGGGCCGAGCGCTGTGAACGGCGTAGAAGGTCTGCGCCTGCGCCGTGGTCATCTGAATGCGCTTCTGCGCGACGATCCGCAGGCCGGCCTTCTCGATGACCGCGTTGACCGCGCCGGTGAGATTGCGCTTCGTCGCATCGGGCTTGAGAATGGAGAAGGTACGCTGGACAGCCATCGTTATTATCCTTGCGGGAAAATCAGGGAATGCGGCGCGCTTATAGCGGCGCCCTCCCCGTGCCACAAGGCTGCGACGGCCTTGTCGGCGCACGATCTACCGTTATGATCAGCGACATGATCGCCGCAACCGCCCTCGTAATCCTGATGTCGACGCACCTGGAAGGGTGTGCGGGATCGGCATTGCGCTAAGCGCGCCGCGATCATCCCCACAAACCCTGCCATGGCGAGCAGGGTTCGGTGGAATTCGGCTCTCACGGTTGTCTCGGAGAGCAGACATGCCCCTTGGAAGAACCAATCAAGCCAATGAAGCGGAACAGCCGCCCGGCTCCAGCCGGCTGCTGATCCGGGCTGCGCACAGCGATGATCTGGACGCGCTGACAGCGCTGGTCAATCTGCCGGGCTTTCGCGCCGGGACCTTGCGCCTGCCCTATCAACGGGCCGAAGTGACGCGGCGTTGGCTGGAGAATCCGGATACTGAAGGGCTCAACATCGTCGCGCTGCGCGATGGCGAGCTAATCGGCCAGGCCGGATTCGAACGTTATCGCGGCCGGCGGGCACATGTCGCCTATATCGGCATCGGCGTGCATGACGATCATCACGGTACCGGCGTCGGCACGGCGCTGCTCGGCGAACTTGTCGATGCTGCCGACAACTGGTTCGGCCTGAAGCGGCTCGAATTGACGGTCTATGCCGACAATGCGGCGGCGATCGCGCTCTACCGCAAGTTCGGCTTCGAACCCGAAGGGCTCCTGCGCGCCTTCGCTTTCCGCGCCGGCGCTTACGTCGATGCGCTGACGATGGCGCGGCTGCGTGCCTGAAGCTCAGTGCCGGGTCAGGAACCTACGCGCCTCGCGTAAGGCCTCGGCGACCTCGTCGCGATTCATCTCCAGTGCCAGCTCGCTGCGATGCGTTGCGGCGCGGGCGCAGCCCTTGGCGAAGGCGACGTTGAACCAGGTCTGCGCGGCGACGAAATCGACCGGGCCGGAGCGGCCGGACGCATGCATCAGGCCAAGCTCGTAATAGGCGTCGGCGGATGCTTCCATCGGGATCGCCAGCGAGGCCGGGATCGCGCTCATTTCCATGCGTGCCATGACAAATACCCCTGTTTTCCTTCGATGCCGGCCCGTTTGGAGGCCGCGGCTTGTGAGGAGAGGTTCGTTCCGGCCGGTAAAAGACTCCGCTAAAATTTGCGATGAATCGAAGCTCAACGAGTCGCAAACGAGCGGTTAAAGCAAGATTCGATTCAGGTTCGCGCGTCGAATTTTTCAATGATTACAATGGGCTCCAAATTCGGCCCCGGCGGAGGCGTCAACTTCGGATTCACCTTGCCCCAAGGTCATCGCGGTTGCCGAGGTCATGTGAGAAGGCATCTTGAAGCCGGCGCGGGCTCAGATATAGTTTACATCTGAACCATATGGCGACGGAGATCGCCGCAACCGAGGAGGAACGCCATGGCCATTCGCCTGACTATGACTGCCGCCGGCCTGCTGCTCGCTTTCGCCATCCCCGCTTCAGCCCAGGACGTCACCGGCACCTGGCTGCGCGATACCGGCGCGTCCAAGGTGCGCTTCACCAAATGCGGCGAGGCGGTATGCGGCACGATCTCCTGGCTCAAGGACGCCAGCGGACCGGCCAAGCTCGGCCAGCGCATCTTCTACGATATGAAGCCGGCGGCCGGTGGCAAATGGAACGGCAGCGCCTTCAACCCCGAGGACGGCAAGACCTATTCGGGCACGATGTCGCTCTCGGGCGACACCCTGACCACCGCCGGCTGTGTGCTCGGCGGGCTGATCTGCCGTTCTGTGAAGTGGTCGCGGTCGAACTGATCGCACCGCGCTCCCCGCGTCATGGTCGGGCTTGTCCCGACCACCCACGTCTTTGCCTCGACGACGAAATTCGGTGTTCAAGACGTGGATGCTCGCCACAAGGGCGAGCATGACGGCAGTGCCCAGTCGGCGCTTCAGCGCGCCTTCTGGCCGAACAGAACAGCCTTTTCCTCCGGCGTCGAGATTCCGGCCGGGTTGCGCAGTTCCTCGGCGACCTTGAGCCCGCGCTGGACTGCGGGCCGCGCCAGAACGGTGTCGAGCCAGCGGCCGACATTCGGGAACTGCGTGATGTCCTGGCCCTGGCGCTCCCAGCCCCGGGCCCAGCCGACGCAGGCCATGTCGGCGATCGAATAGTCGTCGCAGATGTAGTCGCGGCCCTCGAGGCGCCTGTTCAGCACGCCGTAGAGGCGGTTCGCCTCGTTGGTGTAGCGATCGATCGCATAGGGCACCTTCTCCGGCGCATAGATGCGGAAGTGGTGGGTCTGGCCGAGCATCGGGCCGAATCCGCCCATCTGCCAGAACAGCCATTCGTCGACCGCGACACGGCCGCGCTCGGCGGCCGGATAGAACTTCCCGGTCTTGCGGCCGAGATATTGCAGGATCGCGCCGGATTCGAAAACCGAGATCGGCTTGCCGTCCGGCCCATCGGGATCGACGATCGCCGGCATGCGGTTGTTCGGCGAGATCGCCAGGAACTCCGGCTTGAACTGCTCGCCTTTGCCGATGTTCACCGGGATGATGGTGTAGGGCAGCCCGGCTTCCTCGAGCATGATGGTGATCTTCCAGCCGTTCGGTGTCGGCCAGTAATGGAGATCGATCGGCTTGCCCTGCACTGCTGACATGTCCCAGTCCTCGCGGGTTATTACGGGTCGACGGGACATCTAGGTCTCGACCGGCGCTCCTGTAAGAACCGCGCCCGCGCGCTCCACGCGGACGCGGCATGCAGGCTGCGCCGTCACAGCTCCAGCTTGAAGCCCTCATGGCTCTGGTCGAAGCCGAGACGCCGGTAGAAGCGGTGCGCCGCCTCGCGCGACTTGTTCGAGGTGAGTTCGACCAGGCCCGCTCCGCTCTGGCGGGCGAACTCGACCGCGTGAGCGACCATCGCCTCGCCGATGCGGCGGCCGCGCAAAGCCGGATCGACATGGACGCTTTCGAGCTTGGCGCGCTTGCGACCGCGATTGATCAAGCCGGGGATCACCGTGACCTGGAGAGTGCCGACCACCTCGCCGTCGAGTTCGGCGACGAAGAGCGTGTTGTACGGGCTGGCTGCGACCTCGTCGAAGGCATCGAGATAGAATGGATGGCTCGCCTCCGTGGCGATTTCCTCGCCGCTGCGCGATTGCTCGGCCGCGCCCTGCATGATCAGGGTGGCGATCCGCGCGGTATCCTCACGGCGCGCCTCGCGCATGGTGACGCCGGCAAGCGCAGCAGTCTCAGTCATCGTCGTCTCCGTCGGGGAATTCGCCAGGCGGCCTCAGATCGTCACCAGACGCTTGGCCATGATCAGCGTGTTGGGCGTGTCCTCGCGCCCGTCGAAGCGGGCCTGGCGCTGCAGGAAGAAGCCCATTCGCTCGTAGAAGGCGATGGCGAGCTCGTTCTGGCTCTCGACCTCCAGCCGCGCCACCGGCGCCTCGGGAAAACAGGCGAGCGCGACCTGCAGGAGCGTGCGTCCGATGCCCGCGCCCTGCCGGGCCGGCGAGACATAGAGCCGCGTCAGCATCGCGGCCCGGTCCGGCTCCCGCCGCGCCGAAGCTGTGCCGACGATCTCCTCGCCCAGCAGCGCGATCAGGAAGATGCCGCTGTCGCGGCCGAGCTGGGCGGAGAGCGCATCGAGCGAGTGCCAGGCATTGGTGATCTCGGCGACACGTTGCCAGCCATAGATGCCGTCATAGGTGGCGTGCCAGGTCTCGACCAAAAGTCCACGCACGGCCGGCAGATCGGCCGCAGTCGCGTCGCGGATGATGAGACCGGGTTGCGTCACTCGATGCCGAGCTTCTTCTTCAGGATCTCGTTCAGGGCCTGCGGATTGGCCTTGCCGCCCGAGGCCTTCATCGCCTGGCCGACGAACCAGCCGAGCATGGTCGGCTTCGCCTTGACCTGCTCGACCTTGTCCGGATTGGCCGCGATGATCTCGTCGACCGCCTTCTCGATCGCGCCGGTGTCGGTGACCTGCTTCATGCCGCGGGTCTCGACGATCTCACGCGGATCCAAAGGGCCGCTTCCTGCTTCGGTCCAAAGGATCTCGAACAGGTCCTTGCCGATCTTGCCGGAGATCACGCCTTCGCCGATCAGGTCGACGAGGCCGCCAAGCTGCGCTGCCGAGACCGGCGAGGCCACGACGTCCTTGCTCTCCTTGTTGAGGCGGCCGAACAGCTCGTTGATCACCCAGTTGGCGGCGGCCTTGCCGTCGCGTCCCTTTGCAACCGCCTCGAAATAGTCAGCCTGCTCGCGCTCGGCGACGAGCACCGAGGCGTCGTAGGGCGAGAGGCCATACTGGGTGATGAAGCGGTCCTTCTTGGCGTCCGGCAGCTCGGGCAGCTGCGCCTTCAGCTCGGCGATGAAGGCATCGTCGAATTCGAGCGGCAGCAAATCGGGATCCGGGAAGTAGCGATAGTCGTGCGCCTCCTCCTTGGAACGCAGCGAACGGGTCTCGCCCTTGCCGGGATCGTAGAGCCGCGTCTCCTGGTCGATCGTGCCGCCATCCTCGATGATGCCGATCTGGCGGCGGGCCTCGACCTCGATCGCCTGGCCGATGAAGCGGATCGAGTTGACGTTCTTGATCTCGCAGCGCGTGCCGAGCGGCGCGCCGACCTTGCGGACGGAGACGTTGACGTCGGCGCGCAGGTTGCCCTTCTCCATGTCGCCGTCGCAGGAGCCGATATAGCGCAGGATAGTGCGCAGCTTGGAGACATAGGCCTTGGCCTCGTCGGCCGAGCGCAGATCGGGCCTGGAGACGATCTCCATCAGCGCGACGCCCGAGCGGTTGAGGTCGACGAAGCTCATGGTCGGGTGCTGGTCGTGCATCGACTTGCCCGCGTCCTGCTCGAGATGCAGGCGCTCGATGCCGACGCTGATCTGCTCGGTCGGCGAGAGATCGACCGCGATCTCGCCCTCACCGACAATCGGATGCTTGAACTGGCTGATCTGGTAGCCCTGCGGCAGGTCGGGATAGAAGTAATTCTTGCGGTCGAAGACCGAGCGCTTGTTGATCGCGGCATTGAGGCCGAGTCCGGTGCGGACCGCCTGGCGCACACATTCCTCGTTGATCACCGGCAGCATGCCCGGCATCGCCGCGTCGACCAGGCTGACATGGGCGTTCGGCTCGCCGCCGAAGGCGGTCGAGGAGCCGGAGAACAGCTTGGCGTTCGAGGTGACCTGAGCATGGATCTCGAGACCGATCACGATCTCCCAGTCGCCGGTCGCGCCCTTGATCAGCTTCTTCGGGTCGGCGGGGCGGACATGCGCATTCATGAGACGACTTCCACGAGGTGTTGCTACTGACGCAGGCGCGCGCGTCCCTCAGGTAGAGCTTCGGCCCGCCGCCATCAAGCATCCGTTGCTCGGCTTTGCGGCTCCCGAAAGCGGCAATGACCGGTGGCAGATGAAAATAACGCCAAAATTGTCGAGTGAAGAAACTTGACAATCGTCAGTCCGATGGGGTTGTTGCGCAATCGGCCGGAAACCGTGAAGGTTGCGCCGCGCCCGCATTTTCGGAGTTTCACATGATCCGCCGCTCCAGCCGGGCCCTCGCCGCCCTGGCGGTCCTGCTTCCGGCCCTGTCCGCCGGGGCGCTCGCTCAAGGCGCACCGCCGGCTCCGCCGGTCACGGTCGCCACTCCGCTCGCCAAGCGCGTCACCAACTGGGACGAGTTCACCGGCCGGTTCGAGGCCAGCGAACAGGTCGAGGTCCGGGCTCGCGTCTCCGGCTTCCTCGATTCGGTCCATTTCCGCGACGGCGATCTGGTCAAGACCGGCGACCTGCTGTTCACCATCGACCAGCGGCCCTACAAGCTCGCCGTCGACGCCTCCAGGGCCGAAGTCGCGCGCGCCAAGGCCCAGGTCGACCTCTCGCAGAACGAGGTCGAGCGCGCTGAGGCGCTGACGCAGAACCGCACGATCACCGCCCGCGACATCGACCAGCGCCGCGCCAACCTCAACGGCGCTATCGCCGGCCAGCAGGCGGCCGAAGCCAACCTGAAGACGGCCGAGCTCAATCTCGAATGGACGCAGGTGCGCGCTCCGCTCGCCGGCCGCGTCTCGAATAAGCGCGTCGACCAGGGCAACCTGATCGCCGGCGGCCAGTCGGGCGCAACGCTGCTGACGACGATCGTGGCGGTCGATCCGATCAAGTTCGTCTTCGACACCTCCGAGGCCGACTATCTTCGCTATGCGAAGTCGCAGGATTTGCGGAAGCCCGGCACGCCGGTGCGCGTGCGGCTTTCGAGCGAAACCAAATGGGACCGGGAAGGCAAGATCGACTTCGTCGACAACGCGCTGAACGCGCGTTCGGCGACGATCCGCACCCGCGCTGTCTTCCCAAATGCCGACGGGCAGCTGACGCCGGGAACCTTCGGGCGCCTGCGGCTCTTCGCCGGCGAGGGCGACGCCTTGCTGGTGCCTGACGCCGTCATCGTCTCCGACCAGGCCAACAAGATCGTGCTGACCGTCGGCGCGGACAACAAGGTCGTGCCGAAGCCGGTTCAGCTCGGCGCGATCAGCGACGGACTGCGCGTCATCACCAAGGGTCTCACCGCGAGCGACAAGGTGATCGTCAACGGCATCGCCAATCCAATGGTGCGTCCGGGCGTCGCGGTGACGCCGCAGCCGACCGAGATCAAGGCCGCCGCCGCCAACTGACGGCCTCGACAGGCCGCGCCAAGCGTGGACGGTATTTTCCGTCCGCCCTGCCCTCTTTGGCCAGGACCAAAGCATGTTCCGCTTCGCCCATTTCTTCATCGACCGGCCGATCTTCGCGACCGTGCTCTCGGTGCTGCTGACGATCGCCGGCGCCATCACCCTGCGCACGCTGCCGATCGCAGAATATCCCGAGATCGCGCCGCCGACCGTAACGATCACTGCCAACTATCCCGGCGCCTCGGCGGAGGTCGTCGCCTCGACGGTCGCCGCGCCCATCGAGCAGGAGGTCAACGGCGTCGACGACATGCTCTACATCTCGTCGCAGTCGACCGGCGACGGGCGCGTGACGATCAATGTCGTCTTCAAGGCCGGCACCGACGTCGACCAGGCCCAGGTTCTCGTTCAGAACCGCGTTTCGGCCGCCGAGCCGCGCCTGCCGCAGGAAGTGCGCACGCTCGGCCTGCAGGTCCGCAAGGCCTCGCCAGACTTCCTGATGGTCATCCACATGCTGTCGCCCGACGGCTCGCGTGACCAGCAATACGTCTCGAACTACACCACCCTCAACGTCAAGGACGTACTGACCCGCGTCGAGGGCGTCGGCGACGTCCAGGTCTTTGGCGCACGCGACTATGCGATGCGCGTCTGGCTCGATCCGGCCAAGGTCGCGGCGCGCAACCTGACCGCGGGCGACGTCGTCGCCGCGATCCGTGCCGCCAACATCCAGGTCGCGGCCGGCGCTATCAACCAGCCACCGGCAACCTCGGACGGCGCCTTCCAGCTCTCGGTCAACACGCTCGGGCGCCTGACCAGCATCGACGAGTTCTACAACATCGTCGTACGCGCCGATGCCGTTGGCGGCACGATCCGTGTTCGCGACATCGCCCGCGTCGAGCTCGGCGCGCAGGACTACCTCTCCAACTCCTATCTCGACAACAAGGAAGCCGTCGCGATCGGCGTCTTCCAGCGCCCGGGTACGAACGCGCTGGCGGCTTCGGAAGCCCTCATCAAGACGATGCAGGACCTGTCGAAGAGCTTCCCGGCCGGCGTCGAGCACACCATCGTCTACAACCCGACGGAGTTCATCAGGGAATCCGTTTCGGCCGTGGTCACGACGCTGCTCGAGGCGATCGCGCTCGTCGTGATCGTCGTGATCCTGTTCCTGCAAACCTGGCGCGCTGCGATCATCCCGATCATCGCGATCCCGGTTTCGCTGGTCGGCACCTTCCTGGTGATGAGCGCCGTCGGAATCTCCTTCAACACGATCTCGCTGCTGGCGCTCGTGCTGGCGATCGGCATCGTCGTCGACGACGCGATCGTCGTCGTCGAGAACGTCGAACGCTACCTTGCGCAAGGGATGAGCGCGGTCGACGCGGCGCATAAGACCATGGACGAGGTCGGCGGCGCCCTGCTCGCAATCGCGCTCGTGCTCTGCGCCGTGTTCATCCCGACCGCCTTCATCACCGGCCTGCAAGGCACGTTCTACCAGCAGTTCGCGGTGACGATCGCAGCCTCGACGGCGATCTCGTGCTTTGTCTCGCTGACCCTGTCGCCGGCCCTGGCGGCGATCCTGTTGAAGCCGCACAGCCACGAGGAGCCGAAGGGGTTCCTCGCGGCCCTCAGCGCGCCGCTGCGCTGGTTCTTCAAGTACTTCAACAAGGGCTTCGACTGGCTCTCGCGCGCCTATGGCGCGTTGACCTCGCGCCTGATCCGCTTCGGCGTCGTGATGCTGCTGATCTATGCCGCGTTGATCGCGGTCGCCGGCAACCGCTTGGCTGCGATTCCGACCGGGCTGGTGCCACAGCTCGACCGCGGCTACTTCATCGCCGTCTTCCAGTTGCCGCCCGGCTCCTCATTGCCGCGGACCGATGCGGTCATCCGCAAGGCAACCGATGTGCTGCTGTCGCGGCCGGGCGTCGCCCATGCCGTCGCCTTCGCCGGCCTCGACGGCGCGACGTTCACGTTGGCGCCCAATGCCGGCGTCGCCTTCGTCACCCTCACCGACTTCAAGGAACGGGCCAAGGCCGGCCTGACCACGCAGGGCATCCTCAACGACCTGCGCACCCAGCTGTTCTCGATCGGCGAGGCTTTCGCGCTGATCATCGAGCCGCCGGCGGTTCCCGGCATCGGCAATGGCGGCGGTCTCAAGGGCTATGTCCAGGATCGCGGTGGCAAGGGCCTGGCAGCGCTGGAAGGCGCGACCTGGGCCGTGGCTGGAACCGCCGGGCAGTCTCCCGGCATCCAGCAGCCCTTCACCCTGTTCTCGACCAGGACGCCGCAGATCTACGCCGATATCGACCGCACCAAGGCCGAGATGCTCGGCGTCCCGGTGACGCGCGTGTTCGAGACATTGTCGGTTTATATGGGCTCCGCCTATGTCAACGACTTCAACATCCTCGGCCGCACCTTCCGCGTGACGGCGCAGGCCGACAATCCCCAGCGGCTCGACATCCGCGACGTCGCCGATCTGAAGACGCGCAATGCCGATGGCGAGATGGTGCCGATCGGCTCGGTCGCGACCTTCTCCGACACGACCGGTGCCTATCGCGTGCCGCGCTACAATCTCTATCCGGCGGCTGAGGTGCAAATGTCGATGGCGCGCGGCTACTCGACCGGCCAGGGCATCGCGGCGGTGGAGAAGATCGCAGCCCAGGTGCTGCCGGCCGGCTTTGGCTTCGAATGGACTGAGATCGCGCTGCAGGAGAAGCTCGCCGGCAACACCGCGATCATCGCCTTCGGCCTCGCAGTGGTGTTCGTCTTCCTGCTGTTGGCGGCGCTGTACGAGAGCTGGACCTTGCCGCTCGCCGTCATCCTGATCGTGCCGATGTGTATCCTCGCGGCGATGGTCGGCGTCGGCTACATGGACTTCGACCGCAACGTGCTGGTCGATATCGGCCTCGTCGTGCTCGTCGGCCTCGCAGCAAAGAACGCGATCCTGATCGTCGAGTTCGCCAGACAGGCCGAAGACGAGGGCATGAGCCGGCGCGATGCCGCGATCGCGGCGGCCAAGACCCGGTTGCGGCCGATCCTGATGACCTCGCTCGCCTTCATCCTGGGCGTGTTGCCGCTGACCATCTCGATCGGCGCCGGCGCGGAGATGCGCCAGGTGCTCGGCGTCGCAGTGTTCTCGGGCATGATCGGCGTCACCGCCTTCGGCCTGCTGTTCACCCCGGTGTTCTACGTCGTGGTGCGCTGGCTCGCCTCGCTCGGCAGCAAGAAGAAGGCGGCCGAGCCTAAACAGACCGCACCGCAAGCGCACTGACGCGAGCATCGATATCATGACGCCCCCCGCCATCATCATTAGCGTGGTGGTGGGGGTCGTCCTCCTGATCGTCGCGGGCAAGACCTACGCTTCATATCGGCGACTGCGCAGGGCCGAGTTCATCCGCCGTTATGCGTGGCCGCGCGGGTTGCTCGACAAGCTCGCGACTCACCACCGGAGCTTCACGCGCAAGGAAACCGCACTGGTTTCCGAGGGCCTCAGGCAGTTCTTCCTGGCCTATCTCAACTCCGGACGGCGCGACGTCGCGATGCCGTCGCAGGTCGCTGACGACCTCTGGCACGAGTTCATCCTCTACACCCGCGATTACGGTCGGTTCTGCGACGGAGCCTTCGGGCGCTTCCTGCATCACACGCCAGCTGTCGCCTTGCGCGAGGGCGCGCCACGCGACAATTCTGCGCTACGCCGCGTCTGGTGGCAGTGCTGCCAGGACGAGAACATCGACCCACGCCAGCCGAGCAGGCTTCCCCTGCTCTTCGCGCTCGACACCAAGCTCAAGATCGCCAACGGCTTCGTCTACGCCCCGGATTGCGAGGCACTGCGGCGAAACGGCGATCGCGGCACGCAATGTGGCGGCGACTTCTCGAGCTCCTCCTTCGACGGCAGCACCAGCGGATTTGGAGACAGCAGCAGTTCTTCCGACGCTGGTAGCTCTGACGGTGGCGGGGGCGATGGCGGTGGTTGCGGCGGAGGCGGAGGCGACTGAGCCGCGGCTCAGTTCTGCTTGATCTTCGAACCCTTGATCACGACGTCCGAGCTCGCGGTAGCGTTGATCTTGCCGCTCGCCCGGATCGTCACATCCTTGCCCTTGAGATCAACCGAGCCGTCCTTCTTCAGGTTGAGCTCCGCCGACCCCGCATCGAGCAGGATGCTGTCGGCAGCTTTCATCACGAGCGCCTTGCCGCTGGCGATCTCGAAATCCTTGCTGCTGTCGAGATCGATGCTGACCGCCGCCGCGACCTCGAAAGCGCGGGTCGCCAGGCTGATCTCGCGATTGGCGTTCATGCTGAGAGCGGTGCCTGCAACGAGGGCGATGCCGGTGCCAGCCGTCGTTCGCATGCCGGCGCCGACATTGACGACATAGGCCGAGCCCACCGCCGTCCGGAAATTGCTTCCGACCGTCAGGGCCAGCTCGGCGCCGACACTGATCGTGCAGGTGCCACCGACGGTGATCGACAGCCCGGCCGGGGCCGTGATCGCGACCGTACCGCCACGGCCGACATTGACCGCCTGCAGCAAGGCTGCAAGCTGCGCTTCGAGCGCGGCGATGCGCCGGTTTAAGGCCTCTACTTCCGGCGTCGCCATGAGCCCATCCCCCTTCTGTTGCGCGCAGCCGACACAATCTATCACGACCGCGGCGGCTCGCGGCGCCACTATCCCTTTGCGCCATGCAACCAATCCGACTCCAACGGCGTATCAGAGCATCGCATCGAGAAGGCCTCATCGAGTGACCGAACGCCCTGCCCTGCTCTGGTTCCGCGACGATCTGCGCCTGTCCGACAATCCAGCCCTGAGAGCGGCGATCGAACACGGCCCGCTGATCTGCCTCTACATCTTCGACACGTCGGCAGGGCGCCGGCCGATCGGCGCCGCCGCCCGCTGGTGGTTGTCACGCTCGTTGACCGTGTTGTCTGACGCCATCACGGCGAAGGGCGGCGAATCGCTGATCCTGCGTGGCGATCCAGCCGAGCTGCTGCCACGCATCGTGCAAGAAGCCGATATCGGCTTCGTCGCCTGGAATCGCCGTTACGAGGGCGCCGCGATCGCGCTCGACAAAGAACTCAAGGCCACGCTCAGCGAGGCGGGAGTCGCGGTCGAGAGCTTCAACGCCAATCTGCTCAACGAACCCTGGCAGGTCACAACGAAGGCCGACGGACCGTTCAAGGTGTTCACGCCCTATTGGCGCGCCGCGCGCGAACGCGGCGAGCCGTCGGCGCCGCTTCCGACGCCAGGCAAGCTGAGCAAGGCGAAGCTGCCGGCAGCGCTTCGCAAGCAGATGCTAACGGTCGCGGACCTTGCCCTCGAGCCGAGCGCACCCGACTGGGCTGGCGGATTGCGCGACGCCTGGACGCCGGGCGAGGACGGGGCGCATGATCGGCTAAGCAGCTTCCTCGACGACGCGATCGCGGACTACCGCAACGGCCGAGACCGACCGGACAGGTCCTCGACCTCGCGGCTGTCGCCTCATCTGCGCTTCGGCGAGATCAGCCCGCGTCAGATCTGGCATGCGACCAAGGCGGCGCTGGAGACGGGTAATACGCGGGGCTCGGCCGCCGACGCCGAAAAATTCTTCAGTGAGATTGGCTGGCGCGAGTTTTCCTATCACTTGCTGTTCCACAATCCGGGCCTCGCGACAGCCAACTTCAATCGCCGCTTCGACGCGATGTCGTGGGAGAAGGATGAGGCCGCGCTGACGGCCTGGCAGAAGGGGCAGACCGGCTATCCGATCGTCGATGCCGGCATGCGCCAACTCTGGCAGACCGGCTGGATGCACAACCGCGTCCGGATGATCACGGCTTCCTTCCTGATCAAGCACCTGCTGACCGATTGGCGCGTCGGCGAGGCCTGGTTCTGGGACACACTGGTCGACGCCGATCCGGCGAATAATCCAGCGAGCTGGCAATGGGTCGCCGGTTCCGGCGCCGATGCAGCACCCTATTTCCGCGTCTTCAACCCGGTGACCCAAGGCGAGAAATTCGACCCCAATGGAGTTTACGTCCGGCGCTTCGTTCCGGAGCTGGCAGCGCTCGACCACAAGTTCATCCATCGCCCATGGGAGGCGACGGCAAGCGCGTTGAAACAGGCCGGGATCGTCCTCGACCGGGACTATCCAAAACCGATCATCGCGCTCGACTTCGGTCGCCGGCGGGCGCTCGATGCCTTCTCCGCCCTTCGTTCGGAATAGCCGGTCACCATGACGCTGCCTCCCGCCTCCTTCGTCACGCGCACTGCGCTCGCCGCCAATCTCGCCAAGCTCGGCCTCGTTTCCGGCGATGCCGTCATGGTCCATGCCGCCGTCAGCAGGGTCGGCCGCCTGCTCGACGGCCCCGACACGATCATCGCTGCGCTCTCCGATGCAGTGGGGCCGGGCGGCACCGTCCTCGCCTATGCCGACTGGGAAGCGCGATACGAGGATCTGGTCGACGCAGATGGGCGCGTGCCGCCGCAATGGCGCGATCACATCCCACCCTTCGATCCGCAGCGCTCGCGCGCGATCCGCGACAACGGCGTGCTGCCGGAATTCCTGCGGACGACGCCGGGTGCGCGGCGCAGTGGCAATCCCGGCGCCTCCCTCGTCGCGCTCGGGGCGAAGGCCGACTGGTTCACCGCCGCTCACCCGCTCGACTACGGCTATGGCGAAGGCTCGCCGCTGGCCAAGCTGGTCGAGGCCAACGGCAAGGTGCTGATGCTCGGCGCTCCGCTCGACACGCTGACCTTGCTGCACCATGCCGAGCATCTGGCTGACATCCCCGGCAAGCGCATCAGGCGGATCGAGGTTCCGCTTGCGACACCGACCGGCACGCAATGGCGCATGATCGAGGAATTCGACACCGGCGACCCGATTGTCGAAGGGCTGGCCGAGGACTATTTTGCGGGAATCGTGACTGAGTTCCTCGCCAGCGGCCGAGGGCGGCAAGGTCTGGTCGGCGCAGCCCCGTCCGTGCTGGTCGATGCAGCGGCGATCACTGGCTTCGGCGTAAGCTGGCTCGAGGCGCGGTTCGAATCATCCTCACCCGGATTCTGAGCTCTATGACCCAAGCCATTGGGAAAGAGTCATCTCCGGCTACACCGCCCCGTCCCGTCGCCCGCCGCGATGCTCGCCGGCCATCCGGCGCATTGCCCAGAAATAGGCTGGATAGGGCAGCAATCGCAGCCCCTTCATCAGCCAGGCGAGGCGGCGGGGGAAGGTGATCTCGAAGCCGCCGCGCCCGAAACCGTCGACGATGCGGGCCGCCGCCTCCTCGAGAGAGACCATGAACGGCATCGGGAAGCTGTTGCGCTGGGTCATCGCCGTATCGACGAAGCCGGGATTGACCAGCTGCAGCCGGATGCCGTGCCGGTCGCAATCGAACTTCAAGGCTTCGCAGAGATGGATCGCCGCCGCCTTGGAGGCGCCGTAAGCCGCAGCGCCCGGCAGGCCGCGATAGCCCGCCAGCGAGGCATTGACCGCGATCTGGCCCTTGCCCCGCACCGCCATGCGCTCGGCGACCGCGGCCATGCCGCGTACCGCGCCCATGAGATTGACGGCGAAGACCTGCTCGAAGGCGGGAATATCGATAAGGCCCGGCCCGTTGCGCGGAGCGATACCGGCATTGAGGAAGGCGAGTGCGATCGGCCCGTGCACGCTCTCGATGCCCTCGACCACGGCCGCCATCGCCATCGGATCGGCGACGTCGCCACAATGGGCGACGATCCGCCCCGGCAGCCCGTCCGCACCCAGTGCCAGTGCTTCGAGCTTGTCGAGCCGTCGCGCTGTCGCAGCGACCGTCCAGCCGCGCCGCGCCAGCTCGAGCGCCACGGCCGCGCCGATGCCAGAGCTCGCCCCGGTCACCCAGGCGACGCCGTCCTGCGGCTGCATACGCGGCATGGTCATATCGCGAGCGGTCTCCATGCCATGGCAATCCTGCGCCGGACCCTAGTGATGCGAAGCCCGCAGCGGAAGCCCCGCCGGCGGCGCTCCTGCTTCGCCCTCCACCGTCTTTCCCGGCTCGGGCTTGCCTGCGATAAGTTCAGGCGAAGAAGGAGATCGCAATGCCGACCGAATTGCTGTTCCGAGCCGATGCCTATCTTGGCGAAACGCCCGCGACCGTCGTCGCGATCAACGAGCGCGGCGGCATCGAGCTCGACCGGACAGTATTCTACGCCACCGGCGGCGGCCAGCCGGGCGATGCCGGCGTCCTGGTCCGTAGCAATGGTTCTGAAATCGCCATCGGCACGGCGATCTACAATCCCGAGGACAAGAGCCGCATCCTGCATGTCCCGCTCGAAGGCCAGGCGGCGCCGGCCGTCGGCGAGGCCCTGGTCGCCAGGCTCGACTGGGAGCGCCGGCTGAAGCGCATGCGCATCCACACTGCGCTGCACCTGCTCAGCGTCGTCCTGCCCTACCCCGTCACCGGTGGCGCGATCAGCGACGGCGACGGAAGGCTCGATTTCGACATTCCCGAAGGCGGGCTCGACAAGGCCGAGCTGACCGAGAAGCTCAATGCGCTCGTGGCGAAGAACGCCGCGATCAGCGAAAGCTGGATCACCGACGAGGAACTCGACGCCAATCCTGGCCTGGTCAAGACCATGTCGGTCAAGCCGCCGCGTGGCTCGGGCCGGGTCCGGCTGGTTTCGATCGAAGGCATCGACCTGCAGCCTTGCGGCGGTACGCATGTGCGCAATACCTCGGAGATCGGCGCCGTCTTGGTCACCGATGTCGAGAAGAAGGGCAAGCAGAACCGGCGCGTGCGTATCTCGCTCGCTTGAGCCTCCCGCCATAACATCCTGAGAACAGACTCACTTTCGAGGACACGCGCATGGCCCGCAACGACATCTTCGTCTCCACACAATGGCTGGCCGAGCGGCTCGACGCGCCCGACATCGTCGTGGTCGACGGCTCCTATTACCTGCCGGCGCAGAAGCGCGACGCGGCCGCCGAATATGCCCAGCAGCGCATCCCGGGCGCGGTGCGTTTCGACATCGACGCGGTCAAGGACAAGAGCTCGAACCTGCCGCACATGCTGCCGCGGCCGGACGCCTTTGCCGCCGCCGTCGGCGCCATGGGCATCGGCGACGGCATGCGCATCGTCGTCTATGACGGGCTTGGCCTGTTCTCGGCGCCGCGGGTGCGCTGGACCTTCCAGACCTTCGGCGCCAAGGACGTGGTCATCCTCGGAGGTGGCTTGCCGCAATGGCTGGCCGAGGGACGCCCGGTCGAGGACGGCACGCCGAAACCGCGCAAGCCGCGCAGCTTTACCGCCAGGCTCGACCATTCCGCCGTCGCCGACATCAATGACGTGGCGCGCGCGCTGGAGAGCGGCGCGATTCAGGTCGTCGATGCCCGCCCGGCAGATCGCTTCCGCGGCGAGGCGCCCGAGCCGCGCCCTGGGCTGCGCTCCGGTCACATGCCGGGCTCGCTCAGCCTGCCCTCCTCGGCACTGGTGGCCGATGGCAAGCTCAAGGAGCCCGAAGCGCTCGCCGCGGCGTTCCGCGAGGCCGGCGTCGACATCGACAAGCCGCTGCTGACAAGCTGCGGCTCCGGCGTCTCGGCGGTGATCCTGTCGACGGCACTGGAGCTGCTCGGCAAGCCGGCGCGCTCCGTCTACGACGGCTCCTGGGCCGAATGGGGCGCGAGCGAGCGCCCGGTCGCGACCGGGCCGGCGAAGACCTGAGCAGTTATTTGTTTTACGCGAATTCTGATCGTTCGACCGCGCCGGTCGAACGGAAAGCGCGCTAGAAAACCGACCAGCCGGTGCGCTCGACCAGGCGTTCGAGCGCCATTGCGCCGACATGCGAGGTACCGGCCGCGTTGAGTCCGGGCGACCAGACCGCGATCGCCGCCTGCTTCGGCACAATGGCGAGGATGCCGCCGCCGACGCCGCTCTTGCCGGGCAGGCCGACCTTGAAGGCGAACTCGCCCGAGGCGTCGTAATGGCCGCAGGTCATCATCAGCGCCTTGACGCGACGCGCCCGCGCCGGCCGGCAGACCACATTGCCAGTCAACGGATCGACACCGTCGCCGGCGAGGAACAGGCCGGCGCGGGCGAGTTGGGCACAGCTCAGCTTGAGCGCGCATTGGTGGAAATAGACGTCGAGCACCTCGGCGACCGGGTTCTTCAGATTGCCGAAGGCGCGGATGAAGTTGGCGAGGCTGGCATTGCGGAAACCGGTCTGCGCCTCCGAGCCTGCGACCTCATCGTCGATCGAGACTGAAGGGTCGCCCGAGCGCTCGCGCAGGAAGGCGAGGATCTCCGCCGCAGTCTTTTTCGGCGTCCGGCCAGTCAGCAACGCATCGGTGACGACGAGCGCGCCGGCATTGATGAACGGGTTGCGTGGTACGCCGCGCTCCTGCTCGAGCTGGACGATCGAATTGAACGCTGAGCCCGACGGCTCGCGCCCGACGCGCTGCCAGAGCCGGGCGCCGACCCGCTCCAGCGCCAGCGTCAGCGTGAAGACCTTGGAGATGCTCTGGATCGAGAACGGGACGGCGGCGTCACCGGCCTCGGCCCGCTCGCCGGTACAGGTGACGACGGCGAGGCCGAAATGGCGTGGATCGACCCGCGACAGCGCCGGAATGTAATCGGCCACCTTGCCGCCGCCGATATGCTCGGCGATGTCGGCATGAACGGCTGCGACGATGTCCGACAGGTTGCGCAATGTCCGAACTCCGCCGCTGCCTAGCCAATAAGCAGCCGACCTTGGCATCCGCCCATCCGTGCCGCAATCACGCCGGCGGGAGCTTGGCAAACTCGGTCCCCCCTGCGCATGCTGCGCCCGCGCTGGGGAACCGACCATGACCTATTGCCTCGGGATCCTGCTGCCGTCGGGCCTGATCCTCGCTTCCGACTCCCGCTCCAGCGCTGGCGTCGACCAGATCGCCGTGGTGAAGAAGCTCGCTCTGTTCGAGGTACCGGGCGAGCGGGTGATCGCGATTCTCTCGGCCGGGAACCTGGCGACGACGCAGGCCGTGATCACAATGATCCGGCAATACACCAAGCATAAGCAAGACAGCGCCGCGGGCAGCGAGAACCGCGACATCCTGGCGGCGCGTACCATGTTCGACGTGGCGCAGATCGTCGGCGGTGTGCTGCGCGAGGTGCTGCGCGCCAACCGCGCCTTCGTTGAACCCTATGGCGACCCGAACGGCTCTTTCATTGTCGCCGGCCAGATCGCCGGTGAGCCGCATCGCCTGTTTCAGGTCTATTCGGCCGGCAACTTCGTCGAAGCCTCCGGACGTACCCAGTTCCTCCAGCTCGGCGAGACCAAATACGGCAAGCCGATCCTCGACCGGGCGCTGCAGGAGGCGAGCGGGCTCGACGAGGCAGCCAAGCTCGCTTTGCTCTCCTTCGACGCCACGGTCCGCTCAAACCTCTCGGTCGCGCCGCCGATCGATCTGCTGCGCTACGAGGCCGACAGCTTCTCGACCCGGCATCTGGCCAAATACGACAGCCACCATCCCTATTGGGCCGACATGCGCCAGCGCTATAGCGACGGGCTGACGGCGCTGGTCGCGAGCCTGCCCGCGCCGGACTTCCCAGCCTGACTACTGCAGCAGCGTGACCATCGCCGCATAGCCACGGCGGCGGGCGTGCTCGAGCGGCGTGACGCCGTCGCGGTCGGCGAGATCGCGCCGCGCCCCGGCGGTCACCAGCGCCCTCACCGTCTCGACATGGCGCGGCCCGCCATCGCCGAGGATCACCGCCTCGATCAGGGCAGTCCAGCGGAGATTGTTGACATGGTCGAGCGGGGCGCCGGCGGCGATCAGCTCGCGGACCACGCCGTCATGACCGAGATGGGCCGCTGCGATCAGCGCCGTGCCGCGATAGGGGCTGGTGATGGCGCGCGCGTCGCCGCCAATGGCGAGCGCAGTCCGCATCGTTTCGAGATCGTCGGCGACCGCCGCGATGGTGATCGCGTCATAGGACTGGGCATCGAGCGCGCGCGGATCGGCTCCCGCTTTCACCAGCACCTGCATCGCCTCGCGCTGGCGGGCATGGGTCGCGACATGCAGCGCGGTGCGGCCCTGGCCGTCACGGGTTTCGAGTCGGCTGCCGGCTGCGACTGCCTCCCGAAGGGCTGCCAGGTTGCCGCGATGAGCCGCAAGATGCAGCGCATCATAGGCTGCGATCTCTGCCGGCGATGGTGGAATCTGGGCTTCCGCAGCGGGACACAGGCTGAGGCTCCCGACGATGAGGAGACTCCGAAACCCGTTTCGGCAAACGTTAGCCCCGCGTCGTTTCGCCTCACGCATTCGCTTTCATCCGCCATTTCAGCGCAATAGGCGCGAAAAACCGCAACTTGCTCAAAATAGGGTCAGCTTTGCTGTCCCTTCCCTCTTGCGAGCCGATCCGGGCCGCCCTATTTCATGTGCACCGCAGCAGCGATGTTGCGGCGCCCTCCTTGGGCGTTTCCTCCCTAGACTTGGGCCTGCGCTTCGGCGTGGGCCTTTTTCTTTGCGGCGAAGGCTACGCAGCCGGCATCAGCCGCGCAACCAGGCGCACTGCGCTCAGTCGATCGCGATCATCACGTCGGAGGCCTTCACCACGGCGTAGGCCTTCTGCCCGACTGCGAGCTTAAGCTCGTCGACCGCGGCATTGGTGATCGCCGAGGTGACGATGGTGCCGCCGACATCGAGCTTCACATGGGCGGTGGTCGCGCCCTTGACGATCTCGGTGATGGTGCCCTTGAGCTGGTTGCGGGCGGAAATCTTCATGCTGGTCTCCTCGATCTGACAAGCTTGCGAGCCGGTCTCTGCCGGACTCGACCTTTGGTCGCTCACCGTTATATTCAGCCGCACATAGCGACAGCAACCGGAGCGAGGACCAACATGCCATCGAACCGCCGCCATGTTCTCGGTTTCACCGCCGCGCTGCTGATCGGCGTCGCCTCCTTCACTGGCCCGGCCCTCGCGCAGAGCAAGGAACTGGTGATCTTCGCCGCCGCGAGCCTAAAGAACGCGCTCGACGAGGCCACGGCCAATTGGGTCAAGGAAAGCGGCAAGCCGGCGCCGAAAATCTCCTATGCCGCCAGCAACGCATTGGCGAAGCAGCTCGAACAGGGCGCGCCGGCCGATCTCTTCCTCTCGGCCGATCTCGACTGGATGGACTACGCCCAGCAGAAGAACCTGATCATCAAGGAGAGCCGCGTCAGCCTGCTCGCCAACCGGATCGCGCTGATCGCGCCCGCCGATGCCGCGACCACGGTAACGCTGGCGCCGGGCGTCGATCTCTCCGCCGCACTCGGCTCGAGCCGGCTCGCCATGGGCAATGTCGATTCGGTGCCGGCCGGCAAATACGGCAAGGCGGCGCTGGAGAAGCTCGGCGGCTGGGACAAGGTCAAGGACAAGATCGCGCAGAGCGACAATGTGCGCGCTGCGCTGCTGCTGGTCTCGCGCGGCGAGGCGCCGCTCGGCATCGTCTACACCACCGACGCCGCCGCCGATCCGAAGGTCAAGGTGATCGCTACCTTCCCGGAAGACACCCACCCGCCGATCATCTATCCCGTCGCGATCACCAAGGATTCGGCCAATGCCGATGCGCAGGGCTTCCTCACCTATCTGCGCGGCAACGGCGCCAAGGCCAGCTTCGAGAAGCAGGGCTTCACGGTGCTGAACAAGCCCGCCTCTTCCTCGTAAGGCATTGCTCGTAAGGGGTTGCTCGTGAGCGACTGGCTGACGCCGGAGGAATGGACGGCCGTCCGCCTCAGCCTGATCGTCGCGACCACCGCCATGCTGGCGAGCCTGCCTCTGGGGCTCGCCGTCGCCTGGCTGCTGGCGCGCGGGCGCTTCTGGGGCAAATCGCTGCTCGACGCCGTCATCCACCTGCCGCTGATCCTGCCGCCGGTCGTCACCGGCTATCTCCTGCTGATCGGCTTCGGCCGGCGCGGGCCGATCGGCCAATTCCTCTATGACTGGTTCGGCATCGTCCTGTCGTTCCGCTGGACGGGTGCGGCGCTCGCCTGCGCCGTGATGGGCTTCCCGCTGATGGTCCGGGCGATCCGGCTCTCGATCGAGGCGATCGACCGCAAGCTCGAGGATGCGGCGGGCACGCTCGGCGCCGGCCCGTTCTGGGTGTTCCTGACCGTTACGCTGCCGCTCGCTCTGCCCGGCATCCTCGCCGGCATGATCCTGTGCTTCGCCAAGGCGATGGGCGAGTTCGGCGCAACCATCACCTTCGTCTCCAACATCCCCGGCGAGACGCAGACCCTGCCCTCGGCGATCTACACCTTCACCCAGGTGCCGAACGGCGATGCCGGCGCGATGCGGCTGACGCTGATCTCGATCGCGATCTCGGTCGCGGCGCTATTTGCCTCGGAGTTCCTGGCGCGATTGGTCGGCCGGCGGATCGCCGTCGAATGAGCGCGGTCGTCGAGGTTTCCGTTTCGCATCGATTGGGCGCCTTCGCGCTCGATGCAGCTTTTGTATCCGACGGGCGCCTGACGGCGCTGTTCGGCCGCTCGGGCTCGGGCAAGACCTCGCTCGTCAACGTGATCTCCGGCCTGATCCGGCCGCAAGCCGGCCGCATCGTCATCGACGGCCGGGTGATGCTCGACAGCGCGGCCGGTAGCTTCGTGCCGAAGCACCGGCGCCGCATCGGCTATGTCTTCCAGGAGGCGCGGCTCTTCCCGCATCTCTCGGTGCGCCAGAACCTGCTCTATGGCCGCTGGTTCGCGCCGAAGGCGGAAGATGGCGGCAGCAAGCTCGACGACGTGCTCGACCTTCTGGGCATCGGCCACCTGCTGCGACGGCAGCCGGGCGCGCTCTCCGGCGGCGAGAAGCAGCGCGTCGCGATCGGCCGCGCCCTCCTAGCCAAACCGCGTCTCCTCCTGATGGACGAGCCGCTCGCCTCGCTGGACGAGGAGCGCAAGGCCGAGATCCTGCCTTACATCGAGCGCCTGCGCGACAGCTTCGGCATTCCGATCGTCTATGTCTCACACTCGATCGCCGAGGTGGCGCGGCTCGCCACCCATCTCGTCATCCTCGACCAGGGCAAGGTCTCGATGAGCGGGCCGACCGCGGAATTGATGTCCCGCCCCGATGTGCCGATCCTTTCGGCCGCGCCGGAAGCGGGCGCGATCCTCGAGGCGCGCGTCCTGCGCCACGAACCCGAGCACGGTCTGACGATCCTGGAGACGCAAGCCGGGCTGCTGCAGATCGGTAGGCGCAAAGTGCCGGAAGGGACGGCGCTGCGCGTGCGCATCCTCGCCAGCGACGTGATGCTCAGCCTCAAGCCGCTTGACGGAATCAGCGCCTTGAATGTCTTGCCCGGAACGGTCGCTGCCATCGGCGCGCGGCATGGCGACGGCGCAGCACTGGAAGTGAAACTCGACTGCAATGGCGCCGGCCTGCTCGCGCGCCTCACCGCGAAATCGGCCGAACAGTTGGAACTCGCCCCCGGCAGCCCGGTCTATGCCGTGATCAAGAGCGTCTCGATCGATACGCCGTAGCACGCTCTTGTCTTGCTTTGGCGCTACCATTACGAGAGCGCCCCACCACAACCCGCAGGAGGGTGCCATGACCAACAAAGTTCGCCATTTCGACGACCAGTCGTCCTTTTGAAGTTACGAGCAAGCGCCGTAAATCCTATCCGTCCGAGACCAAGGTCAAGCGCGGCGTTCGCATCGTCCATAGCGATGTCGAACTGCAAGAGAAGCTCGGCCGCAACGATCTATGCGTCTGTGGATCAGGGCTGAGATTTCAAACGCTGCTGCATGCGAAGCGGCCGCTTCGACGGTTCCGACCGCGACGACTATTTTCAGAGACTGATGCCGATGGTCATCGGGAATAATTGTCCAAACTGAGCTCTGCCGCCATTTAGGACCGTCCCGGGCGCCCGCAAGGCAACCGGGACGACCTGCGCTTTTTCTATCCGGCAGGACCAATGGCCATCTTCATAGTCGCTGGCGTCATCACGAGTCCCGTAACGCCACAGCCTCCCGCAGCGCCGCGATCTCGGCCGCGCCCGCCTGCATCGTCTTCGCCTCGATGGCGCGATAATTCGCGACGATCTCACGGCCGAGCGGCGTCAGATGAGCTCCCCCGCCCTTGGCGCCACCGGGCTGCGCCTCGACGAGCGGCGCGCGGAAGATGCGGTTGAGATCGTCGACCAGCAGCCAGGCGCGGCGATAGGACATCTTCATCGAGCGGCCGGCGGCAGAAATCGAGCCGGTCTCGCCGATCGCCTCCAGCAACTGCACCTTGCCAGGGCCGAGGCGTCCGCCCGGCGTGAAGTCGAGCCGGAAGCTGAAGCGCGTGGCAGGCAAGGGCCGATCAGCCTTAGACATGCCCAGCCCTCCGCCGCCGCGCGCGCTCAGTAGAGCCGCGTGCGGTAGCCCTCTTCCATATTGGCGTCGGCTTCGGCGGCGTCGATCGCCTTGGTCTGCTCGGCGACGATACGCCCCAGCGTCGGGAAGCTCCCGCGCTCGACCTGCGATTCCTGAGCCCAGAGCTTCGAGCGAATCAGCGCCTTGCCGCAATGGAAATAGGCTTCGTCGACCTCGACGATCAGGCCGAGCTTCGGCGCCTTCTCCTGCATGGCCAGAGGCTGCAGCAGCGCGGCGTCTGTGGTCATCCGCGCCCGGCCATTGACGCGCAAGGTCTCGTTGATGCCCGGCACGAAGAAGACGAGGCCGACACCCGGCGCACTCAGCACATTGGCGAAGGAATCGACCCGGTTATTGCCACGCCGATCCGGAATCAGCAGCGTCCGATCGTCGAGCACCTGGACGAAGCCCGGGCCGTCGCCGCGCGGGCTGGCATCCGCCCTGCCCTCGTCATCGGCGCTGGCCAGCACGAGGAAAGGCGAGAGCGCGATGAAATCGCGGCAGAACTGGTCGAGCCGGTCGAGCACCTTCTTCTGCGCGAGCGGATGCACCTCACCGACGAGCGAGCGCAGTTGCGCCGGATCATCGACAGTCAGGCTCGGCTTCTCGCTGATCGCACTCATCTCATCTCTCCGAAGGCATGCCGGCTCACCGGCGAAGCAGGCATATCACGGCTTCGAGGTCGGTCGAAGCCGTGCTGGCGACACTCAGGTGATGCGGCGCACGCTGTCGGCGATCTCGTCCGGCTCGAACAAGCGTTTCCAGTCCGGCCGGAGGATCGTCTCCTTGCCGAAGACGATCGCCTTGTTGCAGGCGTCGGAGAACACGCCCTGGACCTCGCCGAAGGTCACCGCCGCCAGGATGTTCATGTGGCCGAGCAGGAAGTCGCGCGCTGCCTCGCGCGGCACGCCGCGCGAGATCGCCTCCTCCATCGCCTCGCGCATCGCGTCGAGCAGCGTGGCGCAGACGGTTTCCGAAAGGCCGGGCTCGAGGATCGCCATCTGCTCGACGGTGACGCGATGCGAGCGCATCACCGGCGCCCAGATCGCCCGCGCCACCTCCTCGCCAAGCACGTAATGCGCTTCCGGCCCCTGCATCAGCGCATTCACGATGTGCTGCTTGGCGGCGATGCCGCCAAAATGGTCGGCCCGCGCATCGGGGGCCGTCTCGTCGTTGAAGATCGGCGGATGGCAGGGATGGGTGACGAAATAGGTGATGTCGGCACGCCCCGGCAGATGGCCGGCATAAGGCGCGGCAGCGTCGAGGATGACGACGATCGTCCCGGCGGCGAGCTTCGGCACGAGATCACGAGCCACCGCACCGACAGCGGTATCCGGCACCGCCAGGATCACGACCTCCGCGCCCGCGATCGCGGCATCCGGCTCGATGCAAGCGGTACCGAAGACCTCGCGAACGCGCTCGCGGCCCGCCGGACTGACCTCGACATGACGGGTCTCGAAGCGCGAGCGGGCGAGATTGCGGCCGAGCCGCATGCCCATCTTGCCGCCGGCACCGAACAGTGCGACCACCGTCATCGTCTTCCTCCGGGTTCACGCGTCCGTTGCCGACGCTGTCCGGCAAGCTCGCAGGGCTTTCCGTCAATCGTCAACGCCGCTGTTGCCCCAGTTGCGGGCGCCCGTTGTCCGGCTGGCGCATGGCTCGCCTGCCCATCTTGCATGCAAGATGGTGCGAAGATTGACGCCCTCCAACGATGACAGGATAGTCGGCGCCCTTGTCACGCCCTCCGGATCACCATGCCCCGCCCGACGCCGTCCACCGCCCTCGAACGCTTGCGCGTGCTCGACCTGACGCGCGTGCGTGCCGGACCGACCTGCGCCCGCATCTTCGCCGATTTCGGCGCGGACGTGATCAAGATCGAAAGCCCGCCTGGCGTCGATCCGAACGAGAACATGAGCGGGCCGCGGCATGGCTACGACATGCAGAACCTGCACCGGAACAAGCGCTCGCTGACGCTCAACCTGAAGAAGGAGCCGGCCAAAGCGATCCTGCGCAAGCTGATCGCCGACGCCGACCTGCTGGTCGAGAACTTCCGGCCCGATGTGAAGGAGCGGCTCGGCCTCGATTTCGAGACGCTGCATGCGCTCAATCCGCGCCTGATCCTGGTCTCGATCTCGGGCTTCGGCCAGAGCGGGCCCTATCGCCTGCGCGCCGGCTTCGACCAGATCGCCCAGGGCATGGGCGGGATGATGTCGGTGACCGGCCTCCCCGGCCAGGGACCGGTGCGCGCCGGCATCGCCGTCGCCGATTCCGCCGCCGGGCTCTATGGCGCGATCGGCGCGCTTGTGGCGCTGCAGGAGCGCGCCGTCTCGGGCAAGGGGCAATGGGTGCAGACCTCGCTGCTCGAGGCCCAGATCGGCATGATGGATTTCCAGGTCGCGCGCTATCTGGTCGAGGGCAAGGTGCCGCCGCAGGCCGGCAACGACCACCCCTATGCGACGCCGATGGGCGTCTATGCGACGCGCGACGGCCATATCAACCTCGGCGTCGGCGCCGAGGGGCACTGGCGCTCCTTCTGCGGTGTGCTCGGCCGGCCGGAGCTCGCGACCGACCCGCGCTATGACAACATGGAGAAGCGTTTTGCGGCGCGGCCGGAATTGCGCGTGCTGCTCGAGGAGATCATGACCGCGCAGGACAGCGCCTACTGGCTCGACGCTTGCGAGAAGGCGTCCGTGCCGGCCGGCCCGATCTATGCGGTCGATGCCGTCTTCGACGACCCGCAGGTGCAGCATCTCGGCATCGCGCAGCCGGTCCACCATCCCAAGCTCGGCGACATCCGTGTCGTCGGCGAGCCGGTCAGCCTGTCGCGCACGCCGGCCAGCATCGCAACACCGACGCCGGACGCCGGCGACCACAATCACGAAATCCTCGCCGAGCTCGGTTTCGATGAGGCGGCCATTGCCGGCCTCAAGGCCGAAGGCGCGATCTGAAAGGTATTTGGATGACTGACGAGATCCTCTACGACATCGCCGACGGGGTCGGCACGGTCACGCTGAACCGGCCGCAGGCGCGCAATGCGCTGACCTTCGCCATGTACGAAGGGCTGGCCGAAATCCTCGGCAATCCCGAGAAGCATGGCGCGCCGAAGGTGTTCGTCGTCACCGGTGCCGGCGACAAGGCCTTCGCCGCCGGCACCGACATCGCCCAGTTCCGTGAGTTCAAGACGGCGGAAGACGCGCTCGCCTACGAGAACCGGATCGAGCGGGTGATCACCTCGATCGAAAGCTGCCCGGTGCCGACGATCGCGGCGATCGCCGGCGCGGTCACCGGCGGCGGCGCGGCGATCGCCTGCGCCTGCGACCTTCGGATCGCGACGCAATCGGCCCGCTTCGGTTTCCCGGTGGCGCGCACGCTCGGCAACTGCCTGTCGATGGCGAACTACGCGCGCCTCGCCAGCCTGCTCGGCTCGGCCCGCGTCAAGGACATCATCTTCACCGCCCGCCTGGTCGAGGCCGAGGAAGGCCATCGTGTCGGGCTCTACAACGAGCTTGTCGCCGACCATGCCGCGCTGATGGCGCGGGTGAAGGAGCTTGCCGAGACGATCCGCGGCCATGCGCCGCTGACGATGCGCGCGACCAAGGAGGCGCTGCGCCGGCTAACCCAGGCGGCGAGCGCCGATGTCGACGGCGATGACCTCGTCACCCTCTGCTACACCAGCGCCGATTTCCGCGAGGGCATGGAAGCCTTCCTCGGCAAGCGCACGCCAAACTGGCAGGGCAAATGAGCGAAACCATCGGCTTCATCGGCCTCGGGCTGATGGGCGCGGGCTTCTGCAAGCGCCTGATCGCGACCGGCCGCACCGTCGTCGGCTTCGATCTCGACCCGGTCAGGCGGGCGGAAGCCGAAGCGCTCGGCGTCATCCTCGCCGCTTCCCCGGCCGAGGTCGCCGAGCGCGCCAATCCCGTCTGTATCGCAGTGACCACCACCAAGGCGGTGCAGGCTGTGGTGAGCGGCGAAGGCGGCATCCTCTCGGCCAAGTCGCAATCCGGCGCGATCGTCATCGATTTCTCGACGACCGAGATCGACGTGACCAAGGCGATCGCAGCGGCGCTGTCGGAGGCCGGCATCGGCTTCATCGACGCGCCCGTCTCGGGCGGCCCGCCGGCGGCGGAAGCCGGCAAGCTCGCGATCATGGCCGGAGGCGCGCCGGAGGCGATCGCAGCGGTGCGGCCACTGGCCGAGAGTCTTGGCCTCTTCACCCATATGGGCGCGGTCGGCGCCGGCCAGGCGACCAAACTGGTCAACCAGGTGCTATGCCTGACCAATTACGTCGTCGTGGCGGAATCACTGCGGCTTGCCGAGGCCTATGGCGTCGATGCCGACAAGATCCCTGCGGCGCTGGCGCCCGGCCTCGGCAATTCGGCGGTGCTGCAGGCGATGATGCCGCGCATGGTCGCCCGCGACTTCGCACCAAAGGGCTACGCAAGGCAGGTTCTGAAGGACCTCGAAATGCTGATGGAGGCCGGGCGCGAGCACCATCTTGCCATGCCGATGGTGGCGCAGGCATTGATGCTCTACCGGATGCTCGTCGCGCAGGGGCATAGCGAACTCGACGCGATCGCGGTGCTCAAGGTTCTACCTGAGGCCGAGCGGGCGCACTGATTGATCGGCGCGCGACAGCTCACACCGTCTTTCCGGGGCGCTGCGCAGCAGCGAGCCCGGAACCCAGAACCGATGCCATATCCGGAAATGCAGACCGACCGCCGCGCTTCAACTCGCAAGCACATCGGTTCTGGGTTCCGGGCTTAGGCCTGCGGCCTGCCCCGGAATGACGACGGTGCGATGGTTTCAGCGCCCCTCCCCAGCCGTGCCCTTGTCCTTCAGTGCCGCGACCAGACCTGACAGCCCGTTGCGGACATGCTCGCCCAAGCGCTGGCTCGCCAAGGCGGCGTCGCCGGCGGTCAGCGCCGCGAGGATCTGCTCGTGCTCCTGGATCGCCATTTTCCAGCGCTTCGGCCAGAGGTTCGACGAATAGCGGGCACGGTCGACCCTGAGCGCCAGCAGCTCCCAGATCCAGAGCAGGACCGGATTGCCGGATAGCTCGACGATGCGGCGGTGGAAGGCCTTGTTGGCCTCGAAATAGCCCGGCAGCTCGTCGCGGGTGTGATGCAGCAGCATCCGGTAATGCAGCATGCCGATCTCGGCGACGGCCTCGTCGGTCACGCGCGCCGCGGCGAGTTCCCCAGCCAGCCCTTCGATCGTCGAGACGACGTCGATCAGCGCCTCGATCTCGCCGACATCGAGTTCCGAGACCACGGATGAGTGGTTCGGCAAGGCGCGCAGCAGGCCGTCCTGGGTCAGTGTCTTGATCGCCTCGCGGACCGGCGTGCGCGAAACGCCGAGCTGCAGGCAGAGCTCGCGCTCGTTGAGTTTGGAGCCCGGCGCCAGAGCACCCGTGACGATCAGGTTGCGCAGTTGCGCCACCGTGCTGCCGTGCAGAGCGCCCTTGCGCCGGCCTGGTTCGGGCTGCGGCAGCTGGGCGAGAAGCGCTGCGAGTGGGGTCGTGTCGGCAGGACTATCCATAACGTCCTGTATATCGCGCCGCCGGGTCGGTGTCGAAAAATTCTTGCATGCAAGAATTCACGCACCTAGAACGGAGCGGCCGGGCAACCGGTGATCCCTTTCCGATTTCCGGACAGCGCCATGAACATCGTCGACCTCTCCATGCCGATCGCGCCGCATTTCCGCTGGCCGGTGGAGCTTTCGATCAAGGGCGACATCGCCGCGGGCGACCAGTTCCGGGTGTCGAAGATCAACGGCCCCTGCCATGGCTTCTCGCATGTCGATGCCGCCGCGCATTTCGTCGCCGGCGCCCCGACGATCGAGACGACGCCGCTCAGCCAAGTGGTCGGCCCCTGCCGCGTGCTCGACCTGAGCCAGCGGCCGGCCAATGAGCCGATCGGCCCCGAGCATCTCGCCGCAGCCGATCGCGGGGGCGCCGATGGCGAGATCCTGCTGCTCGCAACCCAATGGAACGACCGGCGCGACTACCAGGACAAGAGCTTCTGGACCGAGGCGCCCTGGCTGACACTCGAAGCCGCGCAATGGCTGGCTGAGCGCAAGCCGACCGCCGTCGCCTTCGACTTTCCGCAGGACTACCCGATCCGGTTGCTGCTCGAAGGCAAGGAGGTGCCCAAGCCCGAGCATGTGACGCATCACGTCCTGCTCAGTCATGGCGTCACGCTGATCGAATACGTCGTCAACACCAGCAAGCTGAAGGCCCCGCGCAACCTGTTCTCGGCGGCGCCGCTGCTGATCCCGAACGCCGACGGCGCCCCCGCCCGCATCTACGCCATCGAGGGCCTGGCCGTCTGACGGCCACCGCCTCTGCCCCACCCGAACGAAAGCTTCCCTGGTGAATATCGAGAACCTGTTCGCGCTGAAGCCCAGCGCTCCCGACCGCGTGATCTCTGCAGCGCTGGTCGGCGCCGGCGAATTCGGCGCGAGCTTCATCGGCCAGGCCCGGCGTGCGCCCCATATCGAACCGCGCGTGGTCTGCGATCTCGACATTGGGCGGGCCCGCAAGGCGGCGCTCGCCGGCGGCCTGACCGAGGGCGAGATCATCGCCTGCCATAGCGCCGCCGAGGCCAAGGCAGCGCTCGAACGCGGGCTGGTCGCGCTGATCGGCGACGCCGCTCATCTCGAAGGGCTCCCCGTCGACGTCGTCGTCGAGGCGACCGGCGATCCGGAAGGCGCGGCTATGACCGCGCTCGCGGCGATCGAAGCTGGCCGCCATCTCGTCATGGTGACCAAGGAGGCCGAGTGCATCATCGGCCCGATCCTGGCTCACCGCGCCAGGCAGAACGGCGTCGTGCATACGCCGGTCGACGGCGACCAGCCGAGCCTGCTGATCGGGCTGATCGGCTGGGCTCGCGTGCTCGGCCTGCCGATCGTCGCCGCCGGCAAGTCATCTGAATCCGACTTCGTCTGGGATGCCGAGGCCGGCACCGTCACGGCCTGGGAGAAGTCGGTGCCGGCCGCCGATTTCGCCGCAGCATTCGGCAAGCTCGGCAGCGACCCGCTCGCTTTGCTCGACGCCCGCGCCAAATTGCCATTCCCGCGCGCCACCGTGCCCGATCTCTGCGAGATGGGTATCGTCGCCAACCATACCGGGCTCATGCCGGACATCGCGGCGATGCATGCACCGATCGCGCGCACCACCGAATTGCCGAGCCTGTTCCGCCCGGCGGCCGAGGGCGGCCTGCTCTCCGGCACCGGCCGCGTCGACATGTTCAACTGCCTCAGGCGGCCGGACGAGCTCTCCTTCGCCGGCGGCGTCTTCGTCATCGCCGAGACGCCTGATACCGCTACCGGCAAGCTATTTGCCGGCAAAGGTATCCCCTGCTCGCCGGACGGCCGCTATGTCCTGCTGCACAATCCCGTGCACCTGCTCGGCGCCGAGGCGCCGATGTCGGCGCTGTCGGCCGCGCTGCTCGGCCAGTCGACCGGCGGCGCCGAGGTCCTGCCGCGCGTCGACCTGACGGCACGGGCGAGCCGCGATCTCGAGCCCGGCGAGACGCTGACCATGGGCTATCGCCACGTCATCGAAGGGCTGGAGCCGCAATTGACCCCTGCCCGGCCGCTCGGACCGAACGAGCCGGTTCCCTACTACCTCACCGCAGGCCGGCCCGTGGTGCGCAAGGTGGCGCGCGGCGCTGTCGTGACCTGCGCCGACGTTGCGCTCGACGAGAGCACCACACTGGTTCGCCTGCGCCGCGAGCAGGATGCGCTGTTCAACCCGAGCGCGCTTTGACTCTACGGCAACATTCTGTATGCAGCATACAATAATTGGCAATGACCAATCGCGAGCGGGCGACCGCCGAGGAAACGATCGGGAGGCAGGGATGACGGGCACCAGCACCGGACCGGCCGAACATAGCCTGATGCACGCCCGCCTTCAGGCGGCGCGGGGTTAGTCATGGTCGCGAGCCCCGACCAGCGCGCCCGCTTCCTCGCCACCGACGCCGATGACGACCTGCCGATCATCGACGCCCACCACCATTTCTTCGACCTTGCGCGCAATTATCACCCCTGGCTGAGCGATCAGCCGGTCGCCTTCCGCTATGGCGACTACAGCGCGATCAAGCGCGACTTCATGCCGGCCGATTATCGCCGCGCCACAGCCGGGCATCTCGTCGTCGGCAGCGTGCTGATGGAAGGCGAATGGGATCCGCGCGATCCAATCGGCGAGATGCGCTGGGCCAGCAATGTCGCTCGCGAGCACGGCCTGCCGAGCGCCGCGATCGGCCAGATCTGGCTCGACCGCGAGGATGCCGGCGAGGTCGTCGCGGCCTATCGCGACCTGCCTTTGGTGCGCAGTGTCCGACACAAGCCCAAGGCGGTTGCCCGCGAGGACCACCAACCGGATTTCGCCGCGCCCGGCTCGATGCGCGATGCAAAGTGGCGCGACGGCTATGCCCTGCTGGCGGGAGCCGGGCTCAGCTTCGATCTCCAGACCCCGTGGTGGCACCTGGGCGAGGCGGCCGAACTCGCCCGCGATTTCCCGGCGACCACCATCATCCTGAACCATGCCGGGCTGCCGGCCGACCGCAGCGCCAAGGGGCTCGCCGCCTGGCGCGCGGCACTCGGCCGGCTGGCGCGCGAACCCAATGTCGTCGCCAAGATCTCCGGCATCGGCGTGCCCGGGCAGGCGTGGACGCTTCCATTGCAGGCGCCGGTGATCGAGGGCGTGATCGCGGCCTTCGGCGTCGAACGCTGCGCCTTCGCCAGCAATTTCCCGGTCGACAGCATCTGCGCCTCGTTCGCCACGATCTTCGACGTGTTCAAGGCCGCGGTCCACGAGCGGCTGGCGGCCGAGCGCCTCGCTCTGTTCCATGACAACGCCGCGCGCTGGTACGGGCTCGCAGAGGATGTTCCGCAAAAGTGGGAACCACTTTTGCGATGAGAACATCCTCCAAATTATTGATTTTGCACGAATTCCTTTCGTTCAACCGGACCCGGCTGAACGGAAAGCGCGCCGAGGAAACCGCCTCATGAGACTACGCGGCCTGTTCCTGCGACTGACCGAGGACCTGCTGATCGCCGGTTTCGTCGTGATGATCGCCATGGTCTTCGGCAATGTCGTGCTGCGCTACGGCTTCAGTTCCGGCATCATCTCTTCGGAGGAGCTGTCGCGGCTGATTTTCGTCTGGCTGACCTTCGGCGGCGCCTTTCTGGTGGCGAAGGACGGTCAGCATCTCGGCATGACCACCGTCGTCACCATGCTCGGCCGCAATGGCCGCCGGTGGTGCCGGCTCGCGGTCGAGGCGCTGTCGCTGCTCTGCATGGGAATGCTGGTGGTCGGCTGCTGGCAGCAGGCCTCGATCAACATAGAGAACCACCAGCCGGTCACCGGCGTGCCCGTCGCCGTGACCTATCTCGCCGGCCTCGCAGGCGGCATCGGCATCGGTGCGCTCAACCTGATCGCATTGGCGCGGCTCCTGACCGGCCGCATGCCGGATGACGAACTCGTCGTCGGGGCGGAATCGGAGGAGCTCACCGCCTTCGAGAACCAGCAGGCCGCGGAGAAGCGGCCGTGACCGTCTTCATCTTCCTGGGCTCGCTGATCGGCGCGATGGCGCTCGGCATGCCGATCGCGATGGCGCTGCTCGTCTGCGGCGTCGCGCTGATGCTGCAGCTCGACACCTTCGACTCGCAAATCCTGGCGCAGAACCTGATCGGCGGGGCCGATTCCTTCCCGCTGATGGCGGTGCCCTTCTTCATGCTCGCCGGCGAACTGATGAATGCCGGCGGCCTCTCGCGCCGGATCATCGCGCTGGCGGTGACGATGGTCGGCCATGTCCGCGGCGGGCTCGGTTATGTGGCGGTGCTGGCGGCGCTGGTAATGGCGAGCATCTCCGGCTCGGCTGTCGCGGATACCGCCGCGCTCGCCGCCATCCTGCTGCCGATGATGAAGCAGGCCGGCTACAACCTGCCGCGCGCCGCCGGGCTGATCTCGGCCGGCGGCATCATCGCGCCGGTGATCCCGCCCTCGATCGGCTTCGTCGTCTTCGGCGTCGCCGCCGGCGTCTCGATCACCCGCCTCTTCCTCGCCGGAATCGTGCCGGGCCTGCTGATGGGGCTGGCGCTGGTGATCACCTGGTACGTCGTCGCGCGCGACGAGCCGGCAGCCCGTCCCCGGCGCGCCAGCCTGCGCGAGGTCGGGCGATCGGCGCTCGACGGTCTCTGGGCACTCGGCCTGCCTTTCCTGATCATCGGCGGCATGAAGGGAGGCGCCTTCACACCGACCGAGGCTGCGGTCGTCGCCGCGGTCTATGCCGGGTTTGTCGGCGGCTTTGTCTATCGCGAGCTGAAATTCGAGCATCTGCGCCCGGCCCTGCTCAGCGCACTCAAGACCTCGGCCGCGGTGATGTTCCTGGTCGCGGCGGCGATGGTCTCGGCCTGGCTGATCACCATCGCCGACATCCCGAGCCAGGTCGCGAGCCTGCTCGGCCCGCTGATCGAATCGAAGACGCTGCTGATGTTCGCGATGATGTTCCTCGTCATCGTCGTCGGCACGGCACTCGACTTCATCCCGACCGTGCTGATCCTGACACCGGTGCTGATGCCGATCGTCAAGCAGGCGGGCATCGACCCGGTCTATTTCGGCGTGATGTTCATCATCAACAACGCCATCGGCCTGCTGACCCCGCCGGTTGGCGTCGTGCTGAACGTCGTCTGCGCCGTCGGCCGCATCCCGATGGACAAGGTCGTCCGCGGCGTCATGCCCTTCCTGCTGGCGCAAGTCGCCGTGCTTCTGCTGCTGATCCTCGTGCCGGAGATCGTCACCGTGCCGGCGCGCTGGTTCTACGGGCGCTGACGCGCCGCAACCGACTGACAGACAACGAACAAGCAAAAGGGAGGACACGCTCATGACCATCACCCGCAGGACCGCCCTCACCGGCGCGAGCGCCGGCATCGCCCTCTTCGCCATCGGCCGCCCGGCCCTGGCGCAGGCGGTAAAGCTGCGCTTCGCCCATCCGCATCCGGAAGCCGATAGCTGGCACAAGGCAGCGCTGCTCTTCGCCGAGCAGGTCAAGGCCAAGAGCCAGGGCCGCTACGAGGTCCAGGTCTTCGCGAATGGCGCACTCGGCTCTGACGCCCAGACGATCAGCGCAGTGCGCGGCGGCTCGCTCGACGTCTGCCTGACCGGCAACCCGTTCTTCACGGGGCTGGCGCCCAAGCTCAACGTGCTCGACCTGCCTTTCCTGATCCAGAGCCGCAAGCATGCAGCCGCCGTGATGGACGGGCCGATCGGCGACGGCCTGCGCAAGGAACTCGAAGGCTCGAACCTGAAGGCGCTCGCGACCTGGGAGATCGGCTGGCGCAACCTGACCAACAACCGCCGCCCCGTCGCGACCGCTGCCGACCTCAAGGGCCTGAAAATTCGCACCACGCCGAACCCGGCCCATATCAAGGCCTTCCAGCTGCTCGGCGCGATCCCCACCCCGATGGCCTTCACCGAGCTCTTCACCGCGCTGGAGACCGGCACGGTCGACGGCCAGGAGAACCCGGTGACGCTGATCCTCAACGCCAAGTTCAACGAGGTGCAGAAGCATCTCTCGCTGACGCGCCACGCCTTCACCACCGGCCCGCTGGTGATGAACAAGACCAAGTTCGACGCAATGCCGGCCGACATCCAGCAGATGCTGCCCACCATCGCAGTGGAGATCGCCGGCATCCAGCGCCAGATGAACGAGGACACGGAAGGGTCGAGCCTCGCCGAACTGAAGAAGGCCGGCATGCAGGCGGTCGAGACCCCCGACCGCGACTCCTTCGCCAAGATCGTCACCGCCGAGGTCGAGAAGGAGTTCGTCGGCAAATATGGCAGTGAGACGCTGGAGGCGATCAAGAAGGCGGCGGTCTAAGGAGACCTGCCGCAAGGCGAAAGCGGCGGGGACATGCGCGGGATCCCCTCTCCCGGATGGGAGAGGGGTAGGGGTGAGGGACTGCCGCTGATTGCTGAGGCGCAACGGTACCGTCGTGCCTTCTACGGATAGGGCGGGCCCTCATCCCTGCCCTTCTCCCACATGGGAGAAGGGTTCCCGCGCTCTCTATCCGCAGGCGAAGGCGTGGATGGTCGGGACGGGCCCGACCATGACGGAAGCGCCGTCCCCCGGAACCGAACTTCTCCGGTTCTTTGCTTGCTGAGACGAACCCTCTACGCTGACCTCTATCTATAGATGGTTCCAGGCTTTTTTCGCGGCGCCATGGCGCAACGGCGGGCGCGGACATAGCTCAGCATGCTCTGAGCAACCGCCTGCCGAGGCCAGCCATGACGACCGCGCGCCAGCTTCACCTCGGGGCCTTCATGCGCCCCGTCAGCATCCATACCGGCGCCTGGCGCTATCCCGGCGCCTATCCCGATGCCAACTTCAACTTTGGCCATCTGAAGCGCTTCGCGCAGAAGCTGGAGGCCGGCAAGTTCGACGCCTTCTTCATGGCCGACCATCTCGCCGTGCTGAACATGCCGGTCGAGGCGCTGAAACGCAGCCATACGGTGACCTCGTTCGAGCCGTTCACCCTGCTCTCGGCGCTCGCCGGCGCGACCGAGCGCATCGGCCTCGTCGCCACCGCCTCGACCACCTTCGACGCGCCCTATCACATCGCCCGGCGCTTCGCCTCGCTCGACCATATCAGCGGCGGCCGCGCCGGCTGGAACATCGTCACCACCTCGAACCCCGATGCCGCTCTGAATTTCGGTCTCGACACCCATGTCGACCATGGCGAGCGCTATGACCGGGCGCGCGAGTTCTACGATGTCGTCACCGGCCTGTGGGATTCCTTCGCCGACGACGCCTTCATTCGCGACCGCGACAGCGGCATTTATTTCGACCCGGATAAAATGCGGCGCCTTGATCACAAGGGCGAACATCTCTCGGTGCGCGGCCCGCTCAACATCGCAAGGCCACCGCAGGGCTGGCCGGTGATCGTCCAGGCTGGTGCCTCCGAGCCCGGCCGTCAGCTCGCGGCGGAGACGGCGGAGGTCGTGTTCGCGGCGCATGGCACGCTCGCGGCCGGCCAGGCCTTCTACGCCGATGTGAAGGGACGAATGGAGGCGATCGGCCGCAACCCCGACCATCTCAAGATCCTGCCTGGCGTGCTGACTGTCGTCGGCGAGACGGTCGAGGAAGCCCGCGAGAAGCGGGCTCTGCTCGACTCCTTCGTCCACTACGACAGCGCCATCGCCTCGCTCTCGATCGCGCTCGGCCATGATGCCACAGGTTTCGATCCGGATGCGCCGCTGCCCGATATCCCGGACACCAACCAGAGCAAGAGCGGACGCGAACGCACGATCGCGCTCGCCCGCCGCGAGAACCTGACCGTCCGCCAGCTCGCCCAGCGCCTCGGCGGCTATGGCGGACTTGCTTTCGTCGGGACGACGAAGACCATCGCCGACGAGATGGAGCAATGGCTTATCGAGCGCGGCAGCGACGGCTTCAACGTGATGTTCCCCTATCTGCCGGAGGGACTCGACGACTTCGTCGACAAGGTCGTGCCGGAGTTGCAGCGGCGCGGCCTGTTCCGCCGGGAGTATCAGGGGCCGACATTGCGCGACCATCTCGGCCTGCCGCGGCCGGCCAACCGACACTTCACCTGAACATTCCCCGGCGAGCCGCCGCCGGGGACGATTTCGCCATCTGTCATCAAATCTTTGAACAGCCGTTTCATTGACCCCGCAGCGGCGATTGCGAATGATTTGAGGATCGAACCGCAGCGATGCGGGCCGGTCGCGGGATTTGTCGGAGCAGCTTGCACCGCGTCACCAAAGCTAAAAGCGCCACGATGCTGTCGTGGGCTCCAAACTGGAGACGCATGATGGTCTACGTGCTCTATTTCGCCACACGGCAACTGCGGCGGCTCTCTGCCTTCCTGCTCTGGACGCGCAGCTGCCCCCCGCCCTCCGACCGGCCATAACCCTCGCAAAATCCGCTCAGGCGGCGCATATCCAGCCTCGACTTTACGGAGGCGACGATGTTCCAGGCGGCGACGATCTCGGCCAGCGACAAGCCGGGCTTCTACAGGGAGCTCGTTCAGCAGCTCGAAGGCCTGCTGCATGGTGAGCGCGATGCGATCGCCAACGCCGCCAACCTTTCGGCGCTCCTGTACGACGCGATGCCGACCCTCAACTGGGCCGGGTTCTACCTGATGCGTGGCGGCGAGCTCGTGCTCGGCCCCTTCCAGGGCAAGCCGGCCTGCGTGCGCATCCCGGTCGGGCGCGGCGTCTGCGGCACGGCCGTCGCCCGGCGCGAAACGATGCTGGTCGAGGACGTGCACGCCTTCCCCGGCCATATCGCCTGCGACGCCGCCTCGCGCTCCGAGTTGGTGGTGCCGCTGATCCGCGACGGCGAGGTCATCGGCGTGATCGATCTCGACAGCCCGGAGCCGGGCCGTTTCGATGCCGATGACCAGCATGGCATCGAGGCGGTCGCCAGCCTCTATCTGGAAGCCAGCGACCGCTTCTGACAAACTCCTCCGTCATTCCGGGGCAGGCCGTAGGCCTGAGCCCGGAACCCATGAACACGACGGTTCCGGAAAGCTTGAGAACCGTGCGTAACTCGATCCGGCTCCAGCAGTGTTCATGGGTTCCGGGCTCTTCGCTACGCGAAGCCCCGGAAAGACGGAGAGGCTCTACCTCGTCGCTCAGCCTGTTTTATCCGACCCGGCGCGGATCGGGCTTGGCGCGATTGGCGCCCTGGCGTTCCAGCATCCAGCCTGGATACTCCTTCGGCAGGGCACTGACGACGTCGAGCGTCGCCAATTCATCGGCAGTGAACGTGATCTCGATCGCTGCGATGTTCTCGTTCAATTGCTCGATCCGCTTGGCGCCGACGATCGCGCTTGTCACCGCCGGCTGGTGCAACAGCCAGGCGAGCGCCACCTGCGCGACCGAGGCCTTGTGCGCCTCGGCGATCGGCCGCATCGCGTCGATGACGTCATAGCCGCGCTCGCGATCGACCGGCGGGAAGTCGAAGCTGGCCCGCCGACCCTCGCCACCCTGCTCATTGCGGCGGTCGTATTTGCCGGAGAGCAGGCCACCGGCGAGCGGGCTCCAGACCATCAATCCGACCTTCTCGGAGAGCAGCATCGGCGCGATCTCGCGTTCGAGATCGCGACCGGCGATGGTGTAATAGGCCTGCAGCGAGGCGATGCGCGCCAGGTGCCGGCGCTCGGAGATGCCGAGCGCCTTGGCGACCTGCCAGGCCGCCCAGTTCGAGACGCCGACGTAGCGCACCAGCCCCTGCCGCACGAGCGCATCCAGTGCCTCGAGCGTCTCCTCCATCGGCGTGACGGTGTCGAAGGCATGGATCTGGTAGAGGTCGATATGGTCGAGCTGGAGCCGCTTCAGGCTGGCCTTGGCCTGTTCGAGGATGTGGTAGCGGCTGGCGCCGGAGCCGTTCGGCCCCTGCCCCATCCGGCCATAGACCTTGGTGGCGACGACGACCTCGTCGCGCTTGATGCCGAGATTGCGCAGGGCCTGGCCGGTGATCTGCTCGGAATTGCCCTCCGCATAGACATTGGCGGTGTCGATGAAATTGATGCCGGCATCGAGCGCGGTCTTCACCAGCGCATCGGCCTCCTGCTGGTCGAGCCGGCCGATATTGCCCCAGATGCCGTTGTCGCCGCCTCCGAAGGTCATGGTGCCAAGGCACAATTCGGAGACGAGCAGGCCGGTCTGGCCAAGCGTTTGATAGCGCATGACGTGTCTCTTTCAACGATGGGAATTTTGACTGATGAGGCCGCGAGGGAATGCGCCTGGGTGGCGCCGGCGACCTCTCATCAAGATAGGCCGCAGCGGCTGGCGCGCAACGCGTCCGCGCTCACCGTTGCGTGATCAGCCGGCTACGATCAGCTCGCAGCGCGCGTCGCGGATCATCTGGGCGGTCGCGGCCGGCGGCTGGCGGTCGGTCACCAAGGTCGAGATCTCGCTGAGATGGGCGAGGCGCGCCATGGCGACGCGGCTGAACTTGGTGTGGTCGGCGAGCAGCACCGAGCGGCGGGCGTTGCGCAGCATGGTGCGCCCGACCACCGCCTCGTCGTCACGGTATTCGAGCAGGTTCCCGGCCGCGTCGATGCCGCCGATGCTGGTCATGTGCAGGTCGCAGCGATAATTCTCGATGAAGGCAGCCGCGTGCATGCCGCCGCAGGCGCGGTTCGGCCCGAGCCAGTGCCCGCCGGTGATCAGGATCGAGATCTCCGGGCATTTGTCGAGGATCGCCGCCGCAGCGGTACTATTGGTGACGACACGCAGGCCGCGCGGACGGCGTTCGGCGATCGCCTTGGCGAGCGCGTCCATGGTCGTGCCCGGCGTGATGAACAGCGATGTACCCGGCGTCACCAGTTCGGCGGCGGCCTGCGCCATCGCGGCTTTCTCGACCGCCGTCTCGACGACCCGGAGGCCGTAATCTGTGTTCACGGTCGAGAGGTTGGCGCTCGCTCCGCCGTGATGGCGGCGCAGCAGCCCGCGATCGGCGAGATCCTGCAGGTCGCGCCGCACGGTCTGCGGCGTGACGTTGAAGGCGGAGACCATCTCCTCGATCGCGACATAGCCGCGCTTGCCGAGGATATCGAGGATGTCGGCGTGACGTTTGCTCAGCGGTTCCATTGCAGGCCTGCTTCAGAGCCGAACCCGGGTGGGTTGCATCAATCTATCGGTGAACCCGTCTCTACGACCACCCGTCCCTTACACGCAATGCGCGTTTGCGAAAATGGTGTTGCGAAAGTGAAAGCGTAGGGCATCATCGCCCGCGCCGCGCAATCGGATCCTGCCGGCGACATCGACAACGAGGTCCGACGGGACGGAAAATGCTCATCACGCGGCCAGGGAGCCGGCGGATACGCCGTCATGTGCGCTTCCCCCAACGAGCCATCCTTCCGGACTGGGGACAATGGGCATGAGCGGCTACCGAATCCTCTGCGTCGGCAATCTCGTCCAGGACGAGGTTTTCCAGGTCGAGGCCCTGCCCTCGGCCGGCATCAAGACCGGCGTGCTCGATTATGCCGAGCGCTTCGGCGGACCGGCTGCGACCGCGGCGGTGGCGATCTGCCGTCTTGGTGGCGAGGCCGCCTATTGGGGCCGGGTCGGCGCCGACGCCGCCGGCGAGACGGCACTGCGGCTGCTGCGTGGGCATGGCGTCGACTGCGACGACGTCGCCATCCTGCCAGAGGGGCGCACGCTCAGGGCGATCGTCCTCGTCGACAAGCGCGGTGAGCGTAGCATCGTCTCGAACCGGCGCAGTCTGTCGCAGGATGCGAGCGTGCTGCCGCAGGACGGTCTTGCGCAGGCAGGCGCGGTACTTGCGGATACGCGCTGGCCGGCCGCCGCCGGGGTCGTGCTCGAGCGCGCTCGGGCCGCCGGCATCCCCACCGTTCTCGATGTCGACGGCGGCACGCCGGAGGATAATCGCCGCCTGATCGCTAAGGCAGACCACATCGTGTTTTCGGCTGAAGGTCTGCGCGATTTTGCCGGCGACGGCCCAGCCGAGGAACTGCTGCGGCACTGCGCCAACGGCTCAAACAAGGTCTTTGCCGTAACACGCGGCACCGCCGGCAGCCTCTGGCTGATCGCTGGCGAACTTGTCAGCGTCCCTGCCTTCAAGATCGCGGCGAAGGATACCACCGGCTGCGGCGACGTCTTCCATGGCGCCTATGCACTCGGGCTTTGCGAAGGGCAGAGCCCGGTCGAGGCGGCGCGCCTGGCGGCTGCCGTCGCCGCGCTCAAGGCCGAGCGCGGCAATGGCTGGGACGGCATGCCCGATCGCGCCGCTGTCCAGGCCTTGCTGGCGAGCGGCGAAACGCACCCGAATTGAAGTCCGGATCGATTGCGCATTGCAACATGGCTTATGTTGCAATGCGCGAAAACGATAATATGACTTGCGATAACGAAAACAGCATGCATTCATTGCGAACGTGATGCGGTGGGCCCGGCCCGCCCGGCCGGAAGCCCGCCGACACCATCCGTCTCGAAGCCGTTTCCGAAGGTGTTATCCATGGCATGCTCCTCGCTCGCTGAGCTTACCGACGACCTCAAGACGATCGGTGTCGATCTTTCCGGCCCCTCACCCGACTTCAGCAAAAGCAAGCGGCCCTCCGACGCGATGATTGACCGCTGGGCTGAGACGGCGGCACTGGCCGAGCCGGAAACCCGCGCTGTGGCAATCTGGGCGATCCGCGAGGCCGCCCATGCCGCCGGCATCGTGCCGGCCTCGATCCAGGAACTCTATCTCGCCTGTGCCGCTGGCAAATGGTCCGGCAAGACGGTGCCGGCGATGAACCTGCGCGGCTGGAGCTACCACACCTGCCGCGCCGTCTTCCGCGCCGGCAAGGAACTCGATTCCAAGCTCTTCATCTTCGAGCAGGCGGTGGGCGAGGCGCTCTACGCCCAGCAGCCGCCGCTCGAATACGCCGCCGCGGTGCTCGCCGCGGCGCTGCGCGAGGGCTATACTGGCCCGGTCTTCCTGCAGGCCGACCACGACCAGATCAATGCCAAGGCCTATCTCGCCGACCCGAAGGCGGAGGTCCGCAAGCTCGAGACCATCATGCGCGAGCAGGTCGCGGCCGGCATGTACAGCATCGACATCGACGCCTCGACGGTGGTCGACCTGTCATTAGCGACGGTCGAGGACCAGCAGCGCGTCAACGCCGAGCTCACCGCACATTTCACCGAGTTCGTCCGCGGCATCGAGCCCAAGGGCGTCTCGATCTCGCTCGGCGCCGAGATCGGCGAAGTCGGCCACGAGAACACCACGCCGGAAGAACTGCGCGCCTTCATGAAGGTCTATCTGGCGGAGATGGCCAAGCGCAGCGCCAAGCTTCCGATCGTCAGCAAGATCTCGATCAACTCCGGCACCTACCATGGCGGCAAGGTGCTGCCGGACGGCACGCTGGCGCAGGTCAATGTCGACTACGACCTCCTGAAGACGATCTCGACGATCTGCCGCAAGGACTACAACATGGCCGGTGCGGTTCAGCACGGCGCCTCGACCCTGCCCGGCACGCAGCTTGCCAAGCTCCCGGTGGCGGAAGCGGTCGAGGTCCATCTCGCGCTAGGCTTCAACAACCTGATCTTCGACCACCCTGCCCTGCCGCAGGCACTGAGGGACCAGATCCGGGAGTACACCTTCGCCAATCACCTTTCAGAGAAGGGGGCGGGCGAGACCGATGCGCAGTTCTTCTACAATACCCGCAAGAAATCCTGGAAGGTGATGAAGAAGCCGTTCTGGGAGATGCCGAAGGAGGCCGAGACCGCGATCATGGCCTCGCTCCAGGAGATGTTCCGCAACATGTTCACCTGGATGAATGTCGGCGGGACGAGCAGATTGGTCGACGAGAACACCACGCTGGTCAAGGTCGCACCACCGGTGCCCGAGGCCCTGCGAAAAGCCCGCGCCGCCTAAACGCCTGTTCCGGCGCCCGCAACGACGGATGCGCCGCTGACCAAGAAGACTGCCAAAGGGACAACCAACGGGAGGAAACGCATATGGATCAGCATCGCAGGTCTTCCTTGCTGAAACTCGCCGCGATGACGCTCGCCGCGATGACCAGCCTGCCGACGCTCGCACTCGCCCAGCAGAAAGAAGTTCGCTGGGGCCAGTGGAAGGGCACCGAGGTCGGCGAGAAGTTCATGGGCGAGCTCAAGGCCGCCTTCGAGAAGGACCATCCCGATATCAAGCTGACGCCGGTCGACTCGCCGTTCACCGGCTTCCACGACCGGGCCATCGTGCTGCACCAGGCCAAGAAGCTGCCAGACGTGCTGCTGGTCCAGGTCGACTGGGTCGCCGAGTTCGCCGATCTCGGCATGATCGAGCCGCTCGACACCCGCATCGCCAAGGAGCCGAAGGAATTCTTCGCGAACATCCCGGTGACCTTCCATGCGAAGTGGAAGGGCAAGCAGTACTACCTGCCGATCGAGAGCGGCGCGGTGGCGCTGTTCTGGAACACCGACCTGTTCAAGGCCGCCGGCCTCTCCGGCCCGCCCAAGACCTGGGACGAGTTCGCCGAATATTCGCGCAAGCTGACCATTCCCGACAAGCGCCAGTTCGCGGTCACCGGCACGCTCCAGGCCGAGCCGCCGACCAACATGACCTACGACATCTACCCGCTGCTGTTGCAGGGCGGAGCGACGCTCATGGACCCAGCGACCAACAAGGCCGTGTTCAACAGCCCCGAGGGCGTCGCCGCGATCGAGTGGTACATCGAGCGCGTGAACAAGGACAAAGTCTCGGTGCCGGGCGTGCTGAGCAATGGCGAGAAGGAGAAGCGCGCCAACTTCGCCACCGGCAATGTCGCGATGATGTTCGAGGGGCCGTGGGGCGTCGCCATCCAGAAGCAGCTCAACCCGAATCTCAACTACGACATCGCGCCGCTGCCGAAGGGCAAGAGCACCGGCACCATGGTGCGCGGCTCGCTCAACACCATCAGCAGCCAGGCGCAGGACAAGGACGCTGCCTGGACCTTCATGCGCTGGCTCTCGGGGCCGAAGGGCATCGAGATGTGGGCGAAGGGCACCGGCGGCTTCCCGGCGCGCATCGACGTCTCCAACCAGGACTGGTTCAAGGAGCGCAAGCTCTTCCAGGCTTTCGTGACGCAAATGGCGCAGCCCAACGCGCAGTCGCCGTTCCTGTCGATGCCCAACGCCGTGCAGATGAACAAGGTGATGAGCACCGAGATCCAGAACGCTGTGCAAGGCAAGAAGACCGCCAAGCAGGCGCTCGATGACGCTGCCGCCGAGTGGAACAAGGTCCTCGCCGCGGCCAAGTGACCGGCGGATGTGATCGCCTGACGTGACCGTTCCCGGCCGGATTCTGATCCGGCCGGCTCCTCCCCCTCGCGCAGGACCGGCCACCGCAAGACGGCGCGGCCGGTTCGCAACGATCGGCGAGACATGCTGCTTACGCTCAAACGCAAATACCGCGAGGAGCTACTGGCTGCGTCCTTCCTGTGGCCGTCGCTGCTGATCCTCGTCGCGCTGTTGATCTACCCGCTGATCGACGTGGTCCGCCTGAGCTTCCACGACAGCAACCTTCAGCGCGAGGTCTGGGTCGGCTTCGGCAACTACATCGCGCTCGCCAACGACCCGCTGTTCTGGCGCGCCTTCTGGCAGACCGTCGTCTTCACCTTCTTCAGCGTCCTGCTGCATCTGGTGATCGGGCTCGGCCTCGCGCTGCTGCTCAACATGAATCTCGACCCGGCCTTCCGCACCGTCGCGCGCGGCCTGCTGATCGTGCCCTGGCTGCTGGCGCCGACCGTCGCCGGCATGATCTGGGTGCTGATGCTGCAGCCCTTCGGCGTGCTCAACGGCCTGCTCGCCTCGCTCGGGATCATCGACACCAACTTCACCATCTCCTGGCTCGGCGACCCATCGACGGCGCTAGGCTCGGTGACGGCGATGAACGTCTGGCGCGCCTTCCCGTTCTTCATGGTGATGCTGCTCGCCGGCCTGCAGGCGATCCCGAAGCAGCTCTACGAAGCCGCCGAGATCGACGGCGCCTCGCTGTTCCGGCAGTTCTGGCACATCACTTTGCCGCAGCTGCGCAGCGTCATCACCACGATCGTGCTGCTCGACTCGATCTGGACATTCCGTGCCTTCGACCCGGTCTATGTGATGACCGGCGGCGGGCCGGCGCATGGCTCGGAAGTCCTGGCGACGGCGATCTATTTCGACGGCTTCCAGAAGCTGAAATTCGGCTACGCCTCGGCCGAGGCCGTGGTCATGTTCATCGTGCTCTTCATCGTCAGCGCCATCTATGTCCGCCGAACCATGAGCAATCAGCAATGACTGTCGCCCTGCCCAGCGCCGCAGCGCATCCACGCCCCTATCTCGGCCGGATCGGTACGCGCGGTCGTGAGCGCCTGATCAATCTTGCCGCCTACCTCATGCTGCTGGTTGCGATCGCGATCGTCTTCTTCCCGCTCGCCTGGATGCTGACGGTCTCGGTGCGTCCGAACATCGAGGTGATGCGGATGCCGCCGGAATGGCTGCCGCAGGTCTTCACCATGGAAGGCTATCGCAAGATCTTCGCGAGCCCGCGCTATCTCGTCGTCTTCGCGAACACGATGCTGATCTCGCTGGTCGTGACGGCGCTCTCGTTGATCCTCGGGGCGATGGCGGCCTATGCCCTGGCGCGCTTCAAGTTCGCCGGGCAGCGGGCGGTGCTGATGTTTCTGATCACCACGCAGATGTTCCCGCTGGTGCTGCTCTGCATCCCCTATTTCCGCATCTTCATCACGCTCGGGCTCTACGATACCCGCACCTCGCTGATCGTGGTCTACCTGACCTTCACCTTGCCCTTCTGCATCCTGATGCTGCGCAGCTACTTCATCAACATCCCGCGCGATATCGAGGAGGCCGCGATGGTCGACGGCTGCTCGCGGGTCGGCGCGATCTTCAGGACGCTGGTGCCGATGTCCTATCCCGCCTTCATCGGCGCGGGGCTCTACACCTTCCTGCTCGCCTGGAACGAGTTCCTGTTCGCGGTGGTGCTGATCGAATCCTGGGAGAACCGGGTGCTGACCATGGCGATCTACAGCCTGATGGCGGAGTTCGTCACCGACTGGAACACGATGATGGCCTTCTCGGTGCTGGCGAGCCTGCCTCTGGTGGTGGCCTTCATCTTCCTGCAGAAATTCATGGTCCAGGGCATGACTGCCGGGGCGCTGACCTCGTGAGGCGGCTTGGGCCGAAGCGGCAAGGTCGGTGGGGCAAATTGCGCTTGGTCAGAGAATCTCCCTAACTCCCGCGACGGTTGTAGCGGGGTTGGATGTGAGACTTCTGATTTTGCTCGTCGGCGTGCCCGCACTGCTGATCGTTGGCTGGAATGTCTTCGTGCAGCCGAGCTACGAGCATCGCTTCAGGATCACATTGGCGGTCGCGACGCCGGATGGGGTGAAAGAAGGTTCGTCCGTCTGGTCGGTCACCTGCTCCGAGCCACTGCCGGGCGGCCTCAGCACAATGACGGGTGGGTGCTCGACGGTCGGCGAAGCGGTGTTCGTCGATCTCGGCCAAGGCCGCAATCTGGTCGGATTGATGGCGCTCGGCCCGCGTGGCGAGCGGGTCAATGTCTATGATCTGGCGGCGCGCGCCTTCGATTATGCGGATGTGCCGAGGAACAAGGACGGCATCCCGCGCTTCTCCTGGTATTCCTACGCTCCGCACTGGCAGGGCAGTCGCAGGCTCAGCGGCAACAACATCCCGACATTGATCAGTTTTGCCGACCTGAAGGATCCGGCTTCGGCGCGTGTCGTCGAGCCGACCCAAGCCGGCGTCGCTTCGGTGTTAGGCGCTGACTACCGGCTGGAACACATCACGCTGGAGATGGTGCCTGCCGGAATCTGGCCGCTCAATCTCGTCAGGTTGTCGGGCGTGCCGGTGACCATAGAAATTCAAAGCAGGATTCCCGCTCTGAAGGCCGGTGAGCGTCCGGCTGTGATCGCTCTACGCGCTGCCATCCCAAGTACCAACGCCTTTGTACATGCGGAATCGTCATTTAGTCAGGGATTGAGAAAGTGGGAACTACGCTAGCGATCCCGATTTCTTTTGCGCACTCGTTGAGCTCGTTTCTCGCAACAGAGATATGGCGCAGATTTAGAATAGTCCGGTATTGGATGGCCGGGCACGGGCATTGGCAACACTAATATTGGAGATGTGTACCCACCCGACGACGACCCTCGCCAATCTCGTCTGGCGCATATCTGAGCCGGAGCGATGTGAATTTAGCCCACCGGCACCGTCAGCCCCGTCTTGACCCGGTCCATCGCCACGAAGGTGCGGAACTTGCGGATATTGGCGTCGGCGAAGAAGAGGCGGCGTGTCAGCGCCTCATAGGCGGCCATGCTCGGCACCAGCACGACCAGCATGAAATCGACCTCGCCGGTGACGTAATAGCACTGCTGCACCTCGGGCGCGGCGAGGAAGGCGCGCTTGGCGGCGTCGATGTCCTTCGCCGTCTCGCTGACGAGTTCGATCTCGACGAAGATTGTGATCGGGTGGCCGAGCGCCGCCGGCTCGACGACCGCGACATTGGCGGTGATGACGCCGTCCTTCTCCATCCGGCGGATGCGGCGCTGCACGGCTGGCGCCGACAGGTTGACCTTCTCGCCGATCACCCGCTGCGGCGTGGTGTTGTCCTGCTGCAGGATGGCGAGGATGGCCCGGTCGAACGCGTCGAGGGCGGCAGCGGTCGGTTCGCTCAAGCACGGCTCCATGAAACAAACTTGCAAGCTCCAAGGGCGATTGCAGCGCCTTTTTCGCAGCCCTTGCAATATCTCTTCACTTCGACACCCCCGACGAGGCAAGCATGTTCCTGCTCAACCAGCTCCCGGACTTCCGCCAGCCGCTCCATCCGACCGATGCGGAAACGCTCGGCCCTGCCGGAGCCGACGCGATCGAGCGGCACCTCGCCGAACGCGCCGAGCATGTGCCGACGCCGCTGCGGGCCCTGCCCAGTCTCGCCGCGGAGCTCGGCATTGGCGCGCTGCACCTCAAGGATGAGGGCCAGCGGCTCGGCCTCGGCAGCTTCAAGGCGCTGGGCGGCGCCTACGCTGTCGCGCGTCTGGTGCTGGAAGCCGCGAGCGACCGGCTCGGACGCACGCTCGACGAGGCCGACATGACCTCGCCTGAGGTTCGCGCCGTGGCATCCGAGATGACCTTCGCCTGCGCAACCGACGGCAATCACGGCCGCTCGGTCGCGCAGGGTGCGCAGCTGGTCGGCGCGCGCTCGGTGATCTTCATGCATGGCGGCGTCAGCGAACCGCGCGCCGCGGCGATCGCCCGCTTCGGCGCCGAGATCGTGCGCGTCGACGGCACCTATGACGATTCTATCGTCGAAGCCGCCCGTGTCGCCAATGAGCGCGGCTGGACGACCGTCTCCGACACCTCCTGGGACGGCTATGAGCGCATTCCCGGTCTCGTCATGCAGGGCTACACCGCGATCATCCGCGAGGCCCTGCGGCAATTGCCGGAGGCGCCGACCCATGTCTTCGTCCAGGCCGGCGTCGGCGGCATCGCCGCGGCGATCGCGGCGCATCTGTCGCTGCTGCTCGGCGAGAACCGGCCGATCTTCACCGTGGTCGATCCGGCCCGCGCCGCCTGCCTGTTCGAGAGTGCCCGCGCCGGGCGGCCGACCAAGATCGCCCATGGCGCGCCGACGGTGATGGCGATGCTGGAATGCTACGATCCCTCGCCGCTCGCCTGGCGCGTTTTGTCTCGCAGCGCCGATGCCTTCATGACGGTCGAGGATGCGGTCGCGGTCGAGGCGATGAACCGGCTGGCGCGCCCGGCCGGCAACGACCCGGCGATCGTCGCCGGCGAAAGCGGCGCGGCCGGCTTCGCCGGGCTGCTCGCGGCACTGCGCGATCCGCAGGCGCGCGCGGCGCTGAAGCTCGACGCCTCCTCGCGCGTCTTCGCCGTCGTCACCGAGGGCGCGACCGATCCGGAGCGCTATGCCGAGCTGGTCGGGCTGACGCCGGCCGAGGTCGCCGGGACCGCTGCGTGATGGCCGAGAAGCTGACCCTGCTCTACCAGAGCCATTCGCCCTATGCCCGTAAGGTGCTGGTCTGCGCCCATGAGCTCGGGCTGACCGACCGCCTCGACGTGATCCATCACGAGACCAGCCCGACCAATCGCAACGACGCGGTCTTCGCCCGGAACCCGCTCGGCAAGGTGCCGGTGCTGCTGACGCCCGATGCCGGTGCGCTCTTCGATTCCGTGGTGATCTGCGATTATCTTGACCGGCTCGCCGGAGAAGGTTCGCTCATCGCGCGCGGGGGGCCGGCACGCTACGAAGCCTTGCGGCTCCAGGCGCTGGCTCAAGGGCTGTGCGACGCCGGCATCGCCGTGCGCTGGGAAACGGAGCGTCGGCCCGAGGTTTTGCGTTACCCGCTGCTCGCCGAAGGCCAGACGACTAAGCTCGTCGAAGCCTATGACTATCTCGAAGCGCAGGCCGATCTCGACGGGCCGGTCACGGTCGGCCAGATCGGGCTGGCGACTGCCCTCGCCTGGCTCAGCTTCCGGCGTCTGCCGGATTTCCGCGCGCGAGCACCGCGACTCGCCGGCTGGTACGATCGCTTCAACCAGCGCCCGTCGATGCGCGCCACGCCCTATGAGGGCGAGACGCAGGACTAAGGCGCCCTCAGCCCTCGGTCGGCACCATCGCGGCAACGGCGAGGTCGCTGGCGCGTTCGCTCGCGGCCAGGCCGTCGGCGACGCCGCGGCGGTCGGCAGCCGGGCGGTTCTGGCTCATCTTGCGCTTGCCTTCGAGCCGGGTGATCGGGATACGCAGGCCGACGATGCCGCGCAGCTGCGCCTGCACGAAGGCAGGCGGCGCATCATTTACGGCCCAAGGCTCGGCCCGCGTGCCCTCATGCAGATTGGTGAGGCGCGTCACCGCATCGAGCAAGCGCTCGGGATCGTCGAAGAACTCGGCCGGGCCGTAGGCGTGCACCGCCTGATAGTTCCAGGTCGGCACGACCTTGCCGGTCTCGCGCTTGGTCTCGTACCAGGACGGCGTGATGTAGGCGTCGGGCCCGTTGAACAGGACCATGGCCTCGCCGATCGCCGCCTTCTGCCATTGCGGATTGGCGCGGGCGAGATGGCCATGCAGCACGCCGAACTCGCCCTCCTCCGCCGCGAGGATCAGCGGCAGCGGCGTCGCGAACAGGCCCTCGGCTGTGGCGGTGACGAGGGTGGCGAGCCGACAGGCACGCATCATCGCGTGGATCTCGGCGCGGTCGTCGATGCGAAAGGCCGGCGGCGTATACATCGTCAGGGTCTCCTTGCGGTCGCCGCCGTCATGCCGCTAATCTGGCCTGCATGGAACAGCCAGTTTCTGGCAATACGACTGGACCAGTTGAGCGCGATGTCGGCGCCCAGCGCCGGGTCGTCGTGGCGATCAAGCGCGAGATCGCTGCCGGTGTCCACGCGCCCGGCAGCCGCCTGCCATCGACGCGGGCGCTTGCAGCCGAATGGGGCCTGTCGCGCGCCACCGTCACGGCCGCCTTCGAGCAATTGGCGGCCGAGGGCTATCTCGAAACCCGAGCCGGCGCCCGTGCCCGGGTTGCCGCCGGGCTGGCGCAGCCGAAGCCGGCGCCAGAAACGGCGCCCGCAGCGCGCCCTACCGAGATCTCCGCCTATGGCCGGAGGCTGGCGTCCGCCTCGCCCATTCCGTGGAATGCGCAGCCCTTCGCACTCGATTTCCGCTATGGCGAGCTCGCCGGTGGTGATTTCCCGACGCTCGCCTGGCGGCGGGCACTGGCGAACGCCGCGACACGGCGGCCAGCGCGCCTGCGCTATGGCGATCCGCGCGGCTTGCCTGAGCTGCGCGCTGCTCTGCAAGGCTATCTCTGGCGTTCCCGCGGCCTGCACTGCGAGGCTGACGACATCGTCGTGGTCAACGGCTCCCAGCAGGGGCTCGATCTCTGCGCCAGGCTACTGATCGATCCCGGCGACCGCGTCGTGATCGAGGACCCGGCCTATCATCTGGCGCGCCAGGTTTTTCTGGCCGCCGGCGCCGAGCTCGCGCCACAGCTCGTCGACCGCGGCGGCATGCGCACCAACGCGCTGCCGCCAGCGCGACTCGCCTTCGTGACCCCGTCGCATCAGATGCCGCTCGGCAGCATTCTCTCGGCCACGCGCCGGCAGGAATTGCTCGCCTGGGCGGCCCGCAACGGCGCCGCGATCATCGAGGACGATTACGACGCCGAGTATCGTCATGATGTCGGTCCGGTGCCGCCGCTACGCTCGCTCGACCAGGCCGGCAGCGTGATCTATCTCGGCACCGTCTCGAAGACGCTCTCGCCGACCTTGCGGCTCGGCTATCTCGTCCTGCCGCAGGGCCTGCGCGAGGTCTTCGCCCGGGCCAAGCGCGTGACCGATCGGCACGCTCCGGAACTTGAACAAGCGGCCCTGACCGAGCTGATCGCGAACGGCACCTATGAGCGGCATGTGCGCCGCGTCCGGCGCCGGAATGGCGAGCGGCGCGTCGCCCTTCTGCAGGCACTGCGCCTGCATTTGGGCGAGCGCGTCACGATCTCCGGCACCGATGCCGGCCTGCACGTGCTTGTCTGGATCAACGGACTACCGCAATCGCGCGAAGCCGAGCTGACGGAACGGGCCGCGGCTGCCTCGCTCGGCCTCTATGGCGTGAGCGGGCTTTATGACCAGCCGGACAATCGCGACCGCCGCGCCGGCCTCGTCATCGGCTATGCCGCGCTCGACGAGGCGCAGATCATCGCCGGTGTCGAGCGCTTGGACGCGCTGCTGCGGGAGCTCGGCGCCTAACCCGACAGAGCGTTGGCGGCAATATCGCCCGTACGATCGGCAAGGAGTCGGATTTCTGTCGGATAGGAATCGTATGCATTGCGGGCTCGATTGGGTATCGTTGTTAAATGCTCAATGAACCAAATCAGAGCCGCTCCAACGGGCAACGACTTCGCGAGCTGAGGAAGCAACTCAGCATCACGCAGGACAAGCTCGCGATTATGAGCGGCGTCAATATCCGAACGATACAGCGAGCTGAGAGGGGAGTTGTACTTCAGCTGGACACCCTGGCTGGCATTGCTGCCGCTCTGCGGGTCACCGTTGGAGACATTCTTGAGGCCAACGCGATTTTGGACAACGGGAGCGACCCAAAAGAAGAGCGCAATGCAGTCGCCCTAAGACACATCAGCTCGGGCAAGGCTCTTCTTGATATAATACTGGGATCTTTTTCCGGAACGCTCTACTGCAACGCCGAACCGACCGCCCACAACATAGATTCTCTGAGCGGCATGGTGGAACAGCTAGAAAATCTGATTCCGAACCCTTGGACCACTCCTATGGAAGACATTCGGCTGTCCTTAGCACAAAGGCTGCGCTTGGCGGTCAATATTTCCGAGGAAATAAGTAATCTAGAGCGGCTAGGAATCGCCATCTACGCGGGAACCTATACTGCAAGCGCACAGATACCAAACTTCGATATGGACACAGGGGAAATGTACGTGAGCGGCAGGCAACGCCCGCAGCCCGTTACAGTTTGCCGTATCGTTGTTGATCGCGTTGGTCTCTCCCGCGTCGTCGTGAAGGTTCAGGATGAGTGGGAAGAGCCTACTCCAGCCCACGCGATGGGAAACTCCGGAGCATCTGATGACATTCCGTTCTAGACGCCCCGGAAGCGATCGCCTTCGATTCCGTATCCCTTGGCTTATCGAACTCGAAGGTGAAGGCCGCATTGCCGTGGTGGGCAGCTTTGCTTTAGCTTTAATTGTTCTGTTTATACTTGGCGGGCAATGAGCAAGCGGCGAACGACAGCCCCTAGTAGTAGCCGTTAGTCTCTGTAGACCGGCTCCTCGGCGTCGAGCTGACGGCGGATCGAGGCCATATGCAGGCTCGCCGATTCCGGGTCGCCCTCGCGCATCTGCCGATAGGCCGCCTCGGCGATCTCCGGCTTCACCGGCAGCACCTTGCGGCCGGTCGAGAGCGCCAGCGTCTGCACCTCGCAGGCGCGCTCGAGATAATAGAGATCGTCCCAGGCCTCGGCGATGGTCGGGCCGAGGACCATGACGCCATGATGCTTCATGAAGACGATGTCGGCCTCGCCGACCGCGCCGGCGATGCGGTCGCCCTCGCGCTCGTCGAGCGCGAGGCCGTTATAGTCGCGGTCGAACGCGGTGCGGCCATAGAACTTCAGCGCCGTCTGGCCGGCAAAGATCAGGGGCTCGCCCTCGGTCATCGAGAGCGCCGTCGCATAGGGCATGTGGGTGTGGAAGGCGACGCGGGCGCGCGGCAGGTTCTTGTGAACGCGGGCGTGGATGTAGAAGGCGGTCGCCTCGGGCTGGCCCTCACCGGCGACGACATTGCCGTGGAAGTCGCAGATCAGCAGCTTCGAGGCGGTGAGCTCGCGAAAAGCCCAGCCATAGGGATTGACGATAAAGAGGTCGTCATAGCCCGGCACCAGCGCCGAGAAATGGTTGCAGATGCCCTCCTCGAAGCCATAGCGCGCCGCCATGCGGAAGCAGGCGGCGAGATCACGCCGCGCCTCCCAGACCGCATCGGAATCGAGGTTCGGCTGGTTCATGCCGGCGGAGATTGCCGGCGCCGCGCCAGCCTTGAGGGAGTGTGCCATGCGGTCAGTCTAGGGCCGCATCGACGCCGGGCAAGCGGACTGTCCTGCGCCAGGCGAACAGGCCTGCGTTGATCGCCGCATAGCGGCTTTCAGTAGACGTCGGCCTGATAGCGCCCGGCCTTCTTCAAAGCCGCGACATAGGCGACCGCTTCATCGACCGAGCGCCCTCCATGCTCGGCGACGACATCGACCATGGCGCGCTCGACATCCTTGGCCATGCGCTTGGCATCGCCGCAGACATAGAAATGCGCGCCCTGATCCAGCCAGGCGAAGAGCTCGGCGCCGCGCTCGCGCATGCGATCCTGGACGTAGATCTTGTCCTTGCCGTCGCGCGACCAGGCCAGCGTCAAGCCAGTCAGCACGCCCTCCGCCTTCATCGCGTTGAGCTCATCCTCGTAGAAGAAGTCGGAGGCCCGGCGCTGGTGGCCGAAGAACAGCCAGTTCCGGCCCGTCGCTCCGGTCGCCTTGCGGTCGTGCAGGAAGGCGCGGAACGGCGCGACGCCGGTTCCGGGCCCGCACATGATTACCGGCGTCTCCGGGTTCGCCGGCAGGCCGAAGCCATGGGCGCGCTGGACATAGACCGGCACCTTGTCGCCGGGCTGGACACGCTCGCCCAGATAGGTCGAGGCGACACCCCAGCGCGGCCGTGAGCCGACCTTGTAGCGGACCGTATCGACCGTCAGCGATATCAGGCCGGGCGCAGCGTTGAAGGATGACGAGATCGAGTAGAGCCGCGGCTGCAGCGGATCGAGCGCCTCGACGAAGGCCTCGGGCGAGAGCCGCGCGGCAGAGAATTTGTGCAAGGTGCCAAGCACGTCGAGCCGGTCGAGATCGCCATCCGGATCTTCGCCGGCCGCGAGCCGCTTCGCCTTCTGGCGGGTCTCGCCGCCGGTGACATAAGAAATCAGCTGGAACAGCGCATCGGGCGCCGGCCCAAGCCCGCAATCGGCCAGCAGCCGCTCACGCAGGGGCTTGCCGCCGATATCGGCATCGGGCCGCGCGCCAAGCAGCGCGATGACAGCATCGACCAGGCGCGGATCGTTCTGCGCGACGATGCCAAAGGCATCGCCGACGATGTAGTCGAGACCGCTTTCGGAGAGATCGAACTCGACATGCCAGGTCTCCTTCTCCGAGCCCTCGCCATTGAGCTTGCGACGCGAGAGGAAGGTGGCGAGCGCCGGGTTCTCGCGGCTGCGGCCGAGCGGACCGGCAGGCGTCGCTGAAGCGGGCTCGGCCGAAGCTTCGGCAGCAGGCGCCCCGCCCTCTTCCATCAATGCCTTGAGCTGGCGCAGCGTCTCCTTGCCGCCCGGCGCGCAGAGGTTGAGGCGGCCTTCCTTGCCCTCGGCGATCGCGGCCGAATAGGTCTCGCAGACATAGCCGCACTGGCCGCAATCCTGCTGCGCCATGGCGGCGAAGAGCCGGCGCGGCAGCGGCTTGCCGTCGGCGAGCTGCATCCGGTCTGCGATCACCATGGCCGGATCGTGCCAGGGCGCGCCGTCGTCGGCCTCGCCCATGACAGCGGCGTTCTCGGCCGGCGACAGGGCGGTGACGCCGGCATTGTCGAGCGAGAGCAGGCCGGCGAAGAAGCCGTTGAGCCAGGAGCGCTGCTCCTCGCTGAAGGGCGCGGTCTCCGGCAGGACCTGGACGAGCGGATTCGGCGCCTGGACGGTCATGCCGCCTCTCCCGTCTGCGCGACCAGCGCCTGCAGCGCTGCGATCTCATGGCGGCGGGCGAAGGCGACGAAGCTCTCGTCCGGCGCCGCGCGATGGACCTGCCAGGTGCGCAGGATCGCCTCGACCAGCGCCGGCGCCTCCTCAGCCTTGACCTTCTCGCGGAACGGGCGGGCCATGCCGCCATCGACGCCATAGCCGCCGCCGACCAGGAGGTCGTAGCCCGGCACGGTGTCGCCCTCCTCGTTCACCGGGACCTTGGCGCCGATCAGGCCGAGATCGCCGATATAGTGCTGGGCGCAGGAATGATGGCAGCCGGTCAGATGGATGTTGACCGGTTGATCCAGCGTGATGCGCGGTTCGCAATGGGCGGCGATGGCGAGCGCGTCCTCCTTGGTGTGGGCGGCGGCGAACTTGCAGCCGGTGGCGCCAGTGCAGGCGATCAGTCCGGCGCGCAGCACGGAGGTCTCGGCGGAAAGGCCGCACGCGTTCAGGTTGGCGACGACATCGTCGACTTTTGCATCGGGCACTCCGGAGATCAGCAGGTTCTGCCAGACGGTGAGACGGATATCGCCGTCGCCGCATTGCTGCGAAATGGCTGCGATCGTCCGCATTTGTGCGGTGGTGAGCTTGCCGACCGGTAGCGCAACGCCGACCCAGCTGAGGCCGGGCTGGGCTTGGGCGTGCACGCCGATATGGGCGAGCCGGTCGTAGACCGGGCGCGGCTTCACGAAAGCGCCGTCGACGTGGATCAGCCGGCGGCCGAGCTTCTCCTCCACTGCCGCCAGGAACTTGTCGAAGCCCCAGGCGTCGAGCACGTATTTCAGGCGCGCCTTGTTACGGTTGGTGCGGTCGCCATTGGCGACGAAGACGCGAACGATCGCATCGGCCACCGCAACCGTATCCGAGGGAGCGACGACGATGCCGGTGTCGCGGGCGAGATCGTGATGGCCGGTGATGCCGCCGAGCGCGAGCCGATACCAGATGCCGGACTCGACCGGCTGGCCTTCGAAGGACGCGCCCTCCCCAACCTCGATCGCCTGGAAGCCGATATCGTTGGTGTCCTCCAGCGTCGCAATCGAGCCGGCGCCGTCGAAGGCGACGTTGAACTTGCGCGGCAGCCCATAGAGCGAGCGGTCATTGAGGATGTGATGGTGCCAGGCGCGGGCATGGGGCCGCGTATCGAGCAGTTCGAGCGGGTCGATGCCGGCGGTCGCCGATCCCGTGACGTTGCGGATATTGTCGGCGCCCGAGCCCTTGGCGGTGAGGCCGAGATCGGCGAGGCCTTCCAGCAGCAGCGGCGCGTTCTCGGCGCTGATCTCGCGGACCTGCAGGTTGGCGCGGGTGGTGACGTGGCTGTAGGGACCGCAAAGCCGCTCGGCGAGATCGGCGACGCCCTCGAACTGCCAGGCCTTGAGGATGCCGTTCGGGATGCGCAGGCGGCACATATAGCTGTCCTGTGCCGGGGCGACATAGAACAGGCCGTGATAGCGCCAGCGGAAATTATCCTCCGTCTTGGGATAGGTGCCCGACGAAGCCTGGTCCTTGAAGCGGGCATAGGCGTCGAAGGGATGCTCGGCCGCCTTCCACTTCTCCTGATCGACCAGCTTGCCGCCTCCGGCAACGGTCTTCGCCTGCGCCTCGGCATGCTCCCTGTCGGGTCCCGACGGCATGGCGTTGCCCTGCCCACCCGCACCGCCGAGCGGCCCAAGGCCACGCGCGGCGCGAGCAGACTGCATGCCGCTCATGAAGCCTTCGAGATAGCGCTTCTGGTCAGGAGAGAAGTCGTTGCTCATGGAAGCCCCCCTCCCTTCTCCCCCCGGGGGAGAAGGTGGCAACGCGAAGCGCTGACGGATGAGGGAAGTCTTGCCCCGTCGCGGTTCCGTCCCTCATCCGACCCGGCTTCGCCGGGCCACCTTCTCCCCCGAGGGGAGAAGGAAGGGCCCAGCGCTGCGCTCTCCATCAGCCTCTCCATCACGCCGCTTCCACAAACCTGTGGCGCTCGTAGAGGAATTTCAGCACCGCCTCGCGCGCGGCGATGTAGGTGCGGTCGGAGACCAGATCGAGACGCTTGCGCGGACGCTCCAGCCGGACATCGAGCACCTCGCCGATGCGGGCGGAGGGGCCGTTGGTCATCATCACGATCCGGTCCGAAAGCAGCACGGCCTCGTCGACGTCATGGGTGATCATGATCATCGTGTTCCCGAGCGCGGCATGGATCTGCATGATCGAGTCCTGCAGATGGGCGCGGGTCAGCGCGTCGAGGGCGCCGAAGGGCTCGTCGAGCAGCAGGATCTTCGGCTCCATCGACAGGCCGCGGGCAATGCCGACGCGCTGCTTCATGCCGCCGGAGATCTCGGCGGGGCGCTTGTCCCTGGCATGGGCCATCTGGACGAGGTCGAGATTGTGCATGATCCAGTCATGCCGCTGCGCCTTGCTCTTCACGCCGCGGAAGACCTTGTTCACGGCGAGCGCGACATTGTCGTAGACGGAAAGCCAGGGCAGCAGCGAATGGTTCTGGAAGACCACCGCCCGCTCCGGCCCAGGCGAGTTGACCTCCTTGCCTTCGAGCAGCACGGCGCCGGCGCTCACCGGTGTCAGCCCAGCGATGATGTTGAGCAGGGTCGACTTGCCGCAGCCGGAATGGCCGATGACAGAGACGTATTCGCCCTTGTCGATGACGAGGTTGATGTCCTTCAGCACGTTGGTCGAAGCCGCACCGCGCTGGAACGTCTTCTCGACATGGTCGATCTTGAGATAGGGGGTGCTCATGGTCCGGCTCCTCAGTTCACGACCGTGCCGCGGGTGACGATCGTGCCGACGAAGGCGACCAGCCGGTCGAGCACGAAGCCGACCACGCCGATGTAGACGAGCGCCACGATGATGTCGGACAGGCGCGAGGAGTTCCACGCGTCCCAGATGAAGAAGCCGATGCCGACGCCGCCGGTCAGCATCTCGGCCGCGACGATGGCGAGCCAGGACAGGCCGACGCCGATCCTGAGGCCGGTGAAGATGTAAGGCGCGGCCGAGGGCACCATGACCTTGAAGAAGAACTCGACCTGGTTCAGCCGCAGCACCTTGGCGACGTTGCGGTAGTCCTGCGGGATGTTGCGGATGCCGACCGCGGTGTTGATGATCACCGGCCAGATCGCGGTGATGAAGATCACGAAGATCGCCGAGGGCTGGCTGTCGCGGAAAGCGGCGAGCGAAAGCGGCAGCCAGGCGAGCGGCGGCACGGTCCTCAGCACCTGGAAGACCGGATCGAGCCCCCGCATCGCCCAGACCGACTGGCCGACGAGTGCGCCGAGGAGGATGCCGACGATCGCGGCGAGGCCAAAGCCGATGGCGACGCGCTGGAGCGAGACCAGGATGCGCCAGCCGAGGCCGATATCCTGCGAACCGGCCCAGAAGAACGGCTCGGTGATCAGGTCCTTCGCTTCAGCCCAGATCTTCGTCGGCGGTGGCAGCGAGGATTGCGGGCCCGAGGCGGCGATCTGCCAGAACAGCAGGATCAGCGCGACCGTGATCAGTGGTGGCACGAGGTTGACCAGCACCGATTTCACCAGCGGCGCCAGTCTCTCGCGCAGCGGCTTTCCAGTCGCCTGAGGCAACGCCACCACGCCCGCACTCGCGGCCGGCAAAGCGACGACCTTTGCGCCCGCGCCGACGTCCTTCAAGGCAGCCTGAGCCATTCTGTCACTCCTGTGATCGATCGGTGCGTTCATGCCGGCACCTCAACGCGCTGCTGCGCGCCGATGCGGCGGATTTCAGGGAGGCACGAACCGCAATTCGTGCCGGCTTTCAGCTTGCGGCCGATATCTTCGACCGTGATGGCGGCGCCCTCGGCGAAGGCGGCCCGGATCGCGTTCAGCCCGACGCCGAAGCAGGCGCAGACCGTCGGGCCCTGGTCGGCGGCGCCATCGAGGCTGCGGCCGGAGAGCAGAGCCAGGCGCTGGCGCGGATCGAGCGCATCGCCGGCGAAGGCGAGCTTGACCGCATCCCAGACCGGCGCGTCATGGTCCGGCCCAAGGAAGAGCGCCGCAGCGAGCCGGCCGTCGCGGATCAGGGCGCAGCGGTAGAGTCCGCGCTCGGCATCGACCATCTCGATCAGCCCGTCGGCTCCGAAAGCGGCGTGGGCGAGCCGCATGATCTCGTTGGCATCGGCCTGCGTTGCGAAGAGCCGGCCCTGCCCGCTCTCGACCGCGACGCGGGTCCACCAGCTTCCCTCCGGCAACGCGAAATCTTCGGCACCGAGCAGGAAGCCGCGCGAGTGGAAGGAAATCGGCGCGATCGCAGCCGGCGTCGCCTTCATCTCCGGCTGGCCGGAGAACGGGTCGACCAGCGGCTGGACGGCATCGCCGACACGAGCGTCGGAGGCGGTCTCGGCCGACCAGTGGATCGGCGCGAAGATCGAGCCCTTCTGCGCACCGGCATCCAGCGCGACCTTGAGCACGACTGCGCCGTGGGCGGTCGCAATGCGGGCGAAGCCCTTGTCGGCCAGGCCGTAGCAGGCCGCATCCTCGGGATGCACCAGCACGGTCGGCTCGGCGATATGGGCCGAGAGCCGCGGGCTCAGACCCGTGCGCGTCATCGTATGCCAGTGATCGCGGACGCGGCCGGTATTGAGCAGCAGCGGGAAAGCCTCGCTGGTCGAGACTGCGAGCGCCGGCATGGCGAGCGGCTGCATCGTCGCCTTGCGGTCGGCGGTGAAGAAACCGCCTTCGGCGAAGAGCCGGGCCGTGCCTTCGGGCCGGTCTGCCGGAACCGGCCATTGCACCGGGGCCAGCGTGTCGTAGACGCGGCGCGTCAGGGCGGCATGGGCGCCGATGTCGAAATCGCGGCTGCCCTCGTTCTCGAAAGCCGAGAGCGCGGCGTGCTCGGCATAGATCTCGTGCGGGCCGGCATAGGTGAAGGCATCGCCGAAGCCGAGGCGCTTGGCGACTTCGCAGACGATCCGCCAATCCGGCCTGACCTCGCCCGGCAGCGGCAGGAAGCCGCGCTGGCGCGAGATCCGGCGCTCGGAGTTGGTGACGGTGCCGTCCTTCTCGCCCCAGGCGGCGGCCGGCAAGATGAAATCCGGCCCAGCGGCGAGCGTGTCATTCGACAGCACGTTCTCGGAGACGATGAAGAGCTCGAGCCCGCGCAACGCCGCCTTGACGGCATCCGCGCGCGGCAGCGAGACGGCGGGGTTGGTCGCCATCACCCACATCGCCTTGATGCGGCCATCGGCGACGGCATCCATCATGGCGACCGCCTTGAGGCCTTCAGCTTGCGCCATGCGGGGAGCGCCCCAGAAGCGGCGGACGCGGGCGATCTCGGCCGACGAATAACCCATATGGGCGGCGAGCATGTTCGCGAGCCCGCCGACTTCGCGCCCGCCCATGGCATTGGGCTGGCCAGTCAGCGAGAACGGGCCACTGCCGGGCCGGCCGATACGGCCGGTGGCGAGATGGCAGTGCAGGATCGCGGCGACCTTGTCGGTGCCCTGCGCTGACTGGTTGACGCCCTGGCTCCAGGCGGTGACGACGGCGGGCGTGTCGGCCCAGAGCGCGTAGAAGCTGGCGATATCAGCCTGCGGAAGGCCAGTCAGGGCAGCGGCTGTGGCCAGGTCGGGCGCGATCTCACGGGCATTGGCGAGCGCCGTGTCGAAGCCGGCGACGTGGCACTCGATATACGTGCGGTCGAGCAGGCCAGCGTCAGCCAGATGCACCAGCAATCCGGCGAAGAGGACGCTGTCCGAACCCGGCTTCAACGGCAGGACGAGGTCGGCATCCTCGGCTGTCGCCGTGACGCGCGGGTCGATCACGACGACCTTGGCGCCGCGCTCGGTCCGGTTCTGCTGGATACGCCGGAACAGGACCGGGTGGCACCAGGCGGTGTTGGAGCCGACCAGCACGATCAGGTCGGCGCTGTCGAGGTCCTCATAGTTACCCGGCACGGTATCCGAGCCGAGGACACGGCGATGGCCAGCGACGGTCGAGGCCATGCAGAGCCGCGAATTGGTGTCGACATGCGGCGAGCCGATGAAGCCTTTCATCAGCTTGTTGGCGACGTAATAGTCCTCGGTCAGGAGCTGGCCGGAGAGGTAGAAGGCCACCGCCTCCGGACCGTGCCGGTCGATGACGCGCCAGAGGCCGTTCGCAACCGCGTCCAGCGCCTCGTCCCAGGAGACTTGGGTATAGGCGCCGCGCGCATTTCGTTTCAGCGGATGCATCACGCGAGTGCCGAGGCCGAGCGTTTCGCCGAGCGCCGAACCTTTCGAGCAGAGCCGGCCGCGATTGGCCGGATGATCCGGGTCGCCGGCGATCGCCGCACCGCCCTTGCCGTCCGGCGTCGCGAGCACGCCGCAGCCGACCCCGCAATAGGGGCAGGTCGTGCGGGTCGCTGCGACAGCGGCTAGCGGGGCGTCGTGGCGCATGCTCAGGCCGCCCTCGGGGTGCAATAGGCCTCGCCGAAGGGCAGGTCGGCACGGATCGGCGAGATATCCTGCTGCGAGCGGATCAGGCCGAGATAGAACAGCGCGCCGGTGGTGTCGCCGACGAGGACGCAGCCGGCGAGCCGCCCCTCGCGCAGCACGAATTTGCGATAGATGCCGGCGCCGGGATCACGCAGCACCATGACCTGCGCGCCCTCCCCGACCTCGAACTCGCCAGCGGAGAAGACGCCGACGCCGGAGACCTTGAGATTGGTCGAGAGCAGCGAGCCCGGGTAGCTCGCCTCCCTGCCGGCAAGCCGCGTCGCCAGCACGCGGGCCTGCTCATAGGCCGGCTCGACCAGGCCGTAGACCTGGCCGCGATGCTCGGCGCATTCGCCGATGGCGAAGATCGTGGGATCCTCACTCGCCAGATGGTCGTCGACAACGATGCCGCGATTGCTCTTGAGCCCGGCGGCAGCGGCGAGGTCGATGTTGGGCCTCACCCCGATGGCAATGACGACGAGATCGGCCGGGATCAGCGTGCCATCGGCAAGCTCGACCGCCTCGACCTTGTCCTTGCCGACGAAGCCTTTCGTCGAGGCGTTCAGCCGCACGGCGATGCCGCGCTGCGCCATCGCCGCCGCGAGCAGGCCGGCGCCTTCCGCATCAAGCTGGCGCTCCATGAGGCGATCGACCAAATGAAGCAGCGTGACCTGGCCGCCGGCGCGCGCCAGACCATAGGCGGCTTCCAACCCAAGCAGGCCGCCGCCGATGACGACGATGCGGGCGCCCCGCTCGGCGTAGGTTCGCATCAGGCCGACATCGGCGGTGTCGCGGAAGGTCGCGACGCCCGGCAGGTCGCCGCCGGGGAAAGGCGGCCTGAGCGGCTTCGAGCCGGTGGCGAGGACGAGCTTGCCGTATGGCAGGGTCAAGCCATCGGCCAGAGTGACGCTCTTCGCCGCCCGGTCGATGCCGGTGACCGGCTTGCCGTAGAGCATCGAGACGCCGCGCGCCTGCCACCAGGTGGCAGGCTTCAGCTCGATCTCGGGCTCGCCGATCTCGCCGGCGAGCAAAGGCGAGAGCAGCACCCGGTTGTAGGCGAGCCGCGGCTCGGCGCCGATCACCGCGATCGAGTAGCGGCCGAGCGCGCGCTGGCTGAGCTCGTCGACCAGCCTGGTCGCCGCCATGCCCTTGCCGACGATGACGAGCGGCTCGGCCATGGCGTCAGGCCACCCGCTTGATCTTGAGCGCCTTGAGATAGTCCATCGGCGCCGCCGGATCGAACTTCATGCCGTCGAAGAAGGTCTCGACGCCGCGTGAGTCGCCGCTGGCCGCATTGGCGACACCGAGGGTCTTGGCGGCTTCCGACCAAAGGTCGGAGCGATTGGTCTTGTCGACCAGCGCCTTGATGTCGATGTTGGTGTCGAACTTGCCCCAGCGGATGTTCTCGGTGATGAACCAGGCGTCGTGGCTTTTCCAGGGGTACGAGACGGTGCCGCCCTCACCCCAGAACTTCATGTAGAGGTTGGTGCCTTTGGCCTCGCGGCCATTGCCGTAGTTGATGTCACCCTGCAGGCGCTTGTTGATGTCGCCGACCGGGACGTTGAACCATTGCCGCTTGCCGACGATCTCGGCGAGCTCCTGGCGGTTCTCCATCTTGTCGGCCCACATCTGGGCCTCCATCACCGCCATCAGAATGGCCTGCGTCGCCTTGGGATTGGCGTCAACGAAATCGGCACGCATGCCGAGGATCTTCTCGGGGTGCCTGAACCAGAGCTCGCCGGTGGTGAGCGCGGTGTAGCCGATATTCTGGTTGACGAGCTGCTCGTTCCAGGGCTCGCCGACGCAGAAGCAGTCCATCGCACCGACCTTCATGTTCGCCACCATCTGCGGCGGCGGCACGGTGATCACCTTGATGTCGCTGTCGGGGTCGATGCCGCCGGCGGCGAGCCAGTAGCGGATCCAGAGATCGTGGGTGCCGCCCGGGAAGGTCATCGCGGCGGTCAGTTCCTTGCCCGCTGCCTTCTTGCGCTCGAAAGCCTGCTTCAGCGGCGAAGAGTCCTTCTGGACGTTGAGGTCCTTGTATTCGTTCGAGACCGAGATCGCCTGCCCGTCCTGGTTCAGGTTGAGCAGCGTGTACATCGGCAACGGCTGGCCGTTCTGCATGACCTTGCCGGTGGAATAGAGATGCGTCTTGGGCCTCAGGATGTGGCCGCCATCGATGCCGTTGCTCTTGAAGCCGAGCGCCATGTTGTCGCGCGTCGCGCCCCAGGAGGCCTGCTTGGCGATGTCCATGTCGGGCAGGCCGTATTTGGCGAAGAGGCCCTTCTCCTTGGCGATGACCAGCGGCGCTGCATCGGTCAGGGCGATGTAGCCGAGACGCGTGCCCTTGAGCTCGGGGCCGGCGCTCTGCGCGAAGGCTCCGTTCGGAAGCGCCAGCTTGGCGGCGGCAGCCACGGCCGCTGCGCCCGTCAGGTTCAGGAATTCGCGACGGCTCGGCCCGGCCTGGAGAGCGGCGGCCTTGGTCTTGACGGTCTTGGTCATCGATCGCTTTCCCTCGTGAACGGTTTGGTGTCCGCGAAAACGAAAACGCCGCGCGAAAGTGCCCTGCCGGGCTCCCTTCGACAGCGGCGTTGCTGTGCGTTCCGATTTCGAACTTGCTCGCGGGCAGCTTTGGCCGCGGTTGAGACGGTCGATACAAGGACCGTGCCAACTCAACGGTCGGCAGCAAGCATTTGAATTGTTTCAAGTAGCGTTGATAGGCCGAGGTACGCGGTGCCTTTGATTTAATTTTGTGCGCCGCACAATTCGAGCGCAACTGCACAATTTATAATCACGCCTAGAATTTCACCTTTCGGCCGATTCCGTGACAAGCGGTCCGAAGACTGCCCGCGCCCGCTCGGTCAAATCCGATGTGACCACGACCTGCCCCGCCCGCGCCATCGCGGCGAGCAGACGGTCGGCATGAGCCGGGTCGGGATGGATCGCAGCGGCATCGAAGCGGATATAGGACGGCACCTGCCGAACCGGGCGCCCGCCGCCCTGGATGATGTCGCCGCGCAGGATCGCCTCGATCAAGGCTGCCGGAGCCGCAAGGCGATCCGGCGCCGCGAGCAGTCGGGCAAGGCTCGGCCAATTCGCTTCGTCCGAAGCCCAGCGGCTCGCTTCTATCAGCGCCGCGTTCAGGCGGGAGACTGCCTCGCTGCGGCGCTCGACGTCGTCGGCACGCCAGGCCAGCACCTTTTCCGGCAGATCCGGCATGAGATCGACGCCACAATGCAGGATCGCGCCGACGCCGGCCTCGACCGCGAGAGTGTTCCAGGGCGCGCCGGCACAGAAGCCATCGACCTCGCCGCTGGCCAGCGCCTCGACCGTGCGGACCGGTGGCACGATCTCGAGCCGAACGTCTTCGCCAAGACGGACGCCGCCGAGCGCCATCCAGTCGCGCAGCAGATAGGTATGGCAGGAGAAGCCGAAGACCGCGGCGAAGGCGAGCGGCGGCAGGCCGGACGCCTTGCGGGCGGAGATGAGCGTCGCGAGTGCCTGCGCCGAGACCGCCGAATCCGCCAGATCGCCTGTCGCAACACGCGCCATTTCCTCGAAGCGGCGCAGCGAAAGGGTGAGCGCATTGCCGTTCAGGTTCAGCAGGATCGGGGCTGCCATCGGCGCAGTGACGCCGCCGATACCAAGCGTCGAGGCGATCGCCGCCGGCGCCAGCATGTGCGCGGCGTCGAGCAGGCGTACATGCAGGCGGTCACGCAGGTTCGACCACGAGACGTCGCGCACGAGCTCGAGCGCGAGCCCGTGAGCGTCGGCGATTCCAGTGTCGGCGGCAGCGACCAGCAGGGCCGCATCGACGAGTGGCATGAAGCCGATCCGCAGGCGCAAGGTCATTTCAGCACCTCGGCGGCTGTGATGATCGAACGGGCGATGTCGGCGAGCTTGCGCTTCTCGTTCATCGCAGCGCGGCGCATCAGGGCGTAGGCCTCGTCCTCGCCCAGCCCCTTCAGGCGCATGATGATGCCTTTGGCGCGGTCGATGAGCTTGCGATCGTCGAGTTGCGAGCGGACCTCGTCGAGCTCCTCGCGCAGCTTGCTGAAGGCGTTGAAGCGGCTGATGCAGGTCTGCAGGATCGGCTTCATCCGCTCCTTCCTGAGGCCGTCGACGATATAGGCCGAGACACCCGCCTCGACCGCGGCCTCGATCTGGGTCGCGTCCGACTGGTCGACGAACATCGTGATCGGCCGCCTGACATGGCGGCTGACCTGGAACATGTCGGCGAGCGCGTCGCGACTTGGATTCTCCAAGTCGATCACGACGACGTCCGGGTCGTGCTGCACGATGGCAGCGACCAGCCCGTTCGTCTCGCTGACCCGAACGATGGCGCTGAAGCCGGCCTCGCACAGCCCCTCTTCGATGATGGCGGCCCGGATCGGGTTCGCATCGACAACCAGGATCTTGATGTCTGACGTCATGCTGTGTGAATGCGCATTGCTCCTCGGGAGAAAGCAGGATTCGAGCCAGCTCCACTTTTGCACAACTGGGTGATGGCGACATTGACAGGGAGATTTGCATTCTTCTAAATCATGCACGATCCAAGATGCAGGATGCAAAATCTTGAACGGTGCACGCAAGATCGAGCGGGTCGTGCTCGGCGACCAGGTCTACGAGGCGATCAAGGAGCGCATCCTCGACCAGGCCTACGCGCCGGGTGAGAAGCTCGTCGTCGACGGGCTGGTGCGCGAGCTGGGGGTCTCATCGACGCCGATCCGCGAGGCGCTGGCGAGGCTCGTCGCCGAGGGACTGGTCAAGGCCGAGCCCTTCATCGGCTTCGCCACCGCGCCCCTGCCGGACCAGCGCTATTACGAAGACGTCTACAGCTTCCGCGGCGTGATCGAGCCCTGGGCAGCGGCAGAGGCGGCACGGCGCAGGCCCGGACCGGACATCATCAAGGCGCTGCGCGACGAGGTCGCGATCATGAAGGCGGGCGCACCCTCGCGTGAGTATCGCAGCCATCGCGCCTTCACCGAGGGCGACGACCGCTTCCATCGCATCATCCTGCAGGCTGCCGGCAACCAGGTCGCCCTCAAGAGCTATGACGACCTGCGCTTTCACCTGCACATCTCGCGGCTCTACCTGAGCCGCGAGCAGGATGTCGGTCTGACCCACCAGGAACATTTCCGCATCGTCGACGCGCTCGAAGCGGGCGATCCCGATGCAGCGCGTGAGGCCATGCGCCTGCATCTCGAAGGTTCCTACGAGCGGCTGATCAAATAGCCGAAACGCCCCCGAGGCCGAAAACGGCCCGGTTCAGCATCAGGGAGAAACGCATGATCCTCAGACGCATCGCCGCCGCGGCCTTGATCGCCGGCAGCTTCATCGCCGGCACGGCACAGGCGCAGACGCTGCGCTTCGGCCACGCCAACACCACCGCCGAGATCGCCGGCGAGCTCTTCCAGGAGTTCGCCGAGCGGGTGAACAAGGGCACGGGCGGCGCGGTCACCATCCGCGTCTTCCCGGCCGAGCAGCTCGGCAAGGAGGTCGACCTCTTCAAGCAGGTCAAGGAAGGCGCGCTCGACCTGTCTGCCCCGTCAATGGCGGCAGCGTCATCGCTGGTGCCGGCTCTCGAGATCCCGAGTGCGCCGTTCCTCTGGAAAGACTGGGCCGAAGCCGAGGCGATGATCCGCTCCGACGCCTTCGATCCGATCTTTGACGAGCTGCGCGACAAGCACAACATCGTGCCGATCACCCGCGTCTGGTACTGGGGCTGGCGCAACATGACGACGCTCGACCGGGTCGTGAAGAAGCCGGAGGACATGCAAGGCCTGAAGATCCGCGTGCCGGAGAGCCCGGTCTGGGTCGAGATGATCAAGGCCTACAGTGCCGCGCCGACGCCCGTGCCATTCGGCGAGGTCTATACCGCGCTCCAGCAGAAGACGGTCGACGGCCAGGAGAACCCGATCCCGACGATCTTCTCGCGCAAGTTCTACGAGGTGCAGGGCTATGTCGCGATGACCCGGCACATGCTCCAGAACAACATGATCGTTATCAACAAGGACAGCCTGGCGCGCCTGAAACCCGAGCATCGCGAGGTCCTGTTCGCCGAAGCCGCCCGTGCCTCGGCAATGAACACCTATCTCCAGCAGAAACGCGAGGCCTCGATGCTGGAGGAAATCCGCAAGTCCGGCCGCTCCAAGATCATCGAGGACGTTGATCGCGACGCCTTCGCCGCCAAGTCCAAGGTCGTCGCGACCGCGATGGAAGGCCGCTGGGGCAAAGCCCATCTCGACCGCGTGCTCGCGGCGATCGAAACGCAGCGCAAGCGCTAGCCCGCGACGATGACCGGCCTCACCCTGATCCGGCGGCTCGACGATTGGTCGAGCCGCGTCGAGAGCGCCTTTCTCGCTGCGCTGCACGGCGCGATCGCGACGCTGGTCTGCGCCGCCGTGGTCTTCCGCTACGTGCTGAGCGACCCGCTGACCTGGTCCGAAGAGCTCATCCTCATCCTGTTCGGTTGGATGATCTTCCTCGGCATCGCCAACGCCTTCCACGCCCGCACGCACATCATCATCGACGTCGTCGTGCTGTTCGCGCCGCGCTGGCTCTGCTTTGCCTTCGGCCTGCTCGCCTTCACAGCCACGGCCGTGGTCCTCGGCACGCTGACCTTCTTCTCCTGGCGCTATCTCCAGCGCGAGCTGCCGAACCTGACGCCGATGCTCGGCATCTCCGCCGGCTGGGCGATCGCACCGCTCTTTCTCGGCAGCGTGCTCTCGCTGCTCCATCTCCTGCGCAACCTGATCGATGAGGGCGTCACCGGCGTGCTCTGGTCCGACATCACGACGCGGGATTAGCGGCCATGGTGACCATCCTCCTTGTCTCTTTCGCCGTCATGCTCGTGGTCGGCACGCCGATCTGGATCGCCATGGCCGGCTCGGCCCTGCTCGCGATTTTCATGGAGGGCATCCCGCTCACCGTGGCGGCGCAGCGCATCGTCGCCGGTGTGCAGTCTTTCCCGCTGCTGGCGATTCCGCTGTTCACGCTCGCGGGGTCACTGATGAATGCGTCCGGAATCTCCGAGCGGCTGTTCAGTTTCACCAAGGCGCTGGTCGGCCATATCCGCGGCGGCCCGGCCCACACGCTCGTCGTCGGCGAGGTCTTCCTCTCCGGCATCTCAGGCTCCTCGGTCGCCGACACTGCCGCCGCCGCGCGGGTGTTCGTGCCGCAGCTCGAGAAGATGGGCTATCCGCGCGCCTTCGGTGCGGCGCTCTCGGCGGTCGCCGGCACGCTCGGGCCGATCATCCCGCCCTCGATCCTGATGGTGGTCTACGCCTGGCAGGCCAACATCTCGCTGGGTAGCCTGTTCGTCGCCGGCATCATCCCCGGCCTCGTCATGGCCGGCTGCATCATGGCGACCATCGCCATCATGGCGTTGAAGCGCGACTTCCGGCCGGCCGGCGCCTTCTCGCTCGGCAATCTCTGGAAGGAGTTCAAATACGCTTCGCTGGCACTGCTGATGCCGGTGCTGATCATCGTCGGCTTCCGGGCCGGCCTGTTCACCGCCACAGAGATCGCCGGCGTCGCCGCTGCCTATTCGCTCGTCGTCGGCATGCTGGTCTACCGCACGATCCGCCTCGCCGACCTGCCGGCGATCCTGATCGGCACGGCGCGCGAGACGGCGGTGATCCTCGCCATCGTCGCGGCAGCCTCGCCCTTCAGCTGGATCCTCGCCGTCGACCAGGCACCGCAGCTCGTCACTGAGTTCATGAAGTCGATCTCGACCGACCCGCTGGTCGTGCTGCTGATCCTGAACATCGCCCTGCTGATTGCCGGCATGTTCATGGAGACGATCGCGATCATGATCATCCTGGTGCCGATCCTGCTGCCGCTGCTCACCGCGCTGCAGATCGACCTCGTGCATTTCGGCATCGTGCTGCTGGTCAACCTCGTCATCGGCCAGGTGACGCCGCCGGTCGGCGTGCTCTGCTTCGTCGCCATGGCGATCACGCGCGTAAAGCTCGGGCCGCTCTTCCGCGAGCTCTGGCCTTTCCTGATCGCGCTTATCGTCGCGCTCGCCATCATCACCTACGTGCCAGCGCTCAGCCTGTGGCTGCCGCAAGTGGCCGGTTTCTGAGGGATTCTCCATGACCAGGATCAGCGAAGTCGAGATCGTCGAGTTCTCGTTCAAGGCCAAAAATCTCGGGCCATCGGCCGAGAATGCCCGCGCCATCTACAACATTGGCTACAAGCCGAACTCCGAGCTGGAGCTGACCAAGTTCGCCGTCATCATCCGCAGCGAGGACGGCGCCGAGGGGCAGTACGTCATGCACTGGGGCGGCACCCGCGCCACCATGGCCCAGACGCTCTCGCTCGCGCCCAACATCCTCGGTCGCAATCCCGATCACCGCGAGGAGATCTGGAACGACATGAAGCGGGAACTCCGCCAGCACGACGGCATGGGCATCGGGCCGATCGACATCGCGCTGTGGGACCTCGCCGGCAAGCGCTTCGGCGCCTCGGTCTCGCAATTGCTCGGCGGCTTCCGCAGCAAGCTCAAGACCTATGCCTCGACCTATCACGGCGACCGCAATGGCGGGCTCGATTCCCCGCAGGCCTTCGTCGACTTTGCCGAGCACTGTTACGACCTCGGCTACCGCGCCTTCAAGGTCCATGGCTGGCACGACGGCGATGCCCGCAAGGAGGCCGCCAACGTCCTGCATGTCGCCAAGGCGGTCGGTGACCGCATGACCCTGATGCTCGATCCGGCCAACGAACTGCGGACCTTCGCCGACGCGCTCTATGTCGGGCGCGCCTGCGACGAGGGCAATTACTTCTGGTACGAGGACCCGATGCGCGATTGCGGCGTCTCGGCCTTCGCCCACAAGAAGCTGCGCGAGGCGCTGAAGACGCCGATCCTGCAGACCGAGTATCTGCGCGGCTTCGAGCCGAAGGCCGATTTCCTGATTAATGGCGGCACCGACGCACTGCGCTCCGACCCCGAATACGATCTCGGCATCACCGGCGCGATGAAGATCGCCCATCTCGCCGAGGCCTTCGGCGTCGACGTCGAGATCCACGCCTGCGGTCCGGCCCATCGCCACTGCATGGCGGCGACCCGCAACACCAATTTCTACGAGCTCGCTCTCGTCGGGCCCGATTGCCCGAACGCGGTGCCGCCGGTCTATACTTGCGGCTACAGCGACCAGCTTGATGGCGTCGACAAGGATGGCTGCTTCCCGGTGCCGACCGGGCCCGGCCTCGGCGTGAGCTATGACTGGGACTATATCCGCGCCCATGAGACCGCGCGGGAGGTGTTCAAGCTGTAATCCAGCCCACCGCCGCGAGGAGAGTTGCTCGTACGGCGAACCCGCACGCGGCGCGGCGCGGGTCGTTAACAAATCCCTTATCGCCGCCGGTCATTCGGTGAACGGCTGTCAACAATTTCGCCGGCCGGCGCTTGCAGTGCATCAATCTCTGTTGAATCGTCGGTTCAGCCGGATCGTCAGGCCCTCCATCGAGGGGCGACCCGGCTGACCGGGACATCAGAACCGATGGATGCGACATCTCGTGAACGGCTCGTCATCGTCGAGGACGATCCCGTCACCCGCACGGTCATTTCGGGGTATTTCGTCGATCAGGGGTTTCTGGTCGAGGAGACCGAAACCATGGCCCAGGCCAGGCAGACGGTCCGGCGCTTCAAGCCGGATCTGATTTTCATCGACGTCGTCTTGCCGGACGGAGACGGCTTCGAACTCGCCAGAGAGCTTCAATCGGTGTCTGACGCCGGTATCATCTTCGTGACGCAGCGCGATGCCGACGTCGACCGTATCGTCGGACTGGAGCTCGCCGGCGACCACTATGTCGGCAAGCCCGTCGACCTGCGCGACCTGCTCGCCCGGGCCCGTTCGCTGCTGCGCCGGCGAAAAATCGAGCGCGACATGGCGCGCCGCAACATCACGGTCACCTTCGGTCCTTTCAACATGGATTTGCGGCGCCGCGAGCTTGCGACGATCAACGGCGATCCGATCCGCCTGACACGCGGCGAATTCGACCTGCTCGCCGCCCTTGTCGAAAGCGATGGCCACCCCCTCACCCGCGATTATCTGATCGAGGTCGTCAGCAACCGCGATACCTCCGTCGATGCACGCAGCGTCGACGCATTGGTGGCGCGCCTGCGGAAGAAATTGGGGGATACGGGCAAGGCGGGCATGATCAGGACCGTCAGCGGAACCGGCTACAAGCTCGGCGTTGCCGTGGAGCGCGATGTCTAGAGCCGGATCCGATCAGGCTGAATCAGCCTGATCGGATCCGGCTCTCACTTTGAGTTAGAGCCCGTTCCGATCAACTTGCGATGCAAGTTGATCGGAACGGGCTCTAGGCGACAGCCGTCTCGGCGGGCACCTGCCCTTCCAGCCTGGCGAGGGCGTCGAGGGCTTCGGTGCGGGCCCGGTCTAGCGTCTCGGTCGCGCGCGTCAACGCCTCGGCGCTTGCACCCGTCGCCTCGCGCTCGAGCGCAGTCGCCAGGGCGAAGACACGCCCAAGACCAACAGCCCCTGCCGAGCTCGCCAACTGATGGGCCAGCCGGCCCAGCTCGACACGGTCAAGGCGTTCAGCGGCCTCCCCCATGCCCCTTAGAATGGTCGCGGACACCGTCGCGAAGAGCGCCACGAGTTGCCGCGTCCGTGCCTCGCCGATCAACCCGCGCTGGGTCCGGAAGAAGGTGACGTCGACGGGCTGATCCGGCGACAGGGCGACGACAAGACCTCGACCACTGCGGCCTCCCCTGCGGCCGATCATCTGCAGGAGTGCGGCGGAGGTGATCGGCTTGGACAGGATCGTTGCTAGTCCCGCTGCACGCATCCGCCGCATCGTCTCCGGAGAGACATCCGCCGTCAGCGCGACGATCCGGGGCTGCGCGATGGCCGGCAAGGCACGGATCGCCCGTGTGGTTTCGATACCGTCCATTCCGCCCATGTGCATATCGAGCAGAACAAGGTCGAATGTGCGCTTGCGCAGGGTTTTCACAGCCGCCTCGCCCGAGGCCACGGCCTGCACCTTGTGACCGGCCTTGCCGACCATCAGCCGAGCGACCTCGCGCGTCACGGGGTCGTCGTCGACCACGAGAATGCGCTGCAATTGCTCCGGAGGCGCCTCGCCGGGCCGGGCCGCGGCCTTGGCCGCAGTCAGTGGCAAGCTGACGGAAAAGGTGCTGCCTTGCCCGCTGGCGCTGGCGACGGAGATCGAGCCACCCATCAACTCGACGAGCTTCCTGCAGATCGCCAATCCGAGACCGGCCCCACCGTTGCGGCGTCCCGTTTCCGGGTCGACCTGAACGAAATCGCGGAAAATATGGTCCTGTATAGCGGGGTCGATGCCTATGCCGGTGTCGCGCACCGTGAGTGTCAGCCTGGCGCGCTGCGAGGCTGATGCGGGCTGGAAAGCGGCACCGAACTCGACCTCGCCCTGCTCGGTGAAGCTGATCGCATTGCGCAACAGATTGACGATAACGCGGTGAATCTTGCCGGAATCGCCGTGCAGGCGCAGGCCCTCGGGCGGGGGCTGCAACCTCAGGACCAACCCCTTCTGCTCTGCCAGGGGATGCATCAGCGCTGCGGTTGCGGTCATGAGGGCGCCAAGATCGAAATCGCGCAGATCCAGGCTTTCGGTTCCGGCCTCCAGCCGGGACAGGTCGAGCGTCGCGTTGGCAAGATCGACCAGCGCCTCGCCGGATGTCGCGGCCATGGTGATGAGACGGCGGTCGCGCTGGCTCAAGCGTCCACGATCGATCAGTTCCAGAACCCCGAGCACACCGGATAGCGGCGTGCGGATATCGTGCCCGACCACGGCCAGGAACCGAGACTTGGCACGCGTCGCCTCTTCCGCCGCCTTCTGCCCTGCCGAGGCAAGCGCGAGCGCCGTCTTCAGGGCCACGGTGCGCTCCGCGACCTTGTCTTCCAGGACGGCGCGGCTTTCTGCGAGGCGTTCTGCCATGAGGTTGAACTGCTCGCCGAGCTCCTGCAACTCGTCGCCGGTGTGGATGTCGATCCGTTCGTCCAACTCGCCCTGGCCGATCCGCGCGGCACCAGCGCCGAGCGCCTTGATCGGAGCGACGAGTTTTCGGCTAAGAGCAATGCCGACCAGCACGGCGACGAAAAGTGCAACAGCCAATAGAGTCAGTGAGCGCAGGATCGAGGCATAGATCGGCGCGAAGGCCTCTCTCACTGGCAGATCGACCACGACGTTCCAATCGAGATCCGGCACGGCGGCCATGACCGAGAGGACGCGCCGGCCCTCGACATCCGTCATAGAAAGCCCGGCGCCCGAGCCGCCAGCCGCCGTATGCGCGCTCACCAGATCGGCGAGATTGGTGTTCCGGAGAACGAAACGCAGGTCGGGATGGGCGATCAGCCGGCCGGAACGCGTGGCGATGTAGGCGCGGCCGGCTTCGCCGACCTTGAGCCGGGACACGACATCTCGGATGAAGACGAGATTGACGGTCGCCCGCACAACCCGGTGCGGAGCGAAGGCCGAACGCCGGAGCAGCACCATATGCGGCTCCGAGCCGCGCCGGAACTCGACCTCGCCATAAAACCTGCCCTGTGAGAGCGCGATCTGGAAGCCCCGGTCGGCGGACCAGTCCATATCGCTGCCAGCCCGGTCGCGCGCGAAACGCGAGAGGAAGAGCTGTTCGCGCCCCTCCTGATCGATCTGGCGTAGGTCGAGGATCGCGGGAACCTGCCGCAGCAGCCTCAAGCCATCGAGATGACGCTCCTCGGGCGAGTTATTGCCGGTGCCGTTCTCAGAAGCCAACTCAAGGTCGCTCATGATGTCGGCGACGAAGGCGCCGATCCTCTGCGCCGCCGCCCGGGCCTGCTCCTGCTGGACGCGTACGAGAAGGGCCCGCTGATCCGAAAAGGCGAACAGAGCTGCAATCGCTGTATTGAGCCCGAGAGCCAGGCAGATCGCGACGACGACGAAAACCGTATACTTGCGGGTGAGGCCGACACGCGGCTGCGATACGCTGTCCTGTTCCGCAGCGCCGTGCAGTGTCACGACACGATCCGGGTCGCGCGGATTCGCAGGGATGGCGGCAGGTCCAATCCCAGGGCCGCGGCCGCGGTTCGATTGATGACCAGCTCGAAACTGCGCGAGAACTGCACCGGCAGTTCGGCGACATTCGCCCCTCGCAAGATGAGATCGATATAGGAGGCGATCAACTCGGCCGTCTCCTCTCGCGCGCCGGTATAAGAGATCAGGCCACCCTGCAGCGTGAAGGTGTCGAACGGGTAGATCGCCGGCAATCGTTGCTGCGCCGCGGCAGCCGCGCAGGCGGCGGCATTGCGGAAGGTGAAGCTGTCCGGCAGGAACACCAAACCGTGCCCGCCGCCCTTGGCAGCAAATGTCGCGATCTCGCGCGAGATCTCCGATGCCTCGGTCACGTGGATGGTTTCGAGAGCAAGCTCCGCACCCGAAATGCTGCTATGCAAGCGTGCGAGATAGCTCTTGCCCGCAGCCGGCGTCGTATAGGGGTTGAAGACCACGCCGATGCGGCGGGTCGCCGGCGCGATCTCGGTCAAGAGCTCGACCCATTTCTCCGACATGGCGGGGTCGTTGTTGCTGAATCCCGTGGCGTTGCCATCGGGACGCTCCAGCGAGCGCACGAAACCGCTACCGACGGGATCGGACGCGGTCGAGAACAAGACCGGAATCTGCCGGGTTTGCTCCAGGACAGCCGCGGTCTCTGCGCTGGAGCCGACGACGATGACCTCGGGCTTCTCGCGGACCACCTCGGCGGCGACCCGCGCCAGATCATCCTCGTTCACACCCGAGAACCGCCAGACCATACGCAGATTCCGGCCTTCGACCCAGCCCTTCTCGGCCAGGAGCCTGCTCAGCTCCGCCATCCGGGCGCGCAGGAGAGGATGGTCGAACGGCACGCCGACCATCAGCATGATCCGCCTCACGGGCTCCGCCGCCAGAGCCCGCCGATCAGGGATCGCGAGCCCCGATGCTCCCAAGGCGATCAGAAAGAAACGACGATGCATCATGTGAGCCGGGTCCAGGAGGCGACACCCCAGCCGCGCCTCCTGCGGCAAGTTTCGCATGGTCCGCCACGGCGCGTCGAGAGCAGCTCGCGTGAGCATTCGTCCCTTCCAGAACCTCGCCCGGGCCCTGCCGCGGATTCACGAACCGCCCTGTCTGGAGCTGATCACCCAATCAGCATCGGAAGCGAGAACGGTCTGCTGGAATCGTACGCGAAAGGTCTCTCCGAGCGCAGCTCCAGCGATGACGGCCAGCGCCTCCCCGTCTGCGGCGACGGTCCCGCTGTTCATGACGATGATGCGGTCGCAAAAGCGCGCGGCCAGGTCGAGGTCGTGCATGATCACGACCTCCACCGCCTCACGCGACAATCTCCGCGAGCGATGCACCAGGTCGAGGCGGTGGCGGATGTCGAGGCTCGGGCCGGAGCGACGGTCCCTGCGAGCATGGTGCGCGCCCCGCGCTGTTCTACAACGACGTCAGCAAGGAGCAGATTCTCACTTACGGCCTGCAGAATTTCGCCACCCGCTCGCTCAATCTCGATACGCAGAGCTATGGCGTCGAGCTCGATGCGAGCTGGCGCGTCAACAGTGCTCCATGGCGCACTGAGACTCGATCACGCTGATCAGGCCCTGATCAACTATGCGCTCCACCTACGGACGGAAGGGCTTGATGTTCTGCTACTCACTGATGACACGATCTGCGGCACGGCTCCAACGCTAGCAGCTGGCGCTCCATCGAATGATCAGCGTTGATCTGTCGCTCCATCAGTCGAACTCCTTGCGGAATTTCTCGCTGATGGTCGCAGTCGAACGAAAGCGCCCGATCGAGAACGGCTGCAGCGGCGTCTGCGTTGCGCCGTCGGTGATCATCTCGCTGAGACAGAGCCCGACGCCGGGGCCGACCTGGAAGCCGTGGCCGCAGAAGCCGAAGGCATGGAACAGGCCCGGCGTCGTCTCGCTTGGGCCGATCACCGGGATCATGTCCGGCAGATAGGCCTCGATACCAGACCAGACGCGGATGACATGGCACTGCGCGAGCATTGGCGCGACACGCGCCAGCGCCCGCATCGCCGCGAGCGTCTTGGCGGGAGGGACCGGCGCTCGGTTGTTCGCCGGATCGGCCGCCGTACGCGGATAGCCGGCCAGGATGATGTTGCCGCGCGGGATCTGCCGGAAGATCACCGAACCATCAATCGCCTGAACCGACGGGCCGATCAGATAGGGGGACGGCTCCGTGACGAACTGGGGCGGGCCGGCCGGAAAGACCGGCGCCGTTTCGCCGAACCGCTCCGCGATCTCGAGCGCCCAGGCACCGGCGCAGTTGACGAGCGCGCCGCAGCTCAACGTTTCTCCGTCGGCCAGCGTCAGCGCAAACCCGTCGCCCGAGCGATCGACGGCGGTAACGCGCGTGTTCTCGCGGATGACGGCTCCGTGCCTTGCGGCGGCCCGCGCAATGGCGGGGGTGGCGAGACGGGGATTGGCGGTGGCGTCGCGTGCCGAGAAGGTCGCTGCGACGGCGCGATCGCCGAGCCAGGGCCAGCGCCGCTTGAGCTCGGCCAATCCGAGCCGCTCGATGGCGAGCCCGTAGGATTCGGAGACCTTGGCGTAGCCCTCGAGCCTGGCGTGCTCCTCCTCGTCATAGGCGAGATAGAGATGGCCGGTCTGCTCGAACTCGCAATCCTCGCCGACCAGCGCATCGAAATCCTCCCAGAGCGCCTGGGAGCGCAGGGACAGCGGATACTGGCCGGGAAAGCGGCCCTGGAGACGCAGGTTCCCGAAGTTGACGCCGCTTGACTGCGCGCCGACCACGCCCTTCTCGATCAAGGTCACGCGCTGCCCGCGCCGTGCGAGGAACAAGGCGGTCCAGGCGCCGATCAGCCCCCCGCCGACGATCGCGACATCGTTGGTGCGGCCGCTCATGCCGGGTCCCCGGCTGCCGCGAGCGCGATCGGCTTGACCGGGGCCTGGCCGCGCAGCCGCCCCGCGGTGGCTCCGCCCCGCCCGGCCGCAACGATCTCCTGCAAGGCAGGGCCGCAGACGCGGCCCTGGCAGCGTCCCATCCCGCAGCGCGTCATCGCCTTGACCCGGTTGACCTCGATCGGGCCGAGCTCCTTAGCCATCGCCGTGCGGACGTCGCCGACCGTCACGTTCTCGCAGCGGCACAGCGTGACGGAATCGGACAGGGCAGCGATCTGCGCCGTCGGCCAGGCGAAAGCACGCGCCAGACCACGCTGGAAAGCGCGCAGGCGCTCGACCTGCCGTGCCAGCCGCCTCACGAGCGCGATATCCTGCGGCTGGCCCAGATCAGTGAGGATCGCGTGGGCGGCGAGCGTGCCGCTCGCCTCGGCCGCGTCGGCGCCGCCTATCCGCACGCCATCCCCGGCGAGATAGAGGCCGGGCCGGGCCCGTCCCAGGCCGTCGATCTTCGGCAGATGCAGCCTGAAATCCGGATCATAGGCGAACTCGGCCTGCGCCAGGTCGGCGAGCTGCGTCTCCGGCTTCAGGCCGTAACCGAGCGCGACCGCATCGCAGGCGAAACGGCGTTCGCGGCCCTGCGCATCGCGCAGCAGCAGGGCTTCGACGCGGCCCGCTCCCTCGACGGCGACCGGCGTCACGCCATGCAGCATCTGCGTCCCGACGCGCAGCGACGCGCCCATATACCAGATGCCGCGCAGCAGCGTCCGCGGGGCCTGCAGCAGCGCCGGCAGCGTGGCGGCCTTGGCGGCGAACGGCGTCGTATCGGCGATCACCGCGATCTCCGCACCCATGTCGCGATATTGCTTCGCTGCCAGCGCCAGCAAGGGCGACGAGCCCAGAAAGGCGACGCGGCTTCCGATCAGGCAGCCCTGATCCTTCAGCGCGACCTGCGCGCCACCGAGGGTGAACACGCCGGGCAAGGTCCAGCCGGGCAAGGGCGCCACCCGGTCCATCGCGCCGCTGGCGAGCAACAGCCTGTCGAAGGCGAGCGTCTCGGCCCGACCGTCCTGCAGCAGATGCAACTGGTTGCCGTCGATGGCCCAGACCAATGTCCGCGGACGATAGTCGATCTTCGGCCGCAGCGTCTCGAAGCGGCGATGCAGCGCCGCATATTTCCCGGCCTCCGAGCCCATCAGCCTGTTCATGTCGAGCGCGAGATCGTCGGCCGGCCGGCGATAGCCCTGGCCGCCTGCTCGCGCGCCTTCATCGATCACGACGGGCCTCAGCCCTTTCGCGCACAGCACCTCGGCGGCGCTGATGCCGGCTGGCCCGGCTCCGACTATGACGATGTCAGCCATCTGCCCTGACCAGTGGCTGCGGCTCGGCAGACAGGACCATCCCGTCGGCGACCTCTGTGGTGCAGGCCCTGATCCGGCCGCCTTCGGCGCTCCAGACCCAGCAATCCTGGCAGGCGCCCATCAGGCAGAAGCCGGCGCGCGGCTCAGCCCCGAACTCAAGGCGGCGGATCAGGGCGCCGTTTTCGAGCAGCGCGGCAAGGACGCTGTCGCCGGTCGTCGCCTGGATGGTCGTGCCTTCGAAGCTGAGCGTCGCCGGCTGTCCTGCGCGGACGGCCACGCGGCGGAACTGGGCCCTCGGAGCGTCCATGTGGATCTCGAAGTTATTTCAATGCGATAATAGTTCTCGAATATTGATAAAACAGCAGTCGGCGCTGTCAAGCGCCTCCTGCTTGCGGCTCAGACCCGCGAGATTGCGTGCGCGGTGGCGATAACGAGAGAGGAAAACCGCGAGACGACCTCGGCGTGGCTAAAGCGCGAAGTCGAGGCCGCGATGTTCACGGCGGCTTCGGGACGGCCGTGATGATCGACGATCACGGCGGCGATCGAGGCGTCGCCGAGATAGACCTCCTCGAAGGCGGTGGCATAACCCTGCGCCGCGGACTGGCGCAGCTTCTCCCGCAGGGCATCGCGCTGCCAGGTCGTCGAGGGCGTGTGCGCCTTGAGGTCGGAAACGTCGATGATCGCCATCGCCTCCTCCTCGGGCAGGCGCGAGAGCATGGCGATGCCGGGCGCGGTGCAATAGGCCGGCATCCGCGTGCCGATGATGACGTCAGTGTTCAGCACATGGCGGCTGAGGAAGCGCGAGACGAAGATGATCTCCGTGCCATCGCGCACGGTGAGATTGACCGTCTCCTCGGTCTCCTTGCTGAGATGCATGAGATAGGGCATCGCCCGGTCGAGCAGGCGGCTGCTGCGCACGAAGTGGTAGCCGAGATCGAGCGTCTTCGCGGTCAGCTCGAAGCGCTTGGTCTGCGCGTCCTTGCGCAGATAGCCGAGCTTGGTGAGCGTGTGGGTGAAGCGCTGCGCGGCGCTGACATCCATCCCCGTCTCCGAGGCGACCTGCGACAGGTTGAGCGTCTGGTGCTGGCGGCCGAAGGCGGAGAGCACCCGGAAGGCCTTCTCGACCGAGTTGACCATCAACGCGTCGTCCTTGCGCCCGGCCGGATCGGCCGGCGCCGCTGGGTTCCTGCGGCCGTTCTGTGTCGCTTCGGGCATCGTCATCGGGGCCTGTTCTCCTGGCTCGATCAATGGCTGCGGCCAACGCCCTTGACAAGGTGAGCCTTTCGCGCAGATTATTCAATAAGAGTTATTGCATAACAATAAACACCCATCGGAGAGCGGTATGAAGGACTCTGTTCTGGTCGAGGTGCGCGGCGCTATCGGCATCCTCACCCTCAATCGGCCGCAGATCCTCAATGCCTGGAATGCGCCGATGCGGTCCCGGCTCGTCGAAGGCCTCGACGAGCTCGAGGCGAACGAGGCCGTGCGGGCGATCATCCTCACCGGCGCAGGCGATCGCGCCTTCGGAGCCGGCCAGGACCTCAACGAGACCAAGACCTTCGATCCCGACCGCGCCGAATTGTGGATGGGCGAATGGGAGCGGCTCTATGACCGGCTCCGCTCGCTCTCGAAGCCGATCATCGCCGCCTTGAACGGGGTCGCCGCCGGCTCGGCCTTCCAGGTCGCGCTGCTCTGCGACCTGCGCATCGGCCATGACGGCGTCACCATGGGCCAGCCCGAGATCAACTCCGGCATCGCCTCGGTGACCGGCCCCTGGATCATGCGCGAGATGATCGGGATCGCCCGCACCATCGACCTGACCCTGACCGGGCGGATGATGGATGCCGACGAATGCTTCCGGATCGGCCTGATCAACCGGATCGTGCCGCAGCAGAAGGTGATGGAGGCGGCTCTCGCACTGGCCGGGGAACTGGCTGGAAAGCCGCCCGTCGCCATGCGCCTCAACAAGGCCCGCTTCCGCGAGGTCACGGAGGAGAGCTTCCGCGAGTGTCTCAAGGCCGGCATCCGCAATCAGCGCGAGGCCTACGGCACCGGCGAGCCGGCGCGGATGATGGAGCAGTTCCTGGCCGTTCGCGCCGCGCGCAAAAGCGCCTGACGAGCCATGCGCCTGATGGGACCACGCGCCTGACGATCTGATCACCCACGGGGAAATGCGGAAAACCGCTTGAAAGGGGAGATGACGATGACGACTGGAACGACGAAGCCGACGCGACGCACCTTGCTGCAACTGGCGGGCGGCGCGGCCGCCGGCACCCTCGCAGCGCCCTATCTCGCCGGGGCCGCACGGGCAGCGACCCAGATTACGGTCGCCGATCCCGGCGGGCCGTTCGGGCCGGCCTTCCGCAAAGCGTTCTACGACCCCTTCGAGAAGGCGACCGGCAACAAGGTCGTCAACGTCGCCCGCGAAGCGGAGCCGACCGCCCAGTTCAAGGCGATGGTCGAGACCAAGTCCTACACCTGGGACGTCTGCACGCTGACGCTCTCGGCCCGCGACATCCTGAAGACGCAGGGGCTGCTCGATCCGATCGGCTTCGCGCATGCCGATGTGCCCAAGCTGATGCCGCAGGCGATCTCGCCCGAATTCATGGGCACGGACGTCTATTCGACGATCTTCGCCTATCGGACCGACCGGGTGAAGAACGCCCCGGCGAGCTGGGCCGATTTCTTCAATGTCGACAAGTTCCCAGGCCGGCGAGCGCTGCGCAAGAACCCGATCGACACGATCGAGCAGGCATTGCTCGCCGACGGCGTGCCGCTCGACAAGCTCTACCCGCTCGACATCGACCGCGCCTTCAAGGTTCTCGACAAGCTCAAGCCGCATGTCGCGGTCTGGTGGACCGGCGGCGCGCAGTCGACCCAGCTTTTGCAGAGCGGCGAAGTCGACATGCTGCCGGGCTGGAACGCACGCCTGCAGGCGGCGATCGACGGCGGCACGCCTGCCAAGATCGTCTGGAGCCAGGGACTCTACTCGATCGAGGGCTGGGGGCTGCCAAAGGGCGGACCGAAAGCGGATGTCGCTCGCCAGTTCATCCGTTTCTGCTCGGACCCGAAGGCGCAGGCCGCCTTCACCGAAGTCCTCGCCTATGGCCCGACCAATCTCGATGCCTATCAGACCATTCCGGCCGAGCGCGCCAAGTTGCTCCCGACCTCGCCGGAGAACCTGAAGCAGATGGCGATCGCCAACGAGGATTGGTGGAGCGCCAATCGCTCGAAGGTCACCGAGCGCTTCAACTCCTGGCTCCTGACCTGATGCCGATGGCGACGAGCGCCGAGATGACCGGAACCGAACCGAAGGCGGCCAAGCTCGTCGTCGAGGGCCTGTGCAAGCGCTATGGCGCGACCACGGCCCTCGAGCCGAGCTCGCTCAGCGTCGCCGAGGGCGAGTTCCTCACCTTGCTGGGGCCTTCGGGCTCCGGCAAGACCACGCTGCTGCAGCTGATCTGCGGGCTGGTCGAGGCGAGCGAGGGGCGCGTCGTAATCGACGGCCGCGACCAGTCGAACACGCCGGTTCACCAGCGCGATATCGGGCTCGTCTTCCAGCATTATGCGCTGTTCCCGCACCTGACTGTGGCCGAGAACATCGCCTTCCCGCTCAAGATGCGCGGGCGCCCCGGCGTGGAGGTCGCAAGCCGCGTCTCGGCGACGCTGGAGATGGTCCATCTCGGTCATCTCGCCGGGCGGTTCCCGCGCGAATTGTCGGGCGGCCAGCAGCAGCGCGTCGCCTTGGCACGCTGCTTCGTCTACCAGCCCTCGATCATCCTGATGGACGAACCGCTCGGCGCGCTAGACAAGAAGCTGCGCGAGCACATGCAGATCGAGATCAAGCGGCTGCATCGCGAGAGCGGCGCCACGATCGTCTATGTCACGCATGATCAGGAAGAGGCGCTCGCAATGTCCGACCGCATCTGCCTGATGAACCATGCCAGGATCGAGCAGCTCGGCACGCCGCGCGAGATCTACGAGCGCCCGCGCACGGCCTTCGCGGCCGACTTCATCGGCATCTCCAACATTTTCCGCGGCCACTGGGACGGCAACGGCACGATCGACACGGCGCATGGGCGCTTTGCCCTGCCGAGCGGCGCGCGCTGCCAGAGCAAGGATGCCACCCTCGTCATTCGGCCGGAGAACCTGCGTCTCGGCGCCCGGGACGGCAACGCCGTGAGCGGACGTGTCAGCGAGGTCGTCTATGCCGGCTCCGAGACGCGCGTCATCGCCGCGCTCGACGACGGCAGCCCACTCGTGCTGCGGCTGGGCCCCGACGATCTGGTGCCCGCGATCGACGAGCGGATCGTCGCCGGCTGGTCGCGCGACAAGGCGGTGCTGGTCGCATGAGCGCGGTAAGCCTCAGCAGCGCGCCGGCGCGCCCCAAGCTGCGGTTCGGCGCCCTTTGGCTGGCCGTGCCCGGCCTCCTGTTCCTGGCGGTCTTCTTCGTCTACCCGGTCGCGCAGCTGCTCGGCCTGAGCGTCGTCGACCCGGAGAGCGGGGCCTTCTCGGCCAGCGCCTACCAGCGCATCGCCGCGACCGACGTCTATCTGCGCGTGCTCGGCATCACCTTCCGCATCGCTGGCTGGACGGCAATCTGGTCGCTCCTGATCGGTTACCCGCTCGCCTACTGGATCGCGCGCCTGCCCGACCTGTTTCGCGGCCGCATGCTGCTCTTCGTCATGGTGCCGTTCTGGACGAGCTATCTCGTCAAGACCTTCGCCTGGATGATCGTGCTCGGGCGCAGCGGCATCATCAACTCGCTGGCGACCGGCTCCGGCATCGCCGACGAACCCCTGCCGCTGCTGCACAACCAGTTCGGCGTCATGGTCGGCATGGTACACGCCATGGTGCCGCTGGCCGTGATGACCATGCTCCCGGTGATGACCGGCATCGACCGGCGGCTGGTCCAGGCGGCGCAGACGCTCGGGGCTGCACCGGCGCGGGCCTTCTGGTTGGTCTATTTCAAGCTCTCGCTGCCGGGCGTGGCGGCGGCCGGCCTGCTCGTCTTCATCTCCTCGCTCGGCTTCTTCATCGTGCCGGCCTTCCTGGGCGGGCGCCAGGAGACCATGCTCGCCCAGCTCATCATCACGCAGGTGCAGGAGCTGCTGAACTGGTCGTTCGCCGGCGCGCTGTCCGCGATGATGCTGGCGGCAGCGCTGGTCTCCTGCGTGATCTACGACAGGCTCTTCGGACTCTCGACCATCGCCGGCGGTTCCGCCCAGGTCGGCACCGGGCGCATCCGCAACCTCGGCCTGGCGGTCCTGTCGGCCGTCGCGACCCTTGCCGGCCATCTCGCGACGCTGGCGCGGTCCCTGTTCGGAAAGCGCGCCTCTGCGCTGTTGCTGCCCGGCTTCTGCTGGCTTGTCATCGCCTTCCTGGTGCTGCCGACGCTGCTCGTCATTCCGCTCGCCTTCACCTCCTCGCAATTCCTCGAATTCCCGCCGCCCGGCTATGGCCTGAGCTGGTTCCAGGCCTATTTCAGCTCGCCGCTGTGGATCCAGGCGACGATCCGCTCCTTCGCGGTCGCCTTCGTCACGGCAATTGCCGCAACCGCCATCGGCGGCTTCACGGCTCTGGCGCTGGCGAACAGCCGCACGCGCTGGGGCGGGCTGATCTTCGCCTTCTTCCTCGCGCCGATGATCGTGCCGCGCATCGTCATCGCGGTTGGGCTGTTCTATCTCTTCGCGCGGCTCGGGCTGATCGCCACCGATCTTGGCCTTGTCATCGGCCACACCGTGCTGGCGATCCCCTTCACGCTCGTCACTATCGCCGCCGTGCTCAAGACCTACGACCAGCGCCTTGACCAGGCGGCGGCGACGCTTGGTGCCAACCGGCTGCGTACCCTGACCGGCGTCACCATCCCGCTCGTGAAGGGCGGCCTCGTCGCGGCCTTCCTGTTCGCTTTCATCACCTCCTTCGACGAGCTGACCATCGCGATCTTCGTCTCGGGCGGTATCAAGACGACGCTGCCGAAGCAGATGTGGGACGACATGATCCTGCAGCTGAACCCGACGCTGGCTGCGGTCTCCGTGGTCGTCTTCGTCGTGGTGACGGTGATGCTGCTGCTCGCGGAACGCTTCCGCTCCTCTTCCTGATCGACCGAGCCGACGACCGAGCATGACCTTCTTCAACGACGACGGCTTCGTGAGCCTTCTGACCACACGTGCTGCCGCTGAGCCGGACAGTGTCTATGCGCGCTTCTGCGGCGACCCCGTGACCTATGCCGGGCTCGAGCGCCGCTCGGCTGCCTTCGCCGCGCATCTGAGGGCGCGCGGCATCAAGCCCGGCGACCGGGTCGCCGTGATGATGCGCAACTCGATCGCCTCGATCGCCGTGGTGTTCGGTTTGGCGAGGGCGGGCGTCGCCTGGGTACCGGTCAATGCGCAGCAGCGCGGCGAGGGGCTGCGCTACCTGCTGACGCACTCGCAGCCGCGCCTCGTCGTCGCTGATGCCGAACTCGCGCCGCAGATCAGCGAGGTGATGGGTTCGGAGCCGGAACTGCCACAGCTACTGCATGCGCCGGGCGGCGAGCTCGACGCCATTCTGGCACGCGACGAGCGCTTCGACGAGCCGGCACCGGCTGCCGACGCGGTCTTCGCGATCATGTACACCTCCGGCACCACCGGCCGGCCGAAGGGCGTGATCGTCTCGCATCGCATGCTCCGGCTCGCGGCGGAGAGCGTCGCGCGGCTGTCCGATGCAAGGCCGGCAGATGTCTTCTTCGTCTGGGAGCCGCTCTACCATATCGGCGGCGCCCAGCTCCTGCCGCTGCCGATGATCAGCGGCATCACGCTCGCCATGGTCGAGCGCTTCAGCGCCAGCCGTTTCTGGGATCAGGTCAGGGCCGAAGGCGCCAGCCATATCCACTATCTCGGCGGCATCCTGCAGATCCTGCTGAAGCAACCGCCGTCGCCGCGGGATCGCGAGCATGGCGTGCGCATCGCCTGGGGCGGCGGCTGCCCACCCGACATCTGGCCGCAGTTCCGCGACCGCTTCGGCATCGATATCCGCGAATGCTACGGCATGACCGAAGCCTCCAGCCTCACGACGTGCAATGTGACCGGCGTGCCGGGCTCCGTCGGCCGGCCGCTACCCTGGTTCGCGGTGAAGCTGCTCGATACCGCCGGCGGACTGGCGGCGACCGGCGAGCGCGGCGAGATCGTGATCGAGACCAGCATCCCCGGCGCGATCTTCCCCGGCTACCTCGACAATCCCGAGGCGACCGCCAAGGCCCTGCGCGAGGATGGCTTCCACACCGGCGACCTCGGTTCCTTCGATGCCGACGGCAATCTCTATTTCCATGGGCGGATGACCGACAGCGTGCGCTGCCGGGGCGAGAACGTCTCGGCCTGGGAGGTCGAGCATGTCGCGGCCGAGCATGAGGCGATCGAGGATTGCGCGATGATCGGCGTCGCCGCCGATGTCGGCGAGCAGGACATCAAGCTCTTCGTCAAGCCGCGCGATGGTATCGCCATCGATCCCCAGGCGCTCTCCGGCTGGCTTAGCCTGCGCCTCGCGCCCTACCAGAACCCACGCTACATCGCCGTCGTCGACGAATTCGAGCGCACGGCGAGCCAGCGCATCATGAAGCACAAGCTCTCGCCCCGGCTCGATGATTGCTGGGACCGGGCTGCCGCGGCAACGAGGCCCTGACATGGCCGGTTGCGACATCCTGATCTCGGGCACCGGCGGCTTTGCCGCACGTATCGCTTTCGATATCGCCGCGACGGCCGACGAGCCGGTCGAGGTGATCATCGCCGGGCGCAATCGCGAGCGCCTGAACTGGCTGCGCACCGCCGCCAATGCCCGCGCGGCGCTGTTCGGCAAGAAGGCGCGCTTCACGACACAGGCAGTCGATCTGCTCGCGCCGAACGCGTCGGACCAGATGCTTGCGGCGACAGCTCCGCGCATCGTGGTGCAGGCCGCCTCGATTCAGACCTCGCAGGTCATCGCCCAGAGCGGCAATGCCTGGACGCAGCTCGTCGCCGAGGGCGGCCTGAGCGCGACCGCCGTCTTCCAGGCCCTGATCAGTTCGCGGGTCGCCGCGGCGATCACGCGCAGCGGCAAGTCCGTGACGCTGGTCAATTGCGGCTTCCCCGACGTGGTCAACGGCATGATCCGCGCGATGGGCCACGACGTCGCGTGCGGCATGGGCAATGTCGCGATCCTGTCGAATGTCTTCGCCGGCTCGGCCGCCACGCCGCCCGGGGCCGAGATCAAGGTCCTCGCGCATTACCAGAACCTTGCGGCCTGGCGCCGCCGGCCTGAGGAACGCGGCGGACGGGCACCCCGCGTCTGGCTGGACGGCATCGAGGTCGAGGATGTCTACGGGCATTTTGCCGATATCCAGCTCACGCCCGAGCCGGTCATCGAGATATCGGGGGCGAGCGGTGTCCCCATGCTGCTCGCCATGGCGGCCGGCCGGTCATGGTGTGGCCATGTGCCCGGTCCGAACGGGCTGCCTGGCGGCTACCCAGTCAAGCTGGTCGGAAGCGCGCTCGAGCTCGAGCTGCCCGTCGGATTGACGCAGGCTGAAGCGGTTGCCTGGAATGCCTCCTTCGAGGAGCAGAATGGGCTGATCGTCTCCCCCGATGGCTGGATCAAGTTCACAGGCATCCTGGGCACCAGGCTCGGCGAACACGTTCCCAGCCTTCGCATGGGTTTTGCGGTCCAGGAGCTGGAATCAATCTGCGATGAACTGCTCAAGCTACGCACCGCGCTGATGCGCGAGGCCTAGGCAAAGCTTGCGTCCACACACCATTCGCACAGCTAGGCGCTGAGTCCGCTTCCAGGAAAGAAACGAGAGTCCGCAGTTCGCGCAAGGTTTCAGTTCGTCCTATGCGAGAACACTGGCATGCAAACGACGGTCGGCCTCCATTCGAAAACGGCGACTGCACCTAAGGGGCGGATTTGGACGACGACCTCGCCAACTCCACATTCCTAGCGTGAGGTTGCGCCAAGGGGTCTTCGCCAAGCCGGCGCAACCAGGAAAAAACCGGCGGAGCCACGTCGGCAATCGATTCAACGACGACATCGATGAAAACCGGGCCGTCGAACGCCAGGGCTTCGTCCAGTGCCGCCGTCAGCTCGGCGGCATCCGTCACCCGCCAAGCCCTCAGGCCGAACGCTTCGGCGATGCGCGCAGCGTCCAGCGAGAGGAAATCGACCGAGTAGGTTGCGTTGTGGCCGTGAAGTCGCTGCAGCGCCTTGATCCAGCCGAAGCAGCCATTGTTGAAATGGATGAGCACGGCCGGCACACCGAGCCGGACCAGCGTCTCGAGCTCGCCGCAGTTCATTCCAAACGAGCCGTCCCCGAACAGCGCAAGGGGGCGCGCCTCCGGGCGTGCCAGCCAGGCACCGACCGCCGCCGGCAACGCGTAGCCGAGGCCGCCGTAGGCGCGTGGAATGATGAAGTCCGTATCGGGATCGTCGAGCCGCAGCAGACGCGTCATATGCGGCGTCGGCGTGCCCGGATCCGAGAGGATGCTGAAGGCGCCGTCCAACCGCTCATTCAGCGCCTGGACCACGCGCTGGGGCTTCAGCGGCAAGCTGTCGTCGAGAAGCTCGTCCTGCACCTCCCGCCAGAACTGCGCCCTCCAGCCATTCAATCTTTCGAGCCATTGCGGGTCCACCGCGAGTATATCCGGCAGGGCCGCAGCCAGGCCCTCGGCGACCGCGCGTACATCACCGTTTATGCTGAGCGCATTGGCCGAGTTGTTGCCGATGATCTCGGGATCGATATCGATCTGGACGATGCGCCGCTCATGATCGGGTGGCGGGAATGTCCAGCCGACGGACACGACCGAGCCGAGACGGCAACCCCAGTAGATGAGGAGGTCGGCTTCTGCGACGGCGCGGTTGGCATGCGGATGAAAGCCGTTGTCGCCGGTCACGCCGATGGCGAGCCGATGACCGTCGGGCAACGAACTCTGCCCCGTGATCGTGTTGACGATCGGCATGCCCAGGCGTTCGGCCAGAGCGAGCAGCGCCGCGCCGGCTTGCGACCGCTTCGCACCGCCGCCGAAGATGAAAAGCGGGCGCCGCGCCTGGCCGATCAGGGCAATCAGGCTGTCGAGTTCGGCCGACGTCGCTGACGGCCGATAGGCCGGGAAACTGCGGTGATGCGTCTCGACATGCAGCGAGACGGCCGCCAGCTCGACCTCTTCGTGAAGCACGTCCTCGGGGACGGCGAGATGGACGACGCCTGGCTTGCCACCCGTCGCGACGCGGAAGGCCCGGCGCACCGTATCGGGCAGCCTTTGGGCGGATTTGACCAGCCAAGACGCCTTCGCCACCGGCTCGAACAGACGGGCGCAGTCAAGTTCGGTGATGACGCCGCGCCCCTCACTGGCGACCGGCGTGTCGCTGGTGATCACGATCAGCGGAACCGAAGAGCCATTGGCCTCGGCGACACAGGGCAAGACATAGGTCGCCCCGGCGCCGCTCGGGACCTCGACCACCCCCGGACGGTTGGTCAGGCGCGCATAGGCGTCCGCCATATAGCCGGCCGAACGCTCGTCACGGGCCATGACATGGCGCAAACGTCCCTGCGCCTCGCGCAGGGCGTCATATAGCGGGACGTTTGTATCGCCGGGCACGCCGAAGATGACGTCGACCCCATAGGCTGTCAGCATGTGAACGAGAAGGTCGGCGCCGCGCATGTCACAGATTCCTAATGAAACGCCACCCTATGGCACGGCACCGTCGACAGCATCGGCATAGTGTCGGAGCCATTGCTCGGCGACTGGCGAAATGTCGGAACTCAATCTCCGCGCGTGAACTTCTTCGCCAAGACGATCAGCGTCATGCAACGTTCGACCGCTTCCAAGCTTGTAATCTCGTCTATGACGGCATCCAGGTCCTCGCTGAGAGGAGCTTCCACGACCAGCATCAGATCAAACTCGCCGCTGACCGAGGCGCAGCTGCGGACTTCCGGCAGGCTTTCGAGCCGCCGCACGACCTCCGACTGCCGACGCTGCCTGATCGAGAGCAGAAGCGTTGCTTCCAGTTGCTGTCCGACTGCAGGGCTGGCGAATACGGCGCGATAGCCCGTGATGGTACCGTTGCGCTCCAGCCTCTCGATCCGCTCGTGCACGGTCGTTCGCGGCAAGCCGAGCTTTTTTGCGATCGCCACCGTCGGCTGGCGCGCATTCGCGGCCAGCACCGCCATGATCCTGCGGTCGTTGTCGTCTTCCCTGTTGGCACGCGTCATGGCAGCGGACGTCCCGCGACGAACCAGTCGTCCGGCCGGCTCTCGCTGAAGCAGATGTCGATGTCTGCCGCCGGCGCGCCGAAGCGCGCCAGGGCCGTGATGCAGGCCAGCGCGAGGCGTTCCTTCAGCTCCGGGGAACGTCCTGCGAGCATGGCGATCTCGATCAGGCAATAGCGCGCGCCCCGGTTTGCCGGGGCGATCATCCGCCCGGCGGCATAAGGCCGCCAGAGCAGGGTCAGCGCCGCCGGCCCGAGCGACCATGCCGCCATCGCGGCGTCACGCAGCCCTTCGAGTGCGGCGTCCGGCGCAGCGCACCAGTCTTGCGCGGTGTGAACGGCGATCACCGGCATGGCCTAGCTCGCATCCGCCGAAACAACCGTAGCCGCCGCCGGTCCTGGCTGCTCCGACAGGATTGCCGCGCTGATCTTCTCGGCGATCATGATGGTCGGGATGTTGGTGTTGGCGCTCGGCACGGACGGCATCACCGAGGCATCGGCGATGCGCAGGCCGGCGACGCCGATGACGCGGCCATCGCAAGTCACCACGGCATCGGGATCGCCCGGCGCACCCATGCGGCAGGAGCCGGCGGCGTGCCAGACTCCATGGACCGAGCTGCGGACGAAATGCTCCAGGACCTCGTCGTCGGCGAGCATCCTCTCCAGCGGGGCACCTTCGGTGACGACATGGCGCAGGAGCTTGCGCCTGAGCCAGGCTGGACCGTCCAGACCGAAGGCGAGGATCGAGGTCAGGATCAGGTTCTTGGTCGAGACGATGCCGAGGTCGCGGACGCGCTCGCTGTAGCTCGTCGGGAATGGATCATGCGTCACGGCGCGGAGCGCCGGCTGGCTGAAGATGCCGGCGGCCAGCCGCAGCCCCGACATCAGGCGCTCGAGATCCCGCCGGTCGGACAACAGGGCGAACTCAACGCGAGGCTCCTCGGCCGCCGAGGCGGAGGTCAGGACAACCTTGCCCCGCGAGAACGGCCGGTTCACCCAGGTGACCAGCGACCCGAGCTGCAAGCCCACGGGGTGCCACCCGGTCTTGCTCAGGGCGACCATGTACATGTCGCCCTGCGGCGCCCCGGCCTGGCCGGAGGAGTAGCGCAAGCCGAGATGGGTGTGGCGGCGGAGCGCAGGCTGGAGCCGGGCCTCGGGGCGAACATAGGCCGAGACCGAGAGCGCCGGATGCTCATGCAGATTGCGCCCGACGCCACGCCGGTCGGCGAGGACGGGAATGCCGAGCGCTCTCAGCTCCGCCGCCGGACCGATGCCGTTGCGCAGCAGCATGGCCGGCGAATGGAGGGCGCCGGCAGAGATGATCGTCTCCGTGCCGGAGATGCCGAGGGGGCCGTCCGGTCCGCGGGCCGAAACGCCGGTGACCCGCCCGTTCGAGACCGTCAACGCCTCGACCCGGCAATCGGCGATGATCGTCAGGTTGCGGCGGCGCCTGGCGGAATTGTCGAGATAGGCGATCGCCGTCGAGACACGCCGGTCGTAGGCGTTGGAGATGGCGATTGGAAAGCAGCCGTCGCCGAACTCGGCGTTCTGATCCTGCATCGGGGAGAAGCCCGCCTCGACCATGGCGGCGGCCGCGGCGCGCGAGAAGCCGGGCCACACCTCGGGCTGGATGCGCCGGATCGGGATCGGCCCGGTGTCACCGTGGAGCGGGCCGGCGAAGTCCATGTCGCGCTCGAGCTTGCGAAAGAACGGCAGGACGCCCTGCCAGTCCCACCCTTCGGCGCCGTTCGCGGCCCAGTCGTCATAGTCGCTCGGCAGGCCGCGATTGGCTTGCATGTCGTTGAGGCTGGAGCCGCCGCCCATGATTCGCGCCTGCTCATAGCGCTTTGCCTTCGGCTGGGCCGCCGGATCATTGTGCGAGACCGGCTCGAGGAAGACCTTGAGGTCCGCCCAGATGTTCGCCGGATTGAAGTAGGCGACACGCGGGTAGCTGTCGAGGATCGCGGGCTCCTCCCGATCGGGAGGCTGATCGCGGCCGGCCTCGATCAGGACGACCCGATGCCGGCCCGAAGCGGAGAGGCGGTTCGCCAGGACGCAGCCGGCGGAACCGCCGCCGACGATGATGAAATCGGCTTCCAGTTTCTGCATCGCCGCCACCGTCAGGCTTCGTGCACAAAGCGGGTCAGGAGGTAGGGCTCAAGCCCTTCCGGCCCGCCCTCATGGCCCCAGCCGCTGGCACCGGACCCTCCGAACGGCACCTCCGGCAACGCGACCGTGAAGGTGTTGACGCCGATCGCGCCGGCATTCAGGCCTTGCGCCAGTCGCCGGGCCGTCGGGGCATGATCGGTCATCACATAGCCTGCCAGGGCAAAGGCGCTGTCATTGGCGAGCGCGAGGGCTTCGTCGAGATCGTCGAAGACCGCGACGGGAGCAATCGGGCCGAACGGTTCGGTGCGCATGACCGCGGCCGAGGCAGGCACCTCGGCCAGCACCGTCGGTGAAAAATAGAAGCCGGGGCGCTCGAGCGGGCGCCCGCCGGCAACGACCCTGGCATTCGCTCCGACGGCATCCGCAACCAGGACCGACATCGCATCGAGGCGACGAGCGTTCGATAGAGGTCCCATCCCGGTGGCATCGTCGTAGCCCGGCCCGACGACGATGGCGCGCGCCCGCTCGGCCAGCCGAGCCACGAAGCGATCGTACCCTGAGCGATGGACATAGAAGCGGCTGGCGACATTGCAGCTCTGTCCGGCATTCCGGAACTTGGCGGCGGCGACCAGGTCGGCGGCAGCTTCGGGATCGGCGTCGGCGCAGATGATCGTCGGGGCATGCCCGCCGAGCTCCATCGTGCAGCGCTTCAGCGCCGCCCCCGCCTGTTGGGCGAGCTGGCGGCCGACCGCGGTCGAACCCGTGAAGCTGACCTTGCGGACGACGGGCGAGGCGATCAGGGCGGAGGAGATCTGGGCCGGATCGCCGAAGAGCAGGTTCAGCGCGCCCGGCGGCAGTCCGGCCTGCCCGAGATGATTGGCGATTGCGAGCGCGGTCGCCGGCGTCTCCTCAGCCGGCTTGGCAATGACCGCGCAGCCGGCGGCAAGAGCCGGCGCCAGCTTGCGCACCAGGTTGATGGCCGGGAAATTCCAGGGCGAGAACGCCGCGACGACACCGACGGGCTCGCGTGACGTCGCCATGCGGGCGCCGGGGTTGCGGGCCGGAATCGTCCGCCCATAACTGCGCCGGGCTTCGGCGGCATAGAAATCGAAGGTGTCGGCCGCGGCGTCGATCTCGGCGAGCGCCTCCCGCATCGGCTTGCCGTTTTCATGCACGATCAGGGCGGCCATCGGGCTACGGTCGGCACGCATCGCCTGCGCCGTCATGCGCAGCACGCGCTCGCGCTCCGATGCCGGCGTCGCGCGCCATATCCGGTAGCCGTGCGCAGCAGCCGCCTCAGCCTGCGCGATCTCGTCGGCAGAAGCTCCGGCGAACTCGGTCAGAGCGCCCCCGGTGGCCGGGTCGAGCACGGCGACGGTCGGGCCTGTGCCTTGGCAGGCCGCGCCGCCGATCCAGAGCGAAGGACGGGAATAGGTCATCGAGTGCCGCCGTTTTCAAAACACATGTTTGAAACATATATTTGAATCGACCGTGCTGGCAAGAGCCCTCGCCGAGGCTTATCCGGGCGGCGCCTCGAGGCCGGCAGAGACGAAGCGGACGAGGCGGCGGACGGTCTTCTCGTGATCGGTCCGTTCACGGTCGGTCTCGGCGACCGCGAGCGCCGCGGCAGGCGCAAGATGCACGAGCGTCTGCAGGACGGCGCCGCGCGCGCAGTCGTAGCGCAGCGCGATCTCGGTGCGTGACAGGTCGGGCAGCAGCTTCTGCAACAGGTCGACGAAACGTTCGTGGACGGGGCCGAACTGCTCTTCGACGATGCGTTTTGTCAGCGGCAACTGCCCGGTGCGGACCTGCATCAGAATCGTCATGACGTCTCGGTATTCGCCGGCTCCGAGCTCCACGAGGGGCCTGACAAGGGCTTCAGCGACGGCCGCTATCTTCGGCAGCGCTGGCGCCGACTGCCGGATGCAGGCCTCAAGCGCGCCGCTCCTTGCCCGGATGATCGGCTTCAGCCCAGCCTCGAAAACCTGGCGGATCAGCTCGTCCTTGGAGCGAAAATAATAGTTGATCGCGGCCGTGTTGACGCGGGCCGCCTCGGTGATGTCGCGCACGGTGCCGGCTTCGAAGCCGCGCTCGGCAAAGACGGTGAGCGCCGCGGCCAGAATCCGCTCCCTCGTGTCAGGTTCGCTCGCCGCCGGCGCTGCTCGCTTCATCGAATCGTCCTTCCATGAGTCCGGGCGCCTGCGCGGACGGGTTGTCGCTCTATCGCTAGCGGGGCCAGATCGCGAGCGGAAGCCGCTTGACAACAGTTTTTTACAAACAGATGATTAAAACAATTGTTTTCATCAGGCATCGTGAGGGCGAGCCTGGAAAACCCGGAGGGGAACCGAACATGCTGTCGAAACTGACGTCGAAAGCGTTGCTGCTCGCAAGCCTTTTCACCGCTTCGGCGGCTGTGGCCCAGGACGCACGCACGATCCGCATCGGCCTCGTCGTGCCGCCGAACCAGCAATGGACCCTGAGCGCGCAGGCTTTCGGCGAGGAGCTCAAGGCTGCGACCAATGGACGGCTTTCGGTGGTGGTCTTTCCGTCGAGCCAGCTCGGCTCGGAAGCCCAGATGATCCAGCAGATCCAGACCGGGGCACTCGACATGGGCTGGCTGACCACCGCCGAACTGTCGAACCGCGTGCCGGAACTGGCCGCATTGCACGCTCCGTTTCTCGTCAAGGACATGGATCAGGCCCGGGCCGTCCTGGAGAGCCCGTTCGCCGAGAAGATTCTCGAGCGCTTCCCGGCCAGCATCGGGGCCATCGGCCTTGGATATGGCATGACCGGCCTGCGCCAGATCCTGACCCGCGACAAATCGACGGGGATCGCCGACATCAAGGGCAAGAAGATCCGCGTCATACCGTCGGCGCCGGCGCGTGACTTCTACGAACTGCTCGGTGCGGCGCCGACGCCGGTGGCGTTCGCCGGTGTCTATGACGCGCTCGCCAATGGTCAGGTCGATGGTATCGACATGGATTTCGAGGCGACGTTCTACAACAAGTACAACCAGCTCGCCAAAACCATGCTGGTGACCAATCACGTCATGGCGCCGATGGCGGCGGCCTTCTCGGCACGGGTCTGGCGCGACCTGAACGAGGCTGATCAGAAGCTGATCCGCGATCTCGTCTCCAAGCAGATGAAGCTCATCCGCAACGAGTTCGTCGCCAATGAGGAAGCCTTCCGCAAGCGCCTGTCGGAAGCGGGTTTCGAGATGCGGCCGATCGCGCGCGAGGCTTTCACGGAGATCGTCAAAGCCTGGGATGCGCGCTGGGCATCCAAGGCGCCCGATCTGCAGGCGCTACGCGCCTTCACCCGGTGACGCCGGCCGGCCGCACCAACAGGAGAAGCCCAATGGATCTCATCGCGCGAGACGCGGTAGTCCTGCGCTGCCGTCGCAGGACTACCGCGGAGGTGATGCAGGCCGTCAGCCGTGGCGTCGCCGCTGGTGAAAAGGTGCTGGTGACCGCCTTCGTCGCCGCGATCTTCGCGCTGATCCTGCTGAACATCGCAACCCGGGCTGCCGGCCGGCCGCTGATCTGGGTCGACGAGCTCGCGATCTATCTGATGGTCGCGACCTGTTTCGTCGGCACCTCGCTGACGGTGCGCCAGCGGCTCGACTTCGCCGTGACGCTCGTCATCGACACGCTCGGACAAGCCAAGCGCAAGGTCGTCGACGCGACGCTGACCGTGATTGGTCTCGCCTATGGGCTTTTCCTGATCGTGCTGTGCTGGCGGCTCTTCGACCCGGTGCAGCTGGCATGGTCGGGCTTCGATATCGCGGCCTACACCGCGGCGTCGCTGAACTTCCTCTACACCGATCCGACCCAGACGCTGGGGATTCCGAAATGGGTCGTCCTGCTCGTGCTGCCGCTCTACGCCGTTGGGGTCAGCATTCACTGCCTCGCTAATCTGGTCGAAGACCTGGGCTGGGCGGAGCGCGAACGGATCGCCACCGACGTGGCCGCGACGCTGGAGGCCGGCTGATATGACCACTGGTGCAGCCTTCGCCGCCTTCCTGCTGGCCGGCTTGCCGATCGGGCTCGTGCTCTGCCTTGCGACATTGTCCTATGTCGTGGCGACACGAAGCTGGCAGCTCTTCGATTCTTACCTGATCCAGCTCTTCGGCGGCATCGATTCCTACGGCCTGCTCGCCCTGCCGCTGTTCATCCTGGTCGGCGAGTTCATGAACGCAGGCGGGATCACCACGCGGCTGCTCGGGATGACCATGGCCATCACCGGCCGGATCCGCGGCAGCCTCGCCTATGTCAACGTCTTCGCCAACGGGCTGATCTCGTCGATCTTGGGATCGTCGACGACCCAGATCGCAATCATGGCGCAGACGCTCGTGCCGGAAATGGTGCGCAAGGGCTACGACAAGAACTTTGCCGTCGCGACCACCGTCTCGGCTGGATTGCTCGGGCCCATCATCCCGCCCTCGCTGATCTTCGTGATCTATGGCGTGATGGTGCAGGCGCCGATCGGCGACATGTTCGTCGCGGGGATCATTCCCGGCCTGCTGATCATGGCGGCCTTCTGCCTGGTGATCTGGCTGATGGGCTTTTGGCTCGCCTATCCCGTCGAGCCCCATGCTTCGGTCCGCGAGCGCGTCGGCCGTTTCATGCGCGGTCTGCCGACCATGCTGATCCCGATCGTCATCCTGGTCAGCATCATGACTGGATTGGCGAGCCCGACGGAATCGGCCGCGCTGGCCTGCGTCGCAGCGCTGGGTCTCGGCCTGGGCTATCGTGAGATCGATCTGCGCGAACTGCCGCGGATGTTCCTGCGGACCGGGCTCAATACGGCGATCGTTCTTTATCTGGTTGCCGCCGCCAACGTCTTCACCTGGGTCCTGATCCACGGCCAGGTGCCGCAGGTCGTCGCCAACTGGATGACCTCGGTGGCGAGCGGACCGGTCAGCTTCATGCTCTGGCTCAACCTCATCCTTCTGGTCATCGGCACGGTGATCGACGGCGTCGCGGGGCTGATCCTGATCGTGCCGATCCTCTATCCGATCGCGACCGGCCTCTATGGCATTGATCCGATCCATTTCGGGGTGGTGGTCTCGATCAATCTGACTCTCGGGCTGGTGTCGCCGCCGGTCGGGGCTGCGCTGTTCGTCGGCGCATCGTTGACGAATACCAAGCCGAGCGACGTCTTCGCCATGTCCCTCCCCTTCTGCCTGGCAACCTGCGTGGTCCTGGTCGTGCTCAGCATCTGGCCATGGTTCACGCTGGCGCTGATCAGATGACTCCAAGCCCAAACAGGAAAATTGCGATGAATCAGTCGAGCACGGTCCCTGGCGGCGTCGCCCGCATCTGGCGAGGTCGGACCAATAGCGCCCTGGCGAACGAGTACACCCAGTATCTCTACGAGCACGGGGTGAAAAAGCTCGAGTCGCTTGGGGCGCGCGGCGTCCAGATGTTCCGCGAGGATCAGGCGGATTCCAGCTTCTTCATGGTCACTTCGTTCTGGGACAGCATGGAAGCGATGACCCGTTGGGCTGGAGCCGACCCGACCCGGATCAGGCACCTTGAAAAGGATCCCGAATATCTTCTCGAACTGCCCAGCAGTGTTCAGATCCTGAATGTCGTCTCCTGCAACTGGATGCTGGCAGATACGATGCGCCTTTAGAACAGATTGGCCGGTCACACATCTTGTTGACGTCGTACACATCGCAGCGCCCTCGATATCCGGGCGTATCGCGATCTCGAACCGCAGGCCGCGATCGACATGGATTCGGGAGAGCGCCAGCACGAGATCGTTGACTTGCGACGCCAGGCGGGTCCGCAAATACCGGCTGGCAAGCAGCGCGGCCGAGCGCGCGCGGCGCAGATGGTCGCGGTGCGGTGAGATCATTGGCAATGTCGGCTTCCGGGCAACTCACCAGAGTCCGCTCCTGGCGCGGACCAAGCCTTCCTTTTACCAAACCTCGCGCATGACCGTCGCGTCCGTCACTGCACCCGACGCGGTTCGAAAGCGAAGGCGCTGAGCCCCAGCCATTGTTGCATGGAGCAAGCCAGGGCTTGATCGCCGTCGATCTCGAATTGACCGGTGTCCGACTCCTTCTTGATCGTCGTCAGTCCCATCCAGATCGCCGTCATCGTGCGCAGGGAACTCGTGACCAGCAGGTCGAGCTGGTGGCCGGGATCGAAATTGCAGAGGTCGACGGCACCGTCGGCAGCCACCAGCCACCACCGCTTTTGTGACCCCGGAAGTTCGGGGTACAGAAACTGTATCGTGCAGCGATGCGCCGGCAAGAGCTTGACGTTGAGACTCCGGCGCATGTCCCACATCAGCAGCGAAGGGTCGAGATTCTTGAGCGAAAGCCGCGATTCCATCCAGCGCTGCGCCCAGTTGCCGAGGCCCATGATCAACGATCTCAGTTCCTCGCCCGCCTCGGAAAGGTGATATTCAGCCGAGCCCTTCGTCTTGCGCGATACGGTGATGACCCCGGCCTGCTGCAATTCCTTGAGCCGTTTCGAGAGCAAGGCAGGCGACATCTTCGGTAGGCCGCGCCGCAAATCATTGAATCGGGTGCTGCCGCAGAGCAGTTCTCGCACCACCAGCGTCGTCCATCGACTGCACAATATCTCCGAGGCCATCGACACCGGGCAAAACTGGCCATAGCCACCGCGATTGTTCATGACGAACCCCGTTTTTCTTTTGGCGAATGGTATCAGATCGGGGTCACACGGAAAACGACGGCAGTTCAGTTACTGAACTAGAAGCTCGGAACCTCAGCGGCGATCCTTCTGCTTCGCAGGAATGGAGGACACCATGTCGACGATCACTGCTTCGAAAGCCTCGGCCCCGTCATTCGTCGGAGGCACCGCCTCTCCCGCCAACGTCGTGGAAACGGCGCGTCATCTTGCGCCGAAACTCGCCGCGGCTGCCGCGGAAATCGACCAGAATGACCGTTTCGTCAGCGAGAACTATTCCTTGCTGAAGGAGGCGGGCCTCGTCGAGGCAGGCGTCCCGCGGGAACTCGGCGGCGGCGGCGCCGAAATATCCGAGCTCGCCGAGATGCTGCGCGTGCTAGCAAGGGCATGCGGTTCCACGGCACTGGCTTTTTCCATGCACACCCATCAGGTCGCCATCCCCGCTTGGCGTTGGCGACACCAGAAGGTCGTGGCTGTGGAACCCCTGCTGAAACGGATCGCTGCGGAGAGAATCATTTTGTTGTCGTCCGGCGGCTCGGACTGGATCGGCGGGTCGGGAAAAGCCGAGAAGGACGGCGACGGCTATCGTATCACCGCGCGGAAGGTGTTCTCCTCCGGCGCCGAAGCCGGAGATATCCTGATGACCGGAGCGATCCATGAAGGAGAAGACGGGAACCGGTCGGTCATTCATTTCGGTGCGCCGATGAAGTCCTCGGCGGTCCGCATCGAGGACACCTGGCATACGCTGGGCATGCGTGGCACCGCGTCGAACGACGTCGTGATCGAGAATCTCTTTATCCCTGCCGCGAATGTCGCGTTTTCGCGCAAGGCCGGCGAGTGGCACCCTGTTTTCGAGACAATTGCGACCATCGCTTTTCCGCTGATCTATGCTGTCTATCTCGGAGTTGCCGAGAGCGCCCGCGACATCGCCATCGAGATCGCGAAGAAGAAACAGGCATCCGACCCATCGCTGGCCGGACGCATGGACACCGAATTGCGGGCCGCGCAGCTCGCACACCGTTGGATGCTAGATACCGTGGCGCGTAACGCGCCGTGCACCGAGACGGTCAACGAGGTCATGATCGGGCGTACTCTGGTTGCCCGTCACGCAATTGCAGCCGTCGATCTGGCGATGGAGCTGGCAGGCGGCGCGTCGTTCTACCGGGCGACGGGATTGGAGCGGCGCTTCCGTGACATCCAAGGCGCACGTTTTCACCCGCTCCAAGCCGGCCCCCAGGCGCGCTATGCGGGTGCAATGGCGCTAGGCCTGCCGACGGGTTCGATTTTCTGACAGGCCGATACGGGCCGGAGGAGGAAGCAGCATCTCAAGCTTCCTTCGGCCCTGTGGCTGGTTCGAACGCGCCGAGCGCGGCGTTTACGGGCTCTCCCAAACCTGTCGCCGTGCACTGGCAGGATGGCGTGCTGAACCTCTCAACCAGCCCCGGAGCAAATGGATATCCGATTAAAGCTGAGGGCTGCCCCACCAACGTCAGCTTGCGGGCAATACTCCAGGTTCCGCTCCTGCGCCGCGCAGACGGCGCATGTCTCCAAACGCGGGCCGTCAGCTAACTCCATTTTAGGCGTCTGAGGCCGGATATCGAGCAATCTTGTATCAGCGACTCGTATTCCAGCGGTTGGGGCGCTAGCGTAGCGGGTGTGAGTTGCGTAGCGATGAGGTGGTGTCATGCCCAACGCCGACGCCGTGGTGATCTCGTCTTATGAACAGCGGAAGGCTGCTGTACTGCGAGCTGCACAGCTAATCTCATCCTCGAGGGGCTCTGACGGTGAGCGGGAATTCGAGATGCTGACCGAGGCTATTGCGGACTTCGATATCCGCCAGGAAGCTGTCGGCTTCATTGAGATCCCGCCGGCTTTCATACAGTTCCTTTCCAGTGGGCATCAGGGCCGGGTTTCAAGCAGCCGTCGATGAGACGAAAAGTGCCGGTCGGTAGGCAGCGCGCGGGAGAGTGGTTCTGCACGTTTCACTGAGGACGGCTGTGACGTCGCGGTGGCGGCCATGGCTGAAGGCTCAGAAGCGCATGGGTGACACACATAGAAGCGCTGAGCATGCTTCGAACGCTGATCGAGGCTGTCGTTATCCATCCGATCGAGCACGGCTACGAGATCGAGCTGGTCGGCGAGATCACGAACATGGTCGATGCCGCGGTAGGCAACACAAACAAAAAAAACGCCCCTGAGAGGACGGTTCCGGATGCCGAGGATCGGCGTTCGGAGACTTGGTTGCGGGGCCAGAAACCACCGAGAGCATCGAGGAAGAACGTCTGCTGCCGAATTGCGGACGCTGCGAAAGTCCGCTTGCCGTCAGATCACCCCGGCAGGCGATTCAGTTATGGTCCAGCCGTGGAGGTTTGGCGCAAGCGACCTGGGCGTGGGCGACGGCATAGGCTGCGCGCAGGCAAAGATCCTCGCGCCAGGGTGCGGCGATGAGCTGAACGCCGATCGGCAATACGTCCCCGAAGACCGGCACGGCCGCCACCGGCAGCCCGACGCAGGAGATCGGCTGCGTGAACAATCCGATATTGGGCCTGAGCGGCACGGTCTCGCCCCGCAGCACCATGGTCTTCTGGCCGAGTTCCGGCGCGGCGCAAGGGGTCGCTGGCGCGATGATCAGGTCGACGGTCTCGAACAGCCGCATCATCTCGTCATGGAACCAGCGCCGCGCCCGTTGCGCCTGAAGGTACCAGGCCGTCGGCTGCATGGCGCCGGCGAGGAAGCGGTCTCGCGTCTCTGGGTCGAAATCATCGGCGCGCTGCTGCAGCCGCTGGAGATGGAAGGCCGAACTCTCGCCATTCGTGATCAGGAAAGCGGCCGCACGCGCGATGCCCGCTCCGGCGATATCGATCACTCGGGTTGCGCCGAGCGCCCGAGCGACCGCGGTGACGGCGGCCTGCGCTTCCGGCATCGCATCCGTCGCGAAATAGCCGCCGGCGATCGCGATGCGCAAGCCGGAGACCCCGTTCTTCAGCGTGGGCAGCGTTGGCTCGATTGCTCGGACCGCGCAGGCCGGATCATGCGCGTCGTGGCCTTGCATCAGGTCATAGGCCATCGCGAGGTCGATCACGTCGCGGGCGAAGGGGCCGAGATGGTCGAGCGAGTCGCAGAATGGAAAGCTGCGTGTGCGCGGCAACCGGCCATAGGTTGGCTTCAATCCGAAGACGCCGCAGAACGAGCTCGGCACACGGATCGAGCCATTGGTGTCGGAGCCGAGCGAGATGGGCGCCAATCCCGCGGCCGTCGCGGCGCCCGAGCCTGACGAGGAGCCCCCCGCCATGCGGGCGAGGTCGTGCGGGTTGCGGCAGGGACCGTCATGGACGTTCTCGCCGGTGAAATCATAGGCATACTCGCCCATGTTGAGACCGCCGAGCAGCACCGCGTCGGCCTGGGTCAGGCGCTCGATCAGCACCGCATCGCGTTCGGACGGCAACCGTGCGCGGTTGATCTTCGAGCCGGCCCGGGTCGGCAGGCCTGTGATGTCGAACAGGTTCTTGGCGGCGAAAGGCACGCCAGCGAGCGGCCCGAGTGTCTTGCCCGCAGCGCGGCGGGCGTCGATGGCTGAAGCCTGCGCGAGCGCGCGCTCGGTGGTGACGTCGGTGAAGGCGTTGATAGCCGGGTTGATCTCGTGGATGCGCTGGAGAAAGCCGCCGACGACCTCCTTCGCGCTGATCGCGCCCTCTAGGATATCGGCGGCGATACGGTGGGCCGGTGCGAAGGCGTCGAAACTCACGCGGGTCCTCCGCCGCCGGGACTTCCCGCACGGAACACGCCGGCTGGCTCGAAGGCCGCCTCGTCGAGCGGAGCGAGGAAGACGATGGCGGCCATGGTCTCGGCGATCGCCAGGAATTGCAGCACCGCCGGGCGCTGATCCTCGGTGACCGTCAGACCGAGCGTGGGCGCCATCGCATCGCAATGGCGCGCCGCGTCGAAGGCGGGCTTGGCGTCGCTCATTCGGCGGGCTCCAGCTTGCCACGCGGCTCGGTGGTCATCGTCTTGGGCTCGCTCGCGCTGGCCAGCGAACGCGCGCAGAAATACAGGAGGCCGGCGACCATCGCATAAGCCAGGCTGATCGAGGGCGTGACGCCCAGCCCCTTGCCGATGCCGATGGCCTCGCCATGCATCAGGCCGAAATAGGTCAGCACCGCGCCGGCGGCGGCGAAGCCGGCCGCGTTCAGGAACTGCTTCTCGATCACGAAGACCGCGATCGCGCCGAGGACGAGGCCGGAGAGGATGGCGCCGCCGCCCATCAACTCGAGCCCGTGATAGAGCACGCCCATATTGGCCATTTTGTCGATGCCGACCGCCGCCGCGCTGGTGCCGGCTGCGCCGAGCGCGCCGTCGATCTGCACCTTCGCCCAGGCGGCCAGATGCGGCGTCACCGCGAGCACAATAGCCGGGGCATGGCTCGCCGGCGTCGTCTGGAAGGCCTGGGCTCCGATCAGCATGCCGATATAGAGCAGGATCGGCGAGATCGCGACGATCGGGATCAGCGCCAGCAGCAGTGCGACGATGCCGAACCAGCACAGCACGATCACCATGAGCCCAGTCGCGGCCGAATAGCCGATGCGCCCACCCATCGCCTTCCAGCCGGGATGGCCGATATAGACCGCGTTGATGAAGGGGTTGCCCATCAGGCAGCCGATCAGCGAGACGACGCCGTCGGCCGTCAGCACCCGTGTCGTCGGATAGTGGTCGCCGGCGGCCTCCGCGCTCTCGACATTGTCCATCGCCTCGACGAGGTCGTAGATGCCGAAGGGGATCGCCGTCACCAGGATGATGCCAAGGAACTGGAAGCCCGAGAAGACGTGGTCGAAGGCCGGCACGGGCAGCGAGAAGCCGAAATTGCCGAAGGCCGCGCCGAGCTTGGTCAGGCTCAGGCCGCCGACATCGAGCCCCAGCGCGGCGCTGCCCCAGGCGATGATCATGCCGAAGGCGATCGCGACCAGCCCCGCCGGAATGCCGCGCGGATAGCGCAGGCCGCCGAACCAGCTCACCAGGATGATCGCGAGACATACCAGTCCGATCGCGGGCGTCAGGAATATCTCCAGCGCCGGGCGCATCGAGATGAAGGCGATCGAGACGCCGGCCAGCGTGCCGAGCAGCGCCGCCCGCGGCGTGATCCTGCGGATATAGGGCGCGATGAAGCCGCCGATCATCAGGATGAAGCTCTGGAAGAAGACCCAGACGAGACCCGCCTCCCAACCCTTGACCGGATCGCCCGTCATCGTCGCGATCGGCAGCATGATCACGAAGGTGACGACGAACATATGCGGCACGCTGATGCCCGAGGGCAGTGCGCAGACATCGTCGCGCCCCGTCTTCTTAGCCAGCTGCCAGGCGAGATAGGCGTAGTAACCGGTCGAGAGCAGCATCATCAGCCCGAGCGCCGGCAGGATGCGCCCGAACACGATCTCCGACGGCATCTTCAGGACGAATTGCAGCAGCCCGGTCAGCACCAGCAGGTTGACGAGGATATTGGTGCCGAAGCCGAACAGGGCGTTCCAATCGCCCGGCGTCCAGAGCTTCGGTGAAGAGCCTGTCGTCGCAGTCGTCGCCGCCATCGCACCCTCCTGTCCTGTTTCAGCGGTTCACGCCGCCTTTTCCGTCCGGGCGAGCGCCGCCAGCACCTCGCCGGTCGTCGAGACCCAGCCGAAGATGCCGCCCTGGGCTGCGATCATGCGCAGGCCCACCTCGTGGAACTCCGGGAAATACGAGGCGCAGGCATCGCCCAGCACGAGGCAGCGATAGCCTCGGTCGTTCGCCTCGCGCACGGTCGTATGGACGCAGACCTCGGTCGTGACGCCGCAGACCAGCAGCGTCTCGATGCCGCGGTTGCGCAGCATCAGATCGAGATCGGTCTGGTAGAAGGCGCCCTTGCCCGGTTTGTCGAGCACGGGTTCGCCCGGCAGCGGCGCCAGTTCCGGCACGATATCGTGCCCGGCTTCACCGCGGATCAGGATGCGTCCCATCGGCCCGTCGGCACCGATACGCTTCTCCACCGGCCCACGCTGCACCTTGGCCGGCGGCGCGTCCGAGAGATCGGGCCTGTGCCCCTCGCGGGTATGAATCACCAGCATGCCGGCGGCACGCGCGCCCTCCAGGATTCGGCGGCAGGGCGCGACTGCCTTGACGAGCAACGAGACGTCGTTGCCCAGCGCCGCGCCGAAGCCGCCCGGCTCCAGGAAGTCGCGCTGCATGTCGATGATGACCAGGGCCGTGCGAGCGAAGTCGACAGACAGAGCGGTCGGCTTCGCGGCGATCTCGACGGCTGGCATCAGGCGCTCCTTCCGCAAAGAGAACGGAACGGGCTTTGCAAGGGCCGTGCCTGCGCCGACACGCAATGCGCGGCCGCCATCGGAAGGAGCAACGGCGACGGGCGGACCGCTTCACGATGCTGATCTGGAAAGGAAACTCGCGATCCCGAAGATCATTGCCGCCCGCAGGACCTGCGGTAGACAGCCCCGGCCTTTCCGGAGAGATCACCAGACGGAGGCGCATTGCATAATCTTTGCATGCAACAATGCGAAAACTGATCAATTAATAGCCAGACAGCCCACGCGATCGAAATGGAAAGCCTGCCCGTGCAGACCCTGAGCGATATCCTCTCCGCCCATCTCGACGGGAGCCGCAGCCTCGCGGAGACCGTTGCCGCGAGCTATGCCCGGCTGCGCACGCTGGACGATCCGGCGATGTTCATCGCGCTCAGGCCCGAGGCCGAGGCGCTCGCCGAGGCGAAGCGGCTGCAGGCGGAAGGGCAGCGCGGCCGCGCGCTCTGGGGCGTGCCGGTCGCCGTCAAGGACAATATCGACGTCGCCGGCCTGCCGACCACCGCGGCCTGCCCGGCCTTCGCCTACGCACCTGCTCAGGATGCCGCCGCGGTCGCCCGCCTAAGGGCCGCCGGCGCCATCGTGATCGGCAAGACTAATCTCGACCAGTTCGCCACCGGGCTGAACGGCACGCGCTCGCCCTATGGCACGCCGCGCAACGCGCTGCGGGCCGATCTGGTGCCCGGCGGCTCCAGCTCCGGCTCCGCCAGCGCGGTCGCTTCCGGCATCGTTCCGGTTGCGCTGGGCACCGACACCGCCGGCTCCGGGCGCGTGCCCGCCGGCCTGCAGAACCTTGTCGGGCTCAAGCCGAGTCTCGGCCTGATTCCGACGGCGGGCGTCGTGCCGGCGTGCCGCACGCTTGACTGCGTTTCGGTGTTTGCACTGACGGTCGACGACGCGATGGCGGTGCTGGAGGTGATCTCGGGTGTCGATGCCGCCGACCCGTTCTCCCGGGCCGTGACGCTCGGGCGGACCGGCGCGCCGCCGCCGCATCAGAGAATCGCCGTCCCGCGACCCGCCGATCTCGATTTCGACAGCGATCCGGCTGCAGCCGCGAGCTTTGCGCTGGCGGTCGAGCGTGCGCAGGCGCTGGGCGCGACGATCGTCCCCCTCGATATGACGCCATTCTACGAGACAGCCCGTCTGCTTTACGACGGCCCCTGGGTGGCCGAGCGCTTCCTTGCGATCCGCGAGCTGCTGATGCGTGATCCCGGAGCGATCCTGCCCGTCATCAGGCAGGTCATCGCCGGCAAGCCATTGCCCGATGCGGCCGATACCTTCGCGGCGCAATACCGGCTGGCCGAGCTCGCGCTCGCCGCCAGGGCCGCGCTGAAGGGCATCGATGCGATGATGGTGCCGACGGCGCCGAGACCGGTGACTCTCGCGGAGATGGCCGCCGACCCGGTCGGCAAGAATTCGCTGCTCGGCCGCTACACTAATTTCGTCAACCTGCTCGACATGTGCGCGCTCGCCGTGCCGGTGAGCTTGGCGAAGGATGACACGGCGGCGGGCGTCACCTTCATCGCGCCGTCCGGCCGTGACGCAGCGCTGGCCACTCTCGGCCGCGCCTTTCACCACGCCTCCGCCTTGACGCTCGGGGCACTGGACGCATTGATGCCGCCGCTTGCGGATCTTCAAATTGCCGCTCCGCAGGGTACGATCGAGATTGCGGTCGTCGGAGCGCATCTGTCGGGCATGCCGCTCAACGGCGAGCTGATCGCGCTGGGCGCGACGTTCCTGCGAGCAACCACCACGACCGCGGACTACCGGCTCTTCGCCTTGCCCGGCGGCCCGCCCGCACGGCCGGGCCTGATCCGCGTCCGCGAGGGCGGGGCAGCCATCGCGCTCGAGGTCTGGGCGCTGCCTGCCGACGGCTTTGGCCGCTTCATCGCAGGAATCCCCTCGCCGCTGGGCATCGGCACGCTCGCGCTGGCCGACGGCACGCGGGTCAAGGGCTTCCTCTGCGAACAGATCGCGACCGAGGATGCACGCGACGTGACCGAATTCGGCGGCTGGCGGGCCTTCGTCGCGGCTCAGGCCAAGCCTCAGGACGCTCCCGCATAGTTCCTGAAAGCATCGCGCACGATGCCGATATGGGCGCGCATCGCCTCTGCAGCGCCGGACTGATCGCCCCGCAGGATCGCCTGAACGATCAGGTCGTGCTCCTGATAGGAGCCTCCCAGGCGCCCCGCCGCACGGAACTGCGCCCTGCGAAACGGCGCGACCCGGGCGCGCGTCATCAGGGTCAATTCGGCGAGGTAGCCATTGTGCGAGCCTGCATAGATCGCGGCGTGAAAAGCCTCGTTGGTCTCATGATAGCGCAAGGGATCGCCTTCATGGACTAGCGCGCGCAGCGCCTGATGCAGCCCCTCCAGGCCGCGCCGTTCGGGCACGGTCATGTTGCGGGCGGCAAGCCCCGCACAGAGCGCCTCAAGCTCGGCCATCGCCTCGAACATGTCATCGAGCTGTGTCGGGGTGGGCAGGGCCACGACCGCGCCGCGATGCGGCCGGACGCTGACGAGCCCCGAGGCCGAGAGCTGGCGGATCGCCTCGCGCACCGGAGTGCGCGAGACACCGAACCGAGCCGCCAGCTCCTGCTCATCGAGGGGCGTTCCCGGTTCGAGCACGCCCGATACGATCTCGTCAGCGATCTGCAGGCGAAGGGCTTCCGTCCGCGTTCGCGGTGGCGCTGCGGGTTTGGATATCGCCAAGTGAGTGGCGGGGCGTGGAGGCATGATCAGGATCGGAAGGCGGGCGAAATCGCCGATGCCTGCATAGCAGGCAGAGCGATATTGGTCACGGCGTCATGAAGAATGCGCGACCGCCTGCCGCTCATTCGGGAATGATGCTGACATGGGCGCTGACGACGCGCCAGCCTTCCGCAAACTTGACCCAGGTTTGGCTCTGCCGACCCACCTTGCCGACCATGCTGTCGCGCCGGAACATCGTGTTCGCGGTCGCCGTCGTGTCGCCATAAGTTGTGATGACGGTGCGTTCCAGCATCCGTTTGAGCCCGACCGGCGAGCGCGCCGAGCGGAAGGCGGCGATCTCGTCATGGCCGTAGAGGTTTTCGGCGACGCCGTAGCGCAAGGTCTCGGGCGCCTTGCGGAAGATCGCATCCAGCGTTGCGACGTCATTGCCGGTCAGCGCGGCCTCATAGGCCGCGAAGGCCGCTTCCACCTCGGCAAGCACGACAGGATCGTTGATCTTCATCTGCAGGCATCTCCAAGGACTATCCCCCAATGACCGTCGAGGCAGCACTCGCTCATAACGGCGGATGCGGAATCGCAGTCAGCAATTCCCTCGTATACTCCGCCTTGGGATCGCCGAGCACCTCCTCCGCCGTGCCTTCTTCGACAATCGAGCCCGTCTTCATCACGATCACCCGGTCGCAGAGCAGACGCACGACGTTGAGATCATGCGAGACGAAGAGATAGCTCATGCCGAGCCGTCCCTTGAGCTCTTCGAGCAGGTTCAGCACCACCGCCTGGACGGAAACGTCGAGCGCCGCCGTGGGCTCGTCGAGAATGACCAGATCGGGGTCGAGCGCGATCGCCCGCGCAATGCCGACGCGCGCCTTCTGCCCGCCGGAAAGCTGGTGAGGAAAGCGGTCGATCAGCTCGACCGGCAGGCCGACGAGCCGCGCCAGGTCCTCGCAGCGGGCCCGCAGGGCATCGCGTCCCTTGACTGCGCCCATCCGCATGATCGGGTCGGCGATGGCGCGCTCGGCGGTGAAGCGCGGATTGAGGCTGTCGGTCGGGTCCTGGAACACCATCTGGATGCGCCGGCGATGCGGCGACGCGGCGAACTGCTTGGCGGGAATCGCACCGATATCGGTGCCGTCGAAGATGATCTTGCCGCCGCTCACGTCGATCAGCCGTGTGACCATCATCGAGGTCGTCGATTTGCCGCAGCCGGATTCGCCAACGAGCCCCAGCGTCTCGCCCCTGGCGATACTGAAGCTGATGCCATCGACGGCGCGGAATGGCGCCGGCCGCTCCGTCGGGCCCTTGCCCAGCAGTTTGGCGAAGATGCTGCCGCTTGCCGCCCGCGGATATTCCTTGACCAGATTCTCGACCTGCATCAGGGGGCCGGCTTTAGCCACCGGTTTCGGCTCAGCCACGGCCGTCCTCGCTTCGGCGGACACGGTTTGCGGCGCATCGGGCAGCAAATCTGCGAGGCTCGTGCCCAGTCGCGGCGTCGCCTGCATCAGCCTGCGGGTGTAGGGATGCCGCGGGTTGCGGAAGATCTCACTGGCCAGCGCAGTCTCGACGACCTTGCCCTTTTCCATCACGACGACCTTGTCGCAATAGGCGGCGGCGAGGCCGAGATCATGCGTGATCAGGATCGTCGACATGCCGCGCTCGCGGGTCAGCTCGACGATGAGGTCCATCACCGCCTTCTGCGTGGTGACGTCGAGGCCCGTCGTCGGCTCATCGGCGATCAGCAATTGCGGCTGGCAAGCCAGCGCAAGCGCGATCACGACGCGCTGGCACATGCCGCCCGACAGCTCGAACGGATAGGCGTCGTAGCGCTCCTCTGGCCGCGCGATCTTGACCTTGCTCAGCGCCTCGATTGCCTTGTCTTTGGCAGTCGCACGCGTCGCCTGGACATGCTGCAGCAGCACGTCCTCGATCTGCTTGCCAACCTTGCGGATCGGGTTGAGCGCCGCACGCGGGTTCTGGAAGATCATCGAGATCTCGCGCCCGCGCAGATCGCGCATCTGGGCCTCGTCGGCCGCGACGAGATCGATGCCCGAGAACGAGATCGAGCCTTCGGCGACGCGGCCGGCGCGATCTAGGATGCGCACCACGGCATAGGACGTCACCGACTTGCCCGAACCGGACTCGCCGACGATCGCGACCGTCTCGCCCTTGGCGACGCTGATATCGATCGACTTGACCGCCTGCACCGTGCCGCGGCGGGTGGCGAATTCGACGGTGAGGTTCCTGATCTCGAGCAGAGGTACTGCCGTCATGTCAGTTCCTCCGCTGGGGATCGACGAGATCGCGCACGCCGTCGCCGAGCAGGTTGAAGCAGAACACGGCGATCATCAGGGCGAGGCCGGGGAAGAAGGCGATCCACCACTCGCCGGAGACGATGAAGCTTGCGCCCTCGGCCACCATGATCCCCCATTCCGGGGTCGGTGGGCGCACGCCAAGCCCGATGAAGGAGAGGCCTGCCGCATTCAGGATCGCGTAGCCCATGGTCAGCGACATCTGCACCGCCATGATCGGCATGATGTTGGGCACGATCTGGGTGAGGAGCAGCCGCCAGTCGGAATTGCCTGAAAGCCGCGCCGCCTGCACGAAGCCGGAGTCGCGGCGCACATTCGCCTCGGCGCGCGCGACGCGGGCATAGAGCGGGAAATTGATGATCGCGGTCGCCAGCACGATGTTGCCGACCGAGTTGCCCAGCGCCGCCACGATGCCCATCGCCAGCACGAAAAGCGGAAAGGCCATGATCGTGTCGGCGACGCGGCCGACGACCTTATCGACCCAGCCGCCGTAGAACCCGGCCATGACGCCGGCAAGCCCGCCCATCAGGAAGACCAGCGCCACCGAGAAGATCGCGATCGAGAAGTCGAGCCGCGTCGCAGCCACCACGCGGCTGAAGATGTCGCGGCCGAGCTGGTCCGTGCCGAACCAGTGCGCCCGGCTCGGCGCCTGCAGGGCGGCGTCGGTGTTGCTTGCGAGCGGGTCATAGGGGACGATCGAGGGGCCGAGGATCGCCGCCAGCAGGATCAGCGCAAACAGCCCGAAGGCGAGCCCCGTCACCGGATTCTCGGAGACGATATGACGTGCATGCGCCCACAGGCTGGTGGACGGTGGCGCCTCGAAGCGCAGCGCCGGGACAGGTTCGGCAGAGATTGTCTGGGCAGGTGCCGGCTCGACCTTGGCCATGTCGTTCACGGTCTTCAACCCTCCAGCCTGACGCGAGGATCAATGACGCCGTAGAGCACGTCGATCATCAGGTTCAGGGCGACGTAGAGGATCGCCATGGTCAGGACGAAGCCCTGGATCGGTGCATAGTCCGACGCGATCAGCGCCTCGACTGCGTAGGAACCGACGCCGGGCCAGGCGAAGACCTTCTCGACCAGCACATTGGCGCCGAGCAGGAAGGAGAACACCATGCCGAGCGTCGTGACCACCGGCAGCATCGCGTTGCGGAAGGCATAGGTGCCGATGACCTTGCTGTTGGTCAGGCCGCTGGCGCGTGCGGTGCGCACGAAATCGGCGCCGAGCACCGCCAGCATCGAGGCACGGGTCATGCGGGTAATCGGTGCCAGCGAGAAGATGGCGAGCGTCACCGCCGGCAGGATCAGTTGGGCGAAAGCCCCCCGGAAGGTCTCGAAATCCCGTGCCAGCAAGGTGTCGACCAGGAACAGGCCGGTGATGCGCGGCGGTTCGGAGGCGAAGACGTCGAGCCGGCCGAGCGGCGCCGGCGACCAGCCGAGGATGAAATAGAACACATAGACCAGCAGGAGCCCGGTGAAGAACACCGGCAGCGAGACGCCCGCGGTCGCCACGATGCGGCAGAGATGGTCGATCCAGGAGCCCTGCTTCACCGCCGCCAGCACACCCAAAGGCAGAGCCACCGCCATGGCCAGGATCAGCCCTGCCAGCGTCAGCTCCGCAGAGGCAGGCAGGCGCGCGGCGAGATCCTTCGTCACCGCCTGGCCGGTCGTCAGCGAGGTTCCGAGATCGCCCTTCACCAGCGCCGTGACATAGGAGACGAACTGCACCGGCAGCGGCTGGTCGAGCCCAAGCTTGGAGCGGATTTCGATGATCGCCTGGGGCGAGGCGGCCGGGCCGGCGAAATAGGCCGCGGTATCGCCCGGCAGTACCCGCGTCAGCAGGAAGGTGACGATGATCACGCCGATGACCGACGGAATCGTCGTCATCAGACGCTGGCCGATCATGCGCAGCATGGTGTTCCTCTCCGCGTGCTGGGCGAGCCGTCATTGCGAGCGTAGCGAAGCAATCCAGAGGGACGTCGAGCGCGGCCGCTCCTGGATTGCTTCGTCGGCTGCGCCGCCTCGCAATGACGGTGAGCGATCATCTGTGCCCTACCCCTTGGTCAGGTAGCGGAAGTCCGGCTCGCGACAGGGCTGGAACTGGTAGCCGCCGATCGCCTTCTGCAGCGCGACGTCATGGGTCGGCTGGTTGATCGGCACCATCGGCACTTCGTTGTTCACCAGCTTGATGAAGTCGATGACATTGGCGTCGTAGGAGGCCTTGTCCGGCGCGAAGCGGGCGGCATCGACGAGCTTGTCCAGCGCCGGATTCTGGTAGGCGGCGATGTTGAAGATCGAGTTGTTGCCGTGCATCGTCCAGAACAGGTAGTAATCGGGATAGTCGAGCCAGCCGGCAAAGCGGTTCAGCACCATTGGGTTGGTCTTCTTGGCGATCTCGGTGCGGAAGTTGGCGCCAGGCACCTTGTTGATCTCGACGGTAATCCCGATCGCGGCGAGCGCCTCCTTGATCAGCACCGCCATCGGCTCGGCGACGGTCCCGTTGCCGGCGTCGAAATACAGCGTCGTCGAAAACGGGCCGCCAGCGGCATCGACCAGGGCCTTCGCCTTGGCGACGTCGGCGGTGTAGGGGAAGGGCTGCGGCCAGGCGACCTTAGGATCCTTGCCGCCGGCCATCGAGACGCCGCGGCCGAACAGCGAGGCCTGCAGGATCTTCTCATAGGGCATCACCCAGGCCACGGCCTGGCGCAGGCGCACATCCTTGAACGGGCCGACCTGCGTGTTGAGATAGCAGCCCCAGACGCCGTTGGGGATCGGCACGCCGACGACGTTAACCTTGCCGGCATCGAGCAGGTCCTTGAAGTCCTTCGGCGGCAAACCGTATGAGACGTCCGCGTCGCCGCGCTCCATCAGGGCCCGGCGGGTCGAGGGCGAGGCGATGTCGCGGGCGATGATCCGGCGCAGCTGCGGCAGCTTTCCGCATTTCCAGTCGTCATTGCGGACATAGATCGTCTCGACTCCGGGCTTCCAGCTTTCGACCTTGTAGGCGCCGGAGCCGGCGATGTTGTTCTTCAGCCATTCCTTGGCATGGGGGTCGCCACCGCCATTCTTGATCGCGAGCTCGGAGTCGAACACGAAGGGGATCGTGACCGCCAGGTTCGGCAGCGTCATCTTGTCCTTGCGGATGAAATCGACGCGCAATGTCTTCTCGTCGACGACGACGAATTGCTCGGGCTTCTCCAGCGAGCCGGCATTCATCTGCGTCGTGGCGAAGCCGCCGATCGTGCAGGCACGGTCGAGCGACCATTTCACGTCGGTCGCAGTGACCTTGCGGCCGGAATGGAAGGTGGCATCGCGCAGCTTGAAGGTGCAGCTCATGCCGTCCGACGCGATCTGCCAGCTCTCGGCCAGCTCGCCCTCGAGTTCGCCCATCGAAATGGTGTTGCCGCCGCCGCCGGGGATCGGAACCGGCTTGAAGCGCAGCAGGCGGTCATAGCAGTTCAATGCGACGCCATTGACGGGCTGCGAGGAGCCGATGCCCTGCATGTCGAGGCTGTTGGGCCCGTACTCCTGAACCAGCAACAGGGTTTCGGCCCGGCCCACTGCCTGGGCTTGCGCCTGGCTTCGCGCGACGAAGGGCGCGGCAAGACCTGCGGCGATGGCGGCGCGGCGTGTGATCATCAGTCGAAAACCCCTGGTTTTGCCAATCGGATGTCGTGACGCGCCGGATCTTCGGAGGCGGGCCCGCAGACCGCGCTTTCGGCTGCCGCGAGAGTGCAGTCGCGGCGCATGGCGACTCGGACAGGGCTTGGGCGTGAATGCGGTTCAGCGTCGGCGCACATGGCGCTTCCGAAGCACGTAGCGTGCCAGCCGGTAGTGAATTGAAATCTCTCGGGAAAAGCGCGCTTCGGCGAGCGCTTCATCCCATGTTGTATGCAATGACGTAAAAATGCCTATGAAATAGGCGATATTATCGTGTGCGTTCGGCTGCGCTGCTTAGCGCGGCAATGATGCCGATCTCTGCTGAATCGAGAATGGTGAAAGCGGCGTCGTGTTCGCTCAGGCGGGCGGCATAGCCCGACAGGTTGGTGCTCCAGATCACCACCGTGTCGAGCGACGACCGGGCGGCCAGATCCTGAACCTCCGCGAGCAGCGTGCGGCAGCCGACGCGAGCGGCATCGAGATTGTTGACGATACCGAGCCAGCTGTGATCGACGATATCAATGCCCTGCGAGCGGAACCGCCGGAGGATATCGAGCGATTCGGCTTCGTCGCCCTGCGTGACGAAGCCGATCCTTCTCGACGGTTCCGCAATCAAAAGTTCGACCGCCGCGAGCGAGGTCGTGACCGCCGGGATTCCCGTACGGTCCTCGATCCGCCGGCACAGGTCGCGATCGGCGTCGAAGCCCAGCGCCGCGCCCCGCGTCGCGTTCCAGCAGATGGCATCGACGCCGGCATCGGCCAGCAGCGTGGCGGCGGTGTCGAACGGTTCGAGTCTGTAGGCGGGTATCGAGCCGGCCCCGACGATTCCGCCATAAGGAACGCGCGCAATGCAACAATCGATGTCCGGATACCCCGCCAGCAACTGACCCGCCACGCGCTCGACGACCCGGTTGGAAGACGGGACGATCAAGCCGATGGCGCGGCGCGAAGAAGCGATCTCGGACATGGCAGGCCGCGCGTTCCGGCTGGTGAGGGATGCCGGGGATGACATCCAGACTAGTATGCCGTTTTGCGATCGGCAGCCTTCGCCCGTTGGCTGAACGCGAGCCGCGCCAAGCAGCCTGGCCCCGGCTTGCCAACCGATTTGGCAAGCTTCATCGGAGCGCGGCGGATCATCCGAGTCCTCCGGCTAGCTGCCGTACACACGGACGTAGTCGACTCTCAACTGCGCTTCTCGGTCCTCGGGTCTGAGTGGCTGAGGAAACGGGACGTCGGATCGCAATGCCAGTGTGATCAGGGGCCAGAAGACATCGCCCTGTGCATCGATCTCGCTCGCACGCCCGATCCGCCACTCGAGCGCGCCGCCGGTCTTCGGATCGCGGATCGGCTTGCGCTCGAAATAGAGCACGCAACGATCACCGTCGATCAATCCGCCATAACGGAAATAGCCGCTGGTCAGATCGACCTCCGTGGGGACGCCGACCCCCTCGTGCCGCTCGCCCGGCTGACCCCATTCGTGCAGATAAGCGCCATAGAGCCTGTGCTCCCAGCCCTTGTGCTCGACGATATCGATTTCGACGCTGGTCTTGGGGAAGAGGATGCTGCGGCCGTTCATCAGCCAGAAGGCCGGGAAGCTCAGCGGATGCGCCGGGAACCGCATCCGCGCCTCGAAATAGCCGTTGCGCCAGCCTCTCAAGATGGTGCCGTCCCGGCGTGCCGTCTGGAGATTGCCGGAGATCCACTGGAACTCCGGCAGCGCGTTGCCGTAATAAGCCGGCACGTTCATCGGCCGCCCGAGATAGCGGGCCGAAATCGCGAGCGCGTGACCTCCGGAGGCCAGCGGATCGGCGACGATCGCATAGGGGTCGAAGCCCTCCTCGCCGCCGCGACGGCTGAAGGCCGAGCGACCATAGAATCCAGGCTCATGGGTGGTCGCCTTGGGGCCGGCCTGCCAGATGTCCGGATCAAGGCTGGCGAAGGATTCATCGAAGACGAGCGTGCGGCCGAGCGTCGGATCCGGCGCGTCCTGCTGCGCGTCCGACGAAATGGGACGGGCGCCTGCCACTGCCGCGAAAGCGGCGCCTGCACGCAGGAACATCCGGCGGGATGGCATGATCGGCATGGCTCATCTCCGTGTGGCTGGCTGGACTGCCGCAAGCAGCTCCAGCGTCCTCAATTCGTATGGGGCAGCGCCGAGCCGGCCCTCCGGCCGAGTTGCAGGATCGCCTCGTCGTAGAGGTCGAGCGTCTCGCGGGCGACGCGGGCGATCCTCAGATGGTCGATCCGGTACTGGCTTCGCTCGCGCCAATGACTGATCGCATCAGGGGTTGCGATCAGCTCGGACAGGGCAGCGGCAAGCGCATCGGGATCGCGGGCCGGAACCAGCACGCCCGCCTCGCCACCCTCCAGCAATTCGGGAATGCCATCGACATGCGTCGCCACGATGGCGCAGCCCGCCTCCCTCGCCTCCGGCAGGACAAGCGGCGCGGGATCAGCATGAGACGGCAACACGAAGATATCGGCGCCGCGCATCCAGGGGAAAGGATCGACCTTGCCGCCTTCGAAGCGCACGGCCTCGCGGCAGGACAAACCGGCGACCATGTCGCGGTAGGTCTGCGCGAAGGGCCCATCGCCGACGATGTGCAGGCGCGCCTCCGGATGTCGGCGATGGACCAGATCGAAGGCGGCAAAGAGATCGGCCAAGCCCTTGCGCGGGTGCAGCCCGCCGACGAAGAGGAGGCTTGGTGAGGCGAGCGCGATCGGCGCGGTCTCGCGGTTTGCCAGGCGGGCCGAGCCGATGGTGCCATTGAGAATGACGCGCAGCTTGGCGGCCGGGATGCCGCGCCGGCGCATCGATGTGCCGACCGCGGCGCTGACCGCGATGACACGGGTCCCGAGCCCCATGAGAACCGCGCTCTTCTCGAATTCATTGTGAACCGTCGCGACCAGCGGGATACCGGCGAGCTTGCAGATCGGCCAGGCAAGCACGGCGCTCGTCATCATATGGGCATGGACGATGTCGGCGCTGAAAGTGCCGACCAGTCGCCGCAGCGCCCAGGCGGACCGCAATAGCGTCGCCGCCTTGCGCCGATGGTCGATCGTGAAAACCTTGACGCCATTGCGGGCGAGCAGCGCATCGAAATCGCCACCGCCGCTGGCCACGGCGACGATATGGCCGAGCCGGCTCTGCTCGCAGGCAAGGTCGACCGCAGCGTGGACATGACCGTTCGACTGCGTCGTGTGATTCAGCAAATGGAGGATACGCATGGGCCCTTCACGATGCTCGGACCGCGAACTCGCCTGCGCTCGCGCCTCCGCGCCGCTGGGCGCGAAGGCCCTGCATTTACCGTGCCGGGACCGCGTGTGCGCTTCGCAGAGCCGCCTCGGCCTCTATCGTCGAGACTCGTGCTGTCGGCTGATAATTGAAACCGCCCTGGCGGCCGAGGGATTCGATCCCAAAGGCCTTCAGGGCCTTGACCGCCTCGGCAGCGCTCTCATCCGCTCCATTGCGATAGACCGGATAGGCGTTGTCGAGGAACTGGCTGCCTTCGAGCCTGAGATCGCCAAGAAAGAGCCCGTTCACCGCGACATGCGTGCGGAAATCCGCCTCGGCCTGGGCGACCGACTTGCCGATATGGTTGGCGATCACCTCGACGCCGAAATACTGGCGCCCGTGCGCACGACCGTAGAAGTCGGAATACATCGTCAGGCGCTTCCAGGCACCGTCATAGGAGAAATTGTAGATGATTTCCTCATCGAAGCCACGCGCGCCGTCGAAGCTGAAGTAGAGTGCCAGCAGCGTGATCGTCTCGAGTTCCTGCGAGACCGGCAGGTTGCAGAGTGCCTGCAGTTGCGGGATCGGAATCGTCGAAACGACGCGATCGGCGACGATCGCCCTGCCCTCGCGGAACAGGACGAAACGATTGCCGAGTTTCTCGATCCGGTCGAGCTTTGTCCCCATCAGGAAGCTGACGCCACGCGCGGACAGCGTCGCGGCCGCATGGGCGTAGAGAGCCGCGAAGCCTTCGCGCGGGCGCGCTAGCTGGCAATTGGTCGGCGCCGACGGCTTCGTCCGGCGCAGGCGACCGAGCATGGCGCGCAGCGAAGCGTGCTCGCTGATCCATTGCATGCGCTTGCGCGCCAGTTCGATGCCGATCTGATCGGACGCAATGCCGTAGAATCGGGTCATGTAGGCGTCGAGACCCGAGCGGTGCAGCAGCCTGGCCCCAATCCAATGACGGGCAAACTCGCGGGCGTTGCGCATCCGCCGTTTGAAAAGGCGGGCATAGGCCGCCGATGCCAGGATGCGAGCAACCTCGAGCGACCCGGCGCGCAGGATATCGTCCTTTACCGAGATCGGATATGCGGTGATGAGTCGTTGCGGATTTAGCCTTGCCCAGCGCGGCCGGATCGGCACGTAAAGCGGCAGCAATTCCGGGAAGTGCTGCAGTAGCGGCGAGTCATCCTGGAAGATCAAGCTACCGATGTCAAAGGTGTAATCGCCCGACGACCAGTCGATGTGGTTGCCGCCGATGTGCGGGTATTCGTCGACGACGATGATCCGCCTGCAGCCCTGCTGGGCGAGCACTGAGGCCGAGACCAAGCCGGAGACACCCGCGCCCAGAACGATGACGTCGCAGCGCTCGGCGGCCGTGCTATCGGCATCGTCGATCTGCTGGATCACCTCTTCCATCGCCGAACCTCATTGATCGGACATGAAAAGAGGCTAGTCCCCCGCAAGATCAGCCGAAAGCAAAACTCGCCGGCACATCGCGCCTTTTCCTGCTCAATCGTGCGGCGAATGCGATGTGAATGAGCAACCGCGCTTGTGATGTGCCAAGGCTACCATCCTGAACTGGCACGGTCCCTGCTTCATCTGCGTAAGGCGTGCGTTTTCGCATGCAGCCGTCGCTTCGTCACGACGGTGTCGACCATTGCGTCTGAGCACGGAGCGTATGATGCCGGGCTGGCCACATCCGAACGAGGCGGAGCTGTTGGAGGGGATCGAGCTGGTCTCGACCGACCTGTTCGACACCTTGCTGTTGCGCACGCTTCGCTCGGAGCGCGCTCGTATCGTCGGCGGCGAGCGCATCTTCGCTCGCATACTGGCCGAACAGGGCCTGCCGGTTTCGGAGAGCTGGCTGGTCGAAGCCCGCCTGGAGGCGCAGCGGCTGGCCTATCGCGCGCTCGACATGGCGGAGCAGGACGGTGAGGTCATGCTGTGCGACGTCATCCGGCGCCAGCTCGCCATTCTCGGCTTGCCCAAGGCGCGAATGGAGGCGCTGTGCGAGACGCGGCTCGCGATCGAGCTTGATATTGAAAAGGCATCGCTACGGCCAAACCTGCAACTCGCGGCACTGCTGCGCCGCTGTCGCGGAGAAGGCCGGCGCGTCATCGCGATCAGCGACATCGGGCTGCCGGTATCGGTGCTCGGCGCATTGGTCAGCCACCTCCATGGCCCAGAACTGCTCGATCGGATTTATTCCAGCGCCGATCTCGGCCTGACCAAGCGGCGCGGCGAGCTCTTCCATGCCGTCCTTGCCGCAGAAGGGATCGATGCCAGCCGGACCTTGCATGTCGGCGACGATTGGCTCGCCGACCACGCGGTACCGTCTTCACTTGGCCTGCGCACGCTCCACCTCCCGCGCCCGAAGCTGAAGCGTCATCTGTCGCGGCTTCATGGCGGGGCAAGCGAGCTCGGCCGCATCCTCCGAAGGCGACGGGCCCATGCCGGCACTCCGGCGCAATATACTGGCGATCCCCATGCGTTCGGGCGCGAGGCACTCGGCCCGATCGTGGCTGAGTTCTGCCTGGCGATCTGGCTCTACGCCGACGAGGCCCGCAAGCGCGGCGACGCGGCCCTGCTGTTCTGCGCGCGCGGCGGGCTCGGCATCAGGGCGGCGTTCGAGCGCGTCGCCGAGCGGCTGAGCCTGCCCCTCGCGATGCCGCGCGAGAACCTGATGGTTTCGCGCCTGGTAGCGGCCAGAGCGGCCATCATGACCCGCAGCCAAGCGGCACTCGACGAACTCGGCCGCGAATTCCGCGGCAGCAGCTTCGCCGACGTCGCCACCGCGCTGGGTGGCGGTCGCTATGAGCTGTTCGAGTCATGGAACGAACCATTCGCGCCAGAGCGCTTTTTCGCCATGCTCGACAGGCCGGCCGGTATAGCCGTCATCGCCGACATCGATAGGCAGAACACACTCTTCCGATGCCATCTTTCCGCAGCCAGCTGCGGCGCAAAGCGGATCATCCTGTGCGACACGGGGCTTTACGGCAGTACCCAGCGCCTGCTCGCAGCCGGCGTGCCGGATTTGAGCTTCGAGACCATCCAGCTCGCGCGCTGCAACTACAAGGGCCTCGGCGAGGAGCATTTCCCGCGCGTTGTCGGGCTTGCCGTCGAGCGCAACCGCTACAGCCCCCTCGCCGTTCGCTCGACGGTGCTGCGCTATTGGCAGTTGATCGAGAGCCTGTTCGAGCCGGCGATTCCGTCGGTACGATCCTTCGCCGAAGGCGCGGACGGCGCGATCATCTGCAACGCTGGTGACATTGCGTTCGGGGCCGTCGATCCTGCCGCCGGCAATCCTCTTCTGTCAGGCGCCCTCGCCTATATCGACGACGTCGGCGGCGGAGCGGCGATCATGGCCGATGCGGCCCGCGCCTGGCCGCGGCTTAAGCAGGCCGTCACTCGGCCGGTCGAGGCCGATCTCGCGGCGCTGGCTATCGGCGAGCGCTCCGTCGATTTCGGCCGGGCCGGCGCTGTCGGAGATGGCGTCGCGCCGCCGGGCAGCGCACTGTCCCGCCTGGCATCGATCCGCACTCAGCTTTGGCGCGAAGGCGCGATCGTGCGAGCCTTTCCACGCTCGCGCCTGCCGCTGCTGACGGCAGTAGAAGCCTTTCATGCGCTGCGCGGACTCTCCACCGGCTACCACCGCTGATGGGAGGCCGTGTGATCAAGGCGACTTTCAGAGCGGTCGCCGCAGGCCGAAATTTGTGCCGACGCGTGCCGCGCGGCTTCGAGGACGGATCGCCATGCTGGCGATGAAGGCGCTCCAGGGCGCTGGCTGGCTGGTCGCGTCACGCTTCCTCGGCCGGTTCATCGACTTCTTCACGCTATTGATCATGGCGCGGATGCTGACGCCGGCGGATTTTGGCCTGACGGCGCTCGCCATGTCCTGCGTCGCGATCGTCGATATGGTGCTCGAGGTTCCGGTGACGCAGGCCCTGGTCCGCCTGCCGCATGTCGACAAGGCGCATCTCGACACCGGCTTCACGCTCGGCGCCCTGCGCGGCCTCGCAATTTCCCTGGTGCTACTCGCCGTCGCCTGGCCGTTTGCATGGCTCAACGGCGATCAGCAGCTCGTCCCGGTCATTCTCGCGCTCGCCTTCGCACCGATCGCGCGCGGTCTCGCCAGCCCCGGCCTCGTCATGTTCATCCGCGAGCTCGGCTTCCTGCGCAATTTCCTCCTTGAGACAGGCGGCAAGCTCGCAGCCTTCTGTCTCGCCATCGCAACGCTCGTGCTCGGCGGCGGCTATTGGGCCCTGGTCGTCAATTTCGTCGCCGCACCCGTCTTCGGCTGCGCAATCTCCTACCTGCTCGCACCCTATCGGCCGGCTCTTTCGCTGTCCCGACTGGCGGATTTTGCCAGTTTCGTTGGCTGGTTCACCTGCGCCCAGTTCGTCTCAGCGGTGAACTGGCAGTTCGATCGCATCCTGCTCGGGCTCGGCGGCGCCAAGGAGACGCTCGGCCGCTATGCGGTCGCGGCGGATCTCTCGGTCATGCCGACCCAGAGTCTGATCGGGCCGGCACTGCAACCGATCATGGCCGCCTTCTCCCGGATCAAGGCTGAAGATCAGCGCCTGCGGCTCGCCTTCCTCAAGGCAGCTCGCTTCAGCATGCTCGCTTCAGCGCCTTGCAGCCTGGGAATCGCACTGACATCGGATCTGATCATCGAGGTCCTGCTCGGTCCGAAATGGCATGGCGCCGATTGGCTGCTGAGCCTGCTGTCGCTCTCGGTGATGGCGACGCCCTATTTCCAGACGCTGTATTCGCTGAGCCTGGCGCTGGGCCGTCCTGAGGTGATCTTCCGGCTCAATCTCTACGATCTCGCCATTCGCTCGCCTGCCGTCGTCATCGGCTTTCTGCAATGGGGCGCCGTCGGCATGGCGGCCGCTCGGCTGGCCGCGGCTGTGATCATGGCGGTCTTCTTTCTGCGCTGGCTCCGCAGCCTGCTCTCTATCGGTATCGCCGAGCAGCTCCTCAATCTCTGGAAGATTGCCGTTGCGGCGGCCGTCATGACGGCTGGCGTGCTCGGCCTGCGCGGCTTCCTCACCCCCTGGCATTTGCCGGCCCCAGCCGAACTCGCATTGGTCTCGGCCCTCGGCGCTCTGCTCTACGGGCTGACCTTGCTCGCCTGTGGCATGCGGCTCGCGATCGGCGCCGGGCGCCTGGAGCTCTCTGACCGTTGGTGGCGCTCACGGATTGGGGGCGACAAGCCTGGAGAAGCTCGTGACCCAGAGGCTTGACCATCTAGACGGGTTGCGCGGGGTTGCGGCAGTCGCGGTCGTAATCTTCCATCTGATGTCGGCCCTGACCCCGTGGTTGGTGCCGGAACAGCAGCCTGGCGCGCACTGGCTCGCCTATACGCCCCTTGCCGTTGCCTGGAATGGCACTTTCGCGGTCTCGGTGTTCTTCGTCCTGAGCGGCTTCGTCGTGACCAACGCGACCCTGCGCAAATCCGACCCGATCTGGATCGACGTCACCATCCGCTATCTGCGGCTCGCGATTCCGGCGACGGCCAGCACGCTCGCGGCCTGGCTCTTGCTGAGCGTTTTCCCGACCTCCGCTACGCAACTGGCCATGTTCACCGGCAGCCGCTGGCTTGGTTGGACCTATCAGGGATCGATCCCCGATCCGGCCGCGGCGATCTACAACGGCATGGCCGGGATCTTCATGAGCGGCGGCTCGTTCTTCAACAATGTCCTGTGGACGATGCGGCCCGAACTGCTGGGCTCGATCCTGTGCTTCGCCGCCTGCGCTTTTGCCAGACCACGGTTCCGGCTCGCGATCGCGCTGGGCTGCGCCCTGATCTTCATCGCGCTGCGGCGCTACGACTATGTCTGCTTTCCGCTCGGCATCATCCTGCGCGAGGCCTGGGCTTCCGGACGATTACCATCGGCCCTGCCGGTATCCGCCGTACTGCTCGGCCTTGTCATCGGCTCGCAGAGCGGCGATGCGGCACGCCTGTTCGGCCTGGACTGGCTGCCGGAGGCCTTGAAGCCCGAGAGGAAGGGCGGGCTACTCTATCCGATCGCCGCGATGCTCATCGTCTACGGTTGCCTCCGCTCACGCTGGCTGGTCGCGGCTCTCTCGGGCCGGATCGGGCGATATCTCGGCGCGATCTCGTTTCCGCTCTACCTGATCCACGTGCCGTTCATCTACACGATCGTGGCGGAGGGCTATCTGCGCGCGAGCCAGCATGTCCTCGCGCTTGCCTGCCTGCTGGCAGGGAGCCTCCTCCTGATGTTCGCCGTGGCCCATGCCGCCGAGCGCTGGCTCGAGCGACCGTTTCTCGGCTTGCTCAGCCAATTGCGTGGACGGCTGAGGGAATTCAGGACCGGGCGCCGCGATGTCCGTGGCGCAGCCGGCTGAGAAGAGCTTCGCCACGACAGGTCGGTCTCAGGCTGGGCCGAAGAACCACGGTGATGCGCTGCAGCCGCCTGCAGCCACAATCACAACCTGCCGCGATTGATCACGGCGCCGATGACGGTGATGCCGGCACGCTGGAGGACACCGAGCGCATCGTTCAATTCGTCATAGGTCGTCGCGCCCTCGGCGGCGACGAGGACGACGATGTCGGCATGGGTCGCGAGCGCAACCGCATCGGAGGATTCGCAGAGCGGCGGCAAGTCGATCAGCACCTCGCCGCGCTGTCTTGCCTGCGCAATGACCAGCCCTGCGCGCGGATCGCGGAAATCGACGAAGCGATTGAGCTGTGGCGTCGCCGAGCGGATTGGAAGCAGGCGGACGCCATCGGCATTGGCGAAGGCCGCCTGCGCCGTGCTGCCGGTGGCGATTACGTCAGTCAGCGATGGGCCGGCGGGGCTACCGTCGTCGCCACGCGCCAAGGACGCATCGGCGCTGAGGACGCTGACCTGCCGGCCGCGATGATTGAGCAGTTGCGCCAGGTTCATCGTCAGCAGCGTAGCGCCGGCGCCTGGGCGCCAGGAGCCGATCGCCACGACTGGGCTGCCTTCGGAACGACTCGTGGCCCAGGCGATCTCGATCGCCGTTCCCAAATCGCGGATCGCTGCCGCGAAGGAGCCGGCATGCTCGCGCGCCACCAGCATCGCGCTGTCCGAGGCAGAGGCGCGCGCCTGCCCACGCCAGCCACTGATCTCGGGGATGACGGCGAGACAGGGCAGGCCGGTTTCTCGCACGAGATCACGGGGACGGCGGACGCGGCGATCGAAGACCGCGGCGAGTGCCGCGACGAACACGCCGCCGAGCAATCCGAAAACGCCGGCGAACGCCATGATCAGGCTGCCGCGCGGGGCGGAAGGGCCGAGCGGCGCCTGAGCCGCGCCGATGATCCGCGCATCGGCGTCCGGGATCGGCCGCGCCGGCAGCGCCCCGCTGCGGACGGCCGCATTGGCCGCCTGGACCTGGGAGTCGAGCGCATCCAGCCTGCCTTGCAGGAATTCGGCGCCGCTGCGCGCAGCATCGGCCTTGAAGGCGACCGATTGCAGCAGATAGGCGGAGGCAGCGGCGTTGGCGATGCGCGCCGGCAATTCCGGATCGGCCGAGGAGTAAGCGATCTCGAGCACATAGGACTGGCCGACGCGCCGCGCCGAGAAGTGTCGCGCGAAATTCTCGAAAGCGTTGCGCCGCGGATCGACACGAAGCGAGGCTTCGGCGCCGGGCTGAGCCGCCGCGCCGGTCGATACGGTCCAGACACTGCGAAGGGCAGCGCGGGCGCGGTCGGTCAGCATCTGCAGCGGCCCCGGGGGCTGCGGACCCAGCTCCGGATGGTCGCTCAACGCCAGCGCGTCGAAGACCGTGCTCAACAGGCGCTCCGAGCGGATCACTTGCAACTCGCTGTCGGCAGCGTTCAGGTCGAGCGAACTCGGTGCGGCAATCTCGCGCGCCGCACTTGGAATCTGCCGCCGCGGTTCGAGCAGTACGGTCGCAGCCGCCGTGTAGGTCGGTGGCGTTGTCCGAACATAGGCGACTGCCGCCGCAAGACAGAGCGCAACCCAGATCGCCAGCCTGCCCTTATGGCGCAGGCCAGCGGCCCCAATCGTGCGAAGCAGGGCAACCGGGCCGTCGCTGATCTGGGGCGGGTGGGTATCCGGCAGGGGCAGGATCCGGAATGGCGCGCCGGATGCGCCCGGCTTTCCCAGCATCATCTGAATTTCCCCCTCGGCTGCAAGGCAGCGGCGCGCTCGGGCTGCATGCGGCCGCGCAGGATGTCGACAATCCCGAGCAGGTTGCCCCTGAGCCGGCCGCGACGATCGATGAACGGCTCGGGGCGCAGCGAGCGGCCGAGATTGCTCGACATGTTCCGGAAGAGATGGTCGGCGACCTGGCCGAGCGTCATCGTGCCCTTGCGCAGCATGTAGAGCGGATTGACGATCTGCGAGTAACCGAAGCGTTCACCGGCCATCCGACCGCCCTTGACGCCCATGTGGACGCCGATCGCATCGGCGGACTTGACCAGGCGCCCACCGCTCCGCGCCAGGGCCGCCGCGAAATCGCGGTCCTCGAGCCAGCCATAGAGTACCAGCCGCTCGTCGAAGCGCAGGTCGCCGATGCTGGCGAGGCGAAAGGCCATGTTGCACCCGTATGGGCTGTAGGGTTCGATCCAGGACCAGTCGCTCGGCGGCGGGGCGGCAACCAGCTTCATCGCCTCTGCAAGCTCGATGCCGGGACCGGTCACGCCATCGGCCAGGACCCGGCCGGTGAAGGCGACGATGCTCGATTCATCGCGAAAGGTCCGGGCCGCCGTGGCCAGCCAGTCCTCATGGGCGACGAAGTCGTCGTCGAAGAAGGCGACGATCTCGGTGCCGGGCGGCAGATGCGCGAGGGCCGTATTACGCTGGGCCGCGAGCCCGGCAGGCCCGGTCAGCACCACGACATCGTTGCGGCCCTGCAGGCCGCCGGCATCGGCAGGATCGATGCAGGAGACGATGACACTGTCGGGCTTCAATGTCTGATGCTTGAGGAGGTGCAATACCGTCTCCGTCACCACCTCCGGCCGGCCGCGGGTGGCGATGACAGCCGCGATGCGCGGGACCTGAACTGCGGGCGCCGTCTGCAGGGCGCGGCGTGCTTTGGGCGACCGCGCCAGCTCCAGATAACCCTCGGCGGTGCTGCGCCAGGAGAACAGTGGCAGGCGCCCGCGGCCGCGCTCGCTCAATTCCTGCCGCAGGGCAGCCGACTCCGCCAGCGTCCGAACATGCCCGACCCACGCGGCCGGGTCCGCGGGTGATGCGAGCAGCGCGGCGTCGCCGCAGACCTCCGGCATGCTGGCGCGATCGGAAGAGACGACCGGGCAGCCCCGCGCCATCGCCTCGAGGATCGGCAGGCCGAAGCCTTCGGTCCAGGACGGGAAGGCGAGGCAGAGCGCGCGTTCGAGCAGAAAGGCGAGATCGTCGTCACTGACCCGCCCCAGCAGGCTGACATTGGCGGCTTGCACGAGCTGCTCCTGTGCGAAGATGCCGTTACCGCCCCCGGCGATGACGACGTCGATGCCGAGTTCTGCCAGCCGCGGCGCGATCGCGACGAGAAGGGCGAGGTTCTTGTGGCGCGCCTGCGAGCCCAGAGCGAGGATGAACGGCCGCTCCGCATCGGGTCGCGCCACCAGCAGCGCCGGAGCCCGCTCCGCCTTGGCCGGGTCCCAGGCGAGCGCATGCTCATAGCCGTTCGGGAGCACGGCGATATCGGCGGCGCGAAGCGGCAGATGCCGCGCCAACTGCCGGGCCGAGGCCTGCGAGACGGTGGCGATCCGGGCGCTGCGGCGCGCCAGCAGTGGCTGCAACGCCCGGTATGCTGTGCGAAAGCCGCGGCCATAGCTCTCAGGCGCGGTGAAGACGTTGGCGTCGTGGATGCAGACGATCTGGTCGCCCTTCATCATCGGTGCCGTATTGCAGAGGTTGAGGAGCCGCCCTCCCCAGAGCCGCGGCAGTTCGAGCTGCTCCCACGCATGTCCCGCCATTCGCCCGCCCTGGATCGTGTCGATCGCCTGCAGCGCCATGGCGTCGGCGCCCCGCGGCGCAATCAGGGTCGCCTTCTGCCCGGTGGTCTCGAGGCTCGCGTCGAGCGCTGCCACGACGTTGCGCGCGTAGCGCTGGACGCCGGTCATATCCTGCGACAGGAAGCGGCCGTTCACCGCGAAGCTCTCCGTCATAGCCTTGCTCCGATGACCAAAGGGAGAGGTCTTGGGACGTCCGAGGCTCGCGGCCTGATTGCCGCGGCCACCGCGGCCAGCATGCAGAAGAAGAAGCCCTGATCGATGATCGGGCCGACGAGGAGGTCGCCAATCAGCAGGCCGGCGTAGCCGTTGCGCGCGGCAACCGCGATGTCGGCCTCCAGGCTGCCCGGTTGGCCACGTGGGCGCAGGAAGCATTCGAAGACGAAGACCGCGTAGAAGAGCGCGCCGGGAATCCCGACGCTCGCGAGCAGCGCGACGGCAAAGCTCGAGGCACGCGCGGTCCCCAGCCCGACGCCGAGCCCCCAGCTGTCGAGGAAGTTCTGGAAGGAAATGACGTTCCAGGAGCTGCGCTCAATGCCGGAATCAGAACTCGCCTTGTTCAGCACGACGAGATCGACATAGCCGTAGACTTTCGCCGTTGCTTCCGGATCGAGCAGGAGCAGCAGCACCACCGCCAGCCCGATGACCGGCGCCCCGAGGGCGAACATCGCGGCTTGGCGCCTGGCATTGCCCTGGACGAGCCGGGCGAAGGCGAAGCCGTAGAGCAGGAGCAGCATCACCGGCGCGCCGGCAAGTCCGGTCGAGGAGGTCGAGAGGACGATCAAGACGAACGACAACGCGGCGATCGTGCCGGTGAGCCGCGGGCGCACGCCGCAGAGCCACAAGGTTCCGGTGAAGCCGAGCACGCCGAGCGTCGAGCGCGCGAAGACCGAGGCCTCGGTATACGAGCCGACGATCCGCTTCATGCCGGCGATTTCGGAGTCGGTGTGCAGCGTGTAGCGGGCATTGCGGATGAAGCCGAGCAGGTCTTGCGTTCCGGTGGCGTAGGTCGCGACATCGAGGATGGCGAAGGCGGTGTTGGCGACGCAGCAGGCGAGAAGCGCGTTGAAGACGGCCGAGAAGCCCTCGCGTGTCGCGGCGACGGCCGTCAGCGTGACCAGGCAAAGCAAGGTGGTGGAGAGGTAGAGGCTCTGCGTGACATTGCTGGAAACCGGCGCCAGCGGCACGGTCGAGCCCGTGTCGTCGAAGGCAGTGGTGCCGAGCGGGATGATCTCGGTCAGGCCGGCGAGGACGCGCGGCATCAGGAAGGCGCTGGCAACGCCATAGGCGACGAGGCAGGTGAACCAGAAGCCGGGTTCGTTCGGGTGCAGCGCACGGATGGCGGCGGCGGCCTCGCGGCGGTGACTGAGGGCGCCGAAGGCAAGGAACACCAGCATCACATGCCCCGGCTGGATGTTGGCAGCGCCGATGAGCATGGCTGCGGCCGCCCCAAGGACTGCCATGATCGCCAGCCCGTAGACGAGCGCGCCCGTGCCCAGCATCAGGCAGATCAGCCCGATGAGGAGGGTCAGCGCCCCGATCGGCTCGATGCTCATGGCGCCCGCGCCTTTCGCTGCGGTGACGACCGCCTAACTCCGCTCCGGTCGTGCCCGCCAGCCATGCTCATTCGGCCAATACCAGCAACGAATAGCCGCCGAGCACGCGTACCGTCAGATCGGGGTTGAGCGAGAAGCAGAATCGGCGCGGCAAGCGCATCAATCGGCTGCTCAGCGTCTGGTTCGGCAGCTCCAGCCGGCTCGCCGTATAGGCGTGGTCGATGATCTTGTAGCCGCAATCCGCCAGGGTCGCGAGCGCGGTCTCCTTGAAGAAGTAGTGCAGGTGACCGACGTTCTCGCGCAGCTTGGTGATCGGCCAGCCGCGCAGCAGCGACTGGACGGAGAGATCGAGCGGGATGTGGAAGGCCTTGTAGCGACCCTTGCCGCGCAAGGCCTTGATGAAGGCGATGTAGTCTTCGACGTGCTCGATCACGTCGGCGATCACGAGCAAGTCGTAGTCCGATGCGCCTTCCGCGGTGAAATCTCCGAGCGAGAAAGCGACCTTGTCGGTCTCCTTGTATTTGGCGCGCTGATAGGCGTGCGGCGAGATTTCGTAGCCGTGGAAGCGCGCCGCCGGGAAGGCCTTCGCCAGGTTGAACAGGATCTCGCCGGTCCCGCAGCCGACCTCGCAGGCCTTGTCGAAGCTGATCGCGTTCTTGCGCAGGATCGTCTCGATCTGCCGCGCCTTCCAAGGCGAATCCTCTTCGTGCCAGCTGGGATTCAAATCAGCGTAGACTTCACTCTGGTAGATCGTCTGCATCAGATTCTTCCTGAAGATCGCAAGGGGGCGGCGTCGATCACACCAAGCTGTGGACCAGGGCCGGGCGCGGCTGCGCCGCCGGCATGGCCATCGAGATCGTCCCGGCTAGCGGCTTGAGCAGCTGGTTGATGTGAAGCCCCATCTGCTTCTCGAAGACCGCCGTCGAGAAGTTGCGGGCATAGGCCGCGATCTCGCGCGGCTGCCAGGTGATCGCCCGCGCTCTCTCCTCAGCGTCGATGATCGCATCGACGCTCTGCTTGTCGAAAAAGACGCCGCTCATGCCGTCGATCACCGTCTCGGTTGCGCCACCGCGGCGGAAGGCGATCACCGGCCGCCCGCTCGCCATGGCTTCGACCGGCACGATCCCGAAGTCCTCCTCGCCGGGGAAGACCAGGGCCCGGCAACGCGAATAATGGTAGCGAAGTACGCTGAAAGGCTGCGGCCCCATCACGGTCACGTTCGGCTTGGCGATACGGCGCAATTCGGCCAGCATCTCGCCGCCACCGATCACCACCAGGCGCCGGCCGGTGCGATTGAAGGCTTCGACGGCGAGCTCGGGCCGCTTGTAGCCGACGAGTTCACCGACCATCAGGCAGTAATCCTCGATGAAGCCGTTCGGCAGCACCTCGAACGCATCGACGTCGACCGGTGGATGGATCACGGTCGAGGCACGGCGATAATAGCGGTGCAGCCGAGCGGCGACCGTCTCGGAGTTGGCGACGAAGTGATCGACGCGATTGGCCGAGATGCTGTCCCAGTTGCGGATGTAATGCGCCAGCGCCGGCATGACCAAACGTGTGATCGGCCCGGAACGCTCCCTGTATTCGTGGAACATGTTCCAGATGTAACGCATCGGCGAATGGCAATAGCAGATGTGCATGGCGCCGGGCGGCGGCACGATGCCCTTGGCCGGCCCGGACTCGCTCGAGATGATCAGGTCGTAGCCGCGCAGGTCGAGCTGTTCGAGCGCCAGCGGCATAAGCGGCAAATAGCGCTGATAGAGCTTCGCCGCGCGCGGCAGCCGGCCGATGAAGCTGGTCGTGACCTTGTGACGCCGAATCTCGTCCGAGACTGCATCGGGCACGTAGACATGGGTGAAGACGTCCGCGTCCGGATACATCCGGCACAGCGCCTCGATCACCTTCTCGCCGCCGCGCATCCCAACGAGCCAATAATGAACGATCGCGACTTTCATGGGCCGAGGACCTCCATGGAACTCATGTGGTTCGGGCATGAAATGCCCGACAGGCTCGTGATCTTGGGCAGGCCTTACCGACTGCCCTTCTGCATCAGGACCGCAGGTACCGTTCGGACCAGGATCTTGGCATCGAGCAGGAGGTGCCATTCCGAAACGTATTGGCTGTCGAGCGAGATCCGCGTTGCGTAGGAACAGTCGCTGCGACCGCTGATCTGCCAGAGGCCGGTGAGCCCTGGAGGAACCGAGAAGCAATGAGTGAAGGCCTCGCCATAGCGCTCGCGCTCGGCGGCCACGATCGGGCGCGGTCCAACGAAGCTCATTTCGCCGGAGATGATGTTGAAGAGTTGCGGCAGTTCGTCGAGGCTCGAGCGCCGCAGGAACACGCCGATGGGTGTGATCCGCGGATCGCAGGTCAGCTTCTGGTTTTCAGCCCACTCCTGCGCTGCGGCCGAATCGGAAGCGAGCAGATGCTGGAGTGCTTCGTCAGCGTTGCTGGCCATGGTGCGAAACTTCCAGCAACGGAAACTCTTGCCGCTGCGGCCGATCCTCGCCTGCCGGAAGAACGCAGGACCGCCGTCGCCTGCCCTGATCAAGCCGACAATCAGTAGCATGAGAGGCGCGAGCAGGAAGAGCAGAGCCACACCTGCCGTAAGGTCGAATGCTCGCTTTACTGCAAGTCGAGTCGACTTGTAGTCACCACGCCATGCACGCAGGGGTAGAAAGAAGGACGCCGGCAGATTCTGAGAGTCCGGAAATCGACTCATTGCAGCACCCTACGCCTGAACCGCATCTTAATAGATTATTAACGTGAGTCGAATACATGACAATAGGCTTTTGTGCGATGCAGCATGTTTGTTCAGAGTACTTGGAAACTGACTACGACTTGGGCGTTGTCGGTAATTTTCCTGACAAATTCTGTGCAATTTCGCTCCTTTTCGTAGCATCCCGGCGAGCGAGCTATCAGCGCGGACGGGTCTGCGGCTGCGTCGCGGTGACGCAGATGGAGTTTTGACGAGAATGTCTTGATCAATCAGAGGAAAGCTAAATTATTTAATCGAGCTACTCAAACCAACCTTGAGTGATGGCGTACTGCACGATCTGTTGGCGACTATCGATGCTCAGCTTATTGCTAGCACGCACCTTGTAGGTTTCCGCCGATTTGGCGGTAATACCGATGCGCTCGGCCGCTTCACGAATACTGAACCCCAAGGCGATCAAGCGCAGAATTTCTTGCTCCCTATCGGTCAGGGCCAATCCGCGCCGCCCCCCCGCTGGGGTCTGCACGGCATCCGCGGCATCAAGAAAGTGGCCGCCGCGAAGAACTGTTGCGATCGCCTTGTACACGACGGAGACGGGCGACTGTTTCAGGACATAGCCGCGCGCGCCCAAGGCCAGCAACTGGTGGGCCCGGGCATTATCGAGTTCTTCCGCCACGACGAGCACCCGTTGCGATGGAAGATCATTCAAAAGCCCCTCGGCTACCGAGACGCCGTTGAAACTCTCGCTCACGACCGCGACATCGGGAGCGGCCGCCTCGATGACTTGTGCGAGACGGGCAGACGAATGAGCCTCCCCTATCACGTCGATATGGGGTTGCTCAGCCAAGCAAAATCGCAGCCCCGCCACGAAGATCGGGTGCTCGTCCGCGAGAAAAATACGAGCGGGCCGCTCGAACGACAGCATAGGCCAACCTCCATATGGACGGGAGCCTGGGTACAGCCGATCGAAGATCGAGCTGTAGATCCGCGATATGCTAGTTCTGCGCTCCCGCAGCGGTCGGTAGCAGAGACGAGATGATCGATTGCAGCGAGGCCCGCTCCACCCTGACGATATCTCCAGGCAGGATCGGCGACGTCTCCTCGATCGCGATTTCGTTGACCGCGCCGCCCTGGCGTCGCTGGACGCTGAAGCGCATGCGCGCGAACTGCTTTTCCTGCTGGCTCTGCAATCTCGGCGCGAGCGCTGTCGATTCGTGGATGAGTGCGCGCAGCGCGATGATCCTGTCATCCGTCTGCTTGAGCGACAGTTGCGTTGCGCGCAGTTCGCGCCCGACATCGATCTCCCGCTGGTTCTCGAGATCGGACAGCGTCCGGTCGAGCCGGCTGATCTCCTGTTTTGCCCGGGCCGTCGCGAGCATCAGGTCAAGCGCCTGACTCTCGGATTGCGCGAGATTCTGTTCAACGGCGAGCTGGCGCGGGCTGACTGCCAGTCCCTTGCTGATCAGGCTGTTGATATTGTTGAGTTCGCGCCGAACAAGATCCTGCTGACGCTGCTGCGTCACAGCCTTGGCGCCGAGCGTGCGCAACTCCTCTTCAAGCAGGGATCGCGATTGCTGCAGGAGATCGCCCTGTGACCTGGCGGCCTTGCGATGCGAGGCGAACAACGCACTTTCCTCGCGCATCGCCTGAGCGGCGCTGTCGTTCAAATTCCGGCGGAGGTCGTCCGAGAAGGTGATCGCCTCGGCCTTGCGTGCCTCCGCCAGAAGTCTGTCGCGGCGCACCTGCAGGGCGAGCAATTGTGTCTGCTGCACACTGATTTCGCCTTCGGCGATGATCGTCTCGCGTTCGAAGCGGCCAAGCGCGAGCTCCATGCGCTGGAATCCCCCGGCGATGGCGACCGCCTGCAGCGCAGTCATCGTTGGTCGGAAGGCGTATTCACCGGGCTTCTCGACGCTTCCGACCACGTAGATCGGCCGGTACTGCGCGATCTCGACGGCTGCCGCCGGCGCATTCACAAGCCCGGCGGTGCCCTTCAGCCGTTCTGATATCAGCGCTGCAATCTCGGCGGGCGCCTTTCCGTCAACCGAGAAGGTGCCCACGACAGGCAGCGAGAGCATGCCGGTCGAACTGACGGCGAACTCGCCGCTGAGCGCCGACCATTCGAAAAGCTCGCGTGAGTTCGGCCTCCATTCCGACACCTTGATCTTCAGCCGATCCTGCGCGGCGACACGGTACTCGAACTCACTCGCGCTGACCTGTGGGTCGCCACCGGCGGCGAGAACCAGGGGCAGCGCCGCTGCTAGCAGCGCGAGCACTCGGCCGGCGGCTCGAGCGCACTTCAGCAAAAGACGGTTGGGGAGGGTGAGATGCCTCACGAAACACTCCACTGCAGACTACTCTGATGACCCCCAAGCAAATCCGTTGCCAGTCCGCTGCGGACCGTTAGCCCGCTCTTAACCATGTGTGCTCAGACTTGTGTGTATCCCTCGCGCGCCTGAAGCCTTTCTTGGGCCGCGGAGCGAAGCTATAGTCGTTGGCCGATAGCGAGCCGCGAAAGCACGAGTGATGCTGATCGTCTTTTTCCTGGCTGCCTTCGCCAGCGGTGCACTGACCCTCTGGCTGATGTGGTCGCACGGCTTGCTGGTGGCGTTGATCGCCAGCGCTATTGTCGCCAGCGCGATCGTCGCTGTTTTGGCGGTCGTTTTAACCGCCCTCAGATCTCGGGTCGTGACGAGCGACGGGCAACGGCCACGCGGCGTCCTCGATATCCTCGGGCCCCGCCCGCCGCGCTGATCGGCTGCGCGACCGATCTTCTGGCACATGAATTGCTGATCATCCCCGCAAGGGTGGTTCGCGCAATCGCGCTTCGGACCGCCGCCCGCCATTGCGATGGGAGACGGGGCAATGACGCTTCCGGCGCGGTTTCGTAGTTCGCATCGAGACCGCCAGACGGATCTCAACCGGCTAGGACCGCTGTACCGGCAACTCGGGCAGGCCCTTGCCGGGATTGAACGCGAATGCACCGGGCTATCTGGCCGGCTCGACGAGGCCCGCACCCGCGCGGCAGCGCTGATGGGCAATGAGGACGGAATCTATTTTGACCGTGAGCCGGCCGACGAGGCCAACCTGGTCGAGGCAGAGGCACAGATGATGGCGGCCTTTCGCCGGCTCGAACAATTGCGGGCACAAAGGTCGATGCTAACCGCCTGGCGCGACGAGATCGAGAATTCGGGCGTCGGCGGCGCGTTACGCGAAGGAGCAGGCCCGGACGGATTGTTGTCGCGTTTTCTGCGCAAGGTACGGGCGCGGATAGCGGTGATCAGACGTTTCTCCCGCTTCTCTGCCTGGATGCTACTGATCCTCATCGTCTACGCGACGCTGTCTGGCGTCGAGCAGCGGCCATCGGTGGCGTGGCTGATGCCCGATGTCGAGCGCAGTCTTGCCTTTCTGGCCGCCGCGGCCGCGTTTGCGCTCGGCTATCCCAAGCAGCGGATTGCGATCTTCGCCATCGGCCTTGCCGCGGTCGTTTTGCTGGAGTTCGCCCAAGCTTGGGCACCGACACGCCACGGCACCTTGCACGACGCCTCGATCAAGGCCGTCGGGCTTGCCCTCGGCCTGCTGCTCGTCTCCGTCACGGAGCGGCTCAAACCATCCATGAGGGCCCCGTGAAGCTCGATCCCCTCACGCAGGCATCGGCAGTCGCCGCCGCGCCCTCCCCCGTCATGAATGTCGCCGGTACGATTGTGCCCATCGTGCTTTGCGGTGGAGCAGGATCGCGGCTCTGGCCCGCCTCGCGGGAAGCCTTTCCGAAACAGTTCATCTCGCTGCTCGGCGAGGAATCGATGTTCCAGCAGACGCTGGGCCGGATCCAGGATCCGCTGTTTCGCGCCCCTGTGATCGTCACTCATGATGATTTCCGCTTCCTTGTACTGAGCCAGATGAAGCAGGTCGGGATGACCGGCGAGATCCTGCTCGAGCCGGCCCGCCGCGATTCCGGACCGGCGATCGCCGCCGCCGTGAGTTTCGTCCAGAAGCGCGATCCGCAAGCCCTCGTGCTCGTGCTCGCTTCCGACCATTTGATCGGCGACCTCGCGGCGTTCCGCGCCTCGGTCGAGACTGCAGCAGCGGCGGCCGGCCAAGGCCGGCTCGTGACCTTCGGCATCGTTCCGGACAAGCCCGCCACGGGCTATGGCTACATCCGGCCGGAACCGGGTAGCGAAGGAGCCCGCAAGGTGCTGAGCTTCGTCGAGAAGCCCGATGCGGCGACGGCGGCGCGCTATCTCGACGAAGGCTATCTCTGGAACAGCGGCATGTTCCTGTTCCGCGCCGACAGCTTCATGACGGAGCTCTCCAAGCACGAGCCGGCAATGGCGAATGCGGCGATAGCAGCGGTGGCGGAGGCGCGCGAGGATATCGACTTCCATCGCCTCGACGCCGAGCGCTTCGGCGCCGCGCCGCGCAAGTCGATCGACTACGCCATGATGGAGCGGACCGAGCTTGCCAGTGTCGTGCCCGCCTCTTTCGGTTGGTCGGATGTCGGCAGCTGGTCAAGCGTCTGGGAGGCTTCGGCGCGAGACGAGGCCGGCAATGCCGGCGGCGAGAATGTCGAGTTCGTCGACAGCCGCAATTGCTATGTCCAGAGCAGCGGCCCGCTCACCGTGCTGGTCGGCATCGAGGATGCCGTTGTCATCGTCGAGAACGATGCGGTGATGGTGACGAAGCGCGATCGCGCCGAAGCGGTCAAGGGCGCCTTCGAGCGACTCAAGGCCGACGGGCATCCAGCCGTTGTCAGCTCCCGCCGGGTCTATCGGCCATGGGGCTATTATCAGACGCTCGATCTCGGGGGGCGTTTCCAGGTCAAGCGTATCGTCGTCGATCCAGGCCAGAAGCTGTCCCTGCAAAGCCATCACCACCGTGCGGAGCATTGGGTCGTGGTCCGCGGCATCGCGGAGGTGACGCGCAACGATGAGACCATCCTCGTGCACGAGAACGAGTCGATTTATCTGCCGATCGGCTGCGTCCATCGGATGGCCAACCCTGGCAAGATTCTGCTCGAGATCATCGAGGTGCAGTCCGGCTCTTATCTCGGCGAGGACGACATCGTCCGCTACGAGGACATCTATCGCCGGGTGTGAGCAGCAACCGCCGCCTCGTCAGGATGCTCCGGCGAATTCGGTGTTCACCGTGCCGAGCGGCTGCAGCTCGACGCGTCCGTCGGCGGCGAGCAGGGCTCGTGCATGCGCATGCACGACCTTGTCGAGACTGAAGCGATCGATGTAGTCGGCCCGGTACTGCGCATGGCGACGCTCGGACACGGCATGGTCGTGATAGTGCATCATCGCGGCGACGAAGCCGGCCAGGTTCCCCAGCGCGACGAGACGGCCGATGCGCTCATCGAGAATGATGTCGCTCGGTCCGAACTCGCAGTCGAAGGCGATCACAGGCAGCCCGAACCGCAGCGCCTCGCAAATGGCGAGCGACCAGCCTTCCCAGCGTGCGCCCGAGAGATAGATGTCGCTGCGCGAGAGCGGGATCGCGGGGCTGTCGGGGTGATGTTCGATCGTCACCTTGCCGCCGAGGCCGAGCTCGTCGATCAAGGCACGGATCGTCGGTTCCTCATCGCCATAGCCGACGAGGATCAGCTCGGCGCCCTCGCGTTTCTCGCAGAAGGCGGCGAAGGCGCGCAGCAGGATGTCGTAGCCCTTCTGGTAAGCGAAGCGGCCGACCGTAACGAAGCGGACCGGGCTGCCTATGGCAGTCGCCCGCACGGGCACGGGCATGTCAAACGAGCGCACCGGATTGGGCACCCAGACATGTTCGACCCTGCTCGGATAATCGGCCCGGAAGGCTTCGAGCTGGCGCGGCGACGTGCCGAAGATGCGCGCCAGCCGCGGCAGTACCAGGAACCGCATCGCCTCGAACAGCAGGCTCGCCTTGAGGGAACGACGCTCGAGCCTTGGATTTCCGTGGAGATAGAGGATGAAGCGGCGCCGGATGCCGAGGCAGCAGAGCCAGAACACCGCCGTCGGCTCGACCTGCGGCACGACCACGAGGTCGAATTGCCCATTGGCGATCGTTCGCCGGACCCGGCGCAGCAGGTCGAGCCGTCCCTTTGAGAAGCTCAGAATGACGTCGTATGGCCGCGGCTGGCCGACAATCTGCTCGAAGGGCGAGGTGTAGAGGACGGAAACCTCAAGATCCTGCTCATACTCGGTCGCCAATGCCGAGCAAATCGAGTCAGTGACGCGCTCGATACCGGCAAACGACCGCGTCGGCGGCACGATGTAGAGAATCCTGGTCCTCCTGCCCGACATCGCGCTCCCGATCGCCATCGCCACAGGGCCGCCGGCTAGCCTGCTCTGCGGTACGGCTCTTGCAATGTCTGCGCCAAGGGGTGCTCTGCGTCCGGTGGCGAACACCATGCCGCCACTGCGAACGGCGCCGGGATCGAAGCTTCAACGGAGCGGCGCATGACCGGTTCGACGTTCAAGATCGCGGTGATCGTCAACTGCTACAACTACGCCGAATATGTCGAGCGCGCGATCCGCAGCGTACTCGTGCAAAACCGCAGCGATTGCGAACTCGTCGTCGTCGATGACGGCTCAACCGACGCCTCATGGGAGGTGATCAGCCGAACGGGGGTCACCGCCTACCGGATCGAGAATAGCGGCCAGCGCCGGGCTTGCGCCTTCGGTCTCGACCAGACGACGGCGCCGTTCGTGTTGTTCCTCGATGCCGACGACGAACTCGCTCCAGGCGCGCTCGATGCGATCGTCCCCCATCTGCAACCGTCGATCGCAAAGGTGCAATTCTGCCTGAGCCGCGTCGATGGCGGCAGCACGTCCCTGGGCTCGGCGGTTCCTGAACCCGAGCTGTTTCGTGAGCCCGGCGACCTCAGGGAGCGTGTCCGCAGGACCGGCGTCTATATCAGCCCGCCGACCTCGGGGAACGTGTTCAGACGCGATCTCTGCGAATTGCTGCGCGACGCCGATTATGACGATGCGGTTGACGGGATCATCATTCTCGCTGCCCCCTTCTTCGGTGAGGTCGTATCCCTCCCGGTGGAGCTTGGGCTTTACCGTGTCCACAGCCGCAACATGTCGGGCGTGGGGCGCATGATCGACACTGACAAGATCGAACAGCACATGAAGCGCTTCGAGCACCTGATCGACCATCTCAACATGGTCATGCCCAAGGATTCGAAATCGCGACAGCTCGATGTCAAACGAACGTTCTTCTATCTGGAGAAGAAGCTGATCCTTGCCGCGATCAACGGAGACGCCAATCGTTATTTTCAGCTTCCCAGGTTGATTGGGGTCGTCGCCCAAGAGTACTTCTCACTGCCCAAAAAACTCGTGCTCTCGCTATTTCATATCCTCGTTGCCCTTCTACCCGTCAGCATGTCTCGCCATCTCATCGAAATCCGCTACCGCCCCGAGCAGCGGTCAGCCCGCGCATTTGCGAAGGCGCTGACCGGCGGCCTTGCATGAGCTCCGGTCAGCATTCACACCGACATCATATGCCGGGTACCGGGCTTGGTGGCTCTATTCGCTAGAATGATCGCGAAATGGCGCGGCTCGTGACAGCGAGGGCGTGCGCTGGGTCCCTGGGATCCCATTCGGCCGCAGAAACTTTGCGCTGGGCGCCGTTGTGGAGATGACGCGCCAAAGCGGCCCGTTTGTAGCAACCGAGTGCGCGATTGGCATGACGAGTCGGAAAGGGCAGAAAATCGCTTGAATCAACCACTTAGGAAAGTGGCTGGGGGACTAGGATTCGAACCTAGACAACCAGAGTCAGAGTCTGGGGTCCTACCGTTAGACGATCCCCCAACGGGCGCGCTTGGTGCGACGCGTCGGATGGGCGCGGTCTAAACAACCTCACGGCCGGTTGCAAGTCTTCTGTGACGATTTCGACATGCAAGGCGGTCACGGCGCCCGGCGCGGCGCCCAAAAGCAGTCGCTGAGGCCATGCCGCACGGCCGTCCGCGCGAGAACGCTTCAGCCGGCGCTGAGCGTGCGCCTGACCGCATCGCGCCAGCCGGCGACATGGCCGCGGCGCGTCTCCTCGGCCAGGCTCGGCGAGAAGCGCCGCTCCAGCCGCCAGCGATCGGCGAACTGGGCCGGCTCCGGCAGCAGGCCGGCATCGAGGCCGGCGAGATAGGCGGCGCCGAGCGCGGTGGTCTCCAGCACCTGCGGCCGGTCGACCGGGGCGGCGAGGATGTCGGCGAGGCGCTGCATCGTCCAGTCGGAGGCGACCATGCCGCCATCGACACGCAACACGGTTTGCGCACCATCGGCTTCCGGCCAGTCGGAGCGCATCGCCTCGAGCAGGTCGAGCGTCTGGAAGCAGACCGAATCGAGCGCGGCGCGAGCAAATTCGCGCGGGCCGGTGTTGCGCGTCAGCCCGAACATGGCACCGCGGGCGTTGGCGTCCCAATGCGGCGCGCCGAGGCCTGTGAAGGCCGGCACCAGATAGACCTGCTGGCCGGGGTCGGCATTGGCCGCGAGCGGGCCGCTATCCGAGGCCTTCTCGATGATGCCGAGCCCGTCGCGCAGCCATTGTACCGCGGCGCCGGCGATGAAGATCGAGCCCTCCAGCGCGTAATGGCGCACGCCCTTGAGCTGATAGGCAATCGTCGAGAGCAGGCGGTTCTGCGAGACGACGGCCTTGGTGCCGGTGTTGAGCAAGGCGAAGCAGCCGGTGCCATAGGTCGATTTCAGCATGCCGGGCTCGAAGCAGGCCTGGCCGACGGTCGCCGCCTGCTGGTCGCCGGCGATGCCGCGAATCGCGATCGCTCCGCCGAGCAGGCCGGGTTCGCTGTCGCCGAAATGCGCGGCGCAGTCGCGGACCTCCGGCAGCATCGCGGCCGGAATATCGAGCAGCGCCAGCAATTCCTCGTCCCACTGTCCTTTATGGATGTCGAACAGCATGGTGCGCGAAGCATTGGTCGCGTCGGTGGCGTGGACGCGGCCGCCGGTCAGGCGCCAGAGCAGGAAGCAATCGACCGTACCGAAGGCGAGTTCGCCGCGCCTGGCCCGCTCGCGGGCGCCGGGTACCTGATCGAGGATCCAGGCGATCTTGGTCCCGGAGAAATAGGGGTCGATTCGCAGCCCGGTGCGCTCGGCGACGAGCCTGCCATTGCCTTGCGCCTCCAGGGCGGCGCAGCGCTCGGCGGTGCGCCGGTCCTGCCAGACGATGGCGCGGTGGATCGCCTGGCCGGTGCTGCGGTCCCAGACCAGCGTCGTCTCGCGCTGGTTGGTGATGCCGATCGCCGCGACCTCCCCTGCCCGCGCCTCAGCTCGCGCCAGGGCCTGCCGGCAGACCGCAAGCGTGCTCTCCCACAGATCCTCGGCCTCGTGCTCGACCCAGCCCGAGGCCGGATAATGCTGCGGGAATTCCTGCTGGGCGCTGGCGACCGGCTGCAGATTCTCGTCGAACAGGATGGCGCGAGAGGAAGTCGTGCCCTGGTCGATCGCCAGGATCATGCGCCGCGCCGCCATGCCGTTTCTCCCGATCTATCGCTGCCGGGCTCGCAATGCCGGCTGGCATCGAGCTTTGCCGCGAAGGCCCGATACAGGCAAGCACGAGAGAGCCACCGCAGTTTCGCCACAGGTTCTGCTTGGCAGGGGCAGCGTGCTGTTGTTACGCTGCTCACGAATGGAAACGTTCCAGCTTCGTGCTGGACTCCCGGCAGCCGCCGAGGCGGCATGGCCGGCGAAGGGTTAGCAAGTGACGGTCGAAGACCGCCAGGATTCCGACCGCCCCGTCGTGGCGGCGGTCCCTCTACCGGGCGAGCGGCCCGCGCCGCCGGAAGCCGTTCGATTTGCTCCGGCGCCTTACCAGCGCCCTCATCCCACCACCTATGCGGCGCTCGATCTCGGCACCAATAATTGCCGCCTGTTGATTGCGCGACCGGCCCAGCACGGTTTCCGGGTGGTCGATGCCTTCTCGCGAATCGTGCGGCTCGGCGAGGGGCTCGGCGCCAGCGGGCGGCTTTGCGACGACGCGATGGACCGCGCTGTCGAGGCCCTCAAGATCTGCAAGAGCAAGATGGACCATCGCGGCGTGACTCGGGCGCGCCTGATCACCACCGAGGCTTGTCGCGCCGCGACCAATGGCATCGAGTTCGTTCGCCGTGTCGGCGACGAAGCAAGCATCGAGCTCGAGATCGTCGACCAGAGGACGGAAGCCTCGCTCGCCGTCACCGGCTGCGCTGCGCTGGCGGCGCCGGAGGCCGGCGCCGTCATCATCTTCGACATCGGCGGCGGCTCGACCGAGATCGTCTGGCTCGGCGGGCGCGAGGCCGGGCGCGACCCGGCCCAGCGCATCCGCGAATGGGCTTCGCTGCCGATCGGCGTCGTCTCGGTGGCGGAGCGCTATGGCGGGGTCGAGGTCGGACGCGAAAAATTCGAGCGCATGGTCACCGATTGCAGCGAGGCGCTGGCCCCCTTCGCGCAGAAGGCGGCTGCGGCGCGCGACGCGCCCAATTTCCATCTGCTCGGCACCTCCGGCACGGTGACGACGGTCGCCGGCATCCATTTGCGCCTGCCACGCTATGACCGGCGCCAGGTCGACGGTCTGTGGATGCGCCAGGAGGATATCCTCAGCGTGATCGACGAACTCGTTGCGATGGACTATGCCCAGCGCCAGGCCAATGCCTGCATCGGCCACGAGCGGGCCGATCTGGTGCTCGCCGGCTGCGCCATCTTCGAGGCGATCCGGCGCGCATTTCCGAGCCCGAAGGTGCGCATCGCCGATCGCGGCCTGCGCGAGGGCATTCTGCTCAGGATGATGCATGAGGATCGCGCCTGGTGGCGCAGGCGGCAATGACGACAGCAAAATCCGGCGGCGGCGCCCGCGACCTGCGTATCAAGGTCAAGAAGCCGGCCAAGCGCAGCCATTCCTCGCAGCTCTGGCTCGAGCGCCAGCTCAACGACCCCTATGTGAAGCGGGCGCGCGAGATGGGTTATCGCTCGCGAGCAGCCTTCAAGCTCGCCGAGATGGACGAGCGCTACAAATTCCTGAAACCGGGCCAGAAGCTGCTCGATCTCGGCTGCGCGCCCGGCGGCTGGTGCCAGGTCGCGGCGGCGAAGGTCGGCCTCGACAAGGGCAAGGGCCGGATCGTCGGCATCGACCTCCTGCCAGTCGATCCGATTCCGCATGTCGAACTGATCGAGCTCGACTTCATGGCGGAGGAAGCCCCTGCCCTGCTGACCGAGAAGCTCGGCGGCAAGGCCGATGGCGTGATGTCGGATATGGCAGGCAACACCACCGGCCACAAGAAAACCGACCATCTCAGGATCATCGGCCTCGCCGAGGCCGCCCTCGAATTCGCGAATGACGTGCTGGCGCCGGGCGGCTTCTTCCTGGCCAAGCTGTTCCAGGGCGGCGACACCGCCGAGCTGCTGGCGCAACTCAAGCGCGATTTCAGCCAGGTCCGCAACATCAAACCTGGCGCGAGCCGGGCCGATTCCTCCGAGCTCTACGTGCTGGCGACGGGCTTCCGTCGCAAGGCCGAGCCGGCCGCGGAAGACTGACGCAGACCCCCCGCCTCAAGCCTCGGCCTGCTGGCCATCGACCAGATGGATGCGGCGGCTCACCTTGGCCGCCATGTCGGTGTCGTGGGTCACGGCGATAACGGTCTTGCCGCGCTCGCGCACCAGCGCTGCGAGAATGGCGAAGACCTGCTCGGAGTTCTTGCTGTCGAGGCTGCCGGTCGGCTCGTCGGCGAGGATCAGCGGCGGATCATTGGCGAGCGAGCGGGCGACTGCGACGCGCTGGCGCTGGCCGCCCGAAAGCTGGTCCGGCCGCTTGTCGAGATGGTCGGCGAGACCGAGCGCGCCGAGAAGCTCGGTCGAACGCTCTCGCATGGCGGCAGTCCCGAGCCGCCCGAGCCGGCGCATCGGAATCTCGACATTCTCGCGGACGGTGAACTCCGGCAGCAGGAAGTGGAACTGGAAGACGAAGCCGAGCGTCGCCAACCTGATCTCGGCGCGCTCGCGCTCGCTGAGACCGGCGGTATCCCTGCCCGAAATGGCGAACGTGCCGGCTGTCGGCCGGTCGAGCAGGCCGAGCAGGTAAAGCAGCGAGGACTTGCCCGAGCCTGACGGGCCGGTGATCGCGACGAACTCGCCCTCGCCGATGGTCAGGGTGATGTCCTGGACCAGCGTCACCGGCACGGCCGCAGGCAGCACGCGGGTGAGCCCAGCCGTCTCGATGAGCGCGCTCATGTCGCGCCCCGGATGATGTCGACCGGGTGGAGGCGCGCCGCCTGGCGGGCCGGCAGGTAGCCGGCGACCCCGGCCGAGACCAGCGCGAAGCCGGCCGCGATCAGATAATGCCAGATGCTCCAGGCCAGCGGCAGGCGGGTGATCTCCTGCGCGACGCTCGCGCCCGACAATTCGAAGCGGACCAGCGAGAGTGCAAAGCAGAGCGAGAAGCCGACCACCCAGCCGATCAGCGAGCCCCCGGCGCCGAGCGCCAGCCCTTCGAGCAGGAAGAGCCGGCGCATATCGGTTTCGGTGAAGCCGAGCGACTTCAGGATCGCGATGTCGCGCGCCTTCTCGTGGGTGATCGTCGAGATGATGTTGAAGATGCCGAAGCCGGCGACGAGCAGGATCGCGCCGACGACCGTGTACATGATGACGTTTCGGATCACGAGCGCCTCGAGCAGCGACTCGTTCGCCTCCTGCCAGGCGACCGCCTTATAGCCGATCTGCGCCTCGGCGCGGCGGGCCACCTGCGGGGCGGCGGCGGGATCGTCGAGCTTCAACCTGATCTCGTTGATCGCGTTCGGGCGCTCGCTCAGGATCTGCGCGTTCTTGAGCAGGACATAGCCCTCGCCCTCGTCGCGGGCGGTCGTGCCGGTGTGGAACAGGCCGACGATCTTGAAGGCGCGGCTCTGGCCGGTCGAGGAGACCACGGTGACGGTGGTGCCGAACTCGGCGCCGAGGCGCTGCGCCAGCCGGTCGCCGACGATGATGTTGTTGCCGCCGGCGATCAGCGAGGTGAAGCTGCCCTGGCGGAAATCCTTGGCGAGCGAGGAGACCTTCACCTCCGCCTGCGGCTCGATGCCGATGATCGCGATGCCGACATCGCGCCCGGCATAGCGCACCACCCCTTGCGTCTTCAGGCTGAGCGCCAGCCGCCCCGGCACCCAGGCGCGCAGCATGGCCGTCGCCTCCGTCGGGTTGAGGATGCCGCGCCGGTCGTCCTTCGGGCGCAGGCCGGCGATCTGGACCGCTGCGAACGCATCCTGCGCCGGCTGGCGGCGGGCGGTGCGATACTCGTCGGTGATGTCGACATGCGGCATGGTGTCGACCAGCCTCGCGACGAAATCATCCTCACCGCCCTGCATCAGCGCCGCCATGGCGATCGAGAAGCCGACGCCGAGCGCGACGCCGATGATCGCGACCAGCGTCTGCCGGCCGCGGCCGCGGATATGTGTCAGCGCCAGGGCGAGGATCAGCCGCACGGCTCACCTGCCCTGCGGCGCGACACGGGCGCCGTCGCTGAGCTTCTCGGGATAGGGCGCGATCACGCGCGCCGCCTCCGGCAGGCCGGAGAGGACCTCGACATCGCCCGTGCCTCGTATCCCGATCGCCAACTCGTGGCGGCGGGCGACATCGCCTTCGACGATGAAGATCGCATTGCCCTGCACGGCAGCGACCGGCAGCAGGAGCGCGTTCTGCGCCACCCGCACGATGACGTTGAGCTCGACCGTCATGCCGATGAGCAGCGGGGTATCGCCCGGCAGAGCAAGATAGACACGGTAGGTCTTGGCGACGGGATCGCCCTTGGGCGTGATGCTGTCGACGGTTCCCTCCAGCGTCCGCCCCGGAAAGGCGTCGGCCCGGATCAGGACGCGCTGGCCCGGCTTGACCTGCGGGATATCCTCCTCGTTGACCTCGGCGACGACGCGCAGCGGCTTGGCTTCACCGATCCAGAACAGGACGGTGCCGGGCTCGGCGATCTCGCCGACCTCACCGTCGCGGCGCAGCACGGTGCCGCGCATCGGTGCGCGCAGCACATAATTCTCCAGGCGCGCGGTCTGGCCGGCGATGAGCGCCGAGGCCTGGCTCATCTCGCTGCGGGCCCGGTCGAGCGCCTGCAGGCTCATCACATTGCGCTCGACCAGGACCGCGAGCCGGTCATGCTCGGCGGTGGCGAGTTTCTGGCGGGCTTTGAGCTCGGCCAGAGTCGCCTCGGCCTGGGCACTATCGAGCCGAGCGAGGATCTGCCCCTGCTCCACCCGCTGGCCCTCGCAATCGCAGCGCTCGATAACGCGCTCGCGCACCAGCGCCGCGACCTTTGCCCAAATGCGCGGCTCGACCGTGCCGGTGGCGTAGACGATCTCGGCCGCGTCACCACGCTTTGGCGCAACGGTCGCGACCGCGATCGGCTTCGACAGCGACCAATAGGCGCCGCCGGCAACGATCACGGCTGCGGCGGCAAGAAGACTGCGAGCGAACTTCACGGCCCCCTCCGCGGGAGGCCTCGCGCAACGTGCTCGACCTTGGAGTATCGCAGGTCGAAAGCGTTGCATCGGCGACATCTCTCGCGCACAATCACGAAAGACCGACCGTCGGTCATTTTACAGACCGACGGTCGGTCGTCAAGCAGAAGCGAGAATGCATGCCCCGTATCGTGAAGCACCCCGATGATCGCAGGAACGAGATTCTCGATGCAGCACAGGCGCTGTTCTTCGAGCGCGGCTACGAGCGGACCACCATCAACGACGTCATCGCGCAGATCGGCATCTCGAAGGGGGGCTTCTATCACCACTTCTCCGCCAAGGAGGATCTGCTCGAAGGGATCACTGCCCGCCTGTCGCAGGACGCAGTCGCGCGCGTCCGCGATATCCTGGACGATCCCTCATTAAGTGCGCTGGAACGGCTGAACGGCTTCATGGCGCGCTCCCGGAGCACGAAGCTGGCGGATGCGCCGAAGTTCAGGGCCGCCTTCGACGTGGTCTTCCGGCCCGAGAATCTCTTGCTCTATCACCGGATCAATGCCGCCTCGATCGCGGTCATGCGGCCGGTGCTGAGCAGCATCATCGCCCAGGGCAAGGCCGAAGGTGCCTTCACCGTACCGGATCCCGAGGGTGCCGCCGAGATCATCCTGCATCTAGGCGCAAGCACCTACGATGCCGTCGCGCGCACCATCACAGCCATCGGCACCGCCGAAGAAGACGCTGCGATCGAGGCGCTGGATCAGCGCCTTCAGTTCCAGGGCGTCGCGATCGACCGTATCCTCGGCCTGCCGGACGGCAGCCTGACCTTCGTCGAACCTGGCTTCACCCGCGCGGTGATGACGGCGCGCTGACGCGCCTCAGCCGGTACTTTCCGCCAAGTCGATCGCCGCCCTCACCGCCACAGCATAGCCCTGCGCGCCGAGCCCGGCGATGACCGCCGTCGCCGCCAGCGAGACATAGGATTTGTGGTAGTGCGCCTCGCGCCTGTGGATGTTGGAGATGTGCAGCTCGACGATCGGGCCGGGAAACATCTTCAGCGCGTCGAGGATCGCGATCGAGGTGAAGGAATAGGCGGCGGGATTGATCACGATCGCGGCGCCGTTGTCGATCGCCTCGTGGATCCAGTCGATCAGCTCGTATTCACGGTTGCTCTGGCGGAAGACGATCTCGCGCCCGCCCCCCGCCTCGCGGCAGAGCGCCTCGACCTCGGCGAGCGTGGTCGAGCCGTAGATCTGCGGCTCGCGCGTGCCGAGCCGGTTCAGATTGGGGCCGTTGAGGACATAGATCGGCTTGCTCACGGGTCAGTCCTGTCCTGTCAGCCCTGGTAGCCCATCAGGCGCGGCAGCCAGAGCACGAGGCTGGGAAAGAAGGTGATCAGTGCCAGGGCGACGATCATTGCGCCGAGGAACGGCATGCATTCGCGCACGATCTGGCGCAGCGGCACCTCGGCGATGTTGGTCATGATGAAGAGCAGCAGCCCGTAAGGCGGCGTGATCAAGCCGAGCATGATGTTGACGACGACCACCACCCCGAAATGCACCATGTCGATGCCGAGCGCCTTGGCCGTCGGGATCAGTACCGGCACGACGATCAGGAGGATCGCAGTGCCCTCCAGCAGGCAGCCGAGGATCAGCAGCAGCACGTTGACGAGGATCAGGAAGCCGAGCGGCGACAGGTTCCAGCCGGCGAGAAGCACGCGCAGGCTGTCGGGGATGTTCTCGATGGTGACGACGTAGTTGAAGACAAGCGCACCGGCGATCAGCATGCCGATCGAGGCGGTGGTGCGGGCGCTGTAGGCCAGCGAGCCATAGAAGGCGCTGAGGCTGACGCTGCGATAGAGCAAAACCGATACGGCGAGCGCATAGGCGGCGGCGACGGCGGCAGCCTCGGTCGGTGTGGTCGCGCCGCCATAGATGCCGCCGAGCAGCACGACCGGCATCATCAGCGCCGGGAAGGCGCGCCAGGTGATGCCCGGCAGTTGGCGCAAGGGAATCGGCGGCTCGACCGGGAAATTGCGGCGCTTGGCGGCCGAAGCGACGATCACCATCTGCGCCAGCGCCATCAGCAGGCCGGGAATGACGCCGCCGAGGAAGAGGAAGCCGATCGAGGCGTCGGAGACCAGTGCGTAGATCACCATCGGGATCGAGGGCGGGATGATCGGCCCGATCACCGAGGACACGGCCGTCAAGGCAGCGGCGAAGGCCGGCGGATACTTGCCGTCCTTGGTCATCATCGCCTGCATCATCCTGCCTGTGCCGGCGGCGTCGGCGATGGCCGAGCCCGACATGCCGGCGAAGATCACGCTCTGGACGATGTTGACATGGGCGAGCCCGCCCCTGAAACGGCCGACGAGCGCGTCGCAGAAGCGCAGCAGCCGCTCGGTCATCGAGCCGATGTTCATCAGCTCAGCTGCCAGGATGAAGAGCGGCACGGCGAGGATGACATAGTTGGTGTACATGCCGTTGAGCAGCTGCTCGGCGGCGATCGAGAGGTCCTGGCCGGCGACGAGCAAATAGAGGATCGAGCCCGCGATCATCGCATGGCCGATCGGCAGGCCGAGCAGCGACAGCGTCACGATGGCGAGGATGGCGAGGGAGAAAGGCGTGCTCATACGCCGGAGCCCGCCTTGGTCGGATCGAAGGCCTCGGGTGCCTTGCCACGCAATGCGCTGAAGCCGAGCCAGAGATAGCGGATGATCGCAGCGACCGCGAAGGCGATGTAGATCGCATAGACCCAGTTGAAGGGCAGCTTGAGATAGGCGGTGCGCTCGACCTTCATGAAGGCGACGTAGTCCACCATCGCCGGCAGCGAGATCACGTAGAGGATGACGAGTGCGACTGCCGTGATCAGCGCCATGACGCGGCGCGGCCCCGGCCCGACGGCGCCATAGATGATGTCGAAGCGGATCTCCTCGCTCTCGCGCACCACGAAGCCCGCACCGAACAGCACCAGCCAGAGCCAGAGGATGACGCTGATCTCATGCGTCCAGCCGATCGGGAAGTTGAGCAGATAACGGAAGACGATCTGCACCAGGAAGACGACGAACATCGCCCCGAGCATCAGCGCGAGCAGGTTCTCGGCCCGGCGCGACAGCCAGGCGCCCAGCGCTTTCAGCGATTGCGGCATGTGTCCTCCGGTGAAATTCGGCCCGCCGGCCCCTCCCTCGGCGGGCCACGCCGGCCCCGAAGGGCCAGCGCTAGACCTCGATCGCGTGAACCTAGCGCACGCTAGAGCGCGTTGATCTTGTCGAGCATGCCCGGCGCCCAGCCCTTGGCCAGCTCGGATTCAAGATACTTTTTCTGAGCAAAGTCGCGGAAGGCCTTGAGATCGGGCGCATAGACCTCGAGCCCCTGCTTCTTGAAGAAGTCGACCAGCTCGACCTCCTTGGCGAGGTGCTCCTTGGTGCTCCAGTCGATCGCGGCGTCAGCCGCGGCCTGGAAGGCGGCCTGTTTCTTCGCATCCATCCCGTCCCAGACGCGCTTGGTGACGCAGAGTAGATCGAAGCCGACGAGATGCGAGGTCAGCACGATCTGCGAGGAGACCTCGTAGAACTTCATGTTCTGGACGTTAGGCAGCGGATTGTCCTGGCCGTCGATCGCGCCGCTCTGCAGGCCGGTATAGACCTCGGCGTAGGCCATCGGCGTCGGGTTGGCGCCGAGCGACTGGCCGAGGAACTGCCAGGCGTCGCCGCCAGGCATGCGCAATTTGACGCCGGCGAGATCGGCCGGGGTGCTGATCTTCTTCTTCGGCTTCAGGCCGACCTGGCGGGCGCCGAAATAGGTCGGGCCGAGGATTTTGATGTTGAGCTTGTCCTCGGCCATCGTCTTGAGGTCGCGGCCGACATCGCTGGCGAAGACCTTCTTGAGATGGTCGGCGTCGCGGAAGAGATAGGCCGAGGTGACGATCGACCAGGCCGGGATCTGGTTCGAGACGTCCTGCGGCGCGATGTTCCCCATTTCGAGGTTGTTGCGCTGCATGGCGACCAGCTCGGTGCCCTGCTTGAACAGGTTGCCGCCGTAATAGGGCTGCAGCGCGAAGTCGTCTTTGATGGCCTCCGCGAAGCGCTTCATCATCTCGGCGCGGATATCCTGCTCCGAGAACACCGCCGAGAAGCGCAGGTTGGGCTTGCCCTGTGCGAGCGCCGTGCCGCCCGTCAGCGCCAGCGCGCCACCGGCCGCCAGCAGCATGCGCCTGTCGATACCCTGTTTCATGCCGTTCCTCCCCGTGCGGGTTGGCCCCGCTTCGAAGCAGACCATGCCCAAGGCTCAATCAGCAATCAACTGGTATTTTCGATTTCATCTGATGATCCTGAATTCACCATAACAATTGTGCCCACTCCGCTGCGTCGCTAAGCTGAGCCCTCTGCCGCAGTCCCGGACGGATCACGCATGCTGAATTACGCGCCGCCGACCGCCTCGATCGGAGAGCTCGCCTATCGCCGTATCCGGGCCGACATCGTCTTCGGGCGGCTGGTGCCGGCGCAGCGGCTCAAGCTCGACGATCTGCGCGAGACCTATGGCACCAGCATCAGCACGCTGCGCGAGATCCTGAACCGGCTCTCGTCGGAAGGGTTGGTCGGGGCCGAGGGGCAAAAGGGCTTCATGGTCGCGCCGGTCTCCGCCAGCAATCTGAGCGAGATCGCGGCGCTGCGGCTGCTCCTGGAAGCGCATGCCCTGGCGCAATCCTTCGCGACCGGGGACATGGAGTGGGAAGGCCGCGTCGTCGCCGCCCATCACAAGCTTGCCCTGATGGAAAGGCGCATGCTCGACAATGACCGCGCCGATCCAGAGCTCTGGAAGCGCTATGACTGGGAGTTCCATCACGCGCTGATCTCAGCCTGCGGCTCGCAGGTGCTGATGGAGACGCATGCCTCGATCTATGACCGCTATCTGCGCTATCAGATGGTCGCGGTGATCTTTCGTGGCGAGGTGGCGGCGCAGGAGCACCAGATCCTGCTCGACTGCGCGATGCGGCGCGACACAGCGCGCGCCACGGATGTCCTGGCGACGCATATCAACGCCTGCGTCGAACACACCCTTGCCGGCGGCAGCCTGCAAGGCTGAAGCTGCTGCTGCGCGTCAGCTCAAAAACAAAGCCCGCTCCGCAGCTTTGCGGAACGGGCTTTGTAGTCGCAGCAGGTCCAGAGTTCAGTCGAGCTGGAACTTCGAGAACTCGCGGTGCTCGCCATAGATGCGGCGGACGGTGCCGGTGATCGAGCGGTAGACGATGGTCTCAGTCTCGATCACGTCGGGTCCAAAACGCACGCCCGAGAGCATGCCGCCATCGGTGACGCCAGTGGCGCAGACGATGACGTCGCCCGAGGCCATTTCGGCCATGTCGTATTTATGGTTCGGATCCTTGACGCCCATGGTCGCGGCGCGAGCCCGCTTCTCCTCGGTGTCGAGGATCAGGCGACCCTGCATCTGGCCGCCAACGCAGCGCAGCGCCGCCGCGGCGAGAACGCCCTCGGGCGCGCCGCCAATGCCGAGATAGAGGTCGATGCCGGTCTTCTCCGGCTCGGTGCAGAAGATCACGCCGGCGACGTCGCCATCGGTGATCAGGCGGATCGAGGCGCCGGTCTTGCGGACTTCCGCGATCAGCTTCTCGTGGCGCGGCCGGTCCATGATCAGCGTGTTGATCTCATGCGGCTTCACGCCCTTGGCCCTGGCCAGCGCGTTGATGTTGTCGGCGGCCGAGGCGTCGAGGTCGACGATGCCGGTCGGATAGCCCGGGCCGATCGCGATCTTGTTCATGTAGACGTCGGGGGCGTAGAGCAACTGGCCGGCGCCGGCCATCGCCATCACGGCGATCGAGCCCGGCATGTCCTTGGCGCAGAGCGTCGTGCCCTCGAGCGGGTCGACAGCGATGTGGACCTTGGGGCCCTGCTTGTTGCCGACCTTCTCGCCGATATAGAGCATCGGCGCCTCGTCGCGCTCGCCCTCGCCGATGACGATCTCGCCATCGATCGGCAGGCGGTTGAGCTCGCGCCGCATCGCATCGACCGCGGCCTGGTCGGCCGCCTTCTCGTCGCCATGACCGCGCAGGCGGGCGGCGGCAACGGCGGCACGCTCGGTGACGCGCACCAGCTCCATCGAGAGGTAGCGCTCGATGATCTGATCGGGCGAGATGCGGAGATCGACGGACATGGGGGACTCCCTAAACGCGGTTAGCGGATGGCCGAGGCAAATGGCGAGCAGATTGGCGAGGATAGGGCGAAGCCGTGGCCGACCGCACCATCCCCCTCATTCCCGCTCGATACGGATGACTTGCGGCGCTTCGGCGATGTGGCCGTCGGCGCTGACCTTCTCCAGCGCGGCGCGGATCGCCCGCTCGCTGGTGGCGTAGGTGATCAGCACAACCGGAACCGGCGCACCGGAACGCCCGCCGGGATCGCGCTGGGCGGCGCTCTCGGAGCGGCGCTGGACGATGCTTTCGAGTGAGATGTCGGCTTCCGCCATGCGGGTCGCGATGGCGGCCGCGGCGCCTGGACGATCGGCGACGGCGAGACGAATATAGTAGCCGCCCTCATGGCGCTGCATCGGCGCCCGGGTCGGCTGCTCCAGCCGCGCGACCGGCATGCCGAAAGGATGGCCGGCGGTGCCGCGGGCAACATCGGCGATGTCGGCGATCACGGCCGAGGCGGTCGGCCCGCCACCTGCGCCAGGGCCGACCAAAGTGATCTCGCGCACCGCGTCGGCATCGATGGTCACCGCATTGGTGACGCCCATCACCTGCGCGATCGCGGACGACTTCGGCACCATGGTCGGGTGCACGCGCTGCTCGATGCCGGTCTTGGTGCGCTCGGCGACGCCGAGCAGCTTGATCCGGTAGCCGAGCTCGTCGGCCATCTTCAGATCGAGCGGCGTGATCGAGGAAATGCCTTCGACATGAATCGCTTCGGCGTCGATCCTCGTGCCGAAGGCGAGGCTGGTCAGGATGGCGAGCTTGTGCGCGGTGTCGAAGCCCTCGACGTCGAAGGTCGGGTCCGCCTCGGCGTATCCGAGGCGCTGGGCGTCCTTCAGGCAGGCCTCGAAGGTCAGCCCTTCCAGCTCCATGCGCGAGAGGATGTAATTGCAGGTGCCGTTGAGGATGCCGTAGAGCCGGCTGACATTGTTGCCCGTGAGCGCCTCGCGCAGCGTCTTCACCACCGGGATACCACCGGCCGAAGAGGCCTCGAAGGCGAGCGCCGCGCCGGTGCTCTCGGCGAGCTCGGCGAGCGCGACGCCATGGGCGGCGAGCAGCGCCTTGTTGGCGGTGACGACGTGTTTGCCAGCGGAAAGCGCAGCCTCGACGGCCTGCTTGGCCGGGCCGTCCGAGCCGCCAATCAATTCGACCAGGCAATCGATCTCGTCGGAGCTGGCGAGTGCGACCGGATCGTCGAACCAGGTAAAGTTGGAGAGATCGATGCCGCGGTCGCGGTTGCGATCACGCGCCGAGACCGCCGTCACCCGGATCGGCCGGCCGCAACGCGCGGCGAGCGCGTTCTCCTGACGCTTCAGAATGCCGGCGACCGCTGCGCCGACTGTTCCAAGGCCGGCGATGCCGACACGCAAGGGCCTGATCTCGGAGGGAGCAGCGTGCATGGTCATGGTCGGCGGGGTCGCATGAGGCGGGTTTGGAGTCAACGGCGAAGGGGTGGATGGAACCTGCGCCATCGGGCGCGATTGAGGGTTCAACAGGAGGTACCCGAGATGCTCAAGGTCGGCTCGATCGTCTGGGGCGTGCGCGACGTGCCGCGCGCCATCGCATTCTGGGCGGAAGCGCTCGCCTACAGGCCGCTGCGGCCGCCCTCACTCGACTGGGCGATCCTGGTGCCGCGCGAAGGCGTCGGCGTGCAACTGGCGATCACGCAGGTCTCGTCGCAGGCGCAGGATCACCGGCGTCATCATCTCGACCTCTATGCCAGCGACCGTGAGGCCGAGGTCGAGCGACTTCTCGGCATCGGTGCGAAACGGGCCGAGTGGCGCTACCCGGAAGGCGCCGACTACGTGGTGCTGGAAGACCCGGACGGGAACCGCTTCTGCGTCATCGAGAAGTGACGGCGAGCGCGCCCTCGCCCTGCCGACTCTTCCTCCGCGCGACCGGCGGCTCTCCGAAGGCTCGCTGATAGGCGCGCGAGAAGGCGGCGGCACTGCCGTAGCCAATCCGCCGAGCGACGAGCTTCACGCGGCCGCCACGCTCGAGTTCGCGTCTTGCCAGCACCATCCGCCAGCCGGCGAGATAGGCCATCGGAGTAACACCGACCACTTGCGGAAACAGGGTCATAAAGCGGGTTCTCGACATGCCTGCGATCACCGCGAGATGGTCGATCCGCCAATCGCGCGCCGGCGTCTCCTGCATGGCGGTGAGAGCCGGAAACAACTGTGGGTGGGACAGGCCGGCCAGCAATCCGGGGCGGGTCGTGCCCTGATCGATCAGATGGCGCAACAGCAGGAGCAGCAGCAGCTTGCAGAGATTGTCGAGCGCTACCTGGCGACCGCAGCGCCGGGCGGAAGCCTCAGTGACGAGAATTCTGGCTACCGCCTGCATCGCCGGGGCGCTCTCCAAGGCCAGATCGACCCGCCCTGGCAGTGCTGCGATGAGGGGATTGGCAGGCCCACCGAAGTCGATCCTGACCGCGGCCAGCACGTCTCCATCGAAGCGCATGGGGCCGTCCACATGCGGCAAAAAGATCAGCGCTTGTGGCTCCCCAGCCTGACCGAGCATCACGAGATTGGCAGTATCGAGCTGGGCCTGCTCCGCCACGACGTCGAACGCCGCAAAAAAACTCGACAGGCGATCTCGGCCAAGCGCCGAACTTTCGATCATGAGATTGGGACCTTCCATATCCAATAATATGCGAAACCCTTCGGCAGCTGCAACTGCAACGAGGTCAAGTCCATGCTCACTCCCCGTCAGCCGGCTCCCGCACTCTCCGTCGACACGCTCGCGCATGGCCGCTTCGAGCTTCATGCGGCGTCGCCGGAGCGCTTCACGCTCATCTGCTTCTATCGGGGCCTGCACTGCCCGATCTGCGCCAGCTACCTGAAGGAACTCGAGCGGCTGACGCCCGAATTCGCCGCGCGCGGCGTCGAGACCATCGCGATCAGCAGCGACGGCGCCGAACGGGCGGCCGAGATGGCGGCGAAGGTCGGCGCGCAGGCGCTCAGGGTCGGCTACGGGTTGCCGCTGACCAAGGCCCGCGAATGGGGCCTCTACATTTCCACCTCACGCGGCAAGACCTCGATCGGCATCGAGGAGCCGGCGCTGTTCTCCGAGCCGGGCGTGTTCCTCATCCGCCCGGACGGCACGATCTATTATCTGTCGGTGCAGTCGATGCCGTTCGTACGGCCGAATTTCGCCGAGATGGTCGCAGCGCTCGATTTCGTCATCAAGAACGACTACCCGGCGCGCGGCGAGTTCACCGGAGCGGTTTGACGCCGCTCACTCGAAGCGGCAGACGACCTCGGCGGCGAGCTTGTGGACCTTGCCGTTCTCGAAGCCGAGATAGAGGCGGAGCAGCTGGTTGCCGAAGGCGGTGATCTTGATGGTGCGCAGCGCCTCGACGCTGTCGCCATCTGCCACGGTGGAGTTCTCGTCGACCGGCTTCCAGAACCAGGGCTTCGGCGCCCGGATCACGGTCTGCGCCAGGAGCTGCTCGGCCTCGGCGCGGCCCATGCCGTTCGGGAAGTATTTCGTCACGATCTCGGTGGCGTCGCGACCGCATTCGCGCGCCCGCGTCGCGGTCAGCACCTCGGCGATCAGGGGCGAATCGGTGTCCGCGCTGCGGCCACGCGAGAAATCATAGGTCGCGAACAGGCAGACCAGCGCGAACAGGCCGAAAGCGATCCCGATCAACCGGCCCTTAGAGACCATTGCGCACTCTTCGTCCCAGCTATCCGCCCCGCCGCCTGCGTTCCCATGTTTTGGCGGCTCGGTCCAGTGCCAGCGCGCAACACTGTGGGCCGTCTTTCCGGGGCGCTGCGCAGCAGTGAGCCCGGAACCCATGAACACGGCCTGCCCCGAAAAGGCTCCGTCACGGATGCCCTTTCCCCGACCGTCGTGTTCATGGGTTCCGGACTCGGCGCTCCGCGCGCCGCCCCGGAATGACAGCCGCCGTCCCCTACCCCGCCTTCGGCATCTGGATGACGTTGTGCAGGGTCTGGTCGGCGGTCTTCAGGAAGCGCCCGACATTGCGCGCGGCCTGGCGGATGCGCTGCTCGTTCTCGACGATGGCGATGCGGACGTAATCGTCGCCATGCTCGCCGAAGCCGATGCCCGGCGCGACCGCAACCTCGGCCTTCTCGATCAGGAGCTTGGAGAACTCCAGCGAGCCGAGATGACGGAACTTCTCCGGGATCGGCACCCAGGCGAACATCGAGGCCTGCGGCGCCGGGAACTCCCAGCCGGCCTTGCCGAAGCTCTCGACCAGCGCGTCGCGGCGCTTGCGATAGATCTCGCGCATCTCGCGGATGCAGTCGTCGGGGCCGTTCAGCGCCGCCGCCGCCGCGACCTGGATCGGCGTATAGGCGCCGTAGTCGAGATAGGATTTCACCCGCGCCAGCGCCGCCAGCAACCGCTCGTTGCCGACGGCAAAACCCATGCGCCAGCCGGCCATGGAGAATGTCTTCGACATCGAGGTGAACTCGACGGTGACGTCGACCGCGCCCTGCACTTGCAGCATCGACGGCGGCGGATCGTTCTCGTCGAAATAGACCTCGGCATAAGCGAGATCGGAGAGCAGGATCAGCTCGTGCCGCTTCGCGAAGGCGACGAGGTCGCGATAGAAATCGAGCGAGGCTGTATAGGCCGTCGGGTTCGCCGGATAGCAGGTGACGAGCGCGATCGGCTTCGGCACCGAATGGGCCATCGCCCGCTCCAGCGCCGGAAAGAAGGCCGGGGTCGGCTCGGCCGGAACGGAGCGGATCACGCCGCCCGCCATCAGGAAGCCAAAGGCGTGGATCGGATAGCTCGGATTGGGCACGAGCACGACATCGCCCGGGCCGGTGATGGCCTGCGCCATATTGGCGAAGCCTTCCTTCGAGCCGAGCGTCGCGACGACCTGCGTGTCGGGATTGAGCGTCACGCCGAAGCGGCGTTGATAGTAATGCGCCTGGGCGCGGCGCAGCCCGGCAATGCCCTTGGAGGCGGAGTAACGGTCGGTGCGTGGCTTGCCAGCGGTCTCGACCAGCTTCTCGATGACGTGCTTCGGCGCCGGCAGATCGGGATTGCCCATGCCGAGATCGATGATGTCGACGCCCTTGGCGCGCTCGGCTGCCTTGATCTTGTTGACCTGTTCGAAAACGTAGGGCGGCAGGCGTTTGATGCGATGGAAGTCGGTCATCTCGGCAACAGGTCCTTGCGGATCGCCGCCCCGGAAGGCGGTCGATCACATTCTTGCGTTGCGATGCCTTACCACCGCAGCTTTCGCCCCGACAGAGCAAAATAAGCAAGATTCATCGAAAGACGACGCATACCTCCCGACGACAACGCCTCAGGAGGGCGGAATGAAGGGCTGGCTGATCGTCTGGAAGACATCGAGCGCCTCGCAGCGGGCCGAGTGCGCCGCCAGGGCGGGATAATCGCTCAGGACGACGAGATCGGGATGCGCGTCGCTGGCGAAGCGTAGCGCGCAGGCGAGTGCAATGTCGGCATGGCCGATGCCGTCACCGAACCACCAGTCGCCGGCGCGCCCGGCCCGTTCCTGTTCCAGAGCGGCGAGGACGCCTCCGATCTGGCCACGGCAGCGCCCGGCCCAGGTCTCGGAGACCTGATCGTGCAGCCGCAGCTCGTAGAACAGGCTCACCGCCTTCTCCGCGAGCCCCATCGCCAGCGCGGCGATGCGCAGCGCCCGATGGCGCGCCGGCTCCTGCCGAGGGAACAAGGCGCGTTCGGCCGGAACCAGGCCGTCGAGATAGTCGAGCATGGCGTGGCTCTCGACCAGTACGAGCCCGTCATCGAGCACGAGCGTCGGGACCCGAACCAGCGGGTTGAGCGGCGCGATTCTCTCGCCGTCGCCGAAGACCGACCAGGGCCGGTGCTCGAAGGGCAGTTCGTAGAACGTCAGCGCAATGCCGACGCGGCGCACGAAGGGCGAATCATATTGGCCGATCAGGATCATTGCGGGCGGCTCCAGTGCGGAACCGTCATTGGATCGATCCGGGAGGCGTCGGGCAAGCCGCCTAAGCGAGCGGCCGTCCCCTCATTCTTACGGCAACGGCGGAGGAGCAGGCGGCGGCGCCGGCGGTGGCAGGACCTTGCCAAGGGTCTGCGCTTGCGAGCCGGCCGCTTCGTTCGAGGTCCGCTTGGCTTCAAGCTCGGCTTCGAGCTTCTTGAATTCGTCGACAGTCTTGCGCTTGGCCTGGCGCGAAACAGTGGTGCCGATCGGAATGAACTTCGGATCTTGCGGACGGGTCTCGACGACGAATGGCTTGGGCTCGCCCGGCGTGGTGGCGAAATCGGTCATCTCGGCGACGCCGCGAGCCGCCCCGCAGCCGCCGAGCACAGCTGCAACGAGCAGGACGATCCCGACCGCCTTAAGCGAGATTTCTGTCCGCCTGTCAGCCATTGCCCTGCTTCCGCAAAATTTCTTTGTCACTCATACCGGTTAGGTCCTTAATGGGTCCAAAATGGGGAGTGCAACTCCTGCGTAAGGCTACCGAGGGGAGCGTCGCCATGTGTCCGCCTGCTGACGAGAAGGGCAAAGCCGGCCACAAGGCAACTGAAACGCCGTCTGCAGACTTGCCGCCGGTGCCCGACTTCGAGTCGATGGCGCAGAATATGGGCAAGCTGGTCGAGCATGCCGGCAAGGTGACGGCAGCCTATCTGAAACCGATCGAACGGGGCGAGGCCAAGACCGGCCAGGCCGACGAGGCGAGCGAGATGGTCAAGGTGCTCGGCCGCGTCGCCGAGCGCTGGATCAGCGATCCCCAGAAGATCATCGAGGCTCAAGGCGCGCTCACCAGCGACTTCCTCAGCCTGTGGAGCGCGACGCTGAAGCGCCTCGGCGGCGAACAGGTCGAGCCAGTGATCGAGCCCGAGAAACGGGACGCCCGCTTCGCCGACCCCGAATGGAACACCCATCCGGTCTTCGACTTCGTCAAGCAGGCCTATCTTCTGACCACGCGCTGGGCCGAAGGCATGGTCGAGCAGGCCGACGATCTCGACCCGCATACGCGCAACAAAGCCCGCTTCTACGTCAAGCAGATCGCCGGGGCCCTCTCCCCCTCTAATTTCGTCGCGACCAATCCCGAGCTGCTGCGCGAAACCATGGCGCAGAGCGGCGAGAACCTGGTGCGCGGCATGAAGATGCTGGCCGAGGATGTCGAGGCCGGCGGCGGCGAGCTCAAGATTCGGCAATCCGATGCCGGCGCCTTCCAGGTCGGCGTCAACATCGCGACGACGCCGGGCAAGGTCATCTACCGCAACGACATCATCGAGCTGATCCAGTACGCGCCATCGACCGAAACGGTGCTGAAGCGGCCGCTGCTGATCGTGCCGCCCTGGATCAACAAATTCTACATCCTCGATCTCAACGCCGAGAAGAGCTTCATCCGCTGGTGCGTCTCGCAGGGGCTGACGGTCTTCTGCATCTCCTGGGTCAATCCGGATCACCGCCACGCGCTCAAGGATTTCGAGAGCTATATGCGCGAGGGCATCTTCGCCGCGATCGAGGCGGTCGAGCAGGTGACGGGCGAGAAGCAGGTTTCGACGATCGGCTATTGCGTCGGCGGGACGCTGCTGGGCGTCACCCTCGCCTATATGGCCGCGACAAAGGACAAGCGCATTGCCAGCGCGACCTTCTTCACCACGCAGGTCGACTTCACCCACGCCGGCGAGCTCGCGGTCTTCGTCGACGAGGAGCAGATTCGTTCCGTCGAGGAACAGATGGCCGAACGCGGCTATCTCGACGGGTCGCGCATGTCGGGCGCCTTCAACATGCTGCGCCCGAACGACCTGATCTGGACCTATGCCGTCAACAATTACCTGAAGGGCAAGGCACCGACGGCCTTCGACCTGCTCTACTGGAATTCGGATTCAACCCGGATGCCGGCCGCCAACCACTCCTTCTACCTGCGCAACTGCTATCTCGAGAACAAGCTGAGCAAGGGCGAGATGCGCCTCGGCGGCAAGCTGCTCGACCTCAAGAAGGTGACGATCCCGGTCTACAATCTCGCGGCCCGCGAGGACCATATCGCCCCGGCAAAATCGGTCTTTCTCGGCTCGCAGAGCTTCGGTGGCCCGGTCGACTACATCATGGCCGGCTCAGGCCATATCGCCGGCGTGGTCAATCCGCCGAACAAGGTCAAGTACCAGTTCTGGACCGGCGCGAAGCCCGAAGGCGCCTTCGATGACTGGGTCCGGAAGAGCGAGGAGCATCCCGGCTCCTGGTGGCCGCATTGGCTCGCCTGGCTGGAGAAGCAGGCGCCCAAGCGCGTCAAGCCGCGCATCCCCGGCGACGGCCCCCTGCCCGCGCTGGAGGACGCCCCCGGAAGCTATGTGAAGATCAGAGCGTAGCGACCGAAGGACATCGGTCGCTGGCCGGCGATCATTCCGGCGTCCAGCGACGCTGCCGCCTGCCTGAAACGACGACATAGTCCAAAGCAAAAAGAGCCGGCCCAAAGGCCGGCTCTTTCGTTGCCGTCGAAGGCGCCGATCAGTTCTTGCGGACGACCGGGCGGACCGGGATCGTTTCCGTCGGGGTGTCCCAGCGATAGGTCAAGCCGGCCGAGACGATGTGGATGGAGGGCTTGGCCTCGGCCGTGTAGAGCACGGCAGCCTGCTGCGGGTGGATGCCGGTGTAGTTCACCGAAGCCTTCTTCACGTGGATATAGGTGTAGCCGACGTCGAGCTTCACCTTGTCGGTGATCTGGTAGCTGCCGCCGGCCGAGAGCCAGAGACGGTCATTGTCCGAGATGAAGATCGTCCGGTTGCGATCGTTGACCGCGGACAGCTCATAGCCGACACCTGCTCGCAGGGTCAGGTCGCGGTTGTACTTGTACTCGGCGCCGGCCGAGAAGAACCAGGCGTCGTCATACTGGAAGTTCAGGCTGGTCGCCGGCAGGCCACTGAGCTTGCTGACGATCGGAATGTTGCGGAAGCGGCTCCAGTTGGTCCACTCGACGCCGGCATGGACCTGCCACTGCTCGTTGATCTCCTGCGAGATGCCGAACACGACCGAGTCGGGCAGGTTGAGGTTCGCCTTGACCGGAACGACGCCGAGCGGCGTGCGCAGCGTGCCGTCCAGCGTCTGGCGCACCGCCGAGCGGTAGGCAATGCCGATATTCGTACCCTGGAATGGCGTCAGGTTGATACCAAACCGATACCCGAAATCGATGGTATCGCCTTCGATGATGACAGGCGCTGCGGTCGGAGCGACGCCGGAGGCGGTCTTCAATGCCGCATTCAGCCACTGGACCTGCACTGCGGCACCGATCGAGAGCCAGTCGGTCACCTTGTAACCGATCGTCGGCGAGACGTTGATGGTCGCGAGCTTCGCAGAGCGGCCATAGACTTGGGCGGCATGCGCCTGATTGTCAGGCTTCGAGCGCAAGCCATAGGGGGCGCCGGTGGTCAGGCCGATCCAGAAGCGGTCGGTGAGCTGCCAGGCCGAGTAGGACGCCGGAATGAAGGCGCCGTCGCCACCGATATTGCCGGTGCCGTTCTGCAGCGGATTGAGCGGACCGTTGGGCGCGCCGAGCCGGCTCACCGATGTCGGATCATAGCTCGCATTCGCGTTGAGATAGGTGAAGTTCCACTGGCTGTTGCGGCCCGGGAACATGGTGATCGTCGCCGGGTTCCACGCCATCGAGCCCATGCCGATGCCACCCGAAGCAGCGCCGGCATAGGCCATGCCGAGACCCTCGGCGCTCTGGCCCGAGCGGATCGCAAAGGAGCTCGCCGAGGCCGCGCCGGCCGCAAGCAGCGCCGAGAGCGAGACGGTGGCGGCGGCGGTGAGTTTCAGGAGGCTCTTCATCGCGGCTTCTTCCCCAGGCTGAGGTTTCTTGTTGTGACGGCTGCGGCAAATCACGCCGCGGAATCTGTCATCAACATGCCGCCTGCCGGTTTTCGCCGCAATCCCGCCCAGATCGCCTCTAAATCGCCACGCTCGCCCCATCGGTCGCGGCACCATGATTAAAACCGTCCAAAATCGGCACGTTTTGCGTGTCCCGCCGCGAAGCGGCGACGGAAAAGATGGTTTACATACGAACTATCGTGGATTTTGCTATTGTGCGCCGCAGCATAGGCTTGTTCACCGGCGCGAGGCGATGGGGCGGTTTACCGAAGACCGTTGCATAAGCGCCACAATTCCTTGAGCCCGCTCCGGTCAGCTTGCACCGCAAGCTGACCGGTAAAACGGTCTCCAACTCAAAATAAGAGACGGATTCACCGATCAGGTTGATCCAACCTGATCGGATCCGGCTCTGGTGCCTCCGCAGGCATGGCATGCGCCCCGACGGGCTTGCATCATGGCGGCAGTCCGCACAGGATCGCCCCGACCTCAGGTCTCTGTCTCACATTGTGTTTTAAACGTTTGAAAAAGGGGGAAACGACGTGAAACTGGTTCGTTACGGCGCATTCGGCCAGGAGAAGCCCGGCCTTGTCGACGCCGCCGGCAAGCTCCGCGACCTGTCGGCCCATGTGTCCGACATCGCCGGCGCAGGATTGAAGTCGGCCTCGCTCGCCAAGTTGAAGGCGCTGTCCCCCGAATCACTGCCGCTTGTCGAGAGTGCGCCGCGCATCGGCGCCTGCGTCGGCGATGTCCGCAACTTCATCGCCGTCGGCCTCAACTTCGCAGATCATGCCGCCGAGACTGGGGCGGCAATCCCGGCCGAGCCGATCCTGTTCAACAAGGCGCCGAACTGCATCGTCGGCCCCAATGACGACGTGATCATCCCGAAGAACTCGAAGAAGACCGACTGGGAAGTCGAGCTCGCCATCGTGATCGGCGACGGCGGCTCGTATATCGACGAGAAGGACGCGATGGGGGCGATCGCCGGCTTCTGCGTCTGCAACGACGTCTCGGAGCGTGAGTTCCAGACCGAGCGCGGCGGCCAATGGGCCAAGGGCAAGGGTTGCCCGACCTTCGGCCCGCTCGGCCCCTGGCTGGTGACGCCGGACGAGGTCGCTGACGTGCAGAACCTGGCGATGTGGCTCGAGGTCGATGGCGAGCGTGTCCAGAACGGCTCGACCAAGACGATGATCTTCGGCGCCGCCTATCTCGTCCATTATATCAGCCAGTTCATGCGGCTCGATCCGGGCGATGTCATCACCACCGGCACGCCGCCTGGCGTCGGCCTCGGCTTCAAGCCGCCGCGCTTCCTCAAGGGCGGAGAGACCGTGGCTCTCGGCATCGAGGGGCTGGGCACGCAGAAGCAGCTGTTCAAGCCTTACGCGGGCTGACGTAAAAAGCGCTGCCGGGGTCGTTCGACCACCCCCGGCAGCGCACGCAATCTTGCACGGGCAAGACTGCTTTAGTCCCGGCCGCGCCTGTTGGAGCGCGGAAACGCGATCACCTGTGCCGACATCGGCACCTTCATCTCGGATTTGGCGGCCTGGGTCCCGACATCGCTCTGCTCCGCGCCGTCCAGACCTTCTCGCACGGTCGTTGTCGCGACAGTGGCGCGCTCACGTTCCAGCCGGCGCCGACTGCGAGCCAGACGCACTCCCAATGTGTCGAATCCCGGCATCGAATCGCCCCCGCTCTCAGCCGCCAACCTCAGCTATGAGCTTGAGCGCAAACGGCTGCATCCCCCATTTGGGGGGTGCAGCTGCTGTTTCGGGGCGGATTGAGGGAGACGATGCGCCTGGAGGGCGGCGATGTGAACGGCTGTCAACTTTCGGGGAGGCCGAGCATCAGGCGGATGTTCTGGACGGCGGCGCCGGAGGCGCCCTTGCCGAGATTGTCGAGCCGGGCGACGAGCACGGCCTGACCGAGATCGGCATTGCCGAAGACGCGCAGCTCGAGCTTGTTGGTGTCGTTCAGCGCCTCCGGCTCGAGCTTGCCGCCGGCTTCAGCCGGCAGGACGCTGACATAGGTCGAGCCAGCGTAGCGTTCCGCCAGCGCCGCTTCGAGATCGGCGGGTTTGGGCTTGCCCGGCAACGTGTCGAGATGCAGTGGCACGCAGACCAGCATGCCCTGCCGGAAATTGCCGACCGACGGCACGAAGATCGGCCGCCGCTCCAGCCGCGAATAGACCTGCAGCTCGGGCAGGTGCTTGTGCTTGAGGCCAAGACCGTAGAGCTCGAAGTCGGGCGCCGTGCCGGCCTCATGGGCCTCGATCATGCTCTTGCCACCGCCGGAATAGCCGGAGACCGCGTTGACGGTGACGGGATGGTCGGTCGGCAGCAACCCGGCATCGACGAGCGGGCGCAGCAGCGCGATGCCGCCGGTCGGGTAGCAGCCGGGATTGGCGACGCGGTTGGCGTTGGCGACCCTCGTGGCGAAGCCCGGCTCGAGCTCGGCGAAGCCATAGACCCAGTCCGGCGCGACGCGATGGGCGGTCGAGGCGTCGACGATCTTCGGCGCCTGAGCGCCGAGTTCATCGGCGAGCGCGACCGATTCCTTGGCCGCATCGTCGGGCAGGCAGAGCACGACGAGATCGACACCCGCCATCATCGCCTTGCGGGCGGCCGGATCCTTGCGCTTGTCCGGGTCGATGCTCTTGACCACGACCTCCGACACGTCGGCGAGGCGCTCGCGGATACCGAGCCCGGTGGTGCCGGCTTCGCCGTCGATAAAGATGGATTTCAGGTTCTGGCTCATCGGACCCTCGCAAGGTGTCTGGTGGAGGCGGACGAAATTCGTTGGCTGGCTTTGTGAGTATGGCCTTGTCGCAAAACCGGACATCACTTTTGCGACGGGCATAAAAAAACCGCGCTCGTGGCGCGGTCGCGGGCGTTCGGACTTTAGCCGAGCGTCATCGCGGGCGCGCCGGGGCGGCCTGTTCGTTGCGACGTCGGGTCGGGTTCGTAATCATGGCCCGTATATGTTCCGTGCCCGGGTCGCTGTCAATCCGCGCTGCGTGCCAGCGATGCCAGGCGGCCTTCGATCAGGCGCAATGCCTCCTCGACCGAAAGAACCGCCGTGTCGACGACCAGCCGGTCCCCCGTCCAAGGCTGATAGGCGTGTGTCTCCACTGAGGCCCAGTCCGGAAGGGCAAATCCCGCAATATCGGGCCGTCGCTGCTCGACCCTGCGGCGATGCTCCGCCTTGTCGGAACAGACAACCTCGATGTCGAGATGCGGCACGGCCGAGCCGCGAGCGACATCGCGCCAGGCGTCCCTACTCTCGGCGACAGGATTCACGCAATCGGCCACGACAGCGATGCCGAGCGAAAGGTTTCCGCCTGCGATCGCAAGAGCCGCGGCATAGCCCGCCGCACCGATGTCGTTGCCCGGCAAAGCCTTGCGCAACGCATGCTCGATGCTGTCGATGCGCAGATAGGTTGCCGAGCGCCGCGTCGCGAGTTTGCGGGCGAGGGTCGTCTTGCCGCTACCGGGGAGTCCACTGAAGACGATCAGCACGTATGCCTCCGGTCGGTTCGGTTGATTTAACCCGCGTTTCGAAGCGCTTGGTGTGTTCGCTTCTCAAGGAGATTCAAACGCCTCGCAAAGCGATTCAGCCCGCTTTCCTCAAGGCCAGCGCCTGGAGGTAGTGCTGCGCCACCGCCGCGCCTGCGATCGCGGTCGCATCGGCATGATCGTAGGGCGGCGAGACCTCGACCACGTCCATGCCGCGGAAATCGAGATCGCGGATCGCCCAGACCATCCGCAGCGCTTCTGCCGAAGAGAAGCCGCCGGCGACTGGCGTGCCGGTGCCCGGCGCAAAAGCCGGATCGAGCGCATCGATGTCGAAGGTGAGATAGGCAGGCCCGTGCCCCACGCGCTCCTTGATCTGGGCTGCGATGCCGTCGACGCCGAGCGCATGCGCCTGATAGGCGTCGATCACTTTGATCCCGCAATCGCGCGGTGCGACGGTGCGGATACCGATCTGGATCGAGCGCTCGGTATCGATCAGCCCCTCACGCACCGCCTCGAGCACGAAGGTGCCGTGGCTGATCGCGCCGACGCCGTCATCCCAGGTGTCCTGATGCGCGTCGAACTGGACGATGGCGAGCTTGCCATGGCGGGCGACATGGGCGCGCAGCAGCGGCAGGGTGATGAAATGGTCGCCGCCGAGGGTGACGAGCTGGGCGCCGCTCGCAATGATCGCAGCCGCCTCGTTCTCGATCGCCCGGGCACAGCCCTGTAGGTCGCTGCGCGGAAGCAGGCAGTCGCCATAGTCGACCACGGCCAGCGTCTCGAACGGGTCGATCCGCGAGGGATATTGCGCGTCGCCGTCGAAGATCGTGCTGACGCGGCGCAGTGCCTGCGGCCCGAAGCGGGTGCCGGGCCGGTTCGAGACGGCGAGGTCGAAGGGCACACCCCAAACCACCGCATCGCAGCCGGCGACGTCCTTGCTGTAGCGGCGGCGCATGAAGGAGAGCGCGCCGGCATAGGTCGGGTCATGCGCCGGGCCCTTGCGGTCGCCAGTGAAGGCGTAGTCGATCGGCGGGATCTGGGCAGGTTCGGTCATCTTGAAAAAGTCCGTCAGGAGGTCAGCGCCGGCCGTTCAGCCAGACATAGAGGCACCAGGGCAGGATCAAAGCGAGCCCGGTCAGGACCAGCCTGAGCGTCGTCCAGGCGACCGGATATTGCAGCGCCCTGCCGTCGAGCTCCGGCACGCCATGAATCAGGCCGAGCGCAAAGGCCGGCGCCAGGAAGACGATCAGCGCATTGACGATGCGCCGGCCACGCGGCAGGTCGCTGCGCGCCAGCGCCAGCAGCGCCGGCACCGCAACCATGCCGAAGGCAATCAGGATGAACAGGACGCGCATGGCGGCTTCCAGTTGAACAGGCTGGCAGCCGATTTAGCACGGACGGGCTGCGGCTCCAGCCGTCTGCGGTTGTTCCCGCAGCCGATTCTGTCGTTTGAGCCGCCAACCCCGCCTCACCCCTTCGTGAGCCCGATGGCACGGCTTCGTGATCGGGCAACACATCAAGGCCACAGCTTGGTCGATTTGCGGGCAGCAGTGTTGGTCGCCCCGTCAATCCAGGCGCGGCCAAGTGGCCTTGATCACTCGATATCGCGACTTTGGAGGCTGTTATGAAGAAGACCCTGATCGCAGCAGCACTCACCCTGGCTGGTTCCCTCGGGAGCCTCGCCATTCAGTCACCGGCGTCGGCCGCCTCGGGAGGGCTGGCTTCCCATGGCCTGATCACCAATGTCGCGAACACGCGCACGACGCAGAACCAGCACATGGTCCAGCCTCCGCCCCAGCCGGAGACGCAAGCTTATCCGGTCTACCACGACTCGCCGACGGCGAGCTGGTATTCCCAGCCGGTCAACCGCATGCCGTGCCATTTCACGCAGGCCGTTGTCGAAGGACGGATGAGGCAGGTCGAGATCTGCAACTGAATGACCTCTGGGCAAGCGCGCCTGCGCTTGCCCTTTGCGGCCGCAGCCGCAGCCAATCCGGCCGTTCGATGCGCCTCAGCGGCCGCCACCGACCCGGATGATCGAGCCGACCATGTAAGACGCTGCCTCGGAGAGTGCGAACAGCACGGTCTCAGCGATCTCCTCCGGCTGTGCGACCCGCTTCAGCGGAATCGACGGCGCGATGCGGGCGACGCGTCCCGGTTCGCCGGTCGAGAGGGCGTGGATGTCCGTCTCGGTCATGCCCGGCGCCACCGCATTGACGCGGATGCCGGCCGGGGCGAGTTCGATCGCGAGGCCGATAGTCATGGAATCGACCGCCGCCTTCGAGGCGGCGTACCAGACATATTCATTCGGCGAGCCGAGGCCGGCGGCGATCGAGGAGATGTTGACGATCGAGCGGTTCTTCGCGCCCTCATTGGCGAGCAAGGCCTGCGCCGCCTCGCGCGCCACCAGGATCGCGCCGGTGACGTTGAGATCGATGCAGGCGCGAATGACCTGTGGATCGGACTTGGCGAGCGGGCTGCTCTTGCCGGTGATCGCGGCGTTGTTGACGACCGCGGTCAGCGGCCCCAGCGCCGCCTTCGCCTCGGCGAAGACACGCGTGATATCGGCAAGGTTCGCCATGTCGCCCTGGATCGCGACCGCCTTGGCCCCGGCCCGCCCACAGGCCGCAACGACGTCGGCAGCCGCCTGCGCATTGCCCTGGTAGTTGACCGCGACGTCATAGCCGCGCTCGGCGGCGAAACGGCAGATCGCGGCACCGATGCCACGGCTGCCGCCGGTGACGAGAAGGACGGGACGGTCGGACATGCGGACGGCGCTCCTTTGACATCAATGCGAAGTTGGATGGCGGCCGGGCTCACGTGCTGCTGGCGATCGCCTCGATCTTCTCGATCCCACCCAGCTTGGGCGCAAAGGAAGCCCAGACCTTGCGCGCGCCGGCCTCCCAGCCGGCCCGGTCCTCCGGCTGCACGACCTTGCCGCCCTCGGCCTTCGCCTTGGCCATCGAGGCGTCCTCGTCGGAGACGATGAGCTCGTCGAAATAGCCCGCTCCTTCGGCGGCCGCAGCCGAGAACGCCGCCTTGTCCTCGGCCGAGAGCCCCTTCCAGAAGGCGGCGGAGACGGCGATGACGCCGGAGGCCCAGATATGGCCGGTCTCGATCAGATAGGGCACGACCTCATGCAGCTTGAAGCCGACATAGGCCGACTTGGTCAGGTCCATGCAGTCGACCACGCCGGTCTTCAACGCGTTGTAGGTCTCGGGGATCGGGATCGGCGTCGGATAGGCGCCTAACCCTGACCAGAGCTCGGTGTGCAGCGGGCTCTGGATCACGCGGATGCGCTTGCCCTTGACCCCGGCGGGCGTGGTGATCGGCTCCTTGGCGAGGAGATGGCGCGCGCCATAGTTGATGAAGCCGAGCACGACGAAGCCCTGCGCCTCGTATTTGCGCTTGAGCTCCTCGCCCAGCGGCCCGGCGAGCACGCGCTTCAGATGCGCGCGATCGCGGAACAGGAAGGGCAGATCGAGGAGCTGCCCGTCCGGCACCCAGGAGGAGAGCGCCGAGATCGTGAACAGCGAGGCCTGGACCGAGCCGAGCCGCAGGCCCTCGGCCACTTCCTTCTCGCCGCCAAGCGCGGCATTGGGCACGACGCGCAGATCGAAGCGACCGGGCGCGCTCTGTGCGAGCTTCTCCGTGACGCGGCGCCAGATCCTGGTCTCCGGCTTGTCCTCGCCGAGCAGCGAGGCAACCGTGACCGGCCGGCCGGCGGCGACCGCGCGGCTCCTGAGAAAGGTCGGCGCGGCGATCGTGGCGGCGGCGAAGGCGCGGCGGGTCAAAGCCATCGGAACAACTCCTTGAAGGGCAGAGGTAGCGACGGCCAGGCCGCCACCGCAAGGCAGAGGACAAAGAGCGCGACGAGCAGGCTCGCCAGCAAAGGCAGCACGGCCCGGAAGACCGAAGCCGCGGGAATCCGCATGATGCCGCTCGCGACATAGACGAGGATGCCGAGCGGCGGCGTCAGGCCGTGGATCATCAGGTTGACCACGAGCACGACGCCGAACTGGATCGGGTCGAGGCCGGCGGCAATGGCGGCCGGCAGCAACAAGGGCGCCAGCAACAGGATCGCCGCGCCGATGTCGAGGAAGAGCCCGGCGACGAGCAGGACGAGGTTCGACAGCAGCATCACCGCGAGCGGCCCGCCGCCCAGGGCCGTCACCAGCCCGGCCATCTGCTCGGAGACGCGGTCGACCGCGAGCAGGAAGGCGAAGGGCGCGGAGGCTCCGATCAGGAGGCCAACCGCCGCCGCCTCTCCCGCCGCCTTGCGCAAGGACGCCAGCACGGTGCCGGCATTCAGGCTACGCAGGAGCAGGCAGGCGACGAGCGCATAGGCGACGGCGAGTGCCGAGGCCTCCGTCACCGTGACCACGCCGAAGCGGATGCCGACAACGACGACGATGCCGAGCCCGATCGCCGGCAGCGCGCCGACGAAAGCCCGCCCTCGCTCGGCGCCGCTGGCGCGCGGCGCGGAATCGACCACGCCGCGCACGCTGAGATGGATGCCGATGGCGAGCGCCAGCGTCAGTACCGCCCCCGCGACGAAGCCGCCGACCAGCAATGAGCCGACCGAGAGATTGGTCGCCGCCGCCAGGATCAGGAAGGCGATCGAGGGCGGGATGATGTTGTCGAGCATCGAGACGCCGGCGACGATCGCCGCGGCATTGGCCGGCGGATAGCCACGCGCCACCAACGCTGGCGCCATCACCTTGGCGCCGAAGGCGGCGTTGGCGACCGAGGAGCCGGAGGCGCCGGAGAACAGCACGCTCGCGACCAGCGCCGTCTGCGCCAGCCCGGCCCGGAAATGTCCGACCAGCGCCGCGGCGAAGCGCACCAGCCGCTCGGCGAGGCCGCCGGCGGTCAGCAATTCGCCGGCGAGCAGGAAGAACGGGATCGCCAGCAGCAGGAATTTCGAGACACCCGCCACCGTGTTCTGGACGATGGCCGGTTCCGGCAGAAGGCCGCCGAAGGCGCCCGAGAGCGATACACCGGCGAGAAGCGCAAAGGGCAGCGGCGCGCCGAGCAGGAGCCCTGCCGCGGCAGCGAGGCCGGCGACCAGGCTCGGCGTGCCGATGAAGAGCGCGGGCGCGCTCTGCGCCAGGCCATAGAGACCGAGCCCGAGCAGCAGCGCAGCAAGCGCCGCGGGCCAGGACAGGTTGAGCGCGGCGCGCCAGAGCACGACAACCAGCGTCAGCCCGCCACCGATGGCGAAGACGGCGAAGCGCAAGCTTTCCGGCAGGCCGAGCACGGTCGAGGTGCCCCCGACCATTGCAGCGACGCTGGCGCCGCCGAGCGCCAGAACCAGCGAGCCATGGACGGCTATCGCCTCCGCCAGGATGGCAGCGATGCGCCGTCCCTTCGGCGGCAGGAGGTTCGCGACGACATCGAGCCGCATGGCAAGCGCGCTGGTCGCCGCCAGGGGCGCGCCGACCGCCACGAGCGCGACATTGAGCCAGATCGCGAGTTCGTCCGACCAGACCAGACCGCCGCCGAGCAGATAGCGGCGCGTGACCGCGGCCATCACCACGAGGAAGAGCAGCGCGAGGATCGCCGCGCCCAGCCATTCGAGGCCTGCCACGAGCACGGCGAGCCCACGTCCGCCGATGAAGCGAGCGGAAGGTTGGGTCGGCGCAGCGATCATGGCAGCGCCCGGCATCGCATCAGCGCAGCGGCGAGAAGTGCGTCGGCCTCAGGATCCGGCTGCGCATTTCGAGGACGTAAGGGGCCGCCTTGGCGCGGAAGACCTGCCAGCGCGGATCGGCCTCCATCGCGGCGCGCCGGCGCTCGCGATCGCCGGCATCCTCGAAGCGCCACATATGCACGACCTCGTTGACCACGCCGGTATCGGTGGTGAACCAGCCGATCAGATGGCCGAGATGGGAGATCTGCAGCTCCATTCCCTCGGCGACATAGAGGTCGAGATAGTCGCGCACATGCGCGGGCTTGATGGCGTAGGTACGCTCGTCGAGGATCATCGGGCCCCTCATGGCAAAACGGCGAAGCCGCGCTGCGGCCCTGCGATCAGATAGCCGTCTTCGCGCCAAAGCCCAACCGGCACGGCTCCGGTCTCGGCCGCGATCGATACATGACGGATATCTCTCACGCCCCCCGCCAACCGGTGGCGACGGGCGCAGCACGCAAGAGCAGCCTGACGGAGAAGAATGAGCTGCAATCCTGCGCAGAATGAGCAGCTTTTTGCTTTTTCGAGCTGGGGCGCCGTCAGGCTCCCCGCAGGTAGAGATCGCTCCCGGCATCGCCGCGATAGCCTGGCTCGGCGAGCACGAATCCCGCCTGCCGCAGCAGATGAATCGAGGCGCTGTTGTTCGGGTCGACCGTCGCCCTGATCGGCTTGATGCCGCGCTCTTCAGCGAAGGCGACGAGGCCGGCGAGCAGTTCCCTGCCCCAGCTCGCGCGGCGCAGGCCGTAGATCAGCTCCTCGGAGCCATCGCCCGGGCGCGCGAAACCGGCCCAGCCGATCAGCTCGCCGCTGGCGCGCTCGACCACGGCGCCGGTGCCATAGCCGAAGTGTTCAAGATTGGCGGCAGAGCGCTCGACCCAGAGCGCTGCGACGTCCGGCGTCAACGGCTGGCCGTCATCGACGAAGCGGTGGACTGCCGGATCGGCGAAAAGGGTTACGAGCGGCGGCGCGTCGGCCTGCACGAAAGGCCTGACGACGAGCCGTGCCGTCTCGAGCTGCGAAGCATGGATCATGGGCCGGACTGAACGGTCTGAAGCGGCATGAATCGGGCAGGAGCGGAAGCCCACCCCCGCACCGGCCTCAAGCGCCCTAAGCCCGGCAGCTATTCCTCGACGGAACTATAAGGTCGTTCGGCGCGGGAAGGCCGCTGCCCCGCCTGGCGCTCGTAACGGCGATCGCGGTCGCGGTCCTGCGTCATGACGCAGTTCGCGTAAGCGTCGGTGCCGCGCTGGAAGCCATAGGCGTCGCAGCGTGAACGGTCCTCGACGATCGGGTCCGGCGTGCTCGCGCAGGCGCTGAGAGCCAGGGTGAGTGCTGAAGCGGCGATGATCCTCATGGCGCGAGGATGGAAGGGCCGCATGGCTGCTTTGGGGCGACAATCCGGCGGCGGTGGGGAGACGCCAGCTCGCGCCGAACCGTCAGCGCTCGGCTCCCTCGGCAGTGCTTTCAAGAATCTTGACAGTCTCTTCCAGGCTTTCCTTCACACCGAGCTGGAAGTCCTTGCGGAACGCGATGATGGTGTCGGGCGGCTGGCCCTTGAAGGTGTAGACGACGCTGACCTGATCGGGATTGACGTAGATCGGCTTGCCGTCGCTGGGCGAGGTGAACTTGCAGAGTCTGGGCATGTGACTTGTCTCCGGAGCAATCCGAGCGATTCCGTCACTACACCCTAGAGCCGGATGATTTCAGATGGAATCGCTTTGCGTTTCCATCTGAAATCTGAATCCGTCTCTAATCAAAGAGTTAGAGCAGGATTCTTGGCGAAAAACCGGTTCCCACTTTTTCGCATCCTGCTCTAGCAAAGGTACAGGCCCCGCCACAGCCGTGGCGAGGCCTGCGCGGGATCAATACAATGATCAGCGCGCGATGCGGGCGCGCCCGCCGCAGAAGCGCTGCTCCACCGCACGCTCGTAGCCGAGCTCACGGTCAAAGACCATGACGGTACGGGTCAGGCAGTCGCCGTCCTGGACTACGCCGGTGTTGACGAGAGTACCATCGGGGGCGGCCACGATGGTCGGACCACAAGCGGCAGCGGCGGCCGCAAGGCCGAGCGCGATGGTGAACTTTGCGATGCGGTTCATGTGCAGCCTCCTAGAAGTAGAGGCCGCGGCCGCAGCGGCGTACCCGCCGGTTCTCGTAGTAGCCGGTGTAGCGGTTGAACACGCGCACCGTCTTGTAGAGGCAGTACTTGCCGTCGTTGCGACCGTCGTAATAGGTCCGGCCTGTATCCATGTCGACGCCAAGGAATTCGTCCTTGCCCTTCTTGCCCTGGGCGAAGGCCGGAGCCGCTGCGAGGCTGAGAGCAGCGAACCCCGCTGCGGCGATGGCTATCTTGAGCATGGCATTTCTCCTGTCTTGCGGCGGAAATATGTCCAGCACCGCTTGGCGGGCCTTGCTTCGGTCAGTGCGGTTTTCGCGCGGCTCTACGAGATTATCCATGGTGAACGGCCAGATCAGCAGGCAGATCACCGCATTTCACCCTGAACCCATAGCAGAGCGGCGCTCAGTTTTGCTACCCGCCACGTGACGCAATCTGGCCACGATTGCGCCAAGAGCCTGGAACGATGCTCCGACGCCGCCCCGCTAGAAGTGAGCGAGATAACCGCCGTCGACCGGCAGCGACACGCCAGTGATGAACGAAGCCTCGGGCGAGCACAGGAACACGACGGCTCCCACCAGCTCCTTCGGTACGCCCCAGCGTCCGAGCGAAGTGCGATGCGACAATCGCTCGGCGATGGCCGGATCCGCGACCAGCGCCGCATTGGCCTCGGTCGCGAAGAAGCCTGGCGCAACCGCGTTGACGGTGATCGCGCGATGACCGAGCTCGGCGGCGAGCGCCTTGGTCAGCGCATCCAGCCCGCCCTTGGTGGCGATATAGCCGGGGTCGCCGGCGCGGGCGATCGGCCCTGCGATCGAGGTGATGTTCACGATCCGGCCGCCATCCGGCATATGCGGCGCGAGCTGCCGCACCAGATCGAACGGCGCGATCAGATTGACCTCCAGCAGGGCCCGGAAGGCGGCGCGATCGAGCTGGTCGAGCGGGCGGCGGTCGCGCGCGCCGGCGTTGTTGACGAGGAAGTCGATGCCACCGCGGTCGTCGACGAGCTTGCGGCACGCTTCAGCGGTCGAGGCCTCGTCCGCGAGGTCAGCGACGAGCACGGAGACATTGGCACCGCCAGCCGCCAGGGCACGCTTCGCTTCATCGAGATCGGCCGGCTTGCGCCCGTGCAGCACGACATGGGCGCCGTTCTCGGCAAGGCCGCGGGCGATCTCCAGCCCAAGCCCCTTGCCGGCGCCAGTCACCAGGGCGGTCTTGCCTGCCAGCTTCATCACAGTCCTCGGCGGGATCGGTGTCGCGGACTGCTCTCCTACCTTTAAGCCACATCGACACGCCAGCCATGGGGATCGCGGCCGGCCTTCGTATGAGCGTAGTGATCTCCCGGCAGAGCTTCGAGCGCCGGGAAGCGGGTGACGCCACGGCCGGCATGCACCCGTTCCGTTTCGACAATCCGGGCCGTGCGGAATTGCGCATGGCGTGTCTCTCGAGGTTCCGCCTTACTCACGAGTAAGCTCAGGAATATCGAGTAGAGCCGGAGATACCGCGGCGGCCAACGACCGCGGACTCGAGGGGAACGTCATGGACCAGGCCGAAAGCCCGGTGCTGCTCACGATCGAGCAGGCCGTCGCCACCGTCACGCTCAATCGTCCGCGCGTACTCAACGCGATCGACCCGCATATGGCGCGCAGCCTTGCGGATGCGATCGAACGCATCGCGCGGGATGGCACGGCGCGCGTCTTGCTGCTGCGTGGAGAGGGGCGCGCCTTCTGCGCCGGCGGCGATGTCGCCCGCTTCTTCGAGGGCGATCCGGCGGCCGCGATCGAGGCGATCATCGACCCGGTTCACGCAGCCCTGCGCGCGCTCGACGCGCTGAAGCTGCCGACGCTGGCCGCCGTACAGGGGCCGGTCGCGGGGGCGGGCTTCAGCCTTTCCATGGCCTGCGATCTCTGCATCGCAGCGGATGATGCCGTCTTCACCCTGGCCTTTGCCCGCATCGGCATCAGCCCCGACAGCTCGTCGACCTATCGGCTGCCGCGCATCGTCGGCGCGCGCAAGGCGCTCGAACTGGCGATGCTGGCGGAGCCCGTCCGCGCGCCCGAGGCGCTGGCGCTCGGGCTCGTCAACCGCGTCGTGCCGGCCGCCGAGCTGGCGGACGAAGCCATGTCGTTGGCACGCCGGCTGGCGCAGGGGCCGACGGCGGCCTATGCCCGCATCAAGCATCTCATCGGCCGCTCGCTCGGCAACGATCTCTCCGCCCAGCTCGATCTCGAGCGCGAGGCTTTTCTCGCCGGCGCGCGCACGGCCGACTTCAAGGAGGGCGCGCAGGCCTTCCTGGCCAAGCGGCCGCCCCAGTTCGAGGGGCGCTGAGATGGCCGCTTCGCCCATTCTGGAGGTATCGGGCGTCTCGCTCGCCTTCGGCGGGGTGCGCGCGCTCAGCGATGTCTCGTTCACCGTGCCGGAAGGCGCGATCACCGCGGTGATCGGCCCGAACGGCGCCGGCAAGACCTCGCTCTTCAACACGATCTCGGGTTTCTACCGGCCGCAGGCCGGCAGCATCGCCTTTGCCGGCGAGAACCTCGACGGCGTACGCGCACCGCAGCGCGCCGCGCGCGGCCTTGCCCGCACCTTTCAGAACATCGCTCTGTTCCGCGGCATGACCGTGCTCGACAACATCAAGCTCGGCCGCCACGCCCATATGCGCACCGGCGTGCTCGACGCGCTGCTCTATCGGGGCCGGGCGCAGAAGGAGGAGCTGGAACTCCGGGCCGAGATCGAAGAGCGCATCATCGATTTCCTCGAGATCCAGCACATCCGCAACGCCTCGGTCGGCACGCTCTCCTACGGGCTGCAGAAGCGCGTCGAACTGGCGCGGGCCCTCGCCATGCGCCCGCGCATCCTGATGCTCGACGAGCCGGTCGCCGGCATGAACCGCGAGGAGACCGAGGACATGGCCCGCTTCATCCTCGACGTGAAGGAGGAGTGGGGCGTCACTATTCTGATGGTCGAGCACGACATGGGCATGGTGATGGATATCTCAGACCATGTCGTGGTGCTGAATTTCGGCCAGGTCATCGCCAGTGGCACGCCGCGCGACATGCAAGGCAACGAGGCGGTGGTTGCCGCCTATCTCGGCTCCGGCGATGTCGGCGCGATCGCGCGCCGGATCAAGGCGGAGGCGGCGTGATGGACACCCTCTTCCTTGCCGAAGTCACCCTCGCCGGCCTCGGCGCCGGCGCACTCTATGCGCTGACCGGCGTCGCCTTCGTGCTGATCTACAAGGCCACGCGCGTGGTGAACCTCGCCATCGGCGAGATCCTGATGCTCGGCGGCTACGCCTTCCTCGGCTTTGCGGCCGGGCTCGGCCTGTCGCCCTGGCTGGCGCTGCCACTCGCCATCGCTGCCGGCGGTGCCTTCGGCTGGCTGGTCGAGCGCGCCCTGATCCGGCCGATGCTGGGCGAGAGCCCGATCTCGGTCTTTATGGTGACGATCGGCCTCGGATCGATCCTGGCCGGCGTCGTGCAACTTTGCTGGGGCGCTGATCCGCTGCGTTTGCCCGAGTTCATGCCGTCGAAGCCGGTCTTCATCGGCGAAGCCTATCTCGCGCCCAAGGTCGCGATCGGCTTCGTCGCGGCAGCGGTGGTGATCGGACTCTTCCTCGCGCTGTTCCGCTTCTCGCGCGGCGGCGTCGCGCTGAAGGCGACGGCGGCCGATCAAGGCGCGGCCTATTCGGTCGGCATCGACGTGCCGCGCGTCTTCTCGGTGGCCTGGATCCTCGCCTGCGCCACCGCCGCCGGCGCCGGCGTGCTGATCGGGGCAATCGGCGGGATCTCGCCGACCATGGGCGTGTTCGGTCTCTCTGTCCTCGTTGTGGTGATCATCGGCGGGCTCGACTCGATCGCCGGCGCGCTGGTCGGCGGCCTTTTGATCGGGCTGGTCGAGGCGCTCGCCGGCGCCTTCCTCGGCGGCGAGTTCAAGCTCGTCGTCACCTTCGCGCTGCTGCTCGTGCTGCTGATGGTCCGTCCCTACGGGCTGTTCGGCACCCACGAGATCGAGAGGCTGTAGCGCCATGCGGATCGGCACGCTCAAGACCAGCTACGCCGCCGACGAGGCGCTGTTCGACACGCCGACGCAACGCGTGCTGCTGGGGCTGCTCGCGCTTTGCGCGATCGCCTTCCCCTTCGTCGCCAGCCCCTATTGGCTCTTCCTCGCCTGCCTTTGCGCGATCAACGTCGCGAGCGCGACGGGCCTGAACCTGCTCACCGGCTATACCGGCCTCGTCAGCCTGGGCCAGGCTGCCTTCATGAGCGTCGGCGCCTATACGGTCGCGGTGCTGGAGATCAGGCTCGGCACGCCCCTCTTCATCAATCTTCTGGTCGGCGCCGGCCTCGCCGCGATGATCGGCATCCTCGTCGGCATTCCCAGTCTCAAGGTGAAGGGGCTCTATCTCGCCATCGCGACGATCGCGGCCTCGGTCATCCTGCATTTCCTGTTCGCGCACTGGAGCTTGACCGGCGAGTCGCGCGGCCTGTCGATGCCGCCGGCACGCCTGTTCGGCCTGACGCTCGACCAGCCCTTCTCGCTCTACTGGCTGATCATGCCGGTGACCTGCCTGATGGTGCTCGGCGCGGCGAACCTGCTGCGCACCAGGATCGGGCGCGCCTTCATCGCGATCCGCGACCGCGACATTTCCGCCGAAGTGCTCGGCATACCCTTGCTGCGCTACAAGCTGACGAGCTTTGCGATCTCGTCCTTCTATGCCGGTCTCGCCGGCGGGCTCTGGGCCTATTTCTTCCGCGTCGTCACGCCGGAGAGCTTCCCGCTGGTCAATTCGATCTTCTATCTCGCCGCGATCATCGTCGGCGGCATGGGGACGATCCTTGGCGGCATCCTTGGCGCCGTCTTCATGACGCTGGTGCCGGAGCTGCTGAAGTTCGTCGCGAACTGGGCGACGCCGATCTACCCGGACGCGCTCGCGGCGCTGGCGCCGGTGCGCACCATCGTCTTCGGCGGGCTGATCGTCGGCTTCCTGATCTTCGAGCCGCGCGGCCTCGCCGAAATCTGGCGGCGGCTGCGGCGCTTCTTCCATCTCTGGCCGTTCAGGACCTGAGCACTTCGCTGAAACGGCTGCCGGCAAGAGCAGCCAACCCTAGGGAGGATGAGATGACGCATACGAATCTCGACAGGCGCCAGCTTCTGGCCGGCACCGCGGCGCTCGCCGGCATGGCGCTCGGCGTCAGGCCCCTCGCCGCGCAGGATGGCGGCGACATCGTGCTCGGCGGCTCGATCCCGCTGACCGGCGTCTTTGCCTTCGCCGGCGTCGGCATCCATGCCGGCATCCAGGACTATCTCAAGATCCTGAACGATGGCGGCGGCATCAAGGGCCGCAAGATCAAGTACGTCGCCGAGGACACCGCCTACAAGGTCGACGCCTCGGTCGCCGCCTTCAACAAGATCACCAGCCAGGAGAAGGTCTCGCTCTACTATGGCGACTCGACCGGCTTCTCGAAGACGATCAATCCGGAGCTCGACCGCCGCGGCAGCATGATCATGGCCGGCGCCTCCTTCGCGACCGAGCTCAACGACCCCAAGAAGTTCCCGCTGCAATTCATGGCCGGGCCGGACTACACCGAGATGTTCGGCATCCTCCTGCGCTACATCGCCAAGGAGAAGCCGGGCGCGCGCGTCGCCTTCGTCTATTCCGACAGCGAGTTCGGGCGCGATCCGATCGTGCCGAGCGAGGCCGTCGCCAAGGATTTGAAGCTCAGCGTCGTCGAGAAGATCGTGACCCCGCCGGGCAGCGTCGACGTCTCGACCGAGGTGCTGAAGCTGCGCCGCGCCAATCCCGACTTCACGATCTTCCACGGCTATGTGCTGGCGCCGATCCCGGAATTCGTCGCGCAGGCCAAGCAGATGGGCATGAAGAGCCAGTTCATGGGCACGTTCTGGACCATGGACAATTCGACCGTGCAACGCATGGGCGACGCGGCCGACGGCTTCATGGGCGTGATGCCGTACCGCTACTATTACGACAAGGACGGCTCGGCGCCGATGCTGGAGAAGATCCGGCAGATGCGCCCCGACTACCAGTCGACCGGCTACCTGCAGGGCTTCGTCACCGCCATGCTGATGTCCGAGGCGGTGAAGCGCACGCTCGATGCCGGCAAGGAGCTCACCGGCGTCAACCTGAAGGCCGGGCTCAACAGCATCAAGGATTTCGACACCGGCGGGCTGTTCGGCGTGCCGATCTCGATCCCCGGCAATTCCGTGCCGGTCGGGCGCATCTACCGCTTCGACGCCAAGGCCAAGCAGATGCAGCCGGCTTCCGACTGGATCAAGCTGTGATAGCAGCTGCCAGGTGAAGGGCTAGAGGTCATGGCCGGTCCCGCGGTGCTCGACGTCAACAATGTCGAGGTGGTCTATAACCGGACCGTGCAGGTGCTGCGCGGGCTGTCGCTGCAAGTGCCGGAGGGCGAGATCGTCGCCCTCCTCGGCTCGAACGGCGCGGGGAAGTCGACCCTGCTCAAGGCGGTGTCGAACCTGCTCTCGCTCGAGGATGGCGACGTCACCGCCGGCGCCATCCGCTTTCGCGGCGACGATATTGCCAGCCTCACCCCGCACGGCCTCGTCCGGCGCGGCCTCTTCCATGTCATGGAGGGGCGGCGGATCTTCGAGGACCTGACGGTCGAGGAGAACCTCACGGCCGCGACCTTCGCACTGACCGGGCGCAAGCTGCCCGCCGCCGATTTCGACCTGGTCTACAGCTATTTCCCAAGGCTGCATGAGCGTCGGAAGGGGCTTGCCGGCTACCTCTCCGGCGGCGAGCAGCAGATGCTCGCGATCGGGCGGGCGCTGATCGCCAGGCCCTCGCTGATCCTGCTCGACGAACCCTCGCTCGGGTTGGCGCCCAAGCTGGTCGAGGAGATCTTCGCGATCATCGCCCGCATCAACGCCGAGCAGAAGGTCTCGATGCTGCTGGTCGAGCAGAACGCCGCCGTCGCCTTCGCGGTGGCGAGCTACGGCTACATCCTCGAAATGGGCAAGGTCGTCATCGACGGACCGGTCGAGAAGCTGATGCGCGACCAGGACGTGCGCGAATTCTATCTCGGCCTCGGCGGCGCTGGGGGCGAACGGAGTTATCGCGACATCAAGCATTACAAGCGCCGCAAGCGCTGGCTTTCGTGAGGGTGGCGACGATGCGCGAGCTCCCTAATCTCACCTTGCCGCAGATGCTGCGCGAGAATGCGCGGACGATGCCGGCGCGGCTTGCTCTCAGGCAGAAGGATTTCGGCATCTGGCTGCCGATCAGCTGGGGGGAGTACGACCGGCGCGCCCGCCATTTCGGCCTCGGCCTGCGCGCACTCGGCTTAGGCGAAGGCGGGCATGTCGGCATCCTCTCCGAGAACCGCGCCGAATGGGTCGTCGCCCAGCTCGGCGCCGGCATGGTGCGTGCCGTCGCGGTCGGCGTCTATGCGACGAGCCCGGCCAACGAGGTCGCCTATGTGCTGGGGCATGCGGAAGTCGAGATCGTGGTCTGCGAGGACCAGGAGCAGACCGACAAGGTGCTGGAGCGGCTGGAGGAACTGCCGCGGCTGAAGCGCATCGTGGTGATCGATCCCAAGGGATTGAGGGGCTACGCCTCCGAGCTGGTCGTCGCCTTCGCCGAGGTGCTGCGGCTCGGCGCACAGCACGAGACCGCGCATCCCGGGCTGGTCGAAACTTGCCTTGCCGCCCAGACGCAGGCCGATATCGGCCTGATGGTCTACACCTCCGGCTCGACCGGCAAGCCCAAGGGCGCGATGCTGAGCTATCGCAACATGCGCGCCCAGGCCGCCGGTGTCGTCGAGCGGCTCGGCTATGACGCGACCACAACCAACCTGTCCTATTTGCCGCTCTGCCATGTCGCCGAGCAGATGCTGAGCACGATGGCGCCGATCTATTCCGGCTCCTGCGTCTCCTTCGGCGAGTCGATCCGCACCGTGCAGGAAGACCTGCGCGAGGTCGCGCCGACGCTCTTCCTCGGCGTACCCCGCATCTGGGAGAAGCTGCACGCCTCGATCCACATCAAGCTGATGGAGGCGGGCGGCTGGCGCCGGGCCCTGTTCGAGGCCGGCCTTGCCGCCTGCGAGCCCTTCGCCACCAAGCCCAGGGCCGCACGCAGCCTGCGCGAGCAGGCGCTGGCGTTGTTCTATCACCTCGTCATCTTCCGCCCGCTGCAGAACTTCATCGGCCTGCGCAAGGCGAAGGTCGCGCTCACCGGCGCGGCGCCGATCCCGCCGCGCATCGTGCAGTTCTTCCGCACCCTCGGCGTGCCGCTGGTCGAGGTCTATGGGCTGACCGAGACCTCCGGCATGGCGACCGGCCAGCGCCTCGAGCACCTGCTCCCCGGCGCGGTCGGCGAGGCGGTCGCGGGCGCCGAGGCCAAGCTCGGCGACCAGGGCGAATTGCTGGTGCGCGGAGACATCGTCTTCGAGGGCTATTTCCGCAATCCCGAGGCGACGGAAGGCGTGCTGCGCGAAGGCTGGCTCCACACCGGCGACGTCGCCGTGATCGAGGGTGGCCAGGTCCGGATCGTCGACCGGCTGAAGGACATCATGATCACCGCCGGCGGCAAGAACCTCAGCCCGTCGGAGATCGAGAACACGGTGAAGGGCAGCGCCTTCATCAAGGAGTGCATTGTCGTCGCCGACGGACGCCGCTACCCCTCGGCGCTCATCCAGATCGACGGCGAGACCGTCGGCAAATGGGCCGAGGAGAACCGCCTCCCCTTCACCCATTTCCGCAGCCTTGCCGAGCATGCGCGGGTGCGCGAGCTCGTCGCCGCCGAGATCGAGCAGGCGAACAGCCAGCTCGCGCCAGTGGCTCAGCTCAAGCGCTTCCACCTCCTCGTCAAGGAGCTCGACCATGACGATGACGAGGTGACGGCGACGATGAAGGTGCGCCGGTCAAACATCGCCCAGAAATACGCCGCCGAGATCGAGGCCCTTTACAAGCCCGAGCGGCAGGCCGAACCCGCCTGAAGGAGCAATCTCATGAGCCGACATGTCGTCATCACCGCGGGCGTGCGCACCGCGATCGGAACCTTCGGCGGAGCGCTCTCCGGCCATGCGCCGACCGCGCTCGGCGCGCTCTGCGTCGGCGAGGCGCTGCGCCGCGCCGACCTGCCCGCCGCTGAGGTCGGGCATGTCGTGTTCGGCAACGTCATCCTGACCGAGTCGAAGGACGCCTATCTCGCGCGTGTCGCGGCGATCGAGGCCGGCATCCCGGTCGAGGTGCCGGCGCTAACGCTGAACCGGCTCTGCGGCTCGGGCGTACAGGCGATCGTCTCCGCCGCCCAGGCGATCATGCTCGGCGATTGCGACACCGCCGTCGCCGGCGGCGCCGAGACGATGAGCCGCGCGCCGCATTTGCTGTCGACCGCCCGCTTCGGCCAGCGCATGGGCGATACGGTCGCCTCGGACCATCTGACCGGCATCCTGACCGATCCGTTCGGCAACGGCATCATGGGCATCACCGCCGAGAACGTCGCCGAGCGCTACGGCATCGATCGCGAGGCGCAGGACGCCTTCGCCGCCGAGAGCCAGCGTCGCGCCGCCGAGGCGATCGCCAGCGGCCGCTTCCGCGACCAGATCCTGCCAGTCGAGGCGCGCAAGGGCCGCGACACGATCAGCTTCGACACCGACGAGCATCCCAAGCCTGGCACGACTGCGGAGTCGCTCAAGGGCCTGCGCCCGACCTTCAAGAAGGACGGCACGGTCACGCCCGGCAACGCGTCGGGCATCAATGACGGCGCCGCCGCCATGGTGCTGATGGAGGAAGGCCGCGCCGGCCGCGAGGGCAAACCGATCCTGGCGCGGATCGTCGGCTATGCCCATGCCGGCGTCGAGCCGGGGGTGATGGGCATCGGCCCGGTGCCGGCGGTGCAGGCGCTGCTCAAGCGCACCGGGCTCTCGCTCGGCGACTTCGACGTGATCGAGTCGAACGAGGCCTTCGCCGCACAGGCCTGCGCCGTCGCCAGGGAGCTCGGCTTCGATCCGGCCAAGGTCAACCCGAATGGCGGCGCGATCGCGCTCGGCCATCCGGTCGGTGCGACCGGCGCGATCATAACCCTGAAGGCGGCCTATGAGCTGAAGCGCACCGGCGGCCGCTACGGGCTGGTGACGATGTGCATCGGCGGTGGCCAGGGCATTGCGCTCGCGATCGAGCGGGCCTGAGCCAGGCCATGGCGACAGCTCTCTGGAAGACACCGGCGCAGCGCGAGCGTGAACGCGCCCTCAAGCGCGAGGCCGTGCTGCGCGTCGCGGCGCAGGCCTTCAGCGAGCAGGGGTTCCACCGGACCTCGCTCGACGATGTCGCCGAGCGCCTGAACGTCACCAAACCGACGATCTACCATTATGTGCGCAGCAAGGACGAGATCCTGTTCGAATGCGTGCGCATCGGGCTGGAACGGCTCGATGCCGCCGCCGCCTCGGCCGAGGCCCGGCGCAGCGGCGGTAGCGGTCTCGACCGGCTGATCGTGCTCTGGACCGAATACGCCCATATCGTCACCGAGGATTTCGGGCGCTGCCTCATCCTCGTCGGCGAAGACCCCCTGCCCGCCGAGACGCGCAAGGAATTGCGCGCCCTCAAGGGCAAGATCGACAAGCGCTTTCGCGGGCTGATCGAGGCCGGCATCGCCGACGGCTCGATCCGCTCCTGCGACCCCAAGCTGCTCGCCTTCGCCGCGGCCGGGGCGCTGAGTTGGATAGCCCGCTGGCATGACCCGGCCGGACCGCTCTCCGTCGACAACATCGCCCGCGAGACGATCGGGCTCTTCGTCAACGGAATCGGTGCGCTCGCGCCCAGCGCGCAAAGCGCCCGCCGCGTCAGCTCCTAGGTGGGGAGTTCCGCAGCAAGGCGGCGCAAACATGAGACGATGCAGGGGATGGAGCGGGTGGAGGGAATCGAACCCTCGTATTCAGCTTGGAAGGCTGCTGCTCTACCATTGAGCTACACCCGCGCCGGGCCGCCAAATTCCGCATCCGGCCGGTAGGTGTCAACCCATCGCGGCGAAGAAGATGGCGCCATCCACCTGCGGCGGTGGCAGGCAGGCGCATTTTACGTATCGCGCAACGCCAGTCGGCCGAGCCAGATCGCGGCGCCGGTGAACGCGCCGAGCGCCGCCCCTCCGACAAGCGTGCCGAAGGCCAGGGCGCCGGCCGCGGCCACCGCCGTGCTAAAAAGTGCGATTCCCATAGCCCCTCTTCCCCAACGGCAAGCCTAGCGAGGCCACGCCGCGCGACTGCCCCCATTTGGGGGTGAAAGAGCGAATTTCGAGCCCACTGTGACAAAATCCCCCCAAATGGGGGGTGAACGCGGAATGGCGGGCTGCTAGCGTGACGTTGGGGGAAGCGACATGTGCGAATTCGACGATCTGCGCTGTCCATTCAGAGCCGAGGTCCTCGCCGCGGTTCCTGTCTGGCAGATGATGCTGGTCCACGGCGCGGGCACGCTCGCTTTGCTGATGCTGCTACGCTGATCTCCTTCCGTCAGCGCCGATATGCCTCGCGCCCGGGCCCCGGCAAGCGCCGGGCATCTGGCCCGGTTTCGGTTTCGGCACTAGCCTTCGTCGATCGAAGGGCGAGGAATCGATGCCGAGCTATGTGGCCTTGTTGCGCGCGGTCAATGTCGGCGGCACCGGCAAGCTCGCCATGTCGGATCTGAAGGCGATGTGCGTGGCCGAGGGCTTCACGAAGATCGCGACCTACATCGCCAGCGGCAACGTCGTGTTCTGCACCGAAGGTGGTGCAGCGGAGGTGAAGACGGCGCTGGAGCGGCGGCTCCACGACTATGCCGGCAAGCCGGTCGGCGTGGTCGTGCGGACAGCCGATGAGATGGCCGCGGTACACCGGGCCAATCCGTTTCCCGATCAGCCGCCGAACCGGGTCGTCGCCATCTTCCTCGACGAGCCGCCGCCAGCCGATGCGCTCGACGCTGTCCGCGGCCGCAGCGACGAGGAACTGCGACTTGGCAGCTGCGAAATCTACGTTTTCTACGGCGCGGGAATGCGCGATTCCAAGCTCCGGATCCCGGCCGCGGCGCGCGGTACCGCCCGCAACATCAACACCATCGCGAAGCTATCGGAGATGGCCGCAGCGCTCTGCTCGGCCCCTGTCTGACGACGCCATACCTCTCATCGGAGCCGCATCTCGCTTCTCCGTCCTGCAGGTGAGTAACCGATCTGAACCATGAGGGCTTGATCGCGATCCGATTTGCGGGTGTCCTACGGACCAATCCAGCCGTTCCCTTGCGGCCTGACGGACGCGGCTCGCTGCGCCTGAAAGCCCCGGAACAGCTTGCCGCGCCCGAGTGCCGGCCACTTCGCGACTCGCATCGACGCCGATGACACGCCTGGGAGGGACAATGACACAGAGACATATGGAGCTTGCGAGCGCCAAGCGCCTCAGCGGCCCGGCCTGCGGCCTGCTGCTACCGCTTCTCCTGGCAGGCTGCGGCGGTGGCGAAGGCCTGTCGTCTTCAGCCGGGAGCGCGGCGAGCGCGCCTGCTCCGGCCGGCATCTCGCGCGATGCCCTGGTCGGGCGCTGGGGCATCGCCTCCTTCCACACCGACAAGGATCGCAAGCGCACCGAGGCGGAGGCGCGAGGGCAATGCAAGCAGCCCTATGTGATCAGCAATGGGCCGCATGACGGGGTGATGATGCACGTCGCCGACGATCCCAAGCCCTATGAGCTCCGGCTGAAGTCCGGTGGCGGCAAGACCTATGTCGGCTTCGAGGCCCCGGCCGGCGATCCGCAGGACCGCGAGATCCTCTCGCACAGCAAGTCGATGCTGGTGATGCGCTTCGTCGATCCGGATGCAAGCCGCCGCTACGGCACCTTCATCTATTCCCGTTGCGGCTGACAGGAGGCGACGAGCCATGAGCACCACTCGTATCATCCTGCGCAGTCTCCTGGCCTGCGGTCTCGCAGCGCCTCTGCTTGGTGTCGCTGCCGCCCAGCCGCGCCCGCCCGCGGCGTTGCAGGAGACGATGGACATCGGCGACGAGCCAGGCCGCGTCTCGACCGAGGAGGTCAGCATTAGCGACGGGCCCTATGCCCGCCAGATGGTGCTGTTCCGCTCGACCGAAGCGCCGGGCACCGTCGTGATCCATTCGGGGGAGCGCTTCCTCTATATCGTCCAGGGCAATGGCCGGGCGCTGCGTTACGGCATCGGCGTCGGCCGCGAGGGCTTCACCTGGTCCGGCCAGGTCCAGGTCAGCCGCAAGGCCGAATGGCCGGATTGGCGCCCGCCGCCGGACATGCTGCAGCGCCAGCCCTATCTGCCGCGCTTCATGGCCGGCGGTCCGGGCAACCCGATGGGCGCGCGGGCCCTTTATCTCGGCTCGACCGTCTTCCGCGTCCACGGCACCAACCAGCCCGAGACGATCGGCCAGGCGATCTCCTCTGGCTGCTTCCGCCTCGCCAATGGCGACATCGTCGATCTCTACGACCGCGTCCCGGTCGGGACCAAGGTCATCATTCGCCATAAGGCGACGCTGTGACCGGCCCCGCCCTCCCCGACCATAGCCGCAAGGAGACGAGAGCCATGAAGGCCTCACGGGTTCGCTCACGCAGTCTCCAACTCACCGCCCTCGGGGTGCTGGCGAGCCTGTCCGCGGCGCCGGCCAGCGCCGGAACGCTCGATACGGTGAAGCAGCGCGGCACGCTGCAATGCGGGGTCAGCGAGGGCGTGACCGGGTTCTCGGACAAGGATGCCCAGGGCAACTGGCGTGGTTTTGACGTCGACTTCTGCCGCGCTACCGCGGCCGCCGTGCTCGGTGATGCGAGCAAGGTCGCCTTCACGCCGCTCTCGGCCAGCGAGCGGTTCGAGGCGCTGAAGAGCGGCAAGGTCGACCTGCTGGCGCGCAACTCGACCTGGACGCTCGCACGCGAGGCGCAGCTCGGCCTCGCCTTCACCGGCATCACCTTCCATGACGGCCAGGGCTTCCTGGCCAAGCGCGCGCTCGGCGTCGATGCGGCGCTGTCGCTCGACAAGGCCAAGGTCTGCGTCGAGGCCGGCACCACCACCCAACTCAACCTCGCCGACTTCTTCCGGGCCAATTCGATGACCTACGAAGAGAAGGCCTTCCCGGGCGCGGCCGAGGCCCTTGCCGCCTTTCAGTCCGGGCAATGCGACGTGCTGACCCGCGACCAGTCGGCGCTGCATGGCGAGCGCCTCAAGCTAGCGAAGCCGGCCGACGCGGTAGTGCTGCCGGACGTGATCTCGAAGGAGCCGCTCGGCCCGGTGGTGCGCAGCGACGACTTCGCCTGGTTCAACCTGGTGAAATGGGTGAACTTCGCGCTGGTCAATGCCGAGGAACTCGGCATCTCGGCCGCCAATGTCGACGAGGCGCTCAAGTCGCAGAAGCCTGATGTGCGCCGCTTCACCGGCGCCGAAGGCGATTTCGGCAAGGCGCTCGGCCTCGACGCCTCCTGGGCGATCCGGGCGATCAAGGCGACCGGCAACTATGCCGAGATCTACGAGCGCAATCTCGGCACCGGCTCGCAGCTCGCCATACCACGCGGCCTCAACCAGCTCTGGAACATGGGCGGCGTGCTCTACGCGCCGCCGTTGCGATAGCGCGCCGGGCCAAGGCGAACATTTGTTCCCGCACCTGACGTCGGGTGCGGGCGTGGCGCCGAAAAGCTGAAGAAAACCAACGCCCAAAAGGCAAGGTGGTGGGGGAAGCAGGACTCGAACCTGCGAAGGCATAGCCAGCGGATTTACAGTCCGCCCCCTTTGCCGCTCGGGACATTCCCCCGCCTTGCCGCAGGCTGACCCGAAGGCCGGCCGCAACCGCCTGTTTCACTTTTGTGAAGGGCGGCAGGCGCGGGCGGACTTATGAGGAGAGGTCAGCCGGCTGTCAACGCCAAAAAGGCATCGCGCGCGCTTTCTGTTCGACCGCCCGCTCAGCCCTGCGGCCAGATGGCGCGATGGCGCCTGCGCCAGGCGTGCGCAGCCGGGACGAAGGCCTGGAACGGCGTCGTCTGCGGCCGCTCGATCGCATCGGCGAGGTCGGGCGGCGGATGGACTAGGCTGCGCACGCCATGGCGGTGCACCCAGACTGGCAGCTCGCCCTGGCGGGCGAACATGGCGACGACCTGCCTGACCAGCTTGCTGCGCAGTGCCCGCGGGTTGGCGACGGGGCGCGCCACGACGCAGAAGCGCGCGAACGGATTCGGATGGCCGTCCTCACCCTCGAGACAGAAGATCACGCCGCTGCGGTCCGGCCGCGCCTCGTCCGGCATGGCATCGATGCGTCGCCACAGGCAGAACCAGCTCCGGCAGATCTCCGGCCGCGTCGCATGAATGCTGCAGCCCTTGCCGGTATTGTGGCGACACATCACGCCAGCCGGCTTGCCGACCTCCGGATCGACGATGCGCAGTACCTCGCAGCAGGCGACGCAATCGCCGCAATCGCGGCCGGGCACCAGATGGTTCAACGTCCGGCCCGAGCGCATCGTGCCGGTTTCGAGGCCTTCCGCCATGACACGCCTCTCCGGTTGCGGCGAGCAGCCGAGCCTAGCGCGGATTCTTATCGTCCGGAAGCGAGGCTTCGCATCGACGCTTCAACCCGTTCCAGCACGAAGGCGGCGCGGGTCGCGACATCGGCGCGCGGCAGTTCGACCAGTTCGTAGCCATGGTCGCGATAGGCTGCTGTGACCGCATCATAGGTGCGCTCGGCCTCGGCGAAGTCCTGCTTGCGCTCGGCATCCTGCGCATAGATCTCGCGCCAGGGCGGAGCGGCAAAGACAAGGCGGGCATAGCGGAAGGCGCGAGCCGCCCGGTCGAGATGCTCCGGTACCGCCAGCCCACAGAGCCGCAGATAGCCGACGATGTCGGGGATGCCACGGTCAAAGAAGACGGTGGCAGCGCTTCCTTGCGCGTCGCCATGGCAGCGCATGTCGAAGCCGAGCATCAACTCGGCGAACAGCGCGCGGTCGCGCCAGGGCAAGGCTGGCCCGTCGATGGCGAGCTGGTCGCGGATGATCGCCCGCCCCGCCTCCGGCGCAATCCGGTGACCTGCGGCAGCAAGCGCGGTGAGCAATGTCGTCTTCCCGGCGCCGGGTCCGCCGGTCACCACGAACAAGTGGTCATCTGTCTTCGCCATCTGCATGATCTCCTTGCGATAGGTGCGTTGAAAATCCCGCTGCGCAGCCTTCGGGCTGGCCAAGCCGGCCGCGCCATGGCAGGGCATGGCGTCACCTTTCCGGAGCCATGATGTCCGCCCCGTCCCGTCCCCGTTTCCAGAGCCGCCAAGGCCGCCCTCACCGCGACGGCCCGCCGCCGCACCGACCGGGCGAGATCGACGAGGCGATCCTCTATGGCGCCCATCCGGTGATCGAGGCGCTGCGCAATCCGCAGCGGCGCTTCCGCAAGCTGCTCGCCACCGAGAACGCGCTGAAGCGCCTGGCCGAGGAGATCGGCGAATTGCCGATCGAACCGGAAATGGTCCGGCCTTCAGAGATCGACCGGCTGCTGACGCCCGATGCGGTGCATCAGGGGCTCTATCTCATCTGCGATCCCCTGCCCTCGCCCGATCTCGACAGCCTGCCGGACGATGCGATCGTGCTGGCGCTCGACCAGATCACCGATCCGCACAATGTCGGGGCGATCCTGCGCTCGGCCGCCGCCTTCGCGGTCGCCGCCGTGATCGTCACCATCCGCCATTCGCCGGCGGCGACGGGCGTGCTGGCGAAATCGGCCTCGGGCGCGCTTGAGCACGTGCCGCTGATCGCGGTGAAGAATCTGGGGGATGCGCTCGACAAGCTCGGCGAGCGCGGCTTCCTGCGGCTCGGCTTCGATTCGGAGGGCGACGTCTCGCTCGACGAGGTCCCGCTGCGCCGCCCGCTCGTCCTGGTGATGGGCGCCGAGGGCAAGGGCCTGCGCCAGCGCTCGCGCGAGCTTTGCGACCATCTCGCCCGGCTCGACATGCCCGGCGCGATCAAGAGCCTCAACGTCTCGAACGCCACCGCGATCGCGCTCTACGCCGCAACCCGGCGCGGCTGAAGCTCAGCGCCGCGCCACCCGGCCGTCGCTGCTGAAGCGCATGACCCGCACGATGGGCCGGCCTCGATAGGTTTCGATCCGATACAGCACCGGATCGGCCGCCGGCGGCCGCGGGATACCGATCGCAACGGGTATCGAGGATTCCTTGACCGGCGGCGGCTCGCTGGCTTCCGGGAGCACGACCACGGTCTGCTGGCCGCTGGGCCAGCCGTAGAAGCCGGGATAGCCACCACCATAGTAGCCAGCATGGCGGCGGGAGACGTGGCCAGGCCGCGCAATCGGCCGCATCGGCGCAAACCGTGGAGCGGGCCCCGATACTCCGGACGCCGGGGCCGCCACGAAGCCCGGCGCCGCCGCAGCCGGGGAAGCGGCAAGACACAACCCGGCGAGCAGCACGGTGAGCGGCAGGCCAGCATCGCGCTTCATGGCCGAACTCCTCCTGCATCCATTCGCCGCTGAGCGGCGCGACATGGTTAGCGAGAAGTTAATCGCTCAGCTCGCCCATGGCGAGTCATGGGGCCGCATCGCCCTGGCCGAGCGCTCAATCCTTCGTCTTACGCCTTTCGGTGCAAGACCAAGTGCTCGGTTGAAGATTGCCGGGGGTGGCAGCATTCGTAGCCGATCAAACTTGGCTTTTCCAAGGCCTTTTATCCTGAGTCGGCCCTAGCGCCGGCTCCAAGCGAAGAACCGCCGGACAGGCGGCACGAGGGCGCAGCAGATGGTCTGCGGCGCCCGGGGGAACGAAAAACGGGAGCGCTTCATGAGCATGGCACATGCATCGGCGGCCGCAGGGCCGCGACCGATGACCAGAGAGGAAAAGAAGGTCATTCTGGCCTCCTCGCTGGGCACGGTCTTCGAATGGTACGATTTCTACCTCTACGGTTCGCTCGTCGCGATGATCGGCGCGCATTTCTTCTCGGCCTTCGATCCGAATACGCGCGCCATCTTCGCCTTGCTGGCCTTCGCCGCCGGCTTCCTCGTGCGCCCGTTCGGCGCGCTGTTCTTCGGCCGGCTCGGTGACCTGATCGGCCGCAAATACACCTTCCTCGTCACCATCCTGATCATGGGCGCCTCGACCTTCCTGGTCGGCCTCCTTCCAGGCTACAACACGATCGGCTGGATCGCGCCGGTGATCCTGATCGCGCTGCGCATGCTGCAGGGCCTCGCGCTCGGCGGCGAATATGGCGGCGCGGCGGTCTATGTCGCCGAGCACGCTCCTCCGGGACGGCGCGGCTTCTACACCTCTTTCATCCAGACCACGGCGACGCTCGGCCTCCTGCTGTCGCTGATCGTCATCCTCGGCATTCGCACCACCATGGGCGAGGCAGAGTTCGCCGCCTGGGGCTGGCGCATTCCGTTCCTGGCCTCGATCGTCCTGCTCGCCGTCTCGGTCTACATCCGGCTCCAGATGCAGGAATCGCCGGTGTTCCAGAAAATGAAGGAAGAGGGCACCGGCTCGAAGGCGCCGCTCGGGGAAGCCTTCGGCCAGTGGAAGAACGCCAAGATCGCGCTTCTCGCGCTGTTCGGGCTCACCGCCGGCCAGGCGGTGGTCTGGTACACCGGCCAGTTCTACGCCCTGTTCTTCATCCAGAGCATCCTCAAGGTCGATCTCTACACCTCGAACGTGCTGATCGCCTGGTCGCTCATCCTCGGCACCGGCGGCTTCATCGTCTTCGGCTCGCTGTCCGACAGGATCGGCCGCAAGCCGATCATCCTGGCCGGCTGCCTGATCGCGGCGCTGACCTATTTCCCACTGTTCGGCGCGCTGACCAAGGTGGCCAATCCCGGCCTCGCCGCGGCCCATGAGAACGTCAAGGTCCAGGTCGTTGCCGATCCCGCCACCTGCGGCTCGGTCTTCGACCCGGTCGGCGTGCGCATCTTCACCCAGCCTTGCGACATCGCCCGTCGCACGCTGGCCGCGCAGGCGATCCAGTACACCCAGGCTCCGGCTCCCGCCGGCACGCCTGCCAAGGTCACGGTCAACGGCAAGGACGTCGCGATCGACGCCACCTTCGCCGCCAATATCGGCAAGGAAGCCGTCGCGGCCGGCTACCCGGCGGCGGGCGACGCCCGCATCGTCAAGGCGACGTTCCTCGGCGCGCTGTTCAGCGCGCAGTCGCTGACCATCATCGCGATCCTGACCGTGCTCGTCATCTACGTGACCATGGTCTACGGCCCGATCGCGGCGGCGCTGGTCGAGCTCTTCCCGACCCGCATCCGCTACACCGGCATGTCGCTGCCCTACCATATCGGCAATGGCTGGTTCGGCGGCCTGCTGCCGGCGACCTCGTTCGCCATGGTGGCCGGCACCGGCGACATCTTCTACGGCCTCTGGTACCCGATCGTGATCGCGATGATGACCTTCGTCATCGGCATGCTCTTCGTGCCCGAGACCAAGGATCGCGACATCCTGACCCACGACGGCGGCTGATCCGTCAGTCAAGATCGGCCCTGCCGATCCTGAGGAGCCCCGCCCGAAAGGGCGGGGCTTTTTTGTTGTGGTGACAGGCCGGAGTACCCGATGCGGCGCTGCATCGGCACAAGCTGAAACTAACCCGCGTCAGGCCAATGGGCGGGTACGGTGGGCGAGCAGGAGCACATGATCATGCCTGAAGCCAGACGCAGGCATCGCTGACGACGATAGCGAGGACCTTGCTGCCGGGTATAGGAGTGGAAAGGACATAGCCCGGCGATTTGCCGAGGCCGCCTGAAGCGGGACGTAGCTTCCACCCGCACCGCCATCGATCGTCCGACGGCGACGAGCCTCACACAGGCAGGACAGTGACCGGCGTTCCCAGCGCGACGCGGGCGTAGAGGTGGATGATGTCCTGGTTGATCATCCGGATGCAGCCCGAGGAGACGTTGGTGCCGACGGTATAGGGCTCGGTCGTGCCGTGGATGCGGTAGCCGAGATCGCGCCCCTCGCCGAAGAGATAGAGGGTGCGGGCACCGAGCGGGCTCTTCGGCCCGCCGCGGACGCCGGGGCCGCGCGGCGTCGGCTCGAGTTGGGCCCTGATCTGCGGATCGCGCTCGATCATCTCCTGCGGCGGCACCCAGTCGGGCCAGTCCCGCTTCATGTTGATCTTCGCCACGCCCGTCCAGCCGAAGCCCTCGCGACCGACGCCGACGCCATAGCGCGTCGCGACACCCTGCGATTCGACGAAATAGAGATGGTAGGAGCCGGGATCGACGACGATCGAGCCCGGCGGCTCGGCCCGGCGGAATTCGACGGTCTGGCGCAGATAGCGCGGTTCGATGCTGGCATAGTCGATCGCCGGCACCGAAAAGCGCTCGCCTGGATAGCCCTGGTAGACATCGGCATAGTTCGGGCGCGCCATCGTGCGCGTCAGGCTCGTCCGGCTCGGGACGATGTCCGGCAATGCCACGATGCTGCCCCCGCCGCAGCCGGACAGGCCGGGGGCGACGATCGTGAGGGACGACAGGGTAAACGAACGGCGGGTCAGCATGGCACATCCAAGGCAAGGCTTTTGAAAAGCATCGACTTAGATGGTTACGGGCGAGTGAACGCCGGCCTGCCGAACCGAGATTATCGGCCTCCTTCGCTCAGAACTTCATCTCGACCCTGCCCTTGAGGGCGTGATCGCGCGAGCGCTCGCCGATGGCGGCGGAATAGGTCAGGCCGAGCGCGGTGGCCTGGGAGATGCGCCAGTCGAGGCCGGCCTCGGCGACGAGCGCCTCGCGATCGATCTCGGCCGCGAATACGCGGGCCGGGGTGGTGCCCAGCGCGAAGGCGGTCTTCGCCTGCGGGGTGAGCTCACCGAAGCCGTGGCGCCAGCCGAGCATGGCGCGGGCGAAGAGCGGGGCCGAGCCGATTTGCGCCTCGGCGCGCAGGCCGAGCGTGGTGAAGCCCAGTACCTGCTCGGAGGAGAGAACCCGGAGCGCCGCAGCGCCGCCCTGCTCGGTGCCGGCATCCGTGCTGACCCGGATCAGCGCCAATTGCGCGAAGGGTTCGAGCGCGAAACCGCTGAAGGCGAAGCCATAGCCGAGCTCGGCGAAGCCTTGCGCCACCGCACCGGGGCGCTGCAGGCGCAAGCTGTCGCCGAAGCCACGGATCTGGACCTGGCGGCGGATGTCGCTCTCCGACCAGGTGTAGGCCAGGCCAGCGTCGAGCCTGAGGTTGCCGAAGCGGGCTCCGGCGTAGAGCGCGGCATGGCCGCTCTCGAGCTTGCCGGTGGAGAGGCGGGCATCGAGGTCGAAGCGCGACTGGCTGTAGCCGCCGGCGACACCGACCCTGAGCGAGGAGCCGGGATTGTCGTAGAGCATCAAGTCGGCGCCGAGCAGGGCGCCGCCGCTGCGGCGGCTGAGGCCGGCGGCATTGCCGTCGGCACTGGTGTTGCCGGCGCCACCGAAGGCCTCGCCCCAGAGGGCGTAGCGCGGCTGCGGGACCGGGGCGGCCATCAGCACCGCGCCCTTGCGGCCGGGCAGGTCGGCGCTGAAGGCGGCTGCAACCTGTCCGCCCGGCGCCGTCAGCAGTGGCCCGCGCAAACGCGACAGGATCGTGTCGCGCACCAGCCGGCTCTCGTCGATCATCACGCTGACCGCCTGGGCATGCGCCTCGCCCGAGAGCAGGTCGAAGCCGGCGCGGGCCTCGGCGGCCGTGCCC